>NZ_JAIHOO010000001.1:0-1200000 GCF_019733395.1 Lysobacter sp. BMK333-48F3 | reverse complement strand
CGATGCGGCGGTGGGCGAAACCGTGTTGCTGCTGACCCACGAACACCAGGCCCAGGGCCCGTACCGCGCCAGCGGTCCGATCTTCGTGCGCGAGGCCGCGAGCCGGGCGCAGGCCTACCAGGACCAATGGCCGCCGGTGCTGCTGACCCGCTACCTGTCGCTGCGCGCTTACGACGGCCAAGGCTGGCTGCGCGAGGCCCGGGTAGCCGACGGCGCGCAAGGCGAGCAAGCGGTGCAGGAACTGTTCGCCGATCCGGCGATCGTGCGGGTCGCCGCCCACAACGCGCGCTACGGCTGCTTCCTGTGCGCGATCGACCGCGCCTGAGCGCGGCTACGCGCGTTGCGCTGGCGAATCGGCGCCATTGCCGGTGGCGCCGGCGATGCGCCGGCGCGCGCAGCGCCGGTTGAGAACTGGAAGCGGCGTCGCAGCCCCCCGCGCGCGCGCTTGCCGGGCCGCGAACGCGGCGACCAGACTGCGCCGCCGGCTCCGTCCGGAGCCGGCGCACTTACCCAATGGAGGGGTACATGCACGCCAAGAAGATGCTGGTCGCGGCCGGGTTCGCCGCGTTGATGGCGCTGTCGCACGCACCGGCGCGGGCCGGCGACGTCAACGCCGCGGTGTTGAGCTGCTACGTCGATACCTTCGCTTTGGACACCTTGCGGGCGAACGTCTGCGTCGCCACCTGGACGCCGAACCGGGCCAACAACCCGACCATCGCCCATTTCGAAGTGACCGGCCTGCCGGCCGGCAACTACGGCTACAGCTGGAGCAACCTGGAAAGCGGCGGCCCGGCGCCGGCGTGCGGCAATACCCGCAGCTGCAACGTCCGCATCGCCACCGAGACCAACGGCGACGGCGAAGCGCACCTGGCGGCGACGGTCACCGACCTGGACACCGGCGCGGTGCGCACGGTGAGCGCGGTCGCGCACTACTACGACGGCTGGAATTGATCGGCGAGCGCGGGGGCGCCGGCCGGCGCCCCCGCGGCCGTTTCGCGGCGACGGATCAGACGATCCAGTCGGGCTGGAAATAGCGCACGCGTCCGTCCGGATTGAGCAGCGGGCGGTGGTAGCGCGCGCCTTCGAAGTAGTAGTGGCTGACCTGGCTGTGGCGGGTGCGCGCGGGATCGGTGCGCGGCGATCCGCCGTGCATCAGATTGGCCGCCCAGACGAAGGCCTGGCCCTTGCGGATCGTCGCCAGCGCCGGCGCGATCCGGGCGCGCTCGATCTGCCGTTCCATGTAGGTTTCGTAGAGCAGGTAGTTGTGCGCGGAATCGTGCGCCGGCGAATGGCCGCGCAGTTCCCGCCACCAGCCGCGCGGCGACAGCGGGCCGTCGCGCATCGGCGCGCGGCGCGCGCCCAGATCGGGTTCGGCGAACACTTCGCTCATGCCCACTTCGGGCAGCTTGTGGCTGCCGGGGTAATAGATCACCGCGCCGTTGTGCTGGTCGATGTCTTCCAAGGCCACCCACACGCCGCACATGTGCCCGGCCGGGTTGGAATTGAAGTGGACGGTGTCGGAGTGGACCTTCTGCTCGGTGCCGACGCGGAAGTTGAGGGTCTGGAACGGCAGCGGCTTGCGCCCGTGCAGTTGCGCCAGCACCGCCAGCACGGTCGGCGCGCAGGCGATCGTCTTGACCCCGGCGTCCTGGCGCCAGGCATCCTGGACCCGCGCCACGGTGCGGCCGTCCGGATAGAGCAGGCCGTTGCCGACGCGCTCGCGCACGCCGTCGATGATCGCGGGATCGATTTGCGGGTCGATGACCAGGTAGCCCTGGTCGGCGAATTGCTGCTTTTGCTCGGCGGTCAGCACGCGGAAGTCCTGGACGGGTTGCGGCCGCGCGGCGACCGGCCGGCGGGAGGCGGCCTATCTTGCCGCGACCGCGCCGCGCCGGCCATGGCCGTTCGGCGGTGGCGCCGCCGGGACTTCATCTCCGGTTGCGCCGGGCCTCGCGGCGGTTTCGGCGCGATCCGGAAGCCAGCGCCCAGTTCCGGCCGGATTCCCGCCGCCTGCGTCGCGGTATCCGCGCCGGCGCCTACCTACACTCGCAGGCGGTGCGGCGCTGCCGCGCCCGCGGGCCGGGGGCCCGACGACACGAACCAATGGAGGGTTTTATGCAGACCAGCAAGACCTGGGTGTTGGGCGTCATCTTGTCGCTGCTCGGCCTGACCGCGGCGGCGCCGCCGGCGCGCGCCGGCGACGTCAGCAACGCGGCGGTGACCTGCTTCGTCGACACCTACGCCTTCGACGTGCCCGAAGTCGGCAGTTGCAGCTCGATCTGGCGGCCGGGCTCGGCGAACAATCCGAGCACCGCGCTGTTCCAGGTGACCGGGGTCGGCGCGGGCAACTACGCCTACGCCTGGCGCGACCTGGAGAACAACACGGTGCCGGCCGGCTGCGGCAATGCGCCCTACTGCGAGAAGCTCATCTACACCGACGTCTACGGCGACGGCCAGGCCACCTTGCAGGTGACCATCACCGACCTGGACACCGGCGCGGTGCGGCAGGTGCAGGCCACCGCGTTCTACTACGACGGGTTCACCTGATCGGCGCACGGCCGCGCCGGCTGCGAGGCCGGCGGGCAAGCACGAAGGGCAAGGACGAAGGGCGCCTCGCGGCGCCCTTCGTTTTTGGCTGCCGGCCGATCGCGGCGTCGGGACCGGACCGGGCGTCCGGCTCAGGACGGATCGGGCTTGCCGCCGAAGATGATCCGGGCGTGGCGCTGATAGGTGAAATACGCCCACGACCAGTTGAGCATCACCAGCAGGCGGTTGCGGAAGCCGATCAGGAAGAACACGTGCGCGGCGAGCCAGAACGCCCAGGCCATGAACCCGGAGAAGCGCAGGCCGCGCAGGTCGACCACCGCGGCGCGGCGGCCGATGGTGGCCAGGTTGCCGTAGTCGACGTAGCCGAACGGCGCGATCGTCTCGCCGCGCAGGCGGGCGCGGATCGCGCGGGCGACGTAGCCGCCCATCTGCTTGGCCGCCGGCGCCACGCCCGGCACCGGCTGGCCGTTGGCCTGCTGCAGGCTGGCCAGGTCGCCGGCGACGAAGATCTCCGGGTGGCCGGGCACGCTGAGATCGGGCTGCACCTGCACCCGCCCGGCGCGGTCGCGCGGCGCGTCGAGCATCGCGCCCAGCGGCGAGGCGGCGACGCCGGCCGCCCACAGCACGGTGCGCGCGGCGACGGTCTCCTCGCCGAGCCGGTAGCCGTCGCCGTCGATCGCCGCGACCGGCGTGCCGGTAACGACTTCCACGCCCAGGCGTTCCAGCTGCGCGCGCGCCTTGGCCGACAGCGACTCGGGGAAGTTCGCCAGCACCCGCGGCCCGGCCTCGATCAAGCGCACCCTGGCCTGCGCCGGATCGATCCGGCGGAACTCGCGGCGCAAGGTGTGGCGGGCGATCTCGGCCAGGGTGCCGGCCAGCTCGACCCCGGTCGGGCCGCCGCCGACCACGGCGAAATGCAGCCAGGAGGCGCGTTCGGCCTCGGTCTGCGCGGCCTCGGCGCGTTCGAACGCGAGCAGCACCCGGCGCCGGATCAGCAGCGCGTCGTCGAGGGTCTTCAGCCCGGGCGCGTTCGCCGCCCACTCGTCGTGGCCGAAGTAGGCGTGGGTGGCGCCGCTGGCGAGCAGCAGGTAGTCGTAGCCGATCGCCTCGCCGTCGGCCAGGCGCAGCCGGCGCGCGCCGGCATCGAGGGCGACGACTTCGCCCAGCCGCACCTCGACGTTGGCCTGCTTGCGCAGGATGTGGCGCAGCGGCGCGGCGATGTCGGGCGCCGACAGGCCGGCGGTGGCGACCTGGTACAGCAGGGGTTGGAACAGATGATGGTTGCGGCGGTCGATCAGGGTGATGCGCACGTCGGCGTTGGCCAGCGCGCGCGTCGCCCACAATCCGCCGAACCCGCCGCCAACGATGACGACGTGTTTGCGCGAATCGCTCATGGCCGTTGGGTCTCCGTCAGCCGCGCAGGCGCTGCGCGAGCAGGTCTTCCAGCTTGCGCTGGTCGGCGGCGAAACGGCGGATGCCGTCGGCGAGCTTGTCGGTCGCCATCGCATCCTCGTTGTGCTGCCAGCGGAACGCGGCCTCGCTGAGCGCCGGCTCCGGCGCGGCGCGGGCGCCGTCGTCGATCAGCGCGCGCGGCACTTCGCCCGCGGCGGCGTCGAGTTCGGCCAACAGCTCCGGCGAGATGGTCAGGCGGTCGCAGCCGGCCAGGGCCAGGACTTGTCCGGTGTTGCGGAAGCTGGCGCCCATCACCACCGTGGCGTAGCCGTGGCGCTTGTAGTAGTTCCAGATCCGGGCCACCGACTGCACGCCGGGGTCGTCCTGCGGCGTGGCCGGCTTGGCCGCGCCGTTGGCCAGGTGCCAGTCGAGGATGCGGCCGACGAAGGGCGAGATCAGATAGACCCCGGCCTCGGCGCAGGCGACCGCCTGGGCGAAGGAGAACAGCAGGGTCAGGTTGCAGTGGATGCCTTCGCGTTCGAGCTGCTCGGCGGCGCGGATGCCTTCCCAGGTCGAGGCGATCTTGATCAGCAGGCGCTCGCGGCCGATGCCGGCGCGTTCGTACAGTTCGACGATGCGCCGGGCCTGGGCCAGGGTAGCGTCGGTATCGAAGCTCAGGCGCGCGTCGACTTCGGTCGAGACGCGGCCGGGAATCAGCTTGAGGATCTCGCCGCCGATCGCCACCGCCAGGCGCAGGCCGGCGTCGCTTACCCGTTCGGCGATGTCCCCGCCCTCGGCGGCGGCCAGCGCCGACTCGATCAGCGGCGCGTAGGCGGGCAGGGACGCGGCCTTGAGCAGCAGCGAGGGGTTGGTGGTGGCGTCGAGCGGACGGAAGCGGGCGATCGCCTCGATGTCGCCGGTGTCGGCGACTACCGCGGACAGCGCGCGCAGTTGTTCGAGCTGGGTCATGGGGATAGGTTTCGTCGTTGGGTTCGCGGACATTTTCGCCGATCGCGATGGCGGCGTCATGAGCGCGCCCTGAGCGGCGCGCGGCGACGGTCGTGCCGCAACCGCGGTTGCGCTAGGCTGGCCGCAGCGGGACCGGCCGGAGCGGCCGGACCGGACGCGAGGAGGAGCGGGCATGGCGGCTGAGGAAAAACGCATCGCGTTGCTGATCGACGCCGACAACGCGCCGGCGGCAAAGATCGAGGCGATCCTGGCCGAGGTGGCCCGCTACGGCGTGGCCAACGTGCGCCGCGCCTACGGCAACTGGAAAAGCCAGAGCCTGAAGGGCTGGGAAGCGGTGCTGCACGAGTACGCGATCCGGCCGATGCAGCAGTTCGCCTACAGCAAGGGCAAGAACGCCTCCGACATGGCCCTGGTGATCGACGCCATGGACCTGCTGTACGCGCGCAACCTGGACGGGTTCGCGATCGTCTCCAGCGACGCCGACTTCACCCCGCTGGTGATGCGGCTGCTGACCGAAGGCGCCAAGGTCTACGGCTTCGGCGAGCAGAAGACCCCGGAGCCGTTCGTCAACGCCTGCTCCAAGTTCACCTATCTGGAAGCGCTGGGCCAGCCGGCCGGCACCGACGCGCCGGCCGACGAGGCGCCGGCCACGCCGCCGCGCAGCGCCGGCGATCTGCGCAGCGACACCCGCCTGGTGCGGATGTTGCGGCGCGCGGTCGATGCGGTCGCCGGCGACGACGGCTGGTCGCATCTGGGTGCGGTCGGCCACCAGATCGGCAATCAGGCTTCGTTCGACTCGCGCAATTACGGCTATCGCAAGCTCAGCGACCTGATCGAGGCCAGCGGCCTGTTCGAGCTGCGCCGCGACAACCAGATCGTGTGGGTGCGCGACAAGCCCAAGGGCAAGGGCGCGGCCAAATCGCCGCCCAAGCCCGCCGACGCGCCCGCCGCCAAGCCCGCGCCGGCAGCGCCCGCGGCCGGCAAACCCAGGCTCAAGGCCAAGTAAGCGACGCCGGACGGCATCGCCCAGGATCGACACCTCTTCAAGGACGAAATGAGCACGGTCACGCTTCCGCCGCCCGCCCGCAGCGACCTGCCGACCCGCCGCCAGGCCTTGCTGTTCGCCTGCAAGGCCTGGGGCCTGCGCACGATCCGGTTCTGGCGCGATGCGCGCGATCCGCAGCGCCCGCGCGCGCATGCGCCTTCGCCCGCGTTGCGCGACGCGCCGGTGTTGGCCGAGTTCGACGGCGCGCTGTGGCCTCGCGACGAGGCCGACCCGTTGCTGGTCGCCGGCAAACTGCAGAACCTGCGCGTGGCGTTGCGCCGGCTCGACGGCATCGAGGTGCCGGCCGGGGCGGTGTTCGGTTTCTGGAAGCAGGTCGGCCGCGCGACCCGCGCGCGCGGCTACGTCAGCGGCCGCGAGCTGCGCGAGGGCTGCGTGATTCCGGCGATCGGCGGCGGCCTGTGCCAGTTGTCCAACGCCTTGTACGACAGCGCGGTGCGCGCCGGCCTGGAGGTGGTCGAACGCCACCGCCATTCGCGCACCCTGCCGGGTTCGCTGGCCGAGCAGGACCGCGACGCGACCGTGTTCTGGAATTACCTCGACCTGCGCCTGCGTGCGCCGTTCGCCTGGCGCCTGGAAGTGACGATGGATGCGCAGCGCTTGCGCTTGCGCATCCGCGCCCGGGCGCAGATGCAGGCCGCCCTGCCGCTGGCGCCGTCGCCGCGGCGCGCGACCTCGGTGGTCAACGATTGCGGCAGCTGCGGCCAGACCGAATGCCATCGTCATACCGGGCCGTCCGCGCGCGGTCTGCGCCGGACCTGGTGGATCGAGGAGGCCTGGCCGGAGTTCCGCCAACATCTGCAGGACCAGCGCGGCGAAGGCGACCGCGTGTTCGGCGCCGGCGGCGCGGCGCTGCCGGCGCAGGCCGCGCACCGGCGCGTGGCGCAGTCGCTGGCCTGGCGCTATCGGCGCCGGCGCGGCCAGGCCTTGCCGCAGGTGCGGCTGGCGCAGCTGCAGGGGCATGCGCGCGATCTGGCCCGGCGCCTGCAGGCGCGCGACGTCGAGTTGGTGCTGCCGCAGAGTCTGCTGCCGTTCCTGTGGCGCGACGGCGAACTGGCCGGGCGCCGTTATGCGGTGCTGATGACCGCATTGCCGATGGCGGCCTTGCAGGACGAACTCGACCGCGCGGTGCGGCGCCGGCCGCAATGCGCTTCGCTGCGCGATTTCCGCGCCGATCCGCAGCTGATCGAAGACGAGTGGCAGGGCCTGCTCGGCGCGCAGGCCTGGCTGAGTCCGCATGCGCAGGTGCTGCAGCTGGCCGGCGCGCGCGCGAGCGCCCTGGCTTGGGCGTTGCCGACGGCGTTGCAGCGCCTGCCGCGCGCGGTCGGCGCGCCGCCGCGGGCGCTGTTCGCCGCTTCGGCGCTGGCGCGCAAAGGCATCCACGAACTGCTCGAAGCGCTGCGCGGCGACGAGGTCGAGATCCTGCTGCCGCCGGGCGACGGCGAGCGCGGCCTCGATCCCGGCCGCGCCCGCCTGCGCCGCGTCGCCAGCTATGCGCAGGGCTTGAGCGAAGCCGATGCGGTGGTCTTGCCGGCCTGGGTCGAACACCAGCCGCGGGCCTTGCTGAGTGCGATCGCCAGCGGCATTCCGGTGGTCGCGACGCCGGCCTGCGGGCTCGGCGAGGCCTTGCCCTGGCGGCGGGTGGAGGCCGGCGACGTCGACGGCCTGCGCAGCGCGGTGCGCGACGCCCTGGCCTGAGCGGCGCCGCTCAGTACAGGTCGGCCGGATCCACGTCCAGCGACCAGCGCACCTTGCGCGTTTCCGGCGCGGCGTGGATCGCCGGCAGCGCCGCGTCGAGCGCGGCGTGCAGGCTGCGCCGCTGCGGCGCCGACAGGATCAGCTGCGCGCGCAAGTAGCCGGCGCGGCGCGGCATCGGCGCCGGCACCGGGCCGCTGATCTCCAGCGCGCGCGCGTCGCCGTCGCCGCGGCGCGCGGCGGCGGCGCGCTCGAGTTCGCGCCGCGCCATCGCCAGGAACGCATTGGCCAGTTCGACCTGCTGCGCTTCGGCGCGGATCAGCGCCATGTGCGCGAACGGCGGGAACTCGGCGGCCTCGCGCTGGGCCAGCTCGGTCTCGGCGAAAGCGGCATAGCCGCCCGACAACAGCGTGTGCAGCAGCGGATGGTCGGGGTGGTGGGTCTGCAGCAGCACTTCGCCGGGCTTGTTCGCGCGGCCGGCGCGGCCGGCCACCTGGATCAGCAACTGGGCGAGTTTTTCCGGGGCGCGGAAGTCGGCGCTGAACAAGCCTTCGTCGATGCCGACCACCGCGACCAGGGTCAGGTTGGGCAAGTCGTGGCCCTTGGCCAGCATCTGGGTGCCGACCAGCACGCCCGGCGCGGTGCCGAACTGCGCCAGCAGTTTTTCCAGCGCGTCGCGCTTCTGGGTGCTGCCGCGGTCGATGCGCAGCACCGGAAAGTCGGACAGGCGCGCGGCCAGCGATTCCTCGATCCGTTCGGTGCCGGCGCCCTGCGACTGCAGGGCCAGGCCGCCGCAGTCGGGGCAGGCGTCGGGCGCCGGCCGGCGGGTGCCGCAGTGGTGGCATTGCAGGCGCCGGCCGCCGCCGTGCACGGTCATCGGCGTGCCCTTGAGCGGGGTGCTGCAGCGCGGGCAGTGCGCGCTCCAGCCGCAGTCGTGGCACAGCAGCACCGGCGCATAGCCGCGGCGGTTCTTGAACACCAGCACCTGGCCGCCGGCGCGCAGCTCGGCGTGGACGCGTTCGAACAGCTCCGGCGACAGGCCGGCTTCGAGCGGGCGCTTGCGCACGTCGACCACCCGCACCCGCGGCGCCTGCGCCTGGCCGGCGCGGCGCTGCAGGCGCAGATGGCCGTAGCGGCCGGCCTGGGCGTTGCGCAGCGACTCCAGCGACGGGGTCGCGCTGCCGAGCAGCACCGGCACGTCCAGGGCCTTGGCCCGGACCAGGGCGAAGTCGCGGGCGTGGTAACGGATCCCGTCCTGCTGCTTGAAGCTGGCGTCGTGTTCCTCGTCGATCACGATCAGGCCCGGCTCGGACAGGGGCAGGAACACCGCCGAACGGGTGCCGACCGCGACCCGCGCCTCGCCGCGCGCGAACGCGGCCCAGGTGCGGGCGCGTTCGCCGTCGCCGAGCCCGGAATGCAGGGCGTGCACCGGCACGCCGAGGCGGGCGCGGAAGCGCGCCAGGGTCTGCGGGGTCAGGCCGATCTCCGGCACCAGCACCAGGGCCTGCTTGCCGCGCGCCAGGCAGTCGGCGATGGCGTGCAGGTAGACCTCGGTCTTGCCGCTGCCGGTGACGCCGTCCAGGAGCAGGGCGTTGAAGCCCTCGGCGGCCAGCACCGCGTCGACCGCGGCCTGTTGTTCGTCGTTGAGCGCCGGGCCCGGCTGCGGCTGCGGCGCCTGCGCCAGGGCCGGCACCGCGATGCGCTCGGCATGACCGCGCTTGGCCAGGCTGCGGGCCGCCTCGCGCCAGCCGTCGAACAGGTTGTCGAGGCGATCTTCGTCGAGCGTGCCGTGATCGTGCAGCAGATCGGCCAGCCGGCGCGGCTTGCCGGCGCGCAGCCGCTCGCGCTCGGCGGCCCCGGCCTCGGTCGCGCACCAGGCCCAGGCGTGGGTGTCCGGCAGCGGCTCGCCGTGGCGCAGCGGCCCGGGCAGGGCGGTGGCCAGGACCTCGCCCAGCGGGGCGTGGGTGTAGCGCGCCAGCCAGCGCAGCGACTCGAGCAGTTCGCCCTGCAGCAGCGGCGCCGGGTCGAGCCGGGCCAGCGCGGTCTTGAGCGCCGCGCCGTCGCCGTCGAACTCGGGCGCGCCGACCTCGGCGACCACCCCGACCAGTTCGCGCCGCCCGAACGGCACCTGCACCCGGCAGCCGATCGCGTCCGGTCCGGTCTCGCCGGCCGGCGGCAGGTAGTCGAACAGGCGCGGCAACGGCAGGGGCAGGGCGACGCGCCAGACGGTCTGCGGCGGCGGAAACGGGGCTTCGGGCATCGGCCCAGTCTAGCGACAGCGCCGCGCCGGCGGCAGGCGAAGCAGTTGCGGACCATTGCTCCCGGTTACGTGACAAAAATCACGCAAGTGATGGTGTGCCAAGGGGTTTTTCCCTTATCCACACGGTCTGTGGATAAATCTGTGCATGGCGGGCCCGCGGGGGTCTTCGAGTGCATGCAAATACAGGGAAGGGTTAGGTTGGTGAAAAAATAGCCACAGCGGTTATTTTCTTTGGAATCATCGGCTTAGGTGTGAAACATCGCTGTAATGCGGGTTCCGTACCGGGCAAAGTGTGGCTTCGTGACGATTCCATTACTGCTGTGCACAACCGCATTTGGGCCGCGAGCCGCGCCGGGCTTTGCGCGGCGCCGGATCGGGCGCTTGTCAAGCGTTTTGTGCGCGCCCTGCCTCGCTATGATGCGGCGTATGGTGAAGCCGTTCCGATGAGTTCGAAGTCCCCCGCCGCGGCCCCCGCCGCGACCGCCGCCGGCCCCGGTTCGGGCCCGCGTTCCGGCCCGCCGGCCGCCCTGTCCGCCTTCCTGCGCGGCGTCGAACGGCGCGGCGCGGTACTGGCCGAGTTGCAGGCCGGCGATGCCGCTGCCGGCGACGCCGCGCTGGCCGCGGCGATGGCCCAGTTCCGCCCGATCGCCGCACAAGCGGCGCTGGGCGAATGGCCGAGCCGGTTCTGGTCGCTGCTGCTGACCCAGCCGGGCCTGCGCCACCGCACCCCGGTGGCGATCGCGCTCGAAGCCACCGACCGGCTGGCCGAGCTCGGCAGCGGGCCGCGCGCGGCGCTGCTGCTGCGCCTGGCCGCCGGGCTGGACGAGAACGAGGCCGCGGCGGCGCTGGGCGTGGCTGCGCCTAGCTATCGCCTGGCCCTGCAGCGCGCCCTGCCGCGCCATGCCGACGGCCGCGCCGACCCGGTGGCCTGGCAGCAGCTGCGCGAACAGGTCCACCGCCGGATCAAGACCTTGCCGGCGGAGCGCCTGCAACGGCTGAGCCAGGCGCGCGAGACGGCGCTGGGCGGCGAGCCGGCCGCGACCGCCCCGGCCGGACGCCGCGCCGCCGCTGCCGCGCCGGCCCGCCCGCGCTGGCTGATGCCGCTGCTGTGGAGCGGCCTGGCCGCCTGCGCGCTGGCGTTCGCGGCGACCTTCTGGAGCGAGGGCCCGGCCGGACGCTGGCTGGCCGGGTCGGACCGGATCGAGATCGAGCCGCTGCCCGCCGCCTCGGCTCCGGCCGAACGCTACCAGCGCGAATCCGGGCTGATCGCCCACCGCGATTTCGAACTGATCGCCGACCCGGCCGGCGAAGCCGCCGCGGCGGATCTGGCCTTCCACAGCTGGCTGGCGGCGCTGGACGCCGGCCGGATCGTGCCGGCCGAGCCGTCGTCCGACCCGGCCGCCGTCGACCCGTCGTCGACGCCGGCGGCGCCCGCCACCGGCAGCGAAACCCAGGACCTGGAGAGCGCCGATGCGCCGTGACCGCAGCACCCGCCGCTGGCCGGCGCGGGCCGCCTTGGGCCTGGTCGTCATCGCCCTGGCCGGCGCCGCCGCGGCCTTGCCGCCGGATCTGGAACAGACCCTGTCGCGGTTGCCGGCCGAGGCCCGCGCCCGCCTGCAGGCGCAGGGCGCGCGCTGGGACAGCTGGAACGAGAGCGAGCGGCGCCAGTTCGGCCAGCGCGCGGCGCAATGGGAGCAACGCCCGGCCGGCGAACGCGGCGCGGTGCGCGAGCGTTACCGGGCCTGGCAGAACCTGAGCGCCGGCGACCGGGCCGAGGTCCAGGCCGCCGCGGCGCGCTACGCCGCGCTGCCGCCGGAGCAACAGCAGGCGCTGCGCGCCCGTTTCGACGCGCTCGACGGCAGCGAACGCCACGGTTGGCTGCTCGGCCCGCAACTGGGCGCCGACTATCCCGCGCTGCAGCCGCTGCTGGCGCAGCTGCCGGCGCCGCAGCACGCCGCCTTGCTGGCCGCGCTGCACGGCCTGAGCGCGCAGCAGCGCAAGGATCTGGCGGTGCTGGTCCAGCGCACTCCGCCGCAGGAACGCGCCAGGTTGCGCGGCGAGCTGCTGGCGGCGCCGGCGGCCAGCCGCGGCGCCTGGCTGCAGGACGCCCTGCAGCGCTGAAACCGTGACCGGGTCGGCGCCGCTACAGACTGCGACGGCCCTCGTCGCGGCCGCGGGCTAGAGTCGGCGCTCCGTCGGCCACCGGGCTTCGCGCATGATCGTCGAGTACATCCGTTACCGCCTGCCGGCCGACGCCGGCGAGGCGTTCGAGCGCGACTATGCGCGCGCCGCGCAGGTGCTGGACGCCTCGCCGCACTGCCTGGCCTACGAGCTGTCGCGTTGCGTCGACGAACCCGCGTGCTACCTGCTGCGGATCGAATGGGACAGCGTCGACGGCCACCTGCAAGGCTTCCGCAAGAGCGCCGGCTTCGCCGACTTCCTGGCCGCGATCCGCGGCTACATCGGCGCGATCGAAGAGATGCGCCACTACCGGGTCGGCGGCGTGGCCGCGCGCAAGCCGGCGGCCTGAGCGCGGTCCGGGTTCAAGCCAGCGGCTGCAAAATCCGCCGGCTGGCCTGGAAGCGTCCGCCGAAGCGGGCGACGCCGTCCGCGCGCAGGCGCGGCGCGTGCTCGCGCAGGTAGTCCTCGAGCGCGGCGCGATCGCGCAGGCGGTACTGCACGCACAGGCCGAAGCGGCCCGCGGCGGCGGCCGGCTCCTCGACCCGCAACCATTGCGCGCCGAGAAACCCCGGCAGGGCGCAGATCTCGTCGATGTGCGCGCGCAGCCAGGCCAGGTACTCGGCTTCGATCGCCGCATCGACCTCGAGCGAGACTTCGTACACGACCTCGGCCTGGTTCGCGCTCATGGCGGTTCGGTCCGCGCTCACATCCGCACGATCGTGGTCACCGCCAGGGCGACGGCGGCGATGCTCAGCATCACGAAGTACAGCGAACCGATCACGCTGTAGCGCACCAGGGTCAGCAGCCAGCCGTTGCCGTACACGCGCTTTTGCATGATCAGCAGGTAGATCGGCATCCACAGCCAGAGCAGGCCGATCGCGGTGCCGCCGACGATGCCGAACGCGGGCCAGTGCGGCGCGATCGCGCCGCCCAGCAGGGTCAGCAGGAACATCGCCAGGAACACCAGGCACAGGTAGGCGTGGCTGTACAGCGCGACCACCAGATGCTCGAGATAGCCGCGGCCCGAACCCAGGTAGGCCAGCTTCAGCAGCAGCGCGAACATCGGCACCATCAGGAACAGCGCCGACGGAATCGCGCCGATCAGGGTGTTCATGTAGCGCCACGGCTCCTTGCTGAGCCGGCTGATGTTGGTCTGGCCGATGCCGACCTGGCGGTTGAGCCAGTCGTTGGCGAACTTGGGCAGGTAAGGCGACACCAGCGGGTTGGTCTGCGCGTCCCAGGGCTTGCCGTTGAAGCTCAGCGGATCGTGGATGTCGTCGCAGTCGGCATCGCCGTAGCGGTCGCGGTCGGACTTGCGCGCCGCCCGGCCTTCGCTGACTTCCGCATGCGCCTGCTGCAGGGCGGCGACGCGGCAACCGGCTTCGGCGTTGGTCCGGCGGATCTGCTTGGCCAGTTCGAAGGCCTGCGGCGAGGCCGGCGCGAGCTTGCTCAGCTGCGCCTGCAGGGGCGCGATCTGGCGGTTGCGCCATTGCTCGACTGCGCCCATGGTTTCGGCCGCCTGCACCGAGCCGGCGGCCGCGGCGCCGCCTTCGCGCTGGCCCTGGGCTTTTTGTTTGGCGACCTCGGCGTCGTCGAGCCTCTGCAGCGCGCGCAGCGCTTCGATGCGCTTGTCGGCCTGGCGCTGCACGCCCTCGATCGATTTCTGGATCGGGCTGCGCGCCGCCTCCGGCACCGACTGCCGGGCCAGTTCCAGCTCCTTGACCATGCGCGTGCGCAAGGCCTCGACCTCGAGCACCGAGTCGGCCTCGCGGAACTGCTTCTTGGTGTTGCCCAGGCGCACGGTAGGGCCCTGGACGTCGTTGAAGCTGATCAGGCGCTGGTTATCGTCGAAGTGGATCGCGAACTTGGCGACGAAGAAGGTCAGCACCGACAGCACCACGAACAGCCGCAGCGGCGGCACGTAGCGCATGCGGTGGCCGCGGATGTAGTTGGCCGCGGCCCGGCCCGGGGACAGCAGATCGCGCAAGGTGCGGAAAATGCGCCCGTCCAGGTGCCAGAACGACTCGAACACCTCTTCCAGGGCGTGGCCGACGTGACGGATCGGGTTGTGCACCGACTGCCCGCAGGCGTGACAGAACTCGCCGTGCAATTCGGCGTGACAGTTCTCGCAATGGCTGAGATCGCCATGGCCGTGGGCGGAACCTGCGCTTGCGCTCATGAGTGACGAACGAGGCTCCCCGGCCTTCACTTTCGAGCGGGTAAGATAGCCCTCCGCCGCGACCCGGCGCCAGCGCCCTAGACCGGATGCGCGGCCGCAGTCGTGCTGTTGGGTTCCCCGATGTCCGCGTCATCCCCCTCCGTCTCGCGCTCCGGCCTGCCCGGCGAGATCCGCACCACCGTGGTTCTGGCCGCGCCGCTGGTCGCCGGCCATGTCTCGACCGGCCTGATCGGCTTCGTCGACAACACCCTGGCCGGCCACCACGGCACCACCACCCTGGCCTCGGTCACCATCGGCACCGCGCTGTGGTGGCTGCCGATGATGGTGCCGATCGGCACCCTGCTGTCGGTGCCGCCGTCGGTGTCGCAGCTGGAAGGCGCCGGCCGCCGCGGCGAGATCGGCGCGCTGTTCCGCCAGGCGATGTGGCTGGCGGCGCTGCTGAGCGTGTTCCTGTTCGCGTTCCTGACCGCGATTCCCTATGCGCTCGGCGCGATGGGCATCGCGCCGGAAATCATTCCCGGCGCGCAGGCTTTCCTGCACGGCATCCGTTGGGGCGTGCCGGCGCTGACCCTGTTCTTCTGCATGCGCTACCTCAGCGAGGGCCTGCACTGGACCTTGCCGACCATGCTGCTCAGCGCCGGCGGCCTGCTGGTGCTGTTGCCGCTGGGCTACGTGCTGACCTTCGGCGAGTTCGGCCTGCCCGAACTCGGCGCCGGCGGGCTCGGCATCGCCTCGGCGGCGATGCTGTGGGTGCAGGCGATCGGTTTCTTCCTGGTTCTGCGCCGGGCGCGCCGGTTCGCCGACCTGGGCCTGTTCGCGCGCTTCGACCGTCCGCACTGGCCGACCATCCGCGGCCTGCTCGCCACCGGCCTGCCGATCGGGGTGACCGTGCTGATGGAAGGCAGTCTGTTCATCGTCACCGCCTTGCTGATCGGCCGCCTCGGCGAGGTCCAGGCCTCGGCGCACCAGATCGCGATCAACCTGTCGGCGCTGTGCTTCATGGTGCCGATGGCGCTGGCCGAGGCGACCACGGTGCGGGTCGGCCACGCGCTCGGCCGCGGCGACGTCGACGGGGTGCGGCGGGCGATCTGGGCCGGCTACGCGATCGTGATCGGCACCCAGCTGATGTCCGGCATCGTTCTGCTCAGCGCCAACGATCTGCTGGTGAGTTTCTACACCCGCGACGCCGCGGTCGCCGCCCTGGCCGCCTCGCTGCTGTTCTACGCGGCGATGTTCCAGTTTCCCGACGGGGTCCAGGTGCTGTCCGCCGGCGCCCTGCGCGGGCTCAAGGACACCCGCATGCCGATGCTGCTGGCCGCCCTGGCCTATTGGGGCGTGGGCATGCCGGTCGGCGCCGGCCTCGGCCTGGGCCTGGGCTGGGGACCGAAGGGCATGTGGATCGGCCTGATCGCCGGCCTGACCGTGGCCGCGGTGCTGCTGGGCCTGCGCCTGCTGCGTTCCAGCGCCCCCGACGCCCTGTCCCGCCGCATCGCCGCCGAGCACCCGCACGAGCTGGACCCGCATGAGACGGGGTGCACTTGAGGCCGGGAATCGGGAATGGGGAATCGGGAATCGGAAAAGCCGGGACCGGCGGGCGGGAAACTTTTGCGGTTTGTCCGCTTTATAACGATTCCCCATTCCCCATTCCCCATTCCCGCTCGTAGCCCTTACGAATGGCGGGTGAAACCCGGCCCCGGCCCGGTTAGGCTGGGCGCGTATTCATGGAGCTTCTGCAAATGAACGATACCGCCTCGTCCCGCGGGCCTTTGGCCCGGCTGATCGTCGGCGCCTGGGATGCGATGAATTTCACCCGCCGGTTGTTCTTCAACCTGGTGTTTTTCGGTGTGCTGCTGTTTTTCGCCCTGGCGGTGATGTTCGGCGGCCGGCCCGAGCCGCTGCTGGAGCGCACCACCCTGGTGATCGCACCGGAGGCCAACCTGGTCGAGCAGTACAGCTCCGATCCGGCCTCGCGCGCGCTCGGCAAGGCCTTCGGCGACCGCAACGAGGAAGTGCAGCTGCGCGACCTGCTGCGCGCGCTGGACGCGGCCAAGGACGACAAGCGGATCGAGCGCGTGGTGCTGCGCCTGGACAAGCTGCAGGCCTCGGGCATGGCCTCGCTGCGCGAGGTCGCCGCCGCGGTCGCGCGCCTGCGCGAGAGCAAGAAGGAAGTGATCGCCTTCTCCGAAGCCATGGACCAGAAGCAGTACCTGGTGGTGGCCCAGGCCAACCAGCTGTACCTGGACCCGATGGGCGGCATGCTGCTGGAAGGCCTCGGCCGCTATCGCCAGTACTACCGCGAAGGCCTGCAGGACAAGCTCGGCGTCGACGTGCACCTGTTCCGGGTCGGCGAGTTCAAGTCCGCCGCCGAGCCCTACATCCTCGACGCGGCCTCGGAAGAGTCCAAGACCGCCGACCTGTTCTGGATGAACGATCTGTGGTCGCGCTACCTTGGCGACGTGGCCAAGGCGCGCAAGCTCGACCCGGCCCAGCTCGCCGCCAGCATCGACCAGTTGCCCGAGCGGCTGGACGCGGTCCAGGGCGACCTGGGCAAGTACGCGCTGCAGCAGAAGCTGGTCGACGGCCTGAAGACCCGCGGCGAAGTCGACGAACTGCTGACCAAGCGCGGCGTCGCCGACGAGGACGCCGAAGGCGGCTTCCGGCAGATTTCCCTCGAGGCCTACGTGGCCAGCCTGGATCGGGTGATCAACCCGGCCGACCAGCGTCCGCAGGTGGCGGTGGTGGTGGCCGAGGGCGAAATCACCGGCGGCGAGCAGCCGCCGGGCACGATCGGCGGCGTATCGACCGCGGCCCTGCTGCGCGAAGCGCGCGAGGACGAAAACGTGAAGGCGCTGGTGCTGCGGGTGGATTCGCCCGGCGGCGAAGTGTTCGCCTCCGAGCAGATCCGCCGCGAAGTGGTCGCGCTGAAGGCCGCCGGCAAGCCGGTGGTGGTGTCGATGGGCGACCTGGCCGCGTCCGGCGGTTACTGGATCTCGATGAACGCCGATCGGATCTACGCCGATCCTTCGACCATCACCGGCTCGATCGGCATCTTCGGCATGATCCCGACCGTGCCGCGCGCGCTGGAGAAGATCGGCGTGCACACCGACGGCGTCGGCACCACTCGCCTGGCCGGCGCGTTCGACATCACCCGGCCGCTGGCGCCGGAAGTCGGCAGCGTGATCCAGAGCGTGATCAACAAGGGCTACGCCGATTTCACCGGCCGCGTCGCCAACGCGCGCAAGCGTCCGGTGGCGGAGATCGATGCGGTCGCGCGCGGCCGGGTGTGGAGCGGCGCGCAGGCCAAGGAACGCGGCCTGGTCGACGCGCTGGGCGGTCTGTCCGATGCGGTCGACGACGTCGCCAAGCGGGCCAAGCTCGGCAAGGCCGGCGAGTACCGGGTGCGCTACGTGGAGAAGATGCCGACCCCGTTCGAGCGCTTCTTCGCCAACTTCGCCCAGAGCCGCGCCGGCAGCGCCATGCTCGGCCAATCGGACTTCGCCCGCGGCCTGCTGGTCAAGGCGATGCCGCAGGCGGCGGCGGACCTGCGCTTCCTGCAGAGCGCTGCGGTGCCGACCCGCGGCGTGCCGGTGAAGTCGCTGGCGTATTGCTTCTGCGAGTTGTAAGCCAGTCGCCCGATGACGGCGGCGGCCGGGTCTGGGCCGCCGCAGCGTCGCCGAAACGGGTCGCTACGGCGGCCCGTTTTCGTTAAGGGATGGCGGTCGTGCGGCGGGACTCAGCCGCCGGCGGCTTCGATCGCGTCGCGCTGGCGCTGCGCGCCCTGGTCGACCGCGTCCTCGGTGCCCTTGGCCTGTTCCAGCGGTTGCTGGATTGCGTCGCGCAGCTGGGTCGCCTGCGGTTCGACCGGGCGTTCTTTTTCCGGCGGTTGCGGTTTGCTGCACGCCGACAGCGCGCCCAGCGCGGCGACGGCGATCACGAGAGGCAGGGTGCGGCAAGGCGTCATGGCGGCATCCTCGGTCGGCTGGCCGTTATGCTACGCCGGTCGCGCCGGCGGCGCGCCCGATTTCATGCAAGCCGTTCCACGCAACCCATTCCGCGCAGATCTGGAGAAGGCTATGGACCCGAAACGTTGGCGCCTGGACGGACAGCTGGCCCTGGTGACCGGCGGCAGCGCCGGCATCGGCCGGGCGATCGCGCGCGAGCTGCTCGGCTTCGGCGCCGACGTGCTGCTGGCCGCGCGCGACGCCACCGCGCTGGAGTCGGCGCGCGCCGAACTGGTCGAGGACTATCCCGAGCGCGACATCCACGCCTTCGTCGCCGACGTCGCCGACGACGAGCAGCGGCGCGAACTGCTGGATTGGGTCGAGGACTTCGGCGAAGGCCTGCACATCCTGGTCAACAACGCCGGCGGCAACCTCAGCAAGCCGACCAACGACTACACCGAGGACGAGTGGCGGCAGATCTTCGAGATCAACCTGTTCTCGGCCTTCGAACTGTCGCGCTACGCGCATGCGCTGCTGACCCGGCATGCGGCCTCGAGCATCGTCAACGTCGGCAGCGTGTCCGGCAACCTGCACGTGCGCACCGGTTCGCCCTACGGCATGAGCAAGGCGGCGATGCACCAGATGACCCGCAACCTGGCGGTGGAATGGGCCGAGGACGGGATCCGGGTCAACGCGGTCGCGCCCTGGTACATCCGCACCCGCCGCACCTCCGACAAGCTGGCCGATCCCGATTACCTGGACGAGGTGCTGCTGCGCACGCCGCTGGGCCGGATCGGCGAGCCGGAAGAGGTGGCCGCGGCGGTGGCCTTCCTGTGCCTGCCGGCCTCGGGTTACATCACCGGCGAATGCATCGCGGTCGACGGCGGTTTTCAGCGTTACGGTTTCTGATTCGCGCCGCGGGCGCGGGCAAGGAGGCGGACATGCGGTGGATGGCATCGACGGTGCTGGCGCTGGCCGGCGCGACTCTCGCCCACGCCGGCGCTGCCGCAATCGCGGCCGAGGCCGGCGAGGCCGCATTGCGCGCGCCCGAGGCGGGCACCGCGCTGTGGATCGGCGCCGACCACCAGCACGCGGGCGAATATCCGTTCTCGCTGGCGCTCGGCGACGCCGGCGACGATTCCGCCGCAGCGCCCTGGCTGGGCCGCGAGCTGCGCGTTTACGCCGATGGCCAGGCGCGCGGCCGGGCGCGTCCGCTGCGCCGCATCGCCGGTTCCGACCTGGGCTGCAGCGAGCCGGACCGGCTCGCGTTCGCGCCCGGCGACGAGGCGCCCGCGCTGGGCGAGCACGGCGCCTGGCTGGCCGATTTCGATCTCAATCCGGAGCAGCGCCTGCAGCGCCGCGCGGCGACGGCCGCCGAGCGCGAGGAACTGCTGGCCGAACTGGTGGCGATGGCGGTGCCGGGCCGGGTCGAGCGGCCGCAGCGCCTGCGCCAGGCCGTGGCCCAGTGGCGGCGCGACGGCGAGGCCGCGGGACGGCGCGAGTTGTGGCTGGTCGCCGATGCGCGCGCGCCGCAACGCCGCTGGGCGCTGCTGACCCTGGACGCGGAGTTCGACGCCGGCGCGGACGATGCGCGCGAACGGATCGGCGCGGTGGCGCTGTTCGCGCGCGAGGCGGACGATCGCGGCTGGCGCCGCAGGGCCTGGGTCTCGACCGCGTCCTGCGCCGATTGCGAGGGCATGGAGCCGCGCCACCAAGCGCTGGACTTCGCCGACCTCGACCGCGACGGCGCCCCCGACTTCCTGTTCGAGGTCCAGCAGTACGAAAGCTGGAGCCACCGACTGCTGCGTTCCGGCGGCGAGGGCGGGTCCTGGCAGGCGCTGGACGGCGGAGGCGGCTGCTGAGGCCGCGGCCGAAGCGGTGCCCCGGCCGGCGAACCCCGCGCATCGACGCAGCGCGCGACCGTTCGGCGGCGGCGCCGCGGCGCGCCGTTGCGGCGCGAACCGCGGGCGTATACTGCGGCCATGCGTCTCGCCCTGACCATCGTCGCCGCCGACGGCGCCGAACTGCCCGCCGGCAGTGCGGTCAGCGTGCAGCTGCGCGACACCTCGTTCGAGGACGCGCCGGCGCGGGTGCTCGACGAATGGGCGCAGACCGTGCCCGAACACGCCCAGTCGCTGCCGTTGCAGGTCGAGATCGCCGACGACCTGATCGACGCCGCCGACGCCACCTGGTGGGTGCACGTCGACAGCGACGGCGACGGCCGCCTCGGCCGGGGCGACTACGTTACCGTGCAGTCCTATCCGCTGCGCGCCGGCGACGACGCGCTGACCCTGCAGGTCAAGCGGATCGACTGACCCCGGCCAGCCAGTCGGCCACCGCGCGCGCGATCGGCTGACCGGTACGGTGTTCGATGAACAAGAACTCGCCGGCGGTATTGACCTCGAAGAAGTAGTACTCGCCTTCCGGCGTGCGGCGCAGGTCGATCGCGCCGTAGACCAGGCCCAGTTTGCGCATCAGCGCGCGCAGGCGTTCGCGCAGCGCTTCCGGCAGAGCGTGCTCGCGCACCTCGGCGTCGCCCAGGTTGGGACGGAAGTCGACCGCGCCGGCGGCGGCCGCGGCGCTGCCCGGGTCGAGCTTGATTTCGGCGGCGAACAGCTGGCCGTCGACCGCGGTGACCCGGATGTCGGCGTCGGCCGGCACGAACTCCTGGAAGATCACCGGCGCCAGCCGCACCGTGTCCAGGTGCGGCAGGTCGCTGTCGTCGAAGCGGCGCGTCTCGCGCCACACCGCATGGGTGCAGGAAAAGGTCTTGTGCACGGTCGCGCCGGGGCCGCGCGCGGCGACGAAATCGCGCACCCGTTGCGGGTCGGAGCTGATCAGGGTGCGCGGTACCTTCAGCCCCAGCTCGGCGGCGACGCGCAGTTGCGCGGCCTTGCGCGAGGCGGCGTCGTCGCGGCCGGGGTCGTTCATCCAGCGCGCATCGCCGAGCAGCCGCCACAGCCCGTTCAAGGCCTCGTTCCATTCGTTGGCGGTGAACAGGTGCGCGTTGGCGTCGGTGACGCTGGACAGGTCCGGCGCCTGCGGCCGGCGCCACCATGCCGCGCTGACCCGGTCCAGGGCGTAGCGCTCGCCGCCGGCGCGGGCGTAGTCGATGCGCGGGCGCGCGTCGGCGGCGTACTCGATCGAGAGCGTGGCGCGATCCGGCAATTCGGCCAGATCGAACAACAGCACCGGCTGGTCCATCGACTGCAGGTGGTCGACCACGCGCCGGGCGTGGATGTCCTCGTCGTGCGATATCACCAGGATCACGGCACGTCCTCCCTCGGTGGCGGCTCAGCCCTGGCCGGACTGGGCGATCTGCGCCAGCAGCGCGGCGGTTTCGTCGTACTGGGCCTGCAACGCCGCGCGCGCGGCGTCGGCGCGGGCCAGTTCCTCGGCCAGTTGCTGCAATTGCGCATCCAGCGCGACGACCGCGTCGGCGATCTCCGCATCGCCCGCGCCGCCGTCGCCGGCCGCGCCCGGCAGCGCGCCGGCGCCGGTGGCGATCGCGAACGGCACCGCGCCGCGCACTCCGCCGGGCAGTACCGGGTTGATCACCGCGCCGCGGCCCGGCGTGGTCAGGTTCTCGGCCAGGGTCGGGCCCGGGTCGAACACGCCTTCCTTGCGCGTATCGGCGATCTGCTCCTTGATCGTGTCGCTGATGACGTCCTTGCGCAGCTCCTTGAGGGTGTCCAGCGGGGCTTCCTTGGTCTTTTCCTTGAGCGTATCCAGCGGCGCTTCCTTGATCTTCTCCTTGAGCGTGTCCAGCGGAACTTCCTTGGTCTTTTCCTTGAGCGTGTCCAGCGGCGCTTCCTTGAGCTTCTCCTTGATCGTGACCAGCGGGCAGAACGAGTTGACCGCGGCGATGTCGCCCGGCGACAGGCCGTTGCGCTGGCCGATCACCGTGCCCGGCGGCACCGCGCCGACCGGCACGATGGTGTCCTGGCCGTTGGACGAGAACGCGTTGCGCGGGTAGTGCATGATCGAGCCGTAGTCGTAGCCGCCGATGTCGTCGCCGTCGCTGATGTGCTGGTTGAAGTTGTGCTCGAAGCCGGAGGTGATGTTGGCCCACTCGATGCGCACGAAGGAGTCGCGGTCCTCGCGGCTTTGCTCGTGCCACAGGCCGACCACGTGGCCGATCTCGTGGATGGTGTTGCCCAGGCTGCAAGTGTTGGCGAGGTTGACGAACTGCTGGCCGCCGCGCCGGCCGACCTGGGCCGAGCAGCCGCTGCCGGGACGGAAGGTGACGTAGTCGGCTTCGTTGGTCCGCACCACGAAACGGAAGCGGGTGTTGGCTTCCCAGTGCGCGATGGCGTCGGTGACGCGGGCCTGGTTCGGCAAGCCCGGGTCGATGGTGTAGGGGATCCTGCAACCCGGCCAGCGGAACTGCGAGCCGCTGATCGCCACCGCCATCGCCACGCCGGCGGAGGCTTCTTCGCGCAGCATGTCCGATACGGCTTCCACTTCCTCGACCGTGCCCAGGACGATGTCGCCTTCGAACATCGCCATGCCGTCGATCTCGACGTATTGCACGGCCTTGGCGCGGAAGGTCTCGCCGCGGATCAGCGCGGTGCGGACCGGGCCGCCGCCGCGGAATTCGCCTTGCTTGGGCGGGCGGGTGTTGTCGTCGTCGTTGCCTTTGCGGGTGGCCATGGGGGCTGTCTCCTGGCGTCGCCGGCGCGCCGCGGACCGGCGCGCGGACGCAGGCGCGCACGCGGCCATCGCCGCGGGCGGCGGCGTTCGGGCCGCACTCCGGCGTCCGCGCGGTCGCGCGCCGGTGTCCGGCTCATGCGGGTGGGGCGGAGCGTGCGCGCGCCGGTGCCCGGGCGCGGTCGCCGTTCCGTTCTAGCGGGATGCCGTCCCGTAGCTGGGCGTCGTCCACCGTGGCGCAGCGCGTCGTGTCCTTCGACGAGGCCGAACCGCGCTCTGCTCGCCGCGGTTCCAGCTATAGCAACGCGCGCTCCCGGCGCGGTCGGACAGCGATCGCGCCCGCGGCGACGAACGGCGGCGCCGTCGCGGCGCGGCCTGCGAACGGCTCAGCGGCCGCAGGTGCTCTCGACCACGATGCGCTGGATCCGCTCGACCTCGGCTTGCGCGGCGGCGCGGGTTTCGCTGCGGCCGAAGCGCAGCGCCGACTCGGCCTCGCGCAGGCGCTGCTTCCAGTTCTCGCACAGGCTCTGGTCGGGAATGCGCTGACACTGGTCGGTCACCATCTGGCAGGCCACGCCGGCGCCGCTGGCGGTGGTGCCCAGGCCGGTGGTCTGCAGCGGCGCGCAGCGTTGCGGCGGGTTGCCGTCGTCGCTGAGGTAGCGTCCGTTGTCGTAGGTGCGGCATTCGAACAGCGCCGGCGGCGGCAACCGGTCGGCATCGGCGATTGCCTGTTTGGGCGCGGCCGGCGCCGGCTTGGGCGCGGGCTTGGTCACCGACGGCAGCTGCGAGGACACCGGCGGGTGCGGCGAGGGATTGGCCTGCGGGATCGGCGCCACCGGCGCAGTGATGAAGGTCGGCGGCGCGGACGAGCTGGGCGCGCCTTCGATCACTCGCTTCTCCTGCTGGCTGCCCTTGGGGCAGGGCGTGTCGTTCTGCACCGTCAGCTGGCCGAGCGCGTCGGTGCAGCGATAGATCGTGACCTTGCCTTGGGCGGCAACGCCGGCGCTGGCCAGCAACAGAACGGGCAGGGACCACCACACTCGCATCAGTACGCTCCGCAATCGGTATTCAGGCGCGCGTCGATGCCGCGCTGTTGCTCGACGATCTGCGCGCGCTCGCTCTGCAGCGCGCTGTTGTATCGCCGGTCGAGTTGATAGCGCCGGTCGCGCAGGCGCGCGCACACGTCCTGCTGCGGCAGCGCATGGCATTCGTCGCGGGCCAGGGTGTTGCCGCCGTAGAGCACGCCGTAGCCGTGGCCGTGGCGCGGCAGGCGCGCATCCGGGTCGCCCAGCCGCGGCGGCGGCGCGCCGACCCGGTCGCCGAGCGGATTGCGCGAGGGATAGGCCGGATAGCCCAGCGACCACATCGGCAGCCAGCGCGGATTGCCCTCGGAGGTATCGCTGGTATAGCGCTCGCCGTCCGGGGTGACGCATTCGTACATCGGCCGCGGCGGCTGTATCACCAGTACCCGCGGTCGCGGCGCGGCCGCGGTCGGCGCGGGGGCGGCCGCGGGTTGTACCGCCGTCGGCGGTCGCGGCGGCGGGTCGACCGGACGCAGCATGGTCTGGGTCTGCTGGCGCTGACCGGAGGCGCAGGGCGTATCGCGCAGGGTCAGCCGGCCCTGCGCATCGGTGCAGCGATAGATCGTCACCTCGGCGGCGCCGGCCGACGCGGCGGCGCAGCACAGCGCGAGCGCGGTGAGCGAACGAGAGCGGAAGGCGCGGCCGGGCGACATGCGCGCATCTTGCGCCAGCCGCGCGCAGGACGAAAGCGGCGTCGCGGTCCGGCGGCGGTCGAGCGCGCGGTTCAGGCGCGCAGCACTTCGCCGGTGAGCGCGACCCGGATCGGGGTCGGTGCGGCCAGGCCGCCGGTTTCGCCGGCGCAGACGCCGTCGCTGAGCGCGATCAGGGCCGGGTCGAGCTCGCCGCGGCGGAACGCCGGCGGCTGCCCGCTGAGGTTGGCGCTGGTCGATACCAGCGGCTGCGCGCAGGCCTGGCACAGCGCGCGCGCCTGCGGGTGCGCGGTCAGCCGCACCGCGACGCTGGCGTGGACGCCGCGGATCCAGGCCGGCACCGCCGCGGTCGCCGGCACTGCCCAGGTGTTGGGGCCGGGCCAACTGGCCAGCACCGCCTCGCGTCGCGCCGCCGGCAAGGCCTCCCAGTCGACCCAAGCGTCGAGCTGGGCGAGTTCGGCGGCGATCAGGATCACGCCCTTGTCGAGCGGGCGTTGCTTGATCGCCAACAGCCGCCGCACCGCGGCCTGGTCGCGCGGATCGCAGCCGATGCCCCACACCGCCTCGGTCGGATAGATCACCACCCCGCCGCGGCGCAGCGTTTCGGCGGCGGCGGCGAGCGAGAGGTCGGCGACGGTCATGGCGGCTCCGCGAAGTTCAGCCGCGAGTGTCGCATGCGCGCGGCGACGGCGGCGCGCGCCGCCGTCGCCGCGGCCGGTCAATGGCCGTGGTGGGCGTGCTCGCCGGCGGCCGGACGCGCCGAGGCCGGCAGGCGCACGTCGATCGCGTGCGAACGGTTGCCGTCCAGCCAGACGTGGTTGCCGGCCAGGCCGGAGCGGGCCTGGAAGCGGCCGCCGTCGGCCGGTTCGCCGATGCGCGCATAGCGCGAGCGGCGGTTGACCTCTTCGCCGAGCCGGCGCGGCCAGTCCGCGACCGAGGTTTCGCCGGCGCGCAGCACGGTCTCGATCTTCTCCGCATCGCTGCCGTCGGCGTTGAACACGCGCAAGGTCACCGAGGTGCCGACCGGGTAGTCGTTGGCCACGGCGAGGTTGCCGGCGTCCTTCCAGCGCGCGTCCTGCGCCGCCAGGACGCTGGTGAAGTTGACGTCCATGCAGGTGTAGAAGGCCTCGGTCGAATCCGAGCGCTGCCAGGTGTTGTAGATCACGTGGCGGCCGCTGCGCGCCGGCAGGGTGCAGGTGATGTGGTAGTTGTTGCCGCTCGACAGCGGCACCCGCGCGCTCTTGCAGAACTGCTGCAGGTCGGCCCAGCGCAGCGGCGAGGCCGGGTTCCAGCCCTGCCGGGTCACGTAGAAGGTCCAGTCCTTGGTCGCGTGCGGCGCGGTGGCGTAGAAGCTGAAGGTATAGCTGGCGCCGGAGCGCAGGGTGGTGGCCTGCCAGTCGGTGCGGATCACGTCGAGGCCGCGGAAGGTCGGGTTGCCGCCGCTGCACAGCTTGCCGTCGGGCACCACGGCCTGGTGATTGCTGTTGGCGTTGGCCTGGTTGATGCCGTTCCAGTCGTAGAACAGCTGCGAGCCGGCCACTTCCCAGGCGGCGCGGCAGGCCGGGTCGGCGGGGTTTTCCTTGTTGCCGAGGTAGCACTTGTAGATGCGGCTTTGCGGGTTGACGAAGCTGCCGTGGGCCCAGGCCGCGGACAGCGGCAGGCCGGCGGCGCACAGCGCAGCCGCGGCGGAGAGCAGGGACAGGCGGAAAGACGAGGACATGGCGGACATGACGACTCCTGACGACGGGATAGGCGAAGGACACCCCCCGGCAGGTCTCGCAGTGGCATGACTCGTGCGCGATTGCGATCGCGTCTGGCGCGGGCCGTCTTGGTCCGCCGCGGCGTTCGCCGCGGGGCCGCAGCCTCGAAGCGGCGATCCTAGAGGCCGTTCCCGATGCGAATCTGTGTCGGCGGTCGCCTGCGCGCGCATGCGCCGGCGCACGGTCGCCGGCGCCGGCGCGTAACCGCGAACCCAGTCACGCCACGGGGGCGGGACTGCGACGCGGTGTCGCTGGCGGGGCGCCGGTGCAGGGTCGTGCCAGGTCGATGCCGGGCGTGGGGCGCGACGCGATGAGGCGGGCGAGGCGAGGACATGTCGCGGTGCCGCCCTGGATCCCCGCTTTCGCGGGGATGACGTGCTGGGGGAGGCGCGCGAAGCCCACCTATTGAGGAGGCGTGGCAAAACCCGCCTACCGTCATGCCCGCGCAAGCGGGCATCCAGAGACTTCAGCGCCATGCTGCGGCGACGCCGGAGCGTGAGGGGTAGGTCGCGGTGCCGTCCTGGATCTCCGTCTGCGCGGGGATGACGTGTCGGGAGAGGGCGTGCGCGCAAACGAAAAGAGCGGACCGAAGTCCGCTCTTTGTCGTTGCAGCGAAGCGAGCTGCCGTTGCGGCGAAGCCAAGCGGCGGCGCGATGCCGCTTACTTGGCCGCCTTCTTGGCCACGGTCTTCTTGGCCGCCTTGCTCGCGGTCTTCTTCGCCGCCTTCTTGGCCGGCGCTTTCTTGGCCGCGGCCTTCTTCGCGGGAGCCTTCTTCGCCGCCGGTTCGGCTACGGTCTTGGCGGCCTTCTTCGCCGCCTTCTTGGCCGGCTCCTTCTTGGCCGCGGTCTTCTTGCCGAAGCGGCCGCGCATCGGCTTGCCGGTCTCTTCCAGCAGCTTGGTCACTTCCTCCAGGGTCAGCGAGGCCGGCTCGCGGTCCTTGGGGATGCGGCCGTTGAGCTTGCCGTCGCTGATGTAGGGGCCGAAGCGGCCGTTGAGGACCTGGATGTCGCTGCCGTCGAACTGCTTGATGATCCGGTTGCGCGCGATCTCTTCCTTTTCTTCGATCAGGAACACCGCCCGCGCCAGGTCGATGGTGTAGGGGTCGTCTTCCTTCTTCAGCGACGCGTAGGTGCTGCCGCGCTTGGCGAACGGGCCGAAGCGGCCGATGCCGACGCTGACTTCCTCGTCGTTGCTCAGGCCCAGCTTGCGCGGCAGCTTGAACAGCTCCAGCGACTCTTCCAGGGTGATGGTGTGCATCGACTGGCCGGGACGCAGCGAGGCGAACTCCAGCTTCTCGTCGGTGTCCTTGTCGCCGATCTGGGCGTAGGGCCCGAACCGGCCCAGGCGCACGCTGACCGGCTTGCCGCTCTTCGGATCGGTGCCGAGTTCGCGCGCGCCGGTGGCCTCGGAGCGGTCGACCGATTCGGTCTTCTCCTCGACCAGTTCCTTGAACGGGCCCCAGAACTTCTCCATCAGCGGCACCCACTCTTCCTCGCCGCGCGAGACGGCGTCGAGCTCGTCCTCCATCTTGGCGGTGAAGTCGTAGTCGACGTAGCGGGTGAAGTGGCTGCTGAGGAACTTGGACACCGCGCGGCCGACGTCGCTGGGACGGAAGCTGCGGCCTTCCATGTCGACGTACTTGCGGAACAGCAGGGTCTGGATGATCGAGGCGTAGGTCGAGGGCCGGCCGATGCCGTATTCCTCCAGCGCCTTGACCAGGGCCGCTTCGGTGAAGCGCGGCGGCGGCTGGGTGAAGTGCTGGTCGGCGTGGATGCGGTCCACCGGCACGCGGTCGCCGGTCTTCATCGCCGGCAGCTTGCGGCCTTCGTCGTCGTCGTCGGCGCCCTTGGCGTCCTTGCCTTCCTCGTACACGGCCAGGAAGCCCGGATCGACTACGGTGGTGCCGGAGGCGCGGAAGCTGTGCTCGCTGCCCGCGGCCAGGTCGACCGAGACCGTGTTGAGCGTGGCCGGCACCATCTGCGAGGCGACCGCGCGCTTCCACACCAGCTCGTAGAGCTTGCGCTCGTCGTCGCTGAGGAAGCGCGAGACCTGCGAGGGGGTGCGCAGCGCCGAGGTCGGGCGCACCGCTTCGTGCGCTTCCTGGGCGTTCTTGGACTTGGTGGTGTAGGCGTTGGGCTTGTCCGGCAGCGCGCGGGTGCCGTAGTCGCGGGCGATCACGTCGCGGATCTCGCCCAGCGCGTCCTGCGACAGGTTGACCGAGTCGGTACGCATGTAGGTGATCAGGCCGACCGTGCCCTCGTCGCCGATCGCCACGCCTTCGTACAGCTTCTGCGCCACCTGCATGGTCTTGCGGGTGGTGAAGCCGAGCTTGCGCGCGGCTTCCTGCTGCAGGGTCGAAGTGGTGAACGGCGGCGCCGGGCGGCGCTTGCGCTCCTTGCTGACCACGTCGGTGACGTGCAGCGCGCCGGCGGCGGCCTTGACCAGGCGCGCGCGCGCGGCCTCGGCGTCGGCGCCGTTGGTGATGGTGAACTGCTCGAACTTCTTGCCGTCCAGCTTGGTCAGCTTGGCGGTGAAGGCCTGGGTGGGATGCGCGCACTCGGCCTCGACGGTCCAGTACTCGCGGGCGACGAAAGCTTCGATCTCCTCCTCGCGCTCGACGATCATGCGCAGCGCCGGCGACTGCACGCGGCCGGCGGACAGGCCGCGCTGGACCTTGCGCCACAGCACCGGCGAGAGGTTGAAGCCGACCAGGTAGTCGAGCGCGCGGCGCGCCTGCTGGGCGTCGACCAGCGGCGCGGCGATGTCGCGCGGCTGGTTCATCGCTTCCTTGATCGCGCGCGGGGTGATCTCGGTGAACACCACCCGGCGCAGCGGCTTGTCTGCGAGCAGGCCGCGCTCGCGCAGGATCTCGGCGATGTGCCAGCTGATCGCTTCGCCTTCGCGGTCCGGGTCGGTCGCCAGGTAGAGGTTGTCGGCGCTCTTGGCCGCCTTGGCGATGGCGTCGACGTGCTTCTCGTTCTTCTCGATGACCGCATAGTCCATCGCGAAGTGGTTGTTCGGATCGACCGCGCCTTCCTTGGGCACCAGGTCGCGGACATGGCCGTAGGAGGCCAGGACGGTGAAATCCTTGCCGAGGTACTTGTTGATCGTCTTGGCCTTGGCGGGCGACTCGACGATGAGGAGGTTCTTGGCCATGGGTACTCCGCAGGACCGCGGGGGCGGCCGCTGCACGACAACGATTGCCTTGACAGACAAGGGGTTAAGAAGGCGACGCCCGCAGCTGCCGGCCGCGGGCGTTCAGGTTTCCTTTTTCTAGTGGAATCATGCGGCGGCTGGGGCTGTCAAGCCCGGCCTCCCGGAACCGCCAATACCTTGGCACTGAAACGGCTCAAGGAGGCGTGACGGCTCGGGGCCCGTTCAGGTAATAGTCCGGCCCCCTCAGCGCGACAGCATCGGCAGCAACGCCAGCATGGCGACGAAGCCGATCGTGAGCAGCCACATCAGCCCGCCCAGGACCAGGACCACGATCGCCACCGGGCCCAGGTCGCGGCGCTGCAGGTCGGGCTGGGCGGTGTAGGCCCAGCGGTCGACCACCTGGGTCTTGGCGATCAGGTCGTGCAGGCCGCGCTTGCGGTCGGTGAAGGCGATCATCAGATAGCCCACGCCGAAGGTGGCATACGACAGCCAGCTGGCCAGCCAGCGGCCGAAGGCGCGGCCGCGGCTCAGGCGGCGGCCGTCGAGGTCGACGGTCTTGATCCCGACCGCGCGCTTGCCCAGGGTGGCCTGCATCGACGAGGACTCGAAGCCGACGTAGTAGGCCAGGCTCAGCGCGCCCATGACCAGGTAGATCCCGCCGACCATCAGCACCATCGCCACTTCCGGGTTGGACATCCACTTCGAGGAAGCGAAGCCCAGCGCCAGCACGAACACGGTCAGGAACATGCTGACCGCGTAGTAGGCGATGCCGATCAGCATCGAGTCGATCAGGTAGGCGGCCAGGCGCTTCCAGAAGCCGACCGCGACCACTTCGTGGCCGTGCACGACCTCGGCGATCTCGTCGACGCCGGCGCGCGGCGCGGCGTAGGGCGAGTCGCCGTCGGCGCCGGTCCGGGCCGACGGCGCGGCCGCGGCCGCGGCCTGGGAGGCCGGCGCGGCGGCGTCGGCCGCGTCCAGGCGCGCTTCGACCGCGGCCGCGACCGGGTCGGCCGGCGCCGGCGCGGCGGGCGCGGCGAAGCCGGGCGAGGCGATCAGCTCGCCGGCCAGCTCGCGCCAGGCCCGCCACTGGGTCAGGCCGTCGCGCCAGACCAGGGTGTCCGCGCCCAGTTCGCCACGCCGGTGCCGTTCGATCATGGCGTCCGCGCCGAGCGGTCCATGTCGGTTGCGGTCGGCGTCGCTGTAATACCACTGGGTCATTGCGCGGATCTCATCGGGCGGGGCGTGGGGCGGGGCGGTCGCGGCTCAGCCGCGGCACTGGGCCGGCAGGAAGCGGTCGGCGATCTCGGAACCGCAGGTCCAGGCGCCGCTGCTGCGGTCGTATTCCTGCCACAGTTTCTTGCCGTCGATCTGGTCGTTGCCGACCCCGCGCAGTTCCAGCTGGATGCCGCAACGGTCGCTGTCCTCGAACTCGCCGATTTCGGCCTTGGCCACGCGCGGGCCGGCGTAGGCGGCGGCCGGCTTGAAACCTTCGCTGGCGTTGTCGGGGCAGGCGTCGTGGGCGGCGACGTATTCGGCGACCTGGATCTTGAGCTGGCTGGAGATCAGCAGGGCCTCGCTGATCTTGGCCCGGTGGGTGTAGTCCTGGTAGGCCGGCAGGGCGATCGCGGCGAGGATGCCGATCACCGGAATCGACAGGGCGGCGAGCACGATCAGCACGATCACGCAGCCGGACAGGCCGCGGCGCGGCGGCGGCGCGGCCGGACGCGCCGGGGACGGGCCGGGACCGGGGGCCTGGTGGGCCTGGGCGCGGTAGGCGTGGCCGGCGCTGGGCGCCTGGGCGTCGCCGCCGGCCATCGGCTGCAGCTGCGCGGGCAATTCCGGCGGCAGGTCCGGCGGCAGCGGCGGCGGATTGGACGAGAGCATGTCCTCGTCCAGGCCGAGTTCGCTCGACAAGCGCTCCAGCGGCTGCCATTCGCGCAGGCCCTCGCGCCACATCAGGGTGTCGCGGCGGATCCGGCCGGCGCGGTAGTGGCCGCGCACGGCGTCGACGTCGATCGGGCCGACGCGACCCTGGGCCGGGTCGTGGTAGTACCAGTTGCTCATTGCCTTCCCCCTGCTTGTGATCGCCGCCGCGGGCCGCCGTCGGGGCGGATGCGGGCGGACGACGGTCCTTGGTGACGTGTCGCCGGCGCAGCCAGCCCGACGCCGCAAAGCGGGCCGGGCCGAGGCGCGGTCGGCGGCGCCGGCGCCTCCCCGGGCGCGCGACGGACGCAAGAAGCTAGCACGACGGCGCACCGCGAAGGCGGTCGCGCCGCAGCAGGGAGGCCGCGCGGGCCGGCGCTCAGTGCACCGGCTCGGGCTCGTCCTCGAACATCTGGGTTTCCATCCAGGCGTAGGCCGCCTCGGAACCGGGCTGGTTGAACAGCACCATCAGCACCACCCACTTGAGGTCGTCCAGGTCGAGTTCGTCCTGGTCCAGGGCCATGGCGCGGTCGAGCACCAGCTCGCGCTGGGCGGCATCGAGGATGCCGTGTTGTTCCAGGAACAGCAGGAAGCCGCGGCACTCGACATCGAGCTTGTCGAGTTCGGGGCCGAAGTAGACCCGGGTCGGGCCGCCCGCGCGCGGCTGGCTGACGCTCGGCCGTTGCTGGGCCAGCGCATCCAGCCATTCGATGGCTTTGTTGATCTCGGCGGGGCTGAAACCGGCCTGGCCCAGTTCGTCGAACAGGGGGCCGCTGCGGAGCGAATCGCGGTCGCGGACCAGGTCCGCATCGTCGGTGAAGTAATGCTCGAACAGGTACAGCAGGACGTCCAGGATGCTCTCTTTCATTTCCCTCGGCCTGCGCCGCATGCGGCGCGGTGGGTCTCACAGGAGTTGCTGATTCACCGTATGACCCGCCGGCAGGAACACCGATACGGATTCAGCGGTTGCGGAAGTAACGGCCATGCTGGGCCGACACGCGACCTTCAAGCTCCATGACCAGCAGCATGGAGGACAGTTCCGCGGCCGTCAATCCGGTGCGCTGGACCAGCAGATCCATACCGGTAGGGTCGTGGCCCAGGGCCTGCCACAAGCGCTGGTAGTCGGGGTCGGCGAATTCCGAACCCGCGGCGACCGCGCGGGGATCCTGCGCGCGGTCCGTGACGGCTTCATGGCCACCGGGTATGGGGGCGGCCAGGCGCCGACGCAAGTCGGCCGCCAGTTCGGCCGCCAGCGGGGCTAGGGCGGCGGCGACCTCGGCCGCGCTTTCGACCAGCCCGGCGCCCTCGCGGATCAGGCGGTGGCAGCCGCGCGCCAGCGGGTTGTGGATCGAGCCCGGCACCGCGAACACCTCGCGCCCGGACTCGGCCGCCAGGCGCGCGGTGATCAGCGCGCCGGAGCGCTCGGCGGCCTCGATCACCAGGGTCGCCAGGCTGAGCCCGGCCAGGATCCGGTTGCGGCTGGGGAAATGCTCCGGCCGGGCCTGGGTGCCGGGCAGGTGCTCGCTGACCACCGCGCCCGCGGCGGCGATGCGCTCGCGCAGCTCGGCGTTGCTGCGCGGGTAAGCCAGGTCCGGGCCGGTGCCGAGCACGGCCACGGTCAGGCCGCCGGCCTCCAGCGCGGCGCGGTGGGCGGCGGTGTCGATGCCGGCCGCCAGGCCGCTGCTGACCGCCAGCCCGGAGCGGGCCAGGGCGCGGGCGAAGTCGGCGGCGTTGTCGCGCCCGCCCGGGGTCGGCGAGCGGCTGCCGACCACGGCCACCGCCGGGTGCCAGAGCAGGCCGGGCTCGCCGGCGACGAACAGGGCCAGCGGCGGGCTGGGCGCGCGCCGCAGCAGCGCCGGGTAGTCCGCCTCGTGCCAGCCGAGCAGGTGGTGGCCGGGCGCCTGCAGCCAGTCCAGGGCGTAAGCCAGCGCCGGCGACGGCGGCGCCTGCAGTCGCTGGATCTGCGTCGGCGACAGTTGCGCCGCCTGCCAGGCGCGCGGCCCGGCGGCGAGCGCGGCGGCAGGGCCGCCATGGGCCTCGAGCAGGGCGCGCCGCGGCGCGCTGGCGCCGGCGGCATCGATCAGGCGCAGCAGCGCGGGCAGGTCGTCGGGGGAGGCGATGGGCATGGGCGGCAGCCTAGCCCGCAAACGACGACGGCGCCCGCAGGCGCCGTCGCGTGATGCTGTCGGAAAACCCCGCGCCGTGCGGGGTGTCCGGACTCAGTACGGCGAGTCGGGGTGCTTGAGCTCGTAGCCGACCTTGGTCGGGCGCACGCCGTCCATGATCAGGGCGTAGCTGACCTTGTCGAAGGTGCGGAACACCATCGCGTGGCCGGCAAACTCGTCCGGCAGACGCACCCGCGAGTGCTTGCCGAACAGGTCTTCGGCGCGGTCGGCGCCGATCTTGACCCGGTCCGGAGCGCTGCTGCCGACGCGCCAGGTCGAGAACACGGTGCCGTTGTCGATGCCGTCGCGGGCGCCGACCGACAGCGCGATCACGTCGCGCGGGCCGCCGTGCTTGACCAGGTCGGCCACCGCCAGGACCTGGGCCCGGCCGTAGTCGAACTGGGCCTTGGGCGGGTGCGGGAAGAACTGCAGGTCGTAGGGCTGCGCTTCGACCGGGATCAGGCGGTCGCCAACCCGGATCTCGCGATGGGTGGTGTCGACCACCAGGGTGCTGGCCTGCATGCCGCCCACGGCGCCGCGGCTGAGGGTGCCGGTGGCGACCTGGACCAGCTCGTAGCCGAGCAGCTCGCGGCCCTTGTCCGGCACCACCACGTCGGTCCAGATGGCTTCGAAATCGACCGTGCGCTTGCCGCGGAAGTCGAGGTCGGCGGCGCGCATGATGTCGCAGCAGGCCACGCGATCCAGGCGGGTGTAGCGCTGGCTCGGGCGGACCACGGCGTAGCGGGTGCCGGGGCTCTGCTCGGGCAGGTTCTTGATGTAGGCGACCTGGCCCTGGCTGACGCGCAGGCGGTCTTCCTCGAGGCCGACCACGTAGGGCAGCTGCTCGAACTCGTCGACCACGCGCAGGTTCTTCAGGAACGGCTCGATCTCCGACAGCGGGATGCCGCTGATCGGGGCCTCCTGGCGCGGACCCGGCTTGACCTGGGCGGCGACCCGGTCCAGATACGCCAGGGAGATCACGTCGCCCGGGTAGATCAGGTGCGGGTTCTTGATCTGCGGGTTGGCCTGCCAGATTTCCGGCCACAGCCACGGCCGCTTCAGGAAGCGGGCCGAGATATCCCACAGGGTGTCGCCCCGCTTGACCACGTAGGTGTCGGGGTGGTCGCCGCGCAGTTCCGCCGCAATGGCGTACGTGGCGACAGTCAGCAACGCGGCGGCGAAAACCGCGCGGATCGGTTTAAACATGGCGGCCATCTACCTGATTCCCCTTCAGGGTGCCCTAAGCGGGCACCCGGACTATAGCCCAGAAGCTGCGTAACGTTAGCAGGCCTTTGCAGCCTATAACGGGGGTACAATGCAACCAAAGCTTGCGTATGTGACCCACGCCCCCATTTTTTGACGCCATGGCCCTTCTTCCCATCCTCGAGTTCCCCGATCCGCGCCTGCGCACCAAGGCCGTTGCGGTCGACCCCGCGCGCGTTACCGAGCCCGAGTTCCAGCAACTGCTCGATAGCATGTTCGAGACCATGTACGAGTGCCCGGGCATCGGTCTGGCGGCGAGCCAGGTCGACGTGCACCAGCGCTTCATGGTCATCGACGTGTCGGAGGATAAGAGCCGGCCGCAGGTGTTCGTCAACCCGCAGATCGTCGCCAAGTCCGGCGAGCAGGTCTACCAGGAAGGCTGCCTGTCGGTGCCCGGCATCTTCGCCGACGTGACCCGCGCCAACGAGATCACCGTGCAGGCGATCGGCCGCGACGGCCAGCCGTTCGAGCTGAGCACCGACGGCCTGCTCGCGGTCTGCATCCAGCACGAAATGGACCACCTCGACGGCAAGCTGTTCGTCGATTACCTGTCCCCGCTCAAGCGCGAGATGGTGCGCAAGAAGCTGGCCAAGCAGAAGCGCTTGTCGGCGTAATCGCCGGGAATCGGGAATAGGGAATGGGGAATCGGCGTCGCGACTTGGCGTTGCGGCGGGTCTCCGTTCCCTTTTTCGTTTCCGTTCCATCGATTCTGCATTAGCGACGCGTGTGCCTTGGCGGCGGCGTTCGAGCCGCCGTAGCGCCTTTCCGATTCCCCACTCCCCATTCCCCATTCCCGCCCCATGCGCCTGATCTTCGCCGGTACTCCCGAATTCGCCGTTCCCTGCCTGCGCGCCGCGGCGCTCAAGGGCGAGATCGTCGGCGTGTACACGCAGCCGGACCGGCCGGCCGGGCGCGGGCGCGAGCTGGCGATTTCGCCGGTCAAGCGCGAGGCGCTGCTGCGCGGGTTTCCGGTGCTGCAGCCGGAGAACTTCAAGTCCCGGGTCTCGCGCGAAGCGCTGGCGGCGCTCAAGCCCGACCTGATGATCGTGGTCGCCTACGGCCTGATCCTGCCGCAGTCGGTGCTCGACATCCCGACCTACGGCTGCTGGAACGTGCATGCTTCCTTGCTGCCGCGCTGGCGCGGCGCGGCGCCGATCCAGCGCGCGATCGAAGCCGGCGACCGCGAGAGCGGCGTGTGCCTGATGCAGATGGAGAAAGGCCTGGACACCGGCCCGGTGCTGCTGTCGGCCAAGCTGGCGATCGGCGACAACGAGACCGGCGGGCAGTTGCACGACCGCCTGGCCGAGCTCGGCGCGGAAGTGCTCGGCGACGGCCTCGGCCTGGCCCGCGCGGAACTGTTCCCGCGGCCGTGGGTGCAGCCGGAGCAGGGCGTGACCTATGCGCACAAGCTCGACAAGGCCGAGGCGCGGCTGGACTGGAATCAGCCGGCGATCGCGCTGGCGAACAAGGTGCGCGCATTCAATCCCTGGCCGATGGCCGATGCGCTGATCGCCGGCGAGCGCGTGCGCGTGCACGGCGCGGCGGCGCTGGCGCAGGCCCACGCTGCCGCGCCCGGCACGGTGCTCGGCGCCGGCCGCGACGGCATCGATGTCGCCTGCGGCGAGGGCGTCCTGCGCATCCGCGTGTTGCAACGCGACGGCGGCAAGGCGATCACCGCCGCCGATTACCTCAACGGTCGTCGCGACCTGCTGGCGGTGAGCTGACATGAGCCAAGACCACGATCCGGAAAAGCCGCCGCGCCGCCCGCCCGGCCGTCGCCCCTCGCTGGCCGACGAACCGGCCGCCGCGCCCAAGCCGGCCGCCAAGCCCGCGCTCAAGCCGCTGCCTTCGCCCGATCCTTATGCCAAGGCGCGCCGCGCCGGCGCGACGGGCGAGGGCGAATCGTCGCGTTCCGCGCGTCCGGCCCGTGCGCCGACGAGGGCGGGCGCTGCGGATCGGCCAGGCTCCTACCGGCCAAGCTCCGACAGGCCAAGCTCCGACCGGCCAGCCTCCGACCGGCCAGCCTCCGACCGGCGCGGCAGCGAACGGCGCGAAGGCGGCAAGTTCGGCGCCGAGCGGCGCGATGCCGGCCGCCGCGACGGTGCGCCGCGCCGCGACGGCGATGCGCCGCGTGCGCGCCCTGCGCGCGCCGCCGGCGAACGCGACGAACGTCCGCGCCGCAGCGGGCCCGAACGCGATCGGCCGCGTCCCGGCCGCGCCGACGGCGACGGCTCGCGCCGCGCGCCGCGTCCCGGCGCCTCGCGTCCCGGATCGCAGCGCGGCCCGCGCTCCGCCTCCGAACGCTCCGATCGCGCGCGTCCGGCCGCGGCCGCCGCGGCCGAGCGCCATCCCGCCCGCGGCGCCGCCCGCGATCTGCCGCCGGCCGACGCCGGCAGCGGCGTGCAGACCCGCGCCCTGGCCGCGCGCGTGCTCGACGCGGTGCTGCACCGCGGCCGCTCGCTCAAGGCCGAGCTGGCGCTGAGCCTGCCGGCGTTGCGCGACCCGCGCGACCGCGCCCTGGTCGAGGCGATCTGCTTCGCCGTGCTGCGCCAGCCGCTGCGTTACGAGCGCACCCTCGAAGCCTGGATGCCGCGGCCGCCGTCGGCGCGCGACGGCGAACTGCGCGCCCTGCTCTACGTCGGCCTGGCCCAGCTCGATCCGCTGCGCCTGCCCGAACACGCCGCGCTGGCGGCGACGGTCGAAGCCGCGCGCGCGCTCGGCCATCCGCACCAGGCCGGCCTGGTCAACGCGCTGCTGCGCCGCGCCCAGCGCGACGGCCTGCCGGCGCTGGACCCGACCCATTCGCACTGGCCGAGCTGGCTGCGCGGACGCCTGCGCCGCGACTGGCCGCAGCAGTACGCCGAAATCCTCGCCGCCAGCGCGCTGCCGCCGCCGATGTGGCTGCGGGTCAATGCGCAGCGCGAAACCGCCGCGGCCTATCTCGCGCGCCTGGCCGAGGCCGGGGTCGAGGCCAGCGCCGGCCCCGGCGTAGCGGTGCGTCTGGAGCACGCGCTGCCGGTCGCGGCGCTGCCCGGTTTCGACGACGGCCTGGTCTCGGTCCAGGACCTGTCGGCGCAGCAGGTCGCCGACGCGCTGGCGCCGCCGCCCGGCGCGCGCGTGCTCGACGCCTGCGCCGCGCCCGGCGGCAAGAGCGCGCACCTGCTCGAACGCGACCCGCAACTGCGCCTGACCGCGCTCGACATCGATGCCGCGCGGTTGCGCCGGGTCGAGGACACGCTGCGCCGGCTCGGCCTGTCCGAGCGCGCGCGACTGCGCGCCGCCGACGCCGCCGAACCGGCGGCGTGGTGGGACGGCCAGGCCTTCGACGCGATCGTGCTCGACGCGCCGTGCTCGGCCACCGGCATCGTCCGCCGCCAGCCCGACGTGGTCCTGCATCGGCGCGAAACCGACCTGACCGCCCTGGTCGCGGTGCAGGCGCGCCTGCTCGACGCGCTGTGGACCACCCTGGCGCCGGGCGGCAGCCTGCTGTACGCGACCTGCTCGATCCTGCACGACGAGAACGAGGGCCAGGTGCGCGCGTTCCTGGCCCGCACCGCCGATGCGCGGATCGAGCCGCTGGACGCGCGCTACGGCCACGACCGCGAGGTCGGCCGCCAGCGCCTGCCCGGCGAAGACGGCGGCGACGGCTTCTTCTACGCCCGCCTGCGCCGCGCCGGCTGAGGATCGACGCCGGCCGGCCGATGAGGGCCAGCCGATGAGGGTTGGTCAATGGGGGCCGGCCGACGATGGCCGGCCGGCGATTGCGGGTCGCAGACACGATTCCGACGTTCCGGTAACGAATTCCTCAGCCCGGGCCTGGATAATGCCGCCCGGTCGACGCCGGCCGCGGCCGGGCGTCGCGGCCATCCGCCCCTCCACCCGGCCTGAACGGCCTCGTATCATTCGCGCATGTTCAAGACCCTCCGCTCCCAGCAAGCCTGGCTGTTCTGGATCGTCGCCTGGCTTGTCCTCGGGGCCGGCCTGGGCCTGCGCGACCCCTGGCCCGCCGACGAACCGCGTTTCGCCCTGGTCGCCAAGCAGATGGTCGAGAGCGGCCAGTGGCTGTTCCCGCACCGCGGCACCGAGCTGTACTCGGACAAGCCGCCGTTGTTCATGTGGACCGAGGCGGTCTCGTTCCTGATCACCCAGAACTGGCGCATCGCCTTCCTGCTGCCGTCGCTGCTGGCGGCGATGGGCACGCTGTGGTGCGTGGTCGACCTGGGCCGCCGGCTGTGGACCCGTCAGGTCGGCTACTACGCCGGCTGGGCGCTGCTGCTGACCCTGCACTTCGCCTACCAGGCCAAGAAGGCGCAGATCGACCCGTCGGTGGTGTTCTGGATCACCTTCGCCAACTACGGCCTGCTGCGCCATCTGCTGACCGGGCCGAACTGGCGCTGGTGGGCGCTGGGCTGGTTCGCCGCCGGCATCGGCACGATCACCAAGGGCGTGGGCGCGATCGCCCTGCTGATGCTGGCGCCGGTGGCGCTGGCCGCGTTGCTGCGGCCGCTGCGCGCGCGCGACGGCGGCGGCCTGCTGGCCTGGGCCGCGATGCCGGTGCGCGCCGGCATCGGCAACCCGCGTTTCTGGCTCGGCCCGCTGGCGTTCGTGGCCGCGGTGTCGCTGTGGATCGTGCCGATGGTGACCACCGCGCTGTCCAACGACGACCCCAGCTACCGCGCCTATCTCAACGACATCCTGTTCCGCCAGACCGCGGGGCGCTATTCCAACTCCTGGGACCACCACCAGCCGGCCTGGTACCACCTCGGGGTGATGCTGTCGATGTGGCTGCCGCCGATGCTGGCGCTGCCGTGGGCGCTGCCGGCCTGGCGCCGGCGCCTGCGCCGGATCGATCCGCGCTACCTGCTGCCGCTGGCCTGGTGGGCGCTGGTGATCGTGTTCTTCTCGATTCCGCACGGCAAGCGCGACGTCTACATCCTGCCGGCGCTGCCGATGGCCTGCTTGATGTTCGCGCCGCTGCTGCCGGGCATCGTGCGCAAGCTGTGGCCGCGGCGCATCGCCCTGGGCTTCGCCGCGGCGCTGACCTTCGCCCTGCTCGGGGTCGGCCTGTCGATGTGGTTCGGCGACCCCAAGTTCGAGGCCAAGCTGATCGCCGAGCGCGGCTTCACCGACGGCGGCCGCCAGCTGGAGGCGGCGATCCTGGCGATCGGCGCCTGGGGCCTGGCTTCGCTGCTGTGGTTCGGCCGCCGCCGGCCGATCCACGCCATGGCCTCGACCCTGTGCGGGCTGTGGGTGCTGTACGGCCTGCTGGTCACGCCGGTGCTCAACGATTCCTCTTCGGCGCGCGGAGTGATGGTCAACGTCGCGCAGCGCATCGGCCCGCAGGCCGAGCTCGGCCTGGTCGCGTGGAAGGAGCAGAACCTGCTGCAAAGCCGCTCCGACACCACCACCTTCGGCTTCGTCATGGGCTGGGCCAAGCAACTCGAGCACGGCCTGGCCTGGCAGAAGCAGGCGCCCGGCCGGCGCTGGCTGCTGGTGCAGGAGCCGGCGCTGCCCGACTGCGTCGACCGCAGCCGGATCGAACTGGGCGGGCGCGCCAACCGGCGCGTGTGGTGGCTGGTGCCCTACGCCGCCCGCGCGGACTGTCCGGCCGCGCCGGCGGTGCATCCGCACGAAGACGATCCGGATTGAGCGTGACGTCCGGCCCGATCGCCGTTTCCGCCGCGTCCTGGCCCGGCAACGAGTCGCCGCGCCAGCGCTGGGCCCGGCATGCGCTGGAAGCCGGCCTGCTGTGCCTGCCGGCGTTGCTGGTCGCCACGCCCTGGGGCCTGTCGCCGTTCACCGCGTTCGCCCTGTTGGCCCTGGTCCTGGCGCCCGGGCGCCTGGCCGCCGGCTGGCGCGAACTGGGCGGATCGCTGCGGCTGCTGTGGTGGCTGGTGTTGGGCGTGGTCGCGGTGGCGGTGGTGTCCAAGTTCCAGTTCGATGTGCGTTGGCGCGAAATCGACAACCGCCTGCGCCTGCTGACCCTGCCGTTCTTCGCCCTGATGGTGTACGCCTACCGGCCGTCGCGGCGCTGGCTGTGGCGCGGCGCGTTGTTGGGGCTGGCGGGCGGTTTCCTGATCGCGCTGATCCAGGTCGGCAGCGGCGCCGACCGCGCCGCCGGCTGGACCGCGAACGCGATCGTGTTCGCCGACGCGCTGATCGGCGTGGTGGTGATCGCGGTCTACTGCCGTCCCTCCGGCGAACTGCTGTGGACCACCGTCGCCTGCGCGCTCGGGGTCGGCGCGATCGCGCTCAGCGGCAGCCGCGGGGTCTGGCCGGGCCTGGCCCTGGTGCTGCTGGTCGGCTTGCTGGTCAGCGGCGGCCGCGCGCGCAAGCTCAGCTGGGCGATGCTGGCCGCGCTGGTGCTGGCCGCGGCGGCCGCGGTGTGGGTCGCGCCGCTGGCCGAGCAGACCCGCATGCACGAGCTGCGCACCGACGTCGACCGTCTGCGCGAAGGCGATGCCGAGTCCTCGCTGGGCGCGCGCCTGACCCTGCTGCGCCTGGCCGGCGAGACCTTCGCCGAGCATCCGCTCAGCGGCATCGGCGTGGGCCGTTTCGAAGAGGTGGTGCTGGCGACCCCGCAATGCCGGCCGCCGGCGCCGCGGATCGGTTTCTGCAAGCTCGGCCATGCCCACAGCGACCTGGCCGAGTGGGCCGCGACCATGGGCGCGCCCGGCCTGCTGGCGGTGCTGGCGATCTACCTGGTGCCGCTGGCGCTGTTCGCGCGCCGGTTGCGCGAACGCGTGGCCGGGCGCGCGCGCAGCGCGGCCCTGGCCGGATTGGTGTTGATCCTGGTCTACCTGGCCTGCGGCCTGACCCAGTCGATGTTCGCCCACCAGCTGATCGCGTCGTTCTTCGCCATCGCGGTCGGCGTGCTGTACGGCTTCGCCCTGCGCGAGTCGGACGAGGAAGACTGCGACGCCCTGCGCTGAGACGTGCGGCCGAGCAGGCTCCTGTAGGAGCGGCGTAAGCCGCGACCGCGATGTTTCGGTCTCGCCGCGTATGCGCCTGCCGGACCCGTGCACGTCGCGACCGTGCTCACCGGTCTGGCGCCGAACCCGCGCCCGCCTCAATCCCGCCGCGGCGTAGTCACCGGTTGCCCGTTCTGCAGCAGCCACAGCATCACCGTCTTCTGCCGCACGTAGTTGGCGCGCACATAGGCGTAGACCAGGCCGTGCCAGCCGTCGAGGAAGCCGCCGCGCAGCAGATAGCCGCGCCAGAACCGCCACGCCGGCGCCAGCACCAGCTTGGCCAGGGTCGCGCGCTTGCCGCGGGCGTAGTCGTGCTCGGCCATCATCCGCGCGTAGCGCTCGGTCTTGGCCAGCTGTTGCTCCAGCGAGCGATACGGGTAGTGGATCAGGTCGCCGCGCAGGGTCGCGACCGCGCCGTCGACGCTGGCTGCTTCGTGCACCTCGCGCTTGCCGCGCCAGCCGCCGCGGCGGCGGTCGAACAGGCGCAGCACCCGGTCGGGGTAGGCGTTGCCGTGGCGCAGGAACCTGCCGAAATAATCCGACAGGCGGGCGAAGCGATAGCCGGCGGCGTCGGCGAAGCCGCGCGCGCGCGCCGCCTCGATCGCCGCGCGCAGTTCCTCGCTGACCCGCTCGTCCGCGTCCAGGCACAGCACCCAGTCGTGCGCGGCCTGTTCGATCGCGAACTGCTTCTGGCTGCGGAAGCCGTCGAAGGCCCGTTGCAGCACCCGCGCGCCGGCCGCCTGGGCGATCGCCGCGGTGGCGTCGCGCGAATGCGAATCCACCACCAGCACCTCGTCGCAGAACGCCAGCGAGGCGATGCAGTCGCCGATCCGGTCGGCCTCGTCGAAAGCGATGATGCAGGCCGACAGGCGCGGACGTTCGGCGGCGGGCGAGGGCGTGTCGATGGCGAAGGTCCGGGGCGGCGGGAGGGGACGCGGGAGCTGGGCGTCAGGATACTCCGGGGGCCGGAAACGAGTGCAGTGGAACGAGTGGACAGGCGCGGGGAAGCGAGTCCCGGGCCGGGCTTTCTCTGGTTCCTCGTTCCTCTAAACTCGTTCCTGGCTCCCCAGCGCTCCAGCCATGTCCGATTACCTGCTCTTCGCCACCGAACGCTACGCCCTGCCGATCCTGCAGCCGCTGGCGGAGGCGTTGCACGCGCAGGGGCACGTCGCCCATGCCTGGTTCGCCGACGGCGCCGCCGGCTCGGCCCTGCCGGCGCCGGTGCGGCGGTTGGCGCCGGGGCGCGAGGGCTTGCGCGCGGCGGTGGCGCTCAAGCCGCGCGCGGTGTTCAGTGCCGCCAACTGGGTGCCGCCGTTCATCGCCGGGGCCAAGGTGCAGTTGTTCCATGGCTTCAACGTCGAAAAGCGCGACGACGCGCGCGGCCACTTCCGCGTGCGCGGCCTGTTCGACCTGTATTGCACCCAGGGCCCGGCGACCACCGCGCCGTTCCGCGCCCTGGCCGAGCAGGCCGGGCATTTCGCCGTGGTCGAGACCGGCTGGCCCAAGCTCGATCCGCTGTTCCGCGACGACGACGGCAGCGCCGCGCAACTGCGCGCGCGCGCCGGCGGCCGGCCGGTGGTGCTGTTCGCCTCGACCTTCACCGAGCGGCTCAGCGCCGCGCCGCACCTGCTCGAGGCGATCGCCGCGCAGGTCGCCGCCGGCGAGCGCTACTGGCTGCTGACCCTGCATCCCAAGTGCGCGCCGGAACTGTTCGAGCGCTACCGCGCCCTGCAGGGCGCGAACGCGCACTTCGTCGAGACCGAGCAACTGGTCGCGGCCCAGCGCGCCGCCGACGTGCTGCTCGCCGATACCACCTCGGTGGTGTCGGAGTTCGTGGTCCAGCGCAAGCCGGTGGTGACCTTCCGCAACCGCGCGCCCAAGCCGCACATGCTGGATTTCGCCGATCCGGCGCAGTTGCCCGGGCAACTGGCGCGCGCGTTCGCGCCGGACGCGTCGCTGCAGGCGGCGATCGACGCCTACGCCGAGCAGATCCATCCCTACCGCGACGGCCGCTCCTCGCAGCGGGTCATCGCCGCCACCGACAACCTGCTCGCCGGCCGCCTCGGCCGCCTGCGCAAGCGCCCGTTCACCGCCTTGCTGCGCGGCCTGCAGATCCGCCGCGAACTGGGCTATTGGGGGCCGACGGGGTGAGCGGCGAGCGGGCTAACTCGCTTTCGCTCACGACTCCCCGCTTCTCCCCAACAGCCACAACCGGATCGTCTTCTGCCGCGCCGTATACGCGGTGACATAGGCGTAGACCAGGCCCGGCCAGCCGTCGAGGAAGCCGCCGCGCAACAGGTAGCCGCGCCAGAAGCGCCAGGCCGGCGACAGCACCAGGCGCGCCAGCGAGGCGCGTTTGCCGCGGGCGTGGTCGTGCTCGGCCATCATCTGCGCGTAGCGCCGGCCTTTGGCCAGTTGGTGTTCGAACGAACGGAACGGGCGGTGCAGCAGGTCGCCGCGCAGGGTCGCGACCGCGCCGTCGACGCTGGCGCTTTCGTGCACTTCGCGGTCGCCGCGCCAGCCGCCGCGGCGGCGGTCGAACAGGCGCAGCTTGCGGTCGGGGTAGGCGTTGCCGTGGCGCAGGTAGCGGCCGAAGTACTCCGAGCGGCGGGCGAAGCGGTAGCCGGCCGCCGCGGCGAAGCCGCCGTCGCGGGCGCGCTCGATCGCCGCGCGCAAGCGCTCGTCGATGCGCTCGTCGGCATCCACGCACAGCACCCAGTCGTGCGCGGCCTGTTCGACCGCGTACTGCTTCTGGCTGCGGAAACCGTCGAACGGCCGGTGCAGCACCCGCGCGCCGAAGCCGCGCGCGATCTCGACCGTGGCGTCGCGCGAGCCCGAGTCGACCACCAGGATCTCGTCGCAGAACGCCAGCGAGGCCAGGCAATCGCCGATCCGGTCGGCTTCGTCGCAGGCGATCACCGTCGCCGACAGCGTCGGGCGGCGCGAAGAACTGGCATGGTCCGGTAACGGCATCGTCGTATTCGCAGGTCAAGGTGGGCGCGCCGCAACCGCGGGACGCGCAAACCGATGATGGCGCGGACGCGTTGCGGCTTGATTGCTCCGCCGCCGCTTCCGTGACGACGTGCCGCCATGACCCCATCGCCCGCCGCCAGCGTCGTGTTCACCACCTACAACCAGCCGGCCTGGCTGGAGAAGGTGCTGTTGGGCTTCGCCGCGCAGAGCCGGCGCGATTTCGAGATCCTGGTCGCCGACGACGGCAGCGGCGAGGAAACCCGCGCATGCATCGAGCGCCTGCGGCCGCAGCTGCCGATGCCGCTGCGCCACCTGTGGCAGCCCGACCAGGGCTTCCGCAAATGCCAGGCGCTGAACATGGCGATCCGCGCCAGCGCCGCCGACTATCTGATCTTCACCGACGGCGATTGCATCCCGCGCGCCGACTTCGTCGCCACCCATCTGCGCCTGCGCCGCCCCGGCCGGTTCCTGTCCGGCGGCTATCACAAGCTGCCGATGGAGACGAGCCGGCGCATCGACGGCGACGACATCGCCGCCGGCCGTTGCTTCGACGCGCACTGGCTGCGCGCGCACGGCATGCCGGCCACGCGCCGCGATCTCAAACTGACGGCGCCGCCGCGGCTGGCCTGGTTGCTGGACCAGGTCAGCCCGGCGCGGGCGAGCTGGAACGGCCACGGCGCCTCGGGCTGGAAGCGCGACATCCTGGCCGTCAACGGCTTCGACGAGCGCATGCGCTACGGCGGCCAGGACCGCGAATTCGGCGAACGGCTGGAGAACGCCGGCGTGCGCGGCATCCGCATCCGCCATCGCGCGATCGTGGTCCACCTGGACCATCCGCGCGGCTACGCCAGCGCCGAGAGCATCGCCTTCAATCGCGCCCTGCGCGCGCAGACCCGGCGCCAGCGCCTGGCCTGGACCGAGCACGGCCTGCAGCAACAACCGCAGCCGGACGCGGCGGCGGTCGACGGCCTCGGTGCGGCCTGGCCGCAGCCGGCCGGCTGAGTTCCGCCGTCCGGGCGTCTCGGCGGCGCGCGCTCACCAACGCAGCGGGCGCCGCGCCAGCACCGCGGCCAGTTCGGCGTACAGCCGCCGCGCTTCGGCTTCGGGCAGGAAACGGATCCGCAACGGCGGCCCCAGCGCGCCGGCGCCGGCGGTGTCCAGCCACAGGGTCGCGGTGCCGCAGCGGCGGTCGATCGGCGAGCGGGTGATCTGCAAGGCCTGCAGCTTGTCGAGTTCGGCGAAACGCCAATAGCGCCGCCACCAGCCTTCGCGCACCGCGACCAACTGCGCATCGACGGCGTAGCCGATCCGGCGCGCGCGGCGCTGGGCCTTGAACGCCGCCCACGGCAGCCACAGCAGCGCCAGCGCGCTCAAGATTCCGACCTGCCAGTACAGCGCGAACGCCGCCAGCGCGACCCAGGGCAGGTCGGGCAGGAACAGTCGCCACCAAGCCGCGTCCGGCAGCGGCCGCCACGGCAGCCGCTCCAGCTGCGCGCCCGGCAACAGCCGGTCGACCAGGGCGTCGCAGACCGGCAGCGGCGCGATCGGCGCCAGCTCCTTGAGCGCGCGGCCGTCGTCCTGGTCGCCGGCGCCGACCGTGTCCACCGCCAGCCGGCGCCGCGCCAACAGGCGGTGCAGCAGGCCTTCCTCCAGGGTCCAGGCCTGGATGCGCCGGCGCGGCACGGTGGTGCGCCAGCGCCCGAGCAGACCGCGTTCGGCGGTCAGGCGGCGGCCGTGTTCGCTGAGTTCGAAGCCGTAATAGCGCAGCACCGCCAGCGCCACCGACAGCAGCTTGAGCGCGACCGCCAGGGTCAGCGCCAGGATCAGGGCCACGCCGACGTAGCCGAGCGCGTCCAGGTGATAGGACTCGACCCGGCCGAACAGCCAGCGCACCGCCTCGCGCATCAGCCGGCCCGGCACCTTGGCGTTGAAGTCGGGCATGGCCTGGGTCAGCGCGGCGAAGCCGGCGCCGATCAGGACCAGGCCGCCGTCGGAGACCAGCCCCAGCCGCAGCACCTCGGCCGGCGACAGGCGCAGCAGGACCTCGGCCGCCGGCTCGGCCTGGTCCGGCGCGGCCGCGTCGCCGCGCCGCCGCACCAGCGCTTCCAGGGCCAGCGCGTCGGCGAGCTTGAGCACCCGCATCTGCGCCTCCGGCTCCTTGCTGCCAGCCGATTCCAGGCGCACCTCGGCGACCCCGAACAAGCGGTGCAGCACGGTCTGGTGCACGGCCACGTTCTGGATCCGCACGAACGGGATCTCGCGCAGGCTGCGGTTGAACAGCCCGCTGCGCACCACCAGGTGGTTGGCGCCGATGCCGTAGCGATAGGTCAGGTAGCGCCAGATCGACACCACGACCAGCACGCCGACGCCGATCAGCGGCCACAGCTCGTTGCGGTCGCCGCGGCCGAACACCAGCAGGGCGATCAGCGGCACCACGAACTGCTTGAGCTGCTGGATCAGCACGAACAGCCACGACATCGGATGCAGGCGCCGGTCCAGCGCGGCCTCGCCGCGCGGCGCGGCGGGCGGCGACGGAGCGGTCGCGGCGGCGGGCTCGGGCGCGCTCATCAGGCCTCGTCGTCGCTGTCGAGCTGGCGGCCCAGGCGTTCGCGCAGGCGCTCGGCGTCGGCGGCGTCGAGGTGGTCGATCGACACCGCGCTGTGGCGGGTGCCGGCGGTGTGCACGACCAGGGTGGCCAGGTCGCGCAATCGCTGCAGCGGGCCGTGCTTGAGGTCCAGGTGCTGGACCCGGGTCAGCGGCACCAGCGTCTCGCGCTGCCAGGCGACGCCGCGGCGCACCGCGAAACCGTGCGCGTCCAGCCGCCACAGCGTGTTGCGATAACGGCGCAGGCCGATCCAGGTGCCGATGCCGGCGCCGAGCAGGGCGCCGGTGAGCGCGCTGGCGGCGCCGACCAGCAGGCCGCGGGTCAGCACCCCGGCGACCACCCCGGCGATCGCGAACACCACCGCCAGGGAAATGCTGACGTCGATCGTGCACAGCAATTGGGCGCGCGGCGGCAGCTGTTGCCAGCCCTCGTCGGCGGCGGGCGCGTCGATGGCGGGCGCGGGCGCCGGCGGGGCAGGGGAATCGGCGCTGGCGGGCGCGTCGGTCATCGTCGGTCGGCGGCTAGTGCGTGAAGCGCCGAGTGTAGCCGCGACGACGGCCGCGCAGTGCGCGTTGCGGCGCGCTCAGCGCAAGCGGTAGGGATTGTCGTCGCCGTTGCCGGACGGGCGCAGGGTGTAGCGCTTGTAGGTCCACTGGTACTGGGCCGGGTCGCGCCGGGCGATGCGTTCGACTGCGGCGTTGAGGGCGGCGCAGGCGCGTTGCGGATCGGGGTCGGCGATGCCGGCCGGCGCGGCCTCGATGCGCAGCGCGAACGCCGGCTGCTGCGGATGCGCCGGCAGGCGTTCGCAATAGGCGAACAGCACGGTCGCGCCGGTGCGTTCGGCGAGCCGGCCGAGCAGGGTCATGGTCAGCGCCGGCACGCCGAAGAACGGCGCGAACTCGCCGTCGCCGGCCTTGGGCTGCTGGTCGGGCAGGATCCCGACCACGCCGCCGGCGCTGAGCCGTTTCCACAGCTGGCGCACCGCCGCGCCCTCGGCGCGGACCTGGGTCACCCGACCGGTGTCGCTGTCGGCGCGGACCAGGTTGAGGAAGGCCTCGCCGACCGCCGATTCGGGCGGTCGGTACAGGATCGCCAGCGGCGTGCGCGAGGCCAGCCATTGGTTCAGCAGCTCCCAGTTGCCGTAGTGCGGCGCGGCCACGATCAGGCCGCGGCCGGAGGCCAGGGCGGCGTCGAACAGCTCGACCCCGTGCTGCTCGCGCAGCAGCGCCAGGTTCTCGGCATGCGGCCGGGTCCACAGGCGCAGGGTCTCGATCGCCTGGCGCGCGGTGGTGCGGACGATGGCCTGCTGCAGGCGCTCGCGCGGCTCCGGCGCCAGGTCCGGATAGGCCAGCTCCAGGTTGACCCGGGCGACCCGGGCCTCGCGCGCGGCGCGGCGCTGCCATAGCCGGGCCACCGCATCGCCCAGGCCCATCTGCCAGGACCAGGGCAGGCGGCCGAGCGCACCGGCGGCGAGGTAGAGCAAGCGGGCGACGAAACGGGTCATCGCCCCAGTTTAGTAAAAGGGACGGAGGGGGTTAAGCGGGCTTAACCCCCTCCGTCCCTTTAGACTTTCGGGCCCGAACGCCGTGATCCGCCCGTCCACATGCTCAGTCTGATCCAGCGCGTCGCCCAGGCCTCGGTCGTGGTCGACGGCGAAACCGTCGGCGCGATCGGCCCCGGCCTGCTGGCCCTGGTCGGGGTCGAACCCGGCGACGGCGAAGCCCAGATCGCGCGCATGGCCGAACGCCTGCTCGGCTACCGGGTGTTCGCCGACGAGGCCGGGCGGATGAACCGCGGCCTGGCCGACACCGGCGGCGGCCTGCTGCTGGTCAGCCAGTTCACCCTGGCCGCGGACACCAGCAGCGGCATGCGTCCGGGCTTCAGCACCGCGGCCGCGCCGGCCCTGGCTGAACCGCTATTCAACCGGCTGGTCGAAACTTGCCGGGCGCGTCACGCCGGAGGGGTGGAAACCGGCCGCTTCGGTGCCCATATGGTGGTCAGCCTGGTCAACGACGGCCCGGTCACCTTCCTTCTCCGGTCCTAGATCCGTCCCTGCCTGGCCCCGGCCCTCCGGCCGACCCTGGCGGATCTGATATACTGGAGCGTTCCCCTATCCAAGCAGCGGTGGCGCAGCCCATGGCCAACGAACGTCAGCCCCCTCCGTCCGACATCAAGCTCCTGATCTCCAAGGGCTTGGAGCAGGGCTATCTGACCTATGCCGAGGTCAACGATCACCTGCCCGACGATCTGGTCGATGCCGAACAGATCGAAGACATCATCGGCATGATCAACGGCATGGGCATCGAGGTGCACGAAGTCGCACCCGATGCCGAAACGCTGTTGCTGGCCGACGGCAATACCGGTAATCGCGAAGTCGACGACACGGCGGCCGAAGAAGCCGCCGCGGCGCTGACCGCGCTCGACGGCGAAGGCGGCCGCACCACCGACCCGGTGCGCATGTACATGCGCGAAATGGGCACGGTGGAGCTGCTGACCCGCGAAGGCGAAATCGCCATCGCCAAGCGCATCGAAGAAGGCCTGAACCAGGTCCAGGCCTCGCTCGGCCTGTTCCCGGGCACGGTCCAGCTGATCCTCGACGACTACGAGCAGCACAAGGCCGGCAAGAAGCGCCTGGCCGAGATCGTGGTCGGCTTCAACGACCACCTCGACGAAGAGCCCGAGCCGCCGGCGGCGGCCCTGCCGGCCGACGACAGCGGCGATTCGGACGACGAGGACGAGGAAGTCGAGGCCGGCGACGACGCCGACGCCGAGGAGACCACCTCGGGTCCGGACCCGGTCGAAGTGGCCGCGCGCATGGAGGCCATCGCCGACCTGCACGGCAAGTTCCTCAAGGCCCAGGCCAAGAACGGCGCCGGCCACAAGACCGTGGCCAAGCTGCGCGAGGACATCGCCGCGGTGTTCGTCACCCTGAAGCTTCCGCTGGCCCTGACCGACACCCTGATGCGCAACCTGCGCGAGGTGGTCGGCTCGATCAAGGACCACGAGCGCAAGATCCTCGACCTGGCCACCCGCGTGGCCAAGATGCCGCGCAAGGACTTCATCCGCGCCTGGGAAGGCAACCAGACCAATCTGGAATGGGTCGACGAGCTGCTCAAGCGCAAGCAGAAGTGGTCGTCGGGCCTGCGCGACGTCAAGGACCAGATCATCGCCGAGCAACAGGCCACCATCGAGCTGGAACAGGCCTCGCTGCTGACCCTGGCCGACATCAAGGAAATCAGCCGCCAGGTCGCCTACGGCGAAGCCAAGGCGCGCAAGGCCAAGAAGGAGATGGTCGAGGCCAACCTGCGCCTGGTGATCTCGATCGCCAAGAAGTACACCAACCGCGGCCTGCAGTTCCTCGACCTGATCCAGGAAGGCAACATCGGCCTGATGAAGGCGGTGGACAAGTTCGAATTCCGCCGCGGCTTCAAGTTCTCGACCTACGCCACCTGGTGGATCCGCCAGGCCATCACCCGTTCGATCGCCGATCAGGCCCGCACCATCCGCATCCCGGTGCACATGATCGAGACGATCAACAAGCTCAACCGCATCAGCCGCCAGATGCTGCAGCAGTACGGCCGCGAAGCGACTCCGGAAGAGCTGGCGAAGGAAATGGACATGCCGGAGGACAAGATCCGGAAGGTCATGAAGATCGCCAAGGAACCGATCTCGATGGAGACCCCGATCGGCGACGACGAGGACTCGCATCTGGGCGACTTCATCGAGGACACCAACGTCGAGTCCCCGGTGGAAGCGACCACCAACATCAACCTCTCCGAGACGGTCCGCGACGTGCTCGCCGGCCTGACCCCGAGGGAGGCCAAGGTGTTGCGCATGCGCTTCGGCATCGACATGAACACCGACCACACCCTGGAAGAGGTCGGCAAGCAGTTCGACGTGACCCGCGAGCGCATCCGCCAGATCGAAGCCAAGGCCCTGCGCAAGCTGCGTCACCCGAGCCGCTCGGAACAGCTGCGCAGCTTCCTCGATATCGACTGAGTCGGTCGGGCAGCGCACGGAACACGGCAGGCCCCGCGAGAGCGGGGCCTGTTTCGTTTGCGGGGTCGGGCCCGTATCGCCGGCGCTGCGCGTGGTTCCCGGCGGACCGCATCGTCGGCGCAGTGCGCGGCTTCAGCAGGAGCGGCCTGCCACGGGATTTCCTGCGGCCCTAAGCTGCGGCAGCGAAGCGACGTGCGCCGGCGCAGCCGGCCGCGCGGATACGGGCCCGAAGCGACTCAAGGCGCGCAGGCTCAGCCGTAGAAGAACTGTTCGTGCACGATCTTGCCGCCGCGCACCTTGTACACCGCGACCTCGGCCATCGGCATCCGGCCCATACTCTTGTAGGTGGCGTCGATGCTCATCGCCAGGCTGAACCAGTCACCGCCGACCGCCGGGTCGCTGCACCAGCTGTCGTGGATCTCGATCACGTCGTCCATGAAGCGGCGGCCTTTTTCGCGGATCGCCGCCAGGCCTTCGACGTTGCCCAGCGGTCCGGCCTGGTTGCCCGGCGCCTCGATGCTGACGGCGTCGTCGGCATAGAGTTCGTCCTGGATCTGTTCGTGCTTGCCTGCGCGGCACAGCTCGACGTAGCGATTGGCGATCTGCTGGGTGTCCATGGCGCGATCCTCGGAGGCGGGCGACCAGGATAGGCGCGGCGCGCACCGCAGCACGGCCCTGATGCCGGGCCCCGCGCAGCGCTCCCGACGAGCGGCGCAACATGTTCGCGTCGAAACCCGCCTTGCCCCTGTAGGAGCGGCGTAAGCAGCGACAACCGCAGCGGTTCGATACCACCTTGCCTGCCGAAGCCCTGCGCTGCGAGCGCTCGCGGTTGTCGGGCGCTCGGCTTGGTGCGCTTGCGTACGCCGCTTCGGCTGTCGCGGCTCACGCCGCTCCTACAAGGGGGCGGCGCGGCTTCGATGGGGTGCGAACGACTATGGTTTTCTGCGCGTCCCTTGGTCGCGGCTCACGCCGCTCCTACAGAAAGCCGGTGCGCCGCGCGGCCGCGAACCTCAGCGCTGCCGCAACCAGCGCAGGACTTCGTAGCACGCGCCCATGGTGTGGTAGTCGGTCTTGCCGGCCGGGCTCTTCTCGTCGCTGTACTTGCGGTTCTCGCGATCGAGAATCCGGTACCAAGCGCCGTAGCGGTGGTCGACCATGTGTTGCCAGACGTAGGCCCACAGCTTGTCGTACCACGCCCAGTACTGAGCTTCGCCGGTGCGGATCGCCAACATCGCCGCCGTCGCCAGCGATTCGGCCTGGACCCAGAAATACTTGTCGTCGTCGCAGACCGTGCCGTCCGGGGCGAAGCCGTAGCACAGCCCGCCGTGCTCGCTGTCCCAGGAACGGGCGACGGCGACGTCGAACAGATGGCGCGCGGTCGGCACCAGCCACGGCACGGTTTCGCCGCGCGCGGTGAGGTGGCGGTCGAGGATCAGCAGCAGCTTGGACCACTCGGTCTGATGGCCGGGCTGGAAGCCCCAGGGCCGGAACAGGTGCTTGGGATCGTCGCGGTGATAGTCCCAGTCGATGTTCCAATCGCGGTCGTAGTGCTCCCACACCAGGCCGTCGCCCTGCGCCGCCTGGCGCTGGGTCATGTTCTGCGCCAGGGTCAGCGCGCGCTGCAGATAGCGCTCTTCGCCGGAGGCCTCGAAGGCGGCCAGCATCGCCTCGCACATGTGCATGTTGGCGTTCTGGCCGCGGTAGCCAGTGAAGTTCCACTCCGCGTCGGCCTCGTCGCGGTACAGGCCGTGGGCCGGTTCCCAGAAGCGCGCTTCCAGCAGGTCCCAGGTTTCGTCCATCCACGCCGCGGCCTCGGCGATGCCGGCCTTGCGCGCGGTGGAGTAGGCCAGCAGCACGAAGGCCACGCCGTAGCAGTGGTTCATGCGGTCTTCGGCGCGGCCGTCGCGGATCGTCCAGGCATAGCCGCCGGCCGGGTCGCGGTGCGCCTCGCGCAGGTAGCGCAGGCCGTGGCGGGCGCGCTCGCGATAGTCGTCGCGGCCGAACTCGACCGCCGCCATCGCATAGTTGAAGACGAAGCGCGTGCTGCTGACCAGATGCCGGTGCGAGGCGTCGTAGACCGAGCCGTCGTCGCGGAAGTAATGGAAGAAGCCGCCGTTCGGATCCAGCGCCACCGGATCGTAGAAGGCCATGGTGTCGGCGATATGCGCGAGCAGGGTCTCGGGCCGGCGGAAGTCGGGCAGCGGATGCGCGGGAAGATTCATGGGGGATACCGGATCGGAAGCGGGGCGGCGGTCAGGACTGTTCGCGGATCAGCCGCTCGACCTCGGCGGTGTCGGGCATGGCCGCGAACGCGCCGTGGCGGGTGGTGGCCAGCGCGCCGGCGGCCGCGGCGTAGCGCAGCGCCGAGACCAGCGCGGCTTCGTCGGCGATGAACTCGGCGAAGCCGGCCGCGTCCACGCCCAGGCTGGACAGGCGTTGCAGCAAGCCGCCGACGAAGGCGTCGCCGGCGCCGGTGGTGTCGGCCGGCGCGACCCGGAAGGTCGCGACCTCGCCCTGGCGGGTGCGGGTATGCCAGCGGATCGGAGTGGCGCCGTCGGTGATCAGCACGCAGCGCGCATGGCCGTGCCACAGCCGCTGCAGCGCGGCCTCTTCGCCGCCCAGGTGGCGGGCGAGGAACTCGAACTCGCTGCCGCACAGCTTGATCAGGTCGGCCTCCAGCAGCGCCGCGATCAGGCGCGGCGCCGGATCGACCTCGGCCGGCCACAGCGAGGGCCGCAGGTTCATGTCCATGCTGACCAGCGCGCCGGCCAGGCGCGCGCGGCGCATCCCGGCCAGGGTGGTCGCGGCGATGGCTTCCTCGGTCAGGCTGTTGGAGCAGACGTGGAAGATGCCCGCATCGACGAAGCCGTCGGCGCGGAAGTCGGCGTCGCGGAACAGCAGGTCGGCCGCCGGCGGGCGGTAGAAGCTGAAGCTGCGCTCGCCGTCGCCGTCCAGCGAGACGAAGGCCAGCGCGGTCTTGGCCTCGCCGGTGCGGACCACGTCGCGGGTGTCCACGCCGTAGTGCTGCAACTGCGCGGCGATGAAGTCGCCGAACATGTCCTGGCCGAGCATGCCGACGAAGCGCGCTGGCGCGCCGAGCCGGGCCGCGGCCACGGCGACGTTGGCCGGCGCGCCGCCGGCGTATTCGACGAAATGGCGCGGCTCGCCCGGGGCCTTGGCCGGGCGGGCGAGGAAATCGATCAGGGCTTCGCCGAAGCAGACGATGGCGGCGTTGCGCGATTGCGCGGGCTGCACTGCAGCAGACATCAATGCATCACTCCCGAAGCCTGGGCGCTGGCGTGCTGGCCCTGGCCGGCGCGGATGCGCGAGCCGGCGAAGCCGTACCAGACGATGAAGGCGTAACAGATCAAAGGAATTACGAACGATTGCTGGATGCCGATCCGGTCGGACAGCACGCCCTGCAGCCACGGCACCACCGCGCCGCCGACGATGCCCATGATCAGCAGGCTGGAGGCCTTGCTGGTCATCGGACCGAGCCGTTCGATGGCGATGGTGAAGATGGTCGGGAACATGATCGAGTTGAACAGGCCGATCGACAGCACCGTCCACATCGCCAGCGAGCCCTTGCTGCTCATGGTCAGCGCCAGCAGCGCCATCGCCGCGATCGCGAACAGCGCCAGCAGGCGGCGCGCGTCGAAGCGCTGCAGCAGCATCGCGCCGACGAAGCGGCCGACCATCGCCCCGCCCCAGTAGTACGCCAGGTATTCGCTGGCCTTGGCGTGGTCGATGTTGCCGATCTCCGGCGGCGAGATGTAGTTGATCAGGAAGCTGCCGATCGAGACTTCGGCGCCGACGTAGAGGAAGATCGCGATCACCCCGTACAGCAGGTGCTTCTGGCTCAACACCTCGGCGAAGCTGTGGTGCACCGGGTCGGCGCTCTCGGTGGCCTCGGTCAGCGGCGGGATGCGCATGGTGTAGACGAACACCGCCAGCAACAGCAGGCAGCCGGCGATGATCATGTACGGCATCTGCACCGACGCGGCCTCGTGGGCGCGGTAGGCGGCCTGTTCGGTGGCCGTCATCGCCGCCAGTTCGGCGGTGCCGAGCACCGCGCCGGACAGGATCAGCGGGCCGATCACGTACGGGAACACGGTGGTGCCCAGCGAATTCAGCGCCTGGGCCAGGTTCAGGCGGCTAGGCGCGCCGGCCGGATCGCCGAGCAGGCTGATGTAGGGATTGGCCGAGACCTGCAGCAGGGTGATGCCGCTGGCGAGCACGAACAGCGCGCCCAGGAACAGCGGATAGGACGGAATGCGCGCGGCCGGGAAGAACATCGCCGCGCCGATCGCGGCCACGATCAGGCCGATCACGATGCTGTTCTTGTAGCCGAACCTGGCCACCACCCGGCTGGCCGGCAGCGACATCAGGAAGTACGCGCCGAAGAAGGTCGACTGGATCAGCATCGACTGGGCGTAGTTCATCTGGAACACGGCCTTCAGATGCGGGATCAGCACATCGTTGAGGCTGGTCAGGCCGCCCCAGGTGAAGAAGATCGTGGTCACCACCGCCAGCGCGGCGGTGTAGGACATGTCGCGACGGCTCATGCGGAAGCTCCGTTGTGCGGCAGGTGCACCTCGCTGCTGCTGCGCGCCTGCAGCCGCACCGGGGCGATGGTGTGGGCGCGGGCCATGTCCGGGTCGCGCAGGCGCTTGAGGATCAGTTCGGCGGCCTGGCGGCCGCGTGCGCGCGGGTCGACCGCGACCGTGGTCAGGGTCGGCGAGGCGACCGAGGCTTCGGGAATGTCGTCGAATCCGACTACCGCGAAATCGCCGCCGGGGCGGCGGCCGCGCGCGACCAGGCCGGCCATCAGGCCCAGCGCGACCGCGTCGTTGTAGCAGACCGCCGCGGTCGGCGCCGGGTCGCGCACGAACAGCGCGCCGGTCTGCTGCGCCGCTTCCAGCCGGGTCGGCGCGCATTCCACCAGCCACTGCGGTTCCGGCTCCAGCCCGGCCTCGGCCATCGCTTCGCGATAGCCCTGCCGGCGCTGCCGGCACGAGGACGAATCGCGATGGCCGCCGAAGAAGGCGATGCGGCGATGGCCGCGCTCGATCAGGTGGCGGGTGGCCAGGCGCGCGCCGTGGATGTTGTCCAGGGCGAGGAAATCCCACGGCGTGCCGTCGAGTTCGCGGTTGAACACCAGCACCGGCGTGCGTTCGCCGATCTGGTTGCGCACCCGCGCGCCGTCGCTGCCTTCGGCCGGCGACAGGATGATCCCGGCCGGATCGTGCTCCATCAGCGAGGTCAGCACCGCCTGCTGGCGTTCGACCGATTCGTTGGTGCTGCCGAGCAGGGTGACGAAGCCGGCGGTGGCCAGCCATTCGTCGACGCCGGCGGCGAATTCGGCGAAGAACGGGTTGGACAGGTCGTTGATCACCAGCGCCACACCGGTGGAGACCTTGCGCCGCAGGTTGGCCGCGCCGCGGTGATAGACGTAGCCTTGGCGCTTGAGTTCGGCTTCGACCCGGGCGCGGGTGTCGGCATGCACCAGCGGGCTGCCGCGCAGCACCAGCGACACCGTCGCGCGCGACAGTCCGCAGGCGCGCGCGATGTCGGCCAGGGTGACTCGGCCACGGGGGGCGGGCGCGTCGTTCATCGTGAACACCTCGCTGCGAGGGGGGATCGAACCGAAATCATGGCTCCGGGCGGCTTTTGGATCGTTCTAAATGCCGCCATCCTGCGGTCTAAGCCCCGCCGCTGCATTCTGCAATGCAGCATGAACGCGGTCGGGACGCGTGTTAGCTTGGCTCAATTTAGAACGATCTAAAAGGCCTCCGGGCCGTTTTTGCCGACCCGGACGCGTTCCTGCCGCCCAGTTCCGATACGGAGTGCCCGGATGACCCGGCCGATCCCGTCGTCCCCCGTCCGCCCGTCCCGTCCCGCCGCGCGCCGCTGGCGCGCCGGCCTGGCCGTCGTCCTGGTCGGGGGCGCCTGCGCCGCATTCTGCGCCGGTCCCGTCCTGGCCGCCCCGGCCGGCGACGCCGGCCAGCGCGCCTACCGCGCGGTCGACCCCTTCATCGGCACCGGCGGCGAAGGCCATACCTATCCCGGCGCGACGGTCCCGTTCGGCATGGTCCAGCTCAGCCCGGACACCGAGATCAAGCCGCGCAAGGAAGCCTACGGCTGGGCCGCCGGCTACCGCCACGGCGATCCCACCATCGTGGGCTTCTCCCATACCCATTTCTCCGGCACCGGCCACTCCGACCTCGGCGACGTGCTGCTGATGCCGATCGCCGGCGAGGTCAAGCTCGAACGCGGCGAGGCCAAGACCCCGCGCAGCGGCTACCGCTCCGCGTTCCGCCACGACGACGAGCGCGCCGAGCCCGGCTATTACGCGGTCACTCTGGACGACTACAAGATCCGCGCCGAACTCACCGCCAGCGAACGCGTCGGCGTGCACCGCTACCGCTACCCGGCCGGGCAGAGCGCGCACCTGCTGATCGACCTGCGCACCAGCCTGTACGACTACCCCGGCAAGGTGCTGTGGTCGCGGCTGCGCCTGCGCGCCGACGGCACCGTCACCGGCTTCCGCGAAACCCGCGGCTGGGCGCCGGGCCGGCAGCTGTACTTCGCCATGCGCTTCTCGCGCCCGCTCAGCGGCCACGCCTTGCACGACACCGAAGCCGAGGTGGTCTACAAGGGCTTCCCGCCGCCGGGCGAGAAAGACCCGCGCCAGCGCGCCCAGATCGAAGGCCGGCAGCTGGTCGCCAGCCTGGATTTCGCCGAAGCCGCGGGCCGGGAGCTGATCGTCAAGCTCGCGATCTCGCCGGTCAGCGAAGACAGCGCCATCGCCAACCTCGACGCCGAAGTGCCCGGCTTCGATTTCGACGCCGTGCGCGCGCAGGCGCGCCAGCGCTGGAGCGAGGCCTTGTCGGCGGTCGAGCTGGACGCGCCCGAGCCGCAGCGCAAGAGCTTCTACACCGCGCTCTACCACAGCCTGCTCGGCCCGACCTTGTTCATGGACGCCGACGGCCGCTATCGCGGCCCCGATAACGCCGTGCACCAAGCCAAAGGCTGGACCAACTATTCGACCTTCTCGCTGTGGGACACCTACCGCGCGCTGCATCCTTTGCTGACCCTGGTCCAGCCCGAGCGCCGCAACGCCGACTTCGTCAACTCGCTGCTCGCCGCGCGCCGCCACAGCCCCTACGGCGTGCTGCCGGTATGGGCCTTTCATGGCCAGGAAACCTGGTGCATGGTCGGCTACCACGCCGTGCCGGTGATCGCCGACGCGTACATGAAAGGCATCCGCGGCTTCGATGCCGACGAAGCCTTGCAGGCGATGGTCGCCAGCGCCGACTACGGCCCTTACGACGGCATCGCCCAATACAAGCAGCTGGGCTACGTGCCGATCGACGAGGAAGGCGAGGCCGCGTCCAAGACCTTGGAGTACGCCTACGACGACTGGAGCATCGCGCGCATGGCCGGGGCGATGGGGCGTGGGGACATCGCCGAGCGATTCGAAAAACGGGCCGGGAACTGGCGCCATGCCTTCGATGCGTCGACCGGCTTCATGCGCGCGCGCAAGCGCGACGGTGCCTTCCGCGAGCCCTTCGATCCCAGCGCCAGCGGCTACGGCACCGACTACACCGAGGGCAACGCCTGGCAGTACTCCTGGTACGTGCCGCAGGACGTCGCCGGCCTCGCCGCCGCGCACGGCGGCGAGCAGAAGCTGATCGAGCGTCTCGACCAGGTGTTCGACGCCAAGGTCGACCCGAAGGTCTTCGCCCACATGGAAGACATCACCGGCCTGATCGGCTGGTACGCGCACGGCAACGAGCCCAGCCATCACGTGGCTTATCTGTACGCCTACGCCGGCCAACCCTGGCGCAGCCAGGAACGCCTGGCCCAGATCATGGCCAGCCAATACGCGCCGCGTCCCGACGGCTTGGCCGGCAACGACGACCTCGGCCAGATGTCGGCCTGGTACGTATTCACCGCGCTAGGCTTCTACCCGGTCGCCCCCGGCAGCAACGAATACATCATCGGCCGCCCGTTCCTGCCCAAGGCCACGCTCAACCTGCCCAATGGCAAGCGCTTCAGCATCGTCGCCGAAGGCCTGAACGCAGCCCGCCCCTACATCGGCAGCGCGACCCTCAACGGCCAGCCCTTGGACCGCGCCTACCTGCGCCACGACGAGATCCTCGCCGGCGGCGAGCTGCGTTTCGTCATGCAGGCCGAACCGGACAAAGCCTGGGCGACGGATCCGGCAGCGCGGCCGTATTCGATGAGCGGCAAGCGCTGAGGATGAGGGATGAAAGCGTGGACTGCAGTTGCGACACGCGCACCGCCGCCGAGCAGGAGCCGGTCTGCCGGAAGACCGGTGGCCGGCGCAAGGACGTTCCGCCCTTGCCCTCGATCAGGCGCTTGACCTGGATCGATCGGCGCAGCGGCTCCAGCGTCATGGCGCTGCGGAATCCTGGCAAGTAGCCGCGTTCGCGGAAGAGCGCCGGCTCGGCTGGGTACGTGCGCGGCATGGCGGGTGGAGCGGCAGGCGGCGCGCCGTTACTTCAAGCGGAACATCGCTACCGTATACACCGCCAGCGTGCCGGCGGCGACGCCGAGTACCGGAAACGCCCGTTCCGGCCTGTCCAGGTCGTACAGCAGCAAGCAAGCGACGGTCGCGACAGCGGAGATCAGCAAGGTCTGGTTGAGCGACTTGACCAGATCGTCGCGGTCGACGTGGCCCAGGTTCGGGGAAACAACTCCGAGAAAGCGAGGGCGTGCGACATTGGCCAGGAATACGACGGCCGATAGCAAGGCGCCGAGCAGGAACTCGCCGAGTTGGGGCAGGTCCATCAACGAAACTCTTTCAGAATGAAAACTGGCGCAAGGTCACGGCTGCGACTGCACGCCGTCAGCCACGGCGCGCCTCACCAGCCGGGCGCGAGATGTTCGCATGGCGAGCCTGGATCGACCATCGCCGCGCTTGCGCGCTCGTTCGAAGCGCGAGGCGGGACTGGCCCCGCCTCGCGCGCGCCGCTTGCGCCGCAATCTCGCGCTTACACCTCGACGATCGGCCCGTTCGGATCCGGCGGCGGCGGACAGCCGTGGCTGGGCGTGCATACCCCGATCAGCCGCCACGCGCCGGCCCGGCACTGATAGAACGAGCCCGGGTCGTACGGATGGTCGTAGGCGACCTGGAACAAGTGGCCTTCCGTCGCTGCGGTGCAGGCGTAGGTCGGCTCGGCGGCGACCGGCGAAGCCGAGCCCATCAGGGCCGCGAACAAGGCGAGCGCGGCGGTTCTGGCAATCCATCCCTTCATGCGGTTTTCCTCCGTTGAAAGCCGCCGCGACCCATCCCCGGCCAGGCCGTGACGGCGCGCGCATCGCGTATCGCGACGACGCGAGCCGGCCGAAAACGGCGGCGACTTCCGGCGCGCCTGGAACGGGCGACGCTAGCACATGATGCGTCGCATCATGCGCGGGCCGGTCTGCCGGTACCTGCCGGCGCCGATCGAGCGACGACGTTCGACGCGGCGGCGCTTTGCGTCGCGCAGGCGCGAAGCGGTGGATCGACGGCGAGGCCGGCGGCGTTAACGGCGGGGCGCGGTTTGCTCGGGCGGCAGATAGAACTCGGCGATCTTCGGTATGAACCTTTGCGGGTTCGATCCGGCAAGATTGGTCAGCACGATCACCGTCAGGCCTTGGTCCGGATAGACGACGAATGCGGCGCGTGCGCCGCCGATACCCGCCACCCGCCGAGGCGGAGACGACTGCAGCACCGGCCAGCCGAGGCCCCAGTCCGCATCGCCGCCATCGCTCAGCTTTTCCGGCGTCCACATGCGCTGGACCGCGGACGGATCGATCAGCCGCCCGTTCGACAGCGCGAGCAGCCAGCGCGACAGCTCGCCGGCGGTGGTCTGGATGCCTCCGCCCGACCACAGGCTGTAGGGGATGTCGTAGAACCAATGCGACAGCCGATGGCTATCGTCCGCGGCCAAGCTGCCGCGAGGCGAGAGGCTGTAGACCGTCGCCGCATTGGGTACCAAGTCGTAACTGTCGCCGAACGTGGTCGAAGGCATGTCCGCCACGGCGAATTGACGCTCCGCCAGGAAGCGTTCGAAGGGCCGATGGGTCAGCCGGGTCACGATCTGCGCCAGCAGGCCGTAGTTGGTCTGGTTGTAGGCGAATCGTTCGCCTGCCGGCGCTTCCAGCGGTCGCTGCTTGACCGCCGCCCAGGCTTGCGACTCGGTGCCTCCTCCCACCAACCCGTCGCCGTCGACGATGTCGGGCAGGCCGGAAGTATGGCCGAGCAATTGGCGCACGCGGATCTCGCGCCAGGCGATCGGCAGATCGTCCAGATAGCGCGAGATCGGCGCATCCAGCTCCACCCGCCCATCGGCGACCAGTTGCATCAGCGCCACTCCGGTGAAGGGCTTGGTCGCGGAATTGATCGGGAACAGCGTCGTATCGTTCACCGGCACGCGGTTCTCGACATTGGCGAAACCGTGGCTTTCCGACAGCACGACCCGGCCGTCGCGAATGACCGCGATCTGCAGGCCCGGTATCCGCTGCTCCTGCATGGTCTGGCGGACGAACCGACGGGCCTTGCCGTTGGCTTCGTCCAAGGCGTCGGCTGCGGACGCCAGGCACGGCACCGTCATCAGGATCGCAACAAAGAAGGTGGCGGTGCGTTTCGTTCCGGACAGCATGCAGACTCCCCTTGGGTGGTGTTGGGCCGTCCTTGCGACGGCCTCTGTGCGATGCGTTTCGGCGGCGAAGGGTTTAAGGCGCCATCGAAGCAAGGACTGGTCGAGGCCGCTCCCGGTCCAAGAGCGCGAGAGATCCAGGGGAGGGGGGCTCTGCCGCGATTTCCCGTTGCCCGGTTGCTTGGCTGGTGCGGTTCACGAGTCGGGCGTTGCAGCGTTGAACGGAAGCAGAGGCAGCCGACGGCATTGAATGGCGGACTGCTGCGTGCCTGTACTCGATGTGCGCGCCATCCTTGGCCATCCGTACCGCTATCGCGGCTCGTCCCTCGCATCGACCTCATCCAGGTGGAGACTGAAATGAATCGGGTCATCTCGCCGCAGGCGTGGAAAACCCTAGCGGAATCGCTGGGCGTGGACGAAGCCAGCCTGAAAGCCGTGGCCGAGGTCGAGTCCTCGGGCAGCGGATTCATGCGGCCGCCTTCGCAACTGCCCAAGATCCTTTTCGAAGGCCACGTGTTCCATCGCCAGACCAAGGGGCGCTTCGACTCCAGCCATCCCGAGCTGAGCTATCCCCATTGGGATAGAACCAAGTACTCCGGCTCGGTGGCGGGAGAATGGAGGCGGATGGATGCCGCCTGCGTCCTCGATCGCGCGGCCGCGCTGGAGTCCGCGAGTTGGGGCGCGTTTCAGATCATGGGATTCAATTACGCCATGTGCGGGTTCGACGATGTCGAAGCTTTCGTCGCCGCGAACAAGGAAAGCGCGGACGCCCAACTGGCCGCATTCTCCCGCCTGATCGCCCATCCGAAGCTGATCCGCGCACTGCGGGGCAAAGACTGGAAAGGTTTCGCGGCCACGTACAACGGGCCGGAGTTTTCCAGGAACTGCTACGACTCCAAGCTTGCCACCGCCTATTCGCGGTTCTGCATGCGCAGTGCGTGACCGTATCGGTTTGCCGACGGGGAGCTCCTTCAGGGATTGGCGAAGCGAACGATCATGTCGAATAGAGCCTGGAACTATTTCGTTCTTGCGCCAGTGTTGGCGCTGATGATCCTGTGCGAGGCATCCGCCGAGGCAGGGGCGCAGGTTTCCGATGCGCAGGCCGCGGCAGCGTACGGCGGTGCCACTATCAACCCGGATCCGGCCGGCTCCGCGGCAGTATCTATTTCGGCGCCGAAGGTCTCCGGCGTCGAAGGAGAGCTTCAGCTCGACGCTATCGCAGAGGTCACGATCGACAACTTGAGGGAGTGGTCGGCCGCTCACGATCCCACAAAACTCGTTCCCTTCATCGACGGCCGGGCGATTCGCGGCAATTACCCGGAGGAAATCCATCCTCGCGAGGGGCGTGTCTACTTCCATCTGAAGATCACATCGGGTAACCGGGAGCTCTGGACGGACTTGCTGGGGGCGCCGGAGAGCATCCGGCGGCCGGTGAGGTTCAGCGTCGGCTTGGAGGATCATTCGCCATTCGACACCGTCTACGACAAGAGCAATCCGATCCAGATGACGGTCATTTCCCCGGAGTGGGGAGTGGTCGCGACGGTCGTCGCTTTGGTCACTCTGGTGCTGTTCGTGCGCCTCGCAAGAAAAACCAATATCGTTCGCGACCCGGGCCCCAATCCGGCCGATGGGAGAGCCAAGGCGTACAACCTGGGGCGAACGCAGATGGCGTTCTGGTTCTTTCTTGTCTACGTTTCCTACCTGGTGATCTGGCTGATCACCGACATGCTGGATACGATCACGCCGTCGCTGCTGGGACTGATGGGGATCAGCGCCGGAACCGCGCTGAGCGAGGCCTTGATCGATTCCAGCAAGGAAGCGGCGCGATCGGAGCAGCGGCGGGACATGCTGGCGCGGCGACAGACGATGGAGCAGGCCGTCGCCGACTTGCAGTCCCAGTGCGCGGATGCCGAATCTACGGCTGCGATGTCGTCCGACGACACGGCCGGCCGCGACAGCATCGACAAGCAGATTCAGCAGGGCAAGGCGCAGCTGGACCAGGCGGATCGCTGCCTCTCGTCGCTGGAGTCGACAAAGCCGGCTCGCGCGACGCGCGGATTCCTTCGCGACGTCATGGCCGACCGCCATGGCTATTCCTTCCATCGATTCCAGATCTTCGCCTGGACGATCGTGCTCGGAATCATGTTCTTGTCGTCCGTCTACAACAGCCTGGCCATGCCGGAGTTCAGCGCCACATTGTTGGGGCTGATGGGATTGAGTTCCGGCACCTATATCGGATTCAAATTTCCCGAGCAGCAGGAATAGCCTGCGGGGCCGACCCTCTTAATGGTGCGAGGCTCTCGTGCCGCATGCAGGGACGACCGGGCTGCGCCCTGGCCTTGGAATCGACTCCAGGGCAGCGACACAAAAAGTCGGCGCCCATCGAGGGCGCCGAGTAGAGAGGCGTCGGAGGGCAGGCGAAGCCTTGCCCTCCGACTATTCGCTGCCGGTCAGGGCAGGGCGTTCAAGGTCGCCCGCACCGGCCTGGAGAAGATGAAGCCGTCGCGCCGGTCCCAATTGATCGACCAGGTCATGACGCCGCGGAACGTGGGATAGGCTTGCTGGGGCCGGATGGTTCCGCAGTTCTGCAGCCGCGTCAGGCAGTTCAGCGCATTGGCGATCGTGGCCGAAGAGGCCTGTCCGCTGTTGGCCGAGGAGGGGCCCGAGGGCAGTCCCAGCGCGACCTGGTCCGGCCGCAGGCCGTTGAAGACGACGCCGGTGCCGTTGTTGGTCCTGAACCCTTCGATCAGCATCAGGCTGGCGCCGACCAGCATGTCGACCGTGCCTTCGGCCAGGCCGTTCTGGCTGTACGGCGTATACAGCGCGCCGTTGTTGTAGTACTGCACGTGGATCAGGTCCAGCTCCTGGCGCAGTCCGTCGATGATCGGCAGATAGGCGCCCCAGATTCCGCTGTAAGCGGTGAAGCCGCCTTGGACATACGGGTGCTCGGGCGCCATCGACAGGTAGAACGACGGACCGATGCGCGTACTGAGCTGCTTGACGGCCGCGACCAGGTTGGTCTGCACGGCCGCGCCGTGGTAGACGCCCGCGCCGCTTTCCAGGTCGATGTCCACGCCGTCGAAACCGTAGTAGCGGATCAGGTCCTCCATGCTGGCGACGAAGTTGGCGACCTGGGTCGCGTTGTTCAGCGTCACCGTGCCGTTCTGGCCGCCCAGCGACAGCACGACCTTCTTGCCGCGCGCCCGCGCCGCGGCCACGTCGGCCCTGAACTGCGCTTCGGTTCCGGCGCCCGGATCGACCGTGAAGCTGACCGCGCCGTTGCCCGCATCGTCGCCGAAGGCGACCACGATGACGTCGAAGTCGTTGGCGACCTGGCTGATCGGGATGGTGGGACCGGACGGATTGGTGAAGTTGTGCCAGTACCCCACCAGCGCATGCCGCGGCAGGGTGTTGTCGCCGCCGGCGCTGGTGGTCGCGCTGATCTGCGTGCCCTGCGCCGAGGCGTTGCCGGCGTTGTCGCGGGCACGCACGCGGTAGGCGTAGGCCGTGGATGCGGCCAAGCCGGTGTCGCTGAAGGACGTACCCGCAGGCGAGCCGACCAGCGTGCCGTTGCGGTAGACGTCGTAGCCGGCGACGCCGCTGCCGCCCGCATTGTCGGTGGAGGCGTTCCAGCTCAAGTTGACGCTGGACGAGGTCACCGACGTCGCGGCCAGTCCGGCCGGCACGCTGGGTGCGGTGGTGTCGGGCGTCCCGGCATTGACGGTGATGTTTGCCGCTGCGGACGTCGTGGTGGCGCCTTCGTTGTCGGTGGCGACCGCGGTGATCGCGTAGCTGCCTGCGGCCGCATTGGTCCAGGTCGCGCTGTAGGGAGACGCGGTATCGATGCCCAGCGAAGTGCCGCCACGGAAGAACTGCACCTGGGCGACGCTGCCGTTGCTATCGGCTGCGTTCGCTGTGGCGGTGATGGTGGCGCCTGCCGTGAAGCTCGCGCCGTTCGCCGGCGCGGTCAGGCTGACCGTCGGCGGCGGGTTGCCGCCCGCGCTGCAGGCGCCCAGGTCCTGGTAGTAGCCGCAGCTGGGGCAGTGCGTGGGCGGCGTATTCCAGATCGACATGGTCGCCTGGTACAGCCGCCCCTGATAGACGAGCTTGCTGCCCGCGCTATAGATGGTGGCCGCGTTCCATTCGGCGATCCCCGTGCAGCTGACGCTCTGCGCCTGCGCGGGCGACAGCCCGGCCGCCAGCAAAAAGCCGGACAGCAAGATTCCTGACAATCTGACGCTCATTAGGTGTGTTCTCCAGATGCCTGATGGATAGGGAAGGAGGCGGGCGCGGACGCGCCGACCTCGAGCCACGCGCGGCAAACCCGCTGCGGCGCGGCCGTTCCCCCCAGAGAACCAATGACGACGGTGGCGCGGTCGGTTGCCGAACCGCGCAGTGCGCCGCATGCATGTGCAGCGCTATAGGACGCCGCCGACTGTGGTGGGCGACGATCCGCCTGTCAAGTTGTCCATCTCCGATTAATGCGGCGAGCGTCACATCGCGAAACTCGCGCTCATGCGGCGCATGAGCACGTGCGTCCGCGATCGTGTCGAAGATTGGATAAACAGGGGCCGGCGCGGACTTTCATTGAGCCCGTTCCGATTTCCGTTTGCGCCTGTTTCCGGACCCCTATTCCTGCTTGATGGGTATGCAGGGGGTGGCCTGTACTTGGGTAGGGTTGAGGTTGTCCATGCCTTGGCCGCAGGCCCTGGCTAGGAGTGGGGTTTGTGGGCTGCGCCATGGATGTGGCATCGACGTAAATGCTGCCCTGACCCGGTTTGGGCCATCGATGGGTTGCTACGCCTCATTCGACGGAGCGTGGCTCGTCCCGCATCGCCGGCCTGGCCTGTGGCACGCAGCGCAATACGTTCGCTGCTGGAGGGAGGAGACTGACTATGCCGCCTGGCAATGCATTCAAGCCGAAGCCGTTTCGCGGCTCGACTTGATCGAGGCACGCCGCGTACCAACCGCCACAAGGAGTCGATCATGAAATCGTTGCGCCCCTTCGTTTTCGCAGCCGCGCTCCTGATCGCAGCGAGCGCGAGCTCTGCCGCAGAAACGTCCGTGCAGTCGGTGCCCGATGCGGACCTGCAGGCCATGCTTCGCAAGTATGCCGACGCCGCGACCTTGTTCTATAACGGCAGGGCTGAGGCCGTTAAGGCACTTTGGTCGCACTCGGACGATGTAACGCTGTCGGGAGCGGCGGGCGGCGCTACCGCAAAAGGATGGAGCGAGGTCAGCTCCCGGCTCGACTGGGCGAGCTCCCAGTTCCTGGATGCCAACGGCACCAAGCGCATCGAGCAGGTCCAGACGGCGGTGAGCGGAGAATTGGCCTATATCGTGCAGTACGAACACATTCGTTATCGCCGTCCTGGATATCCGGAGGGCGCCCAACGCGATTACCGCGTCACCACCATCTTCCGGCGCGAGCCGGAAGGCTGGCGTGTCGTTCATCGGCACGCCGACACGCTTATGCAAAGGCAGGACATCCGCTAGGCATGCACGCGGTGCTGGGGAAATCATTAAGAACGGGACTTTTGTCGCGCAGATGGCGCGGATAGCCTGCCGATGTTGGTGGAGTCGCGAAGCACCGATTCCAACTCGCTGAAGGCGCCGTTGAAGGCATTCGAGAGCCAACGGGGGTCACTGGTGATCAAGGCTTGGCCCCAGGCTCGATGGCGCCGCGCGACCACTACGCATGACCCGGAAGCGAGAACGCTTCCGGGTCGACGCCTTGCCTAGTAGGACAGATACTCCAGCCTTTTCGCGCGCAAGGCCTCGGGGGATTCGTTGCGCACGTCGGCGCTGAAGCCCTGCCCGGTCATGGTGTCCTGGTTGATCAGGAAGCTGAAGATACTCGGGCCCAGACCGGTGTCTTTGTCCCTGGGATATTGCGCGTTGCCGTGGCAACCCATGCATCCGCCCATCACCAGTTGGTCGGATTTCGGAGGCAGCCCCTTCACGTTTCGGATGCTCGCCAGCCCGCGCTTGGCCAGCAGGGTGAAATCCTGCTTGTCGGGGTGGGGATCCTTGACGCCGCCCTTGAACAACTGGATGCCGGGCTGGCTGCTCTCGACCACGATGTTCGCCAGGTAATAGTCCTGGGTCAGCGGATCGGGCTTGCTCGGCGTGATCGAGCTGTCCTCGTTAGTTGGCAATACCTGCAACCCGACGAGGCGATAGTATTGCCACACCGAATCCTTGAACGCGGGCGAGCCGGCCATGGCTTGCTGGACTTCGGCGTTGACCGTACTGACAGCGAGGGTCGCTACCGGCGGATTCTGGACTCTGACCGGACCCGTAAATCCCTCAGGCAGGTCGAACGAGCCGGGAACGACATCGTAGCCGTGGGCGGTGTCTATGGCGCCCGCCAAGGGCAGCACGACCGCGGTCCGGTTGGGTCCGGAATTGAGGATGGCCGTCGGCCGCGTCCCCGGCGCTACCGATGCATCGTATTGCAGTTGATCGTAGAGGTTGATGACATACAAGCCGGTTTTTTGCTTGTCCGGCGTGGTCAGGCTGTCCACCTGTTCGAAGGTGGTGTAGACGAACGTCGGGTAGTTCTCCATCTTGCGCAGGATGTGCAGGCCGACCAGGCCGAAGGTGGCCACCCGGGCCTGGATCTTGCCGTTCTCCCTGTAGTAGTACAGCGCCTCGGCGGTGTGATAGCGGCCGGACGCGATCAACTCGGGCGTCATTTCCCGCCACGCCGACTTGACCTCCACGGACTCGTTCTGGTTCGTCCCGTTGGGCGGAAGTTCCAGTGCGGTGGGAGGATTCTCGGCGTTGTAGATGGATTTCACGTAGTCGTATTCGACCGGGCTCACCTTGGCCTGGAACAAGATGATGTGATCGTCCTGGGGATTGGTCGACGGCGTGTTGCCGTTCTTCGGGAAGAAAATCTGGTTCTGGCCGATCTGGGTATTTTCGTCGAGATTGTTGAATCGGGCGTCGGTCGACGCGACCTTGAGGCCTTCCTGGAAGGCGTACTGAGGATCCAGGTTGGCGAGGTTTCCTTTCGGAGCCGATCCCGCGGGGAACAGCTCGGACCGATGAGCGAAGGTCTCCCAGACCAACTGATTGCTGCTGAAGTTGGAGCTGGCGGTTCTGCCGCTCTGGTGGAAGTCGATGGCGCCGGATGCGGCGAAGTTGCGGGTCGGATCGATCGCTCCTCGCACGACCGGAGACTTGCCGGCGGCATCGACGCCATTCTTCTTCGCGGGGGAATTGAAGTGGATGAACTGCCGCCAGGCAAAGCGCGCGTATTCCGCGTGGGTGATGTTGGGCTTATAGGGGTCGTAGTTGTACGCCGGCGGGGCGGCGGGCAGGGCTGCCGGGGTCGCGGTCAGGTCGGCCGGCGTGATCGGTTCGCCGCCCGGAAACGATGTCGTTTGATCCTTGGAGCTCGGTGAAACGGCGACATTGGGTTCGGTTTTCGTACACGATGTCGCCATCGCCAGCGCGCTGGCGAGCGCGCCGAACATGATGATCTTGGTCTTCATTGCCGCACTCCGTCGTTGTTTCGCTCCGTGGTGAATCCATGCGATCCATCGCGGCAGCCATGGAAATTCTCGAGTTTTCGTGCCGTCCCCGCCTCAGTCGGGAAGGGGGCGGGGGCGGGTCAGCCCACGTACTGGTACCACTGGATGGCGAAGTTGGTGTCGTTGTAGTCGTTATCGGTACCGTCTTCCGTCACGTACAAGTTGCCCCCGCCGACCACTTTGTTGATGAAGAACACGACGGGGTTGCCCGCCGAGACCTTGGGAACGTAAGGCCCGCTGCTGCCGAACTGGACCCGCATCCCGGTCGCCATGGTGAACCGGCCGGCGCCGTTCTGGAGGAAGCCGACGTTGACGCCGCTTCCCGAGATCGGGAAGGTCTCCTGAACGCCGTCCAGGCGATAGAAACTGATCGGGTTGCCGCTGGAGTCGACGATCTGGACGTACTGCGTGTATTCGGCCTGATGCATCGCCGTGAACGTCACCAGCTTGCCGTCGGGGATGTAGTCCAAGGATTGAGGGTCCGACCATTGGATGCCCACGATGGAATCTCCTTATATTGATTGGCTTCCGGGATTGGGTGAGGCGCCGCTGCTGCCTTCATCGGCTGTCATGCCGCCGGCTCCGTGGAGCCGGCGCCGCATGGCACGTGCATGCCGGAAAGGACGCCCAATGGGCGCTACCGTCCTGGCGACCGTCTTAGGTTCGAGCATCTGGGTCCTAGCGCATCGCCAGCTACTACGCTGTCAAGCGCAAGCGGCGGCCAATGTTTTTGATCGATGCTTGATTCGGCTCACAAAATTCGGCGGCTGTTTCGCGTCATTGCGACGCTGCTCGCAAAAGCATCGGGGGCGGCGAGTGAGAAGTTTCATGCGTACAGCGGCCAAATCGACGCTGATGCTTCGGAGGAAAAGCCGCTGCCATGAGGGAGGGCGGCTACGAGGCCACTCCCACTTCGCTGCATGAGTTGGTCGGCCGGATGTTTCCTGATTGCCACCACCGGCGGCGCGCTCCATCGGAATTCGAAGTCGCACGGTGCTAGATGTATCTTGCCGAATGCGACCTTCGACAATTGGCGTTCTACGCTGCCGCCAGGTCTCTATGAATCGCCCCGGGCCTTGTAGACACCTACAAGTCTGAAAGTCCCGCCTGCCGCTCGAACTCTACCGGAGAGACGCCTCCGTTGGATCCATGCCGGCGTTTGGAGTTGTAGAACATCTCGATATAGTCGAACACGTCGCTGCGTGCCGCATCACGTGTCAGATAGATCTTGCGTTTGATCCGTTCCCGCTTGAGCAACTGGAAGAAGCTCTCCGCCACCGCGTTGCCGTGGCAATTGCCGCGCCGACTCATGCTGCAGACGATTCCGTGGGCCTTCAAGAACGCCTGCCACTAGGCGCCGGTGAATTGGCTGCCTTGATCCGAGTGCAGCATCAGGCCGGGGGCCGGCTTGCGCCGCCACACGGCCGCCAGCAACGCCTGCAATACCAGATCGGCATGCATCCTCCCGTGCATCGCCCAACCCACGATCTGACGCGAGTACAGATCCAGCACTACCGCTAGGTACAACCAGCCCTCGTGCGTGCGGATGTAGGTGATGTCAGTGACCCAATGGGTATTCGGCGCGGCCACCATGAACTGCCTATCCAGATGATTTGGCGCCACCGTCGATATCCGGCCACCTCCGGATCGCGGGCGACGGCTATAGCCGACCTGCGCCCGCAAACCTTCGCCTTTCATCAACCGAGCCACGCGATGCTTGCCGCAACGCTCACCCAGATCGCGCAGGTCAGCGGCGACCTTGCGATAGCCGTAGACCGTGCCGCTTTCCAGCCATGCCTGCTTGATCATCCCGAGCAGACGCCGATCTTCGCGCTGACGCTCGCTTTGCGGCCGCTGCCGCCACGCGTAGAACCCGCTGCGCTGCACGCTCAGTACGCGACACATGCTGGTAACGTGGAATTGATCCAGATGCGCCTGCATGAAGGCGTACTTCGCCCTTACCCCTTGGCAAAGTACGCTGCGGCCTTTTTTAGGATATCTCGTTCTTCGGTTACCCGTTTGAGCTCAGCTTGCAGACGCCGATTCTCCGCCGCCAGCGAGGCGTCCACCTGGCGGGTTGCCGGCACCTTGCGTTGTTCCCTGACCCACGCGTACAGCGAGTCGATGCTGACCCCTAGCCGGGTCGAAACCTCCCGCACCGAACGACCTTGATCGACCACCTGCTTGGCCGCCTCGGCCTTGAACTCTTCCGAATACCGCCTGCCACTCATATCCACCTCCGTGATTTCCGTAATTTACGGCTTGGAGATGTCTAGTAAACCCGGGGCGATTCACTAGTTGCTGTAAGGCTGGCGTGGCGAGTGGTTCCGGTAGTCGGCGGGGCCGCTCACCCTAAGGCCACCCAAGTCAAAATTTCTCGGGCGGATTCGAACAGTCACCGATCGTGAATGAGAGGTCCGAGTTCTGTTTGAGTAGATTTCTCACGTCAGCAAAGAGCGCCTTAACGCGAGTCATGTCCTTCTCTCCCGGATCGACCAGTGTTACGAATCCGACGCAATCTCCGGACTCAATGTAAATGTTCGCATGGGCGTTGCCCTTGCCCTCATAGAAGCGCGCCTCCAAGGGCGAGCCAGGCGCGTCAGGGTGACTGATGTTGTACCGCTCGAATCCGTGAGCGGTAAGGCGCCCCTCGATCAGACTGACGATATTGCGAGGCCGCTCCTCGCCCAGCTTTATCGTCACCTGGTCCACTGCGACTCGCGAGCTGCAGCCAGTAGATAGAACTAGTGCACCGAGGAGGATTGAGTGAGTTCTCAACTAGACATCCCGACTGATCTTGAGGTCCATTTCACGCGACGGATGCTCGCAGAGCTGCAATCCATTATGCCTTGAAAACGTCTATTTCGAAGTTGGCTTGCCTCATTTCATAATTAAGCTTATCGGCATCGGTGAAGGGCTTCCCAGACAACAAGTGATCAAATTTCATATCAAGCTCGGTGACAGCCCGCGCCGATGCCGGGCGTCCCCTCAAGTTCGGCGTCGTGCGTCGACATGCGCTTGTGAACCGTGCAATAGAGGTGGGGCCGGGAGCTGGATTCGAACCAGCGCCCACTCGGTTAGGAGCCGCGCGCTCTACCGCTGAACTATCCCGGAGTGGTGTCCACATCATCGAACAACTCCGATGGGAGGCAAAGGGCCGTGAGGTTGACGCTCTGCGACCGTCGATGCGGGTCGTTACACGTCGCCTAGCCGATGCCATCAGGCCAGGAGCGGACGCGGCATGGAACTCCTCAAGACAGCGATCTGCCCAGCTGGGCTGCGTCGGCGCGACCGAGCAGCTCGTCGGTCGGAGGGCCGAATCTGACTGAGCTCAAGGAATTGGCCCAGCTGTCCCAAACCATCAACTTCTTGGATTGGTTGTAATAGATCGTATAGCCCATATGGTCGCCATACGCTTCATCGACCAGGGTTATGTCGGGCTCGCCGAACTCCGCGAGAAGCGCTTCAAAGGTCTTGATCTGAGCGAACATTCGAAGGTGATCGCCGTAGAATGAAAATGCAGAAACGGCACCCTCCGTGATGCCGAAACTGAGGCAATTCGCGTAATGGAGAATGCCTCGAAACTCCATCGCGTTGGCGATTACCGCTTGCAAGGTCAGTTGCTTTCCGGCCGCGTCAAAGTATTTTCTACTTCCATCACTGCTGGAGCTACAAGCAACTATTGGAGCCGACGTAACCTGGGCGACTTTGTTCAGGGGAATCGACGTCGCTGCGCCGCCAAGCCTAATACCTGCCATGCAGATTCGAGACGGGTCTAGATCGCGGCGTTTGACGAGCGACGGATTAGCGAGAACTTCGGAATTCCCAGTCGCATGAAAATGGCCAAAAAAGAGCGCCAAAACTCGCCGAAGTGCCATCTTGGGTTTAACTGGTGGTTGTCGGTCAAATACTATCCCGAATCTGACCGAGGCGCCTTGGCAGCGATTGGTGTCCGTTTTGGGTCGAAAGCACACACTGGCCATGCCGCACCCTGACCCATTGGGGCCAATGAGGGCCAGTGGGAGCTGTTGAGGGCTGTTGGGGGCGAATGGGGGTTGGTGGGCCCACCAGGATTCGAACCTGGAACCAAAGGATTATGAGTCCTCTGCTCTAACCGTTGAGCTATAGGCCCGCGCGAGCGGGCATTCTAATGGCTAAGCGAATGGGGCGTAAGCCATGGGGCGCGGGGCTGGTTTGTCGCGACGGGGCGTCCGAGGGGCGGTTGCGGGCGAATCCGTCGAACGCGATGGGTAGTCGTCAGAGATTGCCGCTCGACGTCGCGATCGCCGCCAACAAGCGCATAAGGGCCGCTTGCCCGTGTTCGCCGGTCTTGTCGTAAACGGCCTGGATGCGGGTCTTCGCGGTCGGTGCGGTGATGCCGCAGGTCTGGGCGGCGGCGGCCAGGTCGGCATGCCGGTACAGCGCCGCCGCCAACGCGGCCTCGGCCCCGGTCAGGTCGAAGGCGCTGCGCAGCAGGCTGCGGAACGAGGGGGTGTCCGAGGCGATTTTCGGCTGGACGATCAGCATCGCGACGGATCGATCGTCGGCGCTCAACGCGCTCGACAATGGGTGAATGGCCGCGACCCAGTCGGCCGGTCCTTCGGCTGCGTGCAGGGTCAGGTTGCCGCCGCGTCGCTGCAGTTGGCCGTCGTGCAGGATGCCGGTCGTTGCCGCTTGCACCAGGGCGTGGAACGGGGCCGCGGCCCGCCCGGTGGCGGCCAGGCCGGTCGGCGTGCTGCGCAGGCGGCCGCTGCTGAGTAGCGGCTGCGCAGCGGCATTGCAGCGAACCACGCGGCCGGCGGCGTCGAGTAGAAACACGGCAACGGGCAGTCTGTCCACTGCGCTTTCCAACGAGTTTATGCGTTGTTCCAGGCCCTTGATCCGGCGCAGCAGCGCATAGGCGTTGACCCAATGCGGAGCCACTTGCCGCAACACGTCCAAGTGTTGCTTGGTGTATGGACGCAGCCTGCCGGACCGGCAGACGGTGGCCGTAACCACGTTCTTGCCGTCGAAGTGCGCGCACAAGGCGACGGACTGCTCGACATCGTGCGCCCGCAGGTACTCGTTGTAGTACCGGCTGAGACGGAGTTCGCGACGCGGGACGAAATCGTCGCTATCCAGTACGGCACCGGTCGCCAGACGGTGGGCGCCGCGTTGCAGCCAGAGATTATCGGCCGCGAACTCCAGCTCGTAACGTGCTGCTTCCTGCGCATCGCCGCCGACCACCAGGTCGAGACGGCCTCCTGGCAGGCGCAGGTCCTGCGTCATCACCGCGCCGACATGGCTGCCCGTAGCGTCGGCCAGGCGGGAGCAGAACTCGCGCAGCCGTGCCGGTTCCGCGATCGAGGCGTAAAGCGGTTCCAGTACTCTTTCGATGGTGGTGCCTGCCATGGCTTCCCTCTCGGCGTCAAGCCGCATTTGGAAGTATCTTCCGCCCCGGTCGCGGCTCTATCAACTACGCGTCGGCGAAGTGCGCCGATGCGCGAGTCCAAAAAAGGGGGGAGCCCGCATGAACCTTAAATCGGTGTTGAAAGGCGGCCTGGTGGTGTGCGCCGCCGCAGCGATATTGTCCGGATGCGAAAACAAGTCGCTTACGGAGAAAACGGAGGTTGTGGCTTGCTTCGGCCGGCCGCCGCCGCGTCCGGCCTTCCATCTGCAGGAGCGAAAACAGCAGTTGGATGCCCTGGCAGTCACGCTGATGGCCAAATGGCGAAAGGAGAGCGCCGAGTTCGGGCCGGAGCCGGCGGCGGTGAATCTGAACCGTCGAGTCGACCAGGTCTACGAAGATCTGCGAAACGAGCGGTTGACGGCGTACGAGCAGGCGCAGTGCCCGATCGTCAGCACGAAAAAGTGCAAATCAAAAGTCGGACAGTCAAGAAAATGCCACGTGTCGGTAACAGCCCCGGCTGGAACTCGTTTCCTGCCCCCACTGCAACTGATCCGCAAAGATTTCCCTCGGGGCTACGCCCCCCGGATCAGCCAAGACCAGCGTAAGGTCACCTATACGGTGAAGAAATCCGGCCCCGGTTCCAAAACCGGCGGGTTCCGCGGCAACGTCGGTTTTTTCCCGGAGGTCTCGCAGGCCTACGTGGCGGAGGAGGTCGCCGTGGTCCATGCCTACTTCGCGCCGTTGGTGCGGATCCGCGGCATCGTACCGAAGCCTGGAGCTTGAGGCGCGCACCGGGCGCGGCATCCGAGGCGAGGCAATCAGAGCGCGACCCGGCCGATGCCGGCCGGGTCGAACAGGGCGGGTTTCCGCGGCCGCGAGGAGGACTGCGCGGCCCGTAAGCTCACCCCAAAAACCCCAAATCCCGCACCGGAAAGTTGCGCAGGTTCGGCAGGATCGAGTCGATGTCGTCCTCGCCCAGGCCGAACCAGCGGGCCAGGGTGGCGGCGTATTGGTCGACCGAGGTGGTGGGGATGATCCGGCCCTGGCCGCCGTCGTCGGGGCCGTCGACGCTGAGGTCGGGCATGCGGCCGTAGTAGCGGCCGCCGCGTACGGCGCCGCCGACGACGAAGTGGTGCGAGCCCCAGCCGTGGTCGGAGCCGTCGCCGTTGGACGACAGGGTGCGGCCGAAGTCCGAGGCGGTGAAGGCGGTGACGCCGCGGTCGATGTCGAGTTCGACCGTGGCCTCGTGGAATGCGGTCAGCGCTTGCGACAGCGTGCTCAGCAAGGTCGGGTGTTCGAGCAATTGGTCGTCGTGGGTGTCGAAGCCGCCCAGGGAGACGCAGTAGATCTGCCGGCGGTGGCCGAGCGCGTTGCGTGCGGCGATCGCGTGCGCAACCATCTGCAGCGCGCCGCCCAGGCCGGTGTCGGGAAACGGCGTGGTCGGCGGGGCCACGCTGGCCAGGGCTTCGGTGACCGCCTGGCCGACGTCGCGCGCGCGCCGGTACGAGCCGGCGTAGCTGCGTTCCATCGCATGCGCCTGCAGGTCCGGCGCGACCAGGTCCTGCATGGCCTGGCGGGTGTCGGCGTTGGCCGGGGTCATCAGCATCGGGCCGGTCTGGTGCAGCACGTATTGGTCGAGGCTGGCGGCGCGCGCCAGCGTCGCGGCGGCATTGATCGAGATGAGCATCGGCACTGCGGTGTCGCCGTTGACCGGAGCCATCGCATCGGCGATGCGGCCGCCCCAGCCGAGCCGGCGGCTGTCGTCGTTGCGCGAGATCTGCCAGTACTGGGCCTGGTCGAAGTGCGAGAACAACTGCGGCGGCAGCGGCACCCGGTTGCCGAGGTAGGCGTCCTTGTCGGTCGGCCGGATCAGGGTGCCGACGTTGCCCAGCACGGCGGCGGCGCCGCGGCCGAACAGCCGCTGCAGGCCGGTGGTGCCGATCTCGTCGGTTTCGCTCAACGCCGATTGCAGGCCGTAGCGCGCGCCGTCCGAGGCGCCGCCGCCCGGCAGCGCGTCCAGCGGCAGCAAGGCCGAGGCCGGCAGGGCGAGGGTCGCGCGGGCCGCGGCGTAGCGGTCGTAGTAGGCGCCTTCCAGCGGCACCACGGTGTTGAAGCCGTCGTTGCCGCCGTGGAGGAACACCATCACCAGCGCCTTGTAGTCGTCGAACTGACCGGGGCCGTAGCGGTCGATCGCCGCGCCGAGCAGGTTCAGGCCCGAGGGGGCGGCATAGGCGGCACCGGCGCCGACGGCGGCCAGCAGCGACTGGCCGAGGAACGTGCGTCTATTCATGGCGGACCTCACTTTTGGACGTTGTATTCGGGCGAGTTGAGGATCAGGTACAGCGCCAGCTGCACCCGGGCCAGGCCGCCGTCGTCGTTGCGCGTGTCTTCGAGCCGGCGCAGCAGCACCTGGCGCATCGCCGGCGACATCTGCCCGGACAGGAACAGCAGGTCGTAGCGGTCGAGCAGGGCGCCGGGGGCGGCCGCCAGCGGCAGGTCGCGGCGGTAGTCCATCAGGATCGCGCTGTCGGGCTGGTCGGGGTTGCCGGTGTGGTACGAGCGCAGCAGGGTCCACCACAGGTTGTTGGTCGCCGGGATCAGCGAATCGTTGGCCAGCGACAGCTCCGGCGCGGCCAGGCGCAGCTCGCTCATTTCGCCCATCGGCATGAAGTCGGGGCGGAAGAAGTTGAACACCGACGGCGAGCCGAGCGGGTACTGGCCGAGGTTGCGCTGGTAGTAGTCGGGACTGCGCGCGACATACCGGCCGCTGCGGCTGCGCGCGTCCATGGCCCGCCACAGGTGGGTCAGGCGCAGCATCGGTTCGCGCACTTTGCCGAAGTGTTCCGGCGCGACCGCGGCGCGAGCCTCCGGGTCGAGCAGGATGGCCTTGACCACCGCCTGCATGTCGCCGCGCACGCCGGCGCCGTTATCGTCGAATTTGGCCGCGACGCGGGCGACGTAGGGACGGCTGGGGTTGCTGGTCACCAGGCGCTGGATCAGCTGGCGGCCGATGAAGGGGCCGACGTTGGGGTGGTGGAAGATATTGTCCAGCGCCGCGCGCAGGTCGCTCTCGGGCGAGCCGCCGGCCGCCAGTACGCCGTCGGGCAGGGCGACGCCCGGGTACTTGAGCAGTTGCTTGGACTGCGCGCTGGCGTGGAACTCCGGATACGCCGCCATCGGCTGCTCGCGCACCGGATCGATGCGGTTGGCCTTGCAGTTGCGGAAGCGCACGCAACCGCGGTACGACCAGCCGGTGAACACGTGGGCGAAGCCCTGGATCGTGTCCTGGCCGTAGGTCGGCACGGTCTTGCCGTCGACGCGCAGCGGCGTGCCGTTAGGGTTCAGCCGGATCAGCCCGACGCTGAACAACTGCATCACTTCGCGCGCATAGTTTTCGTCGGGACGGATGTTGAGCAGCGGGTCGGGTTTCTCGTTGCCGAGCATCGACAGGTACTTGCCCATCGCCGGATGCAGGGTCACCCGTTCCAGCAGCGTTCGGTAATTGCCCAACCCGTCTTCGACCAATACGTCGTAGTAGCTGCTGGTCGAGAAGCCGGCGCGCTGTTGCATACCGGCGGCCGAGATCACCAGGATTTCGCTGAGCGCGAAGGCGACCCGCTGGCGCAACTGGTCGCGGTGGACCAGGCCGGGAGTGAGCCCGTCCGTGCCGCCGATCGCCATCTGCAGCCAGCCCTCCAGGCGCTGGTCGTCGTCGATGCCGGTGTCGGGCGGGTCCGGTTGCAAGGCATGCAGATAGCGCGCATGCGAGGACGCCGGCAGCGCGAACTGCTCGTCGATCCAGCGCTCGTAGCTGCCGAGCCGGCGCAGGTGGGCGATGTCGTCCAGGGTCGGGCCGAAGGTGGCCTGGGCCAGGAAGCGCGCGGCCGCGGCGTCGGATTCGACCGCCATCGGCGCGGCGTCGGATACCGCCTGGGCGGCTGTGCGAACGGACTGCGGTGCGCGCGCCATCGGCGCGGTCGCGGCGCTGGGAGCGGGCCTGTCGCAGGCGGCCAAGGCGAATGTCAGCAGCGCCAGGGCGGCATAGCCCGGCGCTCGGATGCGTATGCGTTGCAAGGACATGGAGTTCCCCTCTATGTGGTGTCGCGCATCCGGTGTCGCGGCAACGACGGCGCCGGGCGCGGACGATGGACGGCGATGGGCTACGGTCGATACAGCGATGGCGATAGGGCGGGCCGGTAGGGCCGGGACGCTCCGGCCAGCCGCTCCGGCGCGACGCTGGGCAGGCCGAAACGGGGCGCGGGAGGCGGTGCGAAGCGATCGATCAGCAGCGCCACCCGCTGCCGGAGCGCTTCCGCGGACGGTGCGCTGGCGAGCAGGCCATCCAGTGCAAGCAGGAAGACTTCAGCGGCCAACTCGTCGCCCAGCACCGACTCGGTGCAGCGACGCAGGACCTGGCGGTGATTGTCCAGATGCTCCGGAATCAGCCGGCGGCAGACTTCGTAGTACTGCCCGGCCATCGGCGCGCCGGCCATCTCCCGCCAGGGGGCGATCACCAGCAGTTCCATCACCGCGCTCAGGCGCTCGCAAGCGGTTTGCTTGGATGCGGCGATCGTCCGCGCGGCCGGATGGCGCGACGCCAGCCACTGTTCGAATACGGCGGAGAACACGTCCTCTTTGTTGCGGAAGATCCGATAGACCAAGGTGCGCGCCAGGCCGGATCGCCGGGCGATATCTTCGATCGAGGTCTTCTGGTAGCCGAAATTCAGGAAGCATTCGAGCGCGGTGCGCAGGATGCGGGAGCGGCGCGTACCGATGCCTTCGCGTGTGTGGGCGGGGGACATGAGGGGCTCGGAGGGAAGATAGGACGGCGGTGAGGGTTCCGGCGATGCCGGCGCGCAGGGCGATCGCGCACGGCCGGTCCGCCGGCGGTGCTGGGCCGGAGTCGAAAGTCGTCTGGATCGCGTTGCCGCCGACGGCCTGCGCGGGGCGCGACCGGCGGCGGTTCGGCCCGGCCGAAACGAGCGCGGCGCAGCCGTGCGCCGGCCGAAACTAGGCCGGTCGAAGCCTGGGGTGCGGCATCGCGCCGCAACCGCCGTGGCCGCGCCCGGCGTCGGGCATGCGGCCACGGCGTATCGGCGGCGGCGCCGAGCGGAATCGATGCAGGACTGCGATATCCATCGCGCCGGCCGGAGCGGTTCTTGCGCGAGGAGGCGGCGTCGGCTCGAGCTTCATGTGTGCGTCCTTGTCTGATCGTTCTGTTCTGGGTCGAGCGCAGGGGGATGCCCTTGCATGCGGCAGCGGGATACCGAAATCCGCTGCGCCTCGACGGGGCTGCGCGGCGAACCGTTCGCAAGCGACGATGCGCGCGCGGGTCCGTCCGACTCCGGCAAGAACGCCCTGCCCGCGATCGGGTTGACAGCGCCGCCGGGAAATTTCGCCGCCGCGACGAACGGACGCTCGATCGCGACGAACGGAAGTGCAGTGTGCTTTGCCGATATGCAGTACACGTACGCCGCATGCGCGACATTGCGACACCGGCCATGCCGACCGTAGCCGGCGACCGGGCGCTCGCTCCCAGCTCCGAACATCCGCGCGGTCGAAGACGCATCCGGCCGCGCCGATGCGTCCGCGGCTGCCGTAAGCTCGCGGCGCGTCGCCCAGCGGCGTCGCATCGATGCGCGGCTGCGCGAAACCGCCTGCGCGTTTCATCGGAACGATCCGCGTATGCGGGCGGCCGTCGGAAGCTCTCCCGCTTCCGCTCATTCTTATGGAGAAGAAGACATGTCGAAGTCGAAGTCCCGCATCGCATCCGCAGCGCGGATGCCGGGGCCGCAGTGGCTGTGCCTGGTGGCGATGACCGGCGCCCTGCAGGCCTGCAGCGGCGGTAGCGTTGGCGAGGCCCCGGGCGGAAGCGCAAGCGCGCCGCCGCAGGCCGCGCCGTCCGTGGTCAGCCCGCGCGACCCCGCGCACGTCGCGGCTGTTGCCGCGGCGCTGCCGGGGCAAAGGCATTACGGCGGCATGGGCGTGAACCTGTCCGGGTTCGATTACTGGTCGAACGATTTCCCGACCATCGACCAGTTCAAGCGCGCCAGCCCCTGGATCACCTCCAAGGACGGGGTCTGGGATACCGGCGAAGCGGACCGGCTGGATCTGGACGAGAACGGCTGGGTCAAGAGCCTGCCCGCGGCCGGCGACGGCGAAGTCAAGTATCGCTACGTGGTCGCGGACCTGTTCCAGGGCGACCGCGGCGATCATCCGGCCGGCGTCTATACCGTGCTGTACGAGGGCAGCGGTACGATCGAATACGACGGCATCGGTTCGTTGGTCTCCGCGTCCAAGGGCCGCGACCTGGTGCGGGTCAGCAACTCCGGCCAGGACGAAGGCGGCGGCTTCCTGGTCAGGATCAGGTCGACCACGGCCGGCGACCACATCCGCAATATCCGCGTGATTCCGCCGGGCGGCGTGTGCGCAGCGGCGAGGAACGTTTACGTGCCGGGCGACGCGAGCTGCGACGGCGACTACGTGTCCCTGGAAACGCTGTCCAAGACCCAGGTGTGGTTCCCGACCTTCCTGGCAGACCTCAGCGGCATGCGCACCTTGCGTTTCATGGATTGGGGCCGCACCAACAGCTCCAAGCTCGCCGACTGGGCGGATCGTCCGATGAAGACCGACGCGACCTGGACCGGGCCCTACGGCGTGCCGGTGGGCGTGATGATCGATCTGGCCAATACGCTGAAGGCCGACGCCTGGATCAACCTGCCGACCCAGGCCAACGACGATTACGCGCAGCGGTTCGCGCGCACCGTCAAGGCCAATCTGCACCCCAAGGCCAAGCTGATCCTCGAATACACCAACGAACCCTGGAACGGCGGCTTCTGGGACAACTATAAGTGGCAGTACGACCAGTCGGTCGGCCTGTGGGGCGATCCGGAAACGGACGACGATCCGAACACCACGCCTTACGGCTGGCAGCAGAACTGGCACGCGATGCGTGCCGCGCAGCTGTGCGACCTGGTCAAGGCCGAGTTCGGCGCCGAGGCGGGGCGAGTGGAATGCGTGGTGAATGCGCAGGCGGCGACGACCTGGACCGCCGAGTACGAGCTGCTGCCGTGTCCGAAGGCGGCGGCGATTCTGGGCAAGCCCTGCTCCGCCAGCTTCGATGCGGTGGCGATCGCGCCCTATTTTGGCGTCTACATGTCCGAGCACGCTTACCGCGACCGCATCGTCAAGACCTGGTTCACCCAGAGCGACGGCGGCCTGGACAAGCTGTTCGAAGAGATCCTCGCCCGGGACAAGAACGGCCAGCCGCTGGCCAAGACGCCGCTGAGCGACATCGCCGCTGGGCGTCAGCCCGATGCGGTCGGCGGCGCTCTGGCCCAGTCCGACATCTGGATGCGCAACTATCGCGACGTCATCGCCCGCGGTACGTACGCCAAGCCGATCTACGCCTACGAGGGCGGCCAGCATCTGATCAACGGCAGCCCGTACAAGTGCAAGATCAAGGATCCGCCGGACTGCGCCGCGGTGGAGGCCGAGTTCCAGGCCAAGTGGCAGGCCCTGTGGCTGCGCGCCAATCGCGATCCGCGCATGGGCCAGGCCTACGAGCAAACGATGGAGCGTTGGCAGGCCAACGACGGCCAGGTGTTCGTGCAGTTCAACTTCGCCGGCGCGTACAGCAAGTACGGCGCCTGGGGCCTGCGCGAAAGCCTGTTCAAGACCGCGGCGGAGAGCCCGAAGTGGAGCGCGGTACTGCCGTATCGCGACTCGGTGCCGTGCTGGTGGGACGGTTGCGCCACGGACGCGGTGGCGGCGCGCTGAGCGCGGCCTGAGCCCTGCAAGACGCCGCCGGATGGGGGAGCGTCCGGTGGCACTGCCGCACGGCTGGCCGCGATAGCGCGGCCGGTCGTGCGGCGCCGAGCGAATCGCTGTGTCGGCCAGGGGACGGCCGATGCAGCGCCGCGCTACGACGACAACACACGGAGCCTAACGATGATGCAGCCCTTGAACGAGAGCGAGAACCACAAAATGCGCGGCCTGCGCGCCGGCCTGCTGGGCGGCGCCGCGGCCCTGGTCCTGTTCGCCGCCGAAGCCGGCGCCTGCACGCCGACGCCGTTGCCGATGGGCGCGCAGGGGCCGGACCTGTGCTACGGCGCGCAGACCTGGCCGGAGCCGACCCTGGGCGGACGCCAGTTGCAGCAGCAGTTCGATTTCTACCGCGCGCCGTCGACGACGCCGACGCCGCTGATCGTCTGGGCGCATCCGAACGGGATGAGCAAGACCCTGTCCGACGCTTCGCCGATGTACCAGGCCCTGGTGGCGCCGGCGCTGCGGGCGGGCTTTTCGTTCGCCTCGCTCGAGTTCCGCCATCCGGTGACCAACCAGGACGAGGCCAACAGCGGCACCGACCCGCGCGTGCCGCACTACGATATCGCCTATGCGCTGCAGTTCATCCGCGCCAACGCGCAGGCGCTGAACATCGACAAGCGCAACGTATTCCTGGTCGGCCAGTCGCGCGGCACCCTGGCGGTGTGGACCGCGCTGCAGGACGATATGCGCGATCCGGACAGCGCCGATCCGGTCGCGCGCCAGTCGACCCGGGTCAACGCGGTCTACGCGGTGAACGCGCAGACGACCTATTCCGGCGCCGAGTTCGCCGAACTCTTCATCGTGCCGGCCGACCGGCCGCGATTCGTGTATCTGTTCAACCGGAAGAACCCCAAGCACGCCCAGTTCGGCAGCGCGATCGGCAGCGTCAACGCCGGCCTGAAGCCGGACCCGCCGGTGCGCCTGATCTACGACAGCCCCGAGGTCGGCCGGCTATTGACCCTGGAGGAGATCGCCCAGCGCGACCCGGTGCACTACCCGGACTTCGGCCCGGCGCTGTGCCAGGCCTATCTGCAGGCGTTCGGCAACAGCGCGCGCTGCACGTTCGACGCCGACTCGCGCTATGAGGGCGATCCGGGCGCGGCCTTCGCCGGCTATGTCGATTTCTTCAAGCGCCACCTGCGTCCCAGTCCCTAGTCCGGATCTCCGCCGGACCATCGCCGGCCGGCGTATGCTCGCTCCACCCTAGCGCGGAGCGGGCCATGCCGTTTCGGATCTCCCGAGTCATCCAGTTCGGCGACTGCGACCCGGGCGGCGTGGTCTACACGCCGCGCATCGCCCATTTCGTGGTCGAGGCGGGGCTGGCCTTCCTGTCGCATGCGCTGGCCGGCCCCGCCGAGCGGCGGATCTTCGCCATGGGCGTCCTGCCGCCCGCGCGGGCGTTGTCGATCGAGTTCCTGCATCCCATGACCTGGGACGAGACCATCGAGATCGAGGTCGCGGTCGAGAAGATCGGCGAGCATTCGTTCGCGTTGTCGATGCTGGCCCGCAACGCCGAGGGCCAGGCCACGTTCCGCGGCTCGCTCAGCCAAGTGGCCGTATCGCCCGAGACCCGACGGCCCGTGGCGCTGCCGGCCGAATTGAAAGCCGCACTCGAAGCAGGGGCCGCCGAATGAGCGACCACAGCGCAAGTACGGTGTCCGGACCCCAGGCCGCGCGTGCGGGCCGACGCGTGAACGCCCGGTGGGCGGCCGCGCTGGCGCTGGCTGTGGTTGCGCTGGCTGTGGTTGCCCCGCCGGCACTCGCATGCAGCCCGATCCGCTCGCAGGAGTTCCATCTGCAAGCCGCTCCGACCGATGAGCGAAAGCCGCCGCCGCTCAAGCTGCTGGCGGTAAATTTCGCCCCTTGGATTTCCGACGACGAAGGAACTTGCGGCGGAGTCGGTTTCCTCAACATCGAGCTTCCCAGGTCTTGGAACATCGAGCGCTACGGGCTGCTGGTGCGGGCGAAGTCCGGGGTCAACGACCCCGGCCTGTTTCCCGAGTATCCGCTGGCGGCGATCAGGGACTACCAGGGCAAGATCACCGTCGCCTGGCCTTGGACGGGCATCGCCGCGGACGCCGACGGGCATGTGCGCTGGCGACTGGAACTGGTTCCCGTGTCGCGCTCGGGCGTGCAAGGCGAGCCGGTGTCGATTTGCGTCGCTTCCGACGATTCCTGTCCCGAGCTCGTCGGCGCCGCTGGATGAGGCCGGCCGGATCGATGGCTTCGGTCTAGCGCGACGCGGCTCAGCCGCGCGGCGCGAACCAGGCCTTGCCCGGCGCGGTGAACAGCAGGCACAGGCCGATGGCGTGGGCGAGCAACTGCACCGCGATCGAGGCCGTGCCGAGGTGCGGGGCCGACAGTTCGGCTTTCAGCGCCAGGGCGGTGATCGGCAGCGACAGCAGGGTCAGGACCAGGTAGGTGATGCGGGCCCAGTTGCGGCCGATGGAGACGAACTCGATCAGGAACACGGTCAGCAAGGCGGCGACGGCGGAGCCGACGATCACGATCATCGGCGGGCGCAGCCAGGCCCAGGGTTCGATGAAGGGTTTCGCCAGCGACAGCAGCAGCGCCAGGTAGAACAAGCCGACCGCGATGCGTATCTGAGTGGGTTTGCGTGGGCGCATGGCGGCGTCCTTGGCTGCGTCGGTTGGCGGCGACCCGGCGATGGATCGCGGTGGTCGTCGGATCGAGCCTAGGCGAGCCGGCGCGGGCGATCAATCCGTCTGGGGCGAACGGGACTATCCGCGTGGCGGACAGCACGATCGCGGCGCGGCCGATAGGTCCGGGGCGATGCGCCGGACGGCAGGTTGCGCCGCTTTGGAGCAGCCACGATCTGATAAGGTCGCACGCCGGCACGAACCGCAGGCACGAGGCCTATCGCCCGTCGCGCGATTCGCCGCGCGGCCGAATCCACAAGGACCGTCATGAATGCCGTCGTTACGCGCGCCGCAAGATTCCGCCGATCGCTGATGGCCGTGGCGCTGCGCATCGGCCTTGCCGTCGCCCCGTTCGTCGGCCTGTACTTCTACGCCTTGAGCGCGTTCGAGCATGCCCAGGCTCAGCAGCACCGCGGCGATACCGGCCTGGGCATCGCCCTGCTGCTGGGAATGATCTGCGTGCTGCTGATGCTCGGCTTCGGCGTCGATCTGCTGGTGCAGGCGGCGCGAAAGCGGGTCGCGGCGGCGATCGCCAGTCTGGCTATCGTCGCGGTCCTGTGCGTTCCGTTCGGCTGGGTCGGCTGCAACTGGTTCGGCCTGGCCGACAACTTCGCCTGCATGTGGGTCATGGACGCCTTCGGGGCTTTCCTGGGGCTGTTCGAAAGCGGCGGTTGAGGGGCCGGGCGGCTGCTTGCGCCTACCCATGCAGGTCGGTAGCTCGCGCTGCTTCGCCGCCCGCGATCCCCGCACGCCCCTGCATGTGCGGCGGCCGGCGCTGCTGGTGGCGAGGTATGCGCCCAGTCCGATCGACCGCCTCAGGCGCGTCGCCGACGCAGCCGCTTCAGTTTCCGGTCCAGGTCCGACAACTCGTAGGGCTTGGGCATGAACTCGCAGTTCGGCGGCATTTCCGGCAGCCAGTTCGGCGAGTAGCCGGAGGTCAGGATCACCCTCACCTGCGGACGCAGTTCCAGCAGCCGGCTCGCCAGGTCGATGCCGGAGACGCCGCCGGGCATGGACACGTCGCTGAAAACGATGTCGATCTGGGCGTCGGTATCGAGGATCTCCAACGCCTGTTTTCCGCTCTTGGCTACCGTGACCGCATAGCCGGCGTCGGCCAGGCTGTCCTGGACCACGTCGAGGATGTTTTCGTCGTCGTCGACCAGCAGCACCGAGATGCGGTCTTCGGGCGCGGCGCTGGCGGTCAAGGGGAAATGCATCAGCACCGTGGTGCCGTTGCCGGGCGCGGACTGCAGCTCGAAGGTGCCGCCGGACTGGCGGACGAAGCCGTACACCTGGCTCAGTCCCAGCCCGCTGCCGCGGCCGATTTCTTTGGTGGTGAAGAACGGTTCGGTGGCGCGCTTGGCCACTTCGGCCGGCATGCCGTGCCCGTCGTCGGCGACCGATACGATCAGCGCGTCGCCGGCGGTGCGGGTGCCGATGCGGATACTGCCGCCTTCACCGATCGCGTCGCGGGCGTTGATGACCAGATTCAGCAGCGCCGCCTCCAACTGGCTCGGGTCGACCTGGATCGTGGCCTGGGGGCTGTGCAATTCGAACAGCAGTTGGATGCGTTCGTCGCAGACCCGCGCCAGCAGCACTTCGGCGTCGCGGAGCAGGGCGTTCACGTCGACCGCCTTCGGCCGCAGGGTCTGGCCGCGCGAAAACGCCAACAGTTGCTTGGTCAGGCGAGTGCCGCGGTCGAGCGCGCGCCGTGCGGTGCCGGCGGCGCGGTCGAACTTCTCCGCGTCGCCGCGCACGTTCTTCATCCGCTCCAGACTGTTGAGCGCGACGGTGAGCAGATTGTTGAAGTCGTGCGCCAGGCCGTAGGTCAGCTGGCCGACCGCCTCGAGTTTCTGCGATTGCAGCAGCGCCGAGCGCGCCTCTTCGAGCTCGCGTTCGGCCTGCTTGCGTTCGGTGATGTCGCGGGTGACCTTGGCGAAACCGATCAGCTCGCCGTTCTCGCGGATCGCGTCGATCACCACATGCGCCCAGAACCGGGTGCCGTCCTTGCGCACGCGCCAGCCTTCGGCCTCGAACCGGCCGGTGTCGCGCGCCTGTGCCAAGGCGGCTTCCGGCACGCCGGCGGCGTTGTCCTGCGGCGTGTAGAACATCGAGAAGTGACGGCCGATGACCTCCTCGGACTGATAGCCCTTGATGCGCACGCCGCCGGGATTCCAACTGGCGATCCGGCCGCTCGGATCGAGCATGTAGATCGCGTAGTCCACGACCCCGGCGATGAGCAGTTCGAGCTGGCGGGGCTGGTGCAGCAGCATGGCGGCCTCAGTGGCGGGCGCGGGGATGTCCAAAGAGGTCATGGCTCGCTCGGCGCTGTCGCCAGGGGGAAATCAGCCTGCCGCGAAACGCCGTGTCCGTCCACCGGTTCGCGCGCCCGGCCGGAGGTCCAGGCGCACGCCTCGCTGGACGAGCACGCAAGTACCGTGCCGTGGCGCGAGCTGCGGCCGAGATGGCGTTGCGGTCCCCGGTCTGGCCGGCAGGAGTGAAAAAACTGCAGATCCGTGAACCGTTCAGCGCAAAGCCGGGCACTGGCCCACAGTCCACGCCGCTTAGGCCGGCGTGCGGCCTTCGCGCCTGGCTAACGCCGGTCCCGCCAGCGTGGCAGCGACCCGTTCGGCGGCGAGGAGCGCGCCATGGCCGCCCCGCATTTGCAGCGTCCCCCCAGCGCCCGCGCGAACCGCGGGGCCGCAGTGTCCGGCAGCGCCCGGGCGCGCCGGCGATGAGCCTGGTCGAGTACCGCCGCAAGCGAGACTTCGCCGGCACCCGCGAGCCGGAGCCGGGCAAGCGCCTGCCCAAGGGCAAGCGCGCGATCTTCGTCGTCCAGTTGCACCACGCCAGCCGCCGCCATTACGACTTCCGCCTGCAGATCGGCGATGCGCTCAAGAGCTGGGCGGTGCCGAAGGGGCCGTCCTACGATCCAGCGGTCAAGCGCATGGCGGTCGAGGTCGAAGACCATCCGGTCGATTACGCCGAGTTCGAAGGCCATATCCCGCAGGGGCACTACGGCGGCGGACACGTCGCCCAGTTCGATGCGGGGGTCTGGTCCAGCGACGGCGACCCGGAGGCGCAATTGGCCAAGGGCCATCTGCGTTTCGAGTTGTTCGGGCGCAAGCTCAAGGGCGGTTGGCACCTGGTGCGTTCGGGCAAGGCGGCGCGGCAGCCGCAGTGGCTGCTGTTCAAGGACCAGGACGAGTACGCCGGCGAGGTCGAGGCCGACGACCTGCTTGCCGACGTGACCCCGCCGCCGGCCGCGGACCTCAAGCGCTCCGGCGCCGGCAAACCGCGCAAGCGGCGGCTGAGCGAAGTGCCGGCGGCGAAGGCGGCGCGGCGCGGCTGGGCCGGGCAAGCGAAGAAACTGCCGGGCGCCCAGGCGGCGAGCTTGAGCGGCGAAGCCTTCGCATTGCAATTGGCCACGCTGGGCCGGGAACCGCCGCGCGGCGAGCAATGGCTGCACGAGCTGAAGTGGGACGGCTACCGGATCGGCGCCGCGGTGGCCAAGGGCAAGGTGCGGCTGTGGTCGCGCAACGCGCTGGAGTGGACCGACAAGCTCCCGGAGATCGCCGCGGCCGTCGCCGCGCTGGACTTGAAGTCCGCCGCGCTGGACGGCGAGCTGATCGCCGGCGGCGGCGCCAAGACCGATTTCAACCTGCTCCAGGCGACCTTGTCGGGCGAGAAGCAGGGTGCCTTGTCGCTGGTGCTGTTCGATCTGCTGCATCTGGACGGCTGGGACCTGACCGGCGCGCCGCTGATCGAGCGCAAGCGCTTGCTGGAACGCCTCCTGGAAGGCGCGCACGGCCATCTGCGCTACAGCTCGCACATCCAGGGCGATGGCGACGAAGCCTACCGGCTGGCGGTCGCGCGCGATTTCGAGGGCGTGATCTCCAAGCGCGCCGACCGGCCCTACAGCGCCGGGCGCAGCGACGATTGGCGCAAGACCAAGAGCCTGGCCAGCGACGAGTTCGCGGTGGTCGGCTACACCGCACCGAAAGGCTCGCGCCAGGGCTTCGGCTCGCTGTTGCTGGCGCGTCCGCACCGCGAGCACGGTTGGATCTACGCCGGCAAGGTCGGTTCGGGCTTCTCCGACGAATTGATCGCCCAGGTCTCGGCGCGCCTGCAGGCGGGGCGCAAGGCGCCGACCGTGCAGATGCCGCCGCACGACACCGACCTGCGCAGCGCGCGCTGGTTCGAACCGGCCGCGGTGGTCGAGGTGTTCTACCGCGGCCTGGGCTCGCACGGGCTGCTGCGGCAACCCTCGTTGAAGGCCGTGCGGCCGGACAAGGCGCCGGCCGATCTGCTCGACTCGGACCGAGCGACGGCATCGGGCAAGCGCGCATCCGCGGCCAGGGCGTCGGCCCCGAAGTCAAAATCCAAGTCCAAGTCAAAATCCAAGTCCAAATCCACGTACGCAGTCACCCCGGCGCGCAGGCCGCCGCCGGGCGACGAGGATCTGTCCGGCTTCCAGGTGTCCAGCCCGAGCCGGGTGGTGTATGCCGATATCGGCGCGACCAAGCAGGACGTCGCCGACTACTACCTGGCGATGATGGACTGGCTGTTGCCGGAGATCGTCGACCGGCCGCTGTCGATCGTCCGTTGCACCCAGGGCGTAGGCCGGCCGTGTTTTTTCCAGAAGCACCACACCGCCGGACTGGAGCGCGTCGACCGGGTCAAGCTCAAGGAAGAAGCCGGCAACCACGCCGACTACCTGGTGGTGCGCGACGCGCGCGGGCTGATGGAGCTGGTTCAGTTCAACGCGCTCGAATTCCATCCCTGGGGCTCGACCGCCGAGCGGCCCGATCGCGCCAACCGGATCGTGTTCGATCTCGACCCGGGGCCGGGCGTGGCCTGGAGCGAGGTGGTCGATGCGGCGCGGCAGATCCGCAAGCTGCTGCAATCGTTGCAGTTGCAGTCGTTCGTGCGCACCTCCGGCGGCAAGGGCCTGCACGTGGTGGTGCCGGTCAGGCCGGGCTGCGACTGGAGCCTGGTCAAGCCCTTCGCGCACGGCTTCGCCGACACCCTGGCGGCGATGGAGCCGCTGAAATACGTCGCCACCTCGAGCAAGAAGTTCCGCAACAAGAGGATCTTCGTCGACTACCTGCGCAACGGCCGCGGCGCGACCAGCGTGGCCTCGTTCTCGCTGCGCGCGCGCGAAGGCGCGCCGGTGGCCATGCCGCTGCGCTGGGAGGAACTGGGCAAGGTCAAGAGCGGGCACGCCTTCGACATCGTCTCGGCGGTGGCGCGAGTCAAGCGCCTGCGCCGGCATCCCTGGCAGGGCATCGACCAGGTCGAGCAGGACTTGGAGCGCGTCCACGAGTTGCTGCGCGAGCTCGGTGCGCCTTGATCGGCCTGCGGCGAGCGCGTTCGTCGCGGTCTTCATGGACGGACGCGGCAACGAGTACGCGCTGGCGCAATGCGTCCGACTCGCAGGCCCGGCCACGAATCGTCGATGCCCCGGTGAGTGCGGCGTACCGTGGCCCCGACGCGGGCTAGGCTGGGGCAAGGCCGCTCGACCGACGGGCCGGCCGAAGAGTTCGCTCAGGCCAGGCGTTCGAAATCGCTGATCCAGTTGGTTTCCCAACTGCGTCCGCCGTCGTCGGAACAGGCCTGTTCCCAGCGCGCCGAACGTGCGGTGATGCGCGACCAGATCACCCGGGTCCGGATCGGACGGCCGTCGAGGCTGTCGTCGCCGATGAAGGTGCCGACGCCGTCGCTGAAGCCGCCGAGTACCGGCGGCTGGATCGTGGTCGGTTCGCGGCCGTCCAGCCACCAGCTCGACCAGCGCCGGCGCTGCGCATCGTAGGCGCGCAGGCCGATGCCGCGCACGGTGCCGGTAGGGAACTCCATCAGGTTGTCGCCGATGTTGCCGTAGCCGCCGAGCACCGGCAGGTTCTCGAAGCGGCCGCCGAATTCGTCCCAGTCGTCGCTGCCGGCCAGGCGCCGGCGCAAGCGGCGATGGGCGACTTTCCAGCGCCCGATCAGGAAATCGAAATCCTTCGGCGCGCCGGCGAGCTTGGGCAGCGGGGTGGGCTCGGCCGCGGTGCGGGTGAACCAGTTGCGCCAATTGACCTCCCAATTGGCGCCATCGTCCGGCGAGAAGGCCTGTTCCCACCACGGCCGCGCGCCATGCAGGTCGCGCCAGCGGAAGCGCATCAGGATCGGACGGCCGCGCAGGGTGTCGCGGCCGACGAAGGTGCCGACGTCGCCATCGAATGCGCCGCGCACCGGCGGGTCGATGCGGTCGGGACGGCGCGCGTCCAGCCACCAGATCGACCACTGCCCGCTGGCGCGATCGAAGGCGCGCAGCGTCAGGCCGCGGTAGCTGCCGGACGGCAGGCCGACGATGTTGTCGTCCATATTGGCCAGGCCGTCCAGCATCGGCCGGAACGTGCTGGTGCCGGCGAATTCCTCCCAGTCCTGGCTGCCGGTCAATCGCTCCTTGAGCCGGCGATGGCGCACGTCCCAGTTGCCGGTCAGCCAGGCCCAGTCCTGTGCCGGGTCGCCGCCACGGGCCGGTCGCGCCGGGTGGGCGGTGCGGGCGAACAGCGGCAGGCCGGTGGCGGCGGCAGCGCCTGCGCTGGCGAGCGCGGCCAGCAAGGTGCGGCGGGTGCGCAGAAAGGGCATGGCGTGGGTCCTGGCGGGGAATGCATCGATCATCGGCAGCGCGGCGCCGCGTTGACAACGCAATTTCCGCTGCGCAGGCTAAGCCACACTTATGCTCGGCACCGGCCGCTTCCCGTCCCTGTCCGCGATCCGCGCCTTCGAGGCCGCGGCGCGGCTGGGCAGCTTCGCCAAGGCGGCCGACGAGTTGGACACCACCGCCGCATCGGTCAGTTACCACGTGCGCCGGTTGGAGACGCAGCTGGGCATGCCCTTGTTCGTGCGCAGCGCCAACCGGGTCAGCCTGACCGTGCCCGGCGAAATCGTCGCGCGCGAGGCGATCGGCGCCTTCGCCGCCTTGCGCGCCAGCTTCGTCCGCGCCGCCGACGCCGACCGCGCGCATCTGTCGCTGACCACCCTGCCGACGCTGGGCACGAGTTGGCTGATGCCGCGGCTCGGCCGGTTCCGCCAACGCCATCCGGAACTGCAACTGGAGCTGGACCTGTCGGTCGAGGCCGAAGACCTGGCCGGCGGCCGCTTCGATGCGGCGATCCGCAACGGCCATGGCGACTGGCCCGGGTTGCAGGCCACCGCCCTGTTCCCGAGCGTGTTCGTGCCGCTGTGCGCGCCGGCGCTGGCCGACGCGGCGCGCGGCCTGACCGATCCCGCGCAGGCGCTCGACCTGCCGCTGATCGGCCGGCGCGATTGGTGGGCGCTGTGGTTCGCGGCGGTGGGCTGCGAGCGCAACCTGCCGGCGGGCAGCTTCGCGATGCAATTGCCGGCCGAGTACCTGGACATCTCCGCTGCGGTGGCCGGGCAGGGCATCGCGATCGGTTCGCCGATCCTGTTCCGCCACGAAATCGACGCCGGCCGGCTGGTGCCGGCGCACGAGCGCGCGGCCGGCGACGGCCGAGCGTTCTGGTTCGTCAGTCCGTCCGCGCGCCAGCACCAGCCCAAGATCGCCCGCTTCCGCGAATGGGTCGCCGAGGAAGCCGCCAGCGCGCGCGGCGCCGCGCAGTCCTACCTGCGTGGCCTGGCGTCCTGATTTGAGCGCGAGGCGGCGCTTCTTTCACGCCGGTGGGACGCAAGGGCATCGCCGCTGCTGTTCCGCCCGCCTGCCCGCGCTCAACTCAGGCCGTGCTTCTTCAGCAGCGCCGCTTCGTCGCCGGTGACATAGCCGAAGATTTTCGGCTTGCCCGGCCGCAGGCGCAGGAAGTAGAGGTTGGCGAACACGATCCGCACTTCGGCGCCGTCCTTGCGCCTGCGGTAGCGCGAGTCCCAATTCACCTTGGCCAGCGCATGCGCCGGGTCCAGCGGCGTGGTCTCGATCTTGGCGATCGCCATCGAGGTCATGCCGATCTTGCGATACCGGGCGAAGCCGCGGCCGATCATGAACTTGAACTTCAACCCGTTCTTGCCGCCGTACACGCCGGCCGGGCTGGACTGGACGAAGTAGTCGGCGAAGGCCCCGGTCACCGCGTCGGTGTCGACGTCGTGAGGGTCGTCCAGGGCGCGCTGGAAACAGCGTTGATAGCGGCGGAAGAACTGCTCGATCCTGGTGTTGGGGGCGTTGGCGGCCATGCGGGTGGGCCCGACGGAGATCCTGTCGGATCGTCCGCCGATTGCGATTAAGGCTTTGTGACGTGGACTAGCATCGATGATCGGCCCCGTATTCGGTCGTTTTCCCGGTGGTTTCGCTGCGAACGCACGAACGTTTCCGCGCGGCGAAGGGGCGCATCGAACGCAGTACACTGCGCAGCCGGATCGCAGTGCTTCGCCGCCGCGGCAGAGGTTTGAAATGGATGCCCCATCGCCGCGCGCGCTGCTGGATCTCGACGACCTGCGCCAGATCGCGCGCTGGGGCGCCGACTGCGCGCAGCGTGCGCTGCCGCTGTTCGAAGCGGCGGTGCCGGGCGATGCGCGGCCGCGCGCGGCGATCGCGGCGGCGCGCGAGTTCGCCGCCGGCGAACGACGCACGGCGCGGCTGCGCAGCCTGAGCTGGGCCGCTCACGTCGCGGCGCGCGAAGCGGGCGATCCCGTGGCCCAGGCCGCCGCGCGCGCGGCCTCGCTCGCGGCGGCGGCCGCCTATACCCATCCGATCGCCAGCGCGCATCAGCTCAACCACATTCTCGGGCCGGCGGCCTATGCGGCGCAGGCGCAGGCGCTGGCGGCTGGCGCGGACGCCGCGGCGTTGGACGCCGCGTTGGGTTGGGCGATCGAACAGGTGCCGGAGCGAGTCCGCGAGGCAGTGCGCAGGTTGCCCGCGCCGGCGCCGGCCCAGGGCGCGAGGGCGGTGCTGATCCATCGTCTCGATGCCGCGCTGCGCGGCTGACCGTCGGACCGGCGATCAGCCCTAGGCGGCCTCGGCGTCCAAAGCGTCCTGCGTTGGCACGAGCGTGCTGTCCTGGGCCAGGCAGGCCTCCAACTGGGCCATGAACGCCGCCCGCAGGGCATCGGCTTCCGGCCGGCTCAGGCACTGGTCGTCGCCGGTGTACATGAAGTTCAGTTCGCCGTTCAAGGTGTAGGCGATCACCCCGAGCACGCGGCTGGCGAAGGAGTGCACATAGATCCGCAGCCGGCGCACGCGCAGCGGCGAGCCGGGTTGCAGCAACTGGATGTTGCCGAGGTTGGAGAACGAAAACAGGTTCCAGTTGCGGTTGCGGCTGATCGCATCGCCGAGCCGCACCAGCGTGCGGATCTTGGCCTGCGAGGGCGGGCGGATCATTTCGCAGAACTGGTACTTACCTGGGATGTCGTCGATGCCCTGGGCGACCTGCTGCAGGATGTGGCGGTTGAGTTCGCGCGCGGCGCTCCAGAAATCCGGGTCGGCGCTCTGCCGCGCCGGCACCTTGAAGCTGCCGCCGCCGAAGAACAGCATGTCGCTCTTGAGCATGGACAGGCGTTCGCGACGGGCGTCGATCGGGCTTTCGATCCAGTCCGGCATCTTGCGCTGCAAGGTGGCCTGCTGGGCCTGGCTGAGGGCCAGCAGCAGCGCGGTGTGCAAGGACACGGCCTCGGCCTTGCAACGCCGGCGCAGGGCCTCGGTGAGCTCGGCGCCGACGCTCCAGTGGATGTGCAGTTCGTGCTTGTCGACCGGCCGGCGCGTAGGCGGCAGCAGGGCGAATACGGCGTTGATCAGCCAGGCGGCGGCGCGCCGCTTCCAGCGCTTGCCGTCGTCGAAGTCGCCGATCACGTCGGTCGGGGTGATGGCCCGATAGGGCACCAGCGCCTGCCCGGATTCCAGCCCGTCGAGCAACTCGCGGACGATGGTCAGCTGGCTCATGCCGTCGCAGATGCGGTGGGTGGCGGCGATCAGCAGCTCGTGCTCCTCGTCCGAGCGCAGCCAGGTCAGGCGCAGCTGCGGCAGCTCGTGGACGAAGGGCGCGTAGGCCTCGTGGCGCCATTCGCGGGCATGGGTTTCGTGATCGACGCCTTCGACGATGCGCAGCGGCACCGGCGGCGCGCAGTCCATCTCGTAGAGGAGGGCACCGCCTTGCTCGCGGATCAGCATCCGTAGCGCCGGGTGCTTGGCCTGGACCCGGTCGATCGCCGCGCGCAGCCGGGACTCGTCCAGGTCGCCGGCCAGGGTGACCGCGAACACCACGTTGCCGTCGATCATGCGTTCGATCGTGGACATCTTGCGCTTCATCGTCGACCTCGTATCGGGACGGGCACGCGCGCCGGGTCAGCGCCGGGTGCAGAAGGCGTGGATGCGCGGGTGGCGGCTTTCGAAGGTGCCCAGCCGGCCGAACAGGCCGTCGAGGTAGCCGCACCAGATCGCCGCGACCTTGGCCAGCTTGCGCGGTTCGAACAGCAGCACGCAGACCGACTGGTGCACGGCCAGCAGGCCCGGCAGCCAGTGCAGCGCCCATTTGCGCCGGTACAGGCCCAGCGCGTGCACCGCGTTGCGGGCGCCGTAATAGCGGCGCCAGGCGACGTGGTGGGTGGTGAACATCTTGCCGTGGCGTTCGATCGCGCCGGTGGTCTGGCGCATGGTCACGCCGGCGTTCATGTACACCGGAATGCCGTGATCGGAGGCGCGCAAACCGTATTCGATGTCGATGTACTCGATGAAATAGTCTTCGCGGAACGCGCCGAGTTGGCGGAAGGTCTCGGCCGAGAATGCCGAGCCGGAGGAGATCACGAACAGCGACGGGAACAGGCCCTGCGGCTCGTCGTCGATGCGCCGCGGCTTGGGGAAGCGCCGGCCCGGCGGGATCGAGGGCATGCACTTGCCGAGGTTGATCTCGTAGATCTTCGGGCCGATCAGGAAGGTGCGGCTGCCGGTTTCGGCGCAGGCGCGCATCATGTCGGCGAAGAAGTCCTCGGCGATATCGGAGTCCTGGTCGAGCAGGAACACCACCTCGCAGCCTTGCGCCAGCAGCGCCTCGGTGCCGCGGTTGTAGGCCCCGGCCAAGCCGCCGCGGTTGTGGTTGGCGATCACCGTGGTACCGCCGCGGCGCAGGGCCTCGTGCAGTTCCGGATCGATCTGCGGCGAGTTGTCGACCGCGACCACGTGCCGGCACTGCGCGCGCGCCTTGTCGAGGTTGCGCACGAACTCGGCGGTGGGCTGGTAGAGCACGAAGATCAGCCCGAACACGGTCGTCCCGGCGGTGTCGTCGTCCAGCGCGGGCGACGGCGAGGGCTGCGCGGCGACAGCGGCCGGCAGCGCCGCGGAGTCGGCCTGGGACTCGCTCATGCGTCGGTCTCCCGCTGCGCCAGCCGGCGCAGCCGTTGCAGGGTGCGGTCGCGGATCGCCTCGGCCTGCGCGCGCGGCAGCGACTGTTCGTCCGAGGTCAGGGCGAAATCGAGCACGTCCTGGTCGGCGACGATGGTGACCAGGTTGGCCGGGGTCGGCGCCAGCGCCGCGGTCGGGCTGAGCACCGCCTTGAGCCGGAAATCGCCGTAATCGCGCGCCAGGTCGAGCTTGCCCAGGTAGGACAGGGTGACGCCGCGGCCGCCGCGGCGCGAGCGCGAATAGGCGATCAGGCGGTCGAACAGGGCGTGCACGCGCTCCATGCCGAGCAGGTTCTCGTGCACCTGCGGGCCGAGCTCGCCGATCTTGGCGTCGATGTCCTTGCGCATGCCGCGGGCGACGGTCCAGTACTCGCCCTCGTCGCCGCCGAAGCCGGTGGCGATCGCCGGCGACAGCTGGATGGTCGGCGCCATCGCGAACAGCGAATCGGCGCCGAGCTTGGGCAGGAACCGGCGCACGTCGACCGGCAGCGAGAACTGCTCGATCGCCTGCTTGCCCAGGATGTCGCGGAAACTCAGCATCAGCGCCAGGCCGACGACGTTGAACACGGTGACCTGTTCCTGCCGGCAGCGTTCGGCCAGGGCGCGGTAGTCGGCGGCGTCCAACTGCCAGCGGGTGCTGTAGACCGGGCCATAGCCGACCGCGGGGCCGATCCGGCGCGTGCGCACCCACAGGTTGAACAGGACCGTCTTCCAGCGCAGCCGGCGCCGGATCGCGCCGTCGCCGAGCACGGAATCGGGCAGCAAGGCGTCGACCGGCGGCATCGCGTCGTGGCGGCCGATGTCGCGCTCCGGGTCGTCGCACAACAGCAGCAGTTCGCGCAGCAGGGTCAGCACCGAAACGCCGTCGCAGACGCAGTGATGGCAGGTCAGCAGCAGTTCGCTCGCGTCGGCCCCGCGCACCAGGACGACCCGCACCAGCGGTTCGCGCTCGGCGGCGAACAGACGATTGCGCTCGAGTTCGCTTTCGCGTTCCCAACGCTGGTCGTCGTCGCGCTCGACCACGCGCAGCGGAATCGGCGGCGCCGGTCGTTGCTCCTTGAACCAGGGCCGGCCGTCGACGGCCTCCACCACGCTGCGCAACACCGGGTGCTTGGCCTGGATCCGGGCCAGGGCGCGGCGCAGGCGCGCCTCGTCCAGCCGGCCCTCGATGCGCGCCGGAATCACGATCGCCACCGGCACCTGGCCTTCCAGGTACATGCCGCGCTCGAACAGGCTCAGCGGCCGCTGCAGGGCCTGCGCGGCATCGGGCGACGCGGTCCGGTCCGCGCCGGTCATGCGGTGTTCCCCAACCATTGCAGGGACGCCTTGCCGCGCTCTTCCACGGCCGGCTCCAGCAGGCCCCAACTGCGCAGGTGGCGGATCGCCTCGGCCACGCCGTCCTCGGCGCGGATGCGCTCGCCCAGCGCGGCCGCGGCCTGCTGCATCGGCACGTCGTGCGCCTGTTCCAGCGCGTCGGCCAGGATGTCGGCGTCGAGCCGGTTGCGGTCGAGCGCGGCCGGACCGGCGCCCAGGGCGTTGAGCGAATGGGCCCAGAACGGCTGGTCGCCGTAGAAGGGCACGATGATCGAAGGGATGCCGGCGCGCGCCGCCGCCGCGGTGGTGCCGGCGCCGCCGTGGTGCACCGCCGCCGACATCAACGGGAACAGGCGGTCGTGCGGCGCCTGGCGGATGAAGAAGATCTGCTCGTCGAGCGCGCCGTCGGGATGGTCCAGTCCGCCCCAGCCGGTGGCCAGAACCGCGCGCCGACCGCTCTTGCGCACGCTGTCGACGACGGTCTGGGTGAACTGGGTCGCGTCGCTGGAGACCATGCTGCCGAAACCGATGTAGACCGGTTTCGGTCCGGCGGCGAGAAACGCCTGCAGTTCCGGCGAGGGCTGCCAGCCGGCGTCGTCCAGGAACCAGTAGCCGGCGATCTGCACGTTCTGCGGCCAGTCGGCCGGGCGCGGCGAGACGTGGCGGCTGAAGCCGTAGACCACCCGGGTGTCGGCATTGCGGTAGTACGGGCCGTACCAGGGATATTTCTTCAGCCCGAGCTGGGGCCGCACGATGTCGTTGAGCGCCGGCTTCATCACATGCCAGACCAGGTGACGCAACAGGTGATAGCTGGCGACGTTGAGCAGCGGCGGCAGGTTGCGTTTCTTGCCGGCCAGCACCACCGGCGGCACCAGCCGCGACGGGGTGAGCGGCTGCAGCTGCGCGGCGGCGAACGGGATGCCGTGGGCCTCGGCCAGGGATTTGGCCAGCAAGGTGCTGTTGCCGACCCCGATCAGCAGCCCGGCGCCTTCGATCGCCGCGCGCCCTTCGGCGACCCAGCTGCGCGCCCACTGCGCGTACTGGCGGCGGAACACGCGCGCCATTTCGCGCATGTCCAGGCCGCGGTCGGCGATGCTGCGGTCGGCGTGGAGCATGGCGTGGAAATCGCTGGTCAGCGGGTAGTGCTCCAGCCCCGCGCCGCGCACCAGCTCGGCGAAGTTGTCGCTGGTGACGATGCGCACCGGGTAGCCCGCGCTGCGCAGCCCGCGTCCGAGCGCGACCAGGGGACGGATGTCGCCCTGGGTTCCGATGGTGAAGATGGCGATCGGCGCCCGCGTGCTCATGGGTGAATCGCAGCCTCTTCTGACGGTGGATGTCGCGCCCGCCGTGCGAAGTCCGCCCGCGGAGCGTCGTGCCGCGCCCTCGGCCCGCGGCCGCGATGGCCGGCTTGTGCCGCTGGCGTCCGCCCGCGCTCGTCGCGGACCCGGGACGGGATCCGTCGGTCGGACGCGGGTCTTGCTGCAACGGAATCGCCGGACGTTCGGTCCCCGGGCGGCGTGCGCCGGGTCGCCGCGAAACGACCGGTGTCGTTGGAATCTAATGCTGCGCCACGGAAGTTTTCCCTTGGCGGCATCACAGTTCGTCGCGGGTCGCGCGCGCTCGTGCCGCACCCTGTGACCGCGTTATCCGTTTCGGAAAAATCCGGGAAAAAGCCCGGTTTCGAACAAAGTCCGGGGCGTCGCGATAGACCTGTAGATCGCGCTGTGTTCGGGCCGCAGATCGAGTACGACCGGCCGATCGGCCGCGCAAGGCCGCGCTAGAGTTCGACCGCGCCGTATCCCGAAAGCAGGTACAGCAGCGCGCCGGCGGCCGCGACCAGGGCGTGCGGGAAGGCGACATGCGGCCACCACAGGGTGCGCGCCCACATCGCGCGTCCACGCTGGTCCCAGTACGTCTTCCAGGCCGTGCCGATCTGGAACGGCGCGGCGACCGGCGCCGCGTTTCGAAGATGCTGCTCGATCGCCAGGCTGCGCTCGACGTAGCCGAGCTGGAGCGACTTCCACATCGCTTCCAGAAACCAGAACGCCAGGGCGCTGAGCGCGGCGACGAGCAACACTTCCCGGGCGTTGCTGGCGAAAGCGCCGGCGACGGCGCTCAGGCCGAACGTCACGCTCCAGGCCTTGATGGTCAACGCGCGGGCGTCGAAGTCCTCGATGACCTTCTGCAAGTAGAGATACTCGGCCTGCAATTCGGTGCGCAGTTTGTCGTCGTCCATGAGGGGGCCTGGGCGGAACTCGTCGGTGGGCCGTTCGGTGGGGGCGATCCGGCTCGGCCGTATTCGCTGCATGCGGCCGACGTGTGTTCCAACGGCCCGGGTGGGCGGGGGCGGCCAGAGGGGCGATGGGGTGGCAGGCCGCGGGTCGTCTCGGCGGCCTTGGGGAGCGAAAGCAAATCCCCCCTGCCTCTACAAAGGGAGGAGACGCGATGGGTTCGTTGCCGTTGCCGGGGCGTTGCGGTAGAAGATCGCGCACGACGACGGGCGCAGCGGAGCGATACGACATGAAGATCGGCAACTTGTTCGCCGGCGCGCCAGCGCCCGAGGAGGGCGAGCGCTTCGAAGCCCTGCTGAGCCACCGCAACCTGGTGGTAGAGCGGATCCTCAGCTCCGCGGCGATCGAGCCGACCGAATACGTGCAGCCCCAGGACGAATGGGTGGCGCTGCTGCAGGGCGAGGCGACGCTGGAAGTCGCGGGCGAATCGGTCGAGCTGCGCGCCGGCGATCACCTGTTCCTGCCCGCCGGAACGCCGCACAGCGTGCGCCGGGTGTCGCAGGGGGCGTTGTGGCTGGCGGTGCATCTGCATCCGTCCGCCGGAGAAGAAAGCGACAAGCAGATCGCTCCGCTTTGAGTGGCTACGGGCGAGCTCTAAGCCGGATCGAGCCGCTAGCGAAACAGGCCGGGCTTCGGTTTGGGCCTTATCCCGAGCTGCGGGGCGACGGCGCGGCTTCTGGCTCCGGCACGGGAGGTTTGCGCGCTAGAACGCCCAGCCCCGTGCCGACAGAGGCTCCAAGGGCCGTCACTGCGAAGTCGATCCAGTGCTGGATGGTCGGAGTGCGGCCGAGTTGCATCGGCATCAAGGTGGCGATAGCGCAATCAGCAACGACGTAAACGAACAACGCCAGCCCGGCTTGCAGCCAGGGGCGGGAGCCGCCGTTAGCCGTGAACGCGGCGAACAGGATCGCCGAGGCCAGAGCGCCTAGAGCAGCCGTCGCCAGCCAGCGGCCGATCGCCTCCTCAGGACTGGGAACGGTAGGCATCAACGATCCCTCGAAGAACCCGATCGCCCCTTGTGCCAGCAGCAGTGCAGCAGAGAATTTTGCTATTCGTTTCCAGAGCATGTGCCGGCGATCTAAGCGAAAACGCGTAGTTTAGGGAAGTCCGCTGCGGGCAGCACGAGTACAGCGGGCCGCTCGCGCCGGTATTCGTCTGGCGCCTAGCTGGCGCCGGCTTCATGGGGCGCCAGTCCGGGCAGTCGCGGTAAAAGCCCGATAGGACCAGAATGCGACCACGGCGCCGATCCAGAGCAAGGCCCAGCGCAGGCAGTCCTTGGTCGCGTCGATGAAGGGAAAGGAATTGCCGCGCGGGACGCCGGACAACAGCGGCCGGGCTTCGAGTTGCCAGAAGTTCAGCCAGATATCGACCCCCAACGCGAGCGGGACCAGCCAGCCGGCTGAAAACAGCGCGACGAGGACAGCTTGCAGTCGTTTTCGGGTCATGGTGTCTTGTCGTCGGGTGAGGGACGAGTCGGGTCCGGGCCAGCCGTCTCAGGCATATCGAGCCGCCGCAAGCGCTGCTCCAGCTTGGCGCGATCGATGTACGGCGCCAGTTGCGACCAGTGCCGGCGCGAGGTGCTGCGATATAGGTCGTGGGTGAGCCAGACGCCGACGCCGAGGCAAACTGTCGCCAGCAGGGCGTCGGTCCAGTGCGCGGGCTGTCCGTAGCGGAAGTAGAGCATGGCGACCGAGAACGTCAGCAGCCAAAGCGAGAGCGTCGTCAGGACGTGCGCGAATCGGCTGGGGTGCTTGGCCTTGCCATCCAGCTCGGCGAGGGCGTGGCGCAGCAGGGTCTTCTCGTCGACGTGTTTCATCGGGAATGGATATCGGCGATTGCGGTGAGCCGATCAAGTGGCGATCGGGTGGGTGTGCGGCTCATCGATCGGGACCGCCGTCGAACGGTAGCGGTGCTTATGCCCCTGCAATGACGAAACGTTATAGCGGCCGCCGATTTCGATTAGTGCTCGAATATATCGCAGTCACGCGGCCACGTCGGTCACGAAGCCGGGTTGACGGATCGGCGACGCGATGAATCTTGGCCAGGAACGGATCTCGCCACCGACGCCATCGACCTTCGGCCAACTCGAATCACCCACTCGGTCACGTCGCAGTCGTGCCGATCGAACGGAATCGGCGCAAGCGGCGCGCCCGAACTATGTTGCACTGCAACATAGGCCTGGGTCGCCAGCGGCACGCGGGTTTTTCAGTGCGAAAACACGGGAAATTCCGAAGTGCCGGACCGCCAAGGAGTTTCGTCCTATGCCCTCTGGAATCGGGAAAATCGCCGTCTCATCCGCGACGTGACGACGGCAGTCGGGTTTGATTCGTTTTTCGCCCGCCCCCTAGCGTCGATTCCGCCGCACGTCCTCGTCCGCGGCAGTCGCGACCCCGCCGGAATCGGTGAATCGATATCCGGCGCGCGCTGCCCGGACGCGCCGGCGGAACGCCGCACATCGGCCGCGCCCGCGGCCGTCACTCAATCGCTGACCTTCGGGGGTATTCCAATGAACCGCAACGTATCGGTACTGAGCTTCGCCGTTTCCCTGGCCCTGGCCGCCGGCGCCGCCGGCGCGGCGCAACGCGTCGACTTGCACGGCGTCGACGTGGCCAAGCTCAACCGGCAGTACCAGGCCGCCACGGCCCAATCCGGCGCCGTCGCCAAGGCGCCGCTGCGCCATGCCGAACTGATCGCGCTCGATGCCGACTCCAGCCTGGGCGAACTCAAGAGCAGCCAGGACGCCGACGGCTCGCGCAACTACCGCTATCAGCAGAGCTGGCGCGGCATTCCGGTGTTCGGCGAGCACGTGGTCGTGCGCGAGGACGCGCAGGGCAACGTGCGCGCGCTGTTCGGCCGCTCGGTCGCGGGGATCGGCGCGGAGGTGCCGAAGCTGCAGGCCAGGATCGACAGCGCCCAGGCGCTGGGCCTGGCGAAGAGCGCGGCCCTGGGCCAGCGTGCGGCGTCGCTGCGCGTGGGCCAGCAGAACAGCCGCAAGGTGATCTACCTGGACGACGCCGACCGCGCCCACCTGGCCTACGCGGTGGACTTCTTCGCCGACGCGCCGCAGGGCGGCGAGCCGACCCGGCCGTTCGCGATCGTCGACGCCGTCAGCGGGCGGGTGCTCAAGCAGTGGGAAGGCCTGAACCACGCCGAGGTCGGCACCGGCCCGGGCGGCAACCAGAAGATCGGCCAGTACGAGTACGGCAGCGGCGGGCGCGGCTTCATCGACGTCACCCAGAGCGGCAGCAGCTACAGCTTCAACACCCCGAACGTCAAAACCATCAACCTCAACCACGGCACCAGCGGCTCGACCGCGTACTCCTACACCGGTCCGCGCAACACGGTGAAGCCGATCAACGGCGCCTACTCGCCGCTCAACGACGCCCACTTCTTCGGCAAGGTGGTGTTCGACACCTACCGGGCCTACGTCGGCGTTTCGCCGCTGAACTTCCAGCTGAACCTGCGCGTGCACTACAGCAACAGCTACGAGAACGCGTTCTGGGACGGCCGCACCCTGACCTTCGGCGACGGCCGCAGCACGTTCTATCCGCTGGTCTCGTTGGACGTGGTCGCGCACGAGGCCTCGCACGGGTTCACCGAGCAGCAGTCGGGCCTGATCTACTCCGGCCAGTCCGGCGGCATCAACGAGTCGTTCTCCGACATCGCCGGCGAAGCGGCCGAGTTCTACCACCGCGGCCGCAACGATTTCCTGGTCGGCGCCGACATCTTCAAGGCCAGCGGCCGCGCGCTGCGCTACTTCGCCAATCCGCCGCAGGACGGCCGCTCGATCGGCCATGCCCGCGACTACCGCGCCGGCCTGGACGTGCACTACTCCTCGGGCGTGTTCAACAAGGCGTTCTACCTGTTGGCGAACAAGCCGAACTGGGGCACGGTCAAGGCGTTCAAGGCCTTCGCCAAGGCGAACAAGGACTACTGGACCCCGAGCACGACCTTCAACCAGGGCGGCGTCGGCGTGCGCCAGGCCGCCAGCGACCTGGGCTACAGCACCGCCGACGTGATCGACGCATTCGCCCAGGTCGGCGTGACCGCCCAGTAACCTCCGGGCCGTTCTCTTCGGCCCGTCCCACGTCGGCCGCGCCTTCGGTCGCCGCATCGTCCCGCCGCATTCTCGAGTGGGCGTCCGGCACCGACGGCAGCGGATCGGAATCGTTGCAACCCGCGGTCCCCCGGCTTCGGCCGGGGGACCGTTTCGCTCGCGCTACCGACTTTCGGCTCCGCGGCTTTCAACCGGCGCGGGCGTCGAGATACTCGCCCAGCGCGGACAGCATGCTTTCCCAGCCTTCGCGGTGCGCTTCGGCGCTGTCGCCGTCGCCGAGGTAATAGCCGCGTTCGCGAAGACGCAGCCGAGTGCCGCCCTGGTGCGGTTCCAGATCGACCTCGACCGTGCCGCAGAAGCTCAAGCCCTGGTCGGTCTGCAGCGAGGTGGCGTAGACGATCTGCCGCTCCGGGTCCAGGACCAGGTAGCGATTGCGATTGAGGTACTGCGGCCCGTCCACGGGGCCGAAACGGCAGACGTCGACTTCGCCGACCGCGAAGCGGAAGTCGTCGAACGCCAGCTGCCAGCCATCGCCGGGGTCGCCCCAGGCGAGCTGCGCCTCTTGCTGCGACCACGCGGCGTAGACCGCGCTGGTGGGGTGGGCGAGTTGGCGGGTGATGTCGACGAGGCCTTCTTGCGCGTGCATGTGTTGTCCTGGGCAGTGGTTGGGGTGGCGACAAGATCGCTCGCGCAGCGGCCCGGAACGAGAGGCGGATTCGCCGGAATCGGGGCTTTTGTGCCACGATCGCCGGGTGCCCGTCCGTCCCCGACCCAAGACCGCGCTGAACCTGTCGATCCTGTCCCTGCCCGAGGGCGGGACCATGGCGGCCTATGGGCTGCACGAAGTGCTGGGCGACACCGCGAGCAATCCCGAGGCCGGTCCGCGCGCGCTGCACCCGCGCCTGGTGGCGCGCCGCGCCCGGCCGTTCGCGTCGAGCACCGGCCTGCGGGTCACGCCGCAGGACGGCTTGCACGAGGCCCCCGCCGACATCGTCATCGTGTGCGACATCCACCTCGCGCCGCAGGAGTCTCCGGCGGGGCGTTGGCGCGAGGAAATCGCCTGGGTGCGCCGGCACGCCGAGCAGGGCGCGCTGGTGTGCTCCTCATGCAGCGGAGCGATCCTGCTGGCCGAAGCCGGCCTGCTCGACGGCGCCGAGGTGGCGTCGCATTGGCAACTCGCGGACCTGTTCCGCGATCGCTACCCCAAGGTGAAGTTCCGTCCCGAGCGCATCCTGTGCGACAGCGGCCGCGGCGGCCAGTTGATCACCGCCGGCGGCGCCTCCGCCTGGCAGGACCTGGCGCTGTACCTGATCGGCCGGTTCTGCGGCCAGGAAGAAGCCTCGCGCGTCGCCCGGCTGTTCCTGATCGGCGACCGCGGCCAGGGCCAGTTGCCGTTCGCGTCCATGGCTCGTCCGCGCCAGCACAACGATGCGGCGATCGCCAAGGTCCAGGCCTGGATCGCGCAGCGCTACGCGGCCGCCAACCCGGTCGCGGCGATGGCGGCGTATTCCGGCCTGGCCGAACGCAGCTTCAAGCGGCGCTTCCAGGCCGCCACCGGCTACAGCCCGGTCGAGTACGCGCAATCGTTGCGGATCGAAGCGGCCAAGCAGCGGCTCGAGTGCGAGGACGCCGGCGTGGACGAGATCGCCGCGATCGTCGGCTACGAGGATCCGACCTTCTTCCGCAAACTGTTCAAGCGCAAGACCGGGGTGACGCCGGCGCAGTACCGCTTGCGCAACCGGCGGCGGTTGGAGGCCTAGGTCGCAAGCTTTGCGTGCGCGCCTTTGCCGCCGAGCCGATTGCGTCGCCAACCGCAAGCAGCCTGTAGGAGCGGCGTCAGCCGCGACCACCGAAGCGGTGTTCGAAAGCGTATCTGCCGCAAGCTTCCATCGGATGCTTCGCTCGCGTCCATCGCTTCGGTGGTCGCGGCTGACGCCGCTCCTACAAGGGGAGGTGGAGCGATCCCGATCCAGCCGTTGCCTGGATGGTGGTGGATCAGGGGCGACGCTATGCCTTCGGTCGGGCGATCAGGAAACCGACGACGGCGGTGGCCGTGGCGATCGCCATGCCGGTCAAAGCGAGGTCGGCGTACCACTGCAGCAGCGCGAGGGCGTAGCAAGCCGCCGACAATGCGGACAGGTAAACCGCGGAGCGGCGCCTGCGCAAGACCAGGACCCCGCCTGCGATCAGTAGGGCGGTAGCCAATACCGCGAACAACAGGGCGACCAAGCTGATGTCGCCGTGGCGCAGCAGCTCGATCGAGTTGTAACCGTAGACTGCAGAAAGCAGGGTCTGGATGGTGACCAGCAAAGCCGTGGCGAGCTGCCAGCGAGTGTCGGAGGCGGCGGAACCGGCGGGACGAGTGGAACCGGCGGGACCGGCCGGTGCGCGATAGGGATTGTGATCGTTCATGCGGCGCCGCCGGACCTTTCCGAATCTTTGTTGGCCGGGAGCGAGCATCATGGCGTCGTCCGGTACGCAGTCAGACTAAGCGATTGCGTGCGGACAGGAAACTGCCGAGCCGTCATCGACGCCGAGCCGTTTGCACGCGATGGAGGGAGCGCCAGACGTGCGGATCAATCCCAATCCAGCCATTGCCCGGGCGCGAGCGGACGGATCTCGACGGCCTGGCCGCGCGCGGCGGCGCGCAATCGTCCGATCGGGTCGTCGACCTCGACGTACTCGGCGAGGCCCGACACGCCGTAGTGGATCGGCACCAGGCGTTTGGCGCCGAGGATGGTCGCCGCGGCCACCGCCTGTTCCGGGGTCAGCACGCCGGGTTGGCCGCTGACCGGTTTGCGCCAGCCGAAGCGGGCGCCGTTGATCGGCAGGAAGGCGGCGTCGAAGGGGCCGTATTGGCGGCCGATGCGCCACCAGTGCCCGTGCCAGAGGGTGTCGCCGCCGTGGAAGATGCGTCGGCCGCCGGCCGAGATCACCCACGAGGCCTGCGGGTCGCCGTAGCCGTCCGAGGCCGGCACGGCGGTGGCGGTGAAGTCGCCGAGCAACTGCGGCTCCCACAGCGCGCTCGGCCGCACCCGCGCCTTGGGCGGAATCGGCAGCGGATGGGTGCCGGCCGGATGCGCCAGCACGCCGCCGTTGCGCAGGGCCTGCGCGGCGGCCTTGGCGTCGAAGTGGTCGCCGTGGGCGTGGGTGACCAGGACATAAGCATCGCCGTCGGCGACCTCGACCGGAATCAACGGGTCGGCCAAAGCCTGGCCCCATTCCTCGGGATTGATCAGCGGATCGACGAACAGGCTCGCGGCCGGCAGTTGCAGGCGGATGCCGGCCCAGGCCAGGCGCTGGATGCGCAGTCCCTGGCCCGCGGCGGCGAAGGCGGAGCGCGCACCCATTAGCGCGGCGCCGGCGAGGCCGACGCCGCCGAGCAGCAAACGGCGCCGCTGCAGGCGGTAGGCGGACGGATCGCGGCCGGCGCTCATGCGCGGGCCTCGCCTGCGGCCAGCGTGGCGTCGAGCGCGAACACCGATTGGGCGACGATGACGTCGAGGTTGTGGCCGTGCCATTCGCGCTCGAACGCCGTCGGCGTCACGCCGGGCGCGAGGCAGTCTTCGATCGCGATCGCGCGGATGCGTCGTTCGGCCCGCTCCGGCACCGCTTCGCCGCGGATGCCCACCACGGTGTCCTGCAACCGGTCCAGGTAGTGCAACGCCTGCCCGAGCGCGGCGGCGGGAAAGCGGCCGATGTGGCCGCCGATCACCGTGCCGCGGCCGAGCTGGGCGATCCGGCCGATCGCGGCGCGGATCTGCGCCGGGTCGGCCTTGGACAGGTAGACGATGCGGCCGACGATGTTGTCGCCGGCGCAGACCAGGTCGGCGCTGGGCACGTCGACGCTGAGATGGTCCAGGGTCTTGCCGGGGTTGTGCAGCAGATGCAGTTCGTGGCGGCCCCAGCGCAGGCTCATCGCGGCGTCGAACACCAGTTTCGGTTCGCGGTAGTACGCGTCGACGCGTCGGTTCTGCGACAGGAAGGTATGGCGGTGGTGGCGGTGGGCGATGCCCAGCGCCTGCGGAAACAGGGCCAGCCCGGCCATGTGGTCGCTCATGCGGTGGGTCGAGACCACCGCCCGCACGGTCTTGCCCAGTTCCTCGCACAGCACCTGGCGCAGGCGGCGCGCATCCGCCTCGCCGGCCAGCGCATCGACCAGCAGGGCGTCGTCGCCGTCGAAGAAGGCGGTGGCGACCGATTCGTACTCGTCGCCGACGAACATGACGACATCCGGGTGGAGCGGCTCGACTTTCATGGCGCGTGCCTGCGGGGGCGGGGCGGCCAGGATGGCCAGCGCCGGCCGGCGCGACAAACGAGATGTTTTCGCGTACACATTAGAAAAACTAACTTGATACGATGCCGGCTTCCGCGCCCGAGTTCCGCGCCCGAGGCCACCGTGAAGCCGCGTCCTCCCGTTCCGCTCAACGCCCTGCGCGCCTTCGAGGCCGCCGCGCGCTGCCGCAGCTTCCAGGATGCGGCGGCGCAGTTGTTCGTGACCCCGGCCGCGGTCAGCCATCAGGTCAAGCGCCTGGAGGCGTATCTGGGGACGAAGCTGTTCCACCGCGGCCACCGCGCGATCGAACTGACCGGCGAAGGCGCGACCCTGGCCGCGTCGCTGGGCGAGTTGTTCGGCCTGCTAGATCTGGCCCTGGACCGGGTCGCCGCGCCGGCCGCGGCCGATCTGCGGGTGAGCACGATGGAGTCGTTCGCGGCGAAATGGCTGGCGCCGCGCCTGCACCGGTTCCACCAGGCCCATCCCGAACTCAAGTTGCGCATCGAAACCGGCAACGAACACGCCGATTTCGTCCGCGACGGCATCGACGTGGCGATCCGTTACGGCGTCGGCGCGTACCCGGGCCTGAGCGCCGAGCGGTTGATGCCGGCGCCGGCGTTTCCGGTCTGCGCGCCGGCGCTGCTGAAGGACGCGGCGCGGCCGCTGCAGCGCGCGCAGGACTTGCGCCGGCACACCTTGCTGCACGACGAAAGCGCGGCCGGCCGCGCCGGCGTGCCCGATTGGCGCGCGTGGTTGCAGGCGGCCGGCGCCGGCCGCATCGACGCCGGCCGCGGGCCGCTGTTCGCCAGCATCTATCTGGCCCAGGAAGCGGCGGCCGCGGGCCACGGCGTGGCCCTGGGGGTGGCGCCGCTGGTCGCGGAAGACCTGCAGCGCGGACGGCTGGTGCGGCCGTTCGCGCTGTCGCTGGACAACGCCTATGCGTTCTGGATCGTGCGCCGGCCGGGCGCGGACGCGCACCCGGCGATCGACGCGTTCTGCCGTTGGCTGCGCGCGGAAGCGACGGCGATGGACGCCGGCGCCGGCGCGTGAGGCCTCATTCGCCGGCCGCGGGCCGGCGCCGCTTGGCCAGATAGGGCAGGGCGAACAGGTACAGCCCGGTCAATGCCAGCAAGGCCAGCGGCAACAGCGGGACATACGACACCCAGACGATCGGTTTTTCCTGCGCCAGGGCGATGAAGGTGGCGATGACGCTGAGGGTGAAGACGATCGAGGTCCAACGGTGGAATTGCCGGATCCACTGATTCGCGTTCATGAGCGCTCCTGGGCGGGACGACCGATGGGCCCCGGCGCGCAGCCGGGGAGAGACGGTAGCGGCAGCGGCTGTGGGCGATGGCGGCCGCGTGGCATCGCGGCCGCCGCTCGGCTCAGCCCTGGGCCTGGATGCGGATCAAGTTGCCGGCCGGATCGCGCACCGCGCAGTCGCGCACGCCGTAGGGCTGATCGGTCGGTTCCTGCACGACTTCGACCTCGCCGCCCTGCAGGCGGGCGAACACGCCGTCCAGGTCGGGCGTGGCCAGCATCAGGATGGCGAAGGTGCCCTTGGCCATCATCTCGGCGATCACCCGGCGTTCCTCGTCGGTGATGCCGGGGGTGGCGTTGGGCGGGTACAGCACGATCGAGGTCGCGGGCTGGCCGCTGGGGCCGACGGTGATCCAGCGCAGGCCCTGGTAGCCGACGTCCTTGCGCACTTCGAAGCCGAGCGTGTCGCGGTAGAAGGCCAGCGAGGCTTCCGGATCGTTGTGCGGCAGAAAGCTGGAGTGGATGTTGAGGTTCATGGCCGTCTCGGTTGGTGAGTGAGCCGTCATCCTAGGCGGGCTCGGCGGCCGGCGCTTCTCGATTCCTGATCGGTCTTGTCACTTGCTTGGCCACGCACGACGGCAGGCCGGCGGTGGCCTGCGCGTGCTGGCGCTGATAGACGCTGGGCGGCATGCCGACCAGTTCGGCGAAGCGGGTACTGAAGGTGCCGAGCGAGGAGCAGCCGACCGCGAAACAGACCTCGGTCACGCTTTGCTCGCCTTGGCGCAGCAGGGCCATGGCGCGTTCGATGCGCCGGGTCATCAGATAGGCGTAGGGCGATTCGCCGTAAGCGAGCTTGAACTGGCGGCTGAGATGGCCGGCCGACATGCCGGCGGCGCGGGCCAGGGCTTCCACGTCCAGCGGCTGCGCGTACTCGCGGTCGATCCGGTCGCGCACACGGCGCAGCCGCGCGAGATCGCGCAAGTGCACCGTGGCGGCGGCTGCGGTGGGTCGGCTGGTCACGGCGGCGATCCTGCCACGGCGAGGTCGCCAGCGCGAGTGGCGTAATCACAGCACAGGCAGGCAGCGGCTTCGCAATCATGTCTCGGTGAAGCCCTGGGTTCCCGCTTTCGCGGGAACGACGGCGGAAGGTTTCGTCGCGCGTTCCGCTTAGCCGCTGCTTCGCTTCACTGGTCCGAGCGGCTGCGAAAGGGACGCAGGGGGCAAGCGCGCGCAACCCCCTGCGCCCCGGGTCTCGGGCCGTCGTGCCGCGCACGCGGGCACGCAGAGACCTCGGCGGCATGCGTCGCCGCGGTCGCTGCCCTGTACGCCGCCGCGGCGCCGGCGTAGCGTGGCGCGATGGACTCGCTGATCGCCGCCGCCGGACGCGCATTGGCCGTCGGCGATGCGCTCGCCGCGCTCAAGCGGGTGGCCCTGCGCGAGGACCCGCCGGCGCTGGCCCTGCGCGGCATCGCCATGGCCCAACTGGGCGATTACCCGCGTGCGCGCGAGCTGCTGCGCCGCGCCGCGCGCGGGTTCGGCGCGCGCGAGGCCGGGGCGCGGGCGCGCTGCGTGGTGGCCGAGGCCGAAACGGCGTTGGCCATGCGCGAGCTCGGCGGTTCGCCGCGAGCCCTCGCCCAGGCCGAGGCGGCGCTGGCCCAACGCGGCGACCGCGCCAACGCCGGCCAGGCGCGGCTGATCGCGGCACGCCGGGCGCTGTTGCTCGGTCGCCTGGACGAAGCGGTTTCGGCCTTGGCCTCGCTGGACCCGACCGGTCTGCCGCCGGCGCTGAGCGCCGTGGCGGCATTGGTCGAGGCCGAACTGGCCTTGCGCTCGTTGCGCACCCGAGCCGCGCACGCGGCCCTGGATCGAGCCGAAGCGGCGGCGCGGCATGCCGGGGTGGCCTCGCTGGTCGCCGAGACCGCCGAGGCCCGCGGCGCGCTCGAATCCGTCGCGGCGCGGTTGATCCGCGCCGGGCACGAGCAACCGCTGCGCCTGGAGCAGGTCGAAGCCTTGTTCGCCTCGGACGCGCTGGTCGTCGATGCCTGCCGTCGCGGCTGGCAGGCGGGCGAGGCCTGGCGCCCGCTGGCGCGGCGGCCGGTGCTGTTCGCCCTGCTGCGCGCCCTCGCCGAAGCCTGGCCCGGCGAGGCCGAGCGCGGCGAGCTGATCGCGCGCGTGTTCCGCACTCGCGCCGCCGACGACAGCCATCGCGCGCGGCTGCGGGTCGAGATCGGCCGGCTGCGCGCGCTGCTGGCGCCGGCGGCTGCGATCGAAGCGACCGCGCAGGGCTTCGCCCTGCGGCCGCGGCAAGGGCGCAGGGTGGAGGTGCTGGCGCCGCCGATCGACGGCGGCCAGGCCTCGCTGCTGGCCCTGCTCGCCGACGGCGCGGCCTGGTCGACCTCGGGCCTGGCGCAGGCGCTGGGCGCCAGCCAGCGCTCGGTGCAGCGCGCCCTGGCCGAGTTGCAGGACCAGGGCCGGGTGCGTTCGGTCGGCCGCGCCCGCGCCCAGCGCTGGCTGGCGCCGCCGCTGCTCGGATTCACGACGATCTTGTTACTCCCCGCTTCGCTGCCGTCTGAGTAGATTGGCCTCACCGCGCCGCGACGAGGCGCACTCGGGAGTCCAGCATGGCCCGCAACGCCCACCAGCCCGACCCGTTGCCGGCGCAGATCGTGCGCGAATACGGCCCGTTCGACGGCGTCGACAAGATCGCCGGAGTGACCTACGACGGCCGCCATGTCTGGGCCGCCACCGGCGCCCAGGTGCTGGCCTTCGACCCCGCCAGCGGCCGGGTCGAACGCAGCATCGAGCGCGCGGCCGATGCCGGCACCGCATTCGACGGCACCTACCTCTATCAGATCGCCGAAGCGCGCATCGACAAGATCGACCCGGCCACCGGCGAGGTGTTGGCGACGATCCCGGCGCCCGGCGCCGGCGGCGATTCGGGCCTGGCCTGGGCCGAAGGCAGCCTGTGGGTCGGCCAGTACCGCGAACGCAAGATCCACCAGATCGACCCCGCCAGCGGCGCGGTGTTGCGCACGATCGAATCCAATCGTTTCGTCACCGGCGTGACATGGGTCGACGGCGAGCTCTGGCACGCCACCTGGGAAGGCGACGAAAGCGAACTGCGCCGGATCGAACCGCAAAGCGGCGCGGTGCTGCAACGGCTGGCGATGCCGGCCGACACCTTCGTCAGCGGGCTCGAGTCCGACGGCGCGGAGCTGTTCTATTGCGGCGGCGGTTCCAGCGGCCGGGTGCGCGCGGTGCGCCGGCCGAAAGCCAAGACCGGCTAGCGCCCGCATCGCGCCAGCGGCGGCTCGCTGCCGCCGCGCCGGATCCGATCTCCCCCTCACCGGTTCGCGGGCCGGAACGGCACGCCCTTGCCGAACGGCGCCGCTTCCGAACGGTACGGTTCCGAACGGCACCGATCCGGCTCGACGAACCTTCGCCTCGCCTTCCCTACGACGGCCCCTCGGGCCGAGGAGTACACGATGAACGCTGTCACCGCCGACGCCGGCCTCGCCGGCCATGCCGTGGTTCCCGCCGAGCGCTGGCTGGCCGAACGCCGCCGGCTGCTGATGCGCGAGAAGGAACTGACCCGCCTGCAGGACCAGGTCGCGCGCGAACGCCGCGCGCTGCCGTGGCTGCGGGTCGAGAAGGATTATCTGTTCGATACGCCGCAGGGACCGCGCCGGCTGGGCGAGCTGTTCGGCCGCCGCAGCCAGCTGCTGGTCCAGCACTTCATGTTCGCGCCCGGCTGGGAGCAGGGCTGCAAGAGCTGTTCCTTCATGGCCGATCACAACGACGGCGCGATCGCCCACCTGGCCCAGCGCGACGTCGCCTTCGTCGCGATCTCGCGCGCGCCGCTGGCGCAGATCGAAGCCTTCCGCCGGCGCATGGGCTGGGGTTTCGCCTGGGCGTCGTCCTACGGCAGCGATTTCAATCGCGACTTCGGGGTCAATTTCGATCAGGACGAGATGTCGTCCGGACAGGTGAACTACAACTACGTGCGCCAGGCCTTCCCGCACGAGGAAGCGCCGGGCGTCAGCGTGTTCTACCGCGACCCGACCGGCGCGGTGTTCCACACCTATTCCTGCTACGGCCGCGGCGTCGAAGTGATGATGCATACCTATCCGTTGCTCGATCTGACGCCCAAGGGGCGCGACGAGGACGGCCTGGAGTATTCGATGGCCTGGGTGCGCCACCACGACCGCTATGAGACGGACGCGGCGGGCGCGTGTTGCGGTTCGCAAGGCTGAGCCGGACCGGTGCCGGCGCGTGGACGGGTGGTGGCCCTGGGCGTTGATGGCGGCGACCGGCGCGCTGCATGGGCTCAGCCCGATCAACGGCTGGTGTCTGCTCGCCGCGCGGGATGCGGGCGCGCACGACGCGGTCGCGACGGCGCGCGGCGTGATCGCGCTCGCCGCCGGCCACGCCGCGGCCTTGGCTATCGCCGCGTTCGCCTTCGCCCAGGGGCTGTGGCTTGATGCCGGGCTCAGCCGGCGGTGCGCCGCGGCGCTGCTGATCGCGACCGCGGTGTATCGAGCCCTGCCGGACGCCGGTGCGGTCCGTAGCGACCTATCCGCAGCGCCTGCCGCATCGATGCGTATAGCGCCGGCTTGGCGCGGCGGCCATGCCGGACTCGCGCTGTGGTCGTGCCTGACCGCCACCGGCCAAGGCGCCGGACTGATCCTGTTGCCGACCCTGGGACCGATGTGCGCGAGCGGCGATGCGGCCGCGCCGGGCGGACCGCTCGCGCTCGCCCTGGCCATGGCCGCCGTGCATCTGGCGGCGATGCTGCTCGTCGTCGCCGCGGTCGCGACCGGTGTCGCCCGCGGCCTCGCCGCGCTGTCGTCATGGGCCGGCGCACGCGCGGTGCGGCACGGCTGGACCGCATCGCTGGGGATCGCCGGCGCGATCCTGGCGATGCGCGGCTGAGCCGCCGGTGCGGCTCAGGAGGCGATGTAGAACTCGATCGGCACCACTACCTGCACCTGCGCGCGGTCCCCGTCCGGTGGCGGCGCCGGCACCGGACTGGCGCGTTGCGCCACCGCCAGCGCTTCGGCGTCGAGCCATGCGTGGCCGCTGGAGCGTTCCAGGCGCACCGCCAGCACGCGACCGTCGGCGGCGACGCTGATGCGCACTTGGCTCACGCCTTCCTGGCGCAGCCGTCGCGCCTGGCGCGGGTAGCGCTTGTAGCGCTGCAGATGACCGAGCAGGAGCTGCTGCCATTGCCGCGACGGCTCGGCGCCGACGCCGCTGGCGTCCTCGGTCGCGGCCGGGCGCGCGGCCGGCGTCGCCGCCACGGCCGGCGGCGCGGAGGCCGCCGACGGCTCGGACGGCGCCGTGGCTTGGGCGTTCTCGGCCGGCTGCTGCGTCGACGGTCGCGCGGCGACGGCGAGCGTGTCGGGTTCGGCGCTGACGCGGCGCGGCGGCGCGACCGCGTGCGGCGGCGTTCGCGTTGCCGCCGCACTGCGTTCGGGGCGCGCTGGCCCGGGTACGAGATCGTGCCGCGATGCCGCCGGCGCACGCGGCAGCAGCGACAGCTCCAGCAGCACCGCTGCGCTCGCTGGCGGCGGCGTGGGCAAGGGCGCCGGACGCCACTGCCACAGCAGCGCCCCGATCGCGGCGTGCAAGATCAGCGACAACGCCAGGCCAGCAGGCCAGGCCCGTTCGCCGCGCGGCCGCGGATCCGACCGCGGCCGCGACACGGTCGGCGCGGCGCGGGCTTGGGTGGGCGCGCGCCGCCGCGGCGCAGGCGTGGCATTCGGCGTGCCGGCCAGATCAGCGAGCATGGCGCGTCCTGCGCGGCGCAGTCGCGGCCGTCGCGCGGGCGCAAGTGCGGCGCCGCTTCAAAACGCGCGCTCCAGCTTGAGGCTGAGGATGTCGCGGTCGTAGCCGTACAGCCAGTCGATCGAACTGGCGGTGCGTTGGTGTTTCAGGGTCAGGCTGGGCACCAGTCCGGCGAAGGCCAGGCGCGGCAGGCGCAGGATCGCGGTGGCGTTGAACTCGTCGTCGCGGCGGCGGGCCTGGAAGGTCGGATTCCAGCGTTCGTGCTCGCGTTGGCGCAGCGAAGCGAACAGCAGCAGCGACACGCCGGCGTCGAACGGCTTGGACAGGCCCAGGCGCAGGCCGTGTTGGCGGTAGGCCTCGGTGTCGCGACGCGTCTGGCGGCGGACCAGGTCGAGGCCGCCGAACAGCAGCCAGCGACGCGGCAGCGCGCGCCATACCGTGGCGTAGACGGCGCTGCTGCCGCCGTCGTAGCCGGCCAGTTCGGCGCGGCGATACTGCAGCCGCTTGTGCTCGCCTTCGAGCTTGAACAGCCAGCGCGGCGAGATCGTCCAGGTCCAGTCCGCGCGCGCGCCCCAGGCGCCGTGCAGGCTGCGGCGGCCGTACGCGGCGTACTCGAACTGCGGCGCCGCGCTGAAGGCGTGGCGGGCGCTGGCGTAGGCGTAGCCGGCGCTGCCGGTCCAGGTGGTTTCGTCGTGCCGGGATTGGTCGCGGTAGGCATAGCCATACAGCAGCGAGCGCAGGTACAGGCCGTGGTGGCCTTGCAGCGGCTGGCGCCGGCTCAGGCTGGCGTCGTAGTCCAGTCCGCCGCCCCGGATCGCCGCGGGCAGGCTGCGCTCGATTGCGCACTGGCCGTCGGGCGCGGCCAGCAGGCAGGTGCGGCTGGCCGAACTCTGGTTGATGTTGTCGTTCCAGGTCGGGCCCGCGGCGAAGCTGCCGTGCCAGGCGCGACGGTTGCGCAGCGCATCGAGGAAGGACTCGACGGTACGGCGCACGCCGGCGGTCTTGGGGTCGCCGGCATCGAGCGTCGCGGCGATGGCCTGGAAGCGTCGCTCGGCTTCGCGGTCGAGCTGGTTCTCGAACAGCACCCGCGCCAGCTCCAATTGCGCCGGCAGGAAGTCCGGTTGCAGCGCCAACAGGGCGCGGTAGTCGCGTTCGGCGCCGCTCAGGTCGCCGTCGGCGCGGGCCAGCGCGCCTTGCGCGTACAGCACCAGCATCGGGTCGGGTTGCGGCAGGGCGCGATAGCGGCGCAGCCATTCCCGCGCCTGCGCCCAGCGGCGCGCGCCGAGCGCGTGGTAGAGCGCGGCGGCGAGCGCGTCGGGGTCGCCAGGCTCGGCTGCGGCGGGCGCCGCGGCGCTATCGCGCGCGGCGTTCTCCGCCTCGAGCAAGGCGCGCTCGCGTTCGGCCTGGCGCAGTTCCAGACCGTGGTCCAGGCGCAGGCGGGTGTCGTCGCGGTCCTGCGCCGGCGCGGCGGCGCCGGCGGCGAACAGGCCCAACGCCAGGACGGCGCGCATCAGCGCGCGGGGTGGGTTGCGGTGGCGATTCATCGTCGAAGGCCGGAGCCGCGCGCCGCCGGCGTGCGGCGGTACGGCGGAACGCGGCCGGACAGGCCGGCCGCGCACCGTTACCGGCGAATCCCTCAGGGATTCTTGGTGCCGCCGAAGGCGGTGTCGTACAGGCGGTCGTCGAAGCGGGTCACGCCGGCCAGCGCCGCGGCGTTGGCGCCGAAGAACTGGCCGCTGACGCCGCCGCTGGCGACCGTGGCGCCGCCGACCGAGGCGCTGGCGCCGCTGCCGGAGAAGCCGGTGCCGCTGATCGCCGCGGTGCCGATGTTCACCGTCACCGTGCCGTTGCTGAGGCTGCCGCTCAGCTGGCCGGCGCCGAAGTTGGCGGTGAAGCTGCCGTTGAGCTTGTTGCCGCCGTTGTACTGATTCAGGCCGGCGACGGTGTAGGTCGCGCTGCCCGAGGCCGGCACGCTGGTGCCGGCGTTGTCGCCGGCGTAATAGACGGTGTGGGTGCCGTCGGTGGGCGCGCTCTGCGACCACTCGCCGAAGTAGACGTTGTGGCCGGCGACCTTGGCGAAGTGGAATACGCCCATGCCGCTATGGCTCGGCGGGGTGATCGGCGAGACCAGGCTGGAGACGCCGTTGCCGTCGGCCGGGGCGAAGCTCTGCAGGGCCTGGAAGTCGACCTTGCGGTCGGTGCCCATGGTGTATACGCCGATGCCCGGGCGGCCGGCGATGTGCGGGCCGGCGTTGACGGTCGACACGCCGGCTTCGACGTAGGTGTTGTCGCTCTGGTCGCCGACCACGGCGGCCTGGGCGGTGCCGGCGAGGGTCGCCAGGGCCAGGGCGGACAGGGCGAGGCTCATGCGCTTCATGTGGAACTCCTTGAGAGATGGGAACGATGGGATGAACTTTGGCTAGAGCGCGGTCTGCGCCCGGTCGCTCATCCATTGCTTCGTGCGCAACAGATCCGGTGCTGCGCGCCGTCGCCGGCGCGCGACGTCGCCGCGGCTCGCGGCGACGCCTTCAGAATTTCGCCGTCAGGCTCAACTTCAGCGTGCGGCCCGGGGCCGCCATCGCCGAGCGGGTCAGCGGATCGACGTAGTACCGGTCGCCGAGGTTGGTGCCGACCAGCTCCAGCGCCAGTGCCTCGCTGAGGCGGTAGTTGGCGTAGGCGTCGTAGGTGGTGATCCGGTCCCAGGCCAGCGGCACGTTGAAATACGCGCCCAGCCGCTGCTCCTGGTAGAGGTCGTAGTCGGCGTTCTGGTAGCGGCTGTGGTGGACCACGCGCGCGCCCAGTTCCAGCCTGCGCTCGAGCAGGCGCGCGCCGAAGGTCGCGTTGGCCGACAACTTGGGCAGCGCCTGGGTGATCAGATAGCCGCCGACGAAACCGGCCTGTACGCAGTTCGGCACGCCGATCCGGCCGGTGGGATCGTTGGTCGCCGCCACGCTTTCGTCGCAGACCTCGTTCTCCAGGTTGCGCGCCACGCTGAGGTCGGCGAAATAGCGTCCGTTGTCGTAGCGGCCCTGGAACTCCAGGCCGCGCAGGGTCTGCCGGTCGATGTTGGAGAACTGCAGCTGGCCGCTGCGCTCGATCACGTTGCGGGTGCGGTGGTGGTAGTAGCTCAGCTTCAGGTCGGCGTAGTCGGCGCCGAGGGCGCGGCTGAAGTCGTGCACGTAGGCCAGTTCGTAGTTATAGGCGTGTTCGGGTTCAAGCGCGGCCACCGGCAGGCTGGCGGAGAAGCCCAGCGTGCTCTCGAACATGCTCGGATAGCGCCGGGCCTGGCTGTGGCGTAGGTACAGCCGCGCCTGGTCGCTCAGGTTGAAGGTGGCCGCCAGGGTCGGGGTCCAGCCGCTGCCGTCGTGGTGCCCGGCCGACTGCTGCAGGAACTGCGGTTGCAGCGAGGCGCTGGCGCGGCCGTAGTCGATGCCGTCCAGGCTGCCGTTGAGGAACACGTTGTCGGCGCGGCGGAACCGGCCGCGCGCGTCCGGACGCCAGTCCGGGCCGACGTTGCGCACGCTGTAGGTGGCCTGCTCGATCTGGGTCGCCACCACCTGCGGCGTCCAGTTGAAGCGCGCCGCGTTGCGGCGGATGGTGGCGATGCGCGCGTCGAGCGCGGCCTGGCCGACGCGCGGGTCGCGGGTGTAGTAGCTCATCGCGTAGCGCTGCGGGAACAGCACCTGGCCCAGACGGGCGTCGCCGCGGGCCAGCCGGTCGGCGAGGAAGTCGTCGTAGGCCCAGTAGGACTGGTGGCGCAGGCCGGCGCTCAGGCTCAGCCGCCGGTTGGCGCGCCAGTCCAGCTTGAGGCTGAAGTCGCGCTCTTCGCGCCGGCCGGCGCGCGGGAACATCCGCCAGCCGTCGGCGACGCCGTTGTAGGTATCGTCCGAGCGCAGCCGCTCGTGCTGGTAGTTGAGGCCGACGGTGAGGTCCAGGTTCTCGCTCAGCGCGCTCTTGTTGCTGAAGGTCAGGCCGCTGCGGTCGTGGCGGGCGTTGGCCAGGGCGGTGTTGCGCAGGATCGGTTCGTCGAAGGTGGCCCAGTTCGGAAAACCGCCGGCGCTGTAGGTGTCGCTGACCGTGCGGGTGGTCCACAGGTTGGCGTAGACGTCGAACCAGCGCCCGCCGGGGCGCCAGGCGTATTCGAGGTTGTAGGCCTTGGCCTCGACCCGGCTCAAGGGCCATTGCGGCGCGCCGCTGCCGGTGGTGTCGCGCCAGGAAATCCGCGTCGGCAGGATTTCGCCGTAGGCCGAGCGGGTGTCGCGCAAACCGAACTTCAGGGTCTGGTGCTCGCTGGCGCGGACCGTGGCTTTGAGCAGCCAGGATTCCATCTCGCTGGAGGTGTTGGGCACTTCGTCGCCGGGATGGTAGAAGCGCGCCAGGCTGGTGATGTAGTTCAGGCTCTTGGCCGGATCGTAGGGCCGGGCGTAGAAGTCGCCGCTGCGGTCGCCGGAGTAGTGATTGCCCTTCTTGCGGTAGGCATAGGCGGCGAGCAGGTCGACGCGTTCTTCGCGCATACCCAGAGCCAGGCGCAGGGCGTGGTCGCCGCCGCCGATGAGGTCGCGGCCGCCGCCGCTGCGCACCGGCCGGTACAGGGTCGGATCGTAGTAGGTCGCCTGCGGATTGGCCGGAAAGCCGGGAATGCTGCGGTAGTCGCGGCCGGTGGACAGCGTCGGCAGGCGCGGGGCGACGGCGTTGTCGCTGCTCTCGAGCTTGAGCTCGCCGCCGAAACGCTCGCCCGGCGCGAGGATGTCGGCGACTTCCAGGGTGTTGACCACCACCGCGCCGCCGATCGAGCTGCTGACGTTGCGGGTGAGGTTCGGTCCCTTGATCACCTGGATGCCGCCGATCAGGTTCGGATCGATGTAGTTGCGGTTGTTGGCGCCGTTGTAGCCGCGCCACACGGTCAGCGCCTGCTCGGTGCCGTCGATGGTCAGCGGCACCCGGCCCGGTCCTTGGATGCCGCGGATGTTCGGGTCGAGCGCGCCGCTGTTGCGCGCGTCGCCGCTGTAGACATTGAGCATGCCCTTGAACACGTCGGCGGGCGCGGCGCCCTTGTAGCGCTCGATCTGGGTCTTGCCGGCATAGACCGTCGACAGGTCCTGGTCGTAGACCGCGTCGTAGCCGCGTTCGTCGCGCCCGCCCGCCTCGTCGGCGGCCGTGCCGACGCTCAGCGTGTCGGTGCGCAGGGTGCCGTCGTCCGCGCCGGCATCGGCGCGGCGCAGAACCACGGTGCCCGCGCCGCGCGCTTGCGGGTCCAGGCCGGTGCCGGCAAGCAGACGCTGCAGCGCGTCGGCGCCGCTGTGTTCGCCGTGCAGCGGCGCCGAGCGCAGGCCGGCGCCGTCGGCGCTGTCTAACACCACCTGCACGCCGCTGATCCGGCTGTATTCGCGCAGCGCGGCGGACAGCGGCTGGGCCTGGATGTCGTAGCGGCGCGCCGGCGCCTGCTGCGCGCCGGCGTTCGGCGCGAACAGTCCGGTCAGGACCAGGTGGATGCAGGCCGCCGGCGCGACGCGCGCGAACGGCCGCCGGCGGCGGGCCGGAGCGAAAGACATGCGAACAACTCCTCAAGTCGGATCGGAGCCCGGCTCCGGCGCCGGGTCGTCGGCGCAGAAGCGAGCGGCGTTTGGCTTGAGAAGCGATGCGCGTCTCGCGGCTACGAACTACAGGACGACCGGCGAAGGCGTTTACCCAACCCCGCCGGCGAAAATCGCCGGCGCGGTCTCAGTCGGCGGGCGGCCGCACCAGCAACGCGCCGCCGGGCAGGCGCTGGACGCGCAGGCGCGCGCGTTCGGCGATCGCGGCGATCGCGGCGATCGCCTCGTCGCTGCGGTCGATGCGCAGGCTGGCGCTGATCCGCGGCGCGCGTTCGAACGAGCCCAGGGTCCACAGCGGCGCGCGCCGATAGCGCGCGATCCGACGCAACGCCTGATCGGCCGGCACCGCATCGAAGGAAAGTTCGCCGCGACGCCAGCCGGCGATGTCCGCCGCCGCTACGGCGCGCGGCGCCGACACCGGGGCGTTTTCGGCGTAGGCGACGGACTGGCCGGCGGCCACCCGCACCGGTGCGCCGGCGCCGGAGCTCACCTCGACCAGGCCTTCGCTGACCGCGGCCTGCACGCTGGCGTCGCGCCGGCGCACCTCGAATGCGGTGCCGATGTCGCGAACGCTGCCGCCGAGCGCGTCGACCCGGAACGGCCGCGCGTCGCCGTGGGCGACGCGGACCCAGACGTTGCCGCGCAGCAGTTCGATGCGGCGCTCGCGATCGCCATAGCGCACGGCAACGGCCGAGTCGGCGTCGAGGGCGAGGACGCTGCCGTCGGCCAGGACGTGCCGCGCGGTCGCCGGCCCGCTGCGGTAGTCCGCGCGCAGACTCAGGATCAGGCCCGGCGCGGCGGCGGCGACGACGAGGCAGGCGGCGGTGGCGATGCCCCAGGCGACGATGCGGCGACGGCGCGGACGGCGAACGAGCGGCGCGAGCGCTACGCCGGACGCTGCCGTTGCGATGGCGCCGGCGGCGTCCGGCAGGGCGACCGATTCGGCTTCGAACGCCGCGCGCAGCGGCGCCAGCGCCTGCCACAGCGCGCGTTGCCGCGCGAACGCGGCGCGCTGCGCGGGCGCCCGATGCCAGGCCTCGAACGCGGCCAGCTCGGCCTCGTCGGCTTCGCCGGAGGCCAGCCGGGCGACCCAGGCGCGGGCCTGCCCGGCGAGATCGTCGGCATCGAGGCAGGGCGGGGCGGCGGGATCGTTGGGCGGAGAGGACGTCATGCGGTGGCGATGGCTGCCTGGACTCGATTAAGGACGAACCTGGGGCGGCCGGACCCAACCCCCGGGGCGTTCAACCGTTGCGCGCCTGGTCGAGCAGGCGCAGCGCGCGCTGGATGTGTTTCTCGACCGTGGTCGTCGACACCCCCAGGCGCTCGGCGATTTCGCGCTGGGTCAGGCCTTCGAAGCGATTGAGCAGGAAGATCCGCTTCGACGGCTCGGGCAGGGCGCGCGCGGCGCGCGCGACCCGTTCCAGTTCCTCGCGCGCCAGCGCGACCTGGGCGCTGTCGGGCTCCTGTTCCTCGTCCAGCCAGGCCGCCGCGGCTTCGCGCAGCTTGCGCCGGCGCGCCTCGCTGCGGCCCTGGTCGACCGCGTGGTGGTGGGCGAGCCGGTAGAGGTAGTTGCGGGCGTCGGCGATCGGCGGCTCGCCGGCGACCGCGATCACCTTGAAGTACATCGACTGCAGCGCGTCCTCGGCGCTCGCGCGGTCGAGGTAGCGGCCCAGATACCGCAGCAACCGCTCGCGCTCGGTGACCAGCAGCGAGGTGAGGACGGCGGCGTTGGAAGGCATGGGGGCGGCGCCGCCCGGAATGCGGCGGCGAGGAAAGGTCTGGGCGGAATCGGCGCGACTCTAGCTCAAATGAGAGTGATTGTCATTTGTGATTGTCGCCCCGGCCAAGAGGGCAAGACCAAGACCAATACGCCCGGCATCAACAACGAGCTCGACCAGGCCGACGACACCGTGGAGCGAGGGGCGGCCACGACCTACACCATCGTCGTCAGCAACGCCGGTCCCGACGCGGTGACCGGGGCGCTGCTGACCGACCCGGCCGGCAGCCGCAGCGGCCTGAGTTGCACGGCGCCGCCGACCTGCAGCGGCGCCGCCTGCCCGGCGGGGCTGACCTTGGCGCAACTGGAGTCGGGGGTGACCCTGGGTACGTTGGCCAATGGCGACAGCCTTACCGTGACGCTGACCTGTACCGCAAACTGAGCGCCGTCGCCTGCGGACAGGGCGGCAACGGCGTCCCGCGCGGTTGCCGCGCCCTGCGGCGCTTGCCCCGGCCGGCCGCGCGGCCGGGTGCGCAGTGGGACGGAGAAACGTAATGGGGATGATCGGAAACTTCGCTGCGCTGTCGCCGGCGCAACTGCAAACCCTGCTCGACGATCCCGGTGCGGTACACAGCTTCATCTATCCGGATGAGGACGAACCGGAAAACCATCTGGACATCGACAAGGCCTGGCACGCGATCCATTACACCCTCAACGGCAGCGCCTGGGAGGGCGAAGCGCCCTTGTTCCTGGCGGTGCTGGGCGGGCAGGCGATCGGCGAGGACGTCGGCTACGGGCCGGTGCGCTACCTCAGTCCGGTCCAGGTCCAGGCCGTGTCGGCGGCCTTGTCGGCGATCGACGCGGCCCAGTTCGGCGCGCGATTCTCGCCCGCGGCCCTGGACGCGGCCGAGATCTATCCGCAGATCTGGCAGCGCGACGACCAGGAAGGGCGGGAATATGTGCTTGGGTATTATCTGGAGCTGGCGGCGTTCTACCGCGAGGCCGCGCAACGCGGCGATGCGGTGCTGGCCTATATCAATTGATACAGGGCGCCTCGCGAGCGGCCCCGGGCGCCGGTCGCCTCGGGGTTGCCGGGGTATATCGCCGCAATCCGGGCATGAATATGAATCCGCTGAATCGGGCAGCGTTTTCTGCCCGGCGCGTCGGGGCAGCGGTCAGCAAGCGGTCGCCTTCGCCGTGTAAAATAGCCGCCTTTTTTAGCCTGCGGTAAAGATGGAAGCTTCACGACGGGCGACGGTCCGTGGCCCGACGTTCATTCGCCTGCTCGCCCGCCTGACCCACGCCGATATACCGCAGCCGAGCCAGCCGCTGTCGGACCGCTTGAGCCAGTGGGTCGATTGGACGCATTCGCTGACCTTGTCGACCGCGCTCGACGCCGCCCCCTTGGCCGCCGCGCCGGGCGAACGCGTGTGCGCCGACAGCGAAGCGGCCGAGTGCGCCAAGGTGCGCAGCGCGCTGAGCCAGGCGATCGCCGGCGACCGCGCCTTCGCCACCGCCGAAGCGGGCGCGCCGGCTGCGCTGCGCGTCGAGGAAACCGCCGATTACCCGTTCTTCCGCCAACGCTACCTGGCCCTGCAGCAGACCATGGAAGCCGGCGCCGGCCGCCTGCGCGAACGCCTGCGCGACCGGCTCAGCCTGGGCACGCCGGGCATGGCGCAGCTGGCCGCGGTGGACCAGGTGATGGAACGCGCGCTGGCACGGCGCGAACGCGCCTTGCTGGGCTCGGCGCCGGCCTTGCTGGGCGAACACTTCGAACGCTTGCGCCTGGCGGCGCAGGACGAGGCGGCCGCGGCGCCGCGCGCTCAGGCGTGGCTGGACAGGTTCCGCCGCGACATGCGCAGCCTGCTGCTGGCCGAGCTGGATGTACGACTTCAACCGGCCGAGGGTTTGCTCTCGGCCCTGCGCAACAATTCATAAGAACGATATGTCCAAGCACCCGCTGCACGCCTTCGTCTTTCTCGCCGGCCTGGCCGCCATCGTCTGGGTCGCCGCCGGTTATGTCGGCAGCCATCCGCTGGCGCTATCAGTCGCGGTCCTGATCGGCGCCTGTTACTGCGCCGGCGCCTTCGAGCTGCACCGCTATCGGCAGGCGACCGGCTCACTGCGCAGCGCGCTCGACGGCTTGTCCGCGCCGCCGCCGGCGCTGGGCGAATGGCTGCAGGCGTTGGACCCTTCGCTGCGCCAGGCGGTGCGCCTGCGCGTGGAAGGCGAGCGCGTGGCCTTGCCGGCGCCGGGGCTGACCCCGTACCTGGTCGGCTTGCTGGTGCTGCTGGGCATGCTCGGCACCCTGCTCGGCATGATGACCACCTTGCGCGGCACCGGTCTGGCGCTGGAAAGCGCCGCCGACCTGCAGGCGGTGCGCGACTCGATCGCCGCGCCGGTGGCCGGCCTGGGCTTCGCCTTCGGCACCTCGATCGCCGGCGTCGCCGCCTCGGCCATACTCGGCTTGTTGTCGGCGCTGTGCCGGCGCGAACGCAACCAGGCGGTGCAGGGCCTGGACGCGGCCATCGCGACGGATCTGCGCGGCTATTCGCAGGCGCAGCGCCGCGAAGAGTCGTTCAAGTTGCTGCAGCGCCAGGCCGAGGCCATGCCGACGCTGATCGAACGGATGCAGGCGATGATGACCGCGTTGGAGCAGCACAGCCAGGTCGCGCACGAACGCCAGACGGCGGCGCAACAAGCCTTCCACGAGCGCACCGAAGCGGCCTACGCGCGCCTGGCCTCGTCGGTGCAGGACTCGCTGCGCGACAGCATCGGCGACAGCGTGCGCGCCAGCGGCGCGGCGTTGCAGCCGATGGTCGACGCCACCATGGGCGCGATCGCCGAGCAGACCCGCGCGCTGCACGCCTCGGTCGAGTCGGCGGTGCAACGCCAGGCCGACGGATTGGCGGCGGGCTTCGCCGCCACCGCGAGCACGGTGAGCGGGATCTGGAACGGCGCCCTGGCCGACCAGGGCCGCGCCCATGAAGCGCTGGTGCGCGACCTGCGCCAGAGCCTGGACGGCGTCGCCGAAACCTTCGGTCGCGGCGCGACCGATCTGCTCGACAACCTTTCTTCGCGCATGCAGGCCGATGCGCAGCGCACGGAGCAGGCCTGGAGCGACGCCCTGGCGCGCCAGTCCGCTGCGCACGAGGAACTGGCGGCGAGCAATCGCGAAGCGCTGAGCGCGGCGACCGCCGGTTTCCAGGTCCAGGCCGCTGCGCTGGTGCGCGGCGCCGACGATTCGCATGCGCAGCTGCAGGCCAGCCTGGCGGCGCGCGACGAGCAGCGCCTGGCGCTCTGGTCGGAGCGCTTCGAAGCCCTGTCCGGCGCGCTGGACCAGCGCTGGCAGCAGGCCGGCGAGCAGGTCGCCGAGCGTCAGCAGCGGATCTGCGACGCCCTGGCCCGCACCGCCGAAGACATCGCCGCGCAGGCGCAAACCCATGCCGAGGGCACCCTCGCCGAGGTGGCGCGTCTGGTCGATGCCGCTGCGCAAGCGCCCAAGGCCGCAGCCGAACTGTTGCACGCCGCCCAGACCTCGCATGCCGAGCTGCAGGCGACGCTGGAGTCGCGCGACGAGCAGCGCCTGGCCGCGTGGACCGGCGCGTTCGAAGGCATGGCGGCGAATCTGGGCCAGCGCTGGGAGCAGGCCGGCGAGCAGGCGAGCGAGCGCCAGCAGGCGATCTGCGACACCCTGGCGCGCACCGCGGACGAGATCGCCGCCCAGGCTCAGGGCCATGCGCGCGACACGATCGCCGAGATCTCGCGCCTGGTCGATGCCGCCGCCGAAGCGCCCAAGGCCGCGGCCGAGGTGGTCGCCGAGCTGCGCCAGAAGCTGTCCGACAGCATGGTCCGCGATACCGCGATGCTGGAAGAGCGCAACCGCCTGCTGGCGACCCTGGAAACCCTGCTCGACGCGGTCGACCACGCCTCGACCGAACAGCGCGCGGCGGTCGACGCCCTGTTGGCCGCTTCGTCCCAGGCGCTGGAACAGGTCGGCAGCCGCTTCAGCGAACGGGTCGAGGCCGAAACCGGCAAGCTCGGCGGCCTGGCCGCGCAGGTCTCGGTCGGCGCGGCCGAAGTCGCCAGCCTGGGCGAGGCCTTCGGCGCGGCGGTTCAGGCGTTCGGCGAATCCAGCGAGCAGCTGTCCGAACGCCTGCTGGGGGTCGAGAACGCGCTCGAGAAGTCGCTGTCGCGCAGCGACGAGCAACTGGGCTACTACGTGGCGCAGGCGCGCGAGGTGATCGACCTGAGCGTGCTGTCGCAGAAGCAGATCATCGAGAACCTGCAGCAGCTGGCCGAACGCCGCGCCGGGGCCGAAGCGGCATGAGCGTGGAGTTCGACGAGGCCGAAGCCGGCACTTCGGCGCCGGTCTGGGCCGCCTATGCCGACCTGATGTCGGTGCTGCTGGGCGTGTTCGTGCTGATCCTGGTCGGCGTGATCGGCGCGCAGCTGCAGCTGTCCGACCGCCTCGACCAGGAGGTCAAGCGCCGGCAGCAGGAGGCGCAGCGCCGCCAGACCCTGGAGCAGGCCCTGGCCGGGCCCTTGGCCGCGGGCCGGGTGACCCTGGTCGATGGCCGCATCGGCATCAGCGGCAGCGTGCTGTTCGCGTTGAATTCCGACCAACTGCAGCCGGAAGGGCGCGAACTGCTCAAGAGCCTGGCCGGTCCGCTGGCCGGATATCTGCGCTCGCGCGACGAGATCCTGATGGTCAGCGGCTTCACCGACGACCGCCAGGTCAGCCAGGACAACCGGCAGTTCGCCGACAACTGGGAACTGTCGGCGCAGCGCGCGCTGACCGTGACCCGCGCGTTGATCGCCGAGGGCGTGCCCTCGGGGTCGCTGTTCGCGGCCGCGTTCGGCGCCGAACAGCCGGTCGGCTCGAACGCCGACGAGGCCGGCCGCAGCCGGAACCGGCGGGTGGAAATCGCGCCGGTGCCGCAGCCGTCCAAGACCGGCACGGCCGCGCGTGGACGATAAAGCCGCGCAGATCGTCGCCCGGCTCGAGGCCTGGCGCGCGCAAGGCGCCGACCGCGCCGAGCCCTTGCGTTTCCATCGCATCGAGGCCTTGGCCCGGCGCGCGCGCAGCCGCGACGGCGAGGCGCGGCGGTTGTTGGAGGCGCGCCTGGAGGCCTTGGCCGAGGACTTCGCCGTCGTGGTGCAGGCGCGCGCCGAGGCGGCGATGGCCGAACCGCCGTCGGCCGCCGATTCGCTCGCCGCGCTCGCCCGGGACGCGGCCGGCGAGGCCGCGGCGCGCGAACGCTCGCTCGGCATCGACGCGGCTGCTTCGTCGACGCCGTTTCCCGAACTCGGCGCGCTGGCGGAGTTCCGCACGCTGTGGGCCGGCCTGCGCGCAGACAGCCAGTTGCGGCAATCGCTGGAGCAGGCGCCGCAGAACGCCGGGCCGCTCAATTCCGGCCGGCTGGTGCACCGTTCGTTGCTGCTGATGCGCGAGGCCTCGCCGGAGTATCTGCAGCAGTTCCTGTCCTACGTCGATACCCTGGCCTGGATCGAGCACCTGCAGGCGGACGGGGTGATCGAGCCCGAGGATGCGCCGCGCCCGACGGGCAACGGCAAACGCGGCCGCGACAAGCCGCGCAAGCGGCGCGAATGAGCGCGACGCGGCGATCGCGCCGCCGGCGCGCCGTCAGTAGCCCAGGCGCACCGATTTGATTTCGGTGAAGGCCGACAGGCCGACATGGCCGTTCTCGCGGCCGTAACCGGACTGTTTCACGCCGCCGAACGGCAGCACCGCCTCGCCGCCGCCGCCGTTGACCACGACCTGGCCGGATTCGAGCCGGCGGATCAGGCCGTGCACCGTGCCCACATCGCGCGCCCACAGTTTGGCCGACAGCCCGTAGGCCGAATCGTTGGCCAGCGCTGCGACCTGGTCGAGCGAGGCGTCGTCGGCGAACGACGCGACCGCCAAGGCGGGGGCGAAGATCTCTTCGCGCATCGCGCGCATGTCGGCGGTAAGGTCGGTCAACAAGGTCGGCTCGAAGTAATAGCCCGGCCCGGGCAGCGCATGCCCGCCGCGCAACAGGCGCGCGCCGGCGGCGCGGCTGTGGCCGACGATGTCCAGGGCGCGTTCGCGCTGGGCCTGCGAGATCATCGGCCCCATATCGCTGTCGGCGAGGTGGCCGGGACCGACCCGCAGCCGGTCCATCGCCGCCTGCATGCGCTCGATCAAGGCCTCGCGCACGCAGGCCTGCACGTACACGCGCGAGCCGGCGGCGCAGTACTGGCCGCTCTTGAACGCGATCTCGGCGACGATGGCGGCCGCGGCCCGGTCCAGGTCGGCGTCGGCGAACACCAGCACCGGCGATTTGCCGCCCAGTTCCAGCACCACCCGCTTGAGGTTGCTGTGCGCGGCGGCGGCCAGGATCGAACGTCCGACCGCGGTCGAACCGGTGAAGCTGACCAGGTCGACATCGGGATGCTCGGCCAGCGCCCGGCCCGCCGCAGCGCCGGTGCCGGTGACGATGTTGACCACGCCGGCGGGGATGCCGACCTGCAGGCACAACTCGCCGATGCGCAGCGCGCTCAACGGCGCCAGTTCGGCCGGCTTGATCACCGCGGTGCAACCGGCCGCCAGCGCGGCGGCGAGTTTCTGCAGCACCATCAGGAACGGCGCATTCCACGGCGTGATCAGGCCGGCGACGCCGATCGGTTCGCGCAGGAAGTAGTCCATCGCCCCGGCATCGGCCGACTGCGCCGGCGTCTCGCCGGCGATCTTGGTCGCCCAGCCGGCGTAGTCGCGCAAGGAGCGCAGGCCCAGGGCGAGGTCGCCGGCGAGGATCGAGCGCAGGGTATGGCCGGCGTCGAGCGACTCCAGCCGCGCCAACTCGATCCGCTCGCGTTCGATCGCGTCGGCCAGGGCGAACAACAGCGCCGCGCGCCGCGTCGCCGGCAGCCGCGGCCAGGGACCGTGGCGGAACGCGCGCCGGGCCGCGGCGACGGCCAGGTCGATGTCGCGCGCGTCGCCGGCGGCGATGTGCGCCAGCGGCAGGCCGTCGCCCGGCGCGTCGACCTGGAGGGCGGCGGCGGATGCGGCGGCTTGCCAGCGTCCGTCGATCAGCAGCGCCGGCGGCCGTTGCGCGAGCGAGGCCCGCAGCGCGTCCAGTGCGTGAGCGTCGTAGGCTTCGGTGTCGGCGGAGACTGGAGTCATGCAAGGCGCCTGCAGGATGGGGGCGCGGACGGGCCGCTGCCGGGTTGACTTTATCAACTTTCGGCCAATTGGTTGATAAAGTCAACCTGGTGCATGTCCCGGGCCCGGGTCAGGGCTCGGCTTCGGTCATGCGCTGCAGCAGCGCTTGCAGGCTGCGGCGCTCGCCGGCGTCCAGGCCGCGCAGCAGCGACTGGGCGACCTTGCCGCGCAGCGACTCGGCATGGCGATGGGTGGCCGCGCCGGCGTCGGTGATCTGCAGGCGCAGGCGCTTCTCGCCGGGCTCGTCGGCCAGGCGGCGGATCTCGCCGCGGTCCAGCAAGGCCTTGATGACGCGGGCGATCTGCGCCTTGTCGCGGCCGCTCTCGCGGACGATGTCGTTCTGGGTGCAGCCGGGATGGCGGGCGACGAAACGCAGGGTGCGCGCCTCCATCGCGACCAGGCCGAGTTCGGCCTCGCGCAGCGCGCGCTGCATGCCGGCGGTGGCCTGGTGCGCCACCGTGTTGACCAGGTTGAGGATGTCGATGTCGCGGCTGGCTGCCATCGGGATCTCGCGGAGAAGTGGGCGCGCCACGGCGTCGCGCCGGACGGCGGCCACTGTACCGCACGGGTTCGGCCCGGCCGCGCGCCGTCGTCGTGGCTTTGCCGGGCGTGGCGGCTGCCCTGTTCGGTAACGCGAATAGTTCTCATTTGATAAGCTTGCGGAGATCAGCCGCTGCCCGCGCAGTCAGCCAGCCCTCTCCGACAGGCCGACTCCGTGTTCGCGAACCGAAGCCTGCGCTCGCTGGCGCACTCCCCGCTGTACCTCTCCCTCGCTATCTCGCTGGCCTGGCCGACTTCGGCGCTGGCGCAGGACGCGCTCGCCGGGCCGGTCGACGATGCGACGACCTTGGACGCGGTGCAGGTCAACGCCTATCGCACCACCACCCACGCCCAGGGCGCGACCAAGACCGATACGCCGATCGCCGAAACCGCGCAGTCGATCGCGGTGATCGCCCGCGACGAACTCGATGCGCGCGGGGTGCAGAACCTCAACGAGGCGATGCGCTACGTCGCCGGGGTGTCGCTGGAGAGCGGCGGCATCGACAACCGGGTCGACGACTTCCGCATCCGCGGCTACGACGCCGGCAGTTGGAGCAATAACGTCACCCTGGACGGGATGCGCGCGCCGCAGGGCAGCCAGTGGAACCGGACCATGTTCGACAGCTGGAACCTGGACCGGGTCGAGGTGCTGAAGGGACCGTCGGCGGTGATGTACGGCCAGGTCGCGCCCGGCGGCATGGTCAACCAGGTCAGCAAGACGCCGACGCCGGGGCAGGAACAGATCCTGCAGCTGGGCCTGGACGCGCACGGCCAATACAGCGCTGCGTTCGATCTGGGCGCCGGCAGCGCCGACGACGCGCACCTGGTGCGGCTGGTCGGCCTGTACCGCGACGGCGAGACCCAGATCGACCGCACCGAGCAGAAGCATTGGTTCCTGGCGCCCAGCTACACCTGGCAGATCGCCGAGAGCACCCGCCTGACCCTGCTCGGCCTGTACCAGCGCGACGACGGCGGTTCGACCTATCAGTTCCTGCCGATGGACGGCACCCTGCGCGCGACCCGCTACGGGCGGATGAAGAACACCGCCTTCATCGGCGAACCGGACTGGAATACCTACGACCGCCGCATCTGGACCGCGGGCTGGCTGTTCGAGCACGACTTCAACCCGCGCTGGACGCTGAGCCAGAGCGCGCGCCGCACCCACGCCGATTCCTTGTTCCGCACCGTGGTCACCAACGGCGCCTTGAACCCCGACGGCCGCACTCAGAACCGGCGCGCGACCTGGGGCGAGGGCGTGTCCGACGGCGACACGATCGATACCCGCCTGCAAGGCCGCTTCGACACCGGCGCGCTCGTCCACACCCTGATCGTCGGCGTCGATTGGCAGAAGGCCGACTGGCACGGCGGCCGCGGCGCGATGAGCAACCCGCGTCCGATCGACATCTTCAAGCCGGTCTATACCGGCTACGTGCCGGTCACCCGTTCGGTGTCGCTGTCGCGCGGCGTCAACGAGCAGACCGGCGCCTACCTGCAGGACCAGATCGCGTTCGGACGCTGGCGCGTGCTGCTCGGCGGCCGCTACGACTGGGCCGACGACGACACCGCGACCGCGACCCGCACGGTCGCCACCGGCGCGGTCACGCCGTGGCAGCGCACCCGGCTCAGGAACGAGGCCTTTACCGGCCGCGCCGGCCTGCTGTACGCCGGCGAGGGCGGCTGGTCGCCGTACCTGAGCTATGCCGAGTCGTTCCAGCCGCCGACCACCGACATCAACCAGAGCTACGCCCGTACGCCGTTCGAGCCGATCACCGGCAAGCAGTGGGAGGGCGGACTCAAGTACCAGCCCTCGGCCTTCGACGGCCTGATCACGCTGTCGGCCTACGACCTGCGCCAGCAGAACATCCTAACCGACGATCCCGACCCCAGCCATGCCAACTGCGGCGCCACCGGCGCCGGCCGCTGCCAGGTGCAAAGCGGCGAGGGCCGGGTGCGCGGCGTCGAGCTGGAAGGGCGGTTGACGCCGCTGCAAGGCTTCAGCGTGATCGGTGCGGCGGCGCGGATGGATTCGGAAGTCAGCCGCGGCGCGCCGGACGTGCAGGGCAAGCGCCTGGGCATGGTGCCGGACTGGACCGCCTCGCTGTGGGCCGACTACACCGTGCAGGGCGGCGCGCTGGCCGGGCTGGGCATCGCCGCCGGCGTGCGCCACAACGGCGAGAGCTACGGCGACAGCGCCAATCTGTACCGGATTCCGGCCTACACCGTATTCGATGCGGCGATCCGCTATCGCATCGACGGCGCCGACGGCAGGTCGACCCAGCTCGCGCTCAACCTCGGCAACCTCGCCGACAAGACCTACGTATCGACCTGCGGCGGCGTGTCCTCGTGTTTCTACGGCACCGGCCGCACGCTGACGGCGACGCTGCGGTTGGGCTGGTGAAGCGCGCGGCCGCGCACGAGGAAGGCTCATGAACGTCTGGCTGCTCGTTTCCGCCCTGCTGTGCGGCCTCGCCGCCGGTTGGCTGTTCTATCTCGCCACGCCGCAGCAGCAATGGCGCGCCGCCGGCGCCTGGCCTGCGCGCCGCCGCGCCTTGCCCGGCAGCGCCTGCGCGCTGCTGTCGCTGGTCCTGCTGTGGCCGGCGATGGGCCATGCCGCGGCGGTGGCGCTGTGGCTGACGGTGCTGATGCTGGTCATGACCGCGGCGCCGTTCCTCGGCGCCTGGCGCGCGCGCCGGCGCGGAGCGCGCGCATGAGCGAGAAAGCGCTGCGGCTGCAGAGCCGGCATTGGTTCGGCAAGAGTTCGGCCGGGTTGATCCTCGGCTTCGGCCTGGCGCTGGCCGTATCCGGCCTGTTCGCCTGGCTGGGGCCGGACGGCATCGACGGCGGCGGAGGCAAGGTCCAGTTCAACATGTGGCTGATCGCGCCGGTGTGGTGCGCGGTGCTGTCGTGCGTGTTCCTGTTCCGCAGCAGTGCCAGCGCCTGGCTGTGGCTGGGCGCGGCCAACGCGCTCGCGTTCGGCTTGCTTTGGATGGTGCGCGCCACCCTGATCTGAGGACGCGATGAAGATCCGCAACGACATCGTCAAGGTCTACAAGGACGTGCACATCTGGGTCGGCATCGTCGCCGGGCTGATGCTGTTCGTCGCTTTCTACGGCGGCGCGATCACCATGTTCGAAAAGCCGCTGGAGCGCTGGGCGACGCCGCCCTCGTCGCTGGCCGCGCCGGTGCCGCTGGAGCGCGCGCCGGAACTGGTGAGCGCGGTGCTGGCCGCGCATCCGGAGGCGGCCAGGCACTACATCGTGCTGGTCGAGACCGCGCCGGACACGCCGGCGCGGGTGCTGTGGCGGGTGCGCGGCGAGCGTCGCGGCGACTACACCGATTACGGCGCCAGCTTCGGTCCCGACGGGCGTCTGCAGGTCGAACGGATCCGCAAGACGCCGGTCGCGCAACTGGTCGACACCCTGCATCAGCACGTCGGCCTGCCGTTTCCGGCCGAGGTCTCGATACCGATCATGGGCGCGGTATCGCTGCTGTACGCGCTGGCCCTGGTGTCGGGCCTGATCATCCTGCTGCCGACCCTGGTCAAGGACGTCTTCGCGCTGCGGATCGGCAAGAACATCAAGCGGATGTGGCTGGACGTGCACAACGCGCTCGGCCTGGTCAGCCTGCCGTTCCATCTGGTGATGGCGCTGACCTGCGTGGTGTTCGCCTTCCACGACCAGTTCTACGATGCGCAGGATCGGGTGGTCTATCCGAACGGCATCCAATGGGGCGAGGAGGCGGCCGAACCGCCGCCGCCGGCCGGGGCCAGGCCGTTGCCGGCGGCGGAACTGCTGCGTCGGGTCAACGAACAGTTGCCCGGCTTCCGCGTCTACGGTTTCAGTTTCGAACAGGGCGACGATCGCCTGGAAGGCCACGTCACCGGCCTGGACACGCGTTACGGCACGCGTGCGCGCACTTACGCCTCGACCCATCTGGACCCTTATACCGGCCAGGTCGACATGCACGACCTGCCGGGCCACCTCGGCGGCTGGGATTCGGCGGTCAATACCTTCTTCATGCTCCACTTCGGCAGTTACGGCGGCAACTCGGTGCGCTGGATGTACCTGCTGCTGGGCCTGGCCGGGGCGATGCTGTTCTACACCGGCAACCTGCTGTGGATCGAATCGCGGCGCAGGAAGGACCGCGGCGCCGGCCCGGTGACGCAGAAACGTTCGGTACGGGTGCTCGGCGCGCTGACGATCGGCGTGTCGCTGGGCTGCGTGGCCGGCATCTCGGCCACGGTCGCCGCGGCCAAGTGGTTGCCGGCCCTGGTGCAGGACCTGGCCCTGTGGCACGAGGCGATCTACTACGCGGTGTTCGCCGCCGCCGTCGCCTGGGCCTTCGTGCGCGGTGCGGCGCGCGCTGCGGTCGAGTTGCTGTGGGTCTGCGCGGCGGCGACGCTGGCGATTCCGCTCTCGAGCCTGGCCGGCCTGTGGGGCATCGGCGGCACCTGGAACCATGCCGGCACCGGCATCGTCATCGACCTGGTCGCGCTGGCCGCGGTGCCGGCGTTCGCGCTGATCGCGCGCCATGCCCGCGCACGCGCGCGCGCCGGCCATGCCGACAGCGTGTGGTCGGCGAGGACGGCGGGCGATGCCGCGGGTGCGGTCGCGCGCGTCAGCGCCGCGAACTGATCCGGATCCGTTCGGCCGACTCGTCCACGGCGACCGGATACAACTCCTGCAAGGCCTCGGCGAAGGCGTGCGGGTCGTCGCTGCGGAACACGCCGCTGACCCGCAGTTGCGCGGCTTCGTCGCCGTCCACGACCAGGCGGCGCCGGCTGTAGCGGTTGAACTCGGCCACCGCCTCGGCCAGGTTGCGGTCGTCGAACACCAGCTTGCCCGACAGCCAGCCCGGACGCGTGCCGGGGGCCGCCGGCGCCAGTCGTTGCAGCGGCCGGCGCTTGCCGAAACGCGCTTTCTGGCCAGGATCGAGCATCGCCAACAGGGTCGGTTCCGCGTCCGCGCTCGCCGGCGCCGCGAGCAAGGCGACCCGGCCTTCGACCAGGGCGACTTCCAGCGCGTCGCCATATCTATAAACCTCGAACTCGGTGCCGACCGCGCGCACGCTGCCTTCTTCGCTGCGGACCAGGAACGGCCGCGCCTGTTTGGCGACGCGGAAGTAGGCGCGGCCGCGCAACAGGGTGATGCGGCGTTCGGCGTCGGAATAGGCGACGACCAGCCGGCTGTCGGTGTCCATGCTGATCCGCGAACCATCGTCGAGGGCGATGGTGCGGCTTTCGCCGACCTGGGTCAGGTAGCTCTGCTCCGGCGCCGGCCGGCGCAGCAGGCCGGGCACGAACAGGGCCAGCGCCAACGCGGCGGCGGCCGCGGCCGCGCCCCAGGCGTAGCCGGCGCGGCTGCGGCGTTTCGGCGCCGCGGCCGGCGGCGCCACCGCCTCGCGCAGGCGCTGGGCGATCTGCGGATGCTGGGCGTGCTCGCCGGCCGCCGACCACAGCCGCTCGATGCGCTCGTAAGCGGCGCGGTGGCGCGGGTCGGCCGCCATCCACTGCTGCCAACCCTGGCGGTCGCGTTCGGCGACGTCGTCGGCGTGCATGCGCGCGAACCAGGCCGCGGCCTGGCGCCGCGACGGGTCGCCGCCTTCGATCACGTTGAGCAACGGGGTTTTCACGCTTCTCCCAGACGGGCGTCGAAATGCAGCAACGCGCGCATCATGTTCTTCTCCACTGCGCTGACACTGATCTGCAAACGTTTGGCGATGGCGCTGTAGGTCAGGCCTTCGTAACGCTGCAGCAGGAATACCTGGCGGCAACGCGGCGGCAGTTCGTCCAACGCGGCCAGGAACGACTGCAGGCGACGGTTGCCTTCGTAGACGCACTCGCCGTGCGGATCCTCACTCGGCCAGTCGCGCGCCACCTCGTCGATCGAGACGTGATGCTGCACCTGGTGGCTCTTGTCGCGGCGGAAGTGGTCGCGCAGCAGGTTCGAGGCGATCTGCAGCAGGAACGCTTCGACGTTGCTCACTCCATCCAGCGACGGCATCCGCACCAGCCGGACCAGCGCCTCCTGGGCCAGGTCCTCGGCGTCGTCGGCGCTGGGCAGGTGGCGGGTAAAGTAGCGCACCAGCGCCGGCCGATAGCGCGCCGCCAGCAAGGGCAGGTCGGCGGCGCCGGGCGCAGCGCCAGCTTCCGGCGCGTCGCCGGCTTCGCTGTTGTTCATCGCCCCTCCCGCGGCCGGACAAGCGGGGGCTACGCTAAGCCACCGGCTGGCCGCCGGCAACCCTGCCGAAAGGCGAGTGAGGAATCCGCGCCGGGCTGCGTCTGCATCGATTGGGGAAGGAGATCGAGTGCCAGGGAGCGGCGTCGTCGTCACTCATCGGGGAGCGTTGCAATGGGGATCGTTTCACCGCAACAGGCGGAGCAGGGCAGTCGGACGCAGGCGCAGTACAGCAAACCCAGGGATTCGCACATCGCAACCCCGGCCCGCGCCGGCCGGCGTCCGCTGGCGAGCGCGCTCGCCCTGGCCTTGGGCGTGGCGCTCGCCGCCGCGTTCGCGCCGGCGGCGGCGCAGCCCGCCGCCGATCCGGCGCACCAGTACGTCCTGCCGAGCCAGCCGCTGGCGGCGGCGCTCAACCAAGTCGCGGCGGCCGCGGACGCGCAGATCCTGATCCCGCCGGACCTGGTGCGCGGGCGCAGCGCGCCGGCGCTGTCGGGACGCTACACCGTGCGCGAAGCGGTGGCGCGGCTGCTCGCCGGCAGCGGCCTGTCGTACCGGGTGACCGCGAGCGGAGTGATCGCGATCGTCGCCGCGCCCAAGGCCGCGCCGGCCAAACCGACCCAGCCGCGCGAGCCGCAGACGCGGGCCGACCCCGACCCGACCGAACTGGAAACGGTGCAGGTCACCGGCTCGCGCATCAAGCGCGCGGAAATCGAAGGCCCCTCGCCGGTGACGGTGATCAGCGCCGAGCAGCTCGAACGCGAAGGCCACGCCACCGTGTTCGAAGCCCTGGATACGCTGGTGATGGCCAACGGCCAGGTCGAGACCGAGCTGTCGGGCGGTTTCTCGGCCAACGCCCATCCGCTGAACCTGCGCGGGCTGGGGCCGGGGCGCTCGTTGCTGCTGATCGACGGCCGCCGCGCCGCCGACTATCCCTTCCCGTACGAGGGCCGCAGCAACTTCCAGAACTTCGGCAACATCCCCTCCGGTGCGGTCGACCGGATCGAGATCCTGGCCGGCGGCGCGTCGGCGATCTACGGCGCCGATGCGGTCTCCGGCGTGGTCAACGTGGTGCTCAAGCGCGGCTACCAGGGCGACGAAGTCAAATTGCGCGCCGGCACCAGCACCCAGGGCGGTCGCGATCGCATCGACCTGCAATGGACCGGCGGCAAGACCGGCGAACGCTGGGGCCTGACCTACGCGTTCCAGTACTACAACCAGGAGCTGCTGTACGGCTTCCAGCGCGACGAGTGGGACCTGCGCGCGCATCCCGGCCCCGATCCGCGCCTGGGCGTGCAGCCCGACGCCGGCCTGCGCATCCGCCGCGGCAGCACCAGTAGCAGCAGCCCGCTGATCGCGCCGCCGGCCGGCACCTGCGAACGCTGGGGCGGCGAGTTCTTCCGCCATACCTACAAGCGCATCAGCGGCAACGCCGTGCAAAGCCTCGGCGACGGCTGCGGCACCTGGCGCGACGCCACCTACCAGCACTTGAGCAAGGGCAAGAACGAGCTCGCCGGCTACGTGTTCGGCACCTGGGACTTCAGCGACGGTCTGCAGGGCTGGGCGTCGGTGCAGGCCTGGCGCTCGCGGGTCGAATCGCTGGGCGGATTCGAGAGCGTCACCGGGCCGCATACCGACGGCGTCGGCCGCCGCGGCGACTTCTACGATCCGCAATTCAATGCGGTGATCGCGCCGAACCGCCTGTTGACCCCGGTCGACCTGGGCGGGGTGGAACCGATGAACCAGCACTACCGCGAGCGCTCGCTCGACGTCGCGGTCGGCCTGCGCGGCAAGCTCGGCGAACGTTGGGACTGGGACGCCACCTTCAGCCGCGCGGACTACTGGTTCGAGCGCACCCGTCGGCGCATGGTCGGCAACCGGGTCAACGACTATTTCTTCGGCCCGCAACTCGGCACCCGGTCCAACGGCGTGCCGATCTACCGGCTCAATCTGGATCGCTGGTACCGGCCGATGACGCCGCAGGAATACGCCTCGATCTCGACCGTGGCCAAGTACGAGGCCGAGTCCTGGGTCAACACCGCCAGCTTCGTGCTGAGCGGCGATCTGTTCGAACTGCCGGCCGGCCCGGTCGGCGCGGCCGCGGTGCTGGAAGCCAGTTCGCAGGGCTACGACCTGTCCAGCGACCCGCGCGTGCAGCCCGGCGTGGTCCAGCTGTACAACCTGACCGGCACCAACGGCGGCGGCGAACGCGACCGCTACGCTGCCGGCGCGGAGCTGCGCATTCCGCTCCACCGCACGCTCAAGGCCAGCCTGGCCGGCCGCTTCGACAAGTACGACGACATCACCGCGGTCGGCGACGCCAAGACCTGGAACGCCGGCCTGGAATGGCGTCCGTTCGACAGCCTGCTGGTGCGCGGCAGCTACGCCACCAGCTTCAAGGCGCCGGACCTGCATTGGGTGTTCAGCGAAGGCAGCGGCAGTTTCGGCACCGCGGTCGATCCCTGGCGCTGCATCGCCGCGGGCGCCAACCCGGGGTGCTCGGGCTACAGCTACAACGTCTTCAGCCTCAGCGAGGGCGATCCGAACCTGGAAGAGGAAACCGGCAAGTCCTGGAACGTCGGCGCGGTCTGGGACGTCGCCGACGGCCTGGCCCTGACCGCCGACTACTGGAGCATCGAACTGGAAGGCGCGATCGAGCGCCTCAGCCCGACCAGCATCCTCGAAGGCGAGGCCGGCTGCCGCACCGGCAAGCGGCTCAACGGCCAGCCGTTCGCGTTCGCGCCGGACTCGGGCTATTGCCGCAACGTCACCGCCCTGGTGACCCGGCGCGCCGAAGGCAGCGAGCCGATCGACCGCGTAGTCCAGGTCAAGTCGGCGCCGCTCAACCAGTCCTACCGACGCGTCACCGGCATCGACGCCGGGGTCAACTGGCGGCTCAAGACCGAGCGCTACGGCGACTTCCGCTTCGACCTGAACTGGTCGCACACGCTCAAGTCCGAGCGCCAGGTGTTCGCCACCGACCCGGTCGAAAGCGATTGGCGCGACGACCCGGACAATCTCGACTTCCGCAGCCGGCTGCGCGCCGGCGCCAACTGGCACGCGGGCGACTGGTCGTCGAGCCTGTTCATGACCCGCTACGGCAGCCTGCCCAAGTTCAGCGGCGTCGGCCGCACCGGCGTGCACATCCTGTGGAACGCGAACCTGGCCAAGCGCATCACCGAACAGGCGACCTTGAAGCTGTTCGTCAACAACCTGTTCGACAACACCCACCCGCACGACGAGACCAACACCAGCTTCCCGTACTTCTACGACGTGTACAACCCGATCGGCCGCGAGGTCGCGGTCGAGTACGAGTACCGCTTCCGCTGAGCGGTTCGCAGGGGCGCATCGCGCCCCTGCTTTCTCCGGGCCGTCGGCTTGGCCCTGCGCGGACGAATGGCGATACTGACGACGATGAAACTGCCTGCTTTCCTATTCCGCGCCGCGTTGGCCTGGGGGTTGTCGGCGCCGTTCGCGGCCGCCGCACAAACCGAACCGGACGCCGCCGCGGCCGCCGCGGCAGCGGCGGCATCCTTCGACGACGGACCCTATCTGCGCTACGCGCCGGGCGAGATCCAGGCGCGCTGGGTCTGCGCCGGCCGCACGGTCGAACGTAGCTACGCCGCGCCGGGCTGGCCGGTGGCGGTGCCGGCGCAATGCGGCTACGCCAAGCCGGTGAGCGTGCGGGCGCCGGCCGAGCCCGCGCCGGACACGGTGCCGGGCCGGGTCGCGCGCATCGCCGCCCTGTCCGACGTGCACGGCCAGTACGAGCTGCTGCGCAAGCTGCTGCAGAGCAACGGCATCGTCGACCGCCGGCTCGACTGGAGCTACGGCCGCGGCCATCTGGTGATCGCCGGCGACGTGTTCGACCGCGGTCCCCAGGTCAACCAGGTGCTGTGGCTGCTGTACGGGCTGGAACAGCAGGCGCGCGCGGCCGGCGGCGCGGTGCATCTGCTGATCGGCAACCACGAGGCGATGGTGCTGGCCAACGACCTGCGCTACGTCAACGAGCGCTACCAGCATGCGGCCGCCGAGCTGGGCACGCCCTATGCCGAGCTGTACGGGCCCGACACCGTGCTCGGCCGCTGGCTGCGCAGCCGGCCGACGATCCTGCGCATCGACGACCTGCTGTTCGTCCATGGCGGCATTTCCGCCGCCTACCTCGACCTGGGCCTGAGCCGCGCGGATGCCAACGCGCGCTACCGCGCCTCGCTGGGCACGCCCAAGACCGTCTGGCAGCAGGATCCGGCGTTGGCGCCGCTGTACAACGGCAAGACCAGCCCGATCTGGTATCGCGGCTATTTCAACGACGCCGCGCTGGGCCAGGCCGAGGTCGAGGCGCTGCTCGCCCGGCTCGGCGTGCGCCGCATCGTCGTCGGCCACACCTCGCACAAGCAGGTCGGCAGCTACCTGGATGGCCGGGTGATCGGCATCGACAGCAGCATCAAGAACGGCGAGTACGGCGAGTTGCTGCTGATCGAGCGCGGCCGGATGCAGCGCGCCACGCCCGAGGGCAAGCGCCTGCCCCTGCAGGCGATGGCGCGCGACGCCGAAACGGACTGAGATCGCGGGGCGCGCTCAGCGCGCCACCTCGAGCAGTTCCACGTCGAATACCAGGGTCGCGTTGGGCTCGATCTGCCCGGGCACGCCGGCCTCGCCGTAGGCCAGCGCGGCCGGAATCCACAGCCGGCTCTTCGCGCCCGGCGCCATCAGCATCAGGCCTTCGCGCAGGCCGGGCATGATCCGGTTGAGCGGAAACTCGGCCGGATGGTCGGTGGCGTAGGTGCTTTCGAATTCGCGGCCGTCGAGCAGGCGGCCGACGTAGTTCACCCGTACGGTGCTGGCGGCCGAAGGCGCCGTGCCGCGGCCGCCGCGTTCGATGCGGTACTGCAGGCCGGAAGCGGTGGTGGCGACGCCGTCGCGGCGCGCGTTGTCGGCCAGATAGCGTTCGCCTTCGCTGCGGTTCTTCTGCGCCAACGCCTTCTGCGCGGCGTCGCGCTTGGCCTGCAGGTGGGCGACGAACTCGCTGCGGATCGCGGCGATCTGCTTGTCGTCGAGCTGGGCCGGCGCGCCGGCGTGAGCGGCGCGCAGCGCAGCGACGACGGTGTCGATGTCGACCTCGTCCTCGATCGGCCCGATCCGCTTGGCCAGATCCAGGCCGACCATGTAGCTGACTTTGTCGCGCGGCCCGTCCAGCGCCAGCGTAGCGGCCTTGGCCGCGCTGGCCGCGGGCCGGGTGTCGGAACCGCAGGCGGCCGGCAGGACCAGCAGGCACAGGGCTAGGGCGTGGGCGGCGCGGTTCATGGCGAGGCTCCTGGCGACAAGGCGTGGGCGTGGATGGAAGGCGCAATCGGACCGGAACGGGCGTGTCGCGGCGACAAATCGCATGGCGATGCGGACGCGAAGCGGCCACGCGCGCAAGGCTGGATTCATGGCGGTGGTCACGTTTCTGGGTGCCGGTAAAACGCGAAAAATCCCTTGTTTTCCAGTGTTTGTTTCACTCGATGGTGGGCCGAGTCAAATAACCAAAGATCATGAAAAATACGGGCGATCGCAGCTGAGGTATCGGCGATCGGCTTCGTCTGCGTCTCTACAGGGGGCGATTCGTTCGCCAGACGCGAGGCCAGGTCATGCCAGCAAGCGCAGGCGCGCGGGCTAGTTCGCACGCGCGCTCCAACATCACGGTCGCAATGCCCGTCGCGCGGTTGCCGCCTCGCCGTTCATTCACAACAGATGTCGATGGCATCGATGTCGAACACATTGACGTTCGCATCCTTGCGCGTCGCCGGCGGCCATCGCGGCGTTCGGCTTACCCATCGTTCGATGCAGGGCAGGGCCGGTTTGGCCGTGCGCGGCGATGGCGTCATCCCCATTCGCCGGCCGTTGCGGCATGGCCCGTCGGCGCAGGTCCGCCTGTGCGATGAGCGCATGCCCTGCGCGCCGGCCCGCCGGCGCGCCAGCGGCCTTCCCCAATCGGAAGCTAAGAGGAAACTCTGATGGCCACCCCAGCTCTACCCGGAATACGCCGACGCAGATCGTTCGGCGCGCTGTTGCTGTTGGCAGGTTCGATCGTCGCCCTGCAGAGCGCCACGGCGACGCAACGCACCGTCCAGCTCAGCGAGGACGGCGTGATCAGCAAGCGCCCGCAGGCCGCGCCATCTGCCTTACTGGCGACGCCGGGCAACCGGATCTGCGAAGCCGGCGCGAAATGGATCCGCCTGGGCTTCAAGCAACTGGTGCTGCAGGGCTACGACTCGCTGCGCATCACCAGTTCCGGCGGCGACCGCTACGTGTTCCAGGGCGAGCACTGGAACGATCGCGCCTTCCATACTCGCGCCTTGCGCGGCGAATGCGTGACCATCGAGCCTTACTTCGGCGATCCCGACAGCCGCTACACCGTCGAGAGTTACGACGCCGGCACCCAGGACCTGAACCTGACCACGGTCACCGTGGCCGGCGCCGGCGACATCTGCGACAGCTCGCCGGCCGATTGCGGCAAGACCTCGGACCTGATCGTCGCGATCAACCCGACCTCGGTGTTCACCGCCGGCGACAACGCCTATGGCAGCGGCACCTTGTCGGAGTACAACAACCTCTACAGTCCGCGCTGGGGCCGCTTCAAGGAGCTGACCCGGCCAACCCCCGGCAATCACGACTACAACACCAGCGGCGCCTCCGGCTATTTCGACTACTACAACGGTTCGGGACAGCAGACCGGTCCCGCCGGCAACCGCAGCCAGGGCTACTACAGCTACGACGTCGGCGACTGGCATTTCATCGCCCTCAACACCATGTCCGGCGGCAGCATCTCTTCGACCCAGCTGACCTGGCTCAGCAACGACCTGGCCGCCAACACCAAACCCTGCACCGCGGCGTACTTCCATCATCCCCTGGTCAGCCGCGGCAACTACAGCGGCTATAGCTCGGTCAAGCCGATCTACGACCGGCTGTACGCGGCCAAGGCCGACCTGGTGCTGGTCGGCCACGACCACAACTACCAGCGCTACGGCAAGATGGACGGCGCCGGCACCGCCAAGACCGACGGCCTGCGCCAGATCCTGGTCGGCACCGGCGGTCGCGACTTCTACGGTCTCGACGGCAGCCATTCGTTGCTGGAAAAGAGTCAGGACCACACCTTCGGGGTGCTCAAGCTGACCCTGACCGCCAGCGGCTACACCGGCGATTTCGTCCCGGTGGCCGGCAAGACCTGGACCGACAACTTCACCGGCACCTGCAACAAGGCCTCGGGCGGAAATGTGCCGCCGGTGGCCAACTTCAGCGCCTCGACCAACGGCCTCACCGCAAACTTCAGCGACGGTTCCACCGACAGCGACGGCAGCATCGTGTCGCGCGCCTGGGCGTTCGGCGACGGCGGCACCTCGGCCGCGACCAACCCCAGCCACGCCTACACCACGGCCGGCACCTATACGGTGTCGCTGACCGTCACCGACAACGGCGGCGCCACCCACACCGCGAGCAAGCCGGTGACCGTGACGGCACCCGGCAACGCCAACCCGGTCGCGGCGTTCACCTTCTCCACCTCGAACCTGACCGCCAGTTTCACCGATGCCTCCACCGACTCCGACGGCAGCATCGTCGCGCGCGAATGGAACTTCGGCGACGGTGTCACCTCGACCACGACCAGCCCCGCGCATACCTACGCGGCCGCGGGCACGTTCAACGTGACCCTCAAGGTGACCGACGACGACGGCGCCAGCCATTCGATCACCAAGGCGGTGACGGTGTCCGACGCGCCCAGCGGCAATACCTTGAGCAATGGCGTGCCGGTGACCGGTATCGCCGGGGCCAAGGACAGCCAGCGGTTCTGGACCCTGCAGGTGCCGGCCGGGGCGAGCAATCTGCGCTTCGTCACCTCCGGCGGCAGCGGCGATGCGGACCTGTTCGTGCGCTTCGGTGCCGCGCCCACGACCTCGGTGTTCGACTGCAAGTCCGAGAGCGACAGCAACAACGAAACCTGCAGCATCGCCAACGTCCAGGCCGGGACCTACCACGTAATGATCCTGGGCTACGCCGCCTACTCCGGCCTGGGCCTGACCGGCAGCTACTCGGCCGGTCCCTCGGGCGGCACGGTGTGGAGCAATGGCGGCCTGAGCACCGGCGCCAGCGCCAAGGACGGCACCGCCGCGCCGACCGGCACGACCTGGAGCGAGGTGCAGAACAACGACGGCAACACCGCCGAGAGCAATACCAACACCGGCTATGCGGTCAGCAGCGCGACCTATCGCCTGGCCGACGATTTCGTCGTGCCCAGCGGACAGAGCTGGACCCTGTCATCGGTCGATGTCTACGCCTACAAGACCGGCTCCACCGGTTCGACCTCACCGTTCACCGCCGGCGTGCTGCAGGTCTGGCGCGGCCGTCCGGGCGATTCGGGCAGCACCTTGCTGTGCGGCAGCACCAGCGGCAACGTGCTGGCCTCTTCGACCGAGGCCAAGCTGTACCGCATCGGCAACAGCCTGTATCCCTCGCCGGGCGTGGACCCGGTCACCACCCGCAAGGTCTGGCGCAATCGCCTGAGCATGCCTACGGCCTGCGCGGGGTCCGGCTTCTTCACCGCCGGCAGCTACTGGCTGGTGTGGGGCAGTATCGACAGCAGCGCCGGCGCGCACTTCGCGCCGCCGATGACCGTGGTCGGTGCGCGCGGCCGCAGCGGCGCCAACGCGCGCCAGTACAACGTCGATACGTCCAGCTGGAGTTCGGTGATCGACGTCGGCACGCCCTCGTCGGCGCCCGACGTGGCCCAGGAACTTCCGTTCGACCTCAACGGCACGGTGCAGTAAACCCGCACGGCGGGCCGCCGGCTTCGGCGGTCCGCCGTCTTGTCGACAATCGGCGCTGGCCGTGCGAGTCGCGGCCAGCGCCGTCAGCGGACACCCGAGATGAAACCCATCCTGCATCGCATCGCCGCTGCCGCGTTGATCGCAGCGGCGTGTTCGTCCGTCGGTTGCGACCGGCCGACCGACGCATCTGCAGCCTCCGCGGCCGCCTCGCCCGGCGCCAGCGGCGAGAACGCGCCGATCGCGACCGCCGTAGCCATTCGCGGGGTCGAACTCGGCCCGGCCCGCCCGCGATCGGACCGCGCGACCTCGCCGAAGAATCGTTTCGCCCCCGGCGATACCGTGGTCGCGACCATCCGCACCGCCACCCGCGACGCGCAGACCCGCGTGCCCGGGCGGTTGAGCGTGCGCTGGTTCGATCCGGCCGGGCGGGTGTTCAACCAGGAAGCGCGCACGCCGGCGTTCCATGGCGAGGGCGTCTACGATTTCCGCGTCGCTGAGCCGGCGGGCTGGAAGCCGGGCACCTACCGCATCGAAGTGTCGCTGGACGGCGCGCGGCCGGTAGTGCGGGCGTTCGTGGTTTCCTAGCCGACTGCCGGTCGCGGCGCGGCGCCGACGCGGGCCGGCCCGATCAGTTCGTCGTCTTCGCGGTCCTCGTCGTCGCCGTCGTCGTCGTTTTCTTCTTCGTCGTCCTCGCGACTTCGGCGGAAGCCGCGCGGCACCGGTCTGGGCCGAGCCGGCGGCACACGCCGCGGGCCGTGATGCCGGCGGCTACGGTACGGGCGCTGCATGCGGAGCTCTCCGGGCGATGCGGTCGTTGAGGTGAGCGTCGGTAGGGCGAGGCCCGTGAATGCCGACCGTCGGATCGTCCGGCGTCGCTTGGCCGCAGGCGCGGCAGCGCGGCGTTGGCAGAAGCGTGTGCAGGCGGCGCGTCGGCGGCGGATTTGCCGGCGAGGCAAGCGGTGGGCGGAATCGGAAAACCGCGGCCGCCGAGGGAAAGGCGCTTGCGTCCGTCGCAGGCGCGCAGTCGGCAGCGGACCGTGGCCGCAGATACCGCCGCGCTTATCTGCTACCGGCGGCGCGAAACGCGAGGCGGATCGGTGCGAGGCTCGCGCCTGCACCCGTGCGCGGCGGCCGCAGCGGTCGGACGACCGCCGCCGGGGCCGCGATCCGAACAACGGTCCAGGCAGCGATCCAAGCAGCGATCCAACCAGGGGGAGGCATCGCCATGAAGGTGTCCGGTTTCAACGTCGATCCGCGCCGGCGCTACGACGGCCCCGAGTTCATGGAGTACTGCATCAGCGAGAAGGCCTATCTTCCCGCCGACCGCGACCGCACCCCCTGCATCACCTGTCCGCTGGGGCAGTTGTGCGAAGCCGGCTTCCACGAGCAGGTGCGGCTGGTGACCAGCGGGCAGAATCCGTCGCTGACCGAATGCAAGGTGTTTCCGGACGAAGCCCTGACCCGCGACGGCCTGCTCGCCGACTTGTCGGCGGATCAGCGGGCCTTCGTATTGCGCCACGTGTTCGATACCGAAGAGGAGAGCCGAAATGACTGACAAGGTCGCCGCTTCCCAACTGGAAGCGAAGAAGCAATTGGCGGTGAAAGCCGAGAAGCTCAGCGCGGTGCAACTGGAGGCCAAGAAACAGCTGGCCAACAAGGCCGACCTGGTGGTCAAGCAGCAGCTCGAGTCGAAGAAGCAGCTGGCGAAGAAGACCGACCTGGTCGGCAAGCAGCAGCTCGAGGCCAAGAAGCAGCTGTCGGAGAAGACGGCGATCGTGGCCAAGCAGCAACTGGCGGCGAAGAAGAGCGCCGGCTGAGCCTCGCCGGCGCAGCCATCGGGTATCGCGGTCCGCACCGTTGCAACGGCGGACGCGCGCAAACGAGCGTCGCTGCGGCGGCGCTCGCGCACCTTGGTGCGGCCACGGGCCCGGTACGCTGGGATGCGGGCCCAGGTTTGCCAGCGCGGCGACGGACGCCGCGCTGCGCCAGGACGACGCGGCCGCTGCCGCGGTCCAGGCCCGATAGGAACGGCGGGTTCGCTGGCGCGAGCGATCCGGAAGGGCGCGTGTTGCGGGCGCCCCCATCCTCGCTTCTTCCTGCACTTGACGTAGACAGACCTGTCTGTACACTGCGTCCATGCCCGCCGCCCCAGCCCCCGCCGACTCCCCGCGCGAACGCATCCTCCGGGCTGCCTCGGCGCTGTTCTACGCCCAGGGCATCCACTCGGTCGGGGTGGACCTGATCATCGCTCGTTCCGGCGTGGCCAAGGCCAGCTTCTACAAGCACTTCCCGTCCAAGAGCGACCTGGTCGCGGCGATCCTGACCCAGCGCGGCGAGGACTGGCGGCGCTGGCTGGCGCAGGCGGTGGAGCGCCTGTGCGAGCGGCCGCAGGACCGGCCGCTGGCGGTGTTCGATGCTCTGGCCGAGCGATTCGGCCGGGACGATTTCCGCGGCTGCCTGTTCATCAATTCGATGGTCGAACTGGCCGACCGCAGCCACGCCGGACACTTCATCGCCGACGATCACAAGCGGCGCGTCACCGAGTATCTGCGCGGCCTGCTGGCCGAGGCCGGCGTCGACCGGGCGCCGCTGCTGGCGGAGCAATGGATGTTATTGGTCGACGGCGCCATCGTCACCGCGCTGCGCACCGGTTCGGCCGCGCCCGCGGCCTCGGCGCAGGCGATCGCCGCGATGTTGTTGCAGCAAGCCCAGCCTGTCGTCCGCCGTCGCCGCAAGCCGGCGCAGCCCGGCGGCGCCTGACGCCCCTTCGATTCTCCCCCTCCTCAAATCTTTCAGGACTAAGCCATGACTTCTTGGTTGAAGCGGTTTTCGCTCGCGCTCGCCCTGTGCGGCGCATTTTCGTCGGCGCCGGCGGCCGAAGCGGCGCAACAGTTGCGCCTGTACGCGATCGATTGCGGCCGCGCTCAGTTCGACGACCTGGCCCCGTTCGCCGACACCGGCGAATACGAAGGCCATCCGGGCACGCTGATGGCGTCGTGCTTCCTGATCCGCCATCCCCAGGGCGACCTGCTGTGGGATGCCGGCCTCGGCGACCAGCACGCCGGCTCGCCCGAGGGCGTGCGCCTGCCGCTGTTCCGCGCCGTCGTCTCCAAGACCGCGGCCTCGCAGCTGCAGCAACTGGGCCTGAGCTTCGACGACATCGACTATTTCGCGTTCTCGCACGGCCACGGCGACCACCTCGGCAACGCCAACCGGCTGCAGAACGCGACCTGGATCGTCAATCGCAAGGAACTGGAATGGCTCAGCGCCACGCCGGCGCCGGCGCGCACCAACCTCAAGCTGATCCAGGCCCGGCAGGAGGCCAAGACCGTGCTGATCGACGGCGATCACGACGTGTTCGGCGACGGCTCGGTGCGGATCTTCAAGGCGCCCGGGCATTCGCCGGGCCACCAGGTGCTGCTGGTCAAGCTGCCGCGCAGCGGCGCGGTGGTGCTGTCGGGCGATCTCTTCCATTCGCACGAGAACCGCAAGCATCGCCGCATGCCGGTGTTCAACGTCAGCCGCAGCGATACCCTGGCCTCGATCGAGCGCGTCGAAGGCCTGATTCGCCACCACCGCGCCCGGCTGGTGATCCAGCACTCGACCGAGGACTTCGCGAAGCTGCCGGTGCTGCCGGCCTACCTGGACTGATCGGCGGCTGGCTTATCGGCGGCGGCGCGGTGTCGTATCCTGGCGCCCTTTCACACACCGGAGCGATGCGCGTGGAGTTCGAGACGATCGGAGAAGTAGTGCAGGTCGACCAGGTGGCGGACGTCAATCAACGCCTGCAGGACGGTTGGGTCATCCTCGCGATCGGCACCGGCCAGCGTCCGGGCGGCGAGCCGTGGATCCAGTACGTGATGGGCCTGCCGTACGAGGACGAAGACGAGGAAGAGGAAGAAGAGGGCGAGGACGACTGAGCCGCCGTAGCGCTCGGAGTCCGTCATGAAGGCGGCCGGTTCGACCGGCCGCTTTTTTGTTGGCCGCGACTGCGCCGGGCCGGCGGCCGATCACAGAACCGAATCGTGCCGCTTATCGGCTAACGCGAAAATCGTCCTGGATTCGTGATCGCCGCTGCGATCCGCCGTGCCTGCGCGCACACCGTTTCACGCGGGAGCGGACGTAGCATCCGCTTGCCGCGATGTCGCGACGACCGGGAGCAGACCATGAGCGAACAACAAGTGCTGGAAGCGATGAAGCCGGGTGATTACGCGATCTTCTGGCTGAAGGACGGCCGGATCCTGGACGCCTACATCGAGAGCGTGGATGTTCCCGCCGAACAGGTGGACGTGTTGATGGTCGAATCCGGCGAACCGTTCAAGCTGCTGCTCGATCAGGTCGAGGGCGTGCAGGTGGACAACGGCGAGAGCGAGCCGGAGACCATCGAGGGCCAGATCAAGCGCATTCCGATCGGCGAGTACCTGATGATCTGGGGCCAGTTCCCGGGCGCGATCTGCCAGACCGCCAAGCAGGGCAAGCTCAAGAGCGTGGATTTCGCCGCCGGCAGCCTGACCTTGTACAGCACCACCTACAACCACGACGTGTGGGTGCCGATCGACAAGATCACCTATATCGACGAGAGCCGCAGCGGTCCGGGCGCGCTCGGACCGGCGCAGTCGCCGGACTGGTATCGCCGCCCGGACGGCGATTGGTACAAGGGCGATCGCAAGTACGAAGGCTGAGCGGATCGGGACGAAGCGCCGGGCCGCCGCGCCCGGGGCTTCGTCTGCCGTTTCCATCCCGAATGCCTCAGTTCGGGGTCTCGTTCCGCAGCCCTCGGTCCAGTCCCGGCCAGCGCGCGATGTCGTCGGCCAGTTCCGGCCGCTCGCGCTGCGGCACGTGGCCGATGCCGGGCAGCAGCATGAGCGTCGACGGGCCGCGCACCTGGGCGGCGATGCGTTGCGGTTGCGCGGGCGAGCCGTATTCGTCCTGGTCGCCGTGCACCGCCAGGGTCGGGCAGACCACTCGGTGCAAGGCCTCGTCCAGGTTCCAGTCGGCGAAGTCCGGCGCCAGCCAGGTATCGATCCAGGCGCCGAGCACCCAGGCGGCCTGGTCGCCGTGGTATTTGCGCAGCCGCTCGAGTTCGCCGGGCCGGGCGAACGCCTCGCGCGCGGCGCGGATGCCGTCCAGGGTGCGGTCCTCGACGAAAGCCTGCGCCGAGACGGTGATCAGCGCGCGGCACTGCTGCGGCCACCTCGCGGCGCAGGCGATCGCCATGCCGCCGCCGACGCTGTGGCCGAAGGCGACGAACTCGCACAGCGCCAAGGCGTCGCACACGCGGCGGAAATCGCGCTCGGCTTCGTCGTGGACGAAGTCGGCCGCGAGCCGGCCGGGATGCGGATCGGAGCGGCCGAAGCCCAGCCGGTCGTAGGCGATCACCTCGCGCCCGCTGGCCGCGGCCAGGCGTTCGGGCCAGTCGCGCCACAGCTGCACGCAGCCCAGCGAGTCGTGGAACAGCACGATCGGAGCGTCGTCGTGGCCGCGCGCGGGATTCCAGCGCTTGGCGTAGAGCCGACCGCGGTCGGTGTCGATGCGAAGTTCGTCTACGGCGATGTCGGGCATGCGGGATGGCGGCGACCCGGGGCTGTGCGGGGCGTTGGCTCCGATGATACGCCGGCGAACCGGTGTCGCGGCCCGCGGATATCGCGCGGCTGCGCATCGCCTGCCGGCGGATGAACGACGATGGCGCCGACGCGGACGCGCTGCATGAGCCGCTTGCTAAGCTCGCGCGGTCGTCCGCGCGCCGCGCCTCGCAGCGACCGCGCGGGCCCATCGCCCACCCAGGAGAACGCCCTTGAAGCCGTCGCCTTTGGCCGTACTGCTGATGTCGCTGTTCGTCTGCACGCCCGTCTCCGCCGAGTCCGCGGCGATCGCGCCGACGCCAACGCCAATCCCCGAGGATTACGCCGAGCCGGGCCGCCCGATCGATCTGCCCGGCCGACGCCTGAACCTGCGTTGCTTCGGCCGCGGGCCGCAGGTGGTGGTGCTGGAAGCGGGCGGCAACGCCGATTCCACCACCTGGTACCGGGTCGTGCCCTTGCTGCAGGACGCGGCGCGGGTCTGCGCCTACGACCGTGCCGGCTACGGCTTCAGCAACGAGGGGCCGATGCCGCGCGATCTGGCTGCCGACGTCGCCGACCTGCATCAGGTAGTGCGCGCCGCCGCCGGCCGCGCGCCGGTCGTGCTGGTCGGGCATTCGCTGGGCAGCAATATCGTCCGCCGCTACGCGCAGACGCATCCGCAGCGCGTCGCCGGACTGGTCCTGCTCGACCCGCCGGAGCAGGGCGCCGAGCCGGCGATGCCGGCGCAATGGCGACAACAGGATGCGGCGATGAGCGCACGCCGCGATGCGCTGCTGACGGCGTGCGAAAGCGCGGCCCAGGCCGGCCGCCTGGACACGCCCGAACCGGCGACGCAGAGCTGCCTGCGCGCGCCGCCGCCGTGGATGGGCGAGGCGGTGGCCGAGGCCGTTCGCAGCAGTAAACTCAAGCCCGGATACTGGCGCAGCCTGCGCTCGGAGCTGGAGTCCAACCGCAGCCTGTTCGCCGCGCCGGTACCGGCCGACGAAAGCTACGGCGCGATTCCGTTGCGGATGCTGGTCGCCGACGCCGCTTATGCGGGCGTTCCGGAGGAGGCGCGCGCGGTATTGCAGCAGGCGCGCACTCAAACCCACCAGCGCATCCTCGCAGCGTCCAGCGCCAGTCGGCGGGTGGACCTGCCTGGCAGCTCCCACGAGGTGCCGCTGGACCGGCCGCAAGCCGTGGCCGACGCGGTGCGCGAACTGCTGCGCGCGCAGGACCCGCCGGCATCGAAGCCCCCGGCATCGAAGCCCAAGGTCCGCTGATCCAGTCGCGGTAGAGCGTCGACCCGTTGGCGGCGGGGTTTGCGGCCTGGATAGGCTCGCTGCGTCGTCTCCCTGGCCGCGCCCGCGGCGGTGGCCACAGATGGCCGGCGCGGTGCGGATTTCGCGTAAAGGCGAACGTAAAACGGCCGGCCAACCAGGAGCGACGCCATGGGATACCAATTCGAGAGCAAGACCCTGAGCAGCGGCGAGCAGGTGCGTCTGGTCAGCTGGGACGACCTGGCGCCGACCCAGCACGGCCACGGTCTGCAGGTCAAACCGTGGACTGCGGCCGACACGCGTTCGAGCATCGGCTTCTACGACTCGACCGTGGAGTACATGCGCAACGACTGGGCGCTGCAGCACATGCAGCCGCAGCAGGCCACGCTGCCCAATATCGGCAGCGTGCTGCTCTACCATCATGCCGACAGCAACAGCTGGCACAGCACCGATGCGCTGGACATCGACCACATCAGCCAGTGGCGCGATCATTTCGACAAGCTCGGCGTGGCCAGCCATGCCGAAGCGCACATGGCCTACAACGACGTCGACAATCTGCGCATGCTGCCGTCGGTGATCAACCGCGCCCGCGACAGCGCCGACCATGTGCTCAGCCACTACGGCGCCGATTCGGAGGAGTGGAAGACCTGGGTCGACCGGCGTTTCGGTTTCGATCCCGACGCCGACCGCCCCGGCTTCGATCCCGACCGCGATCAGGCCCGGCGCACCCAGACCACCCTGGGCCAGTCCTGGTCGCCGGACGACGGCCGCAAGGGACTGAGCTTCGACAGCAAGGTGCTCGGCCAGTGGTTCGAGGCCGAGCTGGGCCGTTCCTACGCCGGCAGCGTGAACCTGACCAACCAGGCCGGCGACGTGCAAACGGTGCCCTTGTTCCGCTGCGCCGCCTCGGGCCAGCTGTGCACCCGCGATGCGCTGGACATCGACCATCATGTGCCGTTCGAGCTGCTGTCGCAGGAGATGCTCAAGCACGCGCCCAACGGTTCGCTCAGCAAGGCCGACGCCCTGGACGCCTACAACGACGTGTCCAATCTGCGCCTGGTAAGCCGCAGCACCAACAGCTCGCACGAATTCGAAGTCGACATCCACAACGAGTACCGCGACTTCGAGGAAGCGGAGATCCCGGGCGAGTTCGATGGCTTCCTCGATCCGGACGCGATGGACGAGGACTTGCCGCAGGACCTGGCCCAGCAGGCCCGCGACCTGGGACGGACCTATCAGCCGATGCCGTGGCTGAACGAGGACGGCCATCCGCTTAAAGCGCAGTACGACGATGTCCTGGACAAGCTCGGCCAGACCGACTTCGGCCGCAACATGAGCGGCGAGCAACGCCAGAACGCGGCCGGCGCGCTGGTGGTCGCGGCGCGGCAGGGGAACTTGGGCGCGATCGACTCGGTGGCGCAGAGCATCGACGGCCAGACCCTGTTCGCGGTGCATGGCTCGCAGCAGCATCCGCTGGGCCTAGCGCCCGTGGCCAAGCAGGAAGCGATGAGCCAGTCCGTCGGGATCAGCACGTTCAAGCTGGAAGAGCTGCCGCAGCAGCAGAACCCGGTCCACAATGCGCAGCAGCAACACCAGAACAACGCGCGCACGATGATGCAGTAAGCGCCGATGGTCGTGCCGTGCGTGGCCGGATGGCCGCGCACGGCGCATGCGCGCGAACGAATGCTCGAAACGGTGCGCGCGGTCGTCTTCGCGACATCGTAGCGAACGGTGGCGCTGGCTAGAATCCGGGCTCCCCCTGGCTGCGCGCCATGCCCGGCGCGCGGCCGATATCGCAAGGACCCCGCGACATGCCCCTCTCTGGATTGCGAAGGACCGGCGCGCTCGCGCTGGCATTGGCCGCCTGCGGCCTCAACGGCGCGCAGGCGCAGACCGGCACGCTCGGCCGCGTCTTCCATGCTTACGACAACAGCCGCTACCAGGACGTCGACCTGGTCGGCGAGGCCGGCCTGATCAAATCGAACATCGTCTACCAGGCGCAGGAATGGGCCGATTGCACCGTAATCGACAAGCTGCCGCGCCAGGCCGCGTTCAAGGCCGCCGTGGCGGCGGCCGCGGACAAGCACCCCGGCCCGATCGTGCTCGATTTCGAGAACATCTGGATCAAGAACGTCGACCCGGCCAAGGCCCACCTGCGCTACCGGATCTGGCGCCAGTTGTTCCTGTGGGCGCGCGAGGCCGCGCCGGGTCGGATGATCGGCGCCTACGACCTGCTCGGCCCGAACACCGATCAGTACCTGGACTGCGCGCGCGATCTGGCCCAGTACCAGGACGGTTTCTTTCCGCACCTGTACACCGCGACCACCCTGGACCAGGCGACCTGGGAGCGCCGGCTCGACAACCGGGTCGCTTCGGCGCGCAACGTCGATTCGAGCAAGCCGTTGATTCCGTACATCCGACCGCAGTACGAAGCGACCTGCGGCCAGAATCCGAACCCGGCCTATCTGCCGGCCGATCGCTGGCGCCGCCAGCTCGACCAACTCGGCGTCAAGGCCGGCGGCTTCGTCGTCTGGAGCCCGGTGCAGTGTTCGCAGACCGTAGGCAGCAATCGCGCCTGGGTCGCCGAGACCGTCGACTTCATGCGCGATCTCAGTGCGGCCTCGACGGCGGCGACGCGCGATGCCTCGGCATGGAGCGGTACGGCGCTGGCGCCGCCGCTGCTGGCGTGCGCGCCGACTCCTGGCCTGAGCGCGCCGGTGCGCGCGCCGCAACCGGCGCCGGCCGCGGTCGCGGCGGAAGAGCCGGATTGCGACGAACTGCCGCCGCTGTAGCCGCGCCGCTCAGGCGGCCTTGAGCCGGTTCTTCTCCCGGCTCAGGGCCGCGTCCGCGCGCAGGAACACCGCGCTGGGCGCTTCCTCGGCGCTGCTAGCCGCGGCGCTGCCGAGCAGCACCGTCAGGCCGTTGCCGCGATGGCGTTCGACGGTGCCGCGCAAGGCTTCGATCCGCGCTTCGACGTCGCCGCCGCTCAGGGTGGCGACGAATTCGGGGCTGGAGGTGACCCGGTCGATGTGATCGCCGAGTTCGGGGCGCAGGCAGTGCTCCAGGGACAGGCCCAGGGTTTCCATCGCTTTCTCGGTCGCGCGCTCGCCCAGCCGCTCGACGGTGCCGGCGTAGTTCTGCAGTTCCAGGATCGCCACCGTATAGGGTTCGGCGGCAGCGGCGGCCGCCGGCGGCTCGGCCGCGGCCGGTTTGGCCAGCAGCGCGCCGACTTCGGCCTGGTGCTCGCGGGCATGCGCGTCGATCAGTTCCATCGCGATCCGCGACAGCGATTCCAAGGCCTGGCGCTGGCGCGGCTCGAGTTCGCGCGGTTCGTTGTCGAGCACGCATACGGTGCCGATCGCCACGCCCTCGTCGGTGACCAGCGGCGCGCCGGCGTAGAAGCGGGCGATCTCGTTCTCCACCACCGGCAGGTCGGCGAAGCGCGGGTCGCGCGCCAGGTCCGGCACTTCCAGCAGCGCGCCCGGACTGCGGATCGCGTGATCGCAGACTGCGACGCTGCGCGCGGTCTCGCGGTCGTCCAGGCCGACCCGGGCCTTGAACCACTGCCGGTCGCGATCGATCAGCGAGACCAGCGCGATCGGCGTGTCGCAGACGGTGGCGGCGAGTTTGACCAGATCGTCGTAGACCGGCTCGGGCAGGCTGTCGACGATGCGCAACCGGTCGAGCGCGCGTTGGCGTTCGCTCTCCGGGATCGCGCTGGGCGGGGCAGCAGCGGGACGGCTGGCGGCGGTGGGCATGGGCAACCGAGGATGAAGCGAGCGCGCGGCTCGCGGACGAGTTCAGTCATCGCCGATCCGCCGTTAGCGAAGAGTGAATCTGCCGTACAGCGAACGCTACGCATGGCGCTCGATGTCACGCGCCGGCGCATCTCGTCGGCGGGCGCGGCCTGCGCAGGCAGTGGCGCACGGCGCGCGGGCGGAGGACGGCAGTCCGCCGATGGCCGACGCGTCGGCGAAGATCGGCGCAGCGTGCGCCGGATCGGGGCGCGATCCATGCCGCTTGCGCGCGCAAGTTCCCGGACGCAGCGGGCAGGGCGCGGCCGGGGCGCCTGCGGGTATCGTTTTGCGCTACTTGTTTCGGCCGGGCTCCGCGGCGGCGCCGGCCTTGCTAAGGTCGGGGCGTCCTTCTCACGGAGTCGCCGATCATGGCCGGGGGCAGTCAGGAACTGGAGGGCTTCGTCCGCGAGGCCCTGATGCGCGGACAAAGCAAGGAGGCCACCGCGCAGGCCTTGGCCGCGGCGGGCTGGAGCGCCGAACAGACCCGCGGCGCACTGGAGGCCTATGCCGACGTCGGCTTCGTCCTGCCGGTGCCCAAGCCGCGCGCTTCGCTGTCGGCGCGCGAGGCCTTCGCCTATCTGGTGCTGTTTTCGACCCTGTACCTGGTCGCCTGCAGCCTCGGCAGCCTGTGGTTCGATTTCATCAACCTGGCCTGGCCGGACGCGGTCGACGATTTCGGCTATTGGCGGCGCAGCATCGACGACTCGCTGCGTTGGTCGGTGTCGGCGCTGAGCATCGGCTTCCCGGTGTTCGCCTTCGTCGCCCACCGGGTCGCCCGCGACGTCGCCCGCCATCCGATCAAGCGGCTGTCGCCGGTGCGGCGCTGGCTGACCTATCTGACCCTGTTCCTGGCCGCGACGGTGCTGGTCGGCGACATGACGGTGCTGGTCTACAACCTGCTCGGCGGCGAGATCAGCCTGCGCTTCGCGATGAAGTCGCTGGCGGTCGGCGCGATCGCCGGGACCATCTTCGGTTACTACCTGTGGGATCTGCGTCGAGAGGAGAATCAGGCATGAGCGCGCCGGTCGGACGTTGGCTGTTGATGGTCGTCGGCGCCGCGGTGGCCGCCTCGTGCATCGCCGCGGTGGCGATCATGGGCGGGCCGGAGACGCAGCGCGACCTGCGCCTGGACCAGAGGCGGGCGCACGAGCTGCAGCAGATCAAGCGCGAGCTGCGCGAATACTGGCAGGCCAACAACCGCCTGCCCGACGACCTGCCGGCGTTGGCGGCGCAGCCCGGCGTGGCCTTGTCGGTGGCCGATCCGGACACCGCGCAACCCTACGCTTACCAGCCCGGCGCGGCCGGCCGCTACCGGCTGTGCGCGAACTTCGCCACCGACACCGGCGACGAGCGCCGCCGCGACGCCGGCCACTACGGCATCCAATCGGATTGGCGCCACCCGGCCGGCCGCCATTGCTACGAGCTGGACGCGGCCAAGCAGGCCGATTGAGCGCCGCGGCGCCCCGGGTCGTGCGGGGCGCCGGCGGAGCGCGTCAGTTGATGCCCTTCCAGAACTCCTCGATCATCTCGCGCAAGGTGGTCGAGTCGAACTGGTTCATGATGTCGTTGACCAATCCCTTGCGTTCGTCGGCGGGCATGCCGGGCGCGAGCTGGGCCAGCCGTTGCTCGACGCTTTCGCGCACCAGCCGGGTGGTCAGTTCGTACATCTGCTTGCCGTCGACCTGTTGGCCGTCGCCGAGCTTTTGCAGGAAACCGGCCAGGTCCTTCGACAGCGGCGTGGTGAACTGCGACAGCGCCACGTCGATCAGCGGGCCGACGGCCTTGGTCCCGGGCACCAGCATCAGGCCGTAGCCGACCACCAGGGTCTTCATCGCGTCGGCCATCGCGTCGCGGCGATCCTGTTCGTCGATATCGGCGCGGGTCAACCCCGACATCACCAGCGCGTACAGCGAGAAGTCGCTGGCCAGCTTGCCCTGCAACTGCAGGGCGTTGCCCTGGCTGAGCAACTCCGGAGTGAGGCCGGCGAGACCGCCTTGCTGGAACAGCCGCGCGGTTTCGTCGAGCAGGCTCTGCATCGCCTTGGGGTCGGAACTGAGCACGCCGAGGAAGTTGGTCAGCTGGTCGACGTTGATCTGGTTTGACAGGGTCGGCGCGCCGGCGGCCAGGCTCGGCGTACCGTAGTTGGCCGAGTACTCCTGCGCCTGCCGGTTCGCCGCCCAGGGCAGGTAGACCTTGAACTGTTCGGCCATCGCCTGGGCCAGTTGCGGATGATCGTTGACCTTGCCGCGGAAGCCACCGTCCTGGGCGGCGCCGATCAGCCCGGTCCAGGCCTGCTGCTGCAGTTGCGCGTCGCCGCGTCCCGGAGTCAGGGCGGCGCCGAGCGCGCGCGCCAGGTCGGCTTCGTAGTTCGTGCCGCGATCGGGCCCGAACAGGTTGGTGTCGAACAACTGCTCGCGGGACTTCGGGTCGGCCAACAGCTCCTGCATCAGTCTGGGGTGCTGGTCCATGCCGACCATCAGCTGCTGCAGCGCGAACTGGCCCAGCGGCGAGCCGGCGCGCTGCAGGGCCTGCTGCAGGGCGTCGCGCATCAGGCCCTCGGTCTGCGGCGAGGAACGCAGGAACACCGCCAGTTCGGCGATGCCGGTGTTCAGCAGCGCCTGGCGGATCTCGCCCGGCAGCACGCCGCCGCGATCGGCGCTGGCGACCAACTGCGCCAGCGGGCCGAAGTGGTCCTTGACGAAGTCGAAGTTGCCGGGAGTCAGGTAGGGGTTGTCGGCACGGATGTCGGGCGGGAACACGCCGACGATGTCGTGCAGGTTCTGCGCTCCGATCGCCTTGAGCGCGGCCTCGGCGTAGGTCGCATCGCCGCCGTTGGCGCGCAACGCGTCCAGCGCGGTGCGCAGCGCCTCGCGTTTTTGCAGGTAATCCGGTCGCTGCGGGTCGGTGTCCTGGAACTCGGTCCAGGCCTTGGCCACCGCTTCGCCGTCGTCCTGGCCCAGTTGCTGCCTCCAGCCGCGGATCTCCTCGTTGCCGGCCAATCGCTGCTGCGCTTGCGGCGACAAGCCGGGCATGGCGCCGCCCAGGTACGACAGCGCCTGGCGCGGGTCGTCGAACGACTGGGCGATCTGCAGGGTCGAATTGACTTCGTGGTCGGTCTTGATCTCCAGTACCAGCGCTTCGACCTGGGCCTGCATCTGCGGATCGCCGGCATAGCGCTCGGCGATCGCCCGGCCGTGGAATTCGATGCTCTTGCCGTCGTAGACCGCGCCGGTCGGGCGCGCGTCGAACTCGCGCTGATAGCCGGCCTTGATCTCGGCTTCGATCGCCTGCTTGAGTTCGCCGCGGCCGTGGTCGACCTGTTTCTGGTAGCCGGCGCGCAGTTCCTGCAAGTCGGGGTCGTTGCGCACGGCCTGCGCCGACCAGGTGCGGTTGAAGCTGTCCAGATTGTCCTGGGCCTGGTCGTACTTGCGCGCGGCCTCGTCGACCGGCGTGGCCGGCGCGGTGGGCGGATCGCTGGGCGCGCTCGGCGCGGTCGCGACGGCGTCGCCGGGTTTGGGGTCGGACGCGGCCGAGGGCAGCTGCGCGGGGCGTTGCGGGCGGATTCCATCCGGGTACATGACGACTCCATGGTGGGGAAGCGGACTGCGATTACAGGCCGCAGCCTGCGCGCTCGCAGCTAGGGACGACCCTGGTCGCGCAGCGTTCGTCCCCTGCGCGGGCGCATTCATCCCAGTCGATTGCATCGCCGACGAGTTCGCAGCTTGTTCTGAGACCGCACAGGCCGCTTCGCGCAGCGGCGGTCGCCGGGCGCATGGCTAAAGATTCCGACAGCGCCGCCTGCGGATCCGGGATCCAATGACGGTGCAGGCGGCCGCAAGGCCATGCCGCCGCAAAACTTCGTCCCGTCGCTCGCCATGGTGCCTGCGGCGCCCGGCGTCTATGCTCGTCGCCGAACCGATTGCCCTGTCCAAGCCGGAGGTCGCGTGCGCGTCGTGTATGCCCTGCTGTGCGTAGCCGGCACGCTATGGCCGTTGGCGCAGTTCGCGCCGTGGCTGGCGGCCCACGGCCTGGACCTGCCGCTGATGCTTCGGCAGGCGGCCGCCAACCCGGTCGCCGCGTTCGCCTGGAGCGACGTGCTGGTGTCCGGCGTGGCGGTGGTCGCGCTGGTCCTGGCCGAGGGCCGGCGCCTGGGCATGCGCCGATTGTGGCTGCCCCTGCTCGGGCTCGGCGTCGGCGTGTCGCTGGCGCTGCCCTTGTTCCTGCTGTTGCGCGAGCGGCATCTGGCGGCGAGGGGCGGCGATGGCCGAGTTTGAAGTCAGCCGCCTGCTCGACACCGCCAGCGTCTCGGTGCGCAACGTCCGCTGCCGCGGCGAGTGCCGGCATCGCAGCGCCGAGGAGTGCGTCTCGGCCACCCACCTGGTGTTTCCCTATCGCGGCCTGTATCTGCGCCATGTCGGCAGCGACCAGTCGGTCGCCGACGCCAACCATGCCTTGTTGTTCAACGCCGGCGAGGGCTATCAGGTCAGCCACCCGGTCAGCGGCGGCGACGCCAGCCTGGTGCTGGCGATATCGCAACCCTTGCTGCGCGAGCTGGCGCCTGCGGGCCTGCTGCAGGCCCGCGACGAGCTCGCGTTCCGGCGCCAGGCGCTGCAGATCGATCCGCGCGCCCAGGCCCTGGTCGCCTTGCTGCGCCACAGCCTGGAGCACCGCCATATCGAACCGCTGGAGGCCGAAAGCCTGGCCCTGACCCTGGTCTGCCGCACCCTGGGGCCGCGCTCGACCCACGACGGCGGCGGCGGGCCGGCGCGGCGGCGGCTGGTGGACCGGGTCAAGGTGTTGCTCGCCAGCGACTTAGGCCGGCGTTGGAGCCTGGACGAAATCGCCGCGGAGATCGGCGGTTCGGCGGTGTACCTGACCCAGGCCTTCCAGCAGGTCGAGGGCGTGCCCTTGTACCGCTACCACCTGCGCTTGAGGCTGGCGCGGGCGCTGGATCTGGTCGCCGATGCGCCGGACATGTCGGCGCTGGCCCAGGACCTGGGCTTCTCCAGCCACAGCCATTTCGCCGCCGCCTTCAAGCAGGCCTACGGGCGCAGCCCGAGCGCGTTCCGCCAGACCGCGCGCGCCAAGAGCGGCTGAGCGCGCCCGTCGCCGCCAGGCCGCCGCGACGATCGCTAAAGATTCCGACAGCGCCGCCGGCGCGCCGATGGTCTCCTGTGTTCGCCCGATCGACGGGCGAGAACCGGAGAACATCATGAACGAGAAGACTTGCGCGGCCTGCGACTATCCGCTGGACGAGAACGCGATCGAAGTGCGGATCGGCGGCGAAACGGTCGAGGTCTGCTGCGAAGAATGCGCGCAGAAGCTGCGCGAAGCGCAGGCGCAGCCGTGAGCGGCGCCGACTTCTTCGCCGCGCGCCGGACGGTGGCGACGCCGTCCGGCGAGATCGGCTACGTCGAGCGCGGCAGCGGCCCGGTGGCCCTGTTCGTCCACGGCGTGCTGCTCAACGGTTACCTGTGGCGGCATCAGCTCGACGAGCTGAGCGAGGTGCGCCGCTGCATCGCCCCGGACCTGCTCGGCCACGGCCACACCGAGGCCGCCCCCGGCCAGGACCTGTCGGTGACCGCGAACGCGCACATGCTGGCGCAGTTCCTCGACGCGCTCGGCATCGACCGGGTCGACCTGGTCGGCAACGACAGCGGCGGCGGCATCTGCCAGATTTTCGCCGCCTTGTATCCGCAGCGCCTGCGCAGCCTGACCCTGAGCAACTGCGATGCGCACGACAACTGGCCGCCGGAAGCGTTCCAGCCGTTCGTGGCGATGGTCGCCGCCGGCGGGCTGGGCGACACCCTGGCGGCGATGCTGGCCGACAAGGACGTGTTCCGTTCGCCGCAGGCGCTGGGGCCGGCCTATGAGCGGCCGCAGTCGGTCGAGGACGACACCATCGAAACCTATCTGCGTCCGTTCCTGCGCTCGCCGCAGCGGCTGGGCGAGCTGGAGCGCTTCGTCGGCGCGTTCGACTGCCGCCACACTCTGGCGATCGAGGACGGCCTGCGCCGGCTGCAGGCGCCGACCCTGATCGCCTGGGGCAGCGACGATGTGTACTTCCCGCTGCAATGGTCGCATTGGCTGCAGCAGACCATTCCCGGCACCCGGCGCCGGGTCGAGTTCGACGGGGCGCGGATCTTCTTTCCCGAAGAGCGTCCGGCCGAGTTCAACCGCGAACTGCGCGCGCATTGGCACGCCGCCGCGGTGGCGCCGGCGAAGACCGCCGTCGAAGCCGCTGCCGTCGAAGGGGCGCGAGCATGAGCGCAGCGACGATCCAGGGGCAGCGAACCGGTGCGGCGGACCCGGCCGCGCCGGTGGCGGTCTACGGCGCTTACGGCCACACCGGCCGCTTCGTCGTCGCCGAGCTGCTGCGGCGCGGCTGGACGCCGCGCCTGTGCGGTCGCGATGGCGCGCAGCTGCAGGCGCTTAGGACGGACTTCCCGGATCTGGAGATCGCGGTCGCCGCCACCGACGATGCGGCGGCGTTGGATCGCGCCCTGGCCGGCGCGCAGGCGGTGATCCACTGCGCCGGCCCCTTCCTCGACACCGGTGCGCCGGTGCTGGACGCGGCTCTGCGCGCCGGCATCGGCTACTTCGACGTGTGCGCGGAACAGGCCGCGGTCGCCGCGGCCTACCGGCGCCACGACGAGGCGATCGCCGCCGGCATCGTCGCGGTGCCGGCGGCCGCGTTCTACGGCGGCCTGGCCGACCTGCTCGCCAGCGCCGCCTGCGCCGACTGGAGCGAGGCCGACGCGATCGAGATCGCGGTGGCGCTGGACTCCTGGCAGCCGACCCTGGGCACCCGCCTCACCGGCCAGCGCAACCAGGTGCCGCGCTGGGTGATCGAGGACGGACGCGAGGCTCTGGTGCCGACTCCGCCGCCGCAGCGCGACTGGCGGTTCCAGGCGCCGTTCGGCGCCCAGCCGATGACCCTGCTGCCCTTGTCGGAAGTCGTCACCGTGTCGCGCCATCTGTCGTGCCGGCGACTGCATTCCTACATGAACCTGGCGCCGTTGCAGGACCTGCGCGACCAGGCCACGCCGCCGCCGCGCCCGGCCGACGCCAGCGGACGTTCGGCGCAGCGCTTCGCGGTCGAGGTGCTGGTCCGCCGCGGCGGCGAGGAGCGCCGCGCCTGCGCCCAGGGCCGCGACATCTACGCGATCAGCGCGCCGTTGGTGGTGGAGACCATGGAGCGGGCCTTGCGGGGAGCGGGGCGCGGCGTGATCGCGCCGGCGCAGGCCGGCGATGCCGGCGCGATGCTGTCCGCGCTCGCGATCGCCGATCCGGACTTCGTCGTCGCGGTCGAAGCCGCTGCGCGCAGCGAAGCCGGCGCCGAAGCCTGATCGCCGCGCGCGCTGCGCACGCGGTCGCAATCCGGTCGCGACATGACGTTTGTAAGCCAACTGCGCTGCACGGTGAACGCCGTCGCCAAGCGGCGCCGGCGTGGCGACGCGATATTCGAAACTGTGAGCGCCGCGGATGCGCAGGCCGGCGCGGCGGGTCATGGTGCGCGATGCCGGCCGCGCGGCGTCGCGCGGCCGGCATCGCCTCGTGGCGCTGCGCGTCCCGCGGCGATCCCCCACCCGACGCCATCCGCAGGAGGAACGATGCAACAGCACCACGGAATATCCGCGCGCGCGCCGCGCCGGCTCGCGGCCGGCGCACTGGTCTGGGCCCTGGCGACGCTGGCGCCCGGCGCCGCGGTCGCGGCCAACCAGGGCAGCGGCTTCTACGTCGATCCGAACTCGAACCCGGCGATCTGGGTCCGCGATCATCCCGCCGACGCGCGCGCCAGCAAGATCCGCAACGCCATCGCGACCAAGCCGATGGGGCGCTGGTTCGGCAACTGGAGCGGCAACATCGGCACCGCGGTGGCGACCTATGTCGACGCCGCGCGCGCCGCCGACAAGCGGCCGATCCTGGTCGCCTACAACATCCCCGGCCGCGACTGCGGCAGCCACTCCGGCGGCGGTGCCGGCAGCCCGGAGGCCTACCGCACCTGGATCTCCAGCTTCGCCTCGGGCATCGGCGACCGCCGCGCGGTGGTGGTGATCGAGCCCGACGCCCTGGCCCAGCTCGACTGCCTGGCCGCCGACCAGCGCAGCATCCGCATCGGCCTGCTGCAGTACGCGGCGCGCGAGTTCAAACTGCGCGCGCCGAACGCGCAGCTCTACCACGACGGCGGCAACGCCACCTGGATCGGCGCCGACGAGATGGCGCGGCGGTTGAACTCGGCCGGGGTGCGCGATATCCGCGGCTTCGCCCTCAACGTGTCCAACTACCACACCACCGCCGCGTCCAACAGTTACGGCGCCGCGGTCGCCGCCTCGCTCAACCGCCAGTTCGGCTACGCCAAGCCGTTCGTGGTCGACACCAGCCGCAACGGCAACGGCTCCAACGGCGAATGGTGCAACCCGGCCGGGCGCAAGCTCGGCGTCAGCTCGCAGGCCAGCACCAGCGGCGCGGAGATGCTGCTGTGGCTGAAGGTGCCGGGCGATTCCGACGGCCAATGCGGCATCGCGCCGAATACGCCGGCCGGCACCTTCACTCCCGAGTTGGCGGTGCGTTTGATCGACGGCTGGTAAGCCGGCGGCGTACGGCGGCGGCTAACGGCGGCGGCGGCGCGCTGTCGTCGCCGGATCGGTGCGCGCGCCGGTGCGTTTAGGCCTTGGCGCGTCGGCGCACCGGCGATGGCGTCTTCGCCGCAACGCCGGACGTGCGCGCCGAAGACGCCGCGGCCAGCGGCGCGTGCTCGGCCAGGTATCGCCACAGCCGCGCCGCGACCGGGCCTTGCGGACGGTCGCGGCGCCGGGCCGCGACCAGTTCCTCGCGGCGGCCGGGCAGATAGCGCCCGGCGATCGACAGCAGTCGGCCGTCGGCCAGTTCGTCCTCGATCAGAAACCGCGGCAGGTGGCCCCAGCCGAGGCCCTGCAGGACGATTTCCTTCTTCATCGCATGATCGGCGACGGTGCATTGTTGCGCCCCCTCGACCAGGAAGTAATCGCGCCGCGGCGAATGGCTGGCGCTGTCGCGGATCACGCACTGGGTGCGGTCGCGCAGTTGCTGCGGGCGGATCGCGCGCGACGGCGCGAACGGCAGGAAGCCCGGCGCGACCACCGGCACGAACGCCACCTGGCCCAGGTCGATCCAGTCCAGGCGCGGATCGCTCTTGTCGATGCAGTGGAGGATCAGGTCGGCGCGATCGTCGAACAGGCGTTCGGCCGGGCCGCCGACCGCCTCGAAATGCAGATGCAGGCGAGTGCCGGGCACCTGGGCGAAGAAGCGCCCGAGCAGCCCGAGCACGGGCGGCCGCGGGCACAGGTCGCCGATCACCACGTGCAGTTCGCTTTCTGCGCCCATCGCCAACTGCGCGGCGTGGGTGCGCAGGCCTTCGCATTCGCGCAGCACGGCCTGGGCGCGACGGTGCAAGGATTGCCCGGCGTCGGTCGCGCGCACCCGGTAGCCGCTGCGGTCGAGCAGGCTCAGGCCGAGCTGGCGTTCGAGCTTGGCGACCGCGGCGAACACCGCCGGATGCGAGCGGTGCAACACCGCCGCCGCGGCCTGGAAGCCGCCTTCGCGGATCACCGCATCGAAGCATTGCAGGTCGTGCAGGGTGAATCCGCTCATGTCGGCTTTTCTTACAGAGACTGTGTGAGCTTTGTAATATCAAGCCGGGTCGGCCGCAACTAGGCTTTGGGTCACGGCGAGGCCGTTGCGGGAGCGCGCAAGGCGCTCCTCAGCCATCGATACAGGAACCCGACCCATGAACAGCGAACTGTCCTTCTTCACCACCGGCGACGGCGTGCGCCTGGCCTACCGCTTCGACGGCGACGCGCGTGCGCCGGTGCTGGTGCTGTCCAACTCGATCGGCACCGACCTGCGGATGTGGGACGGGCAGGTCGACGCGCTGGCGCGGCACTTCCGCGTGCTGCGCTACGACGCGCGCGGCCACGGCGCCTCCGACGTGCCGGCCGGCGCCTACTCGCTGGACCGGCTCGGCCGCGACGTGATCGAGCTGATGGACGGGCTAGGCATCGGCCGCGCGCACTTCCTCGGCCTGTCGCTGGGCGGCTTCGTCGGCCAGTGGCTGGGCGTGCACGCGCCCGAGCGCATCGACCGGCTGGTGCTGGCCAATACCTCTTCCTATCTCGGCCCGGCGCCGCAGTGGGACGAGCGCATCGCCGCGGTCACCCAGGCGCCGGATCTGGCCGAGACCGCCGAGACCTTCCTGCGCAACTGGTTCCCGGCGTCGATGCTGGAGCGCGGCGACGCCGCGGTCGCGCCGTTCCGCGCCATGCTGCTGGCGACCGACCGCCAGGGCTTCGCCGGCAGCTACGCCGCGGTTCGCGACGCCGACCTGCGCCGCAGCGTCGCGCTGATCGTCAGTCCGACCCTGATCGTCGCCGGCGAACACGATCCGGTGACCGCGGCCAGCCACAGCGCGGCGATCGCCGCGACCGTGGCGGACGCCAGGCTGGTGGTGCTGCCGGCGGTGCACCTGAGCAATGTCGAGTACCCGGCCGAATTCCTCGCCGAAGTACTCGGCTTCCTGGACGCGGCCTGAGCGCTCAGCGCCGCGCGACGCTGCGCGGTGGGGCGTCGGCGCCGACCGCCTGCAGGCAATAGGTATTGCGCTCGCGCTTGGCGCAGTACAGCGCCGCATCGGCGGTGGCCAGCAGCTTGGCGGTTTCGGTCGGCCGGTTGGCATAGGCCACGCCGATGCTGGTGGTGACGCTGAGTTCGCGCTCGCCGATCTCGATCGGCCGGCGCATGCGTTCGATCAGCTTGCGCGCCACTGCCTCCGCGGCCGAGGGCACGGCGGCGTCCTCGATCAGGACCACGAACTCGTCGCCGCCCAGGCGCGCGGCCAGGTCGCTGGAGCGCACGCAGCCGAGCAGGCGCTGGGCGAAACTGCGCAGCACTTCGTCGCCGGTGGCGTGGCCGAGGCTGTCGTTGATCTGCTTGAAGTGGTCGATGTCCAGGTACAGCAGCGACAGCGCGGCGCCGCGGTTGAGGCCGAGCACGGCCAGGCTGATCCGCTCCTCGAACTGGCGCCGGTTGGCCAGGCCGGTGAGGGTGTCGAAGCGCGCCAGGCGTTCGAGTTCCTGCCGGCTGGCTTCGAGCGCGCGTTCGGTCTCGACCCGGCGGCTGATGTCGCGGCCGGCGTAGATCGCTTCCACGCCGTTGCCGTCCTCGGCCGGAATCGCCCGGGTCACCGCTTCGATCCAGACGTAGTGGCCGTCCTTGTGGCGGATCCGGTAGACCGCGGTGCGCGGCTCGCCGGTCGCGATGACTTCGGCCAACAGGCGCTGCTGGCGGTCCAGGTCCTCCGGATGGACCAGCGACTCGCGCGAGCCGAGCATCTGCGCCGGCTCCCAGCCGAGGATGTCGCGCGCCGACGGCGATACGTACAGGCGCTGGCCGTCGGCGCGCATCCGCACCACCACGTCGTGCGAGTAGTCGGCCAGCATGCGGTAGCGGCGCTCGCTGTCGCGCAGGCCGGTGACCAGGCGCTTGCGTTCGGCCATCGCCAGCGCCACCGGGATGGTCATCAGGCAGCCGCCGGCGATGTACAGCTGCAGCAGGGCCAGGCGGCCCGAGGTGCCGACCTCGGCCAGCCACAGCGGGCCGTGGCCGAGCGCGGTGGCGACGCTGCCGATCAGGGTCAGCAGGACCACGCCGAGCGCGATGCCGGCGAAGCGGTGCCGGATCGCGCCGAGCAGCAGCGGCGGGTAGGCCAGGAACAGCACCGGATACGGCGCCACGAACACCGCCAGCGCGATCGCCGCGATCAGGCCCATGGTCAACAGGAAGGACAGGCCGCGCCCCGGCGCGGTGAACATGCGCCGGCCCTCGCGCTGGGCGACCAGGGTGGTGGTGGCGAAGATCACCAGGCCGACCACGTGGGCCGAGAACCAGGTCAAAAACCCCGACCAGAACGCCGCGCCGTAGAGCAGGCGCATCGCCCCGGCGGCGATCAGACCGGACACGATGCAGGCGAGCAGGGTGCTGGAGGTGGCGATGCCGCCGAGGCTGATCCAGCGCTTGGGGTCGCCGACGTCGGGCACGAAGCGGCGGACCAAACCGGCGAGTATCAGGGCCTCGAGCAGATTCGCGCCGGTCACGATCGCCGCACCGGCGAGCAGGTCGCCGGAGCCCAGGCGCACGATCAATTCGGCGGCGAGCGCGGCGCACAGATAGACCGGCCAGCGCGCGGTACGCCGCGACAGCAGCCAGCCGACCAGGATGCCGTTGCCGATCCACACCGCCGACAGTTCGCCGGGGCCGCGCGCCAGCGCGATCGCGCCCCAGGCCGACACGCCGGTCAACAGCGCCATCAACAGCGCGTCCCAGCCGATACGTTTGGGTTCGGTAAGCACGGTCGCGTTGGTCGGCGCGAGCGGACGAGCCGGAGGCCGCACCCGCGCTCGCGCATGCTCCTGCGGGGCCAGGCCTGAGCATGCCGAAGTTAATGTGACTGGATGATCAAGCCGGCGTCGATGCCGCCGGCGCGTGCGGCCGGTGGCGGCGGTTTCGGTGCGGCAGTCGCCGGTTCTGTGATGATCTTCGCTATTTTCAGCGGCGTGCGGTGCGCTGGGCCGGGCGCGGATACACCGACTCCGGAGCCGTCCGGGCGATCTCGCCGATCAGCTCGCCGAAGGACTGCGCCGCCGGACTGCGGCCGCGCTCGCTCCAGACCAGCGAGAAATCCACTTCCGGCAAGGGCGGCAGGGCGTAGCGTTCGGCCACCGGCAGCAGGCCCGGCTCGATGTCGTCCTCGGCGATGGCGGTGATCGCCAGTCCCGCCAGGGCGGCGGCGTGGATGCCTTCCTGGCTGTGCGAGGTGAACACGATATGGCCGTCGATGCCGGCCTGCTGCAGCGCCTGCAGGCCGACCCGGCGGTGCACGCACGGCGGCGGGAAGAACGCGAACGGCAGCGACGCGCCGGGCGGCGGCACGAAACCTTCGGCGGCGACCCAGACCAGCCGCGCGCGCCGCAGCAGCTGCCCCGGCGAGGGTGTGTCGTTCGCGCGTTCGGCGATCAGCACCGCCAGGTCGAGTTCGTCGGCATCGAGCATCGCCGGCAGATCGAGGTTGGCGCTGACGCTGACTTCCAGCCGCACCTGCGGATAGGCCTGGGCGAAACGGCCGAGCAACTGCGGCAGGCGTTCGCGCATGAAGTTCTCCGGCGCGCCGAAGCGCACCGTGCCGGACACCGGCGAGGGATCGAAGCGCCGGCTCAGCGCGTCCAGCGCCTGCAGGATCTGCTGTGCGTGGCGCAGGAACTCGCGGCCGTCCTCGCTCAGGCTCAGCTTGCGCGTGCTGCGCACCAGCAGGCGTCGTCCGACCTGTGCTTCGAGCCGGCGGATCTGATGGCTGACCGCCGACTGGGTCAGGTGCAGGCGTTGCGCGGCGCGGGTGAAGCCGCCGGTGTCGACGACCGCGACGAAGGCGCGCAGCAGGCTGGGATCGAAGTCCATGGCAGCGGATAGATGACGGCCGTTAATGGCCTGGCCGAAATTAAATCATTTCTCTCATCGCCCGGGCTTGCCGACAATGGCCGCCTCCGCTGCAGCGGGCCCGTCGTCCGATCCGCCCGCCGTTCGCCTCGCCGCGACGGCGTTACGCCGCTGCGCCAGAGCGCAGGCGGCGAGCGGGCGTCGGCGGGATTCGTCCTTATTGCCCGGAGTTCCTGCCATGCCGCTTTCTTCCGCCGCGCCCGCGTCGCGGCCGCTTTCGCGCAATACCGTGGCGCTGGCCGCGGTCTGCCTGTCCTCGCTGATGTTCGGCCTGGAGATCTCCAGCGTACCGGTGATCCTGCCGGTGCTGGAGCGGCAACTGCCTGCCGGTTTCGGCCAACTGCAGTGGATCATGAACGCCTACACCCTGGCCTGCACCACGGTGCTGATGGCCGCCGGCACCTTCGGCGACCGCTACGGCCGCAAACGCGTGTTCGTCGCCGGCCTGCTCGCGTTCGCCGCGACCTCGCTGGCCTGCGGCCTGGCGAGCGATGCGCAGACGCTGATCGTCGCGCGCTTCCTGCAAGGCGGCAGCGGCGGGGTGATGCTGATCTGCGGCACCGCGGTGCTGGCGCACCAGTTCCGCGCCGGTCGCGAACGCGCGCGCGCCTTCGCCGCCTGGGGCGTGGTGTTCGGCGTCGGCCTGGGCTTCGGCCCGATCGTCGGCGGCGGCATCCTCGCCCTGGCCGACTGGCGCTGGGTGTTCCTGATCCATGTCGCGCTGGCGGCGATCACCTTGTGGCCGCTGCTGCGCGGGGTGCAGGAATCGCGCGACCCGCAGGCCGGCCGGCTCGACGCGGCCGGCATCGCGACCCTGTCGGTCGGCGTGTTCGGCCTGACCTGGTGCCTGATCCAGGGGCCGGCGGCCGGCTTCGCCAGCGCCGCGGTGCTCGCGGTGGCCGCCGTCGCGACGGTGGCGCTGATCGCCTTCGTCCGCATCGAAACCGCGCAGGCGCACCCGATGTTCGACTTCGCCGTGTTCAAGCTGCGCGACTTCTCCGGAGCGATGGTCGGCGCGGTGGCGATGAACATCAGCTTCTGGCCGTTCATCGTGTATCTGCCGATCTATTTCCACGGCGTGCTCGGCTACGACGCCTTCGCCGCCGGCGCGCTGCTGCTGGCCTATACCCTGCCGACCCTGGTCATGCCGCCGCTGGCCGAACGCCTGAGCCTGCGCTTCCATCCGGGGTGGACGGTCACCATCGGCTTGTTCGCGATCGGCGCCGGCTTCCTGGCGATGCGCTACGGCGGCCGCGCGGCCGAGCCGGGCTGGGCGCAGTTGTTGCCGGGCCTGCTGTTGGCCGGCATCGGCCTGGGCCTGACCAATACCCCGGTGACCAACACCACCACTGCGGCGGTGCCGAGCGAACGCGCCGGCATGGCCACCGGCATGGACATGAGCGCGCGCTTCATCAGCCTGACGGTGAACATCGCGGTGATGGGATTGATCCTGCTGGCCGGTATCGGCGCCAGCCTGCGCGAGCGTTACGGCGCGTTCGCGCCCACAGCGGCCGAACGCATCGCCGCCGGCGATCTGAGCGCGCTCGGCAGCGACGAAGCCGCTCGCCAGGCGGCGCGCGCCGCGCTCGCCCACGGCTTCGACCTGGCGATGCTGTACGGCGGCGTCGGCGTGTGGCTGTTGGCCGCGCTGGGCCTGGCGATCTTCAGTCCGCGCCGGATCGGCGCGCGGTTGGCCGGCTCTTAGAAGGCCAACTCCTAAAAGGCCTGCTCTTGAAAGGCCGCCCCTCGAAAAGCCGACCGGCCCGCAAGCGCCGCAGACCGGGATCGGCCTGCGGCGACGCCGCGCACGCGGCTCAGGGGTACTGGCAGTTGATCGATACGTTGACGAACCAGTTCGGATGGATGAAACGCATGCTGTGCACCTGGTAGCCGAACAGCACCGTGCCGCCGTTGGTCTGGCAGATCGAGATCGCCTGATTGACCGCGATCACCGTGGCGGTGGTGCTGTCCGCCCAGAACCCGCTGCCGTACACCTGCTCGATGCGCGCCGCCGAGGCGGACGAGCTGTAGGCCGTGCCGATCGCCAACACCAGCATCGCGCTGCGCGACATCTTCTTGATCACCGATTGCATTGCCGACTCCATTCGTGGGCCGCCGGGGCGGCGGCCGGCACACCTTGGTCGGCTCGGCCATGCGCAGGCAAGCGAAAATGCCGGCGATGTGCGGAACTGGAACGCGCCGCGCCAGCGCCCGCAATGCGTCGTCGCAACTCGAAAACGAGACTTCGCGCGCGGCCGAGACGACATCGCATCGTCATCAAGTCTGCGCGAGCGGCATGGCAGGGTGAAGCCGATGCGCGTGCGCCGGCATCCGCCTGTCGCCGCCGGATCCGAGGGCGGGCGGTTCGCGCCGGCCGCCAAGCCGCTTCCCGTCCGCTGCAGCCCATCGCGAGGCCGCCATGCCGAACCCGAGCACGCTGTCTTTCTCCCGTTCCCTGCCGCCGCTGACCGCGATCTGGACCGGTGCGCCGTGGGTGATCGGCATGCGTCTGTGGTCGCTGTCGATGGCGGCGTATCCGCCGTCGGCGCGCGAGCGGCGCGAGTGGCAGCGCATGCTCGACGAGAAGTGGGCCGCGTTCGGCCAGTCGTGGTGGGCGATGTCGACCCAGTGGTGGCGCATGCAACTGGATGCCTGGTCGACGCCGGTCGCGGCCGCGAGCTGGCACGACCCCGCCCGGGCCTGGGCCGGCGCCTGGCGCGAGGGCGACCGCTGGATCGCCGCGGGGCTGCGGCCGGTGGCGCGCACCGTGGCGCAGAACCGGCGCCGGCTGAGCCAGCGCCGGCGCTGAGCTGGCTCCCTGCAAATCGCCGGGCCTGGCTCCCCGGCGGCGGCGGCGCGCTGGGCAGACTGGGTTTCCCTATCCCGCGCCGAGACCGCCATGCCCACACCCGCCGCTGCGCAGCCACTGACCGCCGACCGGTCGGATGCGTCGATGTCCGAAGACGCGATGCCGAACGACGCGATGCCGGACGATATCTCGCCGCTCGACCCCTGGCCGCGCCGGCGTGTGCGCGTGCTCGACAGCGAGATCAGCTATGTCGACGTCGGCGAGGGCGCGCCGATCGTGCTGCTGCACGGCAACCCGACCTCGTCCTATCTGTGGCGCAACATCATCGGGCACCTCAGCGGTCTCGGCCGTTGCCTGGCGCCGGACCTGGTCGGGATGGGCGCCTCGGCGCCGATGCCGGGCGGCGGCTATCGCTTCTTCGACCATGCGCGCTATCTCGATGCCTGGTTCGAGGCGCTGGAGCTGCGCTCGGACGTGGTCCTGGTGCTGCACGACTGGGGCTCGGCGCTGGGCTTCCATTACGCGCACCGCCACCCCGAGCGGATCGCCGCGATCGCCTACATGGAAGCGTTGGTGCAGCCGCGTCTGTGGAGCGATTTTGCCCACGGCCGCGACGCGCTGTTCCGCGCGATGCGGTCCGAGCAGGGCGAACGCATGCTGCTGGACGAAAATTTCTTCGTCGAAACGGTGTTGCCCAAGAGCATCCTGCGCAGCCTCTCGGCCGAGGAGATGCAGGCGTACCGTGCGCCGTTCGCGAGCCGCGAGTCGCGCGCGCCGACCCTGGCGTTTCCACGCGATTTGCCGATCGAAGGCGAGCCGGCCGATGTCGCCGCCGCGGTCGAGGCCTACGGCCAGTGGCTGGCGCGCAGCGCTCTGCCGAAGCTGTTCGTCAACGTCGAACCCGGCGCGCTGCTGACCGGCCGCGCGCGCGAGTTCTGCCGCGGCTGGCCGAACCAGCGCGAGGTCGGCGTCGCCGGCCTGCATTACCCGCAGGAGGATTCGCCGCAGCAGATCGGCCGCGCGCTGCGCGCGTTCGTCGCCGAGGTGCGCGGGTGAGCGCGCAGCGCAGGGGCGGCGGCTGAAGCCCATTGAAGCGGCGCAGTGTGCTTCGACACACAGATTGTGCGGTAGGGGAGCGGAGTGGCATCGTCGGGCCGATCGGCATGATTTTGTGATGGATATCACTGATCGGCTGCTCTGTCCGCGGCCGGTCCTTCCCACTGCCACGAGGTGCCCATGAACCTGACTCCGCCCAGCTTCCCGATCTTCTTCCTCTCCGTGCTCGCCGGCGGCGCCGGCATCGCCGCCAAGCTGGGCTATCTGCCGCTGGCGGGCTTCGCCTTCTGGCTGGTCGCGCTGGGTTTCGTGCTGCTGCTGTTCGGCACCCTGTTCCGCGGCCTGTAAACGCGTTGCAGGCGCCCGCGGCGCGGCCGGCACGGCCTCGCCGCGGGCGGATTTGCGCTGCGTCCGCCGCGCCGGTGCGCCCGGTCGCGCCGGGTATGCGCGCCCGGTTGCGTTTCCGACGAGTGGTGGTGCCCGTGGCACACCCGGCTCAGGAACTAGGCCTGCGGTCACGGAATTGGCCCCTGGCTTCGACCAAAGTGCTATTCCCCAAGGCGGATCCCGTCGGAGTTACACCGATGACCACGATCCCATTCAGGCTGCCACGCAAGGCGCCTGCCAGCGATCTCGGCTACTGGGCCATCGCTTATCACACCGCGTCGTTCCATCGCGCCGGGGTGAGTTTCCGCGATTACGGTCCGGCCCTGTACCTGGGCGTCGCTGTGTTCAACGAACATCCCGAATATTGTTTCGACGATCCGCGCCTGAGCCTGGAACGGCGTTACCGCGAAGTGCGCGGCAACTCCTGCCTGGACTGGGCGCAGGCCAAGCCGGCCGCGCGCGCGGCTTGGGAACGCGCCCACGCGCAAGCGCTGGCGGCGCAGATCGGTCCGGCGGAAAGCCTGCGCCTGTGCGCGCATGCCTGAGCCGTAGCGCAGATCGTCGTAGACATCGCGAACCGGCCGGTGCCGGCGGGCACTGCGCGGGGCGCCGTAACACGACATATGGCGCAAGTGCCCGTCGGCCAGGCCTATCCGCCGGCCGGATCCGGCGCCACCGAGCATGACGACGAACCACGGGGCCGATCGGCCCCGTGGTTTTTTTGCGTGTCCGATGCGACCCCCCGGCTTTTGTAGGAGCGGCGTCCCACGGGATTTCCTGCGGTCATAAGCCGCGACCGCCGAAGCGGTGTACGCCAGCGTTGTGTTCGAAGCGGCCGATCTACAAGCCCTCATGCGCCGATCCTGATTTCGGACCTGACGCGTTGTGCGTCGCTTCGGCGGTCGCGGCTTACGCCGCTCCTACAGAAGAGTGGCGTCGCCGCCGAGCGGTGCGTCGCGACTTCGCGCAAATCCGCGTCTTCGCCGGCGCCGATGGCGGCGATGAAGGAAATTTTCATCGATCCAGGCGAAACAGCCGCGACAGCGAATATTGATGTCATCGACGCTTTCTCACGCGCGCTGAGCGAGCTGTCCGCGTAGTCGCCTGCAATGGCCCGCACAGAACCGGACGCATGACATCGTTGTCTCGAAGGCCAGTCCCGAAGCGGGCGCGAAAACGCGCCGCGCCGCGTCCGCGCTTATGAAAAAAGGTTCTTTTCTTACTCGTCTTCGGCGCGACTAGGCTCGGCCGCCGCGTGGACAGCGCCGGTCGCGACGGCGCCGCACGCGCATCCGCCGTCCGCATCCGCGGACGCATTCCGAACCGAGAGAGGGAGGTCGCAATGAAGAACTGGCTGCTGAGCGGCGTGTTGGCGTTGAGCGCGTTGGTCTGCGGAAGCGCGCAGGCGGTGGTGGTGGGCGGCATCGTCAGTACCCACGCGCAATGGCCCGAAGCGGTCGGCGGCTACGACCGGCTGAGCTTCTACGATCAGGTCAACCACGACGGCGGCAGCCGCTCGAACTACTACTGGGCCAACCAGTTCTGGTTCGTCGGCGGCGACGGCGGCTACATCGGCTTGCAGAACCGCTCCGGCCAGCGCTGGCTGAACTTCTCGATCTGGCTGGCCAGCGGCTGGGATCCGGCCAGCCGCGCCAGCTGCGGCCACTTCAGCCACGAAGGCAGCGGCGTGCAGTGCCAGATCAAGTGGAACTGGAAGACCGGGCACAAGTACCGGCTCGACATCGTCCGCGCCTCGAACCGGGTCAGCGGCGTGGTCACCGACCTGATGAGCGGCGAAAGCATCACCGTGGCGACGATCCTGATTCCGACCGCGTGGAGCGGGCTCAAGAACCAGTCGGTGAGTTTCGTCGAAGAGTACAGCCAGGGCAGCAACCAGCTCGCCTCGTGCAGCGTGATCGGCGCGCAGTCTTCGGTGTTCTATTTGCCGGTGGCCAACGGCAACGTGCCCGCGACCGGCCAGACCACCCGCACCTACGGCAACTGCAACGACCGCAACATCGCCCATGCCGCCTGCGATGCCGGCGGCAAGTGCATCAACATCGTCAGCGATCTGGGCGGGTTGGCTTCGCCGGCCGAGTGAGCCGGGAATGGGGAATCGGGAATCGGGAATCGGGAGTCGAGAATGGGGGATCGGCCGGCAGATGCTGGGTCGCTGGAGCCGATGCGACGACGGCTGCTGCGAAGCGCAGCGGCCGTCGTCGGGAGGCGTGCGGCGCAGTGCGCCGGATGCCGGCTCAGTGCTGCAGATCGAATTCGATGAAGCCCAGCACTTCGCCGGCGCGCGGTTGCAGACGGCGCACCTGCAGCGAGCTGCCGCCCAGCGCGAGCACGGCGCCGGGTTCGAGGCGCTGGCTGACGACTTTGTCGGCCTCGACCACGTCGCGCGGATAACGCTTGGGCCAGGTTTCGACCGTGGCGCCGTCGCGGTCGACTTCGACGATGCGCACCGCGTCGTCGCCGATGTCGAGTTCGCCGCCTTCGACCAGGGCCAGGGCATCGGCCGCCGGCGCGCCGATGCCGGCGGCGGAGAATTCGACCAGCGAGACGTTGGCGCGCTGGCCGTCGCCGCCGACGTCCTGCAGGCGCAGGAAGCCGCCGCCGACCGGGAAGATGTCCGAGCGCTTGAGCTTGAGCTTGCCGAGCCAGCGCTTGTCGGCCGGATTCCACACGTCCAGGCGCACGTCGTGGCCGTCGAACACGTTGACCAGGCCAAGCTTGGCCTGATCGTGGGACGCGGTGCGGCCCTGGATGATCTGGATACTGTCGCTCATGGAGGCTCCTGCCTGGGCAGCGGTGGGGGGCGCCGGCTCGGCGGCGCAGGACAGCAGGGTCAGGCTCAGCAACAGGCCCGCGCCGGCTTGCGGGAATCGGCCGTTCATCGCGTCATCGTCTGCATGAGAGGGCACGCAACAAGGCTAGCGCATGTAATCACCCGGACGCCGAACGCGCAAGCCGCAGGGCTGCGGCTTGCGCGCGGTGTACCGGCGATGGCGGACGCGCTTAGCGGGTCGGCGTCGAGTTCACTTCGTGGTACAGCTTCTGATAATCCGAATAGGGCATGTCGACGTCGCCGTGGCCCCAGGGATTGTCGAGCTTGATCCGGGTGTTGCCGTCGCCGTCGACGTAGATGTCCTCGACCCGGTAGGCATGGCCGCCGGCGACGCCGTACTGCTGGGCCAGCTTGGTCTGCTCGTCGTTCCAGTCGCCGGCGGTCCAGGCGACCACGGCCTCGCCGTTCTCGAGCTTCTCGTTGAGATCGCCGGAGCTGTATTCCGACGGCGATTCGGTGCTGGCGTCGCGGCCGAGGATGGCCTCCTGGACCTTGGCCGGGCTTTCGCCGTCGTCGTAGGTCTTGTAGCCGTCGCCGGCGAACTGGCCGTAAGCCTTTTCGATGATCGCCGGCCACACTTCGCCCTGGCCGTCCTTGCCCATGTCGCCGACGTCGGCGGCGGAGCCGTCGAACGGGCCGGACACGGTGACTTCCTTCTTGTCCCAGCCCGAGCCGAAACCGAGGAAGCCGCTGTCGTATTCCTTGAAGGTGACGGTGTAGGTGCCGTCGCCGTTGTCGCGGATCATGTTCTTGATCACGTCCGGGTTCTGCGCCGCGATCGCTTTGATCGTCGACATCACCGCGCAGCTGCCGTAGCCGTCCTGGTTGACGTCGTTGGCGTCGATCGGGTTGGCGTCGCCGTCGCCCTGGACGAACGGCGTCTCGGTCTTGTTCGCCTCGGCCGCTTTCTCATGGTCGATTTCCGCCGGCAGATTGATCGGGCGGAAGGCGTACAGGTTGGCGCTGTTCAGTTCCATGAGGTGCTCCGGCGCTGCGTGGGGGATGCCGCGCAGGTTAGGCCGGGCGTGGTCGCTGCATAACTAGGGCGTGCCCCAGTCCTGGGGCAGGCCCTAGGGCGCGGCGATGCGGCCGCGCGTCGGCTTCGGTCGGCGACGGTCAGTCGCCGATCGCCGGCGCGCACGCGGCGCGGAGCGCGACGTCGAGCTGCTTCAACAGCCAGTTCGCTTCTTCGTCGCTGAGCACGGTCTGACGCTCGGCGAGTTGGACCAGCAACTGATCCGGTGCGATGCGGCGGGCGATGAGTCCGGGAGGGGTGGCGTCGATGGCGTTCATACGAGGGTGGAGCACAGCTGGGGGTAGGGCGGTCGCTACGCGCGCCGCGTCGGTGGATCGCGATGCGGCTGCGGGTCTAGCGGCGATCTTGTGATCGAGTTCTCGATTTGGAGAGTGAACCCCGGGGGCGGTGTGCCGCAACTCACGCGCTTTGAATGTGCTTCGTGGCCCGTCGCCAAGCCGCGCCGGCATTGCCGCGGCGGCATTCGTTCCCGGTTTGTCCCGTGAATTCGTTGGACAGTGGGCAGGGGCGGGCCTAGCGTGACCGCGCCCTGGAGTCCGACCGCATCTTCGCCAACGCGTCCCTCGATAAGGAGAGTCCCATGCGTACCCTGCCGCTGTTCGTGTCGCTCGTTCTCGCCGTCGCCGCCTCGGCTGCGCAGGCCCACGACCCGCGTCCGGTCGGCTGGTGCCTGGACCCGGGCACGACCGAGCAGGAGGTCGCCAAGTTCGAGCTCAGCCCGGCGTATCTGAAGGCTTATCACCAACGCCAGCCGCCCAGCGACCCGGATTCCTGTCCGGCCGGCAGCGGCCAGGTCGGGACCAAGACCTGCGGCATCGTCGACGACCACTGGCATAGCGCGTCCAAGGCCGCGGCCGAAGAGTGCGCCCGGCTGGCGCCGCGTTCGATCGTCGAGGTGACCCGGCCGTGGAGCTACAACGACCTCAGCCATCACCAGTTCTATCGGGTCGACGAAGGCCTGGCCGGGCGCTGCCTGCGCTGCGTGCCGGTGCCGGCGCGCAAGGTCCGCGCCGGCAAGTAGCCGCTGCCGGTCGCCCCGGAGCGCGCGCGCCGGGATGGGGCCGATGACGATCGCAATGTGCTTTCGTGCCGGCCTCCCGATGCAGGCCGGCCGGTGCGCGATTTGCGTGTGCGCCGTGCGCGCGGTCGCGACGGCGGCCCTCAGCCCGGGTCGATCTCGACCGCCATGGCGGTGGCTTCGCCGCCGCCGATGCACAGCGCGGCCACGCCGCGACGGCCGCCCTGCCGGCGCAGGGCATGGATCAGGGTGACCAGCAGGCGCGCGCCGGTGGCGCCGATCGGATGGCCGAGCGCGCAGGCGCCGCCGTTGACGTTGAGCCGTTCGCGGGCGATGCCCAGATCGCGCGCGGCGGCCATCGCCACCACCGCGAAGGCTTCGTTGATCTCGAACAGGTCGACGTCTTCGGCGTTCCAGCCGGCGCGCGCCAGCAGCTTGCGCACGGCCGGAATCGGCGCGGTGGTGTACTGCGCCGGCGCCTGGCTGTGGCTGGCGTGGGCGACGATCCGCGCCAGCACCGGCCAGCCTTCGCGTTGCGCGGTCGAGCGCCGGGTCAGCAGCAGGGCCGCGGCGCCATCGGCATTGGCCGAGGCGCTGGCGGCGGTGATGCTGCCGTCGGCGGCGAACGCCGGCTTGAGCGCGGCGATCTTGTCCAGCGACACCTTGCGCGGGTGCTCGTCGTGCTCGACCAGGCGGGGCCCGGCCTTGTCGGCGACCGGCACGGCGACGATCTCGCCGGCGAACGCGCCGCTTTCGATCGCCGCCTGGGCGCGGCGCAGGGTCTCGTGGGCGTAGGCGTCCTGGGCGGCGCGGTCGAAGCCGTAGTCGCGCGCCAGCGCTTCGCCGAACTCGCCCATCGACCGGCCCGGTTCGTAGGCGTCTTCCAGTCCGTCCAGGGCCATGTGGTCGAAGATCCGGTCGTGGCCGACCCGATAGCCGGCGCGCGCGCGTTGCAGCAGATAGGGCGCGTTCGACATAGATTCCATGCCGCCGGCGACGGCGACGTCGATCGAGCCGGCGACCAGCGCGTCGTGCGCCTGCATCGCCGCCTTCATGCCCGAACCGCAGACCTTGTTGATCGTGACCGCCGGCGTCGCGTCGGGCAGGCCGGCCGCGCGCGCGGCCTGGCGCGCCGGCGCCTGGCCCTGGCCGGCGCCGAGCACGCAGCCCATCAGCACTTCGTCGACGCGCTCCGGGGCGATGCCGGCGCGTTGCAGGGCGGCGGCGATCGCGTGCGCGCCGAGGCGGTGCGCGGGCAGCGGCGACAACTCGCCCAGATAACGGCCGAGCGGGGTGCGCACGGCGGCGCAGACGACGATGGGATCCGACGACATGGGGGCGTTCCGGTTCAGCGCTCGAACACGAGCAGGGTGGAGGTGGCCGAGGCGTAGAGCTTGTCCTGCGCATCGGTGAGGCGGGCTTCGGCGAAGGCGGCGCGGCGACCCATCGACAGCACTCGGCCGACCGCGCGCAGCGGGCCGCAGTCGCGGGTCAGCGGACGGTGGTAGGCGATCTTCAGTTCCAGGGTGGTGTAGCCCTGCTGCGCGCTCAGCCGCGAATGCACCGCGCAGCCGCAGGCCGAATCGAGCAGGGTCGCGGCATAGCCGCCGTGCACGCTGCCGATCGGGTTGTAGGCGTGATCGCCGGGCGTGCCGGCGAACACCGCGACGCCGTCGCCGACTTCGACGAAGTCGAACTCCAGCGCGCGCAGGATGCCGGGCTTGCGCCCCGAGGCGAGCAGGGCTTGCAACTGGGCCAGGCCGGGCAGGCCGGCGGCGACTTCATCGATCAGGCTCATGGCGGAACTCCCGGTGGATGCGCAGCGCGCGTCGGTACCGATCGCGCGCCGGCGCGGTTCAGTCCAGGCCGAGCCGCGCGCGCAGGGCTTCGCGCGACGCGGCGAGCAGGGCGTCGGAGCGCTCGCGCTCGGCCTGCGCGCGCGCCAGCAACAAGGCGCCGACCAACTCGGCGCGCACCGACAGCGCCTGCCGTTCGGCGTCGTCGCCGGGGCGATGCGCGGCGATCAGCGCGCGCAAGCCTTCGTGCATGCGCTGCGCGCCGGCCTCGTAGGCGGCGCGCGCGGCCTCGGGCAGCTGCGGCAGGTCGGCGGCCAGCGGCGGCAGCGGGCAGCCGCCGAGGCGGCCGCCGTCGCGATGTTCCGGCGACAGATAACGGTCGATGCAGGTCCGCAGCGCCTGCGCCGGGGTCTGCCCGGCGAAGGCCTCGCGCCAGTAGTCGCGGGCCTGCTCGAACATGCGCTCGATCGCCGCGGCGAGCAGAGCGTCGCGCGAGGCGAAGTGGGCGTAGAAGCCGCCGTGGGTGAGCCCGGCCTCGCGCATGATCGCGGCCACGCCGAGCCGGTGCGCGCCTTGCGCGTGCAGGGCGCGGGCGGCGTGGTCGAGCAGGCGCTGGCGGGTCTGGGGCTTGCGGTCGGCGGTGTAGCGCATCGCGGCGGCCTTTATATGATTGAGATCATCTTACGCCCTCGGCACGGCGGAACAAGCCGTTGTCTGGCCCAGGGACGCGCCTGCGCTGCGTTCCGGCGCCCGCGACGTCGGCGCTCGGACGGCGCCTGTTTGCCGCAAATGTCGATTGGCGTCAGATTTTTAATGTGACGCATTGAACATTTCTGTGAACTGATTCAGGATGCGCGCCGTAGTCGAACCCTGACTGGGCCATCCGACGCCTCGCGGCGGGTTTCGCCCGGCAGCAACTCCGTTCGCTTTCGCATTCAGTGGCGCGACTGGTCGCGCCGCACAGGGGACTGTTGGTGAAAATTCGTCACGGGGCCGCGGCGTTGCGCCGGCGGTCGGCGCCGGCGCGCGCGCGTCTGGGCAGCGGTGCGGTCGCATTCGTGTTGTGCCTGCTGGCGGCTGCGGTCGCCCCGATCGCGCCGGTGCGCGCCTACCAGGCGCCGACCTCCATCGCCGCCGGCCTGACCGCGTCGGGCGGCACCTACGTGTTGCCGAACAACTACCTGGTCGGCCTCGCGGTCGCCGGCAGCAACCTCGCCATCGACACCGGCTCGACCCGCTTCGACGGCATCGGCGGGCCGGTCGCCAGCCAGCACGCGCCGGGCATCGCCCCGGCCACGCCGGCGCTGAAGCTCGACGCCAACGCCGGCGGCTGCCCGATCTCGAGCGCGCGCCAGACCTGCGCCAACCGCGGCACGATCACCCTCAGCTTCCCGCAGCCGGTGCGCAATCCCTCGCTGCATTTCAGCGGCCTCGGCGGCAACATATCCGGCGGCGTGCGCGCCAATCACGCCGCGCGCTTCACCATCGCCTCGGCCGCCAACGGCGCGACCCCGGTCAGCGGCCTGACCTGGACCCGCAGCGCCGGCAACGCCAACTTCGCCGTCACCGCGACCCAGGCCTACAGCAACGTGCTGGCCGGCAACACCAGCTGCACCGTCGCCAGCAACCCCGCCGCCTGCGGCAGCCTGCGCATCAACGGCACGATCACCCGACTGGTGATCAACGTCGCCCTTGACACTCTGCTGCAGAACGGTTCGGTGACCCTGGACAGCAGCCACGTCGATGCGCTGAGCCTGGCGGTGACGGTCGAAGAAGACTTCGGCGACGCGCCGGCGAGCTACGACTCCGGCCAGGCCGCGGTGCACGTGCTCAGCGACCTCAGCCTGGGCGGCAACGTCAGCGCCGACAACCCGACTGTCGCCGCGGCGACGAACAGCCCGCTGGCCAGCGCCGCGGCCGACGCCGACAGCGACGACCTCGCCTGGCCGACCCTGCTGCGCGGCCGCAGCGCGAATTTCGCCGTGCCGATCGCCGGCGCCAGCCGTGCCGGCACCGCCTGCGGCTGGGTCGATTTCGACAACAACGGCAGCTTCGCCGCCGGCGAAGGCGTCTGCGCCGGTTTCGCCGCCGGTGCGACCAGCGTGCCGCTGAGCGTCGCGGCGCCGGCTAGCGCCGTCGTCGGCCAGCGCATGGCGCGCCTGCGGGTCGCCTACGGCAGCGCCTTGAGCGCGGCCACGCCGAGCGGCCGCGCCGACAGCGGCGAAGTCGAGGACGCGCTGGTGCAACTGGCCGAGCCGGCGCGGATCGTGCTGCGCAAGACCAGCCTCGGCGGCACCGGCAGTTTCGGTTTCTCCCTGAGCAACACCGTGCAGGCCGGCGGCAGCGCCACCACCACCGCCAGCGGCAGCGCGGTGCAGGTCGACGGCGACAGCGCGACCGCCGGGGTGCAGGCGTTCGCCGTGCAGACTGCCGGCAGCGCGGTGACGATCGACGAGAACGCTTTGCCGGCCGGCTGGCGGCTGAGTTCGGCGCGCTGCACCGACGCCGGCGGCGCCACCGTCGGCAGCCTGGCGGGCACGGTCTATACGATTCCAGGCAGCGCCACCGCGCTGGACGCGGTGCTGACCTGCGACTTCGTCAATGCCCGGCCGGCGCTGCTGCGCCTGCGCAAGAGCCTGCCGCTGGGCCGCTTCGTCGCCGCCGACCAGTTCGTGCTCAGCATCGCCGGCAGCGGCGCGCCGGTATCGGCGACCACCAGCGGCAGCGACAACGCGCCGGCCGAAACCGTGCTGATCGATCCGGCCGAGATCGGCACGGCGCATACCTTCAGCGAAACCGGCGCCGCCGCCACCGACCTGGCCGGCTACACCACCACCTATGCCTGCAGCAATGCGCTGGCCGGCGGCCAGGCGCCCAGCGGCAACGGCCGCAGTTTCGTCCTGACCCCGGTGGCCGGCGACGATCTGACCTGCAGCTTCGTCAACACCCGCCGCCCGCTGGCCGACCTGACCATCCGCAAGACCAATACGCCCGCGGCCGGCGCCGACGATGCCATCGGCGACACCCTGGTGCGCGGCGCTTCGACCACCTACACCATCGTGGTCGGCAACAACGGCCCGGACGCGGTGACCGGCGCGATCCTGCGCGACCCGATCGCCGGGCGCAGCGGGATCAGCTGCACCGCGCCGCCGAGCTGCAGCGGCGCGGCCTGCCCGGCGGGGCTGAGCCTGGCCCAGCTCGACGCGGGCGTGGCCTTGGGCACCTTGAGCAACGGCGGCTCGATCACGGTGACGCTGACCTGCACGGTCAATTGAGCCCGGGCGGCGGCGAGTCGAGACGAACCAGGGCGTCGGGACGAGTCGGCTGTGCTGCGCCGGCAGCGGCGAGTCGGTAGCCGCGCGCCAATAGAAGCAAGCCCGTAGAAGCAAGCCGGTAGAAGCAGGCCAATAGAAGCAGGCCAATAGAAGCAAACCGATACGGGCCGGTCGATAGCGCCGACCGGTCCAGCGGCCGCGCAGTCGGGCCGGCAGCGCCGGCGCCGCCGCGCGATGCCGGCGGCTTGCGCACCGGCACCGCAGCGCCGACCGATCAGGCGCCGGCGGCGATCTCGCTGACCGCCAGCTGCGCGCGCAGTTCGGCGTTCTCGCGCTTGAGCGCGTCGTTCTCGGCGCTGAGTTCGGCGACCCGGCGCAGCAGGATCCGCTTCTCTTCGTCGCGGCCCGCGTCGGCCGCCTCTTCGGCGTCCTCCTCGGCGTTCTCGCGCGGCTTGCGCTTGGACGCGCGCACCCGCTTGGCCGCTTCCTTGAGCTCGCTGTTGCCGGCCAGCGCGGCGGCGCGCTGTTCCTCTTCCGGCAGGGTCGCCACCGCAGCGGCGGCATTGATCGACAAGCCGCCGGACTTCACCGCGGCCACCACTTCCGGCGCGGCCTGCTTGTGGATGGTTTCGATCAGACCGACCTGGGCGCTGCTCAGCCGCGCCTCGCGGGCGATCTCGCTGCGCTGCTTGCGCGCGGCGACGGCCGGCGCCGCCGGTGCGGCTGTGGCTGCGGCCGTCGCCGGTGCGGCTTCGCCCTCGGCGGGCGGATCCCACGGCGCCTGGTCGTCGTCGGGCGAGGCCGGCGGCGGGATCGGCGCCGGCGCGGCCATCGCCGCGCTGGCCTTGGCGCTGGCGCGCTCGGCCAGGATCTCGCGCTTGCGCAGCGCCAGCACGCCGCGCTGGAAGTCGGACACGCTGCGGCGGCCCAGGTGCTGGTCGATCATCCACAGGTAGACGTCTTCCATCGATTGGAAGCGCGGGTTCTGCACGGTCTGGAACGGCAGGCCGTGCTTCTTGCAGATGCCGTAGCGGTTGTGGCCGTCGACCAGCACGTCGCCCCACAGCACCAGGGCGTCGCGGCAGCCCTCGGCGAGCAGGCTGCGCTCCAGCGCGGCGTATTCCTCCGCGGTCAGCGGGTCGATATAGGCCTTGAGGTCTTCGTTGACGACGATGTTCATGCGCTGCGGCTACGTAAAACTGGGGGCGGCATTGTAGTGAGATGTCGCCCCCGGGTCAGCCGCCGCGAGCCGGCGCGGCGGTTCCGCGCCGGCGTCGTGCAGTTCGTCGACGGCCGATCCGGCCGATCCAGCCGATTGCGCGCAGCCATAGCGCCGATCGCGCAAGCACGGTCCGCGCCGTTCAGGCCGGACGGTCCGACCTGGGCCCGGCGTCGAAGCCGCCGGAGCCGTGCCGCGCGGGCGCCCGCGCCAGGCGTTCGCACAGCGCGAAGACACCGTGCCGGTAGCGTTCGAACATCGGCTGATGCGCCTGGGCCCGATAGCGCGCCAGCGGATCGTCGAGCACCGCGCGGCTGCGCCCGTCGCCGCCGCCGTCGAGGAAATGCTGGAGGCGGTGCGAATCGCGCAAGGCCGCCGCGGCCGGCAAGGGGTGGCGCAGGTCGGCGCTGGCGCCGCACGGCGCGTGGCGGTCGATCTCGTGCAGGCGCCAGACCTCCTGCGCCAGCGCGTACACGCGCACGCGGCCGAAGTGCCGGCCGGCGGCGCTGACCGCATCGCCGGCCATGACGTGATTGAGCATCTGCCGGCCGCCTTCGGGAATGCCCCAAGTCGGGTCGGCCGCGCCATAGGCGTTGAAGGTTTCGCCGCGCAGGCCGAAGCGATGCGCGGCGATCTGGGCCAGACCGCCGCCGAGCGAATGGCCGGTGACGCTGACCGGCGTCGCCGGCGGCAGGGTGCGCGCCAGCATCAGCGCCTGCCGGGTCAGGGCGAGCGCGCCGTCGCTGTGCGCGGCGATGCGCCGGCCGGCCGTCGCCAGGCCGGCGTCGTCCCGGTCCGCCTGGCGCAGCGCATCGCCGCCGTGGGCGACCACATATTCGCCGGTGTCGGCGCGACGATAGAGCGTGCCCCGATAGCCGCAGGCGCGGTCGACGCGCTGCACCACGGCGTAGCTCGCGCCGTCGATGCGCAGCGCATCGTCCGCGTACGGCGGAGCGGGCCGGGCCGCGTGTTCGACGAGTACGGCGTAGTGGCGGCTGGGCAGGCTCATGGCGTCGGTTCCTTCGACGGGAGAAAGGATTCAGGCCGCCAGGAGCGTCGAACGCGCGACGTCGCGGGAGGCATCGGACTCACAGCAGCAGCCCGTGTTCCAGCGCCAGCCGGGTCAGCCCCGCGTCGCTGCGCACGCCGAGCTTGTTGAACAGGCGCGAGCGGTGGGTGCGCACGGTCGAATCGACCAGGCCGAGCGCCAGGGCGATGTGCTGGATGCCGTGGCCGCGCGCGGTCATGCGGGCGATCTCCAGCTCGCGCGCGCTGAGCCGGTCGAACGGCGATTCGCCGAACAGCACCCGGCTGGCGAGGCCGTCGTCGAGATAGCGCCGGCCCGCGGCGACTTCGCGCACCGCGCGCGCGACCGTCGCCAGCGCGCAGCCGTAGGACAGATAGCCGCGCGCGCCGGCGGCGAACAAATGCTTGGGCAGGACGCCGTCGTGGGCCGCGGCCAGCGCCAGCACCCAGGGCCGCCCCGGCAGCCGGTGCAGGAAATCGACGCCGTCGATGTCCGGCAACTGGGTCGAGCACACCACCAGGTCGATCTCGACCTCGAACACCGCGCGCAGCGCCGCCTCGCCGCGGTCGGCCTCGCCGACCACGGCGATGTCGCCGGCCTCCTGTGCGATCCAGCGCAATCCGGCGCGGATCAGGGGCTGGGCGTCGACGGCGAATACCCGGATCACATGGCGTCCTTGCGGCTGGTTCCGAGGACGACTACGCCGTTAAAACCGTAAATTGGCAATGTGTGCCAGCTGAAATTGCTTCGCGTCCACATCGTTGTGGACGTTCGTCCACAACGTGTAGTCAAACGCGTCCGCCGAATCAGATTACTCCTACCCGAAGCGGCGCAGCGGCGCTGCTAGCGTTTGGCCCTGGCGGTCGCGGCGATCGCCCACCAAGACGATCGGGGCGCTGGGCATGGACTGGATGCAATGGGATGCGCTCGCAGCTGGCATCGGCGACTTCGTGTTCTTCCGTCTGATCGACGAGTACTTCCGCGCCGAGATCGACCGCTTCGGCCTGCAGCTGATGGCGCGGGCGATGGCCTGGGCCAGCGCGGTCGCATTGAGCCTGGTCACGCTGTGGATCCTGGTCGCCGGCTACCGCATCGTTACCGGGCGCTCGCGCGAATCGATGCCGGCCCTGGTCGCGGATCTGAGCCGGATCGCGGTGATCGTCGCGGTCGCCACCGGCATGTCGTTGTCGGGCGTGCGGCTGCACGAGTTCCTCACCGTCGACCTGGACCGCGAGATCCACGAGCTGTTCACCGGCATCGAAGGCCGCACCGCGGCGCAGAGCATCGACGAGAACCTGGCCTATGCCCAGGTCGCGATGGACGCGATCGATGCGGTGCAGGTGGTCGAGGGCGATCAGGCGCTGCGCGAAGAGAAGGCGCGCGCGCTGCTGTTCGCCGGCTTCGGCGCCGCCGGCCCGGCCATGACCGCGGCGGCGATGCTGCTGCTGTACAAGTTCGGCATCGCGGTGTTCATCGGCCTGGGACCGCTGTTCGTGCTGTGCCTGATCTTCGAGCAGACCCGCGAGCTGTTCCGGCGTTGGCTGCTGTACGGCATCGGCACCCTGTTCTCGATGGCGACCTTGAGCGTGGTCACGGCGATGGCCACCAAGCTGATGGGCAAGATCGCGGTGGCGTTCTGGGTGAGCAAGCTCGCCGGCGGCCTGCCCGGGCTGGACGCCGAGGGCATGAGCACCCTGGCCCTGCAGCAGGGCGGGATCGGCCTGATCCTGACCGTCTTCATCGTCGTCGCGCCGCCGGCGTCGGCCTTGTTCTTCAACGGCACCCTGGGGCAGTTCCAGGCCCATTCGGCGTTCGCCGGCCACCCGGCCGGCGCGACCCACAGCGGCGCCGCGCCGATGCCGGCGATGCCGCCGGCGACCAGCGCGACCGAGCGAGCGCCTGCCGAACCCATCCGCACCTCGTCGCCGTCCTCGTCGCGCATCGCCGCGGGGGCGCCGTGATCCGCCTGCCGACGCGGCCGTGGACGATCGCGCTGAGCCTGGCCGTCGCCTGCCTGTCCGGCCGCGCGCACGGCGAGGGCGTCTGCCCGCCCGGCATGCTGCCCTACCGCACCGGCAATGAGCAGGCCTGCGCGCCGGCGCCGCCCGGCTACTACCCCGAGCCGGCCGCGCCGCGCGAGGTCTGGGGCTCGCGCTGGGGCGCGATCGCGCTCGACGGCGCGCGCGGCGCGATCGGCACCGCGCACGGTGCGCCGAGCAAGCGCGAGGCGCGACGCGAGGCGCTCGACCACTGCGCCGCGCAGGGCGGCCAGGACTGCGCGATCCAGCTGGTCTACAGCAACCAATGCGTCGCGGTGGCGATCAGCGACCGCCGGGTGTTCGTGTTGCCGTCGGAACTCAAGGAGGACGCGGTCGAACGCGCCCTGCACGAATGCCGCGCCCGCGCCGAAGCGAACTGCCGCTCGCACTACGCCGCCTGCAGTCTGCCGCTGCGGGTGCGATGACCCGATCGTCGGCTCAACCGCGCCGCCGCGGTCGCGCCGCGCGTTGCAACTGGCGATGGTGGGCTTCGGCGCAGGCCGGCCCGCAGTACAGCCGCGCCGGCTCGCCGTCGAACGGCTCCAGGCAGGCGAGGTTGAGGCAGTAGCCGGCCGCGGCCGGCGTCTGCAGCGCTTGCGCGGACTGGCGCTGCGCCTGCAGCGATTGGGTCAGGTTGATCTGCTCGAACAACTGCGCCTGATCGATGATGTCGCTCATTGCGTTCCCTGCGGATGGGGCGCCGGGCCACGGCGCGTGAAGGGCGCGTCGAGGCCGACGCGTGGCGCGCAGCGTTCCATCGTGTCGTCCCACACACTGAAACCGGATCGGTTCTGAACGAAGCCGATCGAATCGGCGTTGCGGGTTGCGGCGGCGCGCACAAAAGCGCGCTCCGACCCCGGTAGCGGGGTTGCGGTTCAGCCGGAATCGGCCAACGTGTCGGCGTATGAGACTGCCGCGGATTAGTGTGTCTTCACCGAAGGCCGACCGCTGTGGAGCGAAGGAGGACGCCGTGAGCGTCGATGCGACCGAACGCGATTCCAGTCGTGCCCTGCAGGCCTTGCACGCCGCGACCTGGTTCGCGCTGTGCGAAGGCGACCGCTATTCCGCGCTCGGACGCCGGGCGGTGGCGAATTCGTTCTACAACCTGCTGCCGCTGCTGGCGGAAGTGCGCAAGGCGATGGGCGCGCCGCTGCCGGCGGCCGCGGACGTGTTGCAGTTGCAAGTGCTGGAAGCGCCCGGCAGCGCCAACGACGAAGCGCGCGACGGCTAGCGTCGGCTGGCAGCCACCGCTGTCCAGACGAAACCTCGCCGCGAAGGGAGGGTAGGACAGGCGCAAGCCGCGACCACGGGACGCGCAGCGTATTCAACGCTTGCGTCGTCCATCCAAGCCCGAAACCAGCGCTTGTAGGAGCGGCGTCCCACGGGGATTTCCTCCGGTCATAAGCCGCGACAGTCGAAGCGATGAATTAACGCGGCTTCGCCGAAGTGATCGTGCCCAACAGCCGATCCGGGCTTCGGCGGAGGCGCTTGCGTGCGTCGCTTCGGCTGTCGCGGCTTACGCCGCTCCTACAGGGAGTAGACAAGGGCGGCGCCCGCAAGCGTCACGACTTCTTCGCCGCCGGCAGCGGCTTGGCCTGCACCTTGTTGCCGTCGGCGAGCAGCGCGTTCGGGGCCAGGACCACCGTGTCGCCGGGCGCGATGCCGGCCAGCACTTCGATGTCGTTGCCGAGGTTGCGGCCGAGCACGACGCTGCGGAAGGCCAGGGTCGAATCGGCAGCGAGCGTGGCGACCTGGGCGCCGGCGGCGCGCTGGATCACGGTCGAGACCGGCAGGATCACCGCCGGCGCCGGACGCGGCAGCTGCAGGCGCGCAGTGCCGACCATGCCGGCGGGGATGCGGCTGTCGGGGTTGGGCAGCAGCAATTCGGTGCGCATCGCCCCGGCTTCGCGCGACAGCGTGCGCGCGCTGCGCACGACCTGGGCCTTGAAGCGCTGCCCAGGCAGCTCGGCGAAGCCGACTTCCGCTTCCAGGCCGTTGCGGATCTGCAGGGCGACGTTCTGCGGCACGTCGACCACCACCCGCAGCGGGTCGAGTACCGCGATCTCGAACATCGGCGCCGCGGCGGCGGCCGAATCGCCGACCACGCGATCGCCGCGCTCGATGTTGCGCGCCACCACCACCCCGGCGAACGGTGCGCGCACGGCCTGGAACGACTGCCGCTCCAGCGCCGAGGTCAGCCGCGCCTGGGCCGCGCTGCGCGCGGCGACGGCGACGTCGTAATGGCCCTTGCGATCGCTGAAGTACTCCTTCGACACCGCGCCGGTGCCGATCAGCGCCTGGGCGCGGTCGTAGTTGACCTTGGCCAGTTCCTGGTCGGCGCTGGCCTGGGCCAGCACCGCGCGCGCCTCGCGCACCGCCTGGTCGATTTCCGGCGCCGAGATCGTCGCCAGCACCTGGCCGGCGGCGACCCGGTCGCCGAGTTCGGCCTTGCGCTCGCTGACGAAGCCGGTGGCGCGGGCGTAGATCTGCGCCGATTCGCCGGCCAGCGCGCGCGCCGGCAGGGCCAGCTCGAAGGCCGGATCGGCAGCCTTGGCGGCGACGGTCAGCACCTGCGGCAAGCTCGCCGCCGGCGCGGTCGCGGCGGTGCTGCGGTTGCAGCCGGCGAGCGCGCCGAACAGGGCCGCCGACACGGCGGCGGCGACGGTCAGGCGCAACACGGGACCGGGGGAGGCAGTGCGGTTCATGGGGCGACTCCTGCGGGGGCGGCGGGCACGGCGATGTCGTCGGACGCGACCGGCGCGGCCGGTTTGCGGCGGCGGCCGAGCACGGCCAGGATGGAAGGAACCAGGATCAGAGTGGCCGGCGTGCCGAACAGCAGGCCGCCGATCACCGCGCGGCCGAGCGGCGCGTTCTGTTCGCCGCCGTCGCCCAGGCCGATCGCCATCGGCACGATGCCGAGCACCATCGCGCTGGCGGTCATCAGCACCGGGCGCAGGCGCACCGCAGCGGATTCGTAAGCGGCCAGTTCGGGGTCGTGACCGTCGGCGATCAGGCTGCGGGCGAAGCTGGTGACCAGCACCGAGTTCGCGGTCGATACGCCGATCACCATCATTACGCCCATCAGCGCCGGCACGCTCAGCGGCGTGCCGGTGACGAACAGGCCGATGGCGGCGCCGGCGATCGCGATCGGTAGGCCGGACATGGCCACCGCCGGCTGGATCCAGGACTGGAAGTTGACCACCAGCACCAGGAACACCAGCACCGCCGACATCAGCAGACCGGCGGCGAGCTCGCCGTAGGCGCTCTGCATTTCGCCGGCCTGGCCGACGATCTCGATCCGGTTGCCGGGCTTGAGCTTGCCATCGAGTTCGCCGGTGATCGCGCTGAGCCGGTCGTAGACCGAGCCCAGGTCGGTGCCCTGCACGTTGGCGATCACGCTGATGGTCGGCGCCAAGGTGGTGCGGGCGATGCTGGCCGGCACCTGGCGCGGGATCACCGTGGCGATGTTGCGCAACAACACCGCCTCGCCGTTCGGGCCGATCCGCAACGGCGAGTTCAGCAGCGCGTCGATGTCGCGCAGGTCGTTGATCGGCGCCTGCACCTGCACGGTGTAGGCGATCGCGTTGACGGTGTCGGTCCAGTACACCGGCGACACCGTGCCGGCCGAGCCGAGCACCGCCAACACCGCACGCGCGGCCTGCTGCGGGTCCAGACCGAGCTGGGCGGCGCGGGTACGGTCGATCCGCACCTGGTACTCGGGCAGGTCCAGCACCTGGCGCAGCGAGATGTCGACCGCGCCGGGAACCTGGTGCAGGCGCTGTTCGATTTCGCGCGCCAGGGCCATGTTGCCGGGCACATCGCGGCCGATCAGGCGCACTTCGAACGCGGCCGCGGCCGAGCCGGCCAGCGTCCGGCTGGTCGCGTCCGGCGGACGCTCGAACAGCTTGACATCGGGGAAGCGCTCGGCGATGCGCTGGCGGATCTTGACCAGATAGTCGTGGCTGTTGGCGTGCGGCGAGCGCAGCTGCAGCATGATCTCGGCCTCGAACGAGCCGACCACGGTGCTGTCGACCAGCGACAGGTTGATCGCGTCGGGCACGCCGATCTGCTCGTACACGGTCTGCAGCTCGTCGGCCGGAATGATCGCGCGGATCTCGCGCTGGATCTGGCTGAGTTTGGCCGCGGTTTCCTCCAGCCGGGTGCCGGTCGGCAGGCGCACCTGCAGGCGCAGCTGGCCGGCGTCGACCTGGGGGAAGTACTCGCGTCCCAGCGACATCGCCGCGCCGGCGCCGAGCGCGAACACCAGCAGCGCCGCGGCGGCGAGCAGGCCGCCGTGGTGGCCGAGCCGGACCAGCAGGGCGTGGTGCTTGTCGCGCAGCGAGTCGAGGACGTGCTCGACCTTGTGGTTGATGCCCAGCAGCAGCTTTTCCGGTGCCCAGCGCGGATTGGCCCGGCTTCGGATGTCGGCCGGCAGCAGCAGGTAGCACAGCACCGGAATCAGGGTGCGCGAGAGCAGGAACGAGGCCAGCATGGCGAAGATCACCGCCAGCGCCAGCGGGGCGAACACCCAGGCCGACAGGCCGGTCATCAGCAGGATGGGCGTAAGCACGATGCAGATCGAAATGGTCGAGACCATCTCCGGGAACACCACTTCGCGCGCGCTGTCGAGGATCGCGGTGCGCACGTCCTTGCCCAGGGCGATGTTGCGGTTGGTGTTCTCCACGTCGACCACCGCGTTGTCGACCAGGATGCCGATCGCCAGCGCCAGCCCGCCCAGAGTCATGACGTTGAAGGTGTAGCCGAGCAGGTGCAGCATCGCCACCGAGGCCAGCAGCGCCAGCGGGATCGCCGACAGCACGATCAGGCTGGAGCGCCAGGAGCCGATGAACACCAGCACCACCAGCGCGACCAGCAGGCCGACCAGGATCGCCTCGTGCTGGATCGAGCCGATCGCGTTGTCGACGAACACCGACTGGTCGAAGATCGCGTGGATCCGCGTGCCCGGCGGCGCCGAGGCCTCGATCTCGGGCAGGCGCTCGCGCACCGCGCGCACGATCTCCACCGCCGAGGCGCCGCCGAGCTTGATCAGCGCCACCGACACCGCGCTGGAGCCGTCCATGCGCGCGACATTGGTCTGCAGCGCGCCGCCGTCGCGCACCGAGGCGACGTCGCGCACGTAGACCACGGTGCCGGCGCGCATCGCCACCGGGATGTCGAGGAATTCGGCTGCGGTCGCCGGACTGGTGTCGATCGAGATCTGCATCTCGCGCCGGCCTTCGCGGATCGCGCCGGAGGGCAGGGTCGGACTGCCGCGTTCGAGCGCGCCGGTGACGTCGGCCGGGGTCAGGCCGTAGGTCTGCAGCTTGGCCGGGTCCAGGTCGACCATGATCTGCCGCGGCGCGCCGCCGTAGGGCAGGGTCATGCGGATGCCGGGGATGGTCTGGATCTGCGAGCGCAGCTGCAGGCGCGCGTAGTCGTACAGCTGCGCCTCGGTCAGCGAGTCGGACGACAGCACCAGTTGCAGCACCGGGGTGGAGGAGACGTTGTTGCGCACCACCAGCGGCGGCGAAGTGCCCGGCGGCATGCGCCGCAGGATGGTCTGCGAGACCGCGGTGATCTGCACCAGCGCGCGGTCCAGGCTGACCGTGGGCTGGAACTCGATGCGCACGATGCTGGCGCCGTTGATCGTTTCCGAACGGACTTCCTTGAGATCGTCGACGGTATTGAGGATCGCCGCCTCGGAGAACGAGGTCATCTTGGCGGCGACGTCGGCCGCAGGCAGGCCGCTATAGGTCCACACCAGATTGACCGAGGGAATGCCGACTTCCGGCAGGATGTCGGTCGGCATCTTGCGCGCCGACAGCACGCCGAACAGCAGGATCAGGATCGCCAGCACGCCGATCGTGTAGCGACGGCTGAGGGCGTATTGGACTATCCACATCGCGTAGGCATTCCGGCGTCGGGGGATGGGGGCGCAGTGTCCGCACGCCGCGCGGCTCGCGCAGCGTCGCGGCATCGAACGATGGGGTTGGCTGGGGCGACGCCGCACGCGTCCGCCGGACGGTCCGCGCAGGCGGCGCGGCGGACCTTGCGCTCAGGGTAGACGCGCGATGCGGACGCGGAACTGACGCGTACCTGACAAAACCGTCAGGCGGACGCATCGGCGCGGCGACGGGATCCGGGGCGTGGCTGGACGGCGGGTGGGGGCCCTCGCTGGCGACGGGGAAGCGGCTTCCCGCCGGCGCGAAACGCAGGGCCGCCGGCAGAAACGGCCGCCGCCGGGCGGAGGCCCGATGCCGGTCGTCGCCCGCCGGCCCGAGGATGCGGGTGCGCAGGGGGAGTGGGGGTAAATTAGTTCCCTGAATCGCGGGGGCGTTAGTTCATTACTGTCGCATCGTTGCCTATTTCTGCAATTTGGCCGACCCGGCACAGTCACACGACAGATTCCTCACGATAATCGCCGTACCCGGAACCAACGCGGGAAGCCATGAACGCCAACACTTCCGCCGAAACCATCGCCCAGCGCGGCAGTTGCGCAGCGCAGGCCGAACTGGTCGACCGGATTGCCCGATTGACGCAAGGCGACGGACTGCATCCGACCGCGGTCAAGGCCTTGCAGCTGATCCGCATCAGCAGCCCCACCGAATGCTCGCCCAGCGTCTACGAGCCGCGCCTGTGCGTGGTTGCGCAGGGCCGCAAGGTGGTAACCCTGTCCGACCGCACCTATCACTACGACCCGCTGAACTACCTGGTGGTGTCGGTGACCCTGCCGATGATCGGCCAGGTGGTCGAGGCGACGCCGGACAAGCCCTATCTGTGCCTGCGCATCGACGTCGATCCGGAAGAGATCGCGCGCCTGCTGGTCGACGCCGGCCAGGCGCCGCTGGAGCGCGGCGCCGACCGTTCCGCCGATCTCGGCCTGTACGCGGCGCGGGTCAATCCGATCCTGATGGAAGCGGTGCTGCGGCTGATGCGCCTGCTCGACACGCCGCAGGACCTGCCGGTGCTGGCGCCGCTGGCGCTGCGCGAGATCTTCTACCGCGTGCTGATGGGCGACCTCGGCCATCGCCTGCGCGCGATCGCGGTCACCGACAGCCGCTCCAGCCGCATCGCCAAGGCGGTGGCGGTGCTGCGCCGCTGCTACCTGCAGCCGCTGAGCATCGAGGAACTGGCCGAGCAGGTGCACATGAGCACCTCCTCGCTGCACCACCAGTTCAAGGCGGTGACCACGATGTCGCCGCTGCAGTTCCAGAAGCAGCTGCGCCTGCACGAGGCGCGCCGGCTGATGATGGTCAACGGCATGGAGGCGGTGACCGCCGCGCACCGGGTCGGCTACGAAAGCCCGTCGCAGTTCTCGCGCGAGTACAAGCGCCTGTTCGGCGCGCCGCCGCGCGCGGAAGTGGTGCAGGCGCGCAGCGCGCCGCAGAGCTGAGCCCGGCGCCGCGCGACGCGCGCGATTACGCTGCGCTGCGCGCATGGGTATCCGCTCGGCCTGCGCGGGCTGCCACATGCGCCGGCGATGCGCACTCACCTTCGATCACGCCGACGCCACGTTCGCTAGCGCGCGGCGTGTGCGCTGGATTCGACTACGTAAACGATCCTCGTTGCAGGACAGCGCGAACGCGCGTTCTGCGAACCGCGCGAAGATATTTTTCTTTTGCCGCGCGTGTCGCGTTTTTGCCGCGTTGGCATCGGTAGCGTCTGCGCTCGACGCGAGTGGAGCCAGCGATTGCGATCGCCAGCCAAGCCGGGTTCGTCGGCACGGTCGATCGCATTGCATCGTCCGCGTCGGCCGTTGCAGAACGGCCGACGAGCATCGGCACGGAACGCTGCCTGCACCGCGACGAAGCGAACGCCTTCGCTTCGCTCGACCGAGGAGCAGGAAGCGCTATGACCCAACGATACCGTCGCAGATCGTCATTGGCGGCGTTCGCCGCCGTCGCGCCGCTGGCGCTCGCCCTGGGCGGGTGCGCCGACGGCGGCGTCAAGTCCGAGCCGCACGACCGGCTGAGCGGCGCGGACATCCGCGCCCATGCCGACGCCAGCCTGCCGCCGCTGAGCTGGCAGATTCCGCTCGACGTCAACGTGCCGCAGACCAAGCCCAGCCTGCAGGACCTGCAGGACGACTTCGACCTGCTGTCGTGGCAGACCTTCGTCGCGGTGAACTGGCCGGCCGACGCCAACGGCAACCCCAACACCGGCGCGACCATCGGCGCCAACCTGCCGACGGTGTGGGAGAACTGGAAGGAGAGCCGCGAGATCTTCCTGCCCGGCGGCGCCGCGCCGCTGCCGTGGGGGCAGGATACGCCGCCGCCGGCGGTCTGCGCCGGGCTCGGCGACGGCACGCTCAACCTGACCCAGGTCGGCAAGACCCCAGACGTGCTCGACGAAAGCGCCGAGCCGTTCGAGACCGGCCCGCTGATCGACCAGAACGGCCAGTACGTGCGCTTCGCGATCATGACCAACCAGGACATGTTCGACCGCATCGTCCGCGACCGGCTGTACAGCAAGGCCGGGCAGGCGGCCTTCAACAAGCCCGCCGATTTCGCCCAGCCGCAGACCAACGCCCACGTCGGCGCGATCATGATCAAGTCCTCGTGGAAGGTGATGGGCGCCAACGACGACGCCAGCCGCTTCCACACCATCAAGGCGCTGGTCTACACCAACCCGAACGAACACGAAGGCGTGAGCGCCGCGTGCAAGCTGCAGACGGTGGGCCTGGTCGGCCTGCACATCGTGCACAAGACCGGCTCGGCGCCGCAGTGGGTGTGGTCGACCTTCGAGCACGTCGACAACGCGCCGAGCAAGGGCGATACGCCGTCCAAGCCGCACTACAACTTCTACGACAAGACCTGCACCACCTGCCTGCCCAACCAGCCGCCGCCGCGGCCGTGGAACCCGAACGCTACCGGCACCCAGCCGACCCAGGTGGTGCGCGATATCCCGCTGACCGACTCGACCAAGAAACTCAACGCCCAGTACCAGGCGTTGCTGCGCAGCGCCAACGCCAATTCGGTGTGGGCGAACTACGAGCTGATCAGCACCCAGTGGCCGACCAAGCCGAAGAACCCGATCGACCCGACCGGCACGCCGGCGCCGACCTTCCTCGCCAACGCGACCCTGGAAACCTACATCCAGGGCAAGGTGCCGCGGGTCTCGTCGAGCTGCATGGACTGCCACAACGACGCCACCATGAACAACGGCCTGGCGGCGGACTTCACCTACCTGCTGCAGCGCGCGCAATAAGGAGCCCACCATGGACGAGATGGAGTATTTCATCCGGCTCAGCATCGGCCTGACCGGATTCAAGCGCGGGGCGCTCGCGCCTTCCGACGACACCCACGACATCAAGACCCTGTACCTGGACACCTTCCGCCAGCGCGTCGGCGCCGGCCTGGTCACCACCATCCTGACCCACTACCGGATCATCGACGGCCACATCGCCGGCAATCCGGCCAACCGCGAAGAGGTGGTGGTGCGGATCCTGTTCGCCGAGACGCCCGACCAGGAGTTCCCGTGCCGGCAACTGCTGTTCCTGTGGTACGCCGGCGCCTGGCCGACGGTCACCGACGGCGGCTCGCCCTCGGGCGGGCAGACCTTCAGCGAGGTGATTTCGGCCGACAGCTACACCCAGGGCCTGGTCTGGCGGGTCATGCAGTCGCACCCGATGGGCCGGTCGACCTACCACTACGGCTACTGGGCGCAGCCGCCTGCGCCGCTGAGCGCCTACCTGGAGAACCCGGTATGAGCATCGTCACGCCTCCCGGCGGCTTCGACGCGGTGATCGTCGGTTCCGGCATCGCCGGTTCGATCGTCGCCTACCAGCTCGGCAAGCAAGGCAAGAAGGTGTTGATCCTCGAAGGCGGGCCGCCGGTGCCCAAGAGCCGCGAGGAATACATGCAGACCTTCTACATGGCCAACGCCAAGACTCCGGAATCGCCGTATCCGCCGGTCAATCAGGGCGCGGCCGGCGCCAACAACGCGCTCGGCCAGCCCAATCCGTCCAGCCTCAACACGCCGCGCTACACGGTGCTGCAGATCAACTCCTGGCAGGACCCGGGAATCAGCTATTTCACCTACTTCGCCCAGCCCAACAACGTCACCCCGGACAGCCCGGAGCTGACCTTCGCCTTCGGCAGTTCCTACGAGCGCGTCGCCGGCGGCACCACCTGGCACTGGTTGGGCACGTCGCTGATGAACCTGCCCAACGACTTCCGGCTCAAGAGCCAGTACGGCCAAGGCGTCGACTGGCCGGGCGGTTCGCAGTTCTTCCGCCGGCTGCTGCCGTACTACCGCAAGGCGGCGGACGTGATCGGGGTGTCCGCCGACAAGCAGGCGATGGTCGATCTGTACAAGACCTTCGGCGTCGAATCCGACGGCGTCTACGGCGACAACTACGACTACCCGATGCCGGGCATCATCGAATCGATGAACGACGCGCTGTACGCGCAGAAGGTCGGCGCGCTGAAGGTCGACAATATCCCGCTGTTCGTCACCCCGACGCCGCAGGGGCGCAATTCGCGTCCCGGCAACCGCCGCCAGTGCGCCGGCAACACCAACTGCATCCCGATCTGCCCGATCCAGGCCAAGTACGACGGCACCGTGACCCTGGCTCAGGCCCTGCAGACCGGCAACGTGCAGATCCAGTACCAGTCGGTGGCCAGCAACATTCGCCTCGACGGCGACAAGGTCAGCGGCATCGACTACATCACCTACGACACCCAGACCGGACCGGCGACCGGCACCGGCACCGCGACCGCCAAGCGCTATGTGCTGGCCGCGCACGCGATCGAGACGCCCAAACTGCTGTTGATGTCCAACCGCAACCCGGGCTGGAACCGCGGCGTCGCCAACAGCTCCGACCAGGTCGGCCGCAACCTGATGGACCATGTGATGTACCTGGCCTGGGGCCTGTCCAAGGACCCGATCTATGCCTTCCGCGGCCCGCTGTCGACCGCGGGCATCGAGGCGCTGCGCGACGGCGCGTTCCGCAGCCAGCGCGCGGCCTACCGGATCGAGATCGGCAACGAGGGCTGGAACTGGGCAACCAACGATCCCAATACCACCCTGGCCGATTTCGTCTTCGGCCAGAACAACGCCCAGTTGAACGGCGATTCGGTCAACCAGCAGAACCAGCCGCTGCGCTTCAATCCGGCCTTGCCGGCGTTCAGCAAGCTGTTCGGCACCCAGCTGGTGCAGACCCTCAATGCGATCTACGTGCGCCAGTTGCGCCTGGGCTATCTGATCGAGCAACTGCCCGACCCGGACAATCGCGTGCAGCTGTCGAACCTGCGCGACCACCTCGGCCTGCCGCGGCCGTCGGTGACCTATCGCATCCGCGACAACTATGTGCGCGAGGCCTTCGTCTCGGCCAAGAAAGTGTCGACTCAGATCTTCGGCGCGCTCGGCGCCAAGGAATACACCCAGCTGCCGGGTCCGGTGAAGATGCACGGTTTCAACGTCACCCCCAGCACGTTCGAGTACAAGGGCGACCGCTTCACCTTCTACGGCGCCGGCCACATCATCGGCACCTACCGCATGGGCGCCACGCCGCGCGACTCGGTGCTCAACCCGCGCCAGCAGTCCTGGGACCATTCCAATCTGTACATGGTCGGCAGCGGCGTGTTCCCGACCACCGCCACCGCCAACCCGACCCTGACCATCGCCGCGCTGGCGCTGCAGGCGGCCGACAACATCCTGCAAGACCTCGCGTCCACGCAGAGCGAGGACGTCTCGTATCACCCCGGCATCGCCGACGCGACTGCTCCGGCCTTCGCCCCGGATCGGCCCTCGTAGCCGATAAGACGGAGTCGCCGGCGCGGCCGGCGACGCCCGTCGCGCCGATCGCGCGAGCGCCCGCGACGGTGCGTCTATACGCGGGCGCATGCGCCCGTATCGGCGTTTTGCCGCTGCGTCCGGCGGACGGCCGGATGAAAGCGATGCGCCGTGTCGGCTTCGCCCGGAACTTGCGCGCGCAGATTCCCGCCGTCGGCGCGGGCCGCCGCGAATTCGCATTTCGACGCCATCGCGACGCCGCGCAACGGCGTCGCGATGGCCGTCCGCGCGCCGCGTTATCCGGATCGTCCGTTCGCGGCCAACGCAGGTTCGCGGCATCTCCCCACGCGCGCCGTCATTGCGATTGGTTCTATGCAAGATCCGAAGTCGCGGTAGGGGAGTGGATCGCGGCTCACGTTTGATTCCATGAGCCGGTTCGAAACGCCTCGCGCCGGACCGCTCCCTTCGAGGTTCCCACAACCGGAACAGATCTGCCGCGGTGATCCGTCGGCGGCGTCGTTTCGTGCCGGCAGTCAAAGCATAGGACATCCAAAGCAATGAAGAACTCTTCCAAGAAGACATTCGCCGTGCTCGGCCTGGCCGCGGCCTGCGCGGCCGTATTGCTCGGCTCGCAACGCGACGCCGGCCCGGCTGCGCTCGGCGCGCCCGGCGATGCGTTCGCCGCTGCCACGGCCTCCGGTTCCCTGCCCGGCGCCGGCCTGCGCAGCGTCGCCTACACCGCGCCGACGCCGCGCAACGACGCGCAAGCCAAGCTCGGCGGCGGCCAGTTGCTGGAAGCTGTGCAATGGTTGGCGCAGACGCAAACGGCCGCTGCCGCGTCGACGGCTCAAGGTGCCGGTAGCGCGATGCCTGGGCATGCCGGCGGCGCGGCGGGCGCAGGCGGTGCCTCAGGCGCCGCGCGCCATGCGATCAGTGCCGCTGCGCAGATTGCTGCGCTCGATCGGGCCGGCATTCCTTTGCGGTTCCGCGACGGCGAAAAGGTCAAGGTCAGCCTCGGACTGGCCTTGAGCCACCAAGAGGTGCAGAACCCCAGTCTGCTCGACCGCGCGACCTCGACGCTGCGCGAGAGCCTGCTGGCCGCCGGTCTGCAGGCGACCAAGATCAACGGCTCGCCGGCCTTGGAAGCGGCGGTGCCGCTGGCGCGCCTGGAATGGGTCGCTAGCCTGCCGTCGGTGGCGCGGGTCTCGTTGGCGAACCTATCGCAGGCCGCCGTCTTCACCGATGGTGCGGCGGCGAGCGACCTGGATCGGCTGCGTTCGCTCGGCAACTATCCGCAGATCGCCGAGAACCTGCGCAGGGACCTGCGCGGCGAAGGCCTGAACATCGCGATCATCGACCACTTCGGCAACGTCGAAGGTCAGATCGCCGCGCTGCAGGCTGAAGGCGAATGGCCGAGCAACACCGCCGCCGAGCCGGACAAGATCACCATGACGCCGTCGAGCGGAGGCGTATTCGGCTATCGGCCGCTCGCCAACCACGGCAACGCGGTCGCCGAAATCGTCCACGACATCGCGCCCGCAGCCAAGTTGCGCCTGTACGACAACGTCGGCGCGGCCGATTGGGTCGGCGCGATCCAGGATGCGGCCAACCTCGACGACCAGAACGCGATCCTGGGCGAGCCACGCTCGCAGGTCATCACCGCCTCGCTGGGGTTCAACCTGGGGGCGCCCGGCGATGGCACCGGCACCGGCAGCTTCCTTAAGGGGCTGTACGATGCCATCGAAGCGGCTACGCGCAACGGCGTGCTGGTCCTCAACGCCGCCGGCAACGAGGCGCAGAAGCATTGGGACGGCGCCAGCACCGCCGGGGCGGTCGCCAACGTGCGGCAGGACTTCGACCTCAGCGCGGCCGGGGTCGACAACGTCAATCGGCTGAACCTGGGCGCCAACTTGAACGGCTGCATTCCGGTCGGCGCCTTCAGCCGTGACGACCAGAACGCTTACGACATCAGCGCGCTCCTGGGCTGGAACGATTGGACCAACGCCAACAACGCCACCGACGCCGACTATCGGCTGGAACTGGTGCGCTGGGCCGATGCGGTCCGTCGCAATGGCCGGATCGTCACCCCGGCGGGATGGGTGGTGGCGACGCAATCCGACGAAGCTCAGGACGGAGGGGCAGGCCAGGCGCCTTTGGAGGGCATCTCCTATGTTCCGCCGGCCGCCACCCGCACCGCCGAATGCAACGGCGTGTTCAACGCCAATCGTTTCGCCGGTGGCGGCAAGTTCGGTCTGCGCATCGTCCGCAAGACCGCCGGGGCGAACAACTTCCTGCGCCTGATGGTCAGCGGCTACTACACTCCGCAGTACGCCCAGGCCGAGCGCTCGCTGATTCACCCGGCCGACTCGGCCAGCGTGATCACGGTGGCGGCGCTGGACGCAGCGACCTCGAACCTGGAGGCCTACAGCTCGCGCGGGCCGGTGCTGGCCGCCGGCGGCGCGCGTCCGAACGGACAGGCGGCCGGCAACGCCAAGCCCGACATGGCCAACTTCGCCAACGTCGATACGGTGTCCTACGGCGACAACGAGTTCAACGGCACCTCCTCGGCGACTCCGCACGTGGCCGCGCTGGCCCTGCTCGGCCTGCAGCATCAGCGCCAGCTGACCAACGCCACCGTGCCGGTGCTGCCGGCCAACCCGACCGACGCCCAGCGCGCCGCTCACACGGCAGCGGTGCGGCAACGCAACGTCAGCCTGACCGGGTCGGTGTACGACTCGCTGGCCTATGTGGCCGGCACCGGCGGCAACGACCTGGGCGCGGCCGGTTTCGACAGCAGCTACGGCACCGGCCGGCTGAAGTTCCATGCCCAGTCGCAGGCCTGCTTCCTGACCGCGCTGTACGACCCGACCTATCGCGCTCTGCTGCCGGCGCAGGCCAATCCGTTGCCGGCGGGACAGAAGAGCTACGACGTGTTGCACGAGGAGAACGACGCGGCCTGCTCCAACGCCGCCGCGCAGTAAGCCCGCGTTCGGCGGACCGCGCCGCGACAGCGGCGCGGATCCGCGCGCCGGTCCGGACGATGCCCGCCCGCAAGGCGGGCATCGTTTTTGCAGCGCATCGGCACCGCGGATGGGCCGGCTTCAGGCCAGGGCGCGCGCCAGGCGTTCGGCCACGGCGCGCAGCTGCGGCAGGCGTTCTTCGGCGCCGATCAGCTCGAATTCGACCCCGGTCAGAGCCAGCAGGGCGATGAAATCCTCCGCCGTCTCGCCGCGCACGTGCAGCAGGCAACTGTGCTCGTCTATGTGTTCGAGCACGCCGCACCACGGCGGCAGGCTCGGCGCCAGCGCTTCGGCCGAACCGCGCAGACGCGCGCGCAGCACGTCGCCGGTCATGCCCTGGCTGAGGCTGCGCTGGACGTAGCCGGCCACGTCCTCGGGAAACTCGCGCGGGGCGAAGCCGGCGCCGCAGCGCAGGCTCTGGATGCGGTCGGCGCGGAACAGGCGCCAGTCCTCGCGGCTGCGGTCCCAGGCCAGCAGGTACCAGCGCCGGCCGCTGCTGACCAGGCGCAGCGGCTCGATCGTGCGCCGGCTGGCGCGACCGCCGCGGTCCTGGTACTCCAGTTCGATGGTCTGGCGGTCGCGGCAGGCGCCGGCCAGCTCGGTCAGGGTGTCGACGTCCGGGCCGGGCTCGTCCTGGGCCAGCGACACGGTCACCGAGTACAGCGCGCTGATCCGCCGCCGCAACCGCGCCGGCATCAGCTGGTCGAGCTTGCCGAGCAGGCCGAGCGCGGTCTGCTCGATCCGGGCCACGCTGGCGGTGGCGCTGCGCAAGGCCACCGCCATCGCCACCGCTTCGTCGTCGTCGAGCAGTAGCGGCGGCATCGAGGCGCCGGCGCCGAGCTGATAGCCGCCGCCGACCCCGGCCGAGGCCTGGATCGGATAGCCCAGTTCGCGCAGGCGGTCGACGTCGCGGCGCACGGTGCGGCCGTCGACTTCGAGCCGTTCGCACAGTTCGTTGCCGGTCCAGTGGCGGCGCTGCTGCAGCAGCGAGAGCAGACGCAGGAGGCGGGCGGAGGTCTTGAGCATGGGCCCAGTCTAACGACGATTGAGGACATATCCTGTCCTCGATAGGGGCTATTCTGCACTCACCCGGAAACGCGCCGCCCCCCGGCTTTTCCTTCCCGAATCCCGAATCCCGAATCCCGGAGCCAAGCCATGACCGTCCAGACCTACCAAGGTAGCTGCCACTGCGGCGCGATCCGTTACCAAGTCGACCTCGACCTCGAGGCAGGCACCTCGCGCTGCAACTGCTCGATCTGCACCAAGCTGCGCAAGTGGACGGCGCTGGCCAAGCCCGAGGCCTTCCGCCTGCTCGCCGGCAAGCCGGAGGACATGGGCGACTATCAGTTCGGCACCTTCAGCGGCCACCACCAGTTCTGCAAGCATTGCGGCGTCCATGCCTTCGGCAGCGGCGAGCTCGACGTGCTCGGCGGCAAGTACTACGCGGTCAACGTCGCCTGCCTGGACGTCGACCACGCGGTGCTGGCGGCGGCGCCGGTGCGCTTCATGGACGGGCTGCACAACAACTGGTTCGAAACGCCCGCGGTCACCGCGCATATGTGACCGCCGGGCTCGCCGCGCGCACGCGCGCGTGCGACCCTGGCGCGCCACGCCGCCTGCCCTTCGCCGATGGATACCGAAGCCCTCAAACGCTGGTGCCGCGCCTATCCCGGCGCGGTCGAGACCCTGCACGCCGCGCCGTCGAACATCCTGGTCTACAGCGTCGGCGGCAAGTTCTTCGCCTACTTCAAGACCAGCGAGCCCGAGCGCTGGCGTTTCAGCATCAAGGTCACCCCGGAACGCTTCGTCGAGCTCACCGACATGCCCGGCGCCAAGCCGGCGCGGTTCATGGGCCGGCACCACTGGGTCACGATCGTCCAGGTGCGTCGCCTGCCGGAGGACTACCTGGCCGAACTGGTCGACTGGTCGTATCGGCGCGCGCTCGGCAACCTCAGCCGCAAGCGCCAGGCCGAGGCGCTGGTCGATGCCGACGAAGCGCAGCGCGAGCGGCTCAGCCCGGTCGCGCCGCCGAAAGCTCGGCCAAGACTCGTAAGCCTGTCTCCGCCCGTTCGTCGAGCGGGTGGCCGTAGTTGAGCCGCAGGCAATGCCGGTAACCGCGGTGGGCGGAGAAGATCGGCCCGGGCGCGATGCTGACCCCGCGCTGCGCGGCCTGGCGCTGGATCCATAGCGCGTCGCGGTCCGGCGGCAGTTCGATCCACAGGAAATAACCGCCGTCCGGGCGCGTGACCCGGGTGCCGGCGGGGAAGTGGCGCGCCACCGCTTCCAGGTACGCGGCCTGCTGCTGGGCCAGGGTCTTGCGCAGCGCGCGCAGATGGCGCTCGTAACCGCCGCGCTGCAGATAGCGGGCGATCGCCAATTGCGCCGGCACGCAGGTGGCCAGGGTGTTGGTCAGCTTGAGCCGTGCCACCTGCTGCGCATAGCGCCCCGGCGCGGTCCAGCCGATCCGGTAGCCCGGCGCCAGGGTCTTGGAGAACGACGAGCAGTGCAGCACCAGGCCGCGGCTGTCGAAGGCCTTGGCCGGGCGCGGACGCTGCGCGCCGTAGTGCAGCTCGCCGTAGACGTCGTCCTCGATCAGCGGCAGCTCGTGCCGCGCCAGCAACTCGACCAGTTCGCGGGTCTTGGCCTCGGGCAGGCTGGCGCCGAGCGGGTTCTGGAAACGGGTCATCAGCCAGCAGGCCTTCGGCGCGTGGCGGCGGATCGCCGCGTCCAGCGCGCCCAGGTCGATGCCCTCGCGCGGATGGGTCGGCACTTCCACCGCGCGCAGGCCGTGCCGTTCCAGCGTTTGCAGGGCGACATAGAAGCAGGGCGATTCGACCAGCACCGCGTCGCCGGGGCGGGTGGTCGCGGCGATACACAGGTTCAGCGCCTCGATCGCGCCGTTGCAGATCACCAGGTCGCCCGCGCCCAGGCCGATGCCTTCGACCTGGTAGCGCAGGGCGATGTGCCGGCGCAGTTCGTGCTTGCCGGGGGTCAGGTCGTCGACGGTGCTGCGCGGGTCCAGGTGCACCGCCTCGTGCGCCATCGCCCGGCCGAGCCGGGCCAGCGGAAACAGCGCCGGGCTCAGGAAGGCCGAGCCCAGCGGCACGACCTCGCGCGCCATCGCCGATTCCAGCACCTCGAACACCAGCGCGCTGACATCGACCGGCCGCGACTCGCCGTCCGGCGCCGAGGCCGCGTCCGGTTCCGGCGGCAGCGGCCGCGCCGCCGCGCGCACGTAATAGCCCGAACGCGGCCGCGACTGCACCAACCCCTGGGCTTCGAGCAGGTAATACGCCTGGAACACCGTCGCCGGACTGAACCCGCGCGCCGCGCTGGTCTGGCGCACCGACGGCAGCCGCTGCCCCGGCCGCAACAGCCCTTGCCGGATCGAGCGGGCGAGGTCGTCGGCCAGGGCTTGGTAGCGCTTCATGTTGGCGGCCGGGAATGGGGAATCGGGAATGGGGAATCGGAAAAGCCGGGACTCGAAGGTCGGGGAGAGCCAAGCCGCTTCGGCTTTGGCCACTCCGATTCCCGATTCCCCATTCCCGATTCTCGCCTTCCTAAGAGACTGATCCGGTTTTTTGCTCGGAAACTGAGTCTACGCCATCTGATCTGGCTGGCGGATAGTGGCTCCCGCAGCAAAAGCTGTGCGAATCGTCCTTCCGCCATGAACCCGCAAGTCGAACTCAACCTGGCGTTGATCCTGTTCATTCCCTGGTTCTCGATCCTGGCCTGGCTGTTCTGGGCCTACCCGCGCCAGCCGCGCGGGCGCGCGCGCACCGTCTTCGACAGCGCCAGCCTGGTCCTGGCCACGCTGGCCACCGGCTGGGGCATGCACTGGGGTTTCTACAACGCCGATCCGCACGCCGGCGCGATCTGGAAGCAGGTGCTGGCGACCTCCGTCGCCTACGGCCTGTTCCTCGCGGTCATGACCGCAGCGCTGGTCCTGCGCTGGCGCTGGCTGCGCCGTCGCGCGGCGGCGGCCGTCCCTTTCTCCTCGCGCCCGCTCGCGGGCAAGGTCGAACCATGAAAACCCTGTTCGTCGCCGCGTTCATGGCGGTGATCCTCTACAACCTCGGCGCCGGCCTGTACTACATGCTGGTCGACAAGGGCAGCAGCAAGCGCACGGTCAATGCGCTGACCCGGCGGATCGGTTTCTCGATCGCGCTGATCGCCCTGGTCGTGGTCGGCATCGCCACCGGCGTGGTCCAGCCGCACGGCGTCGGCGCCTGAGTCGCGCGGCGCGGGCTAAGCTGTCGGCCCGCCCGCGCCGAAGCCCCGCGATGACCGACGCCCGCATCGTCCGCCAGGACGAACACGCCGAGTATTACTTCCAGGAGCGCTGCCACATCCTGGAGTGGTGGAACCATCCCGACGACGCGCAGGCATCGATCGCGCGCGCCCGGGTCGAGCCGGGCACGACCACCCGCTTGCACCGCCTGCTCGGCACCACCGAGCGCTACCTGATCCTGGCCGGCCGCGGCCGCGCCGAGATCGGCGATCTGGCGCCGGTCGAGGTCGGCGCCGGCGACGTGGTGGTGATTCCGCCCGGCGTGGCGCAGCGCATCGCCAACATCGGCGACGAGGATCTGCTGTTCGCGGCGATCTGCACCCCGCGTTTCGCGCCCGAGTGCTACCAGGACCTCGATCCGGAGGCCGCATGAGCGCGCAGCGTGCGGATATGCGCGAACGCTACCTGGGCTGCCTGCTCGGCCTGGCCTGCGGCGACGCGGTCGGCACCACGGTCGAGTTCAGCCCGCGCGGCAGCTTCGCGCCGCTGCGCGACATGATCGGCGGCGGTCCGTTCCGGCTCCAGGCCGGGCAGTGGACCGACGACACCTCGATGGCGTTGTGCCTGGGCGCCAGCCTGATCCACTGCCGCGGCTTCGATGCGCGCGACCAGATGAACCGCTATTGCAACTGGCGCGCGCACGGCTACCTCAGCAGCACCGGCGACTGCTTCGATATCGGCATGACCGTCGGCGCGGCGCTGGACCGCTATCTGCGCGAAGGCGATCCCTACGCCGGCGACCCGGGGTCGCGCGCGGCCGGCAACGGCGCGCTGATGCGGCTGGCGCCGGTACCGATGGCCTATCGCGCCGACGCCCAGGCCTGCCTGCATTACGCCGCCGAATCGACCCGCACCACCCACGGCGCGGCCGAGGCGCTGGACGCCTCGCGCCTGTTCGCTATGCAGTTGCGCGCGGCCCTGCTCGGCGCCGGCAAGGAGGCGGTGCTGACCCCGGCGATGGCCGCGCCGCAGAGTCCGTCGATCGCTGCGCTGCACGCGCGCGACTACGCCGGCAAGCGCGAAGACGAGATCGCCGGCACCGGCTACAGCGTGCATTCGCTGGAGGCGGCGCTGTGGTGCTTCCTGCACACCGACGACTACGCCTCGGCGGTGCTGCGCGCGGCTAACCTCGGCGACGACGCCGACACCACCGCGGCGATCTGCGGCCAGCTGGCCGGCGCCTATTACGGCGTGGGGGCGATCCCAGCGGCCTGGCGCGAGCGGCTGGCGATGCGGGAAGAGATCGAGGCGATGGCCTTGGGGTTGCTGGCGTTGGCGGAGGCGCCGGCGGCAGGTTGAGTTCGCGCTGTTGGGGATGCGCGGCTGGCAGGAGCGCCGCCCAAGGCTCGGACTGCTCATCGCCCCGATGCGCAAGCTATTGATTAGGCGGGCGAATATTTCGATTGGAAGCGCGCAAAATTCTGCCCTACACTCCGCGCAAGGTCCCGATGCCGGGATGGATGGATCTCAAGCGGCAAGGAGAGATGAGTGGATGCTCGTCCAGCCAAGGCCAGCAAGGAGGCCACCTCGCACCGCCAGCGGTGGGCGGCCGTTTTCGGCGTGGGAGCGCTCGTCCTGATCGGCAGCGTGCTTGCGATCGTCGCGCACCCGGTCGCAGGTTCCGTGCCGAGATGGATTTTCTGGCTGGCGCTGGGATCTGGCCTGCTGTGCGTATTAGCCGCGATCCAGTTGCGGAACTGGAGCAGGTACGACGCGGCGGATGACGCCGTCTGGCTCGCGAAAATAGGATCGCGCGGCTCCAGTGACGCGCCGGACGGGTGGGATGGGGGCGACGATTGATGAAAACGCCGGCCGTCGTCCGTGCGCTAACCAGATCGGGCGGGCGCGGAACGGTTCGATCGAATTGGACGCATTCCCGGCGCAGCCGAGTTCAGGTTTGGGACCGCTTACCGATGCAGTTGCAACTCCATGTACTTGCCCTGCTGTTGGCGCTGACCGTTTCGGGGATGCAGGGGTGTTCGCAGCGGTCCAGGACCGAAGCGGATGCCGCCGAATTCTTTCAGAAGCATTGCAATGCTTCTTGTATCGGCGTTGTGGCGCGCCTGGACGAGGATGAGGTGGCGGCACAGACGTTCAGGGTTAGATATCGCCACGTCGACGACACGGAACGAGAAGCGGCGGTGATTTTCATGCGCGAGTCTGGAGCATGGTCAGTCGCTCGCTAGCCGATCCGCGCATAACAGGTCGATCGAGCCGGCGCCGCTGTGCGCCTCAGCCAATTCATTCGTCAAACGCCGACAAGGACTGCCATGCGCGAACTCGCCACGCTGGAATGTTCCGGTTCCGGTAACGCCCGCCGGCACGCTCGAATCCTCGGGGCGCTGTTGATCGGATGGGCCTCGCTGGGCTGGGCGCAGGACACGACCCGGTCGCGCCAACTGTTCGATGAGCTTGCTCGGATGGATGCGGAACTGTTCGACGCCGCCTTCGTGGCCTGCGATGCGGACAGGTTCCGGGCGATCTTCACCGCCGACGCGGAGTTCTATCACGACCGGACCGGAGCCGAGGTCGGCGAGGCCGTTCGGACTTTGAAGTCGTGCCCTCGCGACAACGGCGTCACCCGCAGCCTGGTGCCCGGAAGTCTCGAGGTCTATCCGATGAAGGGTTACGGCGCGATCCAGATCGGGCGCCATGTGTTCGCGCGCAAGGGCGAGCCGGGCTCGGAAGTGGCCCAGTTCGTGCATCTGTGGAAGCAGGAGAACGGCGCCTGGCGGCTGGCGAGGGTGCTGAGTTTCGATCATCGGCCTTCGTCGCCGTCGGAGTAGGCGTATCGCGGAGTGCGGCTGCGCGGTTTGGCGGGCGATGGTTTATTGCGGTGGTGGTAGCAACAGCAACAGCAACAGCAACAGCAAATCCCCCTGCCCGTCCGGCCAGCAGGCATAGCCTGCTGGCGTTCGATCGTGCGCGAACCTGCGGTTCGCAAGCGCACGCTCTCACCCTTTTCAAAGGGGGGAAGGGCGAAGGCGGGGTGGTCGAGAATTTGCTGGGAGAACTGAGCAAACAGCCTGCGTTCGGCGGTGTTTCGCGCTCGCCTCGCAACCGCAGTTCCCCCCTTTGGAAAAGGGGGGTAGGGGGGATTTGCTCTTGCCTGCGCAGTCGCGACGAACCCGCATCGGACAACGAGACGTAGCGAGACGGCTTGCGTCGCCGTCGCCTCAACGCCTGACCGGCTTCAACCCATCCGGATCGGTCGCGTACACCGGATCGGTCAGCCCCTGCAGGCTGCGCGCGCCGGCGCCGCCTTCGACTTCGAACACCACCACCTCGTTGCGGCCCGGGCGCAGCCACGGCGCGGGCACGAACAAGGTCTGCTGCGGGCCGATCTTCCAGTAGCGGCCGAGGTGATGGCCGTTGACCCAGACGTGGCCCTTGCCCCAGCCGCGGGTGTCGAGGAAGGTGCTGCCGACGCGCTCGAGCTGGAAGCCGCCGCGCCAGAAGCGCGGGCCGGCCGGCGCGCCGGCGCCGGTCTTGGCGTAGCGCAGGCCGGACAGGTCGCTGAGCGGCAGCGGGTAGTGGTTCCAGTCGTACAGCGCGCGGCCGCCGACCGCGACCGAACGGGTGATGCCCTTGCGTTCCTCGTCCAGGCGGGTGCCGAAGTTGATCCGGCCCATGTTCTCGACCAACAGGTCGAGCCGCTGCTGCGGCTTCAGGCCGGCTTCGAGCTCGCGTTCGCCGAAACGCCGGTCCAGCGTGCCCACGGGCTTGCCGTCGGCGAACACGTTGGCATAGTCGCGCACTTCGTCGACGCTGAGCTTGCCCTGCGCGCCGGCCGGCACGGTGTTGCGGTAGAGCACGAAGCCGTAGTTCTGCTGCAGGTCTTCCATCGTGCGCGGCAGCTGCGCCGATACCGGCCGGCTCAGCGCCGGCAACGCGTCCCACAGCGACACCGATTCGCTCAGGGCGAAACGCGGCACCGCGACGGTCGTCGCGGCCGGCGCCGGCAGCGGCGGCAGGGTTTCGCCGGCCGGCAGATGGCGGCCGATGACTTCGCGCAGGGCGTGGTACTTAGGCGTCGGCCGGCCCGCCTCGTCGACCGGCGCGTCGTAGTCGTAGCTGGTGGTGTCGGGCTGATAGGGCATGTCGCGGCTGTAGTTCGCGCCGGCCATCCAGCCGAAGCTGGTGCCGCCGTGGAACATGTACAGGTTGAAGGAGATGTCGCGCTCGAGGAACCAGCCGACGGTGCGCGCGGCGCGTTCCGGCGGCGTGGTGTGGTGCTGCTCGCCCCAGTGGTCGAACCAGCCGGCCCAGTACTCGCCGACCATGCGTGGGCCGTCGGGACGGAAGGCCTTGAGATGGGCGAACGAGGCTTCGGCATCGGCGACGTCGCCGTCGAAGTTGATCACCGCGGTGACCCCGGGCAGCGGGCCGCCCTCGAAGTAGTGCGGGCCGGCGCCGTCGGAGGTGAACAGCGGCAGGTCGAACCCGGCCTCGATCATCTGCCGCTTGGCGGTGGCCATGTAGTCGCGGTCGCGGCCGTAGGAGCCGTACTCGTTCTCGACCTGCATCATCAGGATCGGGCCGCCGCGCGTGCTCAGCAGCGGGCCGAGTTCCTGGTGCACGCGGCGCAGGTAGCGCTCGCCCGCGGCGAGGTAGCGCGGGTCCATGCTGCGCACGCGCAGTCCGGGCGTGCGCAGCAGCCAGGCCGGATAGCCGCCGAAGTCGAGCTCGGTGCAGATATAGGGGCCCGGACGGACGATCACGTCCAGGCCTTCTTCGGCGGCGGTGCGCACGAACGCGGCGATGTCCAGATCGCCGCTGAAGTCGAACCGGCCGGGCTCGGGTTCGTGCAGGTTCCAGAACACGTAGGTGGTGACGGTGTTCAGGCCCATCGCCTTGGCCTGGCGCAGGCGTTCGCGCCAGAACGCGCGCGGGATGCGCGGATAGTGCAGTTCGCCGGAGCGGATCAGGTGCGGCTTGCCGTCGAGCAGGAAGCGGTCGCCGTCGATGGCGAAGCGCGGTGCGGCCGCGGCCTGGGCCGGCAGGGCGAGGGCCAGCCCGAGCAGGGCTGCGGCGAGAGAGCGCGAAACGGACATCGACGGCATGCGTGCAGGCTCCGGCGTAACGGTGGGGGATGAGGTCAGCGCGGCGCGCGCCGCGCGGCTTCGGTCTCGCGCCAGGCCTGGTTGAAACCGCGCGCGATCTGGGCGACCTGGGCGGCGCTGCGGCCGGGGCGGTACAAGGTGCCGCCGATGCCGAAACCGGTCGCGCCGGCCTTGCGCCAGATCGCGAGCAAGTCGATGTGGATGCCGCCGACCGGCAGCACCGCGGTATCCGCCGGCAGCACCGCGCGCGAGGCGGCGAGCATGGCCGGGCCCAGCGCGTCGGCCGGGAACAGCTTGAGCGCGTCGGCGCCGGCGTCGAGCGCGGTCAGGCATTCGCTGGGTGTGGCGGCGCCCGGCAGGGCCAGCAGGCCCAGGCGCTTGGCGTAGCGGATCAGCGTCGGATCGGTGTGCGGACAGACCATCAGCCGCGCGCCGACGCGCGCCAGCTCGTCGACCTCCTGCGTACGACGCACGGTGCCGGCGCCGAGCAGGATTTCATCGCCGTAGCGGCGCTGCAGCCGGGCGATGCTGTCGAAGGCGCCGGGCGAGTTCAACGGCACTTCGATCAGGCGCCAGCCGGCGCCGACCAGCGCGGCGCCGACATCGAGCGCCTCCTCGGGCGTGATGCCGCGCAGGATCGCCACGAACGGCGAGTGCTCCAGCCAGGTACGCAGGGGCGGCAGCGACGAGGTTCGCAGGTCGAGGTTCATACGATTCGCGCCGCCTTCGCGATGCGCCATAGGCCGTGGCAGAACGCGGTGTCGCCTTCGATGATGTAATGCGCCCGGCCGTAGCGGCGCAGCGCCAGGGCATAGGCGGCGGCCAGGCGCGCGCCGCCGATCACCGCGATCTCGCCGTCGGCGGCGGCGTCGCGGCCGGCGCTCGCGGCCAGGCATTCGTAGCCGATCAGCAGGCCGGACAGGAACGCAGGCAATTCGTCCGCCGGGGTCGCGTCGCGGACATGGCGCGCACGCACGCCGAACAGCTGATGCAGCCAGTCCGGACGCTCGCGCGCGGTGTCCAGGCCTCTGACGAACCCGCGTTCCGACCAGGCTTGCACGGGCAGCCCGCGGCCGATCAGGCTCTGATTCAACAACAAGGCGTAGAGCTCGCCGGTCGGATAGGTGGCGAAGTCGGTTACCGCGCCGCGGTCGAGGCCGACCCATTTGCTGTGGGTGCCCGGGGCGACCACGCGGCGGGTTCCGGGCGGCACGCCGAGCGCCTGGGTTTCTTCGCCGCGCATCACATCGGCGAAGCCGTCGCTGTCGCCGCTGACCCCCGGCACGATCGCCGCGCGCCGGCCGCGGAACGCCAGCGGCTGCAAGCCCGCGGCCAGCGTCGGCGCATCGGCCGGAAGCGCCGCGTAGGGCGCCTCCTGCCAGCCGTTGCGCGCGCCGACCATGCCGGCCAGCAGGATCGGCGCGGTGCCGTCGTCGAGATCGGCGCCGAGCAACTCCTCCAGCGCCGCGGCGAAGGCGTCCGGCGAACCGAGGCCGGCCATGCCGTGCGCGCTGGAGCGGGTGGCGATCACTCCGCCGAGTTCGTCGAAGGCGTGCACGCGCAGGTGGGTCGAGCCCCAGTCGACCCCGACCAGGGCGACCGCGCCGGGCGAAATGGCGGTGGGATCAGCGGCCATGTCTTTCCTCCTCGCGCCGCAATGCGCGGCCGCGTCGTTCGCCGGTGGCGCGGGCGTCGCGCAGCGCGCAAGCGCCGGCGACCCAGACCGCGCGAATGCCGGCCGCCGGCTGCCGCGGCTCGGCATAGCTGGCGCGGTCGGCGACGGTGGCCGGATCGAACAGGACCAGGTCGGCGGCCAGCCCCGGCGCGATCCGGCCGCGGCGTTTGAGGCCGAAGCTGTCGGCCGACAACGAGGTCATGCGCCGCACCGCTTCGGCGAGAGTGAACAGTCCCTCGTCGCGGCAGTAGTGGCCGAGCACGCGCGGGAACGCGCCCCATAGGCGCGGATGCGGATGCGCGTCGTGCGGCAGGCCGTCGGAGCCGATCATGGTGCGGTCGTGGCCGAGCACCCGGCGCACGTCGTCCTCGCGCATCTGGAAGTACACCGCGCCGGCCGGATGCAGCCGACGTGCGGCCTGTTTCTGATCCACGCCCCAGTCGGCGGCGATGTCGGCCAGATCGCGCCCAGCCTGTTCGGGATGCGGCTGCGACCAGCTGACCAGGATCCGGATGACGCCGTCGACGTAGTCCGGGTCGAGCACGGTCGATCCGGCGGTATAGGGATAGGCGTCGAGCCCGACCCAATGCGAGCGCCGGCGCCGATCGATCCGCGCCAGGGTCTCGACGCTGCGGCCCCAATTGGCCGGCCCGGCGCATTTGTGGTGCGACAGCACCACCGGCGTGCGCGCTGCGACGCCGGCGTCGATGGCTTCGTCGAGCGCGTCGAGCACGCCGTCGTATTCGTCGCGGATGTGGGACGCGTAGATGCCGCCGCGCGCGCCGCTGTCCGCGGCGAGCGCGATCACCTCGCTGTTCGGCGCGGCCTGGCTGGGCTTGTAGAACAGGCCGCTGGAAAATCCGATCGCGCCGGCGTCGAGCGCCTCGCTCAGGCGCGCGCGCATGCGCTCGATTTCTTCGGCATCGGCCGGCCGCGACAGGTCGGCGACCTCGGCGACGCGCAGGGTGGTGTGGCCGACCAGGGCCGCGACATTGACCGCCGGCCGCGCCGCGTCGACCGCATCGAGGTAGTCGGCGAAGCGTTCGAAACGGAAATCCTTGCGCGCGCCGATCAGCGACAGCGGCGCCGGCGGTTCGCGCTCGGCCCGCCACGGCGCCAGGCTGATGCCGCAGTTGCCGGCGATCACCGTGGTCACGCCCTGGCTGAGCTTGTTGAACAGGCCCGGGTCGTCGAGCACGGCGCGGTCGTCGTGGGTGTGCACGTCGATGAAGCCCGGCGCCAACGCCAGGCCTCGGGCGTCCTCGATCTCGCGTCCGCGCAACGTGCGCGGCGCGCCGATCGCGGCGATGGCCCCGCCGGCGACGGCGACGTCGCCGCGCCAGGCCGGGCCGCCGCTGCCGTCGTAGATCCGGGCGTCGGCGACGACCAGGTCGTATTCGCGCGTCGGGTTCATGCCCGGCTTTGCGCCTGCAGGCGTTCCAGTTCGGCCTTGGCCCGGCGTGCCTTCTCCAGCACCGCCGGTTGCTGGCGCAGGGCGACCGCGATCGCCAGCATGTCGACCACCGCCAACTGCATCAGCCGCGACACGCCGGGCGAGTACTGGGTGGCCGCGCTCGACGGCGGCAGCAGCAAGGGCACGTGCGCGTCCCAGCCCAGCGGGGTGCCGGCCTGGGTCAGGGCGATGACCTGGGCGCCATGCTCCTTGGCGATGCGCACGCTGTCGTTGATCTCGGCGCTGCGTCCGGACAGCGAGATCGCGAACAGCACGTCGCCGGGATCGAGCATGCCCGCGGCCAGCCGCTGCAAGTGGCCGTCGCTGTGCGCGCTGGCGGCGATGTCCAGGCGCACGAAGCGCAGGAAGGCGTCCTGCGCGACCACCCCCGAACCCGAGCCCACGCCGATGCAACAGACCCGCCGCGCGCCGGCGATCAGCGCCGCGGCGGCGTCGAGCGCGGCCGGATCGGTGCGTTCGCGCACGTCCTGCAGCGCCGCGGAGATGCTGTCGCAGACCTTGTGCACCAGGGTCGCGGCGTCGTCGTCCTTGTCGATGGTCACCGCCTGGTAGGGCACACCGGCGGCCAGGCTGTGGGCCAGGCGGACCTTGAACTGGCGCAGGCCGTCGCAGCCGACCGCGCGGCAGAAGCGGGTCACGCTGGGCTCGGACACGCCGGCGCGCGCGGCCAGCGCGCCGATGCTGGCGTGGATGGCGAAGTCCAGGTCGGCCAGCACCACCTCGCCGACCTTGCGTTCGGCCGGACGCAGCTGGCCGAGCGCGTCGCGGATCGCCGGAATCAGGTTGTCGGACACGCGCGCGCTCCTCAGAAGAAGTTGTCGATCAGAAGAAGGTGTTGATCGCGCCGGTGACGCGATAGCCGTCGTCGACGGTCAGCAGGACCGACCATTTGTCGAAGGTGGTGCAGGGATGCGAAATGCCGGCGGCGACCAGATCGCCGACCTGCAGCGGGTGGTCGGGAGGCAGTTCCAGATAGGCGTGCTGGTCGTTCATCTTGACGATGCGCGCTTCGCGCAGCGGCCGCGGCGCGCCGTCGCCGGGACGGTGCCAGCACAGCGGCCTGGGCAGGTCGATGTCGTAGGAGGCGTCGCGCTTGCCCAGGGTCAGCAGGGCCAGTTCCGGCTCCGGCCGCGACTGCACCATCGCCCACACCTCCAGCGCCGGCTGCAGGCCGTGGCGGAAACTGGCGTCGTGGCGGGTGCGCATCTCCCGCTGCAGGCCGTGATAGAAGCCATGGTCGGAGGTCAGGTAGCAGCCCGAGCGCAGCACCCGCCGCAACGGCCGCGAGCTGTCGCGCAGTTCGGCGAAGGCCGCGGCGACGCGGTCGAAATACGCCGAACCGCCGGCGCTGAGCAGGATCTCTTCGCCGTCGAACAACCGCTCCGCGTCGCAGCGGCGGGTCAGTTCGACCAGTTGCGCGAGCAGCGCGTCGACGCGTCGCAGGTCAGCCTCGCGGTCGGCGCCGACCCACAGGCCTTCGTAGCCTTCGACGCCGGCCAGGCGCAGTCGCGGCGCGGCGGCGACTTCGCGCGCCAGCGCCAGCGCCGCGTCGACGCCGCGCGCGCCGGTGCGGCCCTGCGCCGCGCCGAGTTCGACCAGCACCGGCAGGCGGCGCAGCGGCGCGATCGACTGCATGGTTTGTTGCAGTCGCTGCGCGCCGGCGGACGAATCGACCAGCACCCAGGCCTCGAAACCGGGATCGTCGCGCAGCAGCGCGGCCAGGCTTTCGATATCGGCGCTCGCCACCGGCTGGTTGGCCAGCAGCACCCGGCGGACTCCGAAGCGGTAAGCGACCTGCAACTGCGGCACGGTGGCCAGGGTGATCGCCCAGGCGCCGGCGTCGAGCTGGGCCCGGAACAACTGCGGGCTCATCGTGGTCTTGCCGTGCGGCGCGAGCAGCGCGCCGGCGCGTTCGACGAACTCGCGCATCCAGGCGATGTTGTGGGCGACGGTCGAGTCGCGCAGCACCGCGACCGGATAGGACAGGCGTCCGTCGAGCACGTTGAGGCCGCGTCCGGCCAGCGCGCTCTGGCGCAGCGGCGCCTGCAGCGCCAGGCCTTTGGTGCCGGGCAGCAGCCATTGTTCGTCCAGGCCGCGCAATGCGTCGTTCATCGCTGCGATGTCGCTCATCAGTAGGGCTCGAGGGTCAGTTCCGCCGCCATCAGCCGGTTGCCGGCCATCAGGCCGCCGTCCACCGGCAACACCGCGCCGCTGATCATCCGCGCCTGTTCCGAGGCCAGGAACCAGGCCGCCTCGGCGACGTCCTCCGGGGTCGCGAAATCGCCCAGCGGATACCACTTGCGCAGGTCTTCGAACACTTGCGGGTGCTTGTCGGCGCGCGCCTGCCAGGCCGGCGTCTTGACCGTGCCGGGGCAGACCACGTTGGCGCGCACGCCGAAGCGGCCGTACTCGATCGCGATCGAGCGCGCGTAGCTGATCAGCGCCGCCTTGGCCGCGCTGTAGGCGGGATGGCCGAGCGCGGCCAGGCCGTTGACCGAGCCGATGAACACCACGTTGCCGCGGCTGGCCTTGAGCCCTTCCAGTGCGGCGGCGACCGTGCTGTAGCCGGCGTGCAGGTTGTACTCGACGTCGCGCCGCCACGAATCGGCGCTGGTGTCGGCCAGGCTCAGGCTTTCGGCGCTGCCGGCGTTGGCGATCACCGCGCCGATCGCGCCCTGCGCCCGCAAGGCCGGCGCCAGTGCGGCGCGCAAGGCCTCCAGGTCGGACAGCTCCGACACGGCGGTCAGCACCTGCTCGGGTTCGAAACGCGCGGCCAGCGCGGCCAGCGCGGCGCCGTCGCGGTCATGCGCGAGCACCCGATCGCCGCCGGCGACGAAGCGCGTGACCAGGGACTGGCCGATGCCGCCGGCGGCACCGGTGATCAGGGTCAGGCGGGGGCGGGGAGGGAGGCTCATGCGCGTTCGATTCCTGTGTTCTCAGTCGCACCGCCGCAACGTTCGGCCAAGCGCGCGCAGGCGGTCGGGGCGCAGCAGGCCGTAGTTGTAGAAGGATATATCGGCGATGCCGGCGGCCTTCACCGCGTGCAGCGCGGCCTCCAGTTCGTGGCCGTCGCCGAGGTCGGGCGGGCCGGGACGCAGGATCGCGCGCACGCGTCCGGCCGCACCGACCCGTTGCACGGTGTCGAAGGCGTCGGCGGCCACGCGCGCGGCGTTGGGTTCGTACAGCGGCACTTCGATCGCGTCGGCGGCCTGGGCCAGCGCGGCCAGTTGGCTGCCTTCCAGCCAGGCGGAGGCAGTCGGCCGTTGCACGGTCGGAATGACCACGACTTCGCGATCGCGCGGCACCTCGGCGCGGATCGCCGCGACCAGTTCGGCGACCCGGCGCTGGCGCAGTTTCAGGTAGGCCGCCAACTGCGGCATGTCGAGCAGGTCGGCCATCAGCCAACTGGCCGCCTGGTCGGGGCTGGCGTCGATCGGCGCGCCGAGATAGGCGTCGACGCGCAGGCGCACGCGCGCGGCCAGCGCGTCGGCGTCGAGGTCGGCGGCGATCGCCAGGCGCCGGCAATCGGCGCAGAAGCACAGCCCGAGCAAGGTATCCAGCCACAGGTTGCCGCGCACCTGGGCGAACTCATGGTGGTAGCCGTGCGCGTACGGCAGCCAGTTCGGCGTTTCCAGCACCAGCCCGCGCACCGGTTGCCGGGCGACGTCGGCCGACAGCGCGACCGCATAGTCGAACACCGCCGGCGAAGACGGGCACAGGCTGTACACGTACGGGTCGCCCCAGGCATTGCGGGCGACGTGGCGCGGGTGGCGTTCGCCGAGCCGGCTGTTGTGCAGCAGCACGGTCCAGGCGCGCACCGCGATGCGGCCGTCCTCGGCGAGGTCGGCGGCGATCCGCAGCAGGGCCGGGTCGGAGTGGGCGAACGGCGCGATCTCGCCGTAGCCGTGCGGGTCGGGGGCGAAGTAGGTGGCGCCGTCCTCGGGAAAGACCACGCGCCGGCCCGGATGGTGCGGGCTGACGAATTTGCCGGCGTGGTAGCTCAGCGCCAGGGTCACGCCGTCCAGGCCGAACTCGCGCACCTGCGAGGCGAATTCGCGCGCACCGCGCGCCGCCACGTCCCAGGGGTAGGCATACAGAGACCGGACCGGCGACGCCACCGCGCTCATCTGAGTTCCTTGTAAATTTCTGACAGAATGCCTTGGCGGCTTGTCTTGATGGTAGCAATCGTCGGATAAATAAAGCATTGTGCGCTGCAAAATGTAATTACATGGCGTGTAGGATAGTTTCACGTCGGGCTGCGGGCAGTCCCGGCTAATGGCCCTCGAAGCACAATCGAGTCTTGCCGGCCCCGGGGCGGGCCGCGCAGCCGTGCGGCGCCCGGCGCGGCCGGCCCGCGTCGTCCTTTCCTGCCAGAGGTGCGCATGAGCGACAGCGATCCGATCGTCCGTTACGGCCTGGAGCCCAGTGGGGCCGGCGGCCAGACCCTGCCGTTCTCGCCGGCGGTGCGCGCCGGCGATTTCGTCTACATCTCCGGCCAGGTGGCGATGAATGAGCATGGCGAGATCGAGCCCGGCGGGATCGAGGCGCAGACCCGCCGCACGATGCAGAACGTGGTCAAGGTGCTGGCTCTGGCGGGCTGCGATCTGGCGCAGGTGGTCAAGGTCACGGTCTGGCTCGACGACACCCGCGACTTCTGGAGCTTCAACCGCGTCTACCGCGAGTACTTCGGCGACCGGCCGCCGGCGCGGTCCTGCGTGCGCGCGCAGATGATGGTCGACTGCAAGATCGAGATCGAAGCCATCGCGTACAGCCCGCTGGGCCGAGAAACGGCGCAGAGAAACGAGTAACGAATGCGGCGCCGCGCGCCCGGCTCCCGACTCGTTGCTATGCGCTTCGCTGCTTTTTCCCCTCCTCTATAGAGACCCCGTAATGAACCGACGCGACTTCCTCGCCACTTCCGCCACCGCGGGCACGTTGCTGGCCAGCAACGCGTTCACCCCGGCGTTCGCGCGCACCCGCTCCAAGCTGCGCCTGGGCATGATCGGCACCGGCATGCGCGGCCAGGTGCTGCTGCGCGAACTGGTGCGGCGCGACGATGTCGAGGTGGTGGCGCTGTGCGATATCGAGCCGATCATGCTCGAGCGCGCCTTGAAGATGATCGACCAGGCGGGCAAGCCGAAGCCGGCCAGCTACGGCACGCAAGGCCAGGACGCCTACCGGGCGATGCTCGACAAGGGCGGCCTGGACGGCGTGATCATCGCTACGCCGTGGGAGTTCCACGCGCCGATGGCGATCGCGGCGATGCAGGCGCGGATCGCGGTCGCCTGCGAAGTGGTCGCCGGCATCACCCTGGACGACCATTGGCAGGTGCTGCGCGCCCAGCAGAAGACCGGCACGCCGTACATGCTGCTGGAGAACGTCTGCTACCGCCGCGATGTGCTGGCGGTGCTGAACATGGTCCGCCAGGGCCTGTTCGGCGAGATCGTGCACCTGCAGGGCGGCTACCAGCACGACCTGCGCGCGGTGAAGTTCAACAACGGCAACCCGGACCAGCCCTACGGCAGCGGCCTGGAGTTCGGCCCCAAGGCCTGGTCGGAAGCGCGCTGGCGCACCGAGCATTCGGTCGAGCGCAACGGCGAGCTGTACCCGAGCCACGGCATCGGCCCTTGCGCGATGGTCGCCAACATCCACCGCGGCAACCGCTTCACCTACCTCAGCGCCTTCGCCAGCAAGGCGCGCGGCCTGCACGACTACATCGTCAAGAAGGGCGGCCAGGGCCATCCCAACGCCAAGGTCAAGTTCAAGCTCGGCGACCTAGTCACCACCCAGATCGAATGCGAGAACGGCGAGACCATCCTGCTACAGCACGACACCTCGCTGCCGCGCCCCTACTCGCTGGGGTTCCGGGTGCAAGGCACCGACGGGCTGTGGATGGACGTCAACGACTCGATCCACATCGAAGGCAAGAGCAAGCCGCACGAATGGGACCCGGCCGAGGCCTGGCTGCAGAAGTACGACCACCCGCTGTGGAAGCGCTACGGCGATGCCGCCGCCGGCGCCGGCCACGGCGGCATGGACTACTTCGTGATCCACGCCTTCGTCGAAGCGCTCAAGGCCGGCGCGCCGATGCCGATCGACATCTACGACGCGGTCGCCTGGAGCGCGATCACGCCGCTGTCCGAGCAGTCGATCGCCGAGCACAAGACCCTGGAATTCCCCGACTTCACCGAAGGCAAGTGGAAGGGCCGCAAGCCGATCTTCGCTTTCGACGACCGTTATTGAGTCCTTCGCCTGGGCCGCTGCGGCGGTCGAGGCCTGCGCCGCTCCTGCGCGGAGCGGCGTGCCGAGGGATCTCCTCCAGCCGTCAGCCCGCTCTCGGGGAAAATCCGGAGCGCTGCCCGAGGGCAGGCAGCGCTCCGCGGCAATGGCCCGGAGCGGGCGACGCCAAAGCGGTCGCAGGCTAGAGGCGGGTGATCCGCAGCCAGTTGATGTTCCATCCGCCCTGCGCCGCGTACACGCCGAGGTTGTAGGTGCCGGCGCCGACGTTCACGGTGTGCGAGACGGTGGTCCAGTTCTGCCAGCCGCCGGTCGCGGGAATCTGCACCGTTCCGAGCACGATGCCGCCCGCATTGAGGTCGAGCGACAGCGCGCCGCCGGCGGGGCTGGCGACCCGGTATTCGACGCGGTAGCTGCCGGTGGCGGGAAAAGCGATGCCGTTGTAGGCCATCCAGTCGCCCTGCTCGATCCAGCCGACGTTCTGGCCGCCTTCCGAACAGGCTTCGGTCTGCACCCCCTGCTGGGCGCTGAAGTTCTCCGCCTGCAGGGTCAGCGACCAGGCTTGCGAGAACGGCGCCACCACCAGCGAAGTGGCGCGGTCGTTGAAGCCGTCGCCCGCCAGGCAGGACGCGTCCGCGCTCTTGGTGACGCTGGCGCCGCCGAAATTGTCGTCCTGGTACAGCGTGACCTGGTAGCCCGGATTGACCCGCAGCGAAGAGATCTGGTCGTTGCCGATGCCCCGCGCCTGCAGCTGCGCCAGGGTGTAGCGGCCTTCGGGCAGGGCCACGCCCCAGCCGCCGAAGTCGCAATGCTGGTACGCCGTGGCGACGCCGGGGGTCGCGCCCCCCGCCGAGTACACGCGCACGTAGTCGACGTGCATCTTCGCCGGCAGGCGCGTCTCGTCCACGGTGAAGCCCGGCCAGTTGCCGCCGATGGCGAAGTTCAGCAGCAGGAAGAAGTCCTTGTGGAACTCCTCGGTTCCGTTGACGCCGCCCTGGATGTTGGCTTCGTGGAACTTGTTGCCGTCGATGTACCAGCGGATGGCGTTGGCGTCCCACTCCACGGCGTAGACATGCCAGTCCTGCACGGTCGCGGCGGTGTTGCCGCCGTACTGCGCGTAGGTGCCGTTGTGGTCGCTCCAGTGGATGGTGCCGTAGGTCTTGTTCTCGTCGTTGACGTGCTCCATCACGTCGATCTCGCCCGAGGCGGGCCACCCGACCTGCGGAAGGTTGGCGCCCAGCATCCAGAAGGCGGGCCAGGCGCCCTTGAAGGACGGCAGCTTCATCCGCGCCTCGATGCGCCCGTACTTGAACGTCCGACGGTCCTGGGTCTTCATCCGCGACGAGGTGTAGCGATAGCCGCCGAAGTCTTCGCGTCTGGCGGTGATCACCAGGGCGTTGTCCTCGATCGTCGCGTTCTCGCGCCGGTAGTACTCCAGCTCGTTGTTGCCCCAGCCGTTACTGCCGTTGCCGGTCTCGAACACCCAGTCGGGGCCGATGGAGCCGTTGAACTCGTCGCTCCACACCAACTGCCAGTTCTGGGCGAAGGCGCTGCCGGAAAGCAGGGAAAACATCAGCAAGGCGATGCATTGGGTCGCGGGTCTCATGTGTGGTCCTCTCATTGGTTGGGCCTGCCGACGCGGCGCACGCGGCCCTGCCGCCCGCACACGGGGTCGCCGGTGCGGGCAGGGATCGAACGTGCTGGCTGCGTCGCCGGGCGCGCTACGCCGCAGGCGATCTCACGGCGTGGTCGCCGTCTCGCGGCTGGTCGCCGGTCGCGGATCGGCGGCCGGTGCAGGGGGTTCGGGGCTTGCGTACCTGATCTTCTGCCTCCGTTGCGAAGTAGATGCGGGCCCGCTCTGCAAGGAGCGGTACCTGGTTCCCTCTTCAAGGGGCCGAGCCCTGGCGCGGGAGGGTGGTCCCTCCTCGATGCCTCGCCGACGCCCGTCGCCGATCTGGCGGGGCATCGGGTCGGCTTTGACCGCAGCCTGCTCCATTTGACAGCGCTGTCAAGTTAGCGGACATGGCGGGTCGTTCCGGCGGCGAATTGACCGCAAACGACGGCGATCTTCGGCGCCGGTTTGCTGCGCTGCACCCAGGGCGGCGAATCGGCGACGGCGGAGAAGAGACCAGCGTCACGCGTGGCTTGTGCGCTGAAAACAGGGCGGTCGGCGACGGCGTCCGCAACGGCTGCGGCCGGCGAAAGTGTGCTTTGTGCAACGAGTCCTCGCCTTCGAGGATCGCTGTCGCCTCGCCTGCGAGAGCGGCGTGCCGGATGCTTTTCTCCGCTCATAAGCCGCGATCCACCGGAGCGATGGTCGACAGCGTTGTAGACGAATGCGCAGGAGTCGGTTTGCGTGGCCCAGCTGCGGGTGCTTCGGCCTGGGGAAGGGCGCTTTCGTGCTTCGCTTCGGTGGTCGCGGCTTACGCAGCTCCTACAGGAGGCTGGGTAGGCCTCCTTTGGTCGGAAACCATCAAAGCTGCGTTGACAGGTTTCACTGGGTAGGCATAACCTTTAATGTAATCATTACAGGTTATGGCTATGGCCCGCATCCGTATCGTCCCGGCCTGCGCAGGGCATTGAGATGCGCCGCCGCGGTTTTCTGCTGGCGGGCCTGGGCGGGGCGACGCTGAGCGTCGTCCCCGAACGCAGCGCCGGCGCGGACGCCTCGCCGGCGCACCGGCTGCATGCCGGCAGCCGGCTGCTGTTCGTCAGCGGCCAGGTGCCGACCGACGCCGACGGCGCCGCACCGGAGAATTTCGACGCCCAATGCGCGTTGGCCTGGGACGGCGTCGAGCGGCAGCTGGCCGCGGCCGACATGGGCCTGGCGGATCTGGTCCGGGTCAACGTGTTCCTGGCCCGCGCCGACGACCGCCGCCGCGAACGCGCGCTGCGCCAGGCGCGCCTGGGCGGCCGAGTGCGGCCGTCGGTCGGGGTGATCGTCACCGGCATCTACGACGAAAGCTGGCGGATCGAGATCGAGGCGATCGCCCTGGCCTGAGCCGGGACGCCAAGCACGCAGCGCGTGCGGTTCAGCGCGCGGCGCCGCGCCAGCCCGGGTCGCGGTGCAGGGCGCGGTAATCGCGCGGGGTCATGCCGACGGTGGCCTTGAACTGGCGCGCGAACGCGCTCTGGTCGGTGAAGCCGCAGGCCAGGCCGACGTCGGCGATGCGCGCCTGTCCGCACAGCTCGCGCATCGCCGCCTCGATCCGCAGCTTGATCAGGCTCTGCTGCGGGCTGAGCTGGAACACGCGCTGGAAATGCCGCTCCAGCTGCGCCACCGACAGGTCGGCCAGCCGCGCCAGCGCGGCCACGCGCAGCGGTTCGGCGTAGTGCGCCTGCATATGCGCCACCACCCGGCGCAGGCGTTCGAAGGTCGGGTCGCGGCCGTCGGGCGCGCCGAGGTCGCGCGACAGGCCGATCAGTCCGTGCCGACCGCCGGCCAGCGGCAGCGGCCGCTTGCCGGTGAGGCACCAGCCGGGACGGCGGTTGGGGTACAGATGCACTTCGAGCTGGTCCTCGATCGTGCCGCCTTCGAGCACGCGCCGGTCCTGTTGCGCATAGCGCGCGGCGAGCCGGGCCGGGAACACGTCCTCGACGCCGCGGCCGATCACGTCCTCGCGCCGCTTCAGCCCGAGCCGGCGCACCAGGGTCAGGTTGGCGTGGGTGTAGCGGCCGGCCTCGTCCTTGACGAAGAACACCACGTCGGCGAGCGCGTCGCACAGGGTCTGCATCAGGTCGGCATCGATCCGGACCGGTTCGGCGGGCAGGGCGGGCATCGTCGGCGGGGCTGGGCGGGGTCGATGCGATTATGCCGAATTCCGCATCCAGCGCCGGCAAGCCGCGCTAGACCGGCCGCGGCCCCGACGCGAGCATGTCCGGCATGCACACCGTCCATGTCATCGACTCCCATACCGGCGGCGAACCGACCCGGGTCGTGGTCTCCGGCCTGCCCGATCTCGGCCCCGGCCCGCTGACCGCGCAACGCGACCGCTTCCGTGCCGAATTCGACCATTGGCGGCGGGCGGTGGCGTGCGAGCCGCGCGGCTCCGATACGGTGGTCGGCGCTCTGCTGCTGCCGCCGCAGTCGGCGCAGGCCTGCGCGGCGACGATCTTCTTCAACAACGTCGGCACCCTGGGCATGTGCGGCCACGGCACCATCGGCCTGGTGCGCACGCTGCAGTACCTGGGCCGGATCCAACCCGGGCAGCACTACATCGACACGCCGGTCGGCACGGTCGGCGCGCGCCTGCACGAAGACGGCCGGGTCTCGATCGACAACGTCGAAAGCTGGCGCCACGCCGCCGGCGTGCGCCTGGAGGTGCCCGGCTACGGCGAGGTGAGCGGCGACGTTGCCTGGGGCGGCAACTGGTTCTTCATCGTCCGCACCGAGCGCGCGATCGGCCTGCAGCACGAGCCCGAACTGCGCGCCTACGCCGAGGCGATCCGCCGCGCCCTGGTCGCGCACGGCGTGACCGGCGCCGACGGCGCCGAGATCGACCACATCGAACTGGAAACCGCCTCGCCCACCCCGGGCCTGGACGGACGCAACTACGTGCTGTGCCCGGGCCTGGCTTACGACCGCTCGCCCTGCGGCACGGGCACCAGCGCCAAGCTGGCCTGCCTGGCCGCCGACGGAAAGCTCGCGCCGGACCAGACCTGGCGCCAGGAGAGCGTGATCGGCAGCGTGTTCGAAGGCCGCTATCGCGCCGGCGAACGCGGCGTGTTGCCGACCATCACCGGCAGCGCTTACGTCACCGCGCGCGCGCAGCTGCTGATCGACCCGAACGACGCCTTCGCCTGGGGCGTGGTGGCGCGCTGAGCCATGGCCGCATACGACCTCATCGTGGTCGGCGCCGGCATCGTCGGCAGCGCTTGCGCCGAGCGCGCCGCGGCCGAAGGCCTGCGCGTGGCGGTGATCGAGCCGGGGCCGGTCGGCGGCGGCGCGACCGCGGCGGCGATGGGGCATCTGGTGGCGATGGACGACGACCCGGCCGAACTGGCGCTATCGCGTTATTCGCTGCAGCTGTGGGAGGCCTACGCCGGCCTGGCCGCGGCGGAATTCAGCCGCTGCGGCACCCTGTGGGTGGCGCGCAGGGAGCACGAATACGACGGCATCGCCGCCAAGATCGCGCGCCTGGCCGCGGCCGGCGTGCGCGCGCGGCGGATCGAGGCCGACGAGTTGTACCGGTTGGAGCCGGCGCTGGCGCCGGGCTTGCGCGGCGGCATGTTGGTCGCCGACGAGGCGGTGGTGTATCCGCCGCGGGTCGCGCTGCATTTGCTCGATCGCGCCCGCGCCGGCGGCGCCGACTGCCGGCTCGGCCGGCGCGCTGTCGCGCTGAGCACGCAGGGCCTGCGCCTGGACGACGGCAGCGAACTGACCGGCCCGGTGCTGCTCGCCACCGGCTGCGCCCTGCCCGAACTGTTGCCGCAACTGCCGATGCGCGCGCGCAAGGGCCACCTGGTGATCACCGAGCGCTATCCCGGCCGGGTCCATCGGCAACTGCTGGAGCTGGGCTATGCCGACAGCGCCCACGGCGACGCCGACAGCAGCGTCGCCTTCAACGTCCAGCCGCGTCCGACCGGACAGTTGCTGATCGGCTCCTCGCGCGAATTCGGCGTCGAAGGGCGCGAGGTGTCGTGGCCGATGCTGCAGCGCATGCTCGAGCGCGCGTTCGAATTCCTGCCGATGCTGCGCGAGCTGCAGGCCTTGCGGGTCTGGACCGGGTTCCGTCCGACCACGCCCGACGGCCGGCCCTACATCGGCGCGGTCGCCGACCGCGCGCATACCTGGGTCGCCGCCGGCCACGAGGGCCTGGGCGTGACCACGGCGCTGGGCACCGCGCGCTTGCTGGTGGATCAGTTGCTGGGCCGCGAGCCGCAAATCGACATGACGCCGTTCTCGCCCGCGCGGAGCCTGCGATGAGCGCGCCGCTGCGGTTGTGGATCAACGAGGTCGCGGTCGAAGTGCCGGCCGGGGCCAATGTCGCCGCCGCGGTGGCGCGCGCCGGCGCGCATTTCCGCCGCTCCTGCGGCGGCCAGCCGCGCGCGCCGTTATGCGGCATGGGCGTGTGTTTCGAATGCCGGGTCGAGATCGACGGCGTCGCGCATCGGCGCGCCTGCCTGACGCTCGCCCGCGACGGCATGCGGGTGCGCTGCGATGACTGAAGCGCACGACGCCGTCGTCGACGTGCTGGTGATCGGCGCCGGCCCGGCCGGTCTGGCCGCGGCGCGCGCGGCCGCCTCGCACGGCGCCCAGGTCGCGCTGGTCGATCTGCAGGCGCGCGCCGGCGGCCAGGTGTGGCGGCCGGACCTGCGCCGCGGCCTCGCGCCCGGACTGCACCGCGCGCTGGCGGCGCTGGATGCGGTGGCGCCGGTGAGCTGGCATCTGGCCGCGCAGGCCTTCGCCGCCGGCGCGGACCGGATCCTGATCGAGCAGGACCAAGGCCTGTTGGAGCTGCGCTATCGCAAGCTGATCCTGGCGACCGGCGCGCGCGAACTGCTGCTGCCGTTTCCCGGTTGGACCCTGCCCGGCGCGAGCGGCGCCGGCGCGCTGCAGGCCCTGGTCAAGCAGGGCTGGCCGATCGCCGGCAAGCGCGTGCTGGTCGCCGGCAGCGGTCCGCTGTTGCTCGCCGCGGCGGCGACCCTGCGCGCGCACGGCGCGCAGGTGCTGGCGATCTGCGAACAGGCGCCGGCCGCGGCGGTGCGCGGATTCGCCGCGCGGCTGTGGCGTTGGCCGGGCAAGCTGGCCCAGGCCGCGGCCTTGCGCGCGCGCCTGGCCGGCGTGCCGTACCGCTGCGGCGCCTGGGTGCGCGCGGCCCATGGCGACGGCCGGGTGAGCGAGGTCGAGATCGAAACCGGGCGCGGCGTCGAGCGCATCGCCTGCGATCAGCTGGCGGTCGGTTACGGCCTGGTGCCGAACCTGGAGCTGGCGCGCCAACTCGGTTGCGCGCTGACGCCGCAGGGCCGCCACGCCGCCGTGCGGGTCGACGCGCGCCAGGCGACCAGCGTCGCCGGCGTGTACGCGGCCGGCGAGGCCTGCGGCATCGGCGGCGTGGACGTCGCCCGCCTGGAAGGCGCGATCGCCGGCCATCACGCCGCCGGCGCCGACGATGCGGCGCGCGCGTTGTACCCGCGGCGGCAGCGTGCGCGCGCGTTCGCCGCCTTGCTGGCGGCGCACTTCCCGGTCCGCGACGAGGTGCGCGCCTGCGCCACCGCCGACACCCTGGTCTGCCGCTGCGAGGACGTGCCGCTGGCGCGCCTGCAAGGCTGGGCCGATCCGCGTGCGGCCAAGCTCGCCACGCGCTGCGGCATGGGCAGCTGCCAGGGCCGCATCTGCGGCGCGGCGCTGGCCGAGCTGGACGTCTTCCCCGCATCTTCGGACTCGGCTGCGAGCGCATCCCTCATGCGCCCGCCGCTGTTTCCGACCCGGCTGGCCGGATTGGCCCTGGCCGGATTTTCTCCCGCCGACGCGTCGGCGTCCGTTGCTTCCTCTTCCATCGCACCGCAAGGATCGACTTCATGAGCAATGCCCCGTTCTGGCGCGGCGTCATCCCCGCCATCACCACGCCCTTCGCCGCCGACGGCTCGATCGACCACGCCTTCCTCGCCCGCCATGCGCAGACCCTGATCGAGGCCGGCTGCGTCGGCATCGTCCCGCTGGGCTCGCTCGGCGAAGCGGCGACGCTGAGCTTCGAGGACAAGTGCGCGATCCTGCGCACCCTGGTCGGCGCGCTGGACGGCAAGGCGCCGGTGATTCCGGGAATCGCCGCGCTGTCCACCGACGAGGCGGTGCGGCTGGCGCGCGAAGCCGAGAAGATCGGTTGCGCCGCGCTGATGGTGCTGCCGCCGTACGTCTATTCGACCGACTGGCGCGAGATGAAGGCGCATGTGGAGGCGGTGATCCGCGCCACCTCGCTGCCGTGCATGCTCTACAACAACCCGGTCGCCTACAAGACCGATTTCGTGCCGGAGCAGATCGCCGAACTCGCCGCGCAGTTGCCCAACCTGCAGGCGGTCAAGGAGTCCTCGGCCGACGTGCGCCGCTTCGCCGCGATCCGCGCCCTGCTCGGCGAGCGCCTGGAGCTGCTGGTCGGCATGGACGACGCGATCGTCGAGGGCGTGGCGATGGGCGCGACCGGCTGGATCGCCGGCCTGGTCAACGCCTACCCGCACGAGTCGGTGCGCCTGTTCGAGCTGGCCCGCGACGGCGGCGCGCGCGCGGCGCAGGAGCTGTACGCCTGGTTCCTGCCGCTGCTGCGCCTGGACACCGTGCCCAAGTTCGTCCAGCTGATCAAACTGGTGCAGGAGCAGGTCGGCCTCGGCAGCGAGCGGGTGCGCGCGCCGCGCATGGCCCTGGAAGGCGCCGAGCGCGCCGCCGCGCTGGCGGTGATCGAACGCGCCGGCGCGACCCGGCCGGCGGTCTGATGGACGCGCGCGCGGAGGTTTTGCTGGAAGGCCGCTGGCAGCCGTCGCGCGACGGCGCCGGCGAGTTCCGCGGTTACGACCCGGCCACCGGCGAGGCGCTGGCGCCGGCGTTCCCGGTGTCCGGCGCCGGCGACGCGCAGGCGGCATTGGCCGCGGCCGCCGCGGTCGCCGACGAACTGGCGGCGGCCGATCCGCAGCGCATCGCTGCCTTCCTCGACGGCTATGCGCAGGCGATCGAGGACGATGCGGCGCAGTTGGTCGCGCTGGCGCACCGCGAGACCGCCCTGCCGGTCGAGCCGCGCCTGGCCCAGGTCGAACTGCCGCGCACCACCGGCCAACTGCGCCAGGCCGCGCGTGCGGCGCGCGAGTACGCCTGGACCGAACCGACCATCGATACCGCGGCGGGATTGCGCACCCATCTGGCGCCGTTGCACAAGCCGGTGTTGGTGTTCGGGCCGAACAACTTCCCGCTCGCCTTCAACGCGATTTCCGGCAGCGACTTCGCCTCGGCGATCGCCGCGCGCAATCCGGTGATCGCCAAGCTGCATCCCTCGCATCCGGCGACCGGCCGGCGCCTGGCGCAACTGGCGCATCGCTCCCTGCTCGACGCCGGCCTGCCGGCGGCGGCGGTGCAAGCGCTGTACCAGCTCGACAACGCCGACGGCCTGCGCCTGGCCGGCGACGCGCGCCTGGGCGCGATCGCCTTCACCGGCAGCCGCGGCGCCGGACTGGCGCTGAAAGCGGCGGCGGACGCGGCCGGAGTGCCGGCGTATCTGGAACTGTCCAGTGTCAACCCGGTGTTCCTGTTCGAGGCCGCGCTGCGTTCGCGCGGCGCGGCCCTGGCGCAGGAGTTCGTCGCCTCGTGCACGCTCGGCGTCGGCCAGTTCTGCACCAATCCGGGCCTGCTGGCGGTGCCGCAAGGCGCGGCCGGCGACGCCTTCGTCGCCGCGGCGGCCGAACGCATCGGCGCCAGTGCGGGCGGAGTGCTGTTCTCCCATGGCGTGCGCGAGCACTACCTGGGTGCGCTGGCGCAATGGCGCGCGCTCGGCGCGCGCGCCCTGGCCGGCGGCGAACCCGCCGAGGGCGCGGGCTATCGGGTGCGCCCGGCGCTGTTCGAGATCGACGCACCTGTCTTTCTCGCCGCGCCTGGCCTGCAGGCCGAAGCCTTCGGCCCGGCCAGCCTGATCGTGCGGGTCGCCGATGCGGCGCAAGCGGTGGCGGTCGCGCGCGCGCTCGACGGCCAGCTCACCGGCACCTTGTACGCGGATGCCGACGACCGCGAGGCGCGCGATGCGGTCGCGGCGACGCTGCGGCCGAAAGTCGGGCGCCTGATCGGCGGGCGCATGCCGACCGGGGTCGCGGTGAGCCCGGCGATGAACCACGGCGGTCCGTTCCCGAGCACCGGCCACCCCGGTTTCACCGCAGTCGGCCTGCCGGCGGCGATCCGCCGCTTCGCCGCGTTGCATTGCTACGACCACATCGACGAGGCGCAATTGCCCGCCGAGCTGCGCGACCGCGGCCCGGCCGGCTTGATGCGCAAGATCGACGGACGCTGGACCACCGACACGATAGGAGCGCAAGCATGAGCCGCAGCCAGATCGGCGGTCTGACCCTGGAACAGGCGCGGGCCCAGCTGGCGCCATGGCGCGAGCGCGCGCCGGCGATCGGCGCGGACGAGCACCAGCAGCGCATCGAGCGCGCCCGCGCGCTGATGCGCGCGCAAGGCAGCGACGCGCTGCTGATCGGCGCCGGCACCTCGTTGCGCTACTTCGCCGGCGTGCCCTGGGGCGCCAACGAGCGCCTGGTGGCGATGCTGCTGACCCTGGACGGCGACCCGGTGCTGATCGCACCCGGTTTCGAGGCCGGCTCGCTGTCGCATGTGCTGAAGATTCCCGCGCAGCCGCGGCTGTGGGAGGAACACGAGGATCCCTACGCGCTGGTCGCGAAGACCTTGCGCGAGCGCGGCGCGAGCCGGCTGGCGCTAGACCCCGGCGCGGCGTTCGCGATCTACGCCGGCCTGCGCGCGGCGGCGCCGAACCTGGACATCGCCGATGCCGCGGCGATCGTCGACGGTTGCCGGGCGCGCAAGTCGCCGGCCGAGCTGGCGCTGATGCGCCAGGCCATGGCGATGACCCTGCAGGTGCACCGCCTCGCCGCCGGCCTGGCCGAGGAGGGCACGACCACCACGACCCTGCGCCGTTTCATCGACGAAGCCCACCGCGCGCTCGGCGCCGACAACGGTTCGACCTTCTGCATCGTCCAGTTCGGCGAAGCCACCGCGTATCCGCACGGCATTCCCGGCGAACAGACGCTGCGCGAAGGCGAGCTGGTGCTGATCGACACCGGCTGCGCGGTGCAGGGCTACCAGTCCGACATCACCCGCACCTACATCTGCGGCCGCGCCGATGCCGACCAGGCCCGGATCTGGGAACTGGAGCGCGAAGCGCAGGCGGCGGCCTTCGCCGCGGTCCGGCCCGGAGTCAGCGGCGAGGCGGTCGACCGCGCCGCGCGCGATGTGCTCGAGCGCGCCGGCCTGGGCCCGGACTACCGGCTGCCCGGCCTGCCGCACCGCACCGGCCACGGCTGCGGCATGAGCGTGCACGAGGCGCCGTACCTGGTGCGCGGCAACACGCAGGGGCTGGAGAGCGGCAACTGCTGCTCCAACGAGCCGATGATCGTGGTGCCGAACCGTTTCGGCGTGCGCCTGGAGGATCACTTCTACGTCACCGAGGACGGCGCGCGCTGGTTCACCGAGCCCGCGCCGGCGATCGACCGGCCGTTCGCGGATTGAGCCGGCGGCGCGGCGGACACTTCAGGCACATCCCTGCGGCGCGCCGATGGCGCATCATCGGCGCTTCCGTGTCCCGCTACCGAGTGCCGCGATGACCCCGAGCCGCTCCTCCCGCCTGCGCGCCTCGCGCGCCGCGCTGACCGTCGCCCTGTCGCTCGCGCTGGGCGCGCTGCCGTCGCTCGCCGCCGAGCCCGCGCCTGCCACCGCCGACAGCCGCAGCGAGGAGGCCGCCGGCGCGCGCTTCAAGGCGCTGTACACCCGCGAATGGAAATGGCGCCAGGTCCAGTTCGCCGGCGGCGACGACGAGGACGTGCAAGGCCAGCCTTCCGACAAGCTGCCCAAGGTCGATCCCGCCAGCCAGGCCGCGCGCGAGCGCTACTGGGCCCAGGTGATGGAGGAGCTGGACGCGATCGACCCCGCCCAACTGCGCGGCGAGGACCCGGTCAACTACGCGGTGTTCCGCCAGCAGATCCAGAGCCTGCTCGCCAACCAGCGCTTGCGCAGCTGGGAAATGCCGTTCAACAGCGACAGCGCGTTCTGGACCAACCTGGGCTTCACCGCGCGCCGGCCGATCCGCGACGCCGAAGGCTATCGCCGTTACCTCGGCCAGCTGCGCGACATCCCGCGCTACTTCGACGAACAGATCGGCAACATGCGCACCGGCCTGGATCGCGGCTACAGCGTGCCGCGCGCGACCCTGGGCGGGCGCGACGTGTCGATCAAGGAAGTGCTGGACGCCAAGCTCGAGGACAACCTGTTCTACACCCCGTTCAAGCAGATGCCGGCCAACCTGCCGGCGGCGGAGCAGGCTCGCTTGCGCGCCGAGGCCGCACGCGCGATCGAGGAATCGGTGCTGCCGGCGTACCGCAAGCTGCTGGCGTTCATGCGCGACGAGTACATGACCCGCGCGCGCACCACGCTCGCCGCCGAGGCCATGCCCGACGGCGAGGCGCTGTATCGGGCCAAGATCCGCGAATACACCACGCTCGACCTGGAGCCGGCGAAGATCCACGAGATCGGCCTGGCCGAAGTGGCCAAGATCCGCGCGCAGATGGACCAGACCATCGCCAAGACCGGCTTCAAGGGCAGCTTCGCGCAGTTCCTGCACCATCTGCGCACCGATCCAAAGTTCTACCCCAAGAGCGGCGACGAACTGCTGATGCGCGCCTCCTGGCTGGCCAAGCGCGTCGACGGCCAGATCGGCGAATTCATCGGCTTGCTGCCGCGCCAGCGCTTCGCGATCAAGCCGGTGCCGCCGGACCTGGCGCCGTTCTACACCGCCGGCCGCGGCGGCCGCGACGTGTACCTGCTCAACACCTACGACCTGCCGTCGCGGCCCTTGTTCAATCTGGCCGCGCTGACCCTGCACGAATCCGCGCCGGGCCATTCGCTGCAGACCTCGCTCGCCGCCGAGCACGAGGGCCTGCCGGATTTCCGCCGCTACACCTACATCTCGGCCTACGGCGAGGGTTGGGCCTTGTACTCGGAGAAGCTCGGCATCGAGATGAACCTGTACGACACGCCCTACGACTACTTCGGCTACCTGACCTACCAGATGTGGCGCGCCAGCCGGCTGGTGGTCGACACCGGCGTGCACCACCTGGGCTGGAGCCGCGAGCGCGCCCAGGCCTTCCTGCGCGACAACACCGCGCTCAGCGAGCACGAGATCCAGACCGAGGTCGACCGCTACATCGGCTGGCCGGGGCAGGCTTTGTCGTACTACCTCGGCCAGATGAGCATCGAACGCTCGCGGGCCAAGGCCGAGCAGGCGCTGGGCCGGGACTTCGACATCCGCGCCTTCCACGACGCGATCCTGGCCCTGGGCTCGGTGCCGTTGCCGGTGCTGGAGCAACGGGTCGACCGGTTCATCGTCGAAAGCCGCGAGAAGGCGGCGGCGAAGCAGGCCCAGGTCGGCGCCGGCAGCGGCAAGGCGGGGAGCGGGGCCCGACGCTGATCGTCGGCGCGGTGGTTGCGGGAGAGGCGGCACCAGCTGCGATGGGGTTGCGGAGCGGCGGCGAGGGCGAGTGCGGCAGTTGGAGCTAGGCCAGCGACCAGCAACCGCGGCAACAGAAACAGCAACGGCAACGGCAAATCCCCCCTGGCCCCCCCTTTTTCAAAGGGGGGAAGTGGTCGGCGGGCTCCCTTTTTCAAGGGCGGGAGTAGTCGGCGCGTTCCTGTTTCAAAGGCGAGAAGGCAGTCGGCGCATTCGGCGCATTCGGCGAGCACGCTGCTTTTGTTGTTGCCGTGCCGTTGCTGTTCCCCCCTTTGAAAAAGGGGGGCAGGGGGGATTGGCTTTTGGCTTTTGCCTTTTGGCTTTCGCCCACATTCCCAGCCGAACACCGGTCGCAGCTTCGATCGCCGCCTCAGGCGTCGGCCCGCCTGCGTATCCCGGGGTCGCGACTCGCGGCGCTGCTACCCCGCAAGCGGGCTCAGCGCGTATCGTCCGGCGCCGGCAGGCCCCAGCTGCGCCACAGCGCGTCGTATTGGGCCTGCGGCAGCAGGACGAACACCGGGTGCGCTTCGGGCCGCAGCCAGGACAGCAGTTCGCTCATCTGGCCGGGGTCCATCGCGGTGCAGCCGGCGGTGGCTTCGCCCGGCGCCTTCCACAGGTGGGCGAAGATGCAACTGCCGGCGCCGCGCGCGCCGTCGGCGTTGTGTTCGATCACGAAGCCCTGGCGGTAGCGCTGGTCGCCGTCGGCGTGCAGGTCGCGGCGCATCGGTTCGGTCGAGCCGGCGACCGCGGCGGCGCCGACCTCGCGCGCATCGACGATGCGGTTGTACAGCGGCGAATCGGCGACGTCGATGCAGTAGTCGGACACGGTCATCGCGCTGTAGGGCAGGGCGGTGGCGGCGTGCTCGGCGTAGCCGAAGGCGGTGCCGATGCGGAACAGGCCGGCCGGGGCGCGGCCGTCGCCTTCGCGCTTGACCGGGCCGGCATCGCCGGCCGGCACCTGGTGCAGGCCGCGGCCCCAGGCCGAACCGGCGCGGCCGACGGTGACCGCGGCGGCCTCGCCGACCGCGCGCCAGCCGGCGCCGTCGCGTGCGTAGCGCTGCAGCCGGCCGCCGCTGGCGTCCCAGTCGGCGGTGACCACCAGGACCAATTGCTGCGCCTGCTCCGGGCCGGGGCCGGCGCGGTCGCCGCGAGTGGCGCAGGCGACGGTCATCAGCGCCGCCGCGGCGAGGACGAGCGCGCGCCGCCAGGGGCGGGAAAGGAACGGCAGCTTGGGCATGGCGGATCCTCGCGAAACATCGGGGCAGTCGTCGCTGGGCGTCGGGCGGTTCGGAGCGGGGGCATCGGATCGGACGTACTCGATCGGGCATGCCTGATCGAGCGTACTCGAGCCGGGCGGGACCACGTTTCCGGGGCGGTCGGTGCCTCAGGTATCGAGCATGTCCTGGATCCGCTCGGCGCTGCTGTCGAGCTGGCTGAGCCGGCCCTGGCCGTGCTCGCACAGCAGGATGAAGATCAGGTCGAGCAACTGCTGCAGCGCCGACTGGTACAGCAAGGGCTCGATGTGCGCGCGCTCGTCGTGGGCCGACACCAGCAGGGCGTGGTCGGCATGGGCGCGCAGCGGGTTGGGGGTGTGCCGGGTCGCCGAGATCACCTTGCCGCCGGTCGCGGCGAAGGCGCGCGCCAGGTGGCACAGCGCGGTCTGCTTGCCGTATTCGGAGAACACCAGCAGCACGTCCTGGGCGTTGGCGCTGGCGGTGCTGGCGGTCATCAGCACCGGGTCGAAGTGGTGCACGCCGAGGATGCCGATCATCGCCAGCTTCAGCGCCAGCGCGCGCGCCGGGATGCCGTCCTCGCCCAGGCCGATGATGAACACCCGGCGCGCGTTCTGCACCGCCTCGGCGATCGCCTCGATGCGCTCGGGCGGATTGATCAGCCGGGTCTCTTCCTCGGCGCGGGCCTTGGCGTGCCACAGCCGTTCGGCCAGGGCCACGTGCGGGTCGCAGTCGATGGCCTCGGCGACCGCGCCCTCGTCCTGGGCGTCGCCGCGCGCGACCGCCTCGCCGATCGAGTACTTCAGGTCCGGATAGCCCTTGAAGCCGAGCTTCTGGCTGAACTTGACCACGCTGGACTGGCTGATGCCGAGCGCGTTGGCCAGCTGCTGCGAGGAGTAGTCGCGCAGCAGGTGCGCGTTCTCCAGCAGGTAATCGGCGATCCGGCGTTCGATCGCCGACATCTGGTCGCGTTCGGAGCGGATCTTGAGCAAGGGCGACATCGGCGGGTCCGGTCCTGTGCAGCGGTCCTGTTCGGCGGTACGGGCGAAGCGGGGGCCGGCGGCCAGCCCCGCGGGGTCAGGCCGGCAGCGGCTCCAACCCGCGGATCTCGCGGATGCCTAGCCCGGGCGCGTCGGTGACGGTGATCTCCGACTCGTTGAAGATAACCCCGCCGTCGACAGGATTGAATGCGCACAGCGAGGGACCGTCCAGGTCGACCTTGGTGATCACATTGGCCTTGGCCACCGCCAGGTGGACCGCGGCGGCGACGCTGATGCTGGTCTCGATCATGCAGCCGATCATGCAGTCGACGCCGTACATGGCCGCGATGTCGGCGATCTGGATCGCCTTGGACAGGCCGCCGGTCTTCATCAGCTTGATGTTGATGATGTCTGCCGCGCGCATCCGGATCAGGTCGATGACCTCGGCCGGGCCGAACACGCTCTCGTCGGCCATGATCGGGGTATGCACCCGGTCGGTCACGTACTTCATCCCGTCCAGGTCCTGGGCCTTGACCGGTTGCTCGACCAGTTCGAGACGCACGCCCGCATCCTCCAGGGTCTGCAGCGCGTACACCGCCTGCTTGGCGGTCCAGCCCTGGTTGGCGTCCAGGCGCAGCAGGGCGCGGCCCTCGACCGCGGCGTAGATCGCCTTGACCCGCTCGATGTCGACGCCGATGTCCTTGCCGACCTTGATCTTCAGCGACTCGAAGCCGCGGTCGCAAGCGGCGATCGAGTCGGCGACCATTTTCTCGATGTAATCGACGCTGATGGTGATGTCGGTGGTGATCACCGGGTCGCCGCCGCCGAGCATCTTGTACAGCGGCGCGCCGTAGAGCTGGCCGAACAGGTCGTAGACCGCGATCTCGACCGCGGCCTTGGCGCTGGAATTCTTCTCGATCGCGCCCTGGATCAGGCCGGTGATGCGGTTGAGGTTGGCGATCTCCTGGCCGATCAGGCGCGGCGAGATGAACTTGCGGATCGCCTCGACGATCGAGCCGTGGGTGTCGCCGGTGATCACCGCGGTGGCCGGCGCCTCGCCGTAGCCGATGTGGCCGGTATCGGTATGGACGGTCACGACGATGTCCTCGACCGTGTCGACGGTGCGCAATGCGGTCTTGAACGGCGTCTTCAGCGGTACCCGCAGCATGCCGAATCGGATGTCGGTGATCTTCATGTGGTCGATGGTCTGGACTGGTTCGTCGGTCGGAAAGAGGAGAGGCGCGCGGGCGGCGGAAAGTTCACTATCCGGGCGCGCACGAAGGCGTGAAGCCGGGCCGGCGGGCGGCGCGGCGGGCGTGCGGGGCGGCTCGTCCTGAGCGCGGGCGCAGGCTCATGGGCGGATCCGCTGGATGCTGGTGATGCGGTCCACGGTGGGGTGTTGGCGGTCGAACAGCAGCGGCACCAGCGGCGTCACCGAGACGCCGTTGAGGCGCACCCGGGCCAGCTCGCCGGTGCGGTCGCGGAAGGTGATGCCGGTGGTGTCGTGGATCACGTAGGGCCAGCCGTCCTGGTGGCCGACCACCATCATCACGTGGCCGGGGATGTAGATCAGGTCGCCTACCTGCAAGGTCTTGAGCAGCGCCAGGCGGTCGTCGTGGCTGAGGTCCTGCGCCAGGTCGATGCGGTTCAGCGCCGGGCTGACCGCCTGGTCGCGGGTGTTGCGCGGCAGCTGCACGCCGAAGCTGCGGTAGATCTCGGAGACGAAGCCGCTGCAGTCGCGGGTGTTGTAGGAATGGCCCCAGCCGTAGCGTTCGCCGAAGAACTTGAAGCCCTGCCGGACCAGGTGCGACTGGGTCAGCGGCAGGTAGTCGGCGGCGGTGTCGGCGGTGCGCGGCAGCAGGGCGGGGGAGAACTTCAGCCGCCCTTCCTGATCGCGATACGGAAGCTCGATCACATATGAAGCGTAATGGTGTTGGCCGTTGACCTCGCGCTGCGCCGGCCAGTCGGCCAGCCACGGCACGCGCACGCCCATCTCCAGTTGCACGTCGGACACGCCGGGCTGTTCGGGCGCGTGCACGGTGCGGGCGGTGGCGCCGGTGACGATGCGGTACGGCGCCTTGCGCACATAGGCGAAGATCTCCTTGGCCTCGCCTTCGGCGATGCGGTCTTTCTCGACCCAAGCCGCGTACAGCTCGCTGACCACGAACCAGTAGCGGCCGTCGGCGCTTTCGTGCGCGATCGCCACCGGCGTGCCGGGGAACAGCGCGCTTTCCTGGAACCGGTCGATGTCGGTGTCGCCGCGGCTGGTGAACACCCGCAGCCGGGTCGGGAAGGTGCGCAGGTCGGCGCGGCGCACGACCATGCCGTAGCGGCGCGGCTGCCGGGCCGGGATCGCCTCCAGCGCCAGCGCGTCGGCCAGCGCCTGCAGGGTCGCCGCCGGCACCGCCTCGCCGCGTTCGTCGTACAGGGTTTCCTCGCGCGGTTGCGACAGGGCCTGGATCCAGGACCGCACCTGCTCGCGCGGCAACTGCGCCGGCAGGCGTTCGATGTCGTGCACCGAGGGGTCGAGTTCGCGCAGGCGCCGGTTCTGCGCGGCGATCGCGGCGCGGTCGAGGATCGCGGTATCCGGCGTGGCCTGTTGGCCGATCCAGTAGTCGGCGTTCAATTGCCCCTCCTCGATGCCGATCACCCCGGTCGCCGGCGGCCGCGCCTGTGCGGCCAGGCCCAGCGTCAGGGCGACGGCGAGGGTGCCGCTCCACAACGCGGCGTTGCGACGGGCGCCTGGCGGGCGGCCGGCGGGTGGCTGGCGGAAAGCGCTACGCATCGCTGCATGCTCCGGGTGCGCCGGATCGGTCCGGACGCCTGCTCGGCCCGATGCCGGTCGTCCGGCACCGACCCGGAACGCCAACCGTGCGCACCGGGCCGATCTGAGAATACATACTTCGAGACGTGAATTGATAGGGAATAATTTATTGACCACGCCCACCGCCCATGTTACACAGCCATGAACCGATGGCCCCCGCGTGGGTGACACCAGGTATGGATCCCGTGACTGACCTGCTGTTTATCGCTCCCCGCGCGAGGGCCATCGCTTTGTCCGCGCGCCGCCGCGCCGCCGCGCTCGGGCTCGGCCTGACGTTCGCCCTGCCGGCGGCGCTGGTGCTGGACCTGATCGTGCCGGCCTGGGCGGCGCAGAGCGAGGCCGGCGCCGATGCCGCCGCCTCGGCCTCGCAACAGGCCGAGCAGACCTTGGCCGCGATCCGCGCCCTGATCGACGGCGGCGACTTCCGCGACGCCGGCGCGCGCATCGAACGCTCGCTCAGCCTGCCCGGGCTCAGCCCCAAGCTGCGCCGGGCGATCGCCTTCGAACGCGAGCGCATGCGCCGGATCCGCCTGGACTTCAGTCTCGACCGCGAACAGGCCGAGGCCAAGGTCCGCAACCAGATTCCCGACCTGCGCGGCGAAGAGTTCGCCGCCTGGGACGCCGCCGGCCTGCTCGAGTACCAGGTCATCGACGGCGACAAGCGTTATTTCCAGCGCGCGCCGTCTAACCTGTTCCGGCTCAGCGGCGAGGCCCTGGCGCGGCGCCGGCCCGACGCCAAGCCCTTGAGCCAGGGCCCGATGGAGCGGCTCGGTCCGCATCACGCCGAAGTCCGCGACGCCGCGCTGGCGCGCGGCTACGGCGCGCCGCGGCGGGTGCGCATCACCCAGTCGCTGAGCGTCGCCGCCGATGCGGTGCCGGCCGGGCAGCGCCTGCGCGCCTGGCTGCCGTACCCGCGCGCGATCGCCCACCAGCAGGAGGCCATCCGCTTCCTCGCCAGCGCGCCGGCGCAGCACCGCATCGCCCCGGAGTCGGCGCTGCAGCGCACGGTCTACCTGGAGCAGACCGCGCGCGCCGGCCAGCCGACCCGGTTCGAAGTCAGCTACGAGCTCACCGTCTACGGCCAGTACCGGGCGATCGATCCCGACAAGGTGGTCGCCGCGCCGGTCGACGCGACGACCCGGCCGTACCTGGGCGAGCGCCTGCCGCACGAAGCCCACACCCAGGCGCTGCGCAAGTTCTCGCGCGAGGCGGTCGGCGACGAGACCCGGCCCTACTACATCGCCAAGAAACTCTACGCCGCGGTCGACCGCATTCCCTGGGCCGGCGCGCGCGAGTACTCGACGATCTCCAACATCTCCGACTACGCCCTGCACGCCGGCCACGCCGACTGCGGCCAGCAGACCCTGCTGTTGATGGCCCTGCTGCGCCTCAACGGCATTCCCGCGCGCTGGCAGTCGGGCTGGGTGTACGGCGACGACGGCTACACCAACATGCACGACTGGGCCTGGATGTACCTGGCGCCGTACGGCTGGGTGCCGGTGGACGTGACCACCGGCCGCTTCGACAGCGCCGATCCGCAACTGGCCGACTTCTACTTCGGCGGCCTGGACGCGTACCGGGTGGCCTACAACGACGATTACGGCCGCGAATTCGTTCCGGCCAAGACGCACGAACGCTCCGAAACCGTGGATTCGCAACGGGGCGAGGTCGAGTGGGAAGGGGGAAATCTCTACTTCGACCAATGGGACTACGACTACCAAGCGCAGGTGCTGCCCGCAACGAAGTAAGCCCGCGGCCCGCGTCAACCTATGAAGGGGAGGAAGTGCGGTGATGAAAGGCAAGACCTTGGTCAGAACCGGTTTGAGCATGGCGATGGGGATCTGCCTTGCTTCGATGGCGTTGCCGGCGCTGGCGGCCAATACCGACGGCTCGCTCGCCGGCCGGGTGGACGCCGGCGCCGAAGTCACGGTGAACAATCCCGAGACCGGCTTCACCCGCACCGTGCGCGCCGATGCGGACGGCCACTACCGCTTTCCGTTCCTGCCGATCGGCACCTACAAGCTGCAGGCCAGCAAGGACGGCGCGCCGGTCGGCGAGGCGGTCGAGGTGGTGGTCAGCCTCGGCAACGAGGCCAACATCAACCTCGGCGACGCGACCAACCTCGGCGCGGTGCAGGTGATCGGCTCGCGGGTGATCTCGCCGGTCGACGTGCGCTCGACCGAATCGGCGACCAACGTCACCAAGGCCGAACTCGAACGCGTTCCGGTCGGCCGCGACGCGCAGTCGGTGGCCTTGCTGGCGCCGGGCGTGATCCAGGGCCAGTACGGCGGCGCCTCCTTCGGCGGCTCCTCGGTGTCGGAGAACGCGGTCTACATCAACGGCCTCAACGTCACCGACTTCTACAAGCGGGTCGGCTTCTCCTCGGTGCCGTTCGGTTTCTTCAAGGAGTTCCAGGTCAAGACCGGCGGCTACTCGGTCGAGTTCGGCCGCACCACCGGCGGCGTGATCAACGCGGTCACCCAGTCGGGCACCAACGAATTCAAGTTCGGCACCGAACTGGTGTGGGAGCCGTCCTCGCTGCAGTCGGAAGGCAAGAACCACTTCGACGCCGACGGCAACCCCTATCGGGTCGCCAGCCGCGACCAGTACGACCGCACCAACCTCAACCTGTACGCGTCCGGCCCGATCGTGAAGGACAAACTGTTCTTCTACGCGATGTACGAGTTCCGCGACTACCAGCCGGAGAGCACCAACGACGCCGGCAGCACCTTCTTCAAGGGCAAGTCGGACAAGGGTTTCTGGGGCACCAAGCTGGACTGGCAGATCAACGACAGCCACCTGCTGGAGTTCCTGGCCTTCTCCGACAAGAACGAGACCACCACCGACAACTACCGCTACGACTTCGCCGCCGGCCAGCGCGGCGCGCGCACCAATACCCAGTTCAGCGAGGGCGGCGGGGTCAACTGGGCGCTGACCTACACCGGCTATCTGACCGAAAGCCTGTCGGTCAAGGCGCTGTACGGCGAGAACAAGCGCGACCGCATCCAGACCAGCGTCAACGACGTGCAGTGCGACGCGGTCCAGGACCGCCGCCGCGCCGGCCTGCCGCAGATCGGCTGCGTGTCCTCGGCTCAGATCGAGAAGGGCGAGGACCGGCGCGAGGCGGCGCGGCTGGACTTCGAATGGCAGCTCGGCGACCACCTGCTGCGCTTCGGCCTGGACCGCGAGGTCAATACCTCCGACAACGAAAGCTTCTACCCGGGCCCGACCCGGCGCTACTACCAGATCTACCCGACCCTGCCGGGCACCCGGCTGGAGAACGGCGGCATCGTCCCGGCCGGGGTCAACGCCTACGTGCGCGCGCGCCAGCAGGAGGTCAGCGGCAGCTTCGAGTCGATCAACAGCGCCTACTACATCGAGGACAACTGGCAGGTCACGCCGAACCTGATGCTCAACGCCGGCCTGCGCATGGAGGCCTTCGACAACAAGAACGGCGAAGGCAACACCTACATCAAGATCGACGACATGCTGGCGCCGCGGCTGGGCTTCTCCTGGGACTTCCGCGGCGACGGCCGTTCCAAGCTGTTCGGCAACGTCGGCCGCTACTTCCTGCCGATCGTCAACCAGATCAACGTCAAGCAGGCCGGCGCTTTCCTCGACGAGCGCACCTTCTATGTGTTCAACGGCCTGGAGTCGTTCCAGTACAACGGCGCCACCTACCAGCGGCCGATCCTCGGCGCGCAGATCGGCCCGGTCGACAACAGCCAGGGCGACGGCACGGTCGGCGACCTGCGCAGCGAGGTCGACGCCGACATCGATCCGGTCTACCAGGACGAGCTGATCCTGGGCTTCCAGTCGATGCTCGACGAGACCTGGTCGTGGGGCGTGCGCGGCATCTACCGCCGCCTGCACAACGCCATCGACGACATGAACCTGACCTCGAACGGGATCCTCTGCGGCGGCGAGCCCGGCAGCATCGGCTACATCATGGGCAACCCGGGCAAGACCGCGACGGTCTACACCGACACCAACTGCGACGGCGTCAACGACGGCTACGTCAACATCGACACCTCGCGCGCCGGCTGGGCGCTGTACGACGCCGACGGCAACTACGTCGGCGACCGCGGCTGGGTCAAGCCCAAGCGCACCTACCGCGCGCTGGAGTTCATGCTCGACCGCGCCTGGGACGACAAGTGGGCGTTCAACGCCTCCTACACCTGGTCCAAGAGCGAGGGCAACGCCGAAGGCCCGTCGAACTCCGACTTCGGTTTCGACAACACCGGCCGCACCGAGTCCTTCGACGATCCGTTCGTAAACTTGAACGGCGACGGCCCGCTGCCCAACGACCGCCGGCACCAGATCAAGCTGCGCGGCGCCTACGCCATCAACGACCACTGGTCGCTCGGCGCCACCCTCAACGCCCAGTCGGGCCGGCCGATCAACGCCTTCGGCAAGGGCAACCCGTTCGACGGCACCAGCTACCACAGCTTCTACGTCTGCGTGTCCAACTGCCAGGCCGACTTCGACCAGCGCGTCTACCAGCTGCGCCGGCGCGGTTCCGGCGGCGACCTGCCCTGGACCTTCGACGTCGGCGCCAGCGTGACCTACCAACGCTCCTTCGCCGCCGCCGACCTGCGGGTCAAGTTCGCCGTCTACAACCTGTTCAACCAGCAGCGGGTGCTGGAGGTCGACGACGAATTCGAAAGCGGCATCGGCGTGCGCAACGACTTCTACCGTTTCGGCACCGGCTACCAATCGCCGCGTTACGCGCAATTGACGGTGTCCCTGGACTTCTGATCCCGCGGACCCCCTTGGCGGCCCAGGAACGGGCCGCCCTTTCTTTTCGTTCAGGACTGCCCGATGCGACGACTACGACTCCCGCGGGCGGTCCTGCTTTTTGTTTCCCTGCTCGCGGCCCCGCTGGCGGCCAGCGCCACGCCGGCCGCGCCGCAGGCCGAGCTGGACCGCATCGTCGACGGGATCCGCGCGCACTACGCCTTGCCCGGCGTGGCCGTGGCGGTGGTCGAAGACGGACGGGTGACGTACCGGCGCACCGCCGGCGTGCGCGCGCTCGGCGAGGACGGCGCGGTCGGCCCGCGCAGCTTGTTCAAGATCGCCTCCAACACCAAGGCCATGACCGCCGCCGCGCTGGCGCGGCTGGTCGATGCCGGCAAGCTGCGCTGGGACGACCCGGTGACGCGTTATCTGCCGCAGTTCCGGATGAGCGAGGACTGGGTCACCCGCGAGTTCCAGGTGCGCGACCTGCTGGTACACAACAGCGGCCTGCGCGCCGGCGCCGGCGACTTGATGCTGTGGCCCGAGCCCAACGCCTACACTCGCGCCGACATCCTGCACGGCCTGCGCTATCTGCGCCCGCAGCATAGTTTTCGCTCGCGCTACGCTTACGACAACCTGCTCTACATCGTCGCCGGCGAGGTCGCCGCGGCCGCCGCCGGCGCGCCCTACGAAACCGTGCTGCAGCGCGAGGTGTTCGCGCCGCTGGGCATGCGCGGATGCCGGGTCGGCGCGTGGACGCCGGGCGCCGGGGACGAGTTGGCCCAGCCGCATGCGCGGCGCGGCCGGGACTACGTCGTGGTGCGCCGCGACGGCGCCGGCATTCCGGCCAGCACCATGGACCCGGCCGGCGGGGTGCGCTGCAGCCTCGACGACATGGCGCTATGGCTGCAGGCCTGGCTGGATCCGGACCGTCGCGGCGCCGACGGCCGGCGCTGGCTGTCGGCCGATCAGCGCCAGGCGGTGTGGGCGGCGCAGATGCCGATGCCGGTGTCCGCGCGGCAGCGCGACTGGTCGCAGACCCGGTTCTCCGCCTATGGCTACGGCTGGCGGCTCAGCGACGTGCACGGACAGTTCAAGGTCTCCCACACCGGCACCCTGATGGGCATGTATTCGTTGACGACGATGCTGCCGGAGCGGCGCAGCGGCTTCGTGGTGCTGATCAACGGCGATGCCGGCGATGCGCGCAGCGTATTCGACCAAGTATTGAGCGAGCGCTACGCGGCGCCGCCGCAGCCGCGCGACTGGTCGTGGTACGCGCAGGCGATCGCGCGCGATGCCGCGGCGCCGGCCAAGCGGCGCGGGCCGGACACCTCGGCGCGCCGGCTTGCGCGCCGCGCCGGCCTGGCGCCCTGGCTGGGCCGCTACCGCGACCCCTGGTTCGGCGAGGCCTCGGTCTGCGCGCAGGGCGATACGGTGCGGTTCGTCGCAGGCAAGTCGCCGCTGCTCAGCGGTAAGATCCAGCAGGTCGGCGGGCGTTGGCTGGTCGACTGGGACGCGGACGAGGTCGACGCCGAAGCCTGGCTGGATTTCGCCCGCGCGCCCGACGGCGGCATCACCCTCGGCATGAGCAAGGTCGACCCGGATGCGGACTTCAGCTACGACTACGAGGACCTGGCGTTCGCGCGTATCGGCGATTGCGGTTGAGGCCTGCGCCCTGCTGGTGCTGATCGGCTGCGTCGCCGCGGTGCGTTCGCCGCAGGCGCAGCGGACGGCAGATGCGGCCGTGGCGCCGACGGTGTCGCCGGCGAAGCGCGCGGCCGAGGCCGGCATGGTCGAGATCCGTCGCCTGGCGCCCGACCTGTCGCTGGACATCCGCTACGCCGGCAGCGACAACTTCGTCGGCCGTCCGGTCGCCGGCTACGAGGCGCCGGCCTGCTATCTGCACGAACGCGCCGCGCAGGCCCTGGCGCGGGTCGAGCGCGGCTTGCGCGCGCAAGGGCTGCGCCTGCGCGTCTACGACTGCTACCGGCCGGTGCGGGCGGTGCGCGATTTCGTCGCCTGGGCCGGCGATCCCGACGACCAGAGCGGAAAATCCGAGTACTACCCGCACCTGGACAAGAGCGCGCTGCTGGGCGCCTACATCTCGCCGACCTCCGGCCACAGCCGCGGCGCGACCGTGGACCTGACCCTGCTCGCGCCGCGCGACGGGCGTTACGCGCCCCTGGACATGGGCACCGGCTTCGACTTCTTCGATCCGGCGGCGAATACCGAGTCGCCGGAGGCGAGCCCCGAGCAACGCGCCAATCGGGAGCGCCTGCGCCAGGCCATGGCCGCCGAAGGCTTCGAGAACTACCCGCTGGAATGGTGGCACTACACCTACCGCCCCGAACCGACCCCGCAGACCGCGTACGATTTTCCGGTGCGGTAACGGACCGGCTGTAGGAGCGGCGGCTCTTTGTAGGAGCGGCGTAAGCCGCGACAACCGAAGCGGTGCGATACCACGTACGTTCCCGAAGCCCGGCTTTCCGGTTGTTTGGTTGCCGATCGCTCGCGGATCAGGCTTCGGCCGGCTTTGCTCGCGTACCTCGCTGCGGCTGTCGCGGCTTACGCCGCTCCTACAAGGGGAGGCGGCTTTGTGTAGGAGCGGCGTGAGCCGCGACAGCCGAAGTGGTGCGATGCCACGCATGCTTACGAAGCCCGGTTGCCTGGTGATCGAACGCTAATGGATCGGCGCGCCGGGCAGGTACAACTCGGCGATCTTCAGCGCCAGCCGGTAGGGTTCGGGATCGTTGCGGTTGCTCAGCACCGCGACGCTGAGCCGGCGCTGCGGCCAGCGCACGAATACGTTGCGGAAGCCGATCGATTCGCCGGAATGCCACAGGGTCTCGCCGGTGATGCGCCAGCCGTAGCCGTACTCGACCTCGGCCTGGTCGGTCGGCGTGTGCGGCGCGAACGCCAACTGGCGCGAGGCCGCGCTGAGCAGGCGGTCGTCGTACAGCGCCGCGTCCCACTTGGCCAGGTCGTCGATCGAGGCATAGATGCCGCCGTCGCCGAGAACGGCGCTGGTCGGGCTCTGGTCGGTGCGGCGCCACCGCCCTTGTTCGAGGCTGTAGCCGTAGGCGCGCTGCGCCACTTCCGACACGCCGCGCTCGTAGGCGACCGCCTCGCGCATGCCCAGCGGCAGAAAGATGCGGTCGCGCAGAAATACGGCGTAACCCTGGCCGGAAGCCTTTTCGACGATCAGGGCGAGCAGGGCATAGCCGCTGTTGCTGTAGCGGTAGCCCTGGCCGGGAGCGAAGTAGGTCCGGTCCTGACTCTCCAGCACCTGCAACACGTCGGCATCGCGCATCTGCCGTTCGCCGTCGTCGTAGCGACCGGGCGGCATGACGTCTTCGTAATCGATCAGGCCCGAGGTGTGGCTCAGTACCTGGCGGATCGTGATCGCATCGCAGGCCGGCGGCAGGCTCGGCAGCCAGCGCTTGACCGGATCGTCCAGGCCCAGCTTGCCGTCCTGGATCAGCAACAGCACCGCGGCGGCGGTGAACTGCTTGCTGATCGAGGCCAGGCGGTAGTGGGTGTCCGGCGTCGCCGCAGCGCCGGTCTCGAGATCGGCCAGGCCGTAGCCGCGCCGCAACAAGGGACGGCCCTCATGCAGCACCAGCACGCTGGCGCCGGGCAACCGGCCGGCGTAGTCGTGCATCAGCGCCGCGACCGCCGCGTCGCGGCCGGAAGAGGGGGCGGCTGCATTGCGGGAGGACGGCGTGGAGCAGGCGGCGAGCGTAGCGGCCGCGATCGATAGGATGAGCGTGCGCATCGGCCGATAGTGCAGCGCGATGCGTCGCGCGGGAAGTGGCGCCGCCGCGGTCCGCCGGCGCAGGCGCGCGATGCGCGAGACGCGTCGCAGTACCTGCATGGGTACCTGCATGGGGACGGAGGGGGTTAAGCCGAAGACTTAACCCCTTTCCGTCCCTATTTCGTCGTCCCTGTTCCGCCCGACCGCCAGGGCGCGCAGACGGATTCGCCCCGATCGTGGAACGCTGCGGCCCGCTCCGGTTCGCATCAGGCGCTTGCTATTGAATAGCGCGCTATGTAAATTGCGAGCCCATGAAGACCTCACCCGCCACCGCCAAGCCGCCGCGTTCGAGCCTGCTGCTCGACGATCAGCTCTGCTTCGCCCTGTACTCGACCGGGCTGGCGCTGAACAAGGTCTACCGCGGGCTGCTCGGCAAGCTCGGCCTGACCTATCCGCAGTACCTGGCGATGATGGTGCTGTGGGAGCGCGACGGCGTGACCGTCTCGGAGATCGGCGAGCGCCTGTTCCTGGATTCGGCCACCCTGACTCCGTTGCTCAAGCGCCTGGAGACCGCCGGCCTGCTGACCCGCACCCGCTCCGCCAGCGACGAGCGCCAGGTGGTGATCGAGCTGACCAAGCAGGGCCGCGCGCTCAAGACCAAGGCGCAGGGCGTGCCCAACGGCGTGTCCTGTGCGGTCGAAGACTGCAGCCTGGAGCAGCTGACCGTGCTCAAGGCGCAACTGGAAAGCCTGCGCGGCAGCCTTCTGCGCCATGCCTGACCCGCTACCGCGTTCCCTTACCCGTTCCTGCTCTCCGAATCTGCAAAAAACAGTAGTTCCAGCTAAAAAATAGCGCGCTATTAGATAGCGAAGCATAGATTCACCGTCGGCACCACCGCTCCCTCCCACTCATCCCGATCCAAGGAATTCCGCCATGTCCCTCGACACCGTTCTCTACACCGCCCACGCTCACGTCACCGGCGGCCGCGACGGCCGCGCCGTCTCCTCCGACAACGCACTGGAAGTGCAGCTGAGCACCCCGCGCGAGCTCGGCGGCGCCGGCGGCGCCGGCACCAATCCCGAGCAGTTGTTCGCCGCCGGCTACTCGGCCTGCTTCATGGGCGCGATGAAGTTCGTCGCCGGCCGCGAGAAGATCGCCTTCCCGGCCGACGCCGCGATCGACGGCAGCGTCGGCATCGGCCCGCTGCCGACCGGTTTCGGCATCCAGGCCGAGCTGAAGATCTCGCTGCCGGGCCTGCCGCGCGAACAGGCGCAGGCGCTGATCGAAAAGGCCCACGTGGTCTGCCCGTACTCGAACGCGACCCGCGGCAACATCGACGTGACCCTGACCCTGGTCTGATCGGCGCCGGCTCGGCCCGAGCCGATCCGAACGACTCTGCAGCGACAGCGAAGACCCGGACGCGCGAGCGTCCGGGTCTTTCGTTTCGCCCTCCATGCGCCGACGAAGAAGCCACCACGGATCCCGTGCACGGCGAACCGCGGCATCGGCGTGAAATCCGCGTGCAGGCCCGGTGAGCGTCGGTGAGTTCGTCCGCGCGCACGGCGAATACACTGCGGCGACGCCCAGCCGTCCGCGCGAGGTGCCTCCCTTCTCCGATCGCGATCCAACCGCATTCGGGTCCAGCGACCTGGCGGCACGCAACAACCAGCGCAATCCCCGTCGTCGATACGCAGTCGATTCGCTTTAGTATTCGATTCGGTCGTTGTCAGTCCCGGCCGGGCGCGACCCGGCGATTTGCTGACACGGGCGCGGCGTCTCCCCCACGAAGGTCCTCGTCCTTCGGCCGTCCCGTCCGTGTCCGTCCGTAAAATGGAGGAACGGATATGCCCGCACGCGCACCAGCCCGCTTTCGCCTGCACCCGCTCAGCCTCGGCATCACCCAGGCGATTCCGCTCCTGCTAGCGCTGCAACTATGGTCCGGCCAGGCCCACGCCGCGTGCACGCCGGCGGCGCCGGTCGACAACGACGTGGTCAGTTGCACCGGCGTGCCGATCCTGCTGCCGCCGAACCCGAACAGCTTCCTCAGCAACGCCAACAACCTCAACGTCACCGTCCAGGCCGGCGCGATCATGAGCACGCTGCCGGGCGGCACGGCCATGACCTTCGGCGGCAACGGCCTGACCCTCAACAACCTCGGCGCGATCGACGCCAACGCCGCCGGCTCGCTGGTGCTGGCGCGGGCGCTGTCGGTCGGCAACCTGGTCGTGCCCGGCAGCGGCAACGTCGTCGTCAACAACCAGGGCAGCATCGAAGGCACCTTCGACGGCACCTTCGGCCTGGCCGGGGCGGCGATGGTGATCGCCAACACCGGCGCCACCACGATCACCAATTCCGGCTCCATCGGCATGACCGCGCTGGGCCTGTTCGACCCGATCAACTCGATCGCGGTCGGCATCTACGGCGGCGGCAACGTCAACTTCACCAACACCGGCACCATCACCGGCCGGGTCGCGTTCTCCAGCCCGACCAGCGGCGGCAACACCTTCGTCAATGCCGGCACCATCAACGGCAGCGTCTCGCTCGGCACCACGCTGAGCAACGACACCTTCGTCGCGGTGACCGGGTCCAGCATCAACGGCGGACTGGTGCCGCTGCCGGGCGTGACCATTCCGACGCCTTCGGTGCCGGTGAGCTTCCTGACTTACGCCGCCGGCGGCACGGTCGACGCCGGCATCGGCGGCCTGGACACGCTGGTGCTGCAGAACACCGTCGCCGGGCCCGGCTCGGGCAGCGGCGGCAGCGGCACGGTGTCGGCGCTGCAGTACCTCAATTTCGAAAACCTGACCGTCAACAGCGGCACCTGGACCCTGCAGGGCGCGCTGGTCAGCGGCAGCGCGACGCTCAACGGCGGCACCGCGATCTTCGACGATGCCTTGTCGTTCGGCGCCGGCACCCTGACCGCCAACGGCGGCGCGATCCAGGCCTCGGTCGGCGGGCTGACCCTGGCCCAGAACGTCAACCTGACCGGCGGCCTGATCGTGCAGGGCGCCAACAGCCTGACCCTGGGCGGTACGGTCGGCGGCAGCGGCGGCCTGATCAAGAACGGCGCCGGCACCCTGACCCTGGCCGGCAGCAACAACTTCAGCGGCGGCCTGGCGCTCAACGGCGGCGGCCTGACCTTGGGCAACGCCAGCTCGCTCGGCACCGGCCTGTTCCTGGTCGGCGGTCCGGCGGCGCTCAATACCGCCTTCACCGGTACCTTGACCAATCAGGTCCAGCTCAACGGTGCGCTGACCCTCAACGGCGCCGGCAGCCTGACCCTGGGCGGCAATATCAACGGCGCCGGCAGCCTGACCCTCGCCAGCGGCAACCTGGCCCTGACCGGCAGCAACAACTACAGCGGCGGCACCGTGCTGCAAGCCGGTTCGATCGATGTCGGCAACAACAGCGCGCTCGGCATCGGCAGCCTGACCGTCAACGGCGCCGGCAGCCTGACCGGTGCGGCGGGGGTGACGCTGACCAACAACATCGTGCTCAACAACACCCTCAACCTCGGCGCCGGCGGTGGCGGCGGCGCGTTGACCCTCAACGGCAGCATCAACGGCGCCGGCGGCCTCAGTCTGGCCGGCGCGCCCGGCGTGACCCTCAACGGCAACAACAATTTCTCCGGCGGTTTCAATCTCGGCGGCGGCGCCCTGGTGGTCGGCAGCAACACCGCGCTCGGCAGCGGCGCGGTCACGGTCAGCGGCGCCGGCAGCCTCGATGCGAATGCCGCGGTCAGCCTGACCAACAACTTCAACCTCAACGCCGGGCTGAGCGTGCTCGGCAGCAACAACCTCAGCCTCAACGGCACCCTCGGCGGACTCGGCGGCCTGACCAAGAGCGGCGCGGCAACGCTGAGCCTGGGCGGCGCCAATGGCTTCGCCGGCGGGGTCAACCTGCTCGGCGGCGGGCTCAACGTCGGCACCAACACCTCGCTCGGCCTCGGCGCGCTGACCGTCAACGGCGCGTCCAGCCTCAGCGCCAGCGCCGGGGTCAACCTCGGCAACGCGGTGGTGCTCAATGCCGATCTCGCGGTCGGCGGCAGCAACGACATCGCTCTCGGCGGCCTGGTCTCCGGCGGCGCCGGGCTGAGCTACAACGGCACCGGCACGCTCGCGCTCAACGGTCCCAACACCTTCGGCGGCGGCGTCGACCTGGCCAGCGGCAACCTGTCGGTGGGCAACAGCCTCGCCCTCGGCAGCGGCACGCTGAGCGTGCTCGGCAACGCCGGGCTCAGCGCCGGCGTGCCCGGCGTAGCGCTGGGCAACACGGTCGATCTCGCTAGCGGCACCACGCTGACCATCGGCGGCGCCAACGCGTTGGCGCTCAACGGCCCGATCGGCGGCGCCGGCGCGCTGGCCTACGCCGGCAGCGCTAGCCTGACCCTGGGCGGGGCGAACAATTTCGGCGGCGGCCTGACTTTGTCCGGCGGCAACCTGCTGCTCGGCACCGACAGCTCGCTCGGCACCGGCGCGCTCAACGTCGCCGGCAACGCCGGGCTCGCCAGCACCGGCGCCGCATTGACCCTGACCAATGCGGTCAACCTCGCCAGCGGCGCCGCACTGAACCTGGGCGGCAGCGCCGACCTGAGCTTGAACGGCACCGTCGCCGGCGATAGCGGCCTGATCAAGAGCGGCAGCGGCACCTTGTCGCTGGGCGGCGCCAACCTGTTCGCCGGCGGCGTCGACCTGCAGGCCGGCACCTTGGCGCTGGCGCAGTCGAGCTCGCTCGGCAGCGGCACGCTGACCGTCAGCGGCGCCTCGACCCTGGCCGCGTCGGCGCCGTTGAGCGTCGGCAATGCGATCGTGCTCAACGCCGGCCTGAGCATCGCCGGTAGCAATGATCTGACCCTGAGCGGCGCGATCGGCGGCAGCGGCGGGTTGAGTTTCAACGGACCGTCGACCCTGACCCTGAGCGGCGCCAATGCGTTCGGCGGCGGCGTCGCGCTCGGCGGCGGCACGCTCGCGGTCGGCGACGATCTGGCCCTCGGCAGCGGCAGCCTCAATGTCGGCGGCAGCGCGCAGTTGAGCGCGACCGGTGCCGGCATCGAACTGGCCAACGCGGTCAATCTCGGCGCCGGCACCACGCTCGCCGTGGTCGGCAGCAACGACCTCGCCCTGGACGGCACGATCGGCGGCGCCGGCGAGCTGGCGATGAACGGCACCGGCACGTTGAGCCTCAGCGCGGCGAACAACTTCGGCGGCGGCGTGGCCCTGAACTCGGGCGCGCTGGCGGTCGGCGATTCGCTCGCGCTCGGCACCGGCGCGCTCGCGGTCGGCGGCGACGCCGGCCTCAGCGCCAGCGCCGCGGGGGTGACCCTGGGCAATGCGATCAGCCTGGCCTCCGGCGCCGAACTGGCGATCGCCGGCAGCAACGATCTGGGGCTGAGCGGCACCATCGGCGGCGCCGGCAGCCTGGCGTACTCGGGCAGCGGCACCCTGACCCTGAGCGGCGCCAACAACTTCGGCGGCGGGGTGAACCTCAGCGCCGGTACTCTGGCGATCGGCAGCAATACCGCGCTCGGCACCGGCACCTTGGCGGTGAGCGGCAACGCCAGCCTCAGCGCCGCGATCGCCGGCCTGAACGTGGCCAATGCGGTCGACGTCGCCGCCGGCACCGCGCTCGACGTGACCGGCAGCAACCCGCTCAACCTCAGCGGCACGATCAGCGGCAGCGGTACCCTGATCAAGTCGGGCCCGGCCATGCTGACCCTGTCCGGCAGTCTGGTCGGCTTCGGCGGCGGCTTGTCGCTACAGGGCGGCGCGCTCGCCGTCGCCAATCCGATCGTCGCCGGCTTCACCTCCGCGGCCGGCACCAGCGCCAGCTTCAGCGCCGGCAACGACCGGCTCAGCGCCACCGGCGCGGTCGCCGGCGCGGTCGACCTGGGCGGCGGCGACGACCGCTACTACAGCAGCCTGGCCTTGTTGTCCGGCCTGACCGGCAGCATCGCCGCGGGCGCCGGCAGCGACACCTTCGCCGTCGGCGGCGGCGGCCAGGGCACGCTGCCCGCGGCCTCGTTGAGCGGTTTCGAACAGCTCGACGTCGCCAGCGGCGGCACCCTGGTGCTGGCTGCGGCCAGCACCGCCAACTTCGTCGACAGTTCCATCGCCGGCAACCTGGTGCTCGACGGCAGCTTGACCGGCAACGCCGCCGTACTCGCAGGCGGCGCACTCGTTGGGGATGGCGCGCTGACCGGCGCGCTGACGCTCGGCGGCACGCTGGCGCCTTCCGGCTTGGCCGGGGCGACCGGAGCGGCGGGCGGCAGCGCCTCGGTCGGCGCGTCGCTCAACGTCGCCAGCCTGAGCATGGCCGCGGGCGGCGTGCTGCAGGTGCGGCAGAACGGCGCCGGCGCCACCGACAGCGTGATCGTCGCCGGCACCGCCAACCTCAGCGGCGGCCAGGTGGTGGCGATTCCGCTCGCCGGCAGCTACGCGCCGGTCACCGACTACCGCATCGTCGATGCCGGCGCGATCAACGGCGCCTTCGCCGGCGTGGTCCAGAACGCCTTGCCCTTCCTCGACGCCAGCCTGATCGTGATCGGCAACGACGTGTTCCTGCGCCTGAGCGAGCACGACGCCGGCGGCACCGGCATCCGCTTCAACCAATTCCCCGGCCTGAGCGACAACCAGCAGGCGGTGGCCGACGCGCTGCAGGCGATCGCCGACGCCAACAGCGGCCAGCTGCCGACCCTGATCGCCGCCGCGCGCGGCCTCAGCGCGGCGCAGGCGCCGCGCGCCTTCGACACCCTCAGCGGCGAGACCTACGCCTCGCTGGCCAGCGCGCAGCGGTACAACGCCGAGCAACTGCAGCGCGGGGTGACGCGGCAGTTGGATCTGGTGCGCGATCTCGGCGTCGAAGACGAACGCAGCCTCGGCACGCTGTGGGCGACCGGCTACGGCGGCCGCGCCGAGTTCGACGGCGACGGCCTGGCCGGCATCGACAACCGCCTGGCCGGCGTGCTGTTCGGCCTGGAAGGTTCGCCGGGCGAAGCGTTCCGCTTCGGCGGTCACATCGGCCTGGCGCATTCCAGGCTGGAAACCGAGCGCCGCGACGACCGCATCGACGGCGATCAGTTCAATGTCGGCATCCACTGGCTGTACGCGCCGGGCGGATTCTGGACCCAGGGCGCGCTCGGCTACAGCTACGCCAGTTACGACGCCGAGCGCGAGATCGCGGTCGGCACCTTCAATGCGCGCAGCGATGCGCACTTCAGCGGCGACGGCGCCTATGCCGTGCTCGAAGCGGGCTGGCGCTGGGACGGCGGCAGCGTCCGGGTCGAACCCTTGCTCGGCGTGTACTACCACAAGTTCGAATCGATCCGGCTGCGCGAGCGCGGCGCCGGCGATGCCGACCTGGCGGTCGCCGCGGCCAGCTACGACGCCACCACCGCCGGCATCGGCGTGCGCCTGTCGATGGCCCCGGGGCAGGGCCGGCGCTGGCAGCCGACTGCGGACCTGCGCTACCTGCACGACCTGCAGGACGACGCGCCGTTCGCGCGCAACGCCTTCGTCGGCGCCAACGTGCCCGATTTCGGCGTGCGCGGCTTCGTCGCCGAGCGCAACCGCTGGAACGTCGGCCTCGGACTGAACTATCGGATAAGCCGGTACGGCAGCGGTTTCGTCGAGTACCGCGGCGACATCGGCAGCGACGATCGCGCCCATTCGCTCAACCTCGGCCTGCGCCTGGGCTGGGGCGGCGCGCCGGCGACGGCGATGGCGCGGCCGGCGCCGGTCGCGACGGCGAGCGTGGCGCCGAGTCCGGCTGCGGCGCCGGGACGAGTGCCAAGGCGATGATGGCGCTCGGATTGCAAGCCTCGCCCGGCGCCAGCGCCAGCGCGCGCGGCGCGATCGCCGCCGCGACGGCGGCGAATGCGGTCGCGGCTGCGACTTCTACCGCTACGGCGCCCGCCGCCGCGCCCGCGTCCGCCTATGCGCTGTCGGCCAGCAAGCCGGCCGGCGGTGCCTGCCCGACGCGCCCGGCCGCCGAGGCCGAGCCGCGCGGCGCACGGCCTATCGGCAAGACCCAGCGTGTCGCCAGCCGCGGCACCTCGAACAAGGCGAAGCCGCGCCGCGCGCCGGCGCGGCTCGCCGCACGCACACCGTCGTCCGCCCCTCCGTCGGGCGCGGTGCCCCTGTCTGCGGTCTGGTGCGACGAGGCTTCGGCCCGGAGCCAATGACCCCGGGTCGATTGCACCCGCCGCAGACAGGGTGGCGCTACCGATTCCGGTGCGCTGGACCGGAATCGGTAGTCGCCTTTTGGTGGGATTGGGGATTGGACGGGTTCGCGTTGCGGGTGCGCGTGCCGTAACGGCGTGTCCGGCATACGCGGCTCGCGGCCGGATGCGCGGCATGGCATCGTGTGCCGACGGCGCGCATCGCCACGATCAGCGCGCCGGTGTCCGCCACCATGGGATCGCCGATGAACCGTATTGCCGAAGGCCCGTTCGAGGTCAAGCTCAGCCCGCAACCCTTGCACGAGGAGGCCGTCGGCCTGTTCGGGCGGATGGCGATCGACAAACGCTTCCACGGCGATCTCGACGCCGCCAGCCGCGGCGAGATGCTGGCGGGCGGGACGGCCGTGCAGGGCTCGGCCGGCTATGTCGCGTTCGAGAAAGTGCAGGGCGTGCTCGACGGGCGCCGCGGCAGTTTTCTGCTGTTGCATCGCGGGGTGATGGACCGGGGCGCCGCCGATCTCAGCATCGACGTGGTGCCGGACTCGGGGACCGAGGAATTGCTCGGGCTCAGCGGGCGCATGAGCATCGAGGTGCGCGAAGGCGGGGCGCACTTCTATCGATTCGAGTACGCATTGGCGGACGGCGCCTGACCGACGGCGCGGCACGAAACCCGCCGCGCCGCTCGCCCGGCGCATGCCCCCTTCGAAACGCCAACGACTCCCCCCTTTGAAAAAGGGGGGCAGGGGGGATTTGCTCTTGATCCGCGCCCGCCACTGCCAGCCGGTGCGCTTCGAGTGGCGACGTCGCTAACGAGTTTTCTGCGTCTTCCCTGTCGCGGCTTACGCCGCTCCTACAGAGGGAAGGGACGCGGCTTCGATGAGGGGCGCCGGCTTGGGCTTCTATGCGCGTTCCGTGGTCGCGACTCGCCTCGCTCCTACCCCATGAGTTGGAAGCGGCCGGCTATTCCAGGCTGATGCCGGCCGCCGCGGGGTTGCGATCCTGTAGGGTTTCGCTGGCCTGCGCCCACCAGGCGCGGTGTTCGTCGCTGGCGCAGTAGTCGGCGTAGGACACCGGCGCGATCGTCGCCAGCGAGTAGTCCGGACGGCCTTCGGCCAGCATCGCGCTCATCGCCCGCAGCAGCGGCAGCGACGGCAGCAGGTCTTCGACGAACAGGAACTGTCCGGCCTGGTTGACCTCGAGGAAATGCGCTTCGCCGTCGCCGTCGATAGCCAGGTCGATGCAACCGAACACCAGGCCCAGCTCGCGCATCAGCGCGGCCAGCTTGGTCCGATCGGCGGCGGACAGCTCGCCGGCTTCGGCGCGCAGGCCGCCGACCGCCTGGCGTGCGCGCCAGTCGACCACGCCGTCGTCCTGGGCCGAATGCAGGCGTGCGGCGAAGTAGCGGTCGCCGATCGCGGTCACGCGCAGGTCGCAGCGTTTGTTGACGTAGACCTGGTAGATGCCCGGACAGTGCAGCAGGCTCTGGTCGTCGTCGAGCATCGCCGCTTCGACGATGCGCGCATAGGTGCTGAACATGCGCCCGGTTTCCGCGTCCTGCCAGGTGTGGGTCATGAACGGCTTGTACACGACCCGGCCGTGGCGGGCGACGAAGCGGCGGATCTCGTCGGGGTCGTGCGAGACCAGCGTGGCCGGAAAGCGCAGGCCGCAGCGGTGCGCGGCGCGCAGCTGCACCAGCTTGTTCTCGGCCATCGCCGCGGCCGCGGGACGATTGATCCACAGCCGGTCGGCGCCGGTGTCGGTCAGGGCGTAGAGGTTCTTGAGGAAGCGGCCCCACTCGCCGCGCAGGAAGGGTTCGTCGCTGCGATGGGCGCGCGGGAAGTGTTCGGGGTTGCGCGGCCGGCGGTACCAGATCGCGCCGATGCGTTCGTGGTCGAGCGCGCCGCTGCTGCGCAGGCCCAGGTCGGGGTCGCAGTGCAGCGACATCGGCCCCAGTTCGGACTCGGCCAGCGAGCCGGCCCAGACCGCATCCAGGCCGCTGGCGCGCAGCGCCCAGCGCGCGGCCGAAGCGTGGATGTCGTGGGCCAGCGAGGAAAGGATCAGCGGCGTGCGGAAAGCGGTCATCGGCATGGCGGCGGAAAGATCGGGTTGCGGAAAAACGCACGCCCCGACCAGCGGGGCGTGCGGCGTCATGACGGGTCGCTGAGGTTTCCGCGCGCGTCGCTCGCACGCGAGTCCGCCGCAGCGTGGGTCATGCTCTTTTCATCGACTGAGACGATGCGCGATCAGACCGCGCCGTCGTCCGGATCGCCCGGATCGTCGCCGTTCGGGCCGGTGGCGTGGGTGGTGTCGCCCTTGCCGCCCGAGATCGCGGCGATCTCTTCCAGCGACAGTTCGCGCGCGGCGACGCGGGCGAGCGGACGTACGGCTTCGTTGTTGCGATTCACGTCTTGCTTGCTCATGCAGCGTTCTCCTGAATCGTAGATTGCCAGGAAGATGAAACGCCGTCCCGGCATCGGCGTGGGCATCGATCCTAGCAACTATGAAACACGCGGTTTGCTAATCGTGATCGCAGTTTCACCCTGAATACGCGACAGGTTCGGCAAGGTGTAACGAGATGTTTCAAAGTGTTCGCACACGCCGTCGCGCAGCGACACCACGCGGTCGGTGCTGCGGATGGTGTCGGGACGATGGGCGATGACGATGCGGGTGATGCGCAGCGCGGCGACTTCGCGGTTGATCTCGTGTTCGCGGCCGACGTCGAGGTGGCTGGTGGCTTCGTCCAGCAACAGGATCGAAGGCTGGCGGTACAGCGCGCGCGCCAGCAGCACGCGCTGCTTCTGCCCGCCGGACAGCGACGAGCCCAGGTCGCCTACCAGCGACTCGTAGCCCATCGCCATCGCCGCGATGTCGTCGTGGATGCGCGCGGCGCGCGCGGCGGCCTCGACCCGCTGCGGATCGGCGGCGCTGTCGAAGCCGGCGATGTTCTCGCCGATCGAGCCGGCGAACAGCACGTCCTCCTGCATCACCGCGCCGAAGCGGTCGCGGTAGGGGCCCAGGCCGTAACGATGGATGTCGACGCCGCCGATCAGGATCGCGCCTTCGCTGGGCCGCAGCAGGCCCAGGATCAGCTTGGCCAGGGTGGTCTTGCCGCAGCCGGACGGGCCGACGATGGCGACCGACTCGCCGTCCTCGATCGCGAAGCTGCAGTCGCGCAGGATCCAGGGCTCGTCGTCGGCGTAGCGGAAGCTGACCCCGCGCACCTCGATCCGCGGCGCCGGCGCCGGCCCGGCGTAGTCGGTGTGCACGTGCGGCTCCGGCGGCTCCAGGGCGATGTCGGCGATGCGCTGGCCGTGCAGGCCGAGCAGGCGCAGGTCGACCAGCTTGTCGATCAGGCTGCCGGTGCGGGTCGCGAACAGATCCGCGTAGGCGACGAACACCACCATCATGCCGGCGCTGAAACGGCCTTGCAGGGTCAGCCAGGCGCACAGCCAGATCAACAGCACGCGCTGGGCGCCGAACACCAGCTTGGACAGCGCGCCGAACGCGGCGGTGGTGCGGCCGATCGCCGCCTCGCGGCGGGCGACCTCGACCGCGGCGTTGGCGATCCGCGCGCGCCGCTCTTCCTGCTGGTTGCCGAGCTTGATGGTCTGGATGCCCTGGATCGACTCGATCAACAGGCTCTGCTGTTGCGCGACCTGGATCAGCTGCTCTTCCTTGAGCCGGCGCAGGCGTCGGAACGCCAGCCAGCGCAGGCCGGCGTAGAGCGCGAGCGCCACCAGCACCAGCGCGGTCAGCGACGGGCTGTAGAACAGCAGCAGGCCCAGCACCAGCAAGGCGGTGAGGCCGTCGAGCAGGCTTTCGACGAAGCTGCCGGTGAGGGTCTGCTGGATCGCCTGCACCGAGACGAAGCGCGACATCACCCCGCCGACATGGCGCTTCTCGAAGAAATCCAGCGGCAGGCGCAGCAGATGCCCGAACAGGTTGCTGAGCCATTGCGAGTTGAGGGCGGAACCGAGGTCGGCGATCAGCCAGCCGCGCATCGCGGTCAGCGCCGACTGGAACACGACCACGGCCAGGAAGCCGGCGCCGAGCAGGTGCAGCAGATCGACGTCGGCGGCGACCAGCACCCGGTCCAGCACCCACTGCATCGCCAGCGGCAGCAGCAGGGTGAACGCTTCCAGGCACAGCGCCAGGGCCAGCACCTGGGCGCCGGCGCGGCGCAGACCGTCGATGCGCCCGGCCAGGGCCGACAGGCTCAGCCGGCGGCGTTCGCGCATCGGCGCGAAATCCGCGCGCGGGCTCAGCTCCAGGGCGATGCCGGTGTAATGGCGGCCGAACTCGGCCAGCGACATGGTCACCGCGCCGATCGCCGGATCGTGCAGTTCGACCCGCTCGCCGGCGATCGCCTTGAGCACGACGAAGTGGTTGAGGTCCCAGTGCAGGATGCAGGGCAGGCGCACGCCGGCCAGGTGCTCGATCTCGGCGCGCAACGGCCGGCTGTCCAGGCCGAGCGCGCCGGCGGTCTTGATCAACCGGGCCAGGGTGGCGCCGCGCGGCGAGACCGGAAACCGCCGGCGCAGGCTGGCCAGGTCGAGGTCGTGGCCGTGGTGCGCGGCGATCATCGCCAGGCAGGCCAGGCCGCATTCGGCCAGCTCGTTCTGCTGGATCACCGGCAGCGCGCGCCGGCTCATCGGCGCGCTCCCGCGACGTCGGCCGGCGTCGCCAGGGCCAGCGGCGCGAATACGAACTCGTACAGCCGCCGCCGCTCCAGCACCAGGTCGGCGTCGACCCGCATCTGCGCCTGCAGCGCATGCGCGCCGATCCGCTGCCGGTCCAGCGCGACCAGCACGCGCCAGGCCGGCGCCTCGACCCGCAGACCGCTGCGGGTGCGGATTTCGTCCGGCGACAGCGCGCCGCGCGCGATTTCGACCACCTGGCCGTCGTGCACGCCATAACGCTGATAGGGGAACGCGCGATAGCGCAGACGCACCGCGGTGCCCGGCGCGATCAGGCCGATCGCCCGGTCCGGCACCCACAGTTCGGCCAGCAGCGGCGCCTGCGGCGGCAGCAGATGCAACAGGCGTTGCCCGGGCGCCACCGCCTGGCCTTCGACCAGGGCCAGGCCGGAGACGCGGCCGTCGCGCGGCGCCAGCACCGCCAGGCGGCGCCGGCCTTCGTTGCGCGCATCGTCCTGGGCGACGTCGGCCAACTCGCGTTCGATCCGGTTGCGGCGCTCGCTCAGCCGCAGCGGCAGGCGCTGCCGTTCGGCCTGCGCGTCGGCTTGTTCGCGCAAGGCGTCCAGGCGTTCGCGTTGCGCCGCCTGCACCCGCGCCTGCGCTTCGGCCAGGGTGTCGCGGTACTGCTGCCATTGCACCTCGCTGAGCAGCTTGTCGCCGCGCAGCGGCTCGACCTGCGCGGCCAGGCGCCGCGCCTGTTCGGCCTGTTCCTGGCGCAGCGCGAGCTGGTCTTGGGCCAGGTCGATGCGCCGCTTCGCCGCGGCCAGGCGCTGGTCGAGATTGGCTTGTTCGGTGCCGCGGTCGCGTTCCAGCGCATCGCGGTCGGCGAGCAGGCGCGTGCGTTGTTCGGCCAGGCCGGCGCCGACCGCCGCGCCGATGCCGGCGCGCAGGGCCGGGCTGTCGAGTTCGGTGGAGATCTCCAGCAGCGCCTGGCCGCGCCGCACCGGCTGGCCTTCGGCGACCGTCGCGCGCAGCAGGACGCCGGCGGCGGGCGAGGTCACCGCGAGCAGGCCGTCGCGCGGCACCAGCACGCCCTCGACCCGTTCGGTGCGGGTGTAGCGGCCGAAACCGAACAGCGCGATCAACGACAACAGCAGCGCCATCGCCAGCACCGCCATCGCCGTGCCCAGGCGCGACAACGGCAGCCGGATCCGGCCCAGCCAGCGTTGCCGGCGCGCATCCAGCGCTTCGCGTCGGAACAGGTCGTCGTGCACGCCGGTTCAGTCCGGAACCGGCGACGCGGCGGCGCGGGCGAATGCGGATGAGGGGACGATCACGAGCGCTTGCGTGTCTCCTGCCGCGAAGGGCCGGGCGCTGAGTGTGGGACATCGCGGCGCGCTCTCGCCAGAGCCGCGGCACGATGACGGTCACGGTTTTACAGCCGCGCCCGATCTCACTTCAGTGTCTAGCTTGAGTGTCTCGCTTCAGTGTCCCGGTTCAGTGTCCCGGTTCGGCGTCGCGCGTCAGCGCGTCGCATCGGTCGCGACGCGCCGGCGCGGCCGGGCGCCGAGCGTGATCGCGCGCAGCAGCCACTCCAGCGGGCCGTAAGCGCGGCGCCGCAGCCACCAGCGGCTCAGGCTCGTCTGCGCGCCGAACAGCAGCAGGGCGAAGATCGAGGCCTGCAACGGCGAAACGCGCCCCATCAGGCCCAGGCCATAGCCGCTGAACGCCCAGGCGCAGACCAGCGACTGCAGCAGGTAGTTGGACAGGGCCATGCGTCCGGCCGGCGCCAGCCAGGCGGCGACACGCGCACCGGCGCGGGTGGCGAACGCCGTCATCGCCCAGGCCAGGTAGCCCGCGCTCAGCCAGGGCGCGGTCAATACGCATCCGGCCAGAGCCAACAGTTCCAGCGCGCCGCCGGGCCGCCACACGGCGACGCAGGCGTACGCCGCGGCGGCCGGCAGTCCGCAGCACAGGCCCAGCCAGCGCAGCCGGTGGAGCAACGGCCGATGGGATTCCGGATCGGCGAGCAGCCGGCGGCGTCCGGCGACCAGCCCGCACAGGAACATCGCCAGCGCGCACGGCGCCTGCAGCAGGGCCAGCAGGACCCCGGTCGAGGCCAGTTCGCGGCTGCGCTGGGCGATCACCGCGGCCGCATCGCCGGTGAAGCCGGCCAGGTTGGCCTGCGCCGCCAGCGCGGCCGCGGCCGGATCGGCGGCCGTCCCGTCCCAGGCCGCCAGCGCGGCCAGCGCGGCCCAGCCGGCTGCGGTCAGCAGCAACAAGGCCGCGGCGATGCGCAAGGCCAGCGCCGGCGCCGCCCGCCGCAGCGCCAGCAAGATCAGCCCCAGCACCGCATAGGTGGTGAGGATGTCGCCGTGGAACAACAGCAGGGCATGCGCCAGGCCGATCAGCCACAAGCCGGCCAGGCGGCGCAGCATGCGCGGCACGAAGGCCTGGCCGGCGCGCTGCGCCGAATCCATCTGCAGGGTGAAGCTGTAGCCGAACAGGAACGAGAACAGCAGGTAGAACTTGAGTTCGAATCCGGCCGCCACCAGCCAGCGCACGGCGCGGTCGGCCGCGCCGTCGTAGGCCGGGTCGGCCAGGCCCAGGCCGTAGTAGGGCGAGGCGAACGCGCCGATGTTGACGATCAGGATGCCGAACAGGGCGAAACCGCGCAGCGCATCGAGCTGCTCGATGCGCTGCGCGTCGGTGCGAACGGGGCGGGTCATGGCGGCATCGCGGTGGCGGAGAACGGCGGCGATCGTGCGCGCCGGGGCGGTTCGCCCGCATCGGGCCGGTGCCGGTGCCGACCCGGGACGTTTGGCGGATTCGTCCTGCGCCGAACCTGGAATACTGGCGTCATGAGCGAAACCGCCGCACCCCCGCCGCCGGCCGTCCGCACGCCGGCGCGCGGCTGGTGGAGCGGGCTGTTCTGGAAATGCCTGCTGTGGATGCTGGTCGCGTCGTGGATCAGCACCGCGCTGCTGTCCGGCTTCGGCCTGTACGTGGCCCGCGCCGAACTGCGCCGCGACATGGCGCCGCCGGCCCTGGAAGGCGCGATGCGGCGCGAGCTGCAACGGCTGGGCTCGGTGCCGGCCACCGGCGCGATGTCCGACGAGCAATGCGAGGCGGTGCTGCAGGCGCTGCTGGTGCGCATCGTCGGCATGGACACGCCGGAGTGGATGGCGCTGTACAGCTTCGCCGGCAGCACTCACGACGGCCGCATCGCGATCCGCTACCGCGACCGCAACGGCCGCCGCTGCGCCTATCCGGCGCTGATCGATCCGCCGCTGGCCCGCGCCCTGGGCGAGGCCGAGCGCGACGCGGTGGCGACGCGCGAGTCCACCCCGCGCAGGCACGAGCGCCAGGGCGACTGGATCACCGCGGTGGCGGTGCCGGTGGGCATGGACGGCGCCGCGACCCTGACCGTCGGCCAGCACGTCGGCGGCTCGCTGGCCAGCTTCATCCGCATGGACTCCGGCGACTTCGAGGGCATCGCCCTGTACCTGGCGGTGATCAGCGCGATGTCGGCGGTCGCGGTGGCGACCCTGCTGACCCGCCGCTTCCGCCATGCCGAACGCGCCGCCGACGCCTGGGCCGCGGGCCAGCTCGACGCCCGGATCCACGACCCGGGCCGCGACGAATTCGGCCGCCTGTCGCAGCGCTTCGACCGCATGGCCGACGGGCTCGGCGAGCTGATCCAGGTGCGCCAGGCGCTGGCGGTCTCGGAAGAACGCAATCGCCTGGCGCGCGACCTGCACGACACCGCCAAGCAGCGCAGCTTCGCCCTCGGCCTGCAGCTGAGCGTGCTCGACCACCTGGCCGGCCGAGACGGCCAGCGCGACCCGCGCCAGGACACCCTGATCAAGGCCGCGCTGGGCCTGACCGGCCAGTTGCAGCGCGACCTCGCCGACGTGATCCAGCGCTTCTCCGCGCCGACCGTGGCCGAGCAAGGCCTGCGCAAGGCCCTGGAGGACACCTGCGAGCACCTGCTCGCCGGCAGCGAGATCGAGTGGCGGCTGTTGCTCGACGACGAGGCCGAGCGCGGCCTGGCCGGATGGCCGCAGCACGCCGGCCAGTTGCTGCTGATCGCCACCGAAGCGGTGTCCAACAGCCTGCGCCACAGCGGCGCGCGCCGGATCGAGATCGTGCTCAACCGCGCCGGCTCGCGCTACGGCTGGACCGTGCAGGACGACGGCTGCGGCTTCGTCGCCGACGAGCGCGACCGCGGCATGGGCCTGGCCAACATGCGCCTGCGCGCGCGCGGCCTGCCGGGCGGACGCTTCCGCCTGGCCAGTTCTTCCAGCGGCACGGTGGTGACCGTGTCCTTCAACCTGGAATCGCAAGGAGTTCCGGCATGAGTACGACCGTGTTGCTGGCCGACGATCACGACGTGGTACGCAAGGGCATCCGCAGCCTGCTGATGCTGACCGACGACTTCGAGGTGGTCGGCGAGGCCGGCGGCGGCGCCGAGGCGATCGAGCTGGCGCGCGAGCTGGCGCCGGACCTGATCGTGATCGACCTGATGATGCCCGACGTCGACGGGGTCGAGGCGATCCGGGCGATCAAGGTGCTGAGCCCGCGCAGCGCGATCGCTGTGCTGACCTCCACCGACCAGGACGACCTGGCCTTCGCCGCGATCGAGGCCGGCGCGCAGTCGCTGCTGTTCAAGAGCATGCTCGGCGACGAGCTGCTGGCGACCCTGCGCCGGATCGCCGCCGGCGAAGCGGTGATCCATCCCTTCGTCGCCCAGCGCATCCTCAAGGCGGTGCGGCGCAAGCGCGAGCCGCGCGAGGATCCCTTCGCCTGCCTGACCGAGCGCGAGCTGGACGTGCTGCGCAAACTGGCCGAAGGCGGCAGCAACGCGCGCATCGCCGCGGCGTTGAACATCGGCGAGAAGACGGTGAAGTCCCATCTGGGCAACGTGCTGGCCAAGCTGCATCTGGCCGACCGCACCGAGGCGGTGGCGTTCGCCTGGCGACGCGGACTGATGCACGCCGAATACGACGGCGACTGAGCGTCGAAGGCGGCGCCATGCGACCGCGTCGTTGCGCGCGTGACGAAAGTCATGTGCGCTCCGCGCCCATGTGACGGTAGGGTGATACGCGCATCTTCGCGTTAGTGAAGATGCCGGTCGCCCTGCGCGACTTCGAACGGAGCGGCGCGCCGAACGCGCCGATGCCGACTACCAGGACGAGGCGCTTGCGCGCCGGTACGACAGCGGGCGTCGCTAGGCGGCGCCCATTCGACACGATAGGAGATCACTGCAAGATGCAAGGCGATATTCGCACTACCCGCGCCACGGACGGGCGCTCCTCGCGCGGCGCGCAGCCGCGCTCGCTGCTGTCCCTCGCCATCCTCGGCGGCCTGCTCGCCGCCGCCGCACCGGCCGCCGCGCAAAGCGCGATGGGCCAGCTCGGCAACCCCGACAGCTGGCGCAGCGCCGAATTCGAGGCCGATTGGGGCCTGGCCGCGATCAACGCCCAGTACGCCTATGCGCGCGGCCTGACCGGCAAGGGCGTCCGCCTGGGCGTCTACGACAGCGGCACCGTCTTCGCTCATCCCGAGTTCGCCGGCAAGGACCACCGCGCCGTGCTGATGGCCGACCGTCTCGCCGACGGCAGCCTGTGCACCAACACCACCCTGGTCACCGGCGCCAACGCCTGCTTCACTTCGCGCGGCGATCAGGCCCAGATCACCTACGTCGGCTTCAACGCCAACGTACCGCAGCAGATCCGCGACATCATCATGGCCGGCCCCTACGTGCAGCCGGGCTGGGAGTTCAACACCCACGGCACTCACGTCGGCGGCACCATCGCCGCCAATCGCGACGGCAAGGGCATGCACGGCGTGGCCTTCGGCGCCGACCTGACCGCGGCCAAGTGGTCGTTCAACAGCGCGCGCGAATGGCAGCGCACCGCGACCGGCTACAGCGTGGTCAGCCTGACCCGGGTCGGTCCGGAAGACGAGACCGTCGCCGGCATGTACCGCGACATGAACGACCAGGGCGTGCGCGCGCTGAACCACAGCTGGGGCCTGGCCACCGAGCCGAACACTCTGGCCCAGCTCGACGGCTACCTGTTCGACCCGGACAACGCCTCGTACTTCGATGTCTTCGCCCGCGGCTCGCTGGACAAGGGCATGCTGCAGGTGTGGGCGGCGGGCAATCACGGCGTCGCCGGCGTGACCCCGCAGACCGCGCCGCAGGCCGGCCTGTACGCCAGCCTGCCGCGCGGCCGTCCCGACCTGGAGCCGTACTGGCTGACCGTGGTCAACGTCAACAAGGACCTGGTGCTGAGCGCTTCGTCGATGCGCTGCGCGCAGGCGGCCAACTGGTGCGTGGCCGCGCCGGGTTCGGTGATCAACTCCACCGTGCTCGGCGGCGACGACACCCTGGCCGGCGGCCTGGTGCGCAACCCCGACGGCACGATTTCGTTCGAAGTCACCGCCGGCACGCCGACCCACGAGTACGGCAACCTCAGCGGCACCTCGATGGCCACCCCGCACGTGGTCGGCTCGCTCGGCCTGCTGATGGAACGCTTCCCCTACCTGGCCAACACCCAGGTGCGCGACGTGCTGCTGACCACCGCCACCGATCTGGGCGCGCCCGGCATCGACGACGTCTACGGCTGGGGCCTGGTCAATCTGAAGAAGGCCATCGACGGCCCGGGTCAGATGCGCGTCGACACCGAGGTGGTCATGGACCGTCCGGGCGGCGGCGCCAAGGTCTGGGACGGCAAGGCCTGGGACGACTGGCGCAACGACATCGGCGGCAGCGGCAAGCTGACCAAGTCCGGCGCCGGCTGGCTGCGCCTGAGCGGCAACAACAGCTTCGGCGGCCTCGTCGTCAAGCAGGGCGTGCTCGAGCTGACCGGCAACAACGCCTACGCGGCGCAGGTCGAAAGCGGCACCCTGGTGGTCAACGGCACCCTGACCACGGCCCAGCTGCCGGTACTGGCCAAGGGCGGCCTCGGCGGCAGCGGCCGCATCGTCGGCAACGTGCGCCTCGACGGCGCGCTGTCGCCGGGCAATTCGATCGGCACCCTGACCGTGCAGGGCGACTACGTGCAGGGCGCCGGCGGCAGCTACGTCGCCGAACTCTCGGCCGGCGGTCAGTCCGACCGCCTCGACGTGACCGGCCGCGCCAGCCTCGACGGCAAGCTGATCGTGCTGCATGCGCCGGGCCAGTACCTGCTCGGCCAGAACTTCAACATCCTCAACGCCGCCGGCGGCGTCGTCGGCCAGTTCGCCTCGGTCGACCAGACCGCGTTCTCGCCGTTCCTGAAGTTCGGCCTCAGCTACGCCGCCAATGCGGTGTCGGTCGACGTGACCCGCGGCGCTTCGCTGGCGACCGCGGCGCAGACCGAGAACCAGCGCGCGGCCGCGGCCGCCGCCGATCGCCTGGCGGTCGGGCAGGGCATTCCGCAGCCGCTGACCCAGCTGTTCCCGGCGCAGGCGCTGGTCGCGCTGGGCTCGCTCAGCGGCGAGAGCCACGCCAGCCTGCGTTCGATCCTGGTCGACGACGGTCGCCACGTGCGCGATGCGGCGTTGAACCGCGCCCGTGCCGGTCGCGGCGCGTTCGCTGCCTACAGCGCCGAGGGCGGGGCTCAGGGCGCCTGGATCGAACTGCTGAAGTCCGGCGGCACCCTCGATGGCGACGGCAACGCCGCGCGCAACGAGTACAACGGTTCGGCGACCCTGGTCGGTTACGACTACCGCTTCGACGGCGGCTGGCGCATCGGCGTGCTCGCCGGCAGCGGCCGCACCGACAGCGACTCCAACCGCAACGACAAGGGCCGCGTCGACACCCGCCACCTGGGCCTGTACGCGGGACAGAACTGGGGCGCGTTCGGCCTCAGCGCCGGCCTGAGCTTCGCCCGCCACGACATCGACCTGGACCGCCGGATCGGCTTCAACGGCTTCGTCGACCGCACCCGCGCTTCGTACGATGCCGACAGCCAGCAGGCCTTCGTCGAAGGCGGCTACCGCCTGGCGCGCGGTGCGTGGGAATTCGAGCCCTACGCCCAGTTCGCCCAGGTGCGGGTCGACAGCGACCGCTTCCAGGAAGACGGCGGCGCGGCGGCGTTGAGCGGCCGCAGCGGCGAAAGCCGGGTCAACCTGTCGACGCTCGGCGTGCGTTTCAACGTCAACCTCAAGGGTTCGCAGCAGGACGACAGCTGGCTGAGCCTGCGCGGCGGCATCGGCCGTCGCCACGCCAGCGGCGACCTGCGTCCGGAGGTCGACGTGGCCTGGCGCGGCGGCGAAGCGTTCCGTATCCACGGCGCGCCTTTGGCCGACAACGCGACCCTGGTCGAAACCGGCGTCGCCGCACGCCTGAGCGCCAACAGCCTGCTCGAGCTGCACTACGCCGGCCAGTTCGCCGACGAGGCGCGCGACCACGGCATCAACGCGCGCTACTCGCTGCGGTTCTGACGCGGAGGGCGAGGGGATCGGGCCGACTCGATGCCTTCGTCCCTTTTCCGCCGATGAGGCGATCCAGGCAGAACGCACCGGCCTTCGGGCCGGTGCGTTTTGTTTTTGGCCTAGGTCGCGGGTGGGGAGAAGCGAAGCCAAAGCCAAAGCCAAAGCCAAAGCAAATCCCCCCTGCCCCCCTTTTTCAAAGGGGGGAGGCGACCGGACCGATTTGCAGCCGTCCTATGTCGATCGCTTTTTGCTGTTCCCCCCTTTGAAAAAGGGGGGCAGGGGGGATTTGCTCTTTCCGCACTGAAACCGTCCACGGCACGCCGGCGCACTCGCCCCGCATGCCCGCATCGGCGATGATGAACCCCCGGCACGACAGGCGTTGCGTCGCAGGCCGGCGACCCCGATCTCACCCGGAGATGCCCATGTTCGAGCTGTCGTCGTTACTGGCTTTCGTCGGCCTGGCCCTGGTGATGGTGCTGACGCCGGGGCCGAACATGGTCTACCTGGTCTCGCGTTCGATCTGCCAGGGCCGCCAGGCGGGGTTGGTGTCGTTGGCCGGGGTGGCGGTCGGCTTCCTGTTCTATCTGTTTGCCGCTGCGTTCGGCATCACCGCGCTGCTGTTCGCCGTGCCCTATGCCTACGACGCGCTGCGCATCGGCGGCGCCGCCTACCTGCTGTGGATGGCCTGGCAGGCGGTGCGCCCGGGCGGGCGCTCGCCGTTCCAGGTCCGCGACCTGCCGCCGGACAGCACCCGTCGCTTGTTCGTCATGGGCCTGCTGACCAGCCTGCTCAATCCCAAGGTGGCGATGTTCTACCTGGCCCTGTTGCCGCAGTTCATCGACCCGCAGCGCAACGTGATGCTGCAGTCGCTGGCGCTGGGTTGCGTGCAGATCGCGGTCAGCGTCAGCGTCAACGCGCTGATCGTCGCCGGCGCCGGCGCGATCGCCGCGTTCCTGGCCGGGCGGCCGCGCTGGATCGCGGCGCAGCGCTGGGTGATGGGCGGGGTGTTGTCGGGCCTGGCCCTGCGCATGGCGGCCGACGCGCGCCGCTGAACCGCCGGCCGCGTGCCGGCGGGCAGGCGCTCGAACGCCGGCGATTTTGTCCCCGCGACCCGAAACCGGCGCGCTTCAGGGTGCGCGGCCGGCGGCCTGGTCGCGCGCGCGCTGGATGATCGCCCGCACCTGGGCGCGGTCGCGGTGGCGCGAGATCGCGATCGCGCCGAGCGCCAGCGCGCGCTCGCGCATCGGCGCGTTGACGTCGTAATGGCAGCCGCTGGCCTTGTTCTGGAACGACACCCGCGGCTTGCCCAGGCGCTGGGCGAAGGCGTGCAGCTCGTCGAGGGTGTCGGCCATCAAATGCGCCCAGCGCTCGCCGCGCCAGGGCCAGACGGCATCGTCGACGTACACGGCCACGGTGGGGCTCCCTGCAATGCGGACGTCGCGCGGCGGCGACAGGATGCGCCCAGTATCCGACAATCGGCCGATCGCGAGCGACCCCCGCCGTTCGCCGGAGTCGCCATGCAACTGTCGGCCATCCACCACGTCGCCCTGATCTGTTCGGACTACCCGCGCTCCAAGCGCTTCTACACCCAGGTGCTGGGCCTGCGTCCGCTGGCCGAGGTCTACCGCGAGGCCAGGCGCTCCTACAAGCTCGACCTGGCCCTGCCCGACGGCGGCCAGATCGAACTGTTCTCGTTCCCGGATCCGCCGCCGCGGCCGTCCTATCCGGAGGCCTGCGGCCTGCGCCACCTGGCCTTCGCGGTCGCCGATCTCGACGCCTGCGTGGCCGAGCTGCAGGCGCATGCGGTCGCGGTCGAGCCGGTGCGGGTCGACGAGTACACCGGTCGACGTTTCACGTTCTGCGCCGACCCGGACGGCCTGCCGATCGAGTTCTACGAGCGCTGATCCTAGCCGCGCGCGACCGCGTGACCCTGCGCGCGCCAGGCCTCGAAGCCGCCGGCCAGCGGCCGCACCCGCTTGAAGCCGCGCCGCCGCAGCGCGCGCGCCAGGGTCGCCGCCGAGGCCTCGTTGGGACAATCGCAATACACCACGACCTCGTCGCGCGGCGCCACGCCGACGTCGTCGAGCGAGGCGACGAACACCGCGCCGGGGATCCAGCCGGCGGCATCGCGCTGCTGGTGCGAGCGCACGTCGAGGATCAGCGGGCCGGCGCCGTCTTCCAGCAAGCGATACAGTTCGCCGGCCGAGATCCGCGCCATCCGCAACTCGCGCAGGAACAGCTGACGCTTGAGCAGCTTGTAGCCGACGAAGGCGGCGATCGCGGCCAGGATCGCCAGCAACCCGTAGCGGCCGGCCGTCTCCAGGCCGGCCAGCACCTGATTGACGGCGCGATGGAACACCGCGCCGATCGCCACCGCGACGCCGGCCCACAACAGCGCGCCGAGGCCGTCGTAGAAGGCGAAGCGGCGCGCGCCGGTGCCGGTTTCGCCGGCCAGGGTGGTGGCGACCGCGGCGAAGCCGGGCACGAACTTAGCCACGATCAGCGACGGCGCGCCCCAGCGTGCGTACACGCCTCGGGTCATCAGGATGCACGAGTCCGGCGACAGCGAGACCTTGCACATCAGCCGCAGCAGGGCGGCGCCGAGGCGGCGCCCGCCCAGGTACCAGAGGCTGTCGGCGAGCAGGGCGGCAAGCGCGGCGATCAGCACGATCGGCCACAAGGGCTGGTGCTGGTCGACCGCGATCGCCGAGGCGACGATGATCGGCGGATAGGCCGGTACCGGCAGCCCGCCCTGGTCGAGCAGCACGCTGACGAAGACCACGAGCAGGCCGTAGGTCTGGATCAGGTGCAGCAGGGTGTCCATCGGGCGATTCCGGGCGGGGCGGACGCCAGTCTCGGCCGGCGCCGGCGGCGGCGCAATCGCTTCGCGGCGACGCAGTGTTGCGGCAGCGTTCGGGCGCCTACTGCGCCGGCGGCGCGCGCCACGGCGAACGACCGCCGCCCGCGCGCATGAGGCGCCGATGCCGTCGTGCCCACCGGCGGGCGCGCCGGCAACTTCGCGTCCGTGAACCCGCTCGCGCAAATCCGTTGCGCTATGTCCGGCGCCTACGCTGCCGCGTAACATCGCCGGCCGCACAATGCCGGGGTCCGCCCGATCCGCGGGCGGCGTCCGCGGAGCCGCCGATGCGCCTGGAAGGCAGCCAGGAAACCTTGCTGATCACCTTGTACGCCAAGGCGATGGACAACCGCGCCACGCCGTCGATCCTGCGCGACGGCCTGGCCGACGACCTGATCCGGCGCGTCGACTACGACTTCGCCCGTTTCCGCCTGCGCCCGGTCGACATCCGCGGCATCGCTCTGCGCGCGCGGGTCATCGACGGCTGGACCCGCGCCGCGCTGCAGTCGCGCGCCGACACCCTGGTCCTGCATCTGGCCTGCGGACTGGACTCGCGCGTGTTCCGGGTCGAACCGGGCGTGGAGGTCGACTGGATCGACCTGGATTTTCCCGAAGTGATCCGCTTGCGGCAGGAACTGCTGCCGCAGCGCGCCGGCCGTTACCGCACGCTGCCGATCAACGTCATGGAGCCGGACTGGATCGCGCGCCTGGACGGCGACCGGCCGGTGCTGGTGATCGCCGAAGGCCTGTTTCCCTACCTCGACGAAGACCGCGCGCGCGAACTGGTGCGCCGGCTGATCGAGGCGTTCCCGCACGGCGGCCAATTGCTGTGCGACGTCTACAGCCCGCTGGCGCTGCGCCTGTTGCGCAAGGCGCCGATGATCCGCGCCACCCAGGCGCGGATCGGCGACTGGGCGCAGACCGACCTGGGCCGCTGGCATCCGCGGCTGCAGTTCGTCGACGAGCCGCGGGTATCGGAGTTGCCGGAGATCGCCGCGCTGCCGCCGGCGCAGCGTTGGCCGTTCGCGCTGTACGACCGCTGGGTCTGGCTGCGCCGCCTCGGCCGGGTGGTGCGTTACCGGTTCTGAGCCCGCGCTTAGGCGCTTAGGGGTAAGGGCGACGCGAACCGCGACCAACCGCAGCGACGTGCGCGAGCGCTGCAGCCGCAACCGCATAGCCGATGCTTCGAGGGCATGGGGCTGCGCGGCTTCGGAGCCAGCGTGGTATCGCCGCGCTGCGGTTGGTCGCGACTCGCGTCGCTGCTACCCCTGCGTCGCGGGCTCGGCCAGCGCCGGATCGGGCTTGCGGAAGGCGATGGCGAGCCGGTTCCAGGCGTTCATCGCAATCGCCGCGTAGGTCAGCGCGACCAGATCCTGGTCGGCGAATTGCGCGCGCGCTTCGGCATAGGCGTCGTCCGAGGGATGCGCGCGGTTGACGTCGGTGACCGCCTCGGCCCAGCGCAGCGCGGCGCGCTCGCGGGCGCTGAACGGGCCTTCCGCCCAGACCCGCAGCAGATGCAGCCGGCGGTGGCTTTCGCCGCGCGCGACCGCTTCCTCGGTGTGCAGGCGGATGCAGTAGGCGCAGCCGTTGATCTGCGAGACGCGGACGTTGACCAGGTCGATCAGCGTGCGCTCCAGGCCGCTGTGGTCGACGTAGCGCTGCAGGCCGGCGAGCGCGCGGGTGCCTTGCGGGTCGACGGCGTTGTAATCCAGGCGGGCGGACATCGGTGGTTCCTTGAGGAGGCATCGGGGGATGCGGCCGGATCAGGCTAGGATGTTCGTCGATGAAATACATTCCGCAAGTAATGCAAGCTGGGTTTGCATGAACGAACAATCCCTGGCCTGGGACGACTACCGGTTCCTGCTCGCCATCGGCCGCGCCGGTTCGCTCAACGGCGCCGCCAAGCGGTTGGGCGTGAGCCATCCCACGGTGTTCCGCCGGATCAACGCGATCGAGCGCCGCCTCGGCGCGCGCCTGTTCGAACGCGCCCGCGACGGCTACACGCCGACGCCGGCCGGCGACGAGGTGATCGCGGTCGCGGCCGAGATCGAGACCCGCATCGGCGAGACCGAGCGCCGTCTCGCCGGCGCGGATGCGCGACCGAGCGGGCGGATCCGGGTGACCACGGTCGAGCCGCTGCTGCACGGGCTGCTGCTGCCGTTGCTGGCGAAGTTCCGCCGCGATCATCCCGGCATCGTCATCGAGCTGTACGCCGACAACGCCGTGCGCGACCTCGGCCGGCGCGAGGCCGACGTCGCCCTGCGTCCCGGCGGACAGCCGCCGGAGGGGTTGATCGGGCGCCGCCTGGCGCGCATCGCGGTCGCCGTGTATCGGGCGCGCAACCTGCGCCTGCGCGGCGGCGCCGAGGCCCTGGACCGCGCCGACTGGGTGGTGCCGGACGGCAGCCTGGCGCATATCGCGATGGCGCAGTGGCTGCGCCGGCAGGGCTACGACCAGCGCGCGGCGCTGCGCGCCGACAGCCTGCTGGCCCTGCGCGAAGCGGCGGCGAGCGCGATCGGCCTGGCCGTGCTTCCGTGCTACCTCGGCGATGCCGACCGGCGCCTGGCGCGGGTCGGCGCGCCGATCGACGGCCTGGGTTCCGACTTGTGGCTGCTCAGCCACCCGGACCTGCGCCGCAACGCCCGCGTCCGCGCCTTCAGCGACGCCATGCGCGAGGGCTTCGCCGGTTTGCGGACGAGGCTGGACGGGGCCGGGGACGGAGCGGATTAAGCGGGCTTGATCCCCTGCGTCCCTTGCGGGCCGGGACAACGGCAAGGCCTGCGCTCAGCCGATGCCGAGAATGGCTGCGACGCAAGGCGGCCTTTCCAGGCGCCGAGACCGGACGGAAACGGCCGGAATCGCGTTGCCTATCCGTTTACTCACGGAAGTCCACTGTTTCTTTTGAAACTTGTGACTCGTAGCACACATGATTCGGAAAATTCCTACACGCTTAGGAGGACTCCGACGACGGTTTCTTGTTCACGCACGACGCATCTTTGATCTGCACGACGGCACCCGGATCCAGACCCGCTGCAAGCGGGCAATCCCCCAGACCGAGCCGGTCGCTTTTCACAAGGATGAGCCATGTTTCGCGTCGAACTGAAGCAACGTGATGGCAGCGACGATCAGGCGCTGGCGGTAGCGGTAGCCGAGATCGCGCAGGAATACCGCAGCCCGGAAGCGGCGCTGCGCGCGGTGTTGCCGCAGGCGCGCAAATACGCCGCGCACGCACCGCAGGGCTTGTGGCTGCATGTCGTCGACGACGAGTCGCGACCCGTGTTTGGCACGTTGGTTCCCTAGGGCCGGCGTGCGGTTTGCGCCGCCCGGCCGACAGGGAGTCTGGCCGGGCGGCGCGGGCCTCCTGTTGCCGGATTCGAGATTCGAGATTGGGGATTCGGGATTCGAAGACCGAAGCCCGGGCGCCTGTCGGTGTGCATTTGCTGCCTGGCCGCACGCGCAGCCCCACCCCTGTAGGAGCGGCGTGAGCCGCGACCGTAATCCGACGAACCCAACGGCTGACGATGGCGTCGTAATCGAAATGGCGTGGTCGCAAACCCCAGGATTGGGCGTCACGGGCCTGGAGTGGCGACATTGCCGCCGACTCAAGCCACCGGCGCATCGATCCAACCGCACGCGACCGCCAGCGCCAGGTCTTCTGGCGTGTCGAGATCGTGCTGCAGCTCCGGTGCCCGCAACCGCCACACCGCATCGGCGGGCAGCCGTCGCAGGGCGGCGCCGAAGCCGCGGTCGCCGTGCAGTTGCGCGGCTTCGCGCCACAACGCCGGCGACAGCACGGCCGGTACGCCCAGGGCCGGCGCGATCGCGGTGCCCGGAATCCGCGGTGTGTTCGGCCTTCTCGCCGCGATCGCTGCGATCTGCGCGTCGGCCGCCGCCACGACTGAGGCCGAACCGACCCTCGAGTCGAGTGCGAACTCTTTGCCATGCACCGTCGCTGCGCATCCGCTGGCCGCGGTCGCCGCGCCGTGCAGCAGCCGCTGCAGGTGATCGGCTTCTAATGCCGGCTGATCGCAACCGAGCACCAACACCGCGGCCGCATCTGCGCCCAGCGCGCGCGCGGCGCAGCGCAGGCTGCCGGCCAAACCGTCCGCCCAGTCGGGATTGAGCACGCATTCCAGATCCAGGCCGAACAAGGCCACGGCCATGGTGTCGGGTTCGGCGCCGAGCACGACCAGGGTGCGCGCCGCGCCGCTGGCCAGGGCCAGGCGCGCGCTGCGGCGCAGCAGCGGTTCGCCGGCGCGGGTCAGCAATTGCTTGGGCCGGCCCAGGCGCCGGCTGCCGCCGGCAGCGAGCACCACCGCCACATGCGCCATCGCTCAGTCTCCGCCGTGGCGGTGGCGCTGCAGTTGCGCGGCCACGCTCAGCGCGATCGCTTCCGGGCCGTGGCCGCCCAGCGGCAAACCGATCGGCGCGTGCAGGCGCGGGCGCAGCGAATCGCGCGCGCTGGCCGGCAGCACCCGGAACAGATCGTCGCGCCGCGCCGCCGGGCCGAGCAGGCCGACGAAGCCGATCGCCTGGCCGCCGGGGCTGTCGCCCAGGTGCTCCAGGGCTTCGCGGTCGAGTTCGAAATGGTGGTGCATGACCACCGCCGCGTCGTGCGGACGGGTCACGGCCAAGGCCTGCGCCGGGCTGCGTTCGATCGCATGATCGGCCAGCGCGGCCAGGCCGGCCCAGCGCGGCCGGCGTTCGACCAGGCTGGTCATCCAGCCCAGGGTGCGCAGCAGCGGCAGCAGCGCCGGCGTTTCCGGGCCGGCGCCGAGCACCAGCACCGACGGCGGCGCGGCGATCTCCAGCGACCAGGCCGCCGTCGCGCCGCCGGCCCAGGGCGGCGTGTTGACCGGGAGAGTCCAGCGCAAGCGCTCGTCGCCGACCGCGGCGCGCAGCGCGCCGTCGCCGCGGATCTCCAGGCGCAGGTCGCCATGGCCGCGGCGCCATTCGTCGACCAGCACCGGCCAGTCGCGCAAGCCGGCCAGCGGCAGCAGGGCCAGGCGCAGGCGGCCGCGGCAGCCGACCGCGGAGCCGGCGAACAGGTCTTCGTCGTGGCGGGTATCGATCTCCAGCCAGTCGATGCCCTGGCTGAGCGCGACTTCCTGCGCGCGCAGCTCGATCTCCGGCTCGATGCAGCCGCCGCTGAGCCAGCCGACCTGACCGCCGCGGGCGCCGAACAAGGCCATCGCCGCCGGGCGGACATAGGTCGAGCCCTGGGTTTCCAGCACCACCGCCAGCGCCGCGGGATCGCCGCGCGCGGCCGCCGCGGCGCTGGCTTCGAGCACCGCGCGCGCGCCGCCGGGCGCGCTGCGCTGCGGGATCGTCGGGTCCGGCGAATCGGCCATGCGGAGCTCGCGCAGACGGAGTTGGCCGAGTCTAGAACGATCTGCGCGCCGGCCGCACGCGGCTCGGCGATGCTGCGCCGCGGCAGGCAGTTTTGGGCAAGCGCGGCCCGCGCGCGCGGAGCCTGCGCCGATGCGCGTTGGGCCGCGCCGCGGCCGTCCACCCTTCCGGCCGAGGCCGATCCGACGCGCAGAATCCGGCAAGCGCTCGCGACCGCGTCGCCGCGTCGGCGTTGCTGCGGCGCATCGTCCTTTGGTCGCAGGACGCGCGCGCCGATATGGCGGCTGCGATATTTGCGGAGTAGGCTCGGGCGACCCCAGCCGCCGCGAGGGATTCCGATGAAGCTCAACGTCAACGGCCGCGAGCACGAGATCGATGCGCCGCCGGACATGCCCCTGCTGTGGGTACTGCGCGACCTGATGCAGCTCACCGGCACCAAATTCGGCTGCGGCATCGCCCAGTGCGGCGCCTGCACCGTGCACGTCGACGGCGCCCCGCGCCGCGCCTGCGTGACCCCGGCGTCCAGCGTCGAAGGCAAGACCATCGTCACCATCGAAGGCCTGTCGACGGACGGCAGCCATCCGGTGCAGCGCGCCTGGGCCGAGGTCGACGTGGTCCAGTGCGGCTACTGCCAGTCCGGCCAGATCATGTCCGCCGCGGCCTTGCTGGCGAAGATTCCCGCGCCCAGCGACGCCGATATCGACCAGGCCTTGTCCGGCAACCTGTGCCGCTGCGGCACCTATCCGCGGATCCGCGCGGCGGTGAAGCGCGCGGCCGAAATCGGCAAGGCCTGACGCGTCCCGTAGTCCGCTTTCCGCCGTTCCGTCTTACGCAGCCGATCCGCCGGCGCCGCTGCGCGCAGCGCAGCCGCCCGAGCGATCCGCCACGTTCAGGAGGTCGATGTGAGCACCGTACCCGCGCCTTCGCGGCGCCAATTCCTCAAGGCCGGCGCGCTGATCGGCGGCGGCCTGGTGGTCGGTTTCGTGGTTCCCGGCGCGCGCCGTTTCGCCGCCGCCGCGCCGGCGCAGGCCGCGGCCGTGTCGGCCGGGTTCGCGCCGAACGCGTTCCTGCGGATCGGCGAGGACGACGCCGTCACCGTATTGCTGTCGCACTCGGAGATGGGCCAGGGCATCTGGACCGGCCTGGCGATGCTGATCGCCGAAGAACTCGACGCCGACTGGTCGAAGATCCGGGTCGAGCACGCGCCGGCGGCGCAGGCCTATGCGCATACCGCGTTCGGCATGCAGATGACCGGCGGTTCGACCAGCACCTGGTCGGAGTTCGACCGCTATCGGCAGGCCGGCGCCACCGCGCGCGCGCTGCTGGTCGCGGCCGCGGCGCAACGCTTCGGCGTGGCGGCCGACCAGGTCCGCACCGGAAACGGCATGGCCATCGCCGGCGAGCGCCGCGCGAGCTACGGCGAGCTCGCCGCCGACGCGGCCAAGCTGCCGGCGCCGGGGCAACCGCCCAAGCTCAAGGACGCCAAGGACTGGAAGATCATCGGCAAGCCGACCAAGCGCCTGGACGGCCCGGAGAAGATCGACGGCCGGGCCAAGTTCGGCATGGACGTGCAGTTCGAGGGCTTGCTGACCGCGCTGGTCGCGCGCGCGCCGGTGTTCGGCGGTACGGTCAAATCCTTCGACGCCGCCGCGGCCAAGGCGGTGCCGGGCGTGCGCGACGTGGTCCAGGTGCCCAGCGGCGTGGCCGTGGTCGCCGATCACTACTGGGCGGCCAAGCTCGGCCGCGACGCGCTCAAGATCGACTGGGACCTCGGCCCGCACGCCGGCCTGGATACCGGCCAGTTGCGCGAAGAGTTCCGCCGGCTCGCCGTCACCCCGGGCGCGGTCGCGAGCCAGGCCGGCGATGTCGACGCGGCGCTGGCCAAGGCGGCGCGCACGGTCGAGGCCGAGTATCACGTGCCGTATCTGGCGCATTCGCCCATGGAGCCGTTGAACTGCACGGTCAAGATCGCCGACGGCCAGTGCGAGATCTGGACCGGCACCCAGTTCCAGACCCTGGACCAGCAGGTCGCGGCCAAGATCGCCGGGCTCAAGCCCGAGCAGGTCAAGATCCACACGATGTTCCTCGGCGGCGGCTTCGGCCGGCGCGCGACGCCGACCTCGGACTTCGTCGCCGAAGCGGTGCAGGTGGCCAAGGCCGCCGGCAAGCCGGTCAAGACGGTGTGGACGCGCGAAGACGACGTGCGCGGCGGCTACTACCGGCCGATGTACCTGCAACAGGCCAAGATCGGCCTGGACGGGCAGGGCCGCCCGGTGGCCTGGAAACATGTCCTGGTCGGGCAATCGATCGCCGCCGGCTCGCCGTTCGAAGCGGTGATGGTCAAGAACGGGGTCGACGCGACCTCGGTCGAGGGCGTGGCCGACTCTCCCTACATCAAGGCCATCGCCGATCACCGCGTCGACCTGCATTCGCCGTCCACCGGGATCCCGGTGCTGTGGTGGCGATCGGTCGGCCACAGCTACAACGGCTTCATCATGGAAAGCCTGATCGACGAACTCGCCCACGCCGCGGGCCAGGACCCGGTCGCGTACCGGCGCGGCTTGCTGAAGGATCATCCGCGCCATCTCGCCGCGCTGAACCTGGCCGCGGAGAAAGCCGGCTGGGGCGCCAAGCCGGCCGAGGGCCGCGCGCGCGGCGTGGCCGTGCACGAATCCTTCGGCAGCTACATCGCCCAGGTCGCCGAGGTCTCGTTGCAGGACGTCGCCGGCGGCGGCAAGGCGATCCGCGTGCACCGTTTCGTCTGCGCGATCGACTGCGGCCTGGCGGTCAATCCCGACGGGGTGCGCGCGCAGATGGAATCGGGCATCAACTTCGGCCTCGGCGCGGCGTTGTACAGCGCGCTGAGCTTCAAGGACGGACGCGTGCAGGAGTCGAACTTCCACGACTACCGTGTGCTGCGCCTGGACGAGTCGCCGCAGATCGAGGTGCACATCGTGCCCAGCAGCGAAAAGATGGGCGGCGCCGGCGAACCCGGCACCGCGCCGGTGGCGGCGGCGGTGGCCAATGCCGTGTTCGCCCTGACCCAAAAGCGGCTGCGCGAGCTGCCGCTGCGCCTGGCCTGAGGGAGACCGACGAATGCGAACCCTAGCGATCGCCGCGACCGCCGCCCTGGCTCTGAGCGCCTGCGGCCCCAAGATCTCGCCGGAACAACGCACCCAGGCGGTGGCGGCCTTCGCCACCGTGCAGAAGGTGTTCCAGCATCCGCGCTGCCAGAACTGCCACATTCCCGGCGACCAGCCGTTGCAATTCGACGCCGGCCTGCCGCATGCGATGGGCGTGGTGCGCGGCCCGGAAGGCAAGGGCGCGGCCGGCCTGCCGTGCTCGACCTGCCATGGCGAAGCCAACCTGCCGGCCAGCTATGGCGCGAACGCGCCGCCGGGCGCGCCGCATTGGCAGCTGCCGCCGCCCGAGCACAAGATGGCCTGGATCGGCCTGCCGGCGCCGCAGCTGTGCGCGATGATCCAGGACAAGAAGCAGAACGGCGGCCGCGACTTCGCCGCGCTGATCAAGCACGTCAGCGAAGACAAGCTGGTGCTGTGGGGCTGGGCGCCCGGCGGCAACCGCGCGCCGGTGCCGGTACCGCATCCGGAGTTCGTCGCCGCATTCAAGACCTGGGCCGACGCGGGCGGCCCCTGCCCGGAGAGCTAGGAGCGAGCGCAAAGGAGTGAGAAGAGAGGAATCAGGAACCAGGTTGCGGGTCGGCCGTAGGAGCGGCGTAAGCCGCGACCGGGACGCGCAGGCGCGGCCGACACGTCGCCAATGACCGAAGCCGTGGCTCAGGCATGCGCGGTGTCGCAGCGCTCGTACTCGATCTGCAAGGTGCTGTGATCGATGCCGTAGCCTTGGTCCAGCCGCGCGTTCGCCGCGCGGCGCAGGGCGTCGATGTCGGTGCCGGCGGCGACGCTCAGGTGCGCGCTCAGCGCCGGCGCGTTCGAGGCCAGCGACCAGACGTGCAGGTCGTGCACGTCGATCACCCCGTCGAGACCGGCCAGGTCGCGGCGCAGCGCTTCCAACTCGATGCCGGCGGGCACGCCTTCCATCAGCACGTTGCCGGCTTCGCGCAGCAGGGTCCAGGTGCGCGGCAGCACCCACAGGCCGATCGCCACCGCCAGCGCCGGGTCGATCCAGGCCCAACCGGTGACGCGGATCGCGATCGCTGCGGCGATCACCGCGACCGAGCCGAGCATGTCGCTCCACACCTCCAGGTAGGCGCCCTTGAGGTTGAGGCTTTCGCCGCTGCCGGCGCGCAACAGCCGCATCGCGATCAGGTTCACGACCAGGCCCAGCGCGGCGACGATCAGCATGCCGGTGGTGGCGATTTCGCTCGGCTCGCGGAAACGAGCGGCCGCTTCCCACAGGATGTAGCCGGCGACGCCGAACAGCAGCAGGCCGTTGACCATCGCCCCCATCGCTTCCATCCGCGCATAGCCGTAGCTGCGCCGGGCGTCGGGCGGGCGCCGCGCCAGGCGCACCGCGACCAGGGCGATGCTCAACGCCAGGGTGTCGGTGCCCATGTGCGCGGCGTCCGACAGCAGCGCCAGGCTGCCGGTGAGGAAGGCGCCGACGACTTCGGCGATCAGGAAGCCGCCGGTCAGGCCCAAGGCCCACCACAGCGGACGTTCGTGGCGGATCGCGCTGCTGCCGTGATCGTGTCCGCTGCCCATATCGATGCTCCACCAGTCGATGTCGCGAAGACCCATTGAAGCCGGCCGCCCGTGAGCGGCCGGCGAGGACGCGGATCGCGCTGTCGCCGCGATCCGCGCGGTGGCGGCTCAGACGGCCGGCAACGGCGCCGGGGACGGGCCGTCTTCGTCGGCGGCCGCATTGCGCCGCGCATCGCCGCGATGCAGCCAGCGGTACAGCACCGGCAACACCAGCAAGGTCAGCAGGGTCGAAGAGACGATGCCGCCGATCACCACCGTCGCCAGCGGCCGCTGCACTTCCGAACCGGCGCCGACGTTGAAGGCCATCGGCAGGAAGCCCAGCGAGGCCACCAGCGCGGTCATCAGCACCGGGCGCAGGCGGCCGAGCGCGCCGTCGACCACGGCGTGGTCGAGCGGGTCGCCCTGTTCGCGCAGCTTGCGGATGAAGGCGATCATCACCAGGCCGTTGAGCACCGCCACGCCGGACAGGGCGATGAAGCCGACCCCGGCCGAGATCGACAGCGGGATCCCGCGCAGGGCCAGCGCGATCACCCCGCCGGTCAGCGCCAGCGGCACCCCGCTGAACACGATCGCGGCGTCCTTGGCCGAGCCGAAGGCCATGAACAGCAGGGCGAAGATCAGCACCAGGGTCACCGGCACCACCACCGCCAGGCGCTGGCTGGCCGAGATCAGCTGCTCGAAGGTGCCGCCGTAGCCGATCCAGTAGCCCTCCGGCACCTGCACTTCGGCGTCGATGCGCTGGCGCAGTTCGGCGACGAAGCCGCCGAGGTCGCGGTCGCGCACGTTCGCGGTCACCACGATGCGGCGCTTGCCGTTCTCGCGGTTGATCTGGTTCGGCCCGAGCACGCTCTGGATCCGCGCCACCTCGCGCAGGGGCACGGTGCGCGGCGCGCCGCCGCTCCAGGTCGCATCAAAGCTGGACTCGTCGCGATCGCCGGTGTCCGCCGGCAGCGGGATCGGCAGGTCGGCCAGGGCCGCGGTGTCCTGGCGCAGGCGTTCGGGCAGGCGCACCACCAGGTCGAAGCGGCGGTCGCCTTCGAACAACTGCCCGGCGACCTCGCCGCCGACCGCGGTGGCGACGGTCTCCTGCACCGCGGCCGGGTTGAGGCCGTACACCGCCAGCGCGCGCCGGTCCGGCTCGATGCTCAGCATCGGCAGGCCGGTGGCCTGCTCGGCCTTGACGTCGGCCGCGCCCGGCACGTTCTTCGCCACCGCCTCGATCCGCTGCGCGAGCTTGAGCAGTTGCTGCAGATCGTCGCCGTAGACCTTGATCGCGACGTCGGCGCGCACGCCCGAGATCAACTCGTTCATGCGCATCTGGATCGGCTGGGTGAATTCGAAGTTGTTGCCGGGCAGGGTGCCGGCGATGGACTCGATCTCGGCCATCAGCGCGGCCTTGGACTTGCCCGGGTTGGGCCATTGCTCGCGCGGCTTGAGCATCAGGAAGGTATCGGCCACCGACGGCGGCATCGGGTCGCTGGCGACTTCGGCGGTGCCGATCTTGCTGAACACCCGTTGCACCTCGGGCAGGGCCAGGAAGGCCTGCTCCATGTGCTTCTGCATGGTCACCGACTGGCTCAGGCTGGTGCCGGGGATGCGCATCGCCTGCACCGCGACGTCGCCCTCGTCCAGGCTGGGCACGAACTCGCTGCCCATGCGCAGGGCCAGGGCGCCGCTGAGGATCACCAGCGCCGCGGTGCCGCCCATCACCCAGGCGCGGCTGCGCAAGGCCCAGGCCAGCGCCGGCGCGTAGCCGCGCTTGATCCAGGCCATCGCCCGGTTCTCCTTCTCGGCGACCTTGCCGCCGAGGAAGATCGCCACCGCCGCCGGGACGAAGGTCAGCGACAGCAGCATCGCGCCGGTCAGCGCCAGCACCACGGTGATCGCCATCGGGTGGAACATCTTTCCCTCGATCCCGCTGAGGGCGAAGATCGGCAGGTACACCGCGGTGATGATGCCCAGGCCGAACAGGCTGGGGCGGATCACCTCGGCGGTGGCCGCGGCGGTGAGGTCGTGGCGCTCCTCGTCGTTCATTTCCCGGCCCAGCGCGTGCTGGGCTTCGCCGAAGCGGCGCAGGCAGTTCTCGATGATGATCACCGCGCCGTCGACGATCAGGCCGAAGTCGAGCGCGCCCAGGCTCATCAGATTGCCGGACACGCCGCCGCGGACCATGCCGGTGATGGTGAACAGCATCGCCAGCGGAATCACCAGCGCGGTGATCAGCGCGGCGCGGATGTTGCCGAGCAGCAGGAACAGCACCACCACCACCAGCAACGCGCCTTCGACCAGGTTCTTGGACACCGTGGCGATGGTGCGGTCGACCAGCGAGGTGCGGTCGTAGACCGGATTGGCGCTGACCCCCTTGGGCAGGCTGGCGTTGGCCGCTTCGAGCTTGGCCGCGGCGGCCTGCGAGACCTCGCGGCTGTTCGAGCCGACCAGCATGAACACCGTGCCGAGCACGACTTCGTGGCCGTTCTGGGTCGCCGCGCCGCTGCGCAGCTCCGGGCCTTCGCCGACCGCGGCGACGTCGCGGACCCGGATCGGCACGCCGTCGCGGCGGTCCAGGACGATGTCGCCGATCGCGGCCAGGTTGGGGATCTGGCCCGGCACGCGGACCAGGAACTGTTCGCCGTTGCGTTCGATGTAGCCGGCGCCGACGTTCTGGTTGTTGGCCGCGAGCGCGGCGACCAGGTCGCGCTGGCTCAGGTTCAGGGCCATCAGCCGCGCCGGATCCGGGGTGATGTGGATCTGCCGCGCATAGCCGCCGATGGTGTTGACCTCGGTGACCCCGGGCGTGTTGCGCAACTGCGGCCGGATCACCCAGTCCTGCAGGGTGCGCAGGTCGGTGGCGCTGTAGGGGCTGCCGTCGGGTTTGCGCGCCTTGGGATCGGCGTCGACGGTGTACATGAAGATCTCGCCCAGGCCGGTAGCGGTCGGGCCGAGCTCGGGTTCCAGGCCGGCCGGGATCTGCGACTTCACCTGCTGCAGCCGCTCGGCGACCTGCTGGCGGGCGAAGTACAGGTCGGTGCCGTCCTTGAACACCACGGTCACCTGCGACAGGCCGTAGCGCGACAGCGAGCGGGTGTAGTCGAGCCTGGGCAGGCCGGCCAGCGCGGTTTCGATCGGGAAGGTGACCCGCTGCTCGGCTTCCAGCGGCGAATAGCCCGGCGCCTGGGTGTTGATCTGCACCTGGACGTTGGTGATGTCGGGGGTGGCGTCGATCGGCAGCTTGCCGAAGCTCCACACGCCGATGCCGATCAGGGCCAGGGTCAGCGCCAGCATCAGCCAGCGCTGGCGGATGGCGAAGCGCAGGATGCGTTCGAGCAGGCCGGGCGGGGCAGCGGGCAGGGGCTCAGTGCTCATGCGAGGCCCCCGATTTTTCGATGTCGGCCTTGATCAGGAAGCTCTGTTCGACCACCACCTGCTCGCCGGGCTTGAGTCCTTCCAGCACTTCCATGCGCGCGGCGTCGCGGCGGCCGGTGCGGATCGGGCGGGCCAGGTAGCGCTCGCCCTGGCGCACGAACACCACGTCGCGTTCGTCCATCCGCTGCAGCGCGGTCAGCGGCACGGCCAGGGCCACCGGCTGTTGCTCGACCGTGACCCGCGCGCGCACCGCCGAGCCCGGCCGCCACAGGCCGTCGGCGTTGGCGATCGAGGCGCGGGCGACGGTGCTCTGGCTGGCGGTGGCGGTGCCGGGCAGGATCCGGTCGAGGGTGGTCTGCACGCCGCGTTCGTCGCCCATCCGCATCACCGTCACCGGCAGGCCCGGGCGCAGATGGGTGGCGTCGGCGCCGAACACGTGCAGGTCGACCCACAGCGTCGACAGGTCGGCGATTTCGAACAAGGCCGTGCCTTCGACCGCGACCTCGCCGACCGAGGCGTTGCGCGCCAGCACCACGCCGGCGATAGGAGTAGCGACCGAATACGTGGTCAGGCTGAGGTTGCTGTCGATGGTGGCCAGGGTCTGGCCGGCGCGGACGCGGTCGCCGACGTTGGCGCGCAGCGAGCGCACCGGGCCGGGATAGCGCGCGGTGATGCGGGCGACGCGGCCTTCCAGCGGCGTAACCAGACCCTGCACTTCGTGCTCGTCGGCGATGGTGCCGGGGCCGGCGGCGGCGACCGCGATGCCGGAGCGGCGGGCGATCTCGGCGGCGATCACGGTCGACTCGGGTTGTTCCTTGCCCGCGGCTTCGCCGTGGCCCGCTTCGCCTGCGCCGTGTTCGTGGCCGGCTTCATTCTCGTCGGCGTGCTCGCCGGCGCCGGTCTGCGCCGCGGGTTTCGACGGCGCGCAGGCGCTCAGCGACAGCGCCAGCATGCCGGCGATCAACAGTGGGTACTTCATCGGGCGGCTCCTGCGGGCTCGGCGGAAGAGGCGGCGAGGAAGCCCTCGCCGGTCAGGCGCTGGATCTCGATCAGCGCCAGTTGCGCGGCCACGGCCGCATCCAGGCGCTGCCTGCGCACCGCCACGCTTTCGGCCTGCAACAAGGCCAGTTCCAGATAGCCGATCGCGCCGGCGCGGTAGGCGTAGTCGGCCGCGGCCTCGGCGCGGACCAGGCGCGGCAGCACCTCGTCCTGCAAACGCGCGACTTCCAGCGCGCCGACCCGATAGCGGCCGTGCGCTTCGACCAGGGTCGAATACAGCGACAAACCCTTGGCTTCGCGCTCGGTCTCCAGCAGGGCCAGTTCGGCCTGGGCGCCGCGGATGCCGGGTTCGGCGCGGCGGCGCGCGCCCAGCGGCATCGACACGCTGCCGACCAGGCCGAAGTCGCTGCCGTCCTGCAGCCGGCGCAGGCCGACCTGCCAGGACAGGTCGGGGGCGGCCTCGGTTTGCGCCAGGCGCAGGCGCGCCTCGGCGATGCGCGCCTGGTCGGCGAAGCGGGCCAGCTCCGGGGTGCGGTCGAGCAGGCCGGCCAGCGCGGTCGCGTCCTGGATTGCCGGCAGCGCGTACGGATCGCCGGCGACGTTGGCGAAACCGGGGTCGCGTTCGCCCCATAGCGCGGCCAGATGCTGGCGCGCGGCGAGCAGGCTTTGTTCGCTGCGGCGGCGGTCGAGTTCGGCCCGGGCCAGCGCGGCCTGCGCGGTCAACAGGCCCGATTCGGGCGAGGCGCCGGCCTGCAGGCGTTGGCGGGCGGCGGCCACGGCGCGCTTGCGTTGGCCGATGTCGAACTGGGCCAGCTCGATGCCGCGCTGCGCGGCGACGATGGCCAGGTAGCGGCGCGCGGCTTCGGCCAGCAGATCCAGGCGCCGTCCTTCGCGATCCACCGCGAGCGCGTCGATCCGGCTTTGCGCGACGGCGCGGCGCGCATCGAGCTTGCCGCCGCGTTCGAACACCGAGGCCAGGCTCAACGTGACCTCGGCGGCCTTGGCGCCGGCGACCGCGCCGCTGCCGAGCACGTTGTCGACCGCGACGCCGACCATCCACGGCGGCGTTTGCGCGGCCCGATCGCGTTCGGCCAGCAGCACGTCGCGCTGGCCGCCGAACATGCGCAGGTCGGGGTGGGCCTGGCCGATACGGGCGAGGGCGTCGTCGAGGGTGAATACCGAAGCCGGCCGCGGCGCGGCGGGCTCCGGCTTGGGAGCGGACAGGGCAGGGCGCGGCTGCGCCTGTGCCGACAGGCACAGCGCAGCCGTCAGGACGGCCAAGGCCGCCGGACGTAACCACATGGGAGCGATCTCCGAGAATCTCTTGGGGCGCCGCGGCGGCTGGCGGCCGCGCACGGCAGGCACTGGCCGGGTCGGCCAGGGCGGTGCGGAAGCGAGTTCGGGATCAGGCCCGGATCGGCGGGCGGAACGGGTTCGCGGTGGGGCGGATCGCGTCGCTGCCGGCGCCGGCCGGCAAGGGCGCGGCGGCGCGCTCGGCGGCCAGGCCGAGCTGGATCCGCGGCAACAAGGCCGCCTGCATCGCGCAGCAGTGGCTCAGATGCCAGCTGGCGTCGCCGCAGCCGTCTTCGTCGTGCGGCGCGGTCGGCGCCTCGTCGCCCGCCTCGCCCGCGTGCGCGGCGACGGCCGCCGCCGGTTCGCCGGCCTCGCTGGCGAAGGCCAGCGCCGGCTTGACCAGCATCACCGCGATCAGCACCCCGAATACGAGGTAGCGCAGCGCGGCGGCGAGGGCGGAAGGGGCGGACATGGGGCCAGAGGATAGGCGCCGGCCGCGGCGCAATACAATTTCACCGCGCCCCGGCGACCGTACGCAGGCTAATGTGCCCCGGTCAGCTTCCGGAGCGCGAGCTGACCGTATGGCCCGATTGAGCATCGCGTCACGTTCCGGCTGGCCGCATAATCCGCGGTTCGCGGCAGGAAGCTCGGCACCGGAGAACGTCATGCGTTCACCAGGATTGGCAAGGGCGATGCAGTACCGCCGTCACATCCCGGGCCTAGTCTGCGCGCGATTTCTGCAGTGGGCGGTACAGGGGATTTGTGCAGTGAAGCTAGTTGCCACACCGGCGCGCCGTCGCGCCGCCGGAACGCGCCGCGGCGCCGCGCTCGGCGCCGCCCTGAGCCTGGCCGTCCTGCTGGGCGGATGCGGCTCGGGCGGCGGTAACGAGAAGCCGCAGACCGGCGCCGAACTCGATGCGGCCGTGGCCTTGCCGGCGCCGCTGGTCGAACTCGATTCCGAAGGCCTGCGCGCGCGCGCTTCGCAGGCGCTGCGCGAGCAGCGCATCCACACCCCGGCCGGCGACAGCGCGGTCGACTATTACCTGGCCCTGCGCGACCGCGAAGCCGGGCAGATCGACGTAATCGGCGCGCTCAGCGAACTGCAGCCCTATGTGGTCATCGCCGGCGAACAGGCCCTGGTCGACGACGATCTGGTCGAAACCCGGCGCTTGCTCGAATTGCTGGCGCGGATGGATCCGCAGGCGCCGGCGCTGCCGCGCCTGCGCGACGGCCTGCACCGGGCGGAACTGGCGCGCCAGCAGCAGGGCCGCGACGAAACCCAGCGCTTGATCGCCGAACGCGCGCAGACCGCGCCGGCGCGGCGCGAGGCGGCGCTGTTGTCGAGCGCCGCGCTGAAGGCCGAGGCCGCCGCCAGCGCGACCGCCGCCGACGCGGCCGCGCAGCGCGCCAGCGCGATCGCCGCGACCGAAACCCCCGCCGTGGCGCCGCCGGCTTCGGCCTCGACCCCGGCCGCGGCGCCGGCCGCGACCGCGCCGGCGGCGGCCCGCAGCGGCCGCAGCGCGCCGCGCTTGCTCGCCGACGCCAGCCCGCGCTATCCGCTGTCGGCGTTGAACCGCAAGATCGAAGGCAGCGTCGAGGTCAGCTTCACCATCCTGCCCGACGGCCGGGTCGGCGCGCCGCGGCTGGTCTCGGCGCAACCGGCCGGGATCTTCGACGAGGCCGCGCTGGCGGCGGTGTCGCGGCTGCGCTTCGAGGCCACCGGCGAGGCCCACAGCGCCCGCCGCACGCTCAATTTCAAGCTGCCCACGCGCTGACCCCCGGCGCGGGCGAATGCGACGGCGGACACGCCGGCGCCGCCCGCGCTTGGCGCGGCGTGCGCGCACCGCCACAATGCGGCCGATGACTACGTCCGCTCCCGAACTGCCCGCTCCCGAGCTGCTGGAAACCGTCGAACACGCCACCGGCCCGGCGCCGGCCTGGAGCGTGCTGTGGCTGCACGGCCTCGGCGCCGACGGCCACGACTTCGCCCCGATCGTGCCGGAACTGGTCCGCCGCGACTGGCCGGCGCTGCGCTTCGTGTTCCCGCACGCGCCGGTGCGCCCGGTCACGATCAACAACGGCCTGCGCATGCGCGCCTGGTACGACATCCGCGACTTCAACGACCTGGCCAACCGCGCCGACGAGGCCGGGGTCGAGGAATCGGTGGCCCAGGTCGAGGCGCTGATCGCGCGCGAAGGCGAGCGCGGCGTGCCGGCCGCGCGGGTGCTGCTGGCCGGCTTCTCGCAAGGCGGCGCGGTCACCCTGGCCGCCGGCCTGCGCCGCAGCGAGCCGCTGGGCGGGCTGGTCGGGCTGTCGACCTACCTGCCGATGGCCGATCGGCTGATCCGCGAAGCCGGTCCGGCCGTGCGCGCCCAGCCGGTGTTCATGGCCCACGGCAGCCACGACCCGGTGGTGCCCTACCGCGGCGGCGAACTGGCCGCGGCGCGATTGCGCACCCTGGGTGCCCAGGTCGACTGGCACGCCTACCCGATGGCCCACCAGGTCTGCGCCGAAGAGATCGCGGCGCTCGGCGACTGGATGTCGCAACGCTTCGCGGCCGGCTGAGCGTCCCGGGCCATGAGCGAACCGGTCGGCGAGCGCGAATCCTGGCTGCCGGACCTGTGCCGGCTGCCGCGCCTGTTGGTCATGCTGAGCATGGCCGAGCTGATCGTGATCGTGCTCGCCCTGGTGCCCGACGGCAGCCACTGGAACTATGGCCGGTTCGTGTCTTCCAGCGCCTTCGCGCTGTGGCTGGCGCTGGCGATCTCGGTCCTGCTGTGCGGCTCGCGGCGCCTGCTCGCCCAATTGCCGCCGGCGCTGGGCGGCTTCCTGGCCACGATCAGCGCGGCCGCGATCGCCGCCGCGTTGGCGGCGGTCACCCACCGGATCGACGACGCGACCTCGGTCGCGCTGGTGCCCGAGGGGATCAGCTTCGCCCGCTTCGTCGGCGGCACCACCGCGGTCGCCGCGCTCGCGGTCGGCGTGGTCCTGCGCTACCTGTACGTCAACGACAGCTGGAAGGCGCAGGTGCGCGCCAACGCCCGCGCCGAGGTCGACGCGCTGCAGGCGCGGATCAAGCCGCATTTCCTTTTCAACAGCATGAACACCATCGCCGGCCTGGTCCGCAGCGACCCGGTGGTGGCCGAGCGCGCGGTGCTGGACCTGTCCGACCTGTTCCGCGCCGCATTGGGCGCCTCGCAGAGCGATTCCAGCCTGGACGAGGAGGTCGAGCTGGCCGAGCGCTACCTGGCGATCGAGCAACTGCGCCTGGGCGAGCGGCTGCGGGTGGTGTGGCGCAAGCGCGAGCCCTTGCCGTGGAAGATGCCGCTGCCGCGGCTGATCCTGCAGCCCCTGGTCGAGAACGCGGTGCTGCACGGGGTCTCGCGCCTGCCCGCCGGCGGCGAGGTCGAGATCGAGCTGACCCAGCTCGCCGACCGGTTGCTGTTGCGTATACGCAACCCGGCGCCGACTCCGGCCGAGGGCCGGGCCGGCGGCTCGCGCCACGCCCAGCACAGCATCGGCCAGCGCCTGCGTTACGCCTACGGACCCACGGCCAGGATGACCGCAGGCTGGGACGGGGGCTACTATCTGTGCGAACTGCACGTGCCGACCGGGGTGGAGGCGCAGAGCCGATGAAGGGTCCGATGAGGCAGTCCATGAGAGTGGTGATCGCTGACGACGAACCGTTGGCGCGCGAGCGCCTGCGCGGCCTGCTGAGCGAACGCGACGACGTCGAGATCGTCGCCGAAGCCGCCGACGGCCAACACGCCTTGCACGCCTGCGCCGAGCACCGGCCCGATCTGGTCCTGCTCGACATCGCCATGCCCGGCATCGACGGCCTGGAGGCGGCGCGCCACCTGGCCGCGTTCGATCCGCGTCCGGCGGTGGTGTTCTGCACCGCCTACGACGCGCACGCGCTGTCGGCGTTCGAGGCCGAGGCGATCGACTACCTGGTCAAGCCGGTGCGCGCCGAACGCCTGGACGCGGCGCTGGAACGGGTACGCACTTTCGCCGCCGGGCGCGAGCGCCACGGCGAGGCCGGGACCGCGCCGGGGCAGAGCCGCAGCCACCTGTGCGCGCGGCTGCGCGGCAGCCTGCGTCTGATCCCGATCGAGGACGTGCATTACCTGCACGCCGAAGAGAAGTACGTGATCGTGCACCATGCGCGCGGCGAGGACCTGATCGAGGAGTCGCTGAAGTCGCTGGAGGACGAATTCGGCGAACGTTTCGTGCGCATCCACCGCAACTGCCTGGTCGCCCGGCACGAGATCGTCGAGCTCAAGCGCGATTCGGAAGGGCATGTCCAGGCGGTGCTTCGCCACGGCAAGCAACCGCTGGAAGTCAGCCGCCGCTGCGTGGCGGCGCTGCGCGAGACGCTCAAGCATCTTTGAGCGGGTGGCGGGGATTCGGATTCGGGATTCGGGATTGGGGATTCGATAAAGCGGCGGTCGGGAGCGGCGGATCGGCCCTTGTAGGAGCGGCGTCCCACAGGGATTTCCTTCGGTCATAAGCCGCGACCAAGGGACGCGCAGAAAATCCAAGGCCAACGCCAATGATCGAAACCCGAAACCATCGCCCCGATCTCGCCGCGCCTTCGTCCTGCGCCCCTGTAGGAGCGGCGTCCCACAGGGATTTCCTTTGGTCACAAGCCGCGACCGCCATCGCGCCCGTTCGCCGCGTCTTTGTCCTCGGCCCCCTGTAGGAGCGGCGTGAGCCGCGACCGCGTTCTTACGGTCTCGCGCCGTCTGTCGTTCGAAGGCTTCTAAAGCTTCAAAGCTCCAAAGCAAAGCTTCCGTCCGCAAGCGGCCGGGTCACTTTCTTTGTCCAAGGCGACAAAGTCCCACGGGATTTCCTTCGGTCAAAAGTAACCAAAGAAAACGCCATTCCTGTTTCGAATCAAAAACCACTATGGGACGAGGCCTGCGCGGGGCTGCTCCGCACAGGCCATCCCTGGCCTGGCTGCGCACGGCCCGCATCCCTGCGGGCCGCCCTCCGGGGCTTCAGGGCGTTCTCGCGAGGCCGGTTCTGCGCCAAGCTCTTCACGGCAACGGCAACGGCAACGGCAACGGCAACGGCGCTGCCGAACCTGCCCCGGTTCCCGCCCCGATGATTCCGGCCCTTGGGCCAAACCCCGTCCAGCGGCGATAATGGCGGCATGAAGACCCTGCGCATCGCCACCCGCAAGAGCCCGCTCGCCCTGTGGCAGAGCGAGCACGTCGCCGACCGCCTGCGCGCGGCCCACCCCGGGTTGGCGGTCGAGCTGGTGCCGATGAGCACGCGCGGCGACGAGGTGCTGGACCGCTCGCTGGCCGCGATCGGCGGCAAGGGCCTGTTCCTGAAGGAACTGGAGCTGGCGATGCTGCGCGGCGAAGCCGACTGCGCGGTGCATTCGCTCAAGGACGTGCCGATGGAGCTGGAGCCGGGTTTCGCCCTGCCGGCGATTCTGGAGCGCGCCGACTACGCCGACGCCTTCGTCAGCAACGCCCACGACGGCATCGACAGCCTGCCGGCCGGCGCGCGGGTCGGCACGTCCTCGCTGCGCCGCCAGGCGCAACTGCGCGCATTGCGTCCGGACCTGCAACTGCTCGACCTGCGCGGCAACGTCAACACCCGCCTGGCGCGGCTGGACCAAGGCGACTACGACGCGATCGTGCTGGCCTGCGCGGGCCTGCAGCGGCTGGGGCTGGACGCGCGCATCCGTCGCCGCCTGGAATCGCCGTACTGGCTGCCGGCGCCGGCGCAGGGCGCGATCGCGATCGAATGCCGCGAAGACGACCTGGACACGCGTGCGCTGTGCGCGGCGCTCGACCACGCCGACACCCGCACTTGCGTGGAAGCGGAGCGGGCGATGAACCGCGCCCTGCACGGCAGTTGCCACGTGCCGGTGGCGGCGCACGCGCGCCTGGACGGCGTCCACCTGCGCCTGGAAGGCCTGGTCGGCTCGGCCGGCGACGGCCGCGCCGTGCGCGCCCACGGCGAAGGCCGCGGCGATGCCCCCGACTGCCTCGGCATCGAGGTCGCCCAGCGCCTGCTCGAGCAGGGCGCGGCCGATTTCATCGCCCAGTCGCTGCCGGCGATCGCCGACGCCGCCGACTGAGCCGCGCCGCTTTTCGGCAGCAGGGGCGGTCCTGCGGGATTTGCTCCGGCCATGGCCGCGACCAGCGAATCGCCGCAGCTCGCGCAAGCGGGGCGTTTCATCGACTAATCGGTTTCGAACCGCGCGGGTGGTATGACGCCGCTGCGGCGGTCGCGGCTTACGCCGCTCCTACAGGGGCCGCGTCAGAAGCGCCGGATCAGCTCGATCGAGCTTTCCGCGCTTTCGCTGCCGCCGCCGCCGTTGGAGTCGTGGCGGATCGCGAAGTCGGTTTCCAGTTTCCAGTTGCGCCACACGTCGACGTCCAGGCGCACGCTCTGCTTGACGAAGGTGTCGCCGTGGCCGCTCTCGACCTGTACCCGCTGGGTCCAGCGCGCACGGTCGCCGATCTTCTGGCCGAGGTTGAGTTCGCCGCGGAACACCGCGCCCGGGCGGTTGATGCCGTCGTCGTACAGCGGCGCCAGGCGGTAGCCGGCGCCGAAGGTCAGGCCGATCTGGGTCGGGCCGTCGCGCAGCGCCTGCACCCCGTAGCGGGTGCCGATGCGGTAGTCGTTGGAGTACATGGCGCGGCTTTCGCGCGAGGTCGCCGGCGCGCTGATGCCGCCGACCCGGCGCTGCGAGCCGGGCAACTGCACGTTGCGCAGCGGCGGCAGGTCCAGCGGGTCGATGTCGGGGGCCTTGGCCGGCGGCGGCGTCAGCGCCAGGCGCCATTCCTCGTCGCCGCATCGGGTCGAGAGGCAGTACAGGCGCATCCGCGCCGGATCGCTGGCGATGGCGATCAGGGTCGGGTCGCCGCCGAAGGCGGGCGTCGGCAATGTAACCAGGGGCGCGCCGAGCAGGGCGAGCCCGATTGCACCGAGCATCGTCGTCTGAAGGGTTCAGCGGAAACGGCCGCCATCATGCCATGAAAGCGATTACAGGCCTGCGACGGCGGTCGCCTGCGGATAGGCGGCGTTCAAGCGCCCGGCCCGCCGCACGCGCCCGGCAAGCGCCCTGGATCGCCTTGGCGATCAAGGGCTTGGGGCGAACCGCGGGCCGCGCGGCAATCGGGCCGCTCAGTAATACAGCGTGACCACGTGGCGGGCCTGGGCGAAGAACAGCCAGCGTTCGACCAGGGTTCCCAGCAGCACCGCCAGCGCCGCGACCGCGGCCAACGCCGCCGCCGGTCCCGCCGGCAGCCAGCACGCCAGCACCGCCGCCAGCAGCGGCGCCAGCGCGAACAGCGCGACCGCGATCCCGCGCAGCTTGGCCGCGTGCTTGCGCGCCAGCACGTAGCCCATCTCGCGGGTGAGGTAGTTGGCCTCGGTGTGCGGGCGCTCGAACACCGTCGCCTCGCGCCCTGGCAGGCCGAGCGCGTCGCCGCGATCGACCGGCAGCGGCTGGCGGTCGATCGCGCGCCAGTAGGCCAGCTTCAACAGCGCCGCCAACGGCGCGAGCAGGGCCGGCGCGGCCCAGGCCCAGCGCGCCTGACCGGCGACGCCGGGCAGGGCCGCCAGCAAGGCGGCGCCGCCGAGCAGGGCGAACAGCAGATAGCCGGGCACGACCAGGCGATGGCGCCAGGCCGGGATCGGCGGCAGCGAGGCGTAGATCATCGCCGTGCAGGCCACGGTCAGCAGCGCGAGCACCGCCGTCGCCGCGGCCAAGGCCGCCGGCAGCCATGCGCCGGCGCCGCGCAACGGCCCGATCAGCCACAGGCCCAGGCCCAGCGCCGGCAGGTAGGTCGCGACCGCGAGCAGGCCCTCGCGCGACAGCCAGGAGCTGCGCCATTGCGAAAACGCGCGCCAGGCGCGCCCGGGCTTGCCCAGGTGCAGGGTCGAGCTGAGCAGGCCGACGCTGACCAGCAGCAACGCCAGCGCCAGGCCCCAGGCCAGGCTGGACGACGGCAACGAGGTCGCCTGGTCGCCGGACAGGCTGCGCCAGAACAGCAGCGCGCTCAGCCAGGTCAGCAGGCCGTAGCCCGCGCCCGACAGGGTGGTGAAGAAGATGACCGAGAACGCGGGGTGCATATCAGCCTGCGGACGAGCGGAATACGGAAAGCGGCGCGGCGGTGCGGGCGAGGCCGGTCGGGCGAAGGCGCCCGCCGGCAGCGCGCGCGGTCATCGCGACAGCACCTTGTCCAGCCAGCGCAGCACGCCGGGCAGGGCGCCGGTGTCCAGGGTTTCGGCCGGCGCCGGCGCGGCCTCGCCGCCGGCCCGGCGCGGACGCGGCGGCAGGTATTTGTTGGTCGGCCGATAACCCAGCGAAGCCATCAGGTCGACGCCGCCGCGTTCGGCGACCAGCTTGGACACCGCGGATTCGGGATCGCCGAGATCGCCGAAATGCCGCGCCCGGGTCGGACAGGCCTGGACGCAGGCGGGCTGGCGTTCGGCTTCGCTGAGGTTCTGGTTGTAGATGCGGTCGATGCACAGGGTGCATTTCTTCATCACCCCTTCGACCGGGCTGTACTCGCGCGCGCCGTAGGGGCAGGCCCAGGAGCAGAGCTTGCAGCCGATGCACTTGTCTTCGTCGACCAGGACGATGCCGTCCTCGGCGCGCTTGTAGCTGGCCCCGGTCGGGCACACGGTGACGCAGGCCGGCTGCTCGCAGTGCAGGCACGAACGCGGGAAGTGCAGGGTCATCGCCGGTTGCGCCGGCGTCGCGCAGGGGCTGGCCGCAGCCGCGGGCGCGGGCGCGCGCACCGGATCGGCCAGCGGCATCGCCTCCAGCTCGTAGCTGTGCACGCGGTTGAACCACACCCCCGACGGCTCGCGGCCGTAGGCTTGCTCGTCGGTCAGCGGCGCGGCGAAGCCGCCGGCGTTCCACTCCTTGCAGCTGACCGCGCAGGCATGGCAGCCGACGCAGGTGTCCAGGTCGATCACCAGGCCGAGTTTTTTCCTGGACGGCGGCGGCAGGTCGGTCATCGCCCTCTCCCGGTCGCCACCAGCCACAGGCCGAGCGCGAATACGGTCGCGCCGATCGCCACGCTCGGCATCAGCGCGATCAATGCCGGCGCGCCGCCGACGCCGGCGCCCGGGCCGAGCACGCCCAGGCCGAGCAGCAGCATCAGCGTCAGCCCGAGCAGCAGGCACAGCACTCCGGCGAACAGCCGCACCGGCCGCAGGCGTCGCTTGGGTTCGCGCTCAGGCCGCGTCATCGTCGCGTCCCTCGCGCGCGGCGCGCAAAGCGGCGCCGTAGCGCAGCGGCGCGACCGCGGCCGGCGGGTAATGCAGCGGCGCGAACTGCGGCTGGGCGGTATCGCCGTCGGCCACGGCCTCGGCCTTGCGGATCGCCACGCGCAGGTCGAACCAGGCGGCCTGGCCGGTGACCGGATCGGCGTTGGCGTAATCGCCGCGCGGAGTCAGGTCGGAAATCAGATGGTTCATCAAAAAGCCCTTGCGCCCTTCCGGCGCGTCCTTGCTCAGGCGCCAGGCGCCGCGCCGCTTGCCGATCGCGTTCCAGGTCCAGACCGTATCGGGCTGGACGTTGGCGGCGAACTTGGCCTGCACGACGATGCGGCCGTGGTGCGATTCGACTTCGATCCAGTCCTCGTCGGCGAGCCCGAAACGCGCGCCGGTGTCGGGATGCAGGTACAGATAATTGCGTGCGGCGATCTGCCGCAGCCAGGCGTTCTGCGAACCCCAGGCGTGGTACATGAACATCGGCCGCTGGGTCACCGCGCTGAGCGGGTAGCGCTGCGCATCGCCGAGCTGGGCGCCTTCGAAGGGCTCGTACCAGATCGGCAGCGGATCGAAGTAGGTCGCCACGCGCTCGCGCTGCGCCGGCGGCGGCCGGCGCTCGCCGAAGCCCTGCGCGGCGAGGCGGAACTTCTGCAGCGTCTCCGAATACAGCTGCAGCACGATCGGCTCGGCATGGCCGAGGAAGCCCATTTTCTGCGCCCAGTCCAGATAGGCGCGGTTGGCCATCTTGTAATAGCGCGCCGACTCCGGCACCGGGCTGCTCCAGAATCCGCCGTGCTCGATGTAGCGCTGCAGCTGCTCGGGGTTCGGCGGACCCTTGGCCTCCAGCTCGCCATGTTCGCCGCGCCAGCCGGCCAGCAGGCCGACCCCGGGCGCGCGTTCGTGGCGGACGATGTAGTCGGCGTAGTCGCGATAGCGCGGGCCGCCGTCGTCGTGGACCATGCCGGGCAGGCCCAGGCGCGCGCCCAGCTCGAGCAGGACGGATTGAAAGCCGCGCACGTCGCGTTCGGGCTCGTTCTCGTCCAGGCGTTGCCGGGCGGCGTCCAGGATCGGATGGCGGATCGCGTCGCAGGCCGAATCGGCGTCGGAGATCGGCCGGTCGAGCAGGCTGATCGCGTCGTGGCGCTCCAGGTAAGTGGTGTCGGGCAGCACCAGGTCGGCGTAAGCGGTCATCTCCGAGGCGTAGGCGTCGGCGTAGATGATGCGCGGAATGCGGTACTCGCCGTCCTCGCCGCGGTCGGTCAGCCAGGCGATGGTCTGGCCGGTGTTCATCGCCGAGTTCCAGCTCATGTTGGCCATGAACATCATCAGCGTGTCGATCTTGTACGGATCGCCGGCCCAGGCGTTGCGGATCACGGTGTGCATCATGCCGTGCGCCGACAGCGGGTAGGCCCAGGAGTAGGCGTGGTCGATCCGGCGCGGCGCGCCGTCGTCGTCGACCACCAGGTCCTCGGGGCCGTGGACGAAGCCCAGCGGCGCGGCGTCGAGGGCGCCGTTGGCCTGGCGCTTGCGGCCCGGGCGGTTCGGCGGCGGCAGCGGCTTGGGGAACGGCGGCTGATAGCGGAACGAACCCGGCGTATCGACCGCGCCGAGCAGCAGTTGCAGCAGGTGCAGGGCGCGGCAGGTGTGGAAGCCGTTGCTGTGCGCGCTGATGCCGCGCATCGCGTGCATCGCGACCGGGCGGCCGAGCATGTCGGGGTGCTCGCGGCCGTGCGCGTCGGTCCAGGCGATCGGCAGCCGCAGCGGATCGTCGAACGCGGCCTGGGCCAGTTCGCGGGCGATGCGGCGGATGGTGTCGGCCGGAATGCCGCAGCGTTCGGCGACGGCGTCGGGCGCGTACTGCGGATCCAGGTAGCGCTCGGCGACCAGGTGGAAGGCCGGCACTGCGCGGCGGCCGTCGGGGAGGACGTATTCGCCGACCACGGCGGGGGAAATATCGATGCCGTCGGCCGGCAGCGCGCGGCCGCTCGCCCAGCACAGCGCACGCCCTTGCTCGTCGCGCGCGAACAAACCGTCGTCGGCGCCGCCCGGATTGCGGATCACCAGCCAGTGCGCGTTGGCGTAGCGCACCAGATAGTCCAGGTCGATCCGGTCGGCGCGCAGCAACTCGTGGATCAGCGCGAACGCGAACAGGCCGTCGGTGCCCGGGCGGATGCCGATCCATTCGTCGGCGATCGCGCCGTAGCCGCTGCGCACCGGATTGACCGCGACGATCTTGGCGCCGCGCGCCTTGAGCTTGCCCAGGCCGAGCTTGATCGGGTTGGAGTCGTGGTCTTCGGCCACGCCCCACAGCATCAGATAGCGGGTGTGTTCCCAGTCCGGCTCGCCGAACTCCCAGAACGAGCCGCCGAGCGTGTACAGCCCGCCGGCGGCCATGTTGACCGAGCAGAAACCGCCGTGCGCGGCGTAATTGACCGTGCCGAACTGCTGCGCCCACCAGCCGGTCAGCGCCTGCGACTGGTCGCGGCCGGTGAAGAAGGCCAGCTCGTCGGGATTGCGCGCGCGGATCGGCGCCAGCCAGTCGGCGGCGATCTGCAGCGCCTGCTCCCACTCGATTTCGCGGAACTCGCCCAGGCCGCGTTCGCCGACCCGCAGCAGCGGCTTGCGCAGCCGCGCCGGCGAGTAGTGCTGCATGATCCCGGCCGCGCCCTTGGCGCACAGCGCGCCCTGGTTGACCGGATGTGCGGGGTTGCCCTGGATGTAGCGGATCGTCTTGCCCGCGGGCCCGCCGTCGGCCAGCCAGACCTTGATCCCGCACCGGCAGGCGCACATGTAGCAGGTCGTGGTCTTGACCTCGTCGCCGGGCGAGGGCGACAGATCGATGGCTGGCTCTTGGGGACCCGGCCCAGGGGGAGCGCGCTCTCGCATGCGGGCATTGTGCACACCCCGATGGGGTCCGGCGAGCTTGCGCCCGCGCCGGGCTTGTGCCAGCCGGACACGGCTTTTTATCGCATTGCAGCAAACGTTTGCGCGCGGCGGTCGCAACTTGTGCGACCGCCGCGGTGTCTACTATCGCTTCGGCGCCGGCATCGCCGGCGGCTCGATCCGCAGGCCCGGATCGTTGTAGCGCGAGTAGCGCACGGTCGAGGTGTAGCTTTTGTCCTTGGCCGTGGTGAGCGTCGTCTTGACCTGCAGGGGGTAGCCGTGAGCGCCGATCCAGAACGTCGCCGACATCCGCGGCTGGGTGTTGTCCGCCCGGTACAGGCGGATCGGCTGGCCGTCCACGGTCTGGCTGCCGAGCAGGGTCACGCTCAGGCCCGCCTCGCTGCCCAGCAGCTTGGTCCGGCTGTGCATCGTCGTCGCCCAGTTGCCGGGCATCGGCGTTTTTCGCGTATTGCCTGCAGAGGTCTCGTACATCGTGCTGCCGATGACGACCCGCTCGCCCAACTGCCCCATGCGCACGAGCAGGCGGTCTGGGGCGACGAACTGGGTTTCCACCGTCAGCCCGGTGTCTGCGCTCATGACCGAGCGGTAGCTGCGAGCGGCGTTGAGCCGGTCCACCGCCGCGATCAGCTCTTCCTTGGGGCCGGCCGCGGCCGGCGCCGAGGCGAGCAGGGCGATCAGCACTGCCGCCTGGGCCGGCGTTGCGGATAATGCGGGCTTGATCACGTACGATCCTTCAGTTCGATGGTGGCGGCCGGACAGCGGCCGGTGCCATGCTAATTGCGTCCCCACCGCCTCCTCCAGACCCCGCCGACATGGAACGTATCGAACGCATCCACGCGTTGCACAGGATTCTCACCGCGGCCCGGTACCCGGTCACGGTTCAGCGACTCCAGGAAGACCTGGAGTGTTCGCGCGCGACCGTGTATCGCGACCTGGCCTACCTGCGCGACTACCTGATGGCGCCGGTGGTGGGCAACGGCGAGGCCGGTTTCCGCTACGACACCAGCGAAGGCGACCGCTTCGAGCTGCCCGGGCTGTGGCTTAGCTCGGAAGAGCTGCACTCGCTGCTCGCCGCCCAGCAATTGCTGATGCGCAGCGGCGGCGGGGTGCTGTCGAACGCGCTGGCGCCGCTGCAGCAACGGATCGAGAAGCTGCTCGACGAGCACGCCGGCGGCCGCCGGCTGCCGGTGGAGCGGGTGCGGGTGATCCCGCACCGCACCCGCCGCCTCGACGAGACCGCGTTCCGCACCGTCGCCACCGCGGTGCTGGACCGTAAGCAGCTAACCTTCGAATACCGGGCGCGCTCGACCGACGAGCGCACCCGCCGCAGCGTCTCGCCGCAGCGCCTGACCCACTACCGCGAAAACTGGTACCTCGACGCCTGGGACCACGAGCGCGACGCGCTGCGCAGCTTCTCGGTCGACCGGATCAGCGCGGCCAAGGTCGGCGAGGCGGCGGCGCGCGACGTCGCCGACGACGAGCTCGACCGCCATCTGGCCTCCAGCTACGGGATCTTCTCCGGCACGCCCAAGGGCTGGGCGACGATCGTGTTCAGCGCCAAGGCCGCGCGCTGGGTCGCCGACGAGCACTGGCATTCGCAGCAGCAGGGTCGCTTCCTGCCCGATGGCCGCTACGAGCTCAAGGTGCCCTACAGCGCCGGCCGCGAGCTGCTGATGGACGTCATGCATTACGGCAGCGACGCCGAGATCGTCGAGCCGGTGGTGCTGCGCGAACAAGCCAAGTCGATGCTGGAACTGGCGCTGAGCAACTACGAACGCTGATGCCCGGCGCCGACGCCCCGCACATCGCCGCCGGCGAACCGGTCGCCCTGGTGCTGGGCGCCGGCGGGGCGCGCGGCCTGGCCCAGATCGGCGTCATCGAAGCCCTGCAGGCGCGCGGCCTGCGCATCGTCGCGGTCGCCGGCTCGTCCAGCGGCGCCCTGGTCGGCGGCCTGTTCGCCGCCGGCAAGCTCGAGGTCTACCGCGACTGGCTGTTCCGGATGAGCCGCACCGACATGCTGCGCCTGCTCGATCCCGGGATCGGCCAGCCGGGGCTGTTCCGCGGCGAAAAACTCATGCAGGCGCTGCGCGAGCTGGCCGGCGAACCGCGCATCGAAGACCTGCCGGTGCCGTTCACCGCGGTCGCGGTCGACCTGATCCGGCAGCGCGAGGTGTGGCTGCGCGAAGGCGACCTGTGGGATGCGGTGCGCGCCTCGATCGCCATCCCCGGCGTGTTCCCGCCTTACGAACTGCACGGCCGCGAGCTGGTCGACGGCGGCCTGCTGGCGCCGCTGCCGATCGCCGCCACCCGCCTGAGCGACGCGCACCGCCTGATCGCGGTCGACATGCACGGCTGGCCGGAGCGTCCGCCCGGCGCCTTGCCGGTGGCCGGCGACGAGAGCGCGCAGACCCGGCCCAAGCCTTCGCTGCTGACCCGCTGGCTGCGCCGCGACGCGATCGCCAGCGATCCGGCCGAGGATGAGGAGCGGCCCAACGAACTCGGCTTCAGCGAACTGATGGCGCGCTCGCTGGACATGATGCAGGCGCAGATCGCGCGGGTGCAGCTGGCCCTGGATCCGCCCGAGCTGGTGATCCGGATTCCGCGCGACGCCTGCCAGTTCTACGAGTTCTGGCGGGCCAAGGAACTGATCGCGCTCGGCCGGACCGAGGCCGACAAGGCGCTGGACAAGGCCGGCTACTGAGCCCGGCCGAAGCGCCGACGAACGGCGCGGGGCATCGCAGCTTCTGAGACGTGGCGCGGCGAAGGTGGCTTCAACGCCCTTGAAGCCGCTACCGGAGCCCGCCATGACCGCCGCCGACCACCACGCCGATACCGTCCGCGCCGAACTGGACACCGTGCTGCGCTACGCGGTGGCGATCGGCACCTTGCTGGTGCTGATGCTGCCGGCCGCGCGCGGCCATCACGGCACATTGGGCTGGCTGCCGCTGTGGCTGGTGGCCATGCCCGCGGTGGCCTGGTGGGCCCTGCACCGCTTCGCCCTGCCGCTGCGCGCCCGCCGCGCCGCCGATCCGGTCGCCGCCGGCCTGCGCCGCCGCCGTCGCGGCGCGGTCCAGGCCCGCCGCCGAGCGCGCGGCCCGGCCGGCGTGCGCGCCTGGCCGCGGGCGGCCTGAACCGGCCGTCCCAGCCCCGGCCGCCGGCGCCCGACCGGGGCGCCCGGCCGCGGCGGCCCCTGTTTCCTCCTCCTCGCTCCTCCTATCGGTCTCTCGTTCGAGCCCTTGCGGCCCGCTCCGGCGGGCCGTTTTTTTGCCCCCGATCCGGCCCCGGCGCGATGCCGGTCGCGGCCCGGCAACGCGCCAGACTGGGCAAGTCCCTACGTGACCTTGGGCAGGGCAGGGGCCCTGGGAGGCTGTGCTAGCGTGGCGGCCTTCCTTTGTCCGGAGCCGTCATGTCCACGATGTCGCAGACCTGCCAGTCGTTGTTGTTCGCAGCGGGTCTCGCCGCCGCGACGGCCGCCGGCGCCGCCCCCGCCAAGGAGTCCGCCGTGACCAGCCCCGCCGCCGATCCCCATGCCTGGCTCGAAGACGTCGACGGCCAGCGCTCGCTCGACTGGGTCCGCGCCCGCAACGCCAAGACCGAGGGCGAGCTGGGCGCGAGCCCGCAGTTCAAGCAGCTCGAAGGGCAGATCCGCGCGATCCTCGACTCCGACGCCAAGATCCCCGGCGTACAGAAGATCGGCGAGCACTACTACAACTTCTGGAAGGACGCCCAGCACCAGCGCGGCCTGTGGCGCCGCACCACCCTGGCCGAGTACCGCAAGGACAAGCCGCAGTGGGAGACGGTGATCGACCTGGACGCGCTCAACCGCGAAGAGGGCGAGCAGTGGGTCTGGCACGGCGCCGAATGCCTGCGCCCGGACTACCGCCGCTGCCTGATCGCGCTGTCGCGCGGCGGCTCCGACGCCGACGTCACCCGCGAGTTCGACCTGGTCGACAAGGCCTGGGTCAAGGACGGCTTCTATCGCCCCGAGGCCAAGGGCAGCCTGAACTGGATCGACCGCGACCACGTCTACGTCGCCACCGACTTCGGCCCCGGCTCGATGACCACCTCGGGCTACGCGCGCACGGTCAAGCTGTGGAAGCGCGGCACGCCGATGGCCTCGGCCGCGCCGGTGTACGAAGGCCGCGACAGCGACATGATGATCGGCGCCTACCACGACCACACGCCGGGCTTCGAGCGCGACTTCGTCCAGCGCACCCTGGCGTTCTACAACGACGAGCTGTACCTGCGCGGCGCCGACGGCAAGCTGAGCAAGATCGACCTGCCCAATTCGGCCAACAAGTACGTGCACCGCGAGTGGCTGATCGCCGAGCTGCGCGATCCCTACGAGGCCGGCGGCAAGCGCTACAAGGCCGGCAGCCTGATCGCCGCGCGCTTCGACGACTTCCAGGCCGGCAAGCGCGAGTTCGTCAGCCTGTTCGAGCCGACCGACGCCACCTCGCTGACCGGCGCGACCTGGACCCGCAACCACCTGGTGCTCAACGTCCTCGACGACGTCAAGTACAAGCTCAGCGTGCTGACCCCGGGCGCGGGCGAATGGAAGCGCAGCGAGTTCGTCGGCGCGCCGGCGTTCGGCACGATCATGGTCGGCGCGGTCGACGACGACGAAAGCGATGCGGTCTGGCTCAGCGCCAGCGACTACCTGACCCCGAGCACCCTGGCCCTGGCCGAGTACGGCAAGCCGCCGGAAACGCTCAAGACCATGCCGACCTTCTTCGACGCGTCCAGGAACGTGATCGAGCAGCACTTCGCCAAGAGCGAGGACGGCACCCGGGTGCCGTACTTCCTGGTCCGGCCGAAGAACCTGGCCTACGACGGCAAGGCGCCGACCATCCTGTACGGCTACGGCGGCTTCGAGATCTCGCTGACCCCGAACTACTCCGGCAGCATCGGCAAGGGCTGGCTGGAGAAGGGCGGCGTGTACGTCGTCGCCAACATCCGCGGCGGCGGCGAGTACGGCCCGCGCTGGCACCAGGCCGCGCTCAAGGCCAACCGGCACAAGGCCTACGAGGACTTCGCCGCGGTCGGCCGCGACCTGATCGCGCGCAAGATCACCAGCACCCCGCACCTGGGCGTGCAGGGCGGCAGCAACGGCGGCCTGCTCACCGGCAACATGCTGACCCAGTACCCGGACCTGTTCGGCGCGGTGGTGATCCAGGTGCCGCTGCTGGACATGAAGCGCTACAGCCACCTGCTGGCCGGCGCCTCGTGGATGGCCGAGTACGGTGATCCGGACAGCGCCGACTGGTCGTTCATCCAGACCTTCTCGCCCTACCACCTGTTCGACGCCAAGCGCAGCTACCCGCCGGTGCTGTTCACCACCTCGACCAAGGACGACCGCGTGCATCCGGGCCATGCCCGCAAGATGGCGGCGAAGATGCTCGAGGCCGGCAAGAACGTGCGCTACTACGAGAACATCGAAGGCGGCCACGGCGGCGCGGCCAACAACGCCCAGGCCGCGCACATGAACGCGCTGGCCTACACCTTCCTGTGGGAACAGCTGTCGCAGAAGTGACCGCAGTCGCCGCCGCGGCGCGCGCCGCGGCGGCGCGGCGACCCCCGCCATTGCGTCTCCCGCGTCCGGACCCCATATGAAACCGATCCTGTTCACGCTTGCGGCCACGTTCCTGATGACCACGACCCTTTCCGCCACCGCCACCGCCGCCGGTCTGCCGGCCCCGCCCGACGCGGCCAAGAAGCCGTACACGGTCAAGGCGCCGCACGGCGCCCAACGCGGCGACGAGTACTACTGGCTGCGCGACGACAAGCGCAAGAACCCGGAGATGCTGGCGTATCTCAATGCCGAGAACGCCTACGTCGACGCCTTCATGCAACCGCTCAAGCCGGTCGAGGACGCGCTGTACGGCGAGATCGTCGGCCGGATCAAGCAGGACGACAGCTCGGTGCCGTACCGCGAGCGCGGTTACTGGTACTACAGCCGCTTCGAGACCGGCCAGGACTACCCGATCCACGCCCGCCGCAAGGGCAGCATGGAAGGCGCCGAGGAGATCCTGCTCGACGTCAACGTCATGGCCAAGGACAAGGGCTATTTCAGCGTCGGCGACTATGCGGTGACCCAGGACAACGCGATCCTGGCCTGGGCCGACGACGCGGTCGGCCGCCGCCAATACACGGTGCGCTTCAAGAACCTCGCCACCGGCGAGGCCTACGCCGACGTCATCGAAGGCGTGTCGCCGAACCTGGTCTGGGCCGACGACAACAAGACCCTGTTCTACGTCGAGAACGACCCGGAAACCCTGCTCACGGTGCGGGTCAAGAAGCACGTGCTCGGCACCCCGGCGTCCAGCGACGTGGTGGTCTACGAGGAGAAGGACGACAGCTTCTACATGGGCATCGACCGCACCCGCGACGACGCCTACATCTGCATCAGCGTGCACAGCACGGTGTCCAGCGAGTTCCGCTGCGCGCCGGCGGTCGACCCGAAGGAGTTCTTCGTCCTGGCCCCGCGCGAGCGCGACGTCGAGTACGACGCCGACCATCTGGCCGGGCGCTGGGTGATCCGCACCAACGCGCCGGGCGCCGACGGCAAGCCGGCGCCGAACTTCAAGCTGGTGACCGCCGCCGACGGCGCGCGTTCGCGCAAGGACTGGCAGGACTGGGTCGCCCACCGCGACGACGTGTTCGTCGAGGGCTTCGAGCTGTTCGACGGCTTCACCGCGATCGCCGAGCGCTCCAACGCGCTCGAGCGCCTGCGCCTGCTCGGCGCCGACGGCAAGGAAGAGTTCGTCAAGGCCGACGAGCCGGCGTTCTCGATGGGCCTGTCGACCAACTCCGAGCACGACACCGAGTGGTTGCGCTACACCTACACCTCGATGACCACGCCGGCGACCACCTACGAGCTCAACACCCGCACCGGCGAGCGCAAGCTGCTCAAGCGCCAGCCGGTGATCGGCTACGACCCCGAGCAGTACGTCACCGAGCGCTTCTGGGCGACCGCGCGCGACGGGGTCAAGATCCCGGTGTCGCTGGTGTACAAGAAGGGCTTCGAGAAGAACGGCAAGGCGGCGATGCTGCAGTACGCCTACGGCAGCTACGGCTCCTCGTCCGACCCGGGCTTCAACAACACCGTGGTCAGCCTGCTCGACCGCGGCATGGTCTACGCCATCGCCCACATCCGCGGCGGCCAGGAACTGGGCCGCAAGTGGTACGACGACGGCAAGCTGTTCCACAAGAAGAACACCTTCACCGACTTCATCGACGTCACCGAGCAACTGGTCAAGGCCGGCTACGCCGCGCCGAACCGGGTCGCGGCCTACGGCGGCAGCGCCGGCGGCCTGCTGATGGGCGCGATCGCCAACATGGCGCCGGACCGCTACCGCGCGATCCTGTCGCAGGTGCCGTTCGTCGACGTGGTCACCACCATGCTCGACCCGAGCATTCCGCTGACCACCAACGAATACGACGAGTGGGGCAACCCGGAAAAGAAGGACTACTACGACTACATGCTGTCGTACTCGCCCTACGACAACCTGAAGGCGCAGGACTACCCGGCGATGTTCGTCGGTACCGGCCTGTGGGACTCGCAGGTGCAGTACTGGGAACCGGCCAAGTACGTGGCGCGCCTGCGCGACCTGGACACCGGCAAGCAGCCGGTGCTGTTCCGCACCAACATGGAAGCCGGCCACGGCGGCAAGTCGGGCCGGTTCCGCCGCTACCGCGAACAGGCCGAGATGTACGCCTTCATGCTCGACCAGCTCGGGGTCAACGCGCCGACGGCGCGCTGAACCGCGCCGGCGCCCTGCGCGCGCCTCGACGCCCGGCCCCGTGGCCGGGCGTCGGCGTTTGCGGGGCCGGGACGGTGCGTGCGGATCGCGCGGCCGCTGCCGCCGCCCGCCGCAGCGCTTGAAACCGCGCCGCGCCCGCGCCATCTGAACCACTCCCGCCGCCGTCGCCGACCGCATACTGTCCGCATGCCCCTGCCGCCGCCTCCCGTCGAGCCCGAATCCGCGGCCGGCCCCGCCCGCGAGGCGCCCGGCGCGCCGGCGCCGCGGCGTTGGCGCTGGGCCTGGTGGCTATTGGCCTATCTGAGCCTGGGCCTGGGCATCGTCGGCATCGTCCTGCCCGGGCTGCCGACCGTGCCCTTCGTGCTGCTGTCGGCGTTCGCCGCCGCGCGCGGCTCGCAGCGGCTGCATGCGCGGCTGCTCGCCGACCCGCGCTTCGGGCCGATGATCCGCGACTGGGAGGCGTACCGCGCGGTCGGCCGCCGGGCCAAGCGGCTGGCGACGACGATGATGGCGGTGTGTGCGGTCGTCATGTTCCTGACCGCGCCGAAGTGGTGGATGGCCGCCACCGGCACGGCAATCATGACCGTCGTCGCGATCTGGCTGTGGCGGCGGCCGGAGCCGCCGCCGCGTTGAGCCGTCGCGCAACGCCGGCAGCGACCCGGGTCACAGTGCGCCGCGGCCGCAGCTGAACCTGCCCAGCCGGCTCGCCGCGCGGCGGACCGGACGGGTTCGTTTCCGTCGTTTCTGCGGGCTACACTTCGGCTCATGAATGCACGCCTCGTTACGCCGCTCCTCCTGTCCGCGCTGACCCTGTCCCTGGCCGCCTGCGGCAACAAGGGCCCGCTGGTCCTGCCGACCCAGCCCGCGCCGCAGGAAGCGCCGCCGACCAAGCCCGGCGAAGTGCCGGTGACCATTTCCAACGTCAACGACCCGCCGGTCGCGTCCGATCCCAAGGCGCGCGGTTCGGTGCCGTCGCTGCCGCCGATCGACCAGGCCTTGCCGCCGCCCAAGAGTGACGCCGACAAGACCGAGGCCGAAAAGACCGAGGCCGACCAGGCCCAGGACCAAGCCAAGCCGGCCGAGCCGGTGCCCAGCGACGGACAAGGCGATGGCTAAGCCGACCGCGAGCGGGCCGTTGCGCTTCAGCAAGATGCACGGCGCCGGCAACGATTTCGTCGTGCTCGACCTGCGCGGCGGCGAGCCCGCTCCGGACCCGAGCCTGTGCCGCGCCCTGGCCGACCGACACTTCGGCATCGGCTGCGATCAGATCCTGACCATCGAGGCGCCGCTCAGCGAAGGCGCGGCGGCGTCCTACCGGATCTGGAACGCCGACGGCTCCGGCTCGCAGCAATGCGGCAACGGCGCGCGCTGCATCGCCGCCTGGCTGGTGCGCGACGGCGCCGCCGGCGACGGCGCGTTCGCGGTCGACAGCCCGGCCGGCCGCCACGCCGTGGTGCCGCTCGGCGAAGGCCGCTTCCGCATCGACATGGGCCGCCCGGACTTCGAGCCGTCGCGGATCCCCTTGCGCGGCTACGACGCGCCGCTGGACCAGTACGTGGTCGACATCCACGACACCGTGATCGGCTTCGGCGCGGTATCGATGGGCAATCCGCATGCGGTGATCGAGGTCGACGACGTCGACGCGGCGCCGGTGGAAAGCATCGGCCCGCTGCTGCAGTCCAGCTCGGCCCTGCCGGAGTCGGCCAACGTCGGCTTCGCCCAGGTGGTCGCGCGCGACCGCATCCGCCTGCGCGTGTACGAGCGCGGCGTCGGCGAAACCCTGGCCTGCGGCAGCGGCGCCTGCGCCGCGGCCGCGGTGCTGATGCGGCGCGGCCGCATCGACCGCGAAGTCGCGGTGGAACTGCCCGGCGGCGAACTGCGCATCGACTGGAGCGGCGAAGATGCGCCGCTGTCGATGGCGGGTCCCGCCGCATTCGTGTTCGAAGGAGAGTGGAATCGATGAGCGATAGGTTCGCCGACAAGCCCGCCGACGCGCTCGGCGCGCATGAAGTGGCCAACTGGCTGCGCCGGCACCCGCGTTTCCTCCAGCAGTTTCCCGATCTGGCGATGAGCCTGGTGGTGCCGCGCGAAGAGGGTTCGGCCTCGTCGCTGGCCAGCTATCAGCTGGAAGTGCTGCGCGACAAGAACCGCGAACTGTCGCGGCGCCTGCAGGAATTGTTCGGCAACGCCCAGGAGAACGAACGCCTGGCGGTGCGTACCCACCAACTGACCCTGGCCCTGCTGCGCCAGGACAGCGCCGCCGACACCCTGCGCGCGATGGCCGCGAGCCTGGCCGAGGACTTCAACGGCGACCTGGTGCGGCTGGTGATCTTCAAGCCGGTCCCGGGCTTGAACGACAGCGACTGGCTGCAACTGGTCGACGAGACCGATCCGCGCCTGCAATCGTTCCGCGACGCCCTGGCCAGCGGCGAACCGCTGTGCGGCCGGCTGCAGCCGGAAAAGCACGCCTTGCTGTACGGCGAGCGCGCCGACGACGTGCAATCCACCGCTTTGCTGCCGCTGCCCGGCACCGGCCTGATCGCGGTCGGCAGCCGCGATGCCAACCGCTTCTTCCCCGGCATGGGCACGCTGTTCCTGCGCATGATGGGCGAGTCGCTGGCGGTGGCGCTGAAGCGGTTCGACTGAACGTCGAAGCGGCCGACATGGCTTCGGATCATTCGCCCGAGGCGAAGGCGTGGTGGGACGCCTACCAGCGCCAGGTGCGGGCGTTCTGGCAAGAGAACCCGATCCCACCGTCGCGACGCAGCGATCATCTGATCGCCGAGTTCCAGCGCGCAGCGGCCGCGGGCGACTCCGACCGGATCGATTTGCTGGTCGACGTGGCGCTGTGGCCCGAGGTATCGCCGGGATTGGATGCGTTGCATCGCCTGCTGGCGTTGCCCGGGCATCGGCGGCACCAGCAGATCGTGCGCAGCCTGCAATTGGCGGCCGACCCGGACAGCCTGCCGTTCTTGCGCCGCGCCTTCGATGAAGACCTGCAGGTCATGCAGGACGGCAGTTGCTCCAGTTTCGGCGCGATCGCCAAGTGGTTCAGCCATGCCTTCGCCGATATCGGCACGCCCGACGCGATCGCGGCATTGCGGCATTACGCGCTTTCGCATCCGGAGCCGGAAGTACGCGAGGAGATGCGTTACCGGCTCGACCGGCTGAGCCTGCAGCCCGGTAACTGACCTCGCTTCGGCCGTCACGCTCGACATCTACAGCAGGCGGTCGCAAGATGCGGTCGACGACGGCGTTCGCCGTCGTGGAGCGCCCGTAACGTGTCCGTCGCCGCCGTCGAAGCTTTCCTCGCCCATCTGCAGGTCGAGAAGCGCATGTCCGCGCATACCCTGGACGCTTACCGGCGCGATCTGGACGCACTGAGCCAGTGGAGCGAGCGCCAGCGCGGCGACGAGGACGTGCTGACGCTGCAGGCCGAGGACCTGCGCGGCTTCATCGCCGCCGAACATCGGCGCGGGCTGACCCCGAAGAGCCTGCAACGGCGCCTGTCGGCCTGCCGCAGCTTCTACGGCTGGCAGGTCAAGCAGGGCGCGCTGGCGGCCAGCCCGGCGGCGGCGATCCGCGCGCCCAAGGCGCCGCGCAAGCTGCCGCAGGTGCTGGACCCGGACGAGGCCAAGGCCCTGGTCGAGGTGCCGACCGACGCGCCGCTGGGCCTGCGCGACCGCGCCCTGCTGGAGCTGTTCTATTCCTCGGGCATCCGCCTCAGCGAGCTGTGCGCCTTGCGTTGGCGCGACCTCGACCTCGGCGAAGGCCTGGTCACCGTGCTCGGCAAGGGCAACAAGCAGCGCAGCGTGCCGCTGGGCTCGTACGCGTCGGCGGCGTTGCGCGAATGGCGCGCCTCCAACGGCGCCGGCAACGACGCGCCGGTGTTCCCCGGCCGCGGCGGCGGTCCGATCACGCCGCGCGCGATCCAACTGCGCATCCGCCAACTGGCGCAGCGCCAGGGCCTGTTCAAACGCGTGCACCCGCACTTGCTGCGGCATTCCTTCGCCAGCCACATCCTCGAATCCTCCGGCGACCTGCGCGGCGTGCAGGAGCTGCTCGGCCACGCCGACATCGCCACCACCCAGATCTACACCCATCTGGATTACCAGCATCTGGCCAAGGTCTACGACGCGGCGCATCCGCGGGCCAAGCGCAAGCGCGAGGAGTAAGCGGGCAGCAGCGAGGGCCGGGCTTTCGCCCGCTGGGCATGCCCGCGCGCCGTTTTCTCGCTGCAACTGTGCAAGCGTGACCGCATCGGCACTATCGGCAAGCGGGATGCGGGCGGCCGGAACTAAGATTCCGCACTTCTCAGCAAACCAAGGAATGGTGCGATGCAAACGTTATTGGCGGTGGTGTTGGCGATGGGCGCGGCGACGAATGCGCCGGCGGCGAAGCAAGCGCCCGCTCGCGAGAGTTACGGCCTGGCCGGCGGCCAGGACCGGGTCGGCTGCGTCATGACCCATCGCAAGATCGTCCGGTTTCCGCTGGCGGTGAGCATTCTCAGCCCGGGGCCGGCGTTCGACGGGTCGCCGCCGCTGCGTGGGCAGGTGGTGTCGGCCTTGTCCAAACCGTGCGAATCGCTGGAGAACGCCAGCGTGGAGCCCGACGAACCGGCGGCGAAAGCCTATGCCGTGCGCCTGGACAAGACGCCGGACGAGGAGAACAGCTACTGGACCGGCATGATCGCGTTCGACGGTGCGGCGCCTGCGTCCCTGCGCACTTGCGGCAGCCGCGAAGGCATTCATTTCACCGCTTGGAAGGGCAAGCCGCTGCGCAGCGCGCGCCTGTGGCACGCCTATTACTACCTCGATTACGAAGCCGAGCCCGACGCCGAAACCGAGTGCCGGGAGCGCGACTACGCCGAGTGAACGCGGCCCGGGAGCGGCGTCGCCGCTCCCGGCTCGGGGCTTGAACCGGCCGGGGCCAGCCCCACTTCGGGAGAGTTACCCCGGAGCCCGCCATGGACCCCAGCCAGAATCCCAACGTTTTCCACGCCACCACCATCGTCTCGGTCCGCCGCGACGGCCGCGTCGCCGTCGCCGGCGACGGCCAGGTCACGCTCGGCCACACGGTGATGAAGGGCAACGCCCGCAAGGTGCGCCGGCTCGGCCGCGAAGGCCAGGTGCTCGCCGGTTTCGCCGGCGCCGCCGCCGATGCCTTCACCCTGTTCGAACTGTTCGAGGCCAAACTCGAGAAGCACGGCCAGTTGACCCGCGCCGCCGTGGAGCTGGCCAAGGATTGGCGCACCGAGCGTCGCCTGGGCAAGCTCGAAGCGCTGCTCGCGGTCGCCGACAAGGAAACCTCGCTGATCATCAGCGGCACCGGCGATGTGATCGAGCCCGAAGACGGCATCATCGCGATCGGCTCCGGCGGCATGTACGCCCTGTCCGCCGCGCGCGCGCTGATCGCCCACACCCAGCTCGATGCCCGCACCATCGCCACCGAAGCCATCGGCATCGCCGGCGACGTGTGCATCTATACGAATCGCAACGTGGTGGTCGAGGAGCTGTAAGCCGGGAATCGGGAATAGGGAATAGGGAATCGCAAGAGCGATTCGTCCCGTTCCGCCCCGCCCGTCCGCTTAGCTCCAACGATTCCCGATTCTCCATTCCCCATTCCCGCCCCCCATCATGAAACCCGACAACTCACACGCCACCATGACCCCGCGCGAGATCGTGCAGGAGCTGGACCGTCACATCGTCGGCCAGCATTCGGCCAAGCGCGCGGTCGCGATCGCGCTGCGCAACCGTTGGCGCCGGATGCAGCTCGCCGACGATCTGCGCAACGAGGTCATGCCCAAGAACATCCTCATGATCGGTCCGACCGGCGTCGGCAAGACCGAGATCGCGCGGCGCCTGGCGACGCTGGCCAACGCGCCCTTCGTCAAGGTCGAGGCGACCCGCTTCACCGAGGTCGGCTACGTCGGCAAGGACGTCGAGCAGATCGTGCGCGACCTGGCCGACACCGCGGTCAAGCTGTATCGCGAGCAGGCCAAGGCGCGTCTGCGCACCCAGGCCGAAGACCGCGCCGAGGACCGCATCCTCGACGCGCTGCTGCCCAAGCGGGTGCCGGGCGGCTTCGGCTTCGGTTCGGAGACCCCGGCCCAGGACACCAGCGCGCCCGACAGCGACACCCGCGCCAAGCTGCGCAAGCAACTGCGCGCCGGCGAACTGGACCAGCGCGAGATCGAGATCGAAACCGCGGTCAACCTCGGCGTCGACATCATGGCGCCGCCGGGCATGGAGGAGATGGGCCAGCAGTTGCGGCAGATGTTCTCCCAGGTCGCCGGCGGCAAGACCCACAAGAAGCATCTGACGATCAAGGCCGCGCGCCCGCAGCTGATCGAGGAAGAGGCGGCCAAGCTGGTCAACGAGGACGAGATCCGCCAGTCGGCGATCGAGGCCTGCGAACAGCACGGCATCGTCTTCATCGACGAGATCGACAAGGTCGCCAAGCGCAGCGAGGCCGGCGCGGTCGGCGGCGACGTCAGCCGCGAGGGCGTGCAGCGCGACCTGCTGCCGCTGGTCGAAGGCTCGACCGTCAGCACCAAGTACGGCCCGGTCAAGACCGACCACATCCTGTTCATCGCCTCCGGCGCGTTCCATCTGGCCAAGCCCAGCGACCTGATCCCGGAACTGCAGGGCCGCTTCCCGATCCGGGTCGAGCTCGGCGCGTTGAGCAAGGACGATTTCGTCCGCATCCTGACCGAGCCCAAGGCCGCGTTGACCACCCAGTACGTGGAGCTGCTCAAGACCGAAGGCGTCGAGCTGAAGTTCAGCGCCGACGCCGTCGATCGCCTCGCCGAGATCGCCGCGCAGGTCAACGAGCGTCAGGAAAACATCGGCGCGCGCCGCCTGCACACGGTGCTGGAGCGCCTGCTCGATACGCTGAGCTATGAAGCGCCGGACCGCGACGGCCAGGCGGTGACGATCGATCGCGCCTACGTCGATCAGCACCTGGGCGAGCTGGTGCAGGATCCGGATTTGAGCCGCTACATCCTCTGAGGCCGGCCGCAGCCCTCACCCCAACCCCTCTCCCGCAAGCGGGAGAGGGGCTTTGCATACGAGGGTTTCCGTAACGGCGTAATCGCTCCCTTTTCGCGCATAACAGAGGGGCTTTGCCGCAAGGCTTCCGTAGCGACGCAACCGCTCCTGCCCCGTGTGCGGAGGGGCTGTTATGAGGCATCCCGTTGCGACGCAACCGCTCCCTCTCCCGCTTGCGGGAGAGGGTTGGGGTGAGGGCAACGCAGGGCCGCGATAGCCCGCGCCGCAAGCCGCTGGTTCTGACAGTCCCCGCCGTCGACGCGCTCTGCTACCGTGTCGCCCCATGGACGACCCTGCTTGCGCAAGCGCGCCACGGACCGACGCCGCTCCGACCAAGACCGCACTCGTCGTCGGCGCCAACGGCTTTCTCGCCGGTTACCTGATCGCCGCCCTGCGCCGCCACGGCTGGCGCGTGCTGCGCGGCATCCGCGATACCCACCGCCCGCTGCGCGCGGACGAACGCCGCGCCGATCTGGCGCGGATGACCTCGCCGCAGGACTGGCGCGACACCCTGCGCGGGGTCGATGCGGTGATCAACGCCGCCGGCATCCTGCGCGAGACCGGCGCGCAAACCTTCCAGGCCATCCACGTCGACGGCCCGCTGGCGCTGGCACGGGCCTGCGTCGACGGCGGGGTGCCGCGCTTCGTCCAGTTGTCCGCGCTCGGCGAGCCGGCCGACGGCGAGTTCATCGCCTCCAAGCACCGCTTCGACGAGGCCCTGCTGCAACTGCCGCTGAGCGCGGTGGCGCTGCGCCCGTCGGTGGTCTACGCGGCGTCCGGGTCTTATGGCGGCACCTCGCTGCTGCGCGCGCTGGCCGCGTTCCCGGGACGCCATCTGCTGCCCGGCGACGGGCGCTGGCCGCTGCAGCCGGTCGCAGCCGAAGACCTGGGCGAGATCGCCGCGCGCGCCGCCGGCGGAGCCCAGCGCGGCGTGTACGAGATCGGCGCGCCGCAGCCCCTGAGCCTGCGCGAGTATCAGGCGACCTGGCGGCGCTGGCTGCGCATCGACGGCGACGCTACGGTCGCGTTTCCCGAGTCGCTGGTGAGCCTGCAGGTGGCGATCGGCGAGCGGCTCGGCCGCGGGCCGGTCGGCGAGACCATGTGGCGCATGCTCCGCCGCGGCAACGTCACCCGGCCCGGTGCGCATGCGCGGGTGCGGGCCGATTTCGATCATGCGCCGGTCGCCCTGGACGAGGCGCTGGCGGCGACGCCGAGCCAGGTCCAGGACCGCTGGCAGGCGCAGCTGTATTTTCTGGCGCCGAGCTTGCCCGTCGCGATCGTCGCGCTGTGGCTGATCTCGGCCGCGGCCGGCTGGCTGACCCCGGCGGCGACGATCGAGGCGATGGTCGCCGGTTCGCCGCTGGCGCATTGGCAGCCGGTGGCGCTGGCGCGCGTCACCGCCGGCCTGGACGCCGCGCTGGCGCTGGGCCTGCTGTTCGGCTGGCGGCCGCGGCTGATGTTGGGATTGATGGGGTTCAGCGTGCTCGCCTACACCCTGGCGTTCGGCGCGCTGTTGCCGGGGCAGTGGCTGGACCCGCTCGGCGGGCTGGCCAAGAACCTGGTCCTGCTGCCGGCGCTGGCGGTGGCCTGGGTGCTGGCGGAGCGGAGATAAGCCGATGATCTATCTGTGGGTGAAGTGGATCCACATCCTGTCCTCGACCCTGCTGTTCGGCACCGGCCTGGGCATCGCCTTCTTCTTCTGGATCGCGCACCGCCGCGGCGATCCCAAGGTCATCGCCGAAACCGCGCGCACCGTGGTCATCGCCGACGCCTGCTTCACCGCGCCGGCGGTGGTGGTGCAGTTCGGCACCGGGTTGTGGCTGATGCACCTGCTGGGCATGCCGCCGACGGTGTTCTGGCTCAAGACCGCGCTGATCCTGTTCTTCGTGGTCGGCGCCTGCTGGTTGCCGGTGCTGTGGCTGCAGGCGCGCGCGCGGCGGCTGGCGGCGCAGGCCGCGGCCGAGCAAGCGCCGTTGCCGGCGAGCTACCGCCGCACGATGTTGTGGTGGTTCTGGCTGGGGTGGCCGGCGTTCCTGAGCGTGATCGCGATTTTCTGGCTGATGGTGGTCAAGCCAACCGCAGCGGTGTAGCCCTGCCGATCCTGCCGAAGTCAGGAACCTCGAGCGCTAAAGCGCAGAACACCGCACTCGCCGCGCCATTGGTCGTACTCGCGCAGCCCTCCCGCATCTGAGTCGGCGCCAAACGCCTCAGCCGGTACCACTCACCCCCGAACCCGCCGCTCCAAGATCACCCCCACCGCCGGAAACTCGTCGCTGCCCGCCAACCGCCCCGGCCGCCGTTCGAGTTCGACGAAGCCTTCCGAGCGGTATAACGCGATCGCCGGTTCGTTGCCTTCCAGCGCCTGGGTCGAGATCACCGGGCCGGAGCAGGCGATGGCGTGGCGCAGCAGCGCGCGGCCGACGCCCTGGCGGTAGCTGTCGGGGTCCACGTACAGCCAGTTGAGCGACTTGGGCTGGAAGGCGACGAAGCCGCGCACCACGCCGTCGACCTCGGCCACGTCGAGGCGGCCGTCGAACAGGCCCTCGCTGTGCGCGGTGCGCGCCAGGCTGCGGAACGCGGCGACGCCGGCGCTGCGCTGCAGTTCGTCCAGGCGCGCGCGGTCGTGGATCTGGCACAGGCGCGGCCAGTCGCTGAGCTGGTAGGCGCGGATCGACAGCGGAACGGGGGCGGCGGGCATGTGCGGGCGATTCTGCGCCGGTACCCGGTGCTTGCCCAGTGACGAAGGTAAGCGCGCGGACCGGTCATCCACGGCCAGGGCCCGCGCGCGGCGCCTCACAGGTTGGCCGGCACGCGCCGGATCAGGCACATCGCTTCGCGCCCGCCGCCGGGCCGCGGGCGATAGATGCCGACGTAATCGCGCGACGGCGTGCCTGCGCTCGCCAGCGCGACATAGGTCGCATCGCCGAACCGGAACGGCAGCGCGGTGGTGTAGCGGGTGCGGAAGAATTCGTCGCCGCCGGCGATGCCGGGCAACGGCGCCGGCACCGACTGGGTCGAGGGCCGATGATCGTTCCAGGCCGGGTTGCGCAGATCGTCGCACTGCGACAGCGTCGGCTGCGCGGCATCCCATTGACAGGGCAGGGCGCGGACCGCGTCCGCACCGTCGCGCGCGACGTAGCCGTCGGCGGAGGCGCCGGCCAGCACCAGCAGCGGCGCGTAGTACCAGCCGCCCTGGCCGTCGCTGTCGCCGGAATAGACCCGGTCGATGCGGCCGTCGTTGTCGAAATCGAACTCGTCCACGCGCGCGCCGCCGTAGGCGAATTCGAGCCCGTCGGGCAGGGCCGCGCCGGCCTGCGGGCCGCCGGCGTTGAGCCGCCGGATCGGCCCCGGCACGGTCCGCCGGCCGTAGGCGTCCAACGCCGACCACGAGGCGGCCAACTCGCGTTCGGCTTCGGCGCAGACCGGGCCGCGGTCGAGCAGCCGTTCCAGGCTGCCGGGCGCCGGGCCCGGCGCGTCGGGCGGGTACTCGGCGGTGTCGATCGGCAGCGAGCCAATCTTGTGGTCGGGGCCGGACCAGGCGGTGCAGGCCTCCGGCTTGCTGCAATCGTGGACGAGCTCGCCTTCGAGCCGATAGCTCCACGGCGCCGCTGCGGTTTCGCAGCGTTCGCGCACGCTGTGCCGGCTGATCAGCTTGCGCCCGTCCACCCACAGCGAAAAACGCGTGGCCGCATCGGCATTGCACGCGCCGAGCACGGGTTCGGATTCCTGCTGCAGGCGCACCCGCAGGGTGCGTCCGTTGGCGAAGCGGCATTCGCCGGTCTGGCCGGCGGCCAGGGCCAGGCTGCGCGGGCGGTCGAGATCGCCGGCGGGAAAACTCTCCACCTGCGGCTGGGCGCAACCGCCGCGCGCCGGCAATTCGGTGCGGACCAGGGTGGCCTTGGCGCCGGCGTCGGACTGCTGGCAGATCAGCGCGAGTTCGGCGGTGGCGCCGCAGGCCGGAGGCTGCACCGCCGCCGCAGGCGCGGCGACGAGCAACAGCAGGGGCCAGGAAGCGGTGGGGTGCATGGAAACTCCTTTTCCGTTGCGGGCGGGGAACTCAGTCCTCGCCGATGTCCTCGTTCCAGACGTCCGGATTGGCAGCGATGTAGCCGCCGAGCAGGTCGATGCATTCCTGGTCGGCCAGGTCGATCACCTTGACCCCGGACTCGCGCAGCCAGTCGATGCCGCCCTGGAAGTTGACCGATTCGCCGACCACCACCGTGCCGATGTTGAACTGGCGCACCAGGCCGCTGCAGTACCAGCACGGCGCCAGGGTGGTGACCATGATGGTGTCGCGGTAGCGGCGCTGGCGGCCGGCCTTGCGGAACGCGTCGGTCTCGCCGTGCACCGAAGGGTCGCCTTCCTGGATGCGGCGGTTGTGGCCGCAGCCGAGCAGGCGGCCGTCGTCGTGGTACAGCGCCGCGCCGATCGGGATGCCGCCTTCGGCCAGGCCCTGGCGGGCTTCGGCGACGGCGGTCTTGAGCAGGGCGCGATAGTCGGGGGTGGCGATCATGAGGGACTCCGTGTCGATGGCGGCCAGTTTGGGCTGCCGGAGCGACGCGGTCGAGTACGCCGCCTGTGCGGCGCGGCTCAGTGTGCCTGCGCGCGGCCCGGACGCAGCAGGTCGACGTGGGGAATACCGTCCTCGTCGTAGACCTCCGACGCCGGCGCGAAGCCGTAGCGGCCGTAATAGCCCTGCAGATGGGCCTGGGCGCCGATCCGGATGTCGGCGCCCGGCCAGCGGCGCTCGATCTCGATCAGCGCCGCTTCCAGCATCGGCCCGCCCAGGCCCTGGCCGCGGTGGCTGGCCGCGGTCAGCACCCGGCCGAAGCTGACTTCGGGATAGCTGAGCCCGGCCGGCAGGATCCGCAAATACGCCGCCAGGCGGCCGTCTTCGGCGCGGCCGAGCAGGTGCACCGCCTCGGGATGGCGGTCCTTGTCGTCGGGATCGAGGTAGACGCAGTTCTGCTCGATCACGAACACCTGCGAACGCAGGCGCAGCAGCTCGTACAGCTCGTCCAGGCTGAGGTCGGCATAGCGCTTGGCTTGCCAGGTCACGGAGGCGGTCATGACCGCATCATGCCAAAGCCGCCGCTGGCCGGAGCGGGGCGGGGCTAGTGCTTTCGGGGTAGAGCGGCGATCGGCAGCATGAGCTGCGCCCGGCGCCGGCCCGCGACGCTGTGTCCCGGGCGGCGGGCCCGAACCGTCGCCGCGCCGCGAAGCCCGGGCCCGGCCAGCGTGCGATAATCGCGCCCATGAACGAATCCAAGCCCCAGCCCGAGACCACCCATTTCGGCTTCCGCGACGTGCCGCGCGAGCAGAAGCGCAAGCTGGTCGGCGAAGTGTTCTCCTCGGTCGCCGGCAGCTACGACCTGATGAACGACCTGATGAGCCTCGGCATCCATCGGGTCTGGAAGCGCTATTTCACCGCCACCGCGCAGGTCCGCCGCGGCGATCGCGTGCTCGATCTGGCCGGCGGCACCGGCGACATCGCCGCGCTGCTGCGCGACCGGGTCGGCGAGCGCGGCATGATCGTGCTCGGCGACATCAACCACGACATGCTGCGGGTCGGCCGCGACCGCATGACCGACCGCGGCCGGGTGTCCGGCTTCGAGTACGTGCAGTGCAACGCCGAGTCGCTGCCGTTTCCCGACGCCAGCTTCGACCTGGTCACCATCGCCTTCGGCCTGCGCAACGTCACCGACAAGGACGCGGCGCTGCGCGAGATGCTGCGCGTGCTCAAGGTCGGCGGCCAGGCGCGGGTGCTGGAGTTCTCGGAAGTGACGGCGCAGTGGTTCAAGCCGATCTACGACTTCCATTCGTTCAACGTGCTGCCGCGCCTGGGCCAGCTGTTCGCCAACGACAGCGAGAGCTACCGCTATCTGGCCGAGAGCATCCGCAAGCATCCGCCGCAGAACGAGCTCAAGCAGATGATGGCCGACGCCGGTTTCGCCCGGGTCGACTACAAGAACCTGTCGGGCGGGATCTGCGCGATCCATACCGGCTACAAGGCCTGAGTTCGGTGCACGGCCAGTGCAGCCAGTGCGGACGCGAGCCGGCGCAGGCCGATGCGGTGAGCTGGTCGCTGTTGGCGCCTTGGTGCTTGTTGCTGCCGATACGGTTCGGGGCAGAGCGCTGCAAGGATTGCGGCGCGGGTCTGACTTTTCTTGCGCTAGTCGGATATGCCGTGCTCGGCGGCGCAGGTTTCGTGCTGGCCGTGGCTTGCTCTTGAAGCGTTGCGGCCGCATCGATTGAATCAGAACATCGGGTAAGACCCAGGAACGGAGGGGTTAAGCGAGCTTAACCCCTCCGTCCCTTGCGCATCCCCAGGCACGACGCTGAAGTCTGTGGATGCCCGCCTGCGCGGGCATGACGGGTTTGGGGATTCGCCAAGCTCTGCCCGCGACGACGACGAACCCTTCATGCCGTCATCCCCGCGAAGGCGGGGATCCAGGGCTTCATCCAGGCATGGCTCTGAAGACACAGGGACGGAGGGGGTTAAGCTCGCTTAACCCCCTCCGTCCCTTGCGCATTCGTCCCTTGCGCATCTCCCGCGACGAATACCCCGGCCTCAGGCCGAGAACCCGCCGTCCACCGACAGTTGGGTGCCGGTGACGAACGCGCCGCCCGGGCCGGCCAGGTAGGCCACCGCGGCGGCGATGTCGTCGGCCTGGCCGTACTCGCCCAGCGGCAAGCCGGCGCGCTGGTGGTCGGCGCCTTCGCCGTCGGCCGGGTTCATGTCGGTATCGATCGGACCCGGCTGCACGGTGTTGACGGTGATGCCGCGCTTGCCCAGGTCCTGCGCCAGGCCCTTGCTCAGGCCGACCACGGCGGCCTTGCTCAGCGAATACAGGGCCATGCCCGGCGCGCCGACGCGCTCGCCCAGGCAGCTGCCGATGGTGATGATGCGGCCGCCGCGCGGCAGGTGCTTGGATGCGGCCTGTGCGGCCACGAACGGCGCGCGCACGTGGATCGCCATGACCCGCTCGTAGTTCTCCAGCGATTCCTCTTCGAACGGCCCGTAGGCGAACACGCCGGCGTTGTTGACCACGATGTCGAGCCGGCCCAGTTCGGCCACGGTGCGCTCGACCGCGGCGCTCACCGCCGCCGCATCGGCGCTGTCGGCGGCGATGACGACCGCGCGCCGGCCGCCGGCGCGGATCTGCTCGGCCAGGTCCTCGGCGCGCTGCGCCGAGCTGACGTAGGTCAGCGCCACGTCGGCGCCGTCGGCGGCCAGGCGGCGCGCGATCGCCGCGCCGATGCCGCGGCTGGCGCCGGTGACCAGGGCTACTTTGCCTGCGAGGGGAAGGCTCATGTCTGAAGTTCCGAATAATGGAAGTAGGACGTCCAGGCTAGCGCCATCGCCGCGGCTTGGGCAGCCGGGATTTTTGGGATGATGCGTACCGCAGAACCGCAAGGCTGTCGGCCGTCGCGTCGTCGCGCCCGGCGCCGCGATCGGACGCCGGCCGATCCGAACCGCCCCGTCCAGGCTGGCCTGCACACGACCGCAGCGAGCGCCCGGGCCCGGGTCGCCCAGGCATCCGATCCTGCGCCGGCGAGGCCCGCGCAACGGCCAACCTGCACAAGCCCCGCCCCGGGGCGAGGCGCTACACTCGGCGCTTCACCCGCAGCCGTGGTCCGTTCATGCGTTCTTCGATCCTCACCGTCTGTCTCGTCGCGGCCCTCAGCGCCGCCGCCGGTTGCTCGCGCGACAGCGCGGCGCCCGCTACCGATCCGTCCCAGAGCGCCGCACCGGAGGCCAAAGTGAGCGACACCGCCGTTGCCGCGGCCGACCGCGACGAGCATTCCTACGCCCAGCCCGACCTGGTCCGGATCGACGACCTCGCCCTGCTGCTGGCGGTGGATTTCGCCGCCAAGACCCTGACCGGCAGCGCCACCTACACCCTCGACTGGACCGATCCGAAGGCCACCCAGCTGGTGCTCGACACCCGCGAGCTGAAGATCGAGAAAGTGGTCGGCGAGCGCGCCGACGGCAAGTGGGCCGATCTGAGCTTCAGCCTCGCCCCGGCCGACAAGACCCTGGGCAGCAAGCTCACCATCGAAGCGCCGGAGCGCAACAAGCGCATCCGGGTCAGCTACGCGACCTCGCCCGGCGCCTCCGGCCTGCAGTGGCTGGAGCCGTCGATGACCGAGGGCAAGAAGACGCCCTTCATGTTCAGCCAGTCGCAGCAGATCCACGCCCGCTCGTGGGTGCCGCTGCAGGACACGCCGAGCGTGCGCTTCACCTACACCGCCCAGGTCACCGCGCCCAAGGACGCGATGGTGCTGATGAGCGCCGACAACGATCCCAAGGCGGCGCGCGACGGCGACTACAGCTTCAAGATGCCGCAGAAGATCCCGTCCTATCTGCTCGCGATCGCGGCCGGCGACCTGGTGTTCCAGCCGATCTCCGCGCGCGCCGGCGTGTGGGCCGAGCCGGCGATGGTCAAGAAGGCCGCGACCGAGTTCGCCGACACCGAAAAGATGATGGAGACCACCGAGAAGCTGTACGGTCCCTATCGCTGGGAGCGTTACGACATCCTGGTCCTGCCGCCCTCGTTCCCGTACGGCGGCATGGAGAACCCGCGCCTGACCTTCGCCACCCCGACCGTGATCGTCGGCGACAAGTCGCTGGTCTCGCTGGTCGCGCACGAGCTGGCGCACAGCTGGTCGGGCAACCTGGTCACCTTCTCCAGCAGCAAGGACGGCTGGCTCAACGAAGGCTTCACCAGCTACGTCGAGAACCGCATCGTCGAGGCGCTGTACGGCAAGGAGCGTTCCGACATGGAGAACGTGATCGGCCGCAACGAGCTGGCCGCCGAGTTCAAGACTATCGATCCCAAGCTGCAGGCGCTGGCGCTCAAGCCCGGCACCCTGAAGGATCCGGACGAGGCCAGCAGCGCCACCGTCTACACCAAGGGCGCCTGGTTCCTGCAGTTCCTCGAACAGCGCTACGGCCGCGAAGTGTTCGACCCGTTCCTGCGCGGCTACTTCGACCACTTCGCCTTCCAGAGCATCCCGACCACCAAGTTCGTCGAGTACGCCAAGGCCAACCTGCTGGCCAAGCATCCGGGCAAGGTCAGCGAGGCCGAGTTGGAAGAGTGGATCTACGGCCCGGGCATCCCGAAGTCGGCGCCGGCTACGGTGTCGCCGCGTTTCGATGCGGTCGACGCCGCGCGCAAGGCCTGGGTCGAGGGCGGCACGCTGCCCGACGCGGCGCTGACCGCGAAGTGGAGCACCCAGGAATGGGTGCACTTCATCGAGGGCATGCCGGAAAAGCTCAGCGTCGATCAGCTCAAGGCGCTGGATGCGGCCTACAAGTTCACCGGCACGCCGAACGGCGAAATCGCCCAGCGCTGGTATCCGCTGACGGTGCGCAGCGGCTATCGCGAGGCGGACCAGGCGATCGCGGCGTTCCTGCAGAAGATCGGCCGGCGCAAGCTGATCATGCCGACCTACGAAGAACTGGTGAAAACCCCGCAAGGGCTGAAGCTGGCCGAAGAGATCTTCGCCAAGGCCAAGCCGGGCTATCACCCGATCACCACCGGTTCGGTCGAGGCGACCATCGCCAAGGCCAAGAACCCGGCCGCGGCGCAGTAAGCCGCGCCGCCGCGCACGCCCATGCGCCTGCGTCGCACGCTCAAGACGGCCGCCCTGGTGGCGGCCGTTTTGCTGGGCGCTCTGGCGTTCTGGCTGTGGCGCGATCCCTATCGAGTGGTGCTGGCCGACTACGCGCGCCAGCGCGCCGTCGCCGGCCTGACCCGCAACGCCGCCCAAGTCGGCGACCACCGCTGGGTCTACGCCTATAACGACGAGGCGCCGCCGGGCGCGCCGACCGTGGTCATGGTCCACGGCTTCACCGGCAGCAAGGAAAACTGGTATCCGCTGGCGCAGCGCCTGCGCGGCCGCTACCGGCTGTTCGCGCCGGACCTGCCGGGCTGGGGCGAAAGCGAGCGCCGGGCCGGCGCCGACTACGGCTTCCTGGCCCAGAGCGAACGCGTCGCGCGTTTCATCGAGCAGGTCGCGCGCAAGCCCGGCAGCGAGGTCGTGCTGCTCGGCCATTCGATGGGCGGCGGCATCGTCGCGCTGACCGCGGCGCGGCACCCGCGGGACGTGGCCCGGGTCGGCCTGTTCGACGCCGCCGGCGTGCGCTTCCAGGACAATGCCTTCGGCCTGGCGGTGCTGCGCGGGCGCAATCCGTTCGCGGTCTCCGATGCCGCTTCGCTGCAGCGCTACATCGACATCGTGTTCTACGACGACGCGGCCAAGCCCTTCATTCCCTGGCCGGCCAGCCGGATCTACATCGACCGGCGCAAGCGCGACGCCGCGTTCGAGCAGGCGGTGCTGGACAAGATCGGCCGCAGCGACGAGCGCTTCCTGCCCGGCAACGAGGCCGCGCGCATCCGCCAGCCGGCCTTGCTGCTATGGTGCCGGCAGGACGCGGTGATCGACCCCAGCGCGCTGGAGCTGTACGCGGCGCGGTTGCCGCAGGCGCAGCGGGCGCTGCTGGACGGCTGCGGCCATATGTCGATCGTCGAGCGTCCGGACGCGTCCGCCGACGCCGTCAACCAACTGATAGCCAAGGGCCAAGCACGATGACACTGCGTCACGCCACGCTCCTGCTCGCCGCCGCGATGCTGCTCGCCGCGTGCGAGAAGCCGGACCCGAAGATCGCCGAGGCGGCCAAGGCCGCGCAGCGCGAGCAGGCGGCCGCGACCGAAGCCAAGAACTTCGACACCGCCTACGGCCAGCAGAACTGGGAAATGGCCTCGGCCTACGGTGAGATCGTCACCTCGCGCTACGCCGGCACGCCCACCGCCGACCGCATCGCCGCGCAGTACGAAGAAGCCAGGACCAAGGCCAAGCAAGAGCGCGAACGGCGCCGGGTCGAATCGCTGTGGTCTTACATGAGCACGCCGGTGAAGACCGCCAAGGGCAAGGTCGGCACCCAGCTGTCGGCGTCGATCTACGCCAAGGCGAACGTGGAGACCGACGGCAGCGTGCCGCGGCCGGTGCAGCTGATCTTCCGCGATCATCCCGACTGGGGCCGCAGCGCCTACCTGGTGCTGCAGACCGGCGACTTCAACTGCTACGGCGGCTGCAAGCTCAAGGTCGTCGCCGACGGCAAGCCCAAGACCCTGCCCGGCAGCCGGCCCAAGACCGACGAAGCCATCGCCATGTTCGTCGAAGACGAGCGCGGCCTGTGGCGCATCGCCGGCGGCGCGCAGGAGCTGAGCATCGAGTTCCCGGTCAAGGCCGGCGGCCTGCGCACGGCGACCTTCGAGGTCGGCGGGTTGAAGCCTGAGAAGATGCCTGGTTGGAAATGAGCGCCATTGCCGCGCGTGCGCGGCAGCGGCGCGTCGCCGGCGAGTTTGCCGGTGCCGGATCGCAAGGTGAGGTTCGAATGGATGCGTACCGACGTTTGACCAGCGCTGCTGTAGGGCTGTTGCTGGCCCTGCCGGCGATGGCCACCTCGACGTCGCCGCCTCAGGCGACGTCGGTTACGGTAGAGAAAATCGATTTGAACCGGCCCATCCTGTGGCCACCCGAGCCCGGCAGCAGACGCCAACAGGCGTTGGCGGCGCTCGATGGAGCGACCGGATGGACGCTGTATTCGCTGCAGCCTTGGTTCTACGAACCCTCGGCCGGCGAACCGGGCAGCGAAGTCGAAGCCAGCCGGTCGGTTCGGCATGAAGACGACTTCACGCGCAGCCAGGCGCAATGGTGCCGTGACGAGGCCTGCTTCTACGACACCCGCGTATTGGGGCGGGTCGAACTGGAAGGCCGGGACCGCGCCGAGGCGGAACGCGCCGTACGCGAGACCCTGAAGCTGGTACCGGACTACGCGTCGTCGTGCGCACCCGAGTACCGTCATGCGATCGCCTTCGCCAACGGCGGCAAGCGCTACGAATTGCTGCTGTGCTACCAGTGCGGCCAGTTCCAGTTGATGGTCGACGGCGAGATCCGCGATAGCGGTCAGGCGATTTCGATGGGGGATCTGGGCGCCTTGAAATGCGATCTTCGTTCGTGAAGGCATCGCGCTGGCGCGGCGGTCGTGGTGAACGCGACGGTCTTCGCCGACGCGAGAGCGGTGAACCAGCGATGATCCGAACGAAGGCTCATCGTAGGCGGCGCATCGCGTTGGCCGTACTTGTCGGGCCTGCGCTGGCGCTGCTCGCAGTCGGCGTTGGGCGCTACTGGTTCTTGCGCTGGCAGCCCGATCGCGCGCTGCATCCCTTGCGCGGTCTCGACGTCTCGCATCATCAGGGCGCGGTGGATTGGCGCAGCGTCGCCGGCGACGACGTCGCGTTCGTGTACCTCAAGGCCAGCGAAGGCGGCGACCATCGCGATCGCCGCTATGCCGACAACGAACGCGACGCGCGGGCGACCGGGATCGCGGTCGGCGCTTACCACTTCTTCACCTTCTGCCGCAGCGGCGCCGAGCAGGCGGCGAACTTCCTCGCCGCGGCGCCGGCGCGCGCCGATGCGCTGCCGCCGGCGGTGGATCTGGAGTTCGGCGGCAATTGCGGCAGGCGGCCCGACGCCGCGGCGATGCGCGCCGAGCTGGACGCGTTCCTGGCCCCGGTCGAGGCGGCGTACGCCAAGCCGGCCTTGCTGTACGTGACGCTGGAGTTCTTCGAGGCCTATCGCGCCGCGTTGCCGGCGCGGCCGTTGTGGCGGCGCTCGATCCTGCGCGCGCCGGATACGTCGGCGGCGTGGACGTTGTGGCAGTACCACAACCGGGCGCGGGTCGCGGGCATCGACGGGCCGGTGGATCTGAACGTGTACGTCGGCGATGCGGCGGCGTTCGCGGCCTGGCGCGCGGGCGTGGCGGCGGCGCGCTGAGCGAACTGTGACCTCGGCGCGGCGGAGGCGGGCGGGGCGGCCGATATGATCGAGGCCATGGATGCCGTTTTCGATTCGACGACGAGGCTGCGCCTACGTCGCGCCGCCGCAGGGCGCGCATGAGCCGCGGCGGCGTGCCGGTGCGGGTCGGGCTGCTGGCCGCGCACCGCTGGACCTTGCCGGCTTTGCAGCGCTTGTTCGAGAGCGAGTGGCCGGATTACTACGGCGACGACGGCCCGGGCGATGCGGCGGCGGACCTGGCGTCGTTCTGTCGCGACGACGCGCTGCCGCTGGGGCTGGTCGCCTTGCTCGACGGCGAGGCGGTCGGCGTGGCCGCGCTCAAGGCCGCTTCGATCGACGCCTATCCGCAGTTCTCGCCCTGGGCCGCCGCTGCGTGCGTCGCGCCGGCCTGGCGCGGCCGCGGCATCGGCGCGCAGCTGATCGTCGCCCTGGAGGCGCAGGCGATGCGGCTGGGCCATCGCGCGATCTACACCGGCACCGCGACCGCCGGCAGCCTGATGCGGCGGCTGGGCTGGGAGTATCTGGACACCACCCCGCAGCACGACGTGCAGGTGGCGGTGTTCCGCAAGCGCCTGTAGCGCAGACAGCGAACCCGAGGGGCCGTTGCTTCGGTTGGGGCGTCGTTGCCGGGGTTCTGCGCGGTCTCGTCGCGGCTTACGCCGCTCCTACAAGGGCTGCGACGAGCTCCGGGGTAGGAGCGACGCGAGTCGCGACCGCGCCCCAGCGACAACGGCGCAACCTGCGGCATCACGGTCGCGACTCGCGTCGCTCCTACCCCGGAGTTCGTCGCAGCCCTTGTAGGAGCGACGCAAGTCGCGACCGCGCCCCAGCGACAACGGCGCAACCTGCGGCATCACGGTCGCGACTCGCGTCGCTCCTACAAGGGCTGCGACGAACTCCGGGGTAGGAGCGACGCGAGTCGCGACCGTGATGCCGCAGGTTGCGCCGTTGTCGCTGGGGCGCGGTCGCGACTTGCGTCGCTCCTACTCCAGGGCGAGGGCGTTGCTTCGGTGGGGGGCGTCGTTGTCGAGGTTCTGCGCGATCTTGCCGCGGCTTACGCCGCTGCTACAGTGGAGCGGGCGGCGCGAACGAATCGCAGGCGAAAAAAATCCCGGCCGGGGCCGGGATTTTTTCGATAGCGATACCGCGCGGGCACTGGTACGCAGATTCAGTTCGCCAGTATCCGGCTCAAACCGATCCCCAAGCCCGAATCCCCGATCCCGGCTTAAAGCGCGTACCCGAACTGCTGCTTGAACTGCTCGGCGAATTCGTCGTAATCGAAGCGCTGGTTCTGGGTGCCCGGGTGCTCGACCTTCAGCGCGCCCATCAGGTTGCCCATGCGGCCGACGGTCAGCCAGTCGTAGCCCTTCTCGATGCCGAAGATCAGGCCGGCGCGGAAGGCGTCGCCGCAGCCGGTCGGGTCGGTCACGCGGCGCTCGTGCGCCGGCGGGATGTCGTAGGTCTTCTCGCGGGTGTGGATCTGCGAGCCGTGCGGGCCGCGGGTGGTGATGTAGGCCTTGACCCGCTGGACGATGTCGCTCTCGCTCCAGCCGGTGCGTTCCTGCAGCAGGTTGGACTCGTAGTCGTTGACGGTGACGTAGTCGGCCTGCTCGATGAAGGCGCGCAGCTCTTCGCCGTTGAACAGCGGCATGGCCTGGCCCGGATCGAAGATGAAGGGGATGCCGGCCTCGGCGAACTCGACCGCGTTCTGCAGCATGCCTTCGCGGCCGTCGGGGCTGACGATGCCGAAGCTCACGCCCTGCACGTCGCGCACGTGGTTCTCGTAGGAACGCATCATCGCGCCCGGATGGAAGGCGGTGATCTGGTTGTTGTCGTGGTCGGTGGTGATGAACGCCTGCGGCGTGAACAGCTCCGGGATCTCCTTGACGTGGTCGAGGCGGATCTGGTGCTCGTCGAACCACTCGCGGTAGGGGCCGAAGTCCTGGCCGACGGTGGCCATCGGGATCGGATCGCCGCCGAGCAGCTTGAGGTTGTAGGCGATGTTGCCGGCGCAGCCGCCGAACTCGCGGCGCATGCGCGGGACCAGGAACGAGACGTTCAGGATATGAACCTTGTCCGGCAGGATGTGGTTCTTGAACTGGTCCGGAAACACCATGATGGTGTCGTAGGCCAGCGAGCCGCAGATCAGCGCAGACATGTTCACCCCGAAATTTTTGGAAGTCGCGACGCAAAAGCGGGCGGTCGCAGGACCGCCCGGCGGCGTAGGGTAGCGGCTGAGACGGCGCGCGGCCAGTTTTTGCGTACGGCGAGGGATGGGCGGGAGGCCGCGGGGCGCTTTTCCGGGTCCGACGGGCGGGTCCGGCGGCGACGGCCGGCCGCTCCGGATCCGGACCGGCGACGGGCCGCCGGCCGGCCCGATCCGGGGCCGCCGACCCAGGGTTATCCCCAGGGGGCGGGCGCCGCTCCTGAACAGCCGGGCAGCCGTGAAACCGTTGATTTTCCTTGCTCGCAGGGGGGGCGATTGCTAGGCTAACGGCCCCGCTTCGCCCTTACTTTTGACGGCCCAATCCCCCGATGTTCAAGAAGTTTCGCGGCATGTTTTCCAATGACCTGTCCATCGACCTGGGCACGGCCAACACCCTCATTTACGTCCGCGGCCAGGGGATCGTGCTGAATGAGCCGTCCGTGGTCGCAGTGCGCCAGGACCGGATGATCGGCGGAAACCGTACGGTGGCGGCGGTCGGCGGCGAGGCCAAGCAGATGCTCGGCCGTACCCCGGGCCACATCACCACGATCCGGCCGATGAAGGACGGCGTCATCGCCGACTTCACCTACACCGAGGAAATGCTCAAGCATTTCATCCGCAAGGTGCACAAGTCGCGCTTCCTGCGCCCCAGCCCGCGGGTGCTGGTCTGCGTGCCCTGCGGTTCGACCCAGGTCGAGCGCCGCGCGATCAAGGAATCGGCCGAAGAGGCCGGCGCGCGCGAGGTCTACCTGATCGAGGAACCGATGGCCGCGGCGATCGGCGCCGGCATGCCGGTGACCGAAGCGCGCGGCTCGATGGTGGTCGACGTCGGCGGCGGCACCACCGAGGTGGCGGTGATCGCGCTCAACGGCATCGTCTACTCGGCCTCGGTGCGAATCGGCGGCGACCGCTTCGACGAGTCGATCATCAACTACGTGCGCCGCACCTACGGCACCCTGATCGGCGAAGCCACCGCCGAGCGGATCAAGCTCGAAATCGGCTGCGCCTACCCGCAGGAACGCGCCGCCACCATCGAGATCTCCGGCCGCAACCTCGCCGAGGGCGTGCCGAAGATGGTCACCATCAATTCGAACGAAGTGCTCGAGGCCCTGCGCGAGCCGCTGGCCGGCATCGTCTCGGCGATCAAGCTGGCGCTGGAGCAGACCCCGCCGGAGCTGTGCGCCGACGTCGCCGAGCGCGGCATCGTCCTGACCGGCGGCGGCGCCCTGCTGCGCGACCTGGACCGGCTGATCAGCGAGGAAACCGGCCTGCACGTGCAGGTCGCCGACGACCCGCTGACCTGCGTCGCCCGCGGCGGCGGCCGCGCGCTGGAGCTGGTCGACATGCACGGCAACGAGTTTTTCGCTCCCGAGTGAAGCCGGGAATAGGGAATGGGGGATCGGGAATCGCGCAAGGCGGTTTCGTCGCGGCACCGGTTCTGTTCCCGTTCGCACGGCTTGCAGTTGAAGTAAGGTTTCGCATGCGGCGCCCGACGGTCGCCGCGTCGCGCTGTTCCGATTCCCCATTCCCCTTTCTCCATTCCCGGCTCTAATGCCCCCCTACGCCGGTCCCCCCACCGCAGCCCGTAGCGGCGAAGTCGCCGACACGTTGCGCCTGCTGGCGTACCTGGCGTTGGCCGTGGTGCTGATCGTGCTCGACCATCGCGGCGGCTGGCTCAGCCAGGCGCGCAAGCAGGTCGCCACCGCGGTGGCGCCGCTGTGGGCGGTGGCCGGCATGCCCGGACGCCTGATCGAACGGGTCAGCGACGACGCCGGCACCCTGAGCCGGCTGACCGAAGAGAACCGCCGCCTGCGCAACGAGGCCCTGGTCAACCAGGCGCGGATGGCGCGGCTGCAGTCGGTCGCCGCCGACAACCAGCGCCTGCGCGGGCTGCTGGAAGCGGCCGAGCGCGGCAACCTGGACGTGGTGCTGGCGCCGATCCTGGACATCGACCTGGACCCGAGCAAGCAGCGGCTGGTGCTCGACGCCGGCAGCCGCGACCGGATCCGGGTCGGCCAGAGCGTGATCGACGCCGGCGGCCTGCTCGGCCAGATCACCGGCGTCACCGCCATGCACGCCAGTGTGCTGCTGATCACCGACCCCTCGCACGCGGTGCCGGTGGCGGTGGCGCGCAACGGCGTGCGCCTGGTGGTGTACGGCGAAGGCCGCAGCGACCACCTGACCCTGCGCAGCGTGCCGCTGTCCAGCGACGTGCGCGAGGGCGACGTGCTGGTCACCTCCGGACTGGGCGGGCGCTTCCCGCCGGGCTTCCCGGTCGGCACCATCACCGCGCTCAAGCCCGACGACAGCCGCGCCTTCCTGGTCGGCGAAGTGCAGCCGGCGGCGCAGTTGGATCGCGGTCGGGAAGTGCTGGTGCTGCTGTCGCTGCCGCCCGCGCCGGCGCCGAGCGAACCCTTCGACACCCAGCCGGCGATGGCCGAAGGCGCGCCCGCTGCGACCGCCGCGAACCAGGCCGCAGCCGCCGCCGCGAACGCCGCGGCCCGGCCCGACGCTGTCGCGGTGCCTGCTGGCAACGCCGCCCGCCGCGCGCCGGCCGCCACGCCGCCGCGCAACCCATCCTCCGCCGAGCGCGGCGCTACGCCGTCGCGCCGCCCCGCATCGCCCGCGGCCACCCCGGCCGCGCCCGCCGAGCCGATCACTTCGGAGAGCACGCAGTGACCCGCGCCCGCCACCATTGGGTGCTGCCGACCAGCCTGGTCGTCGCGCTCGCGCTGAGCCTGTTGCCGCTGCCGCAGCTGCTGCAGCCGCTGCGGCCGTTCTGGCTCGGCCTGGTGCTGGCCTACTGGGTGATCGAAGACCCCGAGCGGGTCGGGCTGGGCTTCTCGTTCCTGGTCGGCCTGGCCGGCGACCTGGTCTCCGACGGCCTGCTCGGCGAGCAGGCGCTGCGGCTGGTCATCATGGCCTTCATCCTGCAGCGCTTCCGCGCCCGCCTGCGCTTCTTCCCCTTGTCGCAGCAGGCGCTGGCGATCGGCGGGCTGATGCTCAACGACCGCATCGTCGTGTTCGCCATCCACACCGTGCTGCGCGAGCCGACCCTGCCGGCGGCGTTCTGGCTGGCGCCGGTGGCCGGCATGCTGCTGTGGCCGCCGATCTTCCTGCTGCTGGACGCGCTGCGCCTGGGCAGCTGGCGGAGGCGCTGAGATGCGGCCGCGCCGACGGGTGCTGAAAAACAACGCGGCCGAGGCCGACCAGTTCCGCGCCCGCGCCGCGATCGCCTTCGGCTTCGTCCTGCTGGGCGTGATCGGCCTGGGCTTCTGGTACTTCCGCCTGCAGGTCTGGCAGCACGCCGACTACGCGATGCGCTCGGAGGCCAACCGGGTCAAGCTGCGCCCGGTGGTGCCCGGGCGTGGGCTGATCTACGACCGCCAGGGCCGGATCCTGGCCGACAACGTGCCCGCGTTCCGGCTCGAAGTCACCCCGATGGAGGCCGGCGACAGCGACAAGTGGCTGCCGCAGCTGGCCTCGGTGGTGAACCTGTCGCCGGAGGACGTCAAGCGCTACCAGAACGAGCGCAAGGCCACCCGCGGCTTCAAGCCGATCGTGCTGAAGATGCGGGTCAGCGACGAAGAAGTCGCCGCGTTCGCGGTCGACCGCTGGCGCTTTCCCGGCGTCGAGCTGGTGTCCTATCTCAACCGCCGTTATCCCTACGGCGACCTGTTCGCGCACGTGATCGGCTACGTCGGCCGGGTCGACACCAAGGACCAGGAGTCGATGGGCGCCAACGCCGGGGTGCTGACCCACACCGGCAAGACCGGCCTGGAGCGCTATTACGAATCGCAGCTGCGCGGCCAGATCGGCTACGAGCAGATCGAGACCAACGTCGACGGCCGGCCGATCCGCCAGGTCGGCCACGTCCCGGCCAAGCCCGGCGCCGATCTGCGCCTGAGCATCGACATGGACCTGCAGCGCGCGATGGTGGCCGCGTTCGGCGAAATGGACGGCTCGGCGGTCGCGGTCGACCCGCGCACCGGCGAAGTGCTGGGCATGGTCAGCCTGCCCAGCTACGACACCAACCTGTTCGTCAACGGCATTTCCAGCGCCGACTACAAGCGCCTCAACGAAGCCCCCTCGCGGCCGCAGTTCAACCGCAACGTGCTCGGCGGCGGCCCGCCGGGCTCGACCATGAAGCCGTTCGTGGCCCTGGCCGGCCTCGACAGCGGCCTGCGCCGGGCCGAGGACCGCACCCTGTCGACCGGCGAGTTCCACATCCCCGGGCAGAAGCGCGGCTACCGCGACTCGCACGGCGGCGGCCACGGCTGGGTCGACCTGCGCGAGTCGATCGCTCAGTCGGTCAACACCTACTACTACAAGCTGGCGCTGGAGATGGGCATCGCCCGCTTCGACCAGTACATGCTGCGCTACGGCTTCGGCCAGCAGACCGGCATCGACCTGGCCGGCGAAAACACCGGCATCCTGCCGTCGCCGGAGTGGAAGGCCAAGCGCAACAAGAAGGAAGGCTGGTACCCGGGCGAAACCGTCATCGCCGGCATCGGCCAGGGCTATTGGGTGGTGACCGCGCTGCAGCTGGCGCGCGGCACCGCGGCGATCGCCAACGGCGGGCATCTGCAGCAGCTGCACCTGGTGCGCGAGATCCGCACCGGCTATGAGCAGCCGTGGGTGCCGAACGTGGTCAAGCCGCCGAGCCTGATCACCGACCACCCGCAGCACCTGCGCGCGGTGCGCGAGGGCATGGAGTCGACCATCCACGGCGGCCGCGGCACCGCGCGGATCATGGCCCGCGGCGCGCCCTACCGCATGGCCGGCAAGACCGGCACCGCGCAGAAGGTCAGCCGCAAGGGCAACGTCAGCATGAACCCGCATTCGCTGCCCTATCACCTGCGCCACCAGGCGCTGTTCGTCGGCTACGCGCCGGCCGAGAACCCGACCATCGCGGTCGCGGTGGTGGTCGAGCACGGCGGCTACGGCGGCAGCACCGCGGCGCCGATCGCGCGCAAGATCTTCGACGCCTGGCTGCTGGGCAAGATGCCGGAGACCGAGCCGTCCAAGGACGCGCCGGCGGTGCCCAGCTTCGCCGACGTCTCGGTCAAGGCGGCCACCGTGGCCGCGGCCGAGCCGGCGGTGATGCCGGTGGCGGTCAATGGCGCCTGGGCGGCGGCGGTCGCGCAGGCCAATGCGCGGGTGGCCGCGCAACCCGGTCGCGCGCCGCAGGCGCTGGCGCGGCCGGCGTTGCCGGGCCTGCTGGCGCCGCAGCCGAGCGCGGCGGGCGAGGGCGGCGACGCCGAAGCCGAGTCCGCAACCGATCCCGCGCCGGCCGCCGAAGCGCCGGCCGAGCCCGCCGCCGACAGCGGCGCCGCGCCGGCGACGGAGCCGCAGCGATGAGAGTGATCCTGCGCTACCTGTGGGACCTGATCCAACGCTTCGCCCGCACCCTCGACCTGCCGCTGCTGGGCGCCTTGCTGGCGCTGATGGCGATCGGCCTGGCGGTGCTGTACAGCGCCGGCGAACACTCCACCCGCATGGTCTTCGCCCAGGGCTCGCGTTTCGCGGTCGGGCTGGCGGCGATGTGGGGCCTGTCGCGGCTGCCGCCGTCGCAGCTGCGCAACTGGACGCCGATGGCCTACGCGTTCTCGATGGTGCCCCTGCTGCTGGTGCTGCTGATCGGCACCGGCAAGCACGGCCGCCACTGGATCGACCTGAAGGTGTTCTATTTCCAGCCGGCCGAACTGCTCAAGCTCAGCCTGCCGATGATGGTGGCCTGGTTCCTCAACCGCCAATCGCTGCCGCCCAAGCTGGGCACGGTGCTGATCGCCGGCGTGCTGATCGGCGCGCCGACCGGGCTGATCCTGCTCCAGCCCGACTTCGGCACCGCGATGCTGGTCGGCATCAGCGGCGCGTTCGCCCTGTACCTGGCCGGCCTGCCGTGGTGGTGGTTCGGCGCCGCCTTCAGCGCGGTCGCCGCGATCGCCCCGGTGGCCTGGTTCTGGCTGCTGCGGCCGTACCAGAAAGACCGCATCCTGACCTTCCTCAACCCCGAAACCGACCCGCTCGGCACCGGCTGGAACATCATCCAGTCCAAGATCGCGATCGGCGCCGGCGGCATGACCGGCAAGGGCTGGCTGCAGGGCTCGCAGTCGCACCTGAACTACCTGCCCGAACACACCACCGACTTCATCTTCGCCGTGCTCAGCGAAGAATTCGGCTGGGTCGGCGTGGCCACCGTGCTGGCCCTGTACCTGTTCGTGGTCGGTCGCTGCCTGTGGATCGCCGCCGACGCCCGCGACGGCTACTCGCGCCTGATCGCCGGCGCCCTGGGCCTGGCCTTCTTCGTCTACGTGATCGTCAACGGCGGCATGATCTCCGGCCTGCTGCCGGTGGTCGGAGTGCCGATGCCCCTGCTGAGCTACGGCGGCACCTCGGCGGTGTCCCTGCTGGCCGGCCTGGGCGTGGTGATGGCGGTCAAGGCGCACCGCCCCGTGCATAGCGGCCGCTGAGCCGACTGCCGCGCCGCTCCCGGATCCCCAGGGGTAGGAGCGGCGCGAGCCGCGACCGCGGACCGCGCATGCCGGCGCAAACCGCACGCAGGCAGCCGCAAATTCGACAGTAGTTTCGCCGCGCGGGATGCACATTCGACTACAGCCACGCAGCATTCGCGTAGGTAGACTCGACGACAGGCCGCCCCCTGGACGCACTAAGATCGCGCGGCCGCCAGGACCCGGGACGAAGGACGCTGCCATGCCCCCTGCTCGATGGCTCCACCCCGCCGCCGCATTGATCGCAGGCTTGGCCTTGCTCGGTTGCGCACGGCAACCCGCGCAAGCCGCCGCCGATACGGAAACGGACGCCGCCATGACCCAAGCACAAGCTCCCCAGGGCGGCGAAGCGGCCGCCGATGCTGTCGCCGCGCAGTTGGATCGCATCGCGGAGCAATCCGTTTCGCGCTCCCGGCCTTCGACCGCGGCGGTGCCCCCGCCGCCGCCAGCACCGCCCGGTCCTGATCTGACCGGCGAAGCTTGGCGCGAACGCATCCTGCGGCTTATCGATGGCCTGAAAACCCCGATGGATACCCGGCCTGCACGCGTCGCCGAAGCACTGGGGCTGACCTTAGTCGACAGAAACGGCAGTCACGAGGCGAACGGTGCATTGCCGGGCGGCGCCATCTACAAGGTTTGGGTGGACGCGCTGTATCGCGAATCACCGGACAAGTGGACGGTGGGGCTGTCGCAGGTCGTGTACGAGGGCCCGCGGGCCTGCCTGTTTGAACTGGACAGCCTGCGTCGGCACGTCCAGCCCCTGGGCTACACGGGCAAGGAAGGTTGGCGCGACCGCGCCGGCGACGAACACGCGTCGTACTCAAGGCAAACCGCCGACGGGACCGTGATCGCACTGCTGGCGGACGTGATTACGGTGTCGGGCCAGTCTTGCGTGCGCAGCCTGCGCATCGATGCCTTCAAGGACGATGAGGCAAATGACTGAGATGCGCGCTGATATCCGACCCTTGATCGACGAGCTGGCTCGTCAACCGGGGCTGCCTCCGGGGGCGGCGAAGGATTTGGAGGTGGCCATAGCGAGCTCGCCGTATCTGGCGAACGTCTTGGCGTCGTCGATCCAGAACGGCGACCTCAAGCATCTGGCGATCTTGAACCATCCCAACGAAGCAGGGCGCTACGACAGCAAGACGGGCACCATTTCCCTGGCCGCCGACAATTTCGACCGCCAGCGCTGGCACGACCCGCAATTGCGCCAGGACAACATCACGGTGGTATTGGGTCATGAGGCCGGGCACGCGTTGTTGGCGGATGCCGAGCGCCGCGAGCGCTACATGCTTAGCTACGAAGCGACCGAGGTCGTGCGGCAGGCATCACACGATGGAACGTCTGCAGATGTAACCGCCCCAGTCGAGCGCTATCTCGCGTTCACGCGGCGCAACGAGGCGATGGCCGAGCTGGTGGGCATGAACGCATTGGCCAGCCGTACCAGTGGCGGACAGGCAGCCGACTTCAATCGGGAGGAATTTCTGCGGCGGGTGGACCCTTCCACGCCTTGTGTGGAGAACGGCGTGTTGGCGTCCGGGGTTCGCCTCTCCCCCGATGGGATCCAGCGAACCGGCAACAAGCTGGTCAGCCCGGCGGTAGAAGCCGTGGCGCAGTGCTATACCGATCGGGCGTCGCGCCTGGGCCTGCATGGCGATTCCGGCTACGCGGCCTACTACGGTGCCTATGCCATGGAAACCTTGCACGAGGCTAGGCGCGACTATGCTCGGGGCACGACGATGCATGTGCCCGACATAGAACTAGACTTGGCCGTCTTGAAGCTCGACCCGCGCAAGATCGAGCGGGCCGGCGTCGACCTGGGTGGGGCGGGGCAGTCGTTCGCCTATGTCGATATCAGCCACGGGCATCGTAACTACGAGGCCATCTCGCACACCCACTCGCGCGTCGCGTCGGGTTCACGCAAGGACGTGGCCGAGGCCGCGCAACCGGCAGTGCCCAGTCAGCCGCGTGCGGATCATCCATCGCATCCGGACTTCGCGGCCTACGATTTGATCCGACAAGCCGTCCGTAGCGACGGGCGATGGAACGAACAGCAGTCCGACAACATAGCGGCTGCGTTGCTGCGGGAACACAAGGCCGATCCGCTGAGCAAGCGGCTGGATGAGGTGTCTATCGGCCGTCCTAAGGCCCAAGGTGAGGTGAATGTCTTCGCGGTCTATGCGCCGTTCGGCAAGCAGGGGCCATTTTTTACTGCGCACGTGGATGCTCATATCGCATCGCAGGTTCCTGCTGAGCAGAGCCTAACCCAGGTAGAGCAGATCAACCAGCAGCGGGCGCAAGAGCGCGCACAAGCGCAATCGCCAGAATCGGTGCAGGCGCAGAACGGCCCACGGATAGCGCTATAGGTCAAGTTGTACCGGCTCCGATTGATCACTATGCCGGCTCCCGCTAAGCACGTCGTCCCAGGGGCTCTTGAGTATGGCGAGCTATGAGTTCTCCTGTTTCTTGTGGTTCTTTTGCAAAAAATACATTAGCGATGAAACGCTGTTCTCGGAGAACAATTGTTTCCATTCTCTGTACTTCTCCAAGGCGCTTTCGAAGCTGTCAGGAGTGGGGTCGGAGGTGATGGAGTAAATTGAGAAGAGTGAGACTGTGGCGATTCTGGTGCTTCCTTTTAGGTCCCTCACGCGATCGGAATTTTTCTCAAGGATCACTGCACCAATTTGCTCCCTGCAGTGAGCGCGTAGGACTTCGCAAACTAGGCGTATTTCATCAAAAACCGATGAGCAAAACGAAAGTGCCTCGTCGGGAGGAGGGATCTTTCCCTTGTGTATTACATTGTTTCGAAACTTTGGGATGCTCTGATTGAGTGTGAATGCGGTCTTTGTTACGGCTAGGTGGGCTGTGAGGAACGCGCCAAGCTGTCGCTCGGATTGGCTTGACATGTCCTTGAACATTGCTCGGTAGACGTCGCGTGAGATGCCGAGCCTCCGCAGTAATACTTGCGTAGCGAATTCAAATGCGCGTTCTCTTGCGCTAGAGAATGCGGCTGAAGCTTGGAGGGTCTGGCCCAGGACAAGTGAGTCGCTTCCTGTTTCGAGAAGTGTTTCGAACTTTGGATTTTGTACAATTGCAACAACCGGATGGCCGAGAGGGCACTGAGCCCTGATCGTATGATCATCGTAGTAGTCTGCGAAGAACAGAGTTGGCGTGTCTTCTGATTCGCCACATGTTGGGCAAGGAACGATTGTTTTCATGGTCTTTGCATCGGTTTGGTTGAACTAAAAAGGGTTTGGCTACATCGGGTCGTGGACCCGGGGTGGCCTGGAAGTCTGGGTTTTAGAATGCACTGCCTCAGCACCTTCGCTTGCTATGAAGTTGGGTTGGCCCTGATAGCAAGAGTGCGTGTTCTACCTGTAGCGCTGGCGCCATGTCGCCTTCCTATAGTTGCTTTCTTTAGCGTGTCCCTGCTAGTTAGGGTTGAGAGATTAGGCCGGCTTTCCTTAAATGATTCCTCTTATCTTGCGCCCGCATGGACCGAGCACCCGCTGCCCTAGATCGCCCCAGGCATACGCTAATCCGCCAAGGCGAAATCTTCTGGATCGAAGCCGACCCCTCGCGCGGTTCCGTGCCTGGGGTGCCGCATCCGCACGTAGTCGTGCAGGACGATCTGTTCAACGCTTCGCGGATCTCGACCGTGGTGGTGTGCGCGCTGAGTTCGAACCTGGGCCGGGCCAGCGAACCGGGCAACGTGTTGCTGGAACCGGGCGAGGGCGGGTTGCCGCGGCAGAGCGTGGTGGTGGTGTCGCAGGTGTCGTCGTTGTACAAGGCGCGGCTGGGCGAGCGTATCGGCGCGCTGTCGCCGCAGCGGGTGGCGCAGATCCTGGCCGGGCTGGGGTTCGTGCAGGCGGCGTTCCAGCGCGCCGGTAGGGACACAGCGGGCTAAGCGCGTGCGCTTAACCCCTCCGTCCCTGTCGCATTCTCCTGTCGCATTCCCATGACTCCCCTCTGGCTCCCCTCCACCGGCACCCTGCGCTACAGCCCGCAACTGGGCCGCGGCGGGCATCTGCGCCGCGACGGCGGCAGTACCTTGTGGTGGCTGATCGTGGACTGCGATCCCGAGCTGGGCCGTTATCTGCGCCATCAGTACCTGCTCGGCCATCGGCGCACGCGCGGCCTGCAGGCGCCGCTGTGGGGGCCGCATATCTCGGTGATCCGCGGCGAGACGCCGCCGCGGCCGGCGGCGTGGAGGCGCCTGGACGGGGCGACGGTCGGTTTCGAGTACGACCCGCAGGTGCACGAGGCGCAGGGCTATGTCTGGTGCCCGGTGCGCTGCCCGGCCTTGCTCGATCTGCGCGAGGAGCTGGGCCTGCTGCGCGAGCCGCAGCCGGCGCTGCACCTGACCATCGGCAACGCCAACGGTTAGCCGGCGTCGCCCGGTCTGGCGCCGATTCGCAATCGCGGACCAAGGCGGCGGCCGGCGCGGGCGCTATCGTGCGTTCTCGCCAGGGATGCGCGCCGCCGTGGCGCGCGCCCGCCGATGGATCGTCCGCGATGTCCCAGCCTTCGCTGTTCGTGCGTCTGTTCGAACGTTGCGGCCACCCCGTGCTGATCGCCGCCGGTCTGGCGTTGTGGTGGGCGCTGGGCGGCGGCGAAGGCGCCATGCTGGCGACCGCGGCCGCCTTGTTGCTGGCGATGGAAGGGCTGGAACGCTGGCTGCCGGCGATGCCGCAGTGGCGGCTCAGCGGCGTGGCCAAGCTCAAGCTGGTCGGGGTGTATCTGTTCGGCGTCGCGGTCGCCGCGTTGTTGATCGGCTTGTACGAGGCCTGGCTGCCGCGGTGGCTGGCCGGCGCGCGCGGGCCGGTGGGCGCGGCGCTGTGGCCGCAGAGCTGGCCGTGGCCGCTGCAGGCGCTGCTGCTGTTCTTCGTCGGCGACCTGATCTATTACTGGATCCACCGTGCGATCCACCGTTGGGCCTGGCTGTGGCGGCTGACCGGGCACGGTTTCCACCACGGCTTCCACAACCTGCACGCGCTCAACGTCGGCAGCAACCATCCCTTCGAAGCGGTGTTCCTGGCCCTGCCGCTGACCCTGGTCGCGGCGTTGACCGGGATCTCGGCGCAGATCGTCGTCGCGGCGGCGATGCTGTCGCTGCTCAACACCACCCTGGCCCACGCCAACCTGCGCCTGCATACGCCGCTGTGGAACGTCCTGTTCACCGCCGGCCACCATCACCGCCGCCACCACTCGCAGGTGTTCGAGCACAGCAACAGCAATTACGCCTGCAACGCCATCGTCTGGGATCGTCTGTTCGGCACCTACGGCCGCGGCGCGGTCGAACAGACCGGGATCGGCCCGGAGCAGCCGTCGATCTGGCGCATGTACCTGCTGCCGTTGCGCGAGCCGGCCAGCGCCGACACGGTGGCGACGCGGGCCAAGGCGCCGCACTGACGCGCAGGGACGGAGGGGGTTAAGCTCGCTTAACCCCCTCCGTCCCTGTCACGTCCCTTCACTTCATGAGCCGCAGCTACCGCGTATTCCAGGTCGACGCCTTCACCCGCCAGCGCTACGCCGGCAACCCGGCCGGGGTGGTGCTCGACGCCGATGGGCTGAGCGAGGCGCAGATGCTGGCGATCGCGCGCGAGCTCAACAATTCCGAAACCGCCTTCGTGCTGGCGCCGCGCGACGACAGCCACGAGGTCTGGATCCGCTACTTCACTCCGACCGTCGAGGTGCCGGTGTGCGGCCACGCCACCGTCGCCGCGCATTACGTGCGCGCGCAGGTGTTGGGCGCGCGCGGCCGGCTGCGCCAGCTGACCGGCGCCGGGGTGATGCAGATCGAAATCGAGCCGGTCGAAGACGGCGAGGTGCGGGTGTGGATGCGGCAGAACCCGCCCGTGTTCGAACACGAACTGGATCCGGCGCAGCGCGAGGCGTTGGCGCTCGCGCTCGGCATCGAGCCTGCGGAGTTCGGCGAGGGCCCGATCCAGGTCGTGTCCACCGGCCACTCCAAGGTGATGGTGCCGCTGCGTTCGCGCCGGCGCATGGACGCGCTGACGCCGGACGGCCCCAAGCTGGCCGCGATCAGCCGCGCGATCGGCTGCAACGGTTTCCACGTGTTCGCGCTCGACGCGGCCGAGCCCGGCGTGCTCGCGCACGGGCGCATGTTCGCGCCGGCGATCGGCATCGCCGAGGATCCGGTTACCGGCAACGCCAACGGCCCGCTCGGCGCCTACCTGGTGCGCTACGGCCTGATCGAGCGCGCGCGCTACCGCGACGGCCTGGCGGCGACGATGGGGCAGGGCGAGGCGATCGGCCGGCCCGGCCGGGTGCGGGTCGAAGTCGCGGTCGAGAACGAAGCGCCGGTGTCGGTGCGGATCGGCGGCGATGCGGTGATCGTGTTCGAGACCGCGATGACGGTCTGAGCGGGCGCGCTCATTCGATCGGCGCCGCGCCCAGTTCGGCCAGCAGCGCGCGCAGGTTCGGCGAGGCGGCCAGGGCCGGGCGGGTCGAGGCCTGCACGCGGCGGCTCAGCGCCGCGCCGGCCGGCGAGCGCACCACCACGCCGTCGACGCGCGATTGCTCCAGCGCCAGTTGCGGCACGAAACCGACCCCCAGCCCGGCCGCGACCATGCGCAGCATCAGGTCGTAGTCGTCGACGGTGTGGCCGATCCGCGGCGCGAAGCCGGCCGCGGCGCAGGCGCGCTCGGCGAGCAGGCCGTCGTCGCTCTGGCGCGAGCCGACGATCCATTCGGCCTCGGCCAACTCCTGCAGCGCGACCGCGCCGCGACGGCGCCGCCACGACGGCGGCAGCGCCAGCCGCACCGGTTCTTCGAACACCGTGCGCACGTTCAAGCCGGGCACGGGCGGCCGCGGCACCAGGCTGTAGGCGAAGCCGAAGGCCAGGTCGCAGCGGCCGTCGCGCACCGCGTCCAGGGCATCCGGCGGTTCGAGTTCGCGCAGCGCCACGCGCAACGCCGGATGACGTTGGCGCAGACGCACGATCGCCGGCAGCAGATGGTGCTTGGCGTAGCTGGCGAAGCAGGCGACCCGCAGCTCGCCCTGCGGCGACTGCGCGGCGCCGCGCAGGTCCAGCGCCGCGGCCTCGACCGCCTGCAGGATGGCGTCGGCATGCGCGGCCAGGCGTTCGCCGTCGCCGGTCAGGCGCACCCGCCGGCCGACCTGTTCGAACAAGGTCGTGCGCGCCTCGCGCTGCAGCGTCGCCAATTGCTGCGACACCGCCGAGGAGGTCAGCCGATGCGCCTGCGCCACCGCGGTCATGGTGCGCAGGCGGGCGAGGTCGCGCAGCAGGCGTAGCCGGGTCAGGTCGAACATAAAGAAAATCTAACGCTATCGATTAGTTTTGCGAAGTAGACCTGCGCAAAGGCCGGGGCTAAGGTCGCCGCCGGTGCTTTCACCGCCTTGCGAGACTCCCTGCCATGACCGCGCTATCGCTGCTGGGCATTCCCAACGACGACAACTCCTCGTACCTGAAAGGCAGCGCATTGGCGCCGCCGCTGATCCGGCGCGAACTGCACTGCGACGCCTACAGCATCCGCAGCGAAAGCGGGATCGATTTCGGCGCGCCCGGGCGGCTGCTGGACCACGGCGATCTGCGCTTCGACGACGGCGTCGACCCGTGGCGGACGATCGAGCGCGGCGTCGAGCGTGCGCTGGCCGCGGGCGGTCCCCTGCTGTGCCTGGGCGGTGACCATGCCATCACCCATCCGATCCTGCGCGCGGTGCGTCGCCGTCATTCGCGCCTGACCATCGTCCACGTCGACGCGCACGCCGACCTGTACGACGCCTACCAGGGCAATCCGCGTTCGCACGCTTCGCCGTTCGCGCGGATCATGGAAGAAGGCCTGGCCGACCGTTTGATCCAGATCGGCTTGCGCACGATCAACGACGAGCATCGCGCGCAGTTCGCGCGCTTCGGCGTGGAGGTGATCGAAGCGGGAGCATGGCGCGAGGGCCTGCGCCTGCAACTGGATACGCCGGTCTATGTGTCGATCGATCTGGACGGCCTGGACCCGGCCTATGCGCCGGGCGTGTCGCACCGCGAGCCCGGCGGCGCCTCGCCGCGGCAGGTGATCGATTTGCTGCAAGGCATCGCCCAGCCGATCGTCGCCGGCGACATCGTCGAGTACAACCCGAGCTGCGACCTCTCCAACCTCACTGCGGTGGTGGCGGCGAAGCTGGTCAAGGAACTCGGCGGGCGGATGATCGAGACCGCGCCGCGCAGGGACGCAGGGGGTTAAGCGCGAGCGCTTAACCCCCTGCGTCCCTTTCACCCGACCCTTCAGCCTGTTCATGTTCGACCGGCCGCAAGCGCTCCGCCATGCCGCCGCGGCCCGGTGTTCCGCTTCGACAACCTGACATGAATAAAATCCGTTAAGTCCCGAAGGGCCAAGGTTTTTTTCCGTCGCGGTCGCGTGCTAACCTCGCCCCGATGACCCGACGTCCCTACGCCCGTTGCGCCGTGTTCGGCGCCCTCACCTTGGCGTTGGCCGCCTGCGCTACGCAGGCGCCGACGGCGCCGATCGCTTCCACCCCCGTCCAGCAACAGGCCCCGGCTCCGGCTGCGGCGCCGACCCCGGTGGTCGGCACGCCGGCCCTGCCCGACCCGGTGGTGCCGATGCCGATCGAGCAGGCGCGCGCGCTGTTCGTGCGCGACACCGCGGCCAAGTACGGGGTCGACCCGGCCTACATCGAATCGGTGCTGGCCAAGGCGCAGATCCGCGACAGCATCGTCGCGGCGATGTCGCGGCCGGCCGAGGCCAAGCCGTGGCGCGATTACCGGCCGATCTTCATCACCCAGGCCCGCATCGACGGCGGCAAGGCCTTCCTCGCCGAACACCGCGCGCAACTGGCGCGGGTCGAGGCCGCCACCGGCGTGCCGGGCGAGGTGATCGTGGCGATCGTCGGGGTCGAAACCAGCTTCGGCAAGAACACCGGCAAGTACAACGTGGTCGACGCGCTGTACACCCTGGCCTTCGCCTATCCGCGCAGCGGCGACCCGGCCAAGGCCGATCGCGAGAACCGCCGCGAGGCCTTCTTCCGCGGCGAGCTCGCGCAGTTGTTCGCGCTCGGCAAGGAAGAAAAGATCGATATCAGTACCTTGACCGGCAGCTACGCCGGGGCGATGGGCTGGGGCCAGTTCATGCCCTCGAGCTATCGCGAATTCGCGGTCGACGGCGACGGCGACGGCAAGCGCGACCTGTTCACCGATCTCGACGACGTGTTCGCCTCGGTCGCCAATTACTTCGTCAAGAAGGGCGGCTGGGTGCGCGGCGGCCCGGTGGTGGCGCGCGCCAACCGCGACGCCACCGCGCAGGACTTCGTGCCGGACAACATGGACCCGGTGTACTCGCTCAGCGACCTGGCCGCGCGCGGCTATCGTCCGCTGACTCCGGTGGCGCCGGCCGAGACCGCGACGCTGCTGAACCTGGACGGCGTCAACGGTCCCGAATACTGGCTCGGTTTCCGCAACTTCTACGCGATCACCCGCTACAACATCTCCAAGCACTACGGCATGGCGGTGTACCAGTTGGCGGAAGCGATCGCCGGACGGGAGAATCCCTTGGCCACCGATAGCGCAAATCCCGCAGCCCCCGCGCCGGCCCGCCCGGCGGCCGCAGCGAACGTTTCCAAGGCGCCGCAGGCATGAGCGGCCACGGCATGAAGCGGCCGCCGATCGCGACGATCGGGCGGCTCGCCGCCGCCGTGCTGCCGCTGGCGCTGGCCGCCTGCGCCAGCGCTCCCAAGAAATCCAACTCCGAAGCCCTGGCCCTGCCGGACCGCGACCGGGTCCACGCCAGCGGCCTGCCGGCGCACGCGCCCGGCCGCGGCAAGAAGTCGCCCTACGCGCCGGCCCAGGAAGACCTGAGTAAGCGCGGCAACTACAAGGCCGGCGGCCTGTACGCGCCCGGGGTCAAGGACACCACGCCGGATTACGTCCCCGACGTCGATGCGATCCCCGAGCCCGAAGTCGTCGCCGAGGCGCGCTCGCAGTTCGGCAACCGTTCGCCGTACAAGGTGCTGGGCAAGAGCTACAAGGTGCTGGACTCGCACGAGGACTACGTCGAGACCGGCACCGCGTCCTACTACGGACAGAAATTCCACGGCCGCCGCACCTCCAACCTGGAGGTGTACGACATGTACGCCTTCACCGCCGCGCACAAGTCGCTGCCGCTGCCGAGCTTCGCCCGGGTCACCAACCTGGACAACGGCAAGGCGGTGACGGTGCGGGTCAACGACCGCGGCCCGTTCCACGACGGCCGGGTGATCGACCTCAGCTACGCCGCCGCGGTCAAGCTCGGCATCACCCAGCGCGGCACCGGCCGGGTCGAGGTGCGCGCCCTGCATCCGGGCGAAGCGCCGCCGCCGGTCTACGCCCGCGCCGGCAACAACCCGCCGCCGGGCAGCGAGAAGCCGGCCGCGCCGAGCGCGATCGACCGCCTGGTCTCGGCGATGCCGATCGCCAGCGCCAACGCCGGCGAACTGCCGCCGGGCGTGCGCGTGGCCACCGGCAAGCCGGCGCCGGTCGCGGTAGCGGCCGCTCCGGTCAAGACCACGGTCGCGACCGGCAAGCCGGCCGCCGTGGCCGCGACCGCCGCGACCGCGAGCGCGGCCAAGTCCGCCGGCGGTGCCCGCGACTACCGCTTCGACATGATGCAGAACGGCAAGTCGATGACGGCCGACGAATTCGACGCCTGGATGAAGTCGCGCCAGGTCCGCGTCGCCACCGGCAAGGGCGTGCAGCTCGAGCCGCCCAAGCCGCTGACCCGGGCCGAAAAGCGCGCCCTGGCCAAGCAGCAGAAGGAACAGGCACGGGCTTTGGCCGCGGCCGAAAAGGCCGCCCGGAAGGCCGGCAAGGCCGCTCCGGCGACCGTCGCGACAGCCAGCGCCGCTGCGGCGGCGCTGCCGGCGCCGGCCGCCGCGCCGCCGCCGCCCAGCCCGGCCAAGGCCGCCGCGGTGGTCGCCGCCGCCGCCCCGCGCGACGGCGACGTGACCCTGCAGGTGGCCAGTTTCTCCGCCCGCAGCAATGCCGACCGCGCCCTGTCGATGCTGCGCGGCGCCGGCATCGACGAGGCCCGGCTGCTCGACGGCAACGCCGCCAACGGCCAGAAGGTCTGGCGTCTGCGGGTCGGCCCGCTGCAGGCCGCGGCCGCGCCGGAACTTGCCGCGCGCATCGTCGGTCTGGGTTTCGGCCAGCCCCAGCGCGTGCGCGATTGAGCGCGCGCACCGGGCGTCAACGGCCTTTTGGGCTGCAAGCTCGGTCGATCTGAGGCAGGATGCACGGTTTCGCGGACCGGGTAGGAGCGCCCGGTCCGGCCCGATCCGCAGCGCGCGCCAGGACGGCGGCGCCGGACCTTTCCCGTCCCCGGCCGCTGCGCCAGCGGCCCCCGGAGTAGTTCAACGATGAAATTCCGCTTCACCCCGCGCGCGGCCGTCCTCGCGCTGTCCTCGGCCTTCCTGGTCACCACCGCCGCCGGCCTGGCCGCGGCGCAGGCGCCCGCTGCGGCGACCGCCGCCCCCGCCGCCGCGCAACCGCCGGCCAGCGACGCGCTGCCGGTGCCGCCGCCGCCGGCGATCCAGGGCACCGCCTGGGTGCTGATGGACGCCGCCAGCGGCAACGTCCTGGCCAGCCACAACCCCGACCTGCGGGTCGAGCCGGCCAGCATCACCAAGGTCATGACCAGCTACGTGATCGCCGCCGAAATGGCCGGCGGCAAGGTCAAGGAAACCGACCAGGTGATGATGACCGAGAACGCCTGGCGCAAGGGCGGCGCGGGCACCGACGGCAGCTACTCGGGCTTCGAGGTCAACAAGAGCGCGCCGCTGGTCGAGATGGAAAAGGGCATGGTGGTGCAGTCGGGCAACGACGCCGCGATCGCCCTGGCCGAACACGTCGCCGGCAGCGAGGACGCGTTCGCCGCGCTGATGAACCAGTACGCCGCGCGGATCGGCCTGAAGAACTCGCACTTCGTCAATCCGCACGGCCTGTCGGACCCGAACCACTTCTCGACCGCGCGCGACCTGGCCCTGCTCGGCCGGTCGATGGTGCGCGACTTCCCGGTCGCGTATTCCTACAACAAGATCAAGGAGCTGACGGTCGGGCCGATCACCCAGCCCAACCGCAATCTGCTGCTGTGGCGCGACAGCTCGGTCGACGGCATCAAGACCGGCCACCACTCCAAGGCCGGCTACTGCCTGATGGCCTCGGCCAAGCGCGGCGACCAGCGCCTGATCTCGGTGGTGATGGGCTCGACCTCGGAGGCGCAGCGCGCCACCGACAGCCAGGCGCTGCTGAACTGGGGCTTCCGTTTCTACGAAACCCACAAGCTGTACGACGCCGGCAAGGCGATCGCCAAGCAGAAGGTGTGGAAGGGCGCATCCGAGGAAATCCAGCTCGGCGTCGCCGAGCCGCTGCTGGTGACCGTGCCGCGCGGCAAGTACCCGCTGCTGAAGCCGAGCATGGACGTGCCCAAGACCCTGGTCGCGCCGATCAAGAAGGGCCAGGCCATCGGTTCGGTCAAGGTCATGCTCGACGGCAAGGTGGTCGCGCAGCGTCCGCTGGTGGCGCTGGCCGCGGTCGAGGAAGGCGGCTTCTTCAAGCGTCTGTGGGACGAGTTCTGGATGTGGTGGGAGTCTTGAGGCTGTTGCGCTGAGGTAGAGCAAGAGCAAGAGCAAATCCCCCCTGGCCCCCCTTTTTCAAAGGGGGGAACGGCAACAGCAGGGGACACCGCAACGAGCCGGCATTGCCGGCTCGTTGTCGTTTGGAACGAAGAAAGACGAGAAAAGTGCGCGCGGCTCAACGAGAAAGGGACGGAGGGGGTTAAGCCATGGGCTTAACCCCCTGCGTCCCTGCGCGCGCGGCTCAGTCGATGCCGTTCATGCTCATCGCCACGTCGGTGGCGCGGGCGTATTCGACGTAGTCGACGTAGAGCAGGTTGATCACCCGGTCGTGTCCGTTCTCGCGCGGCGTCTTGGCCATCCATGCGCCGAGCCGACGGTTGGCCTCCTGCGACACCAGCCAGACGCCGGTGTACGGGGTCAGCGTCCACGACAGCAGGAACTGGTCGCAGGGCAATTCCGGGTCGCCGATGCAGCGGCCGTCGTACTCGGCGAACTTCTGCAACTGGTCGGCGCTCATCTTGTCGAAGCTGGTGGTGTTGGAATAGCGGTCGAACACGCGCAGGTCGCCTTGCGCGACCGTGGCCGATTCGGAATCGCGGTAGACCCAGATCCCGGCGGCCGGGATCCGCACCGGGTACTCCTCGTCGCAGACCGCCAGCACCACGCCGCTGTGATGGACGAAATCGCGTAGCGAAACGTCGGCCAGGCGTCGGCCGCGCGGCAGGCCGCGGTACAGCCAGGGGCCGAGCCTGCTCTGCAGCAGTTCGACCAGGCGTTCGTACACCGGGCTGTCGAAGCCGGCGTAGTGGGAGAACTTGAGGATCACCAGCTCGCGGTGGCCCTCGGCCATGAAGCGGGCGACGTCGTCGACGATCTGGTTCAGCGCGGGCCCGGTGATCGGGCCGTGGGCGACGTACAGCCGGCCGTCGCTCCACTTCGGCCGCAGGTCGAAGTAGCGGATGCCGTTGCTGAGCTGCTGGTACAGGTCCAGGTCCTGGGTCTTGCCCAGGGTCATCAGGGCGCCGTGCTGGTACATGCCGGCGTCGTGCGAGGCGCCGGTGGTCAGCTGCGGCAGGGTCAGCGCGCCGATCTGCGGCAGGTGATCCTGCATCCAGCGCGCGCGGTCGACGATGCGCGAGCTCGACGCCCACACGGTGTAGAAGTTCTCCGACTCGTGCACCTGCACCGCCTTGTTGCCGCGGCAGGCCACCGCCGGGCGCAGGCCGTCGTCGAACTGCACCGGCTCGCCGGCGAACTCGACCCGGCCCTCGGCGATGCGGCCGAACATCTGCATCAGCGCGGCGCTGGTGCCGGATTCGTGCAGCGCGATCACGTCGCCGTCTTGGTTGATCGCCACGCTCGGCCGCGCGCCGGCGGCGTAGCGCTGCGGCGGCCCCCAGACGATCTGCGGGTCGCGGCCGTGGTCGTCGTCGAGCGCTTCGATCTGGCCGACCCGCAGATACAGCTCGCCGCCGTCGGCCGACTCGTGCGCGATCACGATCAGCCCGGCCGGGTTGATCGCGACGCTGGGGCGGGCGCCGTCGTCGAAGTGCAGGTTGCCGCTCCATTCGATCTCGTCGCGGTCGAGCGAGAAGCGGCCGATGTTGCACCACAAAGTCGGATTCCAGGACGACTCGTGCACCTCGATCACCCACTCGCGGTTCATCGCCACGCTGGGCTTGGTGCCGCTGGCGTAGCGGCGGGCTTCGCCGAAGGCGACGCCGTCTTCTTCGGTCCACAGGCCGATCCGGCTGTACAGGCCGTCGCGGTCCTCGCCGCGGTGGACCTCGACCAGGCGGTTGCCGTGCAGGGCGATCGCCGGCCGCTGGCCGCGGCCGTAGTCGGCGCCGTCGCCCCAGACGATCGCCATCTGGTCGAGCCGGCCGATGCGATAGCTGAGGTTGGCGCCCTGGTCCTGGTGCACGGCGATCAGGCGGCCGTCGTCGCCGAGGGCGATGCGCGGATAGGCGGCATCGTCGGCGTATTTCAGGCCGAGGCCGAAGAACACGTTTCTCATGAGGGAATCCCGCGTAGTGGCGACGAGCGCGCGCACCGTCCACGCGGGCGCGCGCGCCGCCGCGCAGCGCGCGGCGGTACCGGTTCAAGCGTCCCGGCGCGGCGGCTGTGAACGCCGCGGCGGGGTCGCCGGCGGCGCGGTCAGCGCTTGGACGCGGGCAGGGCGGCGATGATGCGCGGGCGGAACCGCATCGCCAGGTCGTGGAAGCCGGCTTCGGTGGGATGCATCTCGTCGAACCAGTCGCCGTCGTCGGCGAGCACGCCGCGCAAGTCGACGTAATCGAAGGTGGCGGCGAAGCGCGGGTCGGCCTTGAGCGCGCGCAGCACATGCAGCTCGAAGCCGTCGATCAGCAGGCGCGCGAAGCGCCTGCGCTCGGCCGCGGTGCGCTCCGGGTCGGCCTGGGCGATCGCGCCCAGGTGCGGGCCGATCCACGGCCCGACGCTCTTCTTCAACGCCGCGGCCACGCCGATGTTGCCCAGGGTCAGCGGGCCGGCGCGGCCGATCAGGCGCGGGTAGTCGTAGGTGTGGGCCAGCACCGGCACCCGCGGCCGCGCCGCGATCGCCGCCTGCAGGAACAGCGCATAGGCCTCGCGCACGCGCTGGTACTGGCCGCTGCCGAGCACGCGCTGGAACGCCGCGTCCGCGTCCAGGCCGCTCTGTCCGGCGAAGGTGCGGGCCAGGAACGGGCCGACGAAATCGTTGCCGCCGGCGCTGAGCAGGATCAGGTCGAATTCGAAGCGCGCATACCAGCCCATCAGCTCGTCGATGTGTTCGCGCACGAACATCGAGCGCTTGGGCGCCTCGGGATTGCGCGCGGCATGGTCGCCGCTGCGTTCGACCCGGAAGAACAGCCCGCCCTGGCCGAACAGCGGCACCCCGCGCTCCTCCTCGTCCGGCGCCGGCGAGACGATCCAGTCGAGCAGGTTCATCGCCAGCGGGGTCGAGAACCAGGAATCGCCCTCGCAGAACACCACCGGCGTGCGTTGCAGCAGGCCGGTGCGTTTGAGCGAGGCGTACAGGCTGCGGAACTGGCCGCGCAGCGACAGGGCGGTGGATTGGGCGACGGGCATGGCGCTGAATCCCGGCGGCGCGGGGGCGCCGTTCTGTGGTCGGTGGTCCACAGTGATAGCAGATGGGGATTGCAGGCGTTGAGAAACGCGGAGCGGATAGTGAGAAACCGGTCGCGGGTCGCAGCCGCTGCGGCGGTGAATAGCGGCGACGCGCGCGCGGCGGCGCCCCAAGCCGTCATCCCCGCGCAGGCGGGGATCCAGAGACTTCAGAGCCATGCTTCGGCGAAGCCCTGGAGTCGCGCCTTCGGGGGAATGACGGTGGTCGGTGTCGCGGTGAAGCCCAGGATGTGCGGTGGCGCCGAAACGAAGCGGAGCCTTCCTGGGCGGGAACGACGTTGGGTGGGTTTGGCAGCGGCTCCCCCGCCATCAGCCCCGCCAGCGCCGCTTCTCGATCCGGCGCACGTTCGGTTCGTCGGCGAGCCGGTCCAGGTATTCGCTCAGCCGCAGCAGTTCGTCGTCGTGCTCGTCCTCGCCGAGGTACTCGCGCACGCACACCAGGTTGCCGTAATTGTCGGCGTGCTTGAACGGACTGTCGTCGACCGCCAACACCCGCTCCAGCCGATAGCCATGGCGCTTGAGCTTTCTCAGGCGCTTGCGGCCTTCGTACTCGCCGGTGTCCCAGTTGCGGCGCAGGGTCAGGCGCGGCGAAGCCCAGGCGAAGCGCAGCGCGCCGGGCGGAAACAGGGCCGCGACCACCGCCGCGGCGTAGACCTCGCCGGACGAGGTCCACACGCCGACGTCGTATCGCGCCAGCACGTGGTCGAGAAAGCGCTGCAGGTGCGGCCGGCGGTAGACGTGATAGTGCAGGGCGAGGAAGTCCGCCGGCCGATCGAGTTCCACCTCGCTGGCATGAATCAGGGTCTCGTCGAGATCGAGCACCAGCAGCAGGCGGTCGGGGGCGGGAGGCATGGTCCGAGTCTGGCATGGACGACCGGCGAGCGAGAAACGAGTGCGCAGGAAAGGAGCGGGTAAAGCCGATGCCCGCTCGCTCCTGTTTGCCTCGCATTGATTCCTGGGCTCCATGCCGATCCTGGCGGCATCCCGCCCGGCCCGCCCGCCGTTCCAGCCCCGGCACGCCGCCGTCCCACCGCTGCGCTTGGGTTGCCCCGGCGGCGGACCCATAATGACGGCCATGGACCCTCATTCCGACAATCCCGACCACGGCTTCCAGTTTCCCGGCGTTTTCGAGCTCAGCGCGATGGGTTCGGCCGAAGCCGGGCTGGAGCGCGAGCTGCCGCAGTTGTTGCTGCAGGCCGGGCTCGACGTGCTGACCGAAACCATTCAGTGGAAGCATTCCTCGACCGGCAAGTACGTGTCGGTACGGATCAGCTTCCGCGCCCAGGACCGCGCCCAGTACGACCTGGCCCACCAGGTGCTGCGCGAGCATCCGGAAGTGAAGTGGACGCTCTGATCGACACCGTCGCCGAGGTCTTGGGCGCCGGCGCCGCGGCGCCGCCGCCGGCGCAGTTGCGCGACCTCGGCCGCCAGCCCTACGAACCGGTGTGGCGGGCGATGCAGGCCTTCACCGACGCCCGCGACGGCGACACCGCCGACGAGCTGTGGCTGGTCGAGCACGATCCGGTGTTCACCCTTGGCCAGGCCGGCAAGGACGAGCACGTGCTGATGCCGGGCGAGATCCCGGTGATCCACGTCGACCGCGGCGGCCAGGTGACCTACCACGGCCCCGGCCAGATCGTGCTGTACCCGTTGCTGGACCTGCGCCGGCTCAAGGTCGGCGTGCGCGAGTACGTCGACCGGATCGAGCAGGCGGTGATCGACACCCTGGCCGAATGGAACATCGAGGGCGCGCGCCGCGACGGCGCCCCCGGCGTGTACGTGGCCGGGGCCAAGGTCATGGCCCTGGGCATCCGGGTCCGGCGCGGCTGCACCTTCCACGGCCTGGCCTTCAACATCGCCATGGACCTGGAGCCCTACCGCCGGATCAACCCCTGCGGCTACCAGGGGCTGCAGGTGACCTCGGTGGTAGACTTGGGCGGCCCCTCGGGCATGGACCAGGTCAAGCCGGTGCTGGTGGCGCAGATCGCGCGCCAGTTCGGGCTGACCGTCGAGGACGCGGCGCCGCCGAACTTCGCCTAGACCGCCGGTTTTCCCCGCTCCCGCCTGGCGGGAGCAGGCGCCCGAAGGGCGGATGAGGGCGCGCGCCTCCACCCGGCGCCGCGCATCGCCGCCGAAGCCCTCACCCCAGCCCTCTGCCGCCCGCGGGAGAGGGGGTTCAATCTCCAGAGTCGAATGCACCCATGAGCGACACCGCGACCAAGACCATCCCGCTCACCGTCGTCGGCGCGGCCGACCCGGTCGCGGCCCCGGCGGTGTTGCAATCCACCACCATGACCCCGGGCGCCAAGCAGCTCGGCGGCGACAAGATCAACCGCTCGCCGGTGCAGTTCGCCGAGGCGCCGGTGCTGCGCAAGCCGTCGTGGATCCGGGTGCGGATTCCGTCCGGCAATTCGGTCGCCCAGCTCAAGGCCAAGCTGCGCGAGAACCGCCTGGTCACGGTGTGCGAGGAAGCCAGCTGCCCGAACATCCACGAGTGCTTCGGCCACGGCACCGCCACCTTCATGATCCTCGGCGAGGTCTGCACCCGCCGCTGCTCGTTCTGCGACGTCGCCCACGGCCGGCCCAAGCCGCCGGATCCGCAGGAGCCGGTCAACCTGGCCAATACCGTCGCCGACATGGGGCTGAAGTACGTGGTGGTGACCAGCGTCGACCGCGACGACCTGCGCGACGGCGGCGCCCAGCATTTCGTCGACTGCATCGCCGCGATCCGCGCCCAGAGCCCGCGCACCAAGATCGAGATCCTGACCCCCGATTTCCGCGGCAAGGGCCGGATGGAGCGGGCGCTGGAGATCCTGGCCAACGACCCGCCGGACGTGTTCAACCACAACGTCGAGACCGTGCCGGACCTGTACGCCAACGTGCGCCCGGGCGCCGACTACCAGTGGTCGCTGACCCTGCTGCAGAAGTTCAAGGCCCAGCACCCGCAGGTCGCGACCAAGTCCGGGATCATGCTCGGCCTGGGCGAGACCATGGAGCAGGTGCAGGCGACCCTGCGCGACCTGCGCGCCCACGACGTCGACATGATCACCATCGGCCAGTACCTGCAGCCGACCGCGCACCACCACCCGGTGCTGCGCTACTGGACCCCGGACGAGTTCAAGCAGCTCGAGGTCTACGGCATGTCGCTGGGCTTCACCCACGTCGCCTCCGGCCCGCTCGTGCGCTCGTCCTATCACGCCGATCGCCAGGCGATCGAAGCCGGCTTCGCCGAAACCGCCAATCACTGAGCCGGCGGGTCCGCCAGGCGCAGCTCGATCGCGGCCTCGCCGCCGGCCTGGCGGCGAAGCAGTCGCAGGCGCGTCTCCGGCCCCAGGCAGCGCCCGGCCGGCGAGCCGGCGACATAGGCCTCGGCGATGAAATAGCCCCGGTCCAGGGTCGCGACGCGTTCGCCGTCGCCGCTCCGGAAGCGCAGCTGCGGCGGGGTGTCCTCGCCGAAACAAAGCCGTTGCCAGGCGAAGCCGGTCAGGTCCGCCGCCGGCACCGCCGCGTCGTCGCGCGCCTGCAGCAGGCGCTGAATCCGCGTTTGCACCTCGTCCCGGAGCGGGTCGCCGCTGCAGGCGCCGAGCAGGACGGGGAGCGCTGCGAGCGCGAGCCAGCTCAGGGCACGCACCGGGCGCAGGGGCAGGGCGGTCATTCCGGATCCTTGGAGCGCGGCCGGGCCGCGACCGCGGAATTGGCGCATGCCGGGCGGCGGCGCCGCAAGTCCGGCCGGGACGTCCGGCCGCTGCCGTTCGCATTCATACGGCGTCGTGGACATGGGCAGGGGTCCGCAAACGGCCGTGTAACCGATCGCTAACGCTTCGGCCGGCCAAACTGAACCGCTTTCACGGCTGCAACACGCAATCGCGCCGGACGGGCGTGACAGCGCCGGCAACTTTCGGCACTGTGGGCCTGTCCAAGGCCGGACCATGCTTTCGACGCCGGCCCACGCCGAGAAGATTCCGCGATGACCCCCAAGAACACGCGTGCCCTTACCCTGTTCGCAGGGCTCCTGCTGACCGCCCCGCTGGCGCTGCTGGCGCGGCCGGAGACGACGGCCCCGGCCGCCGGTTCGGCGGCGCTGCCGACCGCGCCGACCGCCGACCAGACCATGGCCGCCAAGCTGGTCTACGGCCTGCTGTCCGACAGCCGCTACGCCTACCGCCCGCGCGCGCTCGACGACGCGCTGTCGGCCGACATGTACAAGCGCTACCTGGAAGCGCTCGACGCCGGCAAGCAGTTCTTCACCGCCGCCGACATCGCCCGTTTCGACGCCTACAAGACCAAGCTCGACGACGCGATCAAGAGCGGCGACCTGAGCCCGGCGTACGCGATGTTCGCCACCTACAAGCAGCGCGTCGACCAACGCGTCGCCTACGCCCGCGGCCTGCTCAAGCAGCCGGGCAATTTCGAATTCGACGGCAGCGACCGCTACGAGTACGACCGCAAGGACGCGCCGTGGGTCGCCGACGGCGCCGCGCTCGACGCGCTGTGGAAGCAGTCGGTGCGCAACGACTGGCTGCGCCTGAAGCTGGCCGGCAAGAAGAGCGACGACATCGCCAAGACCCTGGACAAGCGCTACGCCAACCTGAGCAAGGGCATCGCCGAGCTCAAGGGCGAGGACGTGTTCCAGACCTTCGTCAACAGCTACGCCAACGCGATCGATCCGCACACCGACTATCTGACTCCGAAGTCGGCCGACAACTTCAACATGACCATGTCGCTGTCGCTGGACGGCATCGGCGCGCAGCTGCAGAAGCAGGACGACGTGGTCGCGATCCGCGAGATCATCCCGGGCGGCCCGGCCTCGCGCAGCAACCTGCTCAAGGCCGGCGACCGCATCGTCGGCGTCGGCCAGGGCGAGAGCGGGACGATGGAGGACGTGATCGGCTGGCGCATCGACGACGTGGTCGCCAAGATCCGCGGCGCCAAGGGCACCAAGGTGCGCCTGGACGTGGTTCCGGCCGAGTCGGGCCTGGACAGCAAGCCCAACCGCATCGTCCTGGTGCGCGACAAGGTGCGCCTGGAAGACCAGGCCGCCAAGTCCGAGATCATCGACATCCCGGCGGCCGGCGACGCGCCGGCCAAGCGGATCGGGGTGATCAAGCTGCCGGGCTTCTATCAGGACTTCGAAGGCCGGCGCAAGAACGCCAACGACTACGCCTCGGCGACCCGCGACGTGGCCAAGCTGCTGATCAAGCTGCGCGGCGACAAGGTCGACGGCGTGGTGCTGGACCTGCGCAACAACGGCGGCGGCTCGCTCAACGAGGCCATCGAGCTGACCGGTCTGTTCATCGACCGCGGCCCGGTGGTGCAGGTGCGCGAATCCGGCGGCCGGGTCAGCGTCGAAGGCGACAGCGACACCGGCATCGCCTGGGAAGGCCCGCTGGCGGTGCTGATCAACCGCGGCTCGGCTTCGGCCTCGGAGATCTTCGCCGGCGCGATCCAGGACTACGGCCGCGGCCTGGTCATCGGCGAAACCAGTTTCGGCAAGGGCACGGTGCAGAACCTGGTCGACCTCGACCGCTGGCCGGCCAACGAGAACGCGCGCTTCGGCCAGGTCAAGCTGACCATCGCCCAGTTCTTCCGCGTCAGCGGCGGCTCGACCCAGAACAAGGGCGTGGTGCCGGACATCGCCTTCCCGGTCTCGGTCGACGCCACCGAATACGGCGAAAGCACCTACGACAACGCCCTGCCGTGGACCAAGATCGCCGCGGTCGACCACACCAGCTACGGCAACTTCGCGCCGTTGCTGCCGAAGCTGGAAGGCCTGCACAGCGCGCGCATGGGCTCGGACAAGGAGTTCCAGTGGTGGTCGCAGGACGTGGCCGAGTTCCGCGCCGAGCGGGCCAAGAAGTCGGTGTCGCTCAACGAGGCCGAACGCCGCGCCGAGCGCGACCGCGACGACGCCAAGCGCAAGCAGCGCCAGGCCGAGCGCAAGCAGTTGGGCCTGGCCCTGGACCCGCTGGCCGACGACGCCAACGACGACGGCCTGTCCGGCAACGAGCGCGACATCGTCAAGGACGCGGCGCGCGAGAAGCTGGCCGAGAAGCGTCCGGATCCGTTGCTGCGCGAATCGGCGACGATCCTGGCCGACGCGGTGCGCCTGCTCAACAACGACCGCCAGTTGTCGGCGCAGGTGCTGCCGACCGCGACCCGGCCGGGGCATTGGGCCGACTGAGGCCGCCGCATCGATCGAAGACGCCCGCGCCGAGCGCGGGTATCAGCACCGAAACGCGCCCGCCGGGCGCGTTTCTTTTTGCCCGGCGCGCACGCATCGCTGCGGTGGGATAGGAGCGGCGCGCCATGGGATTTCATCCGGAACGGCGCTGTGTTGGCGGCGTTGCGTCGCGATCCGGGCACAGCGCGGTCGCGGCTCGCGCCGCTCCTACCCCGAGCGCTGCGACGCTTCCTTTGTAGGAGCGGCGCGAGCCGCGACCGCCGCAGCGGTGTGCGCCAGCGTTGCGGCCGAAGCCTGGCCCCGGGAGCGCGGCTCGCGCCGCTCCTACAAGGGCCGGCGGCGTCGCTCCACTGTAGGAGCGGCGTAAGCCGCGACAGCCGAAGAGGACGAATACTACGCGGCCCGCAGAAACCAGGGATGGCGGTGCGCGAGCCGCGCTCCCGGGGCCAGGCTTCGGCCGCAACGCTGGCGCACACCGCTGCGGCGGTCGCGGCTCGCGCCGCTCCTACAAGGGCCGGCGGCGTCGCTCCACTGTAGGAGCGGCGTAAGCCGCGACAGCCGAAGAGGAGGCGATACCACGCCACCGGCAGAAACGAGGATGGCCGGGCAACAGGCGCTCGCAGGGCAGGGCTTCGGAGAAAACGCTGGCGCACACCGCTGCGGTGGTCGCGGCTCACGCCGCTCCTACAGTGGAGCGACGCCGCCGGCCTTTGTAGGAGCGGCGTGAGCCGCGACCACCGCAGCGGTGTGCGCCAGCGTTTTCTCCGAAGCCCTGCCCTGCGAGCGCCTGTTGCCCGGCCATCCTCGTTTCTGCCGGTGGCGTGGTATCGCCTCCTCTTCGGCTGTCGCGGCTTACGCCGCTCCTACAGTGGAGCGACGCCGCCGGCCCTTGTAGGAGCGGCGCGAGCCGCGACCACCGCAGCGGTGTGCGCCAGCGTTGCGGCCGAAGCCCGCCGGATGCGGTCCAGGCTGAACGCCCGCGACGGCGCGCAAGAAGCGGATAGCCGCGGCTGCCGGGCGAGCCTAGTCTGGGCGCCATGAACGCCAAGTCCGCATTTCGACCGGCTCCGGCCGGCACCCCGGCCGCCGACAAGCTCGAGCGCGCCCGCGTCCTGCTCGATACCGGCGAGCCCAGCCTGCACGAACTGGCCGCGGCGGTCGGCCTCAGCGCCTCGCACCTGCAGCGCCGCTTCAGCGCGCGCTACGGGCTGAGCCCGGCCGAGTACCTGGCCCAGCGCAAGCTCGGCAGCCTGCGCTCGGCCCTGCGCGACGGCCAGGAGGTCAGCGCGGCCTTGTACGACGCCGGCTACGGCTCGCCGTCGCGGGTTTACGAGGCCGGTGCGGCCAAGCTCGGCATGACTCCGGCGCGCTACCGCGCCGGCGGCGCCGGCGAGCAGATCCGCTGGAGCCTGGCGCCGACCGCGATCGGCATCGCCCTGGTCGCGACCACCGCGCGCGGCATCTGCATGGTCGAGCTCGGCGACGACCCGGTTGCGCTGGAGGCCAAGCTGCGCCGCGAGTTTCCGCAGGCGCAGCTGGAGCGCGTAGACGCCGGCCGCGACGAGTTCCTGGCCCCGCGCCTGCGCGCGGTCGCCGACACCCTCGACGGCCGCCGCGAAGAGGTGCCGCTGGACCTGATCGGCACAGCCTTCCAGAAGAAGGTCTGGGACGCGCTGATGAAGATCCCGCCCGGCCAGACCCGCAGCTACGCCGACATCGCCGAACAGATCGGCGCCCCGCGCGGCGCGCGCGCGGTGGCCCAGGCCTGCGCCAACAACCGCATCGCCGTGGTCGTGCCCTGCCACCGCGTGGTTCGCGGCGACGGCTCGCTCGGCGGCTATCGCTGGGGCTTGCCGTTGAAGGAAAGGTTGCTGGAGCGGGAGAGGGCTTAGGGCGGGGAATGGGGAATGGGGAATAGGGAATGGGGAATCGGTAAAGCGCGTTCGCGGCGATCTGGGGCGTGCCGTCCTGAGGCCGGGTCGGAACTAGAGCGGTTCGTACCCGCTTTTACGATTCCCGATTCCCGACTCCCCATTCCCGGCCTTCACCGCCTCTTACGCGCCGCCCGTGGCGCGTCCCGGGTCGGCAGCTCCAGGCCGTGCTTGACCACGTCGAACACCAGGTGGGTGTCGTAGCGCTTGACGTTGCCTTCGTCGAGGAACAGGCGGTCGACCACCTGGCGGCAGTGGGCGACGCCGGTGGTGGCCAGGATCACCAGGTAGTCCCATTCGCCGGCCAGGGTGTAGCACTGCTGCACTTCCGGGGCGGCGCGCACGCGGGCGTGGAAGGCAGCGTGGCGCTCGGCCGACTCGCGCTCCATGGTCACCCAGACCGCGGCTAGGGTGCTGCCCAGGGCCATCGGGTCGAGCACCGCGACCTGGCGCATCAGGCCTTCCTGGCGGTAGCGGGTCATGCGGCGCTGGACCGCGCTCGGCGACAGGCCGACGGCGTCGCCGAGCTCGCTGAGCGTGGCCGAGGCGTCGCGCTGCAGCAGCTCCAGTAGTTTGTGGTCGAACTCGTCCAGGGCCAGGGGTGCGGTCATGCAAGATTTTTGCGTTGATGCGGGCAAATTTTCAACCGCAATTTGACTGACATCGATACGCTATTCTTGATCTCATCGCATGAAGAATTTTTATGTGATGACTCGCTCCCCACCCCCCAAGACGGACGCCCCCGGGATGTCCCGGTACGTGACGCAAGCCGCCGCGCCCGAGCAGATCGGCGAGATCCTCGCCCTGATCCGCGAGCACGGCCCCAACCCCTGGAACTTCCTGCCCGAGTTGGAGCTGGCCGAGCACCTGGCGGCGATCCGGCGCGGACGCACCCAGGCGGTGGTGGCCGTATGCGATTGTGCGATCGTGGCCGCGGTCACGTTCGAGCCGAGCGATGCGTTCCATCGTTACCAACCGGCCGGACGCGAAGTCGAGTGGCAGGGGCACGTCCGCGAGGCCGTGGTGCACCGCGAACACCGCGGCCAGGGCCTGGGTTCGCGACTGCTGCAGGCCGCGGTCGCGCGCTTGCGGCAGATGGGGATGAGCGAGATCTACGTCGAGCGCCACGAGGAGAACGAGGGCTCGGCGGGGATGATGCGCAAGGCCGGTTTCGTGGTCATCGACGTGTTCGACGATCCGCGCCGCCGCGACGCAGGCAGCCGCCGGACCGCGGTGTCGCGTTACCAACCCCATCCCTAGACTGGCCGCCGCCGGCTCGCGCCAGCGAATCCGGCGGCGAGGAACCACCGCTGCATTGCGTCGCGCGTTCGCTCTCGCGCGACCCGACTCGCACTAGCCCCATCGGCCGATCCCGTCGGCCGGTTTCTCCCGCCGTCTTTCGCCTTCGGAACCCCCGCGTCATGAGCGCCGCCGCCCCCACCGCCGAACGCATCGCCCCCGGTCCTCTCGCAGTCGCCTTCGCCCTGGCCTCGGTCTACGTCCTGTGGGGCTCGACCTACCTGGCGATCCGCTTCGCCCTGGCCAGCTATCCGCCGTTCCTGCTCGGCGCCGGGCGCATGGCCCTGGCCGGCGCGATCATGTACGCGGTGCTGCGCTGGCGCGGCGTCGCGCCGCCGACGCGCAAGCAGTGGCGCACCTTGTGGGTGCTGTCGATCTGGATGGTGCTGCTGTCCAACGGCCTGGTGAACCTGGCCGAGACCCAGGTCGACTCCGGCCTGGCGGCGATCGCGGTGGCGTCGATGCCGCTGTTCGCCGGCGTGTTCGCGATGCTGCGCGGGCGCCACCCGTCGAAGATCGAATGGGTCGGCCTGGCGATCGGCTTCGTCGGCGTGGTCTGGCTCAACGCCGGCGGCAAGCTCGCGGCCTCGACCCTGGGCCTGGTGTGCCTGATCGTGGCGCCGATCGCCTGGGCCTGGGGCTCGATCTGGAGCCGCGACCAGGACCTGCCGTCGCCGTTCATGTCCGCCAGCGCGCAGATGCTGACCGGCAGCGTGTGGATGCTCGGCGCGGCGTTGCTGACCGGCGAACGCATCGTCGCCGTGCCCACCGTCGGCGCCACCGCGGCCCTGCTGTACCTGGTCGTGGCCGGTTCGATCTTCGGCTTCACCGCCTACATCTGGCTGCTGCACCACGTGCGCCCGGCGCTGGCCACCAGCTACGCCTACGTCAACCCGCCGATCGCGGTGCTGTTCGGTGCGCTGCTGGCCGGCGAACGCTTCACCTCGCACGACCTGGGCGCGATGGCGGTGATCCTGGCCGGCGTGGTCATCATCACCCTGGCCCGCGCGCGCGCGGCCAAGCCGGCGGCGCCGCTGCCGGCGCAGGAAAAGGAACGCTCATGAACCTCGCCGTCGACCGCCGCGGTCTGTGGATCGCGATCGCCTCGTTCGCGCTATGGGGCGTGATGCCGCTGTACTGGCACCTGCTCAAGTCGGTGCCGTCGCTGCAGATCGTCGCCCACCGCATCGTCTGGAGCACCCTGCTGGTCGCCGCCTGGCTGAGCTGGAAGGTCGGCCGGCACTGGCTGCGCGAGGTGCTGGCGCAGCCGCGCAAGGCGGCGATGCTGGCGCTGAGCGGGGTGCTGATCGCGTTCAACTGGGGCCTGTACATCTGGGCGGTCAACGCCGGCCACGTGCTCGAAGGCAGCCTGGGTTATTTCATCGGCCCCTTGGTCAGCGTGATGCTGGGCGTGCTGTTCCTCGGCGAACGCCTGCGCGCGGTGCAGTGGGTGGCGATCGCGCTGGCCTTCGCCGGGGTGCTGTGGCTGACCCTGCGCTACGGCCAGCCGCCGCTGATCGCGCTCGGCCTGGCGGTGTCGTTCGCGATCTACGGCCTGGTGCGCAAGCTGGTCGCGGTCGAGGCGGTGACCGGGCTCGGAGTCGAGAACGTATACCTGTTCCTGCCTGCGCTGGGCCTGATGCTGTGGGGCGAAAGCCACGGCCAGGGCGGCTTCTTCGGCGAATGGGGCCTGGGCACCGACCTGCTGCTGGTGATCGCCGGCGCGCTGACCGCGCTGCCGCTGATCGGCTTCGCCTACGCGGTGCGGCGTGTGTCGCTGACCGCGATCGGCCTGCTGCAGTACCTGGCCCCGTCGCTGCAGTTCCTGATCGGCGTGTGGGTGCTGCGCGAGCCGTTCGACGAAACCCGCGCGATAGGCTTTGCGATCATCTGGCTGGGCCTGATCGTGTTCGTCGGCGAGGGCATGCTGCGGTCGCGGCGGCTGGCTGCGGCGGCGCAGGCGGCCTGAGCGCGGCGGCGTCGGTTCAGCCGAGCAGGCCTTCGAAGTAGGCGCGCGCCAGGGCGTAGGCGGCCGCCACCGTGGCGGCGATCAGGCCGCGGCGCCAGGCGCCTTCGTGCCAGCGGCGTTGGCGCTCGCGCTGCCGCACCTGTTGGCGGCGCTGCGAGGCCGCGGCCAGAGCGACCGCCTGCGCGTGCTGCTGCAGGCGGACGGCGAAGTCCGGCGCCGGCAGGACGTCGTCCGCGCCGTCGGCGTGGGTCAGAGCCGCCAGAGGCGAACGCGCCTCCAGGTACTCGGCGATTTCCGCGTCGTCCATCCGCGGTTCCCAGTCGTTGACGAACGGGGGCACCGCGCGCCGGCGCAGCGACACTGCCGTGGCGTAGGCGAGGTCGGCCGGGATCCGGTGCGAGTCCAGCGGGATGAGCACCGGTGCGTAGCGGCGCAGCGAGGCGGCTTCGAGTTCGTGATGGCGTTGTTGCCAGGCGGGCAGCCGCGCGATGTAGCGGCCGGGGTCGCGCAGGCAGACTTGCAGGGCTTCGCTCTGCGCTCCGAAGGCTTCGAGGTAATGACGCCGCAGGCCGACCACGTCCTCCCAGGCGATCAGACCGTAGTCGGGGGAATGGATGCCGGCGGCGTCGATGCGCAGCTCGCGCGGAGTCCGGTTCGCGCGCCGCAGCAGGATCGCGCCGCCGGCGAACAGCGCCGCGCACAGGCCGAAGAACACCGAGGTGCTGTGGCTGCCCGGGCGCCAGGCGAGCGCGGCGAGCGCGGCCATCAGCGCGCCCCCGCCCGCCAGCTGCCACAACGAGCCCGGCGAATGATGCACAGCGCCGCTCACCGAGCCGCGACGCAGCGCTTCGCGGGTGAGCCGGCCGAGCTCGTCGCCGCGGGGGTGGTCGATGCGATACACCGCGATCAGGCTGGCGGCGACGCCGGCCAAGCAAACCAGCAGCAGGCTCAGGGTCAGCCACGGCGGGTGGCCCGACGACAAGCCGTGTTCGTTGAACGTGAGCGGCAGGGCGGCCGCGCCGAATACGATGCCAAGGGCGCGATAGAGGAGTCGGCGGGCAGCGGCGCTCATTCGTGACGGCTTCCTTGCGCGAGCGCTTACGCTAACCCAGTTGAGGGCAGGGCAGAAGCGGGCTCCGTCGCGGCGGCGGCCGGTTCGGGGCGCGTTTCGTCGGTGGAGGGGCGGGTTCCAAAGTTGCTTGGGGCCTGGCAAAAGCAAATCCCCCCTAGCCCCCCTTTTTCAAAGGTAATTCCCTACGAATCTGGACCAGATTAGGCTGGTTCCAGATGCAAAAATGTCCTGTTTGCCAACGTGCGCGGCCATGGAAATTGAGCGATGGACGGCTCAAGTGCCGGGCGTGCGCCCATCGCTTTCGTCCGGCCGTCTTGGCCTGGGAATCGGTCCGATTGAGCGCTTCCCAGAAGCGGCAACTGATCGAACGTTTCGCTCTGGGCGTACCGGTCTACCGGCAGCGATTCCGGCCCGTATGCAGCCCGGCCACGGCAGAAAAGTTCTACCGCGTCCTGCGGGCTTGCTGCGCCTTCGAAGAGCAGTGGCGAGGGCCGTTCGATGGGGTCGTGGAATGCGACGAAACTACGTTTGGCGGCATACGTCATGGCAAAACCGGTTGGGGCGCCGCCGGCAAGGTGATCGTGTTCGGCATCGTCAAGCGCAACGGCCAGGTCAAGGCCATGCCGATCGCGGCGCACGATCGCGACAGCGTGATGCAGCAGATCGAGGCGCACACCCGCGAAGGGTCGCTGTACTACACCGACCGCTGGCAGGCGTACGCCACGCTGAAGCTACGAGGCGACCACGTGATGATCCGCAAGGAGAAGGGCAAGCCGGTCGGACGCGACCACATCAACGGCATCGAAGGCTTCTGGAGCTACGCCAAGAACTGGTTAGCCCCGTACCGTGGGGTGCCCCGCCAATTCTTCCATCTGTATTTGGGTGAAGTTTGCTACCGCTACAACCACCGGGCCGAAGACCTGCAAGCCTTGCTGGACAAGGCTCTGCGGGTCATAGACCTTGACCAAATCACTCCACTTTTGGTCCAGAAACGTTAGGAATTACCTTTTCAAAGGGGGGAACTGCATCTGCAGCGATGGGGGACGCTGCAAGCGCAGCGACGTGGTGGTCCCGCGTCCGCGCCAACGCATTCCCACGACAACGATTCCGCCACGACAACACCCCCCTCGCGGCAACAGTGCCCTCGCAGCAACAACCCTCTCGCAGCAATAAACCCGCGCAGCAATAAACCCCCCGCGACAACAATTCCCCCCTTTGAAAAAGGGGGGTAGGGGGGATTTGCTTTGGCTTTGCCCCTGCGTTTCGTCGCCGTCGAACCCCCGACGCCCAGGCACAAACAACAAGGCCCTCTTCTCGCGAAGAGGGCCCCGATGCCGAACCGATGCGGCTCTGCGGCTTACAGCGCGCGCAGCGCCGTAGTCACCGGCAGGGTCGCCGCGCGCAGGGCCGGGAACAGGCCGCCGACGAAGCCGATCGCCAGCGCCCACTTCAGCCCGCTCCACAGCAGCGCGCCGGTGACCTGGAAATCGAAGGTCAGCTGGCCGACGCCGCCGGCGATGGTCGAGGCGGTGTAGCCGTTGAACACCAGCCAGGCCAGGGCGCCGCCGATCAGGCCGCCGAGCAGCGCCAACAGCATGGTCTCCAGCATCACCGCCACCACCACCGGCACGCCGCGGAAGCCGATCGCGCGCAGCGTGGCGATCTCGCGGGCGCGGGTGGCGACGGTGGCGAACATGGTGTTGAGCGCGCCGAACACCGCGCCGATCGCCATGATCGAGCCGACCACGATGCCGATGATGCGGATCACCTTGGTCATCGCCTCGCTCTGCTTGGCGAAATACTCGGCGGTGGTGCTGGTATCCACCTGCAGCCGAGGGTCGCCGGCCAGCGCGGCCTTGAAGCCCTTGAACTGCTTGGCGTCGGACAGCTTGGCCACGACCGAGTTGCGCGAGGCGCCGCGGCCGTAGGTGGCCGCGACCATCTGCGCGTCGGCCCAGACTTCCGAGTCCATCGCGTCGCCGGACTTGAACACGCCGACCACGTTCCAGCGCTCGTTGCCCAGGCGGATCTGCTTGCCGACCTCCAGTCCGGCGAACTGGCGCTGGGCGCCGCTGCCGACCACGACTTCGCGCTTGCCGGTCTCGAAGCGCCGGCCCTGGACGATCTTGACCTGCGGCCGCACCTGCCAGGCGCGGTCGCCGACGCCGCGCAACTGCACGCTGCCGTCCTCGTCGGGGGCGCCGCCCTTGATCGGCAGGTTGGCCGCGACCACCGTTTCCGGCGAGGCCAGCGGCCGGCCGTCGGCGCCGCGGGCGATGCCCGGGGCCTGTTCGATCACGTTGATGCTGGCCAGGTCCAGGTTCGACATCACCTCGGCCGCGGACGCGCCGCGCAGCACCATCACGCTGTCGTCGCTGCCGGTGCGGCGCAGGGTTTCCTGGTAGCCCTCGGCCATCGACAGCATCGCCACCAGCACCGCGACCACGCCGGCGATGCCGATCACCACCACCGAGGACGAACCCAGGCGCTGGCTCAGGGTGCTGATGCCGACGCCGGCGACCGAGGCCGCCTGGCGGCCGCTGCGGGTCAGCAGCATCCACAGCGCGAACGCGGCGGCCAGGCCGAGCAGGGCCGGCCAGGGCAGCAACGACCACGCGGCCAGGGCGACGATCAGGCACAGGCCGGTGAGGGCGCCGCGGAGCAGGGATTTGAGTTTCTTCATGAGTGCGTTCTCCTCAGCGTCCGGCCAGCGCATCGACGATGTTCAAACGCATCGCGCGGATCGCCGGCAACAGCCCGACCAGCACGCCGATGCCGAGCATCAGGCTCAGGCCCAGGGCCCAACTGTTCAGGCCGATCGGCGGCACGTTGATCGCGCCGCCGCTGATCGTGGCGACGATCGGCCCGAGCGCGCCGGCGATGGCCACGCCGATCACGCCGCCGATCAGCATCAGCAGCACCGATTCGGCCAGCACCAGCAGCAGCACGCTGCGGTCGGGGAAACCCATGGTCTTGAGCACCGCCAGCTCGGAGGTGCGCTCGCGCACCGCCTGGGCCATGGTGTTGCCGGTCAGCAGCACCAGGGTGAAGAACACCGCGCCCATGATCGAGCCGACGATCAGGCCGATGTCGGCCATCTGCTTCATCCACGAAGCGGTCGCGGCCTGCTCGGTCTGGGTCTTGGTTTCGTGGTCGGAGTTGGCCGACAGCGCGTCGATCGCCTTGGCCACGCGGTCGGCGCGGTTGACGTCGGCGACTTCGCTGACGTACCAGCCGACCGTGCCGCGGTTGTAGGGCGTGGAATCGTCGAAGTACTTCCAGTGCATCAGCAGCATCTGGTCGTACCAGCCGCCGGACTTCTTGTCGGTGACGGCGAGCGTGCCGACGATGTCGAAGCTCCAGTTCTTGCTGCCGTCGCGGTTGGGGAAGATGGTCGACTGCAGCGGAATCTTCTGTCCGACCTTCCAGCCGAAGCGCTTCATCAGCCCTTCGCCGACCAGGATGCCGGTGCGGGTCTGGGCGAAGGCCTCGCGCTGCGCCTTGGACACGCTCATCTCGGGGTAGAGATCGAGGTAGTTGTCGGCCACGGCGAAGCTGAAGATCTGGTTGTGCGGGTCCTGGTAGGCGCCGCCGAACCAGTTGGCGTAAGTGACCTGCTTGACCCCGTCGACCTGGCCGATGCGGCCGTGCAGGGCCTGCGGCAGGGTCTGGATGAAGGACAGCCGCGAACCGGTCTGCAGGCGCTTGGCGCCGTTGGCGCTCTGGCCGGCCTGCTCGAAGCTCTCGCGCACGCCGTCGAGCAGACCGAACAGCAGGAACGCGGCGATGATCGACATCAGGGTCAGCGCGGTGCGGGTCTTGCGCCGCATCAGCTCCGCCCAGATCAGATGGAAATATTTCATCTCGGACGCTCCCGGCTCAGGCTGCGTGCGACTGCTGCTCGACCAGGGTGCCCTTGTCGAGGTGCAGGGTATGGGTGGCGTACTCGGCGGCCTTCGGGTCGTGGGTGACCATGACGATGGTTTTGCCGTGTTCGCGGTTGAGCAGCTGCAGCAGGTTGAGGATCTCCTCGGCCGAATGACGGTCCAGGTCGCCGGTGGGTTCGTCGCAGATCAGCAGGGTCGGGTCGGAGACGATCGCGCGGGCGATCGCCACGCGCTGCTGCTGGCCGCCGGAGAGTTCGTTCGGGCGGTGCTTGCCGCGTTCGGCCAGGCCGACCAGCTGCAGCGCGATCTCGGCGTTGCGGCGGCGCTGGGCGGCGCCCAGATGGGTCAGCAGCAGCGGCAGCTCGACGTTCTTCTGCGCGCTCAACGCCGGCATCAGGTTGTAGAACTGGAACACGAAGCCGACATGGCGGCTGCGCCACTGCGACAGCTGGCCGGCGCTCATCCGGTCGATGCGCTCGCCCTCGACGGTGATCTCGCCGCTGCTGGGCGTGTCCAGGCCGCCGATCAGGTTGAGCAGGGTGGTCTTGCCCGAACCGGACGGCCCCATCAGGGCGACGAAATCGCCCTTGGCGATGTCCAGGTCGATGCCGTGCAGGACTTCGACCTTTTCCGGCCCGCGCTGGTAGGTCTTGGTGAGGTTTTGGATCGAAACCAAGGTGTCGGCCATCGTCGAAGTCCTCGTACGTGTTGCGGATAGGAAGCGGGGCGCGCTTGCCGCGCCGTCCGGGTGAATCGATCGCGATCAGTCGCTCTTGTCCGACGAACCGGCGTCGGCGTTTTCGACACGCACCGCGGCGCCGTCGCTCAGGCCGTCGGCCGGGGACAGCACCACGGTCTCGCCGCCGCTCAGGCCCTGGGTGACTTCGCGGTCCTCGCCGAGCTTGCGGCCCAGGGTCACCGCGGTCTGGCGGGCTTTTTCGTCCTCGACCACGAACACCACGTCGCGGCCGTCGCGCTGGGCCAGCGCCGCCGCCGGCACCATCGCGCTGGGCTTGGCCTGCACCGCCTGGGCCGGCTTGGCCGCTTCCAGGAAGCTGACCCGCACGCCCATGTCGGGGACGATGCGCGCGTCGCGCAGCTTGATCGCGATGCGCACCTTGACCGTGGCCTTGCCGCGGTCGGCGGCCGGAATGATGGCGATGACCTCGGCCGGAATCTTCCAGTCCGGGTAAGCGTTGAGCACCGCCTCGACCGGCATCTTCGGCTGGACCCGGCCGATGTAGGCCTCGCCGACGTCGACTTCGACCTCCAGCGAGTCCATGTCGACGATGGTGCCGATGCCGGTGCGGGTGAAGCCGCCGCCGGCCGACAGCGGCGAGACGATCTCGCCCGGCTGCGCCGCCTTGGCGGTGACCACACCGGCGAACGGCGCGCGCACCACGGTGTTGTCGACACCGATGTCGGCGATGCGCAGGCTGTCGCCGGACACCTTGACGTTGCGCTGCGCGGTCAACAACTGCGCGCGCAGCGCGTCGCGGGTGGCCACCGCCTGGTCGTACTGGGCCTTGGACACCAACTGTTGCTTGGCCAGGGTGGCCAGGCGGCCGGCGTTGGCTTCGGCTTCCTTGAGCTGGGCCTGCACCCGCGCGGTTTCGCTCTGCGCGGCGCCGAGCTGGGCGGCGCTGAGCTCGCGCTGGGCGTTGGCGTCGATCGGGTCCAGGGTGGCCATGACCTGGCCTGCCTCGACCCGCTGGCCTTCTTCGATCAGCACCTCGCGCACCTTGCCGGTGATCTTGGCCGAGACCGTGGCCATGCGCCGCGCGACCACATAGCCGGTGGCGTCGAGCACCGAAGCGCCGGCGCCGCTGCCGCCGCCGATCGCGGTGACCGTGGCGGTTTCCACCTGGGTCGCGGCATTGCGCCCGAACAGCGCCCAGGCGGCGACGCCGAGCACCAGCACGAGCAGGCCGACCAGGCCGATGACCAGGCCGCGCCCGGGGCCGGATCGCTCCGGCGGCCGGTTGCGGTCGATGCGAAGTTCCTTCAGCAGATCAGCCGATGCACTCATGATCTCAACCAAGACGCCAGAACCGGCCTAGTGTGACCGTGGCGCGATGGCCCGCCAACCTGCGGAAAGTCAGGAACTGTCAGCCCTGCAGTCGTCGGTTTTTCATGACAGGTGTCACGCAACGGCGAGGGCGGGGCGGTGGTGCGCCGTGCGCGCAAACCGAGGCCCCCTTTGCAAAAGGGGGCCAGCGCCCGGCGTCAGTGTGTTTCTGAGTGGCCGATGGAGCGCGGGGGATTTGCTTTGCGGTGGGAAGGGCAAGAGCAAATCCCCCCTGGCCCCCCTTTTTCAAAGGGGGGAACAGCAAAGGCGCGGGGTGGCTGCGTGGCGCGCGAGAGCCATGGCCCCTTAGAACCATGGCCCCCTTTGCAAAGGGTCTTAGGAAGCAAAGCTGCCTCATAACGCAGCTATCTTCCTGAAATGAATAAGAAAAATAGGTACTACAGCCGTTCGAAAATCAGCGAGGCCCGATTTCGGGCCCTCGTGCGCTGCTGGGCCCTGGACCTGACCGCGACCAGCACCGCGCAACTGACCGGGTTGAGCGTGCGATCGGTCAACTCGATCTTCCTTGCCTTGCGTCGTGCCATCGCCACCGAATGCGAGCAGCATTCGCCGTTCACCGGCCAGGTGGAAGTCGACGAATCCTTCTTCGGACCGTGGCGCGTGCGCGGCAAACGCGGCCGCGGCGCCGGCAAGAAAACCATCGTCTTCGGCATGCTCAAACGCGGCCAGCACGTCTACACCCAGATCGTCCCCAACTGCAAAACCGCCACGCTTCAGGCCTTAATTCGTGGGCATATTCGCCTGGAGAGCGAAATCCTCTCCGACTGTCTGTCCAGCTACGACGGCCTGGTCGACCTGGGCTATGCCAAGCACTGGCGCATTCGCCACAGCGGCAATCATTTCGCCGAGGGCGACAACCACATCAACGGCATCGAGAGCTTCTGGAGCTTCGCCAAGCGGCGCCTGGCCAAATTCAACGGGGTGCCCAAGGCCACCTTCTACCTGCACCTGAAGGAGTGCGAGTTCCGCTTCAACCACCGCCACGAAGACCTCTACCGGGCGACCCTCAAGTTGCTACGATCCAACCCACTCTGAGGGGCTGTTTGCTTCCTAAGACCCTTGCAAAAGGGGGCTAGCGCCCGGCGTCGATGCGTTTCTGAGTGGCTTGCGGAGCGCGGGGGATTTGCTTTGCGGTGGGAAGAGCAAGAGCAAATCCCCCTGCCCCCCTTTTTCAAAGGGGGGAACGGCAAAGGCGGGGTAGGGGCGGTCGCGGCCGGCGGACGCGGTGCGCGGGTCAGCCCGCCGCGCGCGCCTTGAGCATGGCGTACGCCGCGCGCAGGCCCTGCGCCTCGCCGCCGGCCGGGCGGCCCGGGCGGTCGGCGTCGTTCCAGCTGTACACGTCCAGGTGCGCCCACGGCAGCTCGGCGGGAACGAAGCGCTCCAGGTACAGCGCCGCGGTCACCGAGCCGGCCATCTTCGACGGGCCGCCGTTGGCGAGGTCGGCGATGTGGCTGGTCAGGTAGCGCAGGTAGGGGCGCCACAGCGGCATCCGCCACAGCGGGTCGCGCTGCGCCTGGCCGGCTTGCAGCCAGGCCTCGGCGACTTCGTCGCGGTTGGCGAACAGCGCAGGCAGGTCCGGGCCCAGGGCGATGCGCGCTGCGCCGGTCAGGGTGGCGAAGTCGAGCAGCAGCTCCGGCGCCTGTTCGGCGGCGTAAGTCAGCGCGTCGCACAGGATCACCCGGCCTTCGGCGTCGGTGTTGTCGATCTCGACGCTGACGCCCTGGCGGGTGGCGATGACTTCGCCGGGGCGGAACGCGTTCGGGCCGACCGCGTTTTCCACCGCCGGTACCAGCAGGGTCAGGCGCAGCGGCAGCTTGCGCGCCATGATCAGCTCGGCCAGGCCGATCGCGTGCGCGGCGCCGCCCATGTCCTTCTTCATCCAGCGCATGCCGTCGGCCGGCTTGAGGTCCAGGCCGCCGGTGTCGAAGCACACGCCCTTGCCGACCAGGGCGATGTGCGGATGGCGCTCGTCGCCCCAGCGCAGCGCGATCAGGCGCGGCGCGCGGTGCGAGGCGCGGCCGACCGCGTGGATCGCGGGGAAGTTCTGCTTCAGCAAGTCGTCGCCGGCGACCACCTCGACCGCGGCGCCATGGCGCTGGCCGATCTCGCGCGCGATCGCTTCCAGTTCGTCCGGGCCCATGTGCTCGGTCGGGGTGTTGATCAGGTCGCGCACGCGCAGGCTGGCGGCGATCACGGCGAAGCTTTCGGCGTGGTCGGCGGCGTCGACCACCAGTTGCGCCGGCGCGCGCGGCGCGGCCTTGTAGCGGTCGAAGCGGTAGCTGCCCAGGCCCCAGCCGATGTGCAGCGCGTCCAGGGTGGCCGCGTCGTACTGGCCTTCGGCGCGCCAGCGCCGCGCCGGCAAGGCGAACGGGCCGTGGCCGTAGGAATACGGGTCCAGCGGATCGCCGATGCCGAGCACGCCGGCGACGATGCGGCCGTCGCTGCCGGGCAGGGTGACGGCGGTGCCGGGCGTACCGTCGAAGCCCTGGCTGTCGAGCCAGGCGGCGGCGGTATCGGCCAGCGATTCGCGCCAGGTCTTGAGGCTGTTGCGGCTGACCAGGACCAGCGGCAGGGCGTCGCTGGCGTCGTCGGTGAAACCCAGGGGCAGAGTCATGCGGCAGCGGTATCCGTGCGGTGGCCCGCGTCGAGCCAGTCGGCCAACGCGGCGAGGGTGGTGAATTCCAGATCCGGGCGCAGCCCGGCGTGCGGCCAGGCGCGGCCTTCGCGGTTGATCCAGCAGGTGCGCAGCCCGGCGCGGGCGCCGCCGACGATGTCCAGCTCGATGTCGTCGCCGACGTGCAGCACTTGCGCCGGCTCGACCCCGAGGCGTTCGCAGGCGGCCAGGAAGATGCTCGGGTCCGGCTTGGCCCGGCCGTGCTCGCGCGCGCCGAGCTGGAAGCGGAACAGCGGCATCAACCCAATCCGGACCAGGTCGGCGTTGCCGTTGCTGAGCGCGGCCAGCGGCACGCGCCCGGCCAGGCGGGCCAGCGCGGCCTCGCTGTCGGCGTAGTGCTCGACTTCGCAGCGCGCGGCGAAGAACGCGTCGAAGGCGGCGTCGACCAGGGCGACGTCGTCGCCGGACTCGCGCAGCACGTGCTCCAGGGTCAGCCGGCGCTGCTGGGTGAAGTCATGGGCCAGGTCCGGGCGCTCGGCGGCGATGCGGTCGCGCAGCGCGCGCATCGCCTCGACCGGGAACCGCGCCGCGGTCGCCGGCGCGTGCCGGCGCAGCCAGGCGTCGAGGGCCGCCTCGGCGCGCACCATCACCGGCGCGATCGGCCAGATGGTGTCGTCGAGGTCCAGGGTGATGGCGCGGACGGGAAAGCTCATGCGGCCAGTTTAGCGCGCCCGGCGCCGGCGGCCGGCACCGCGGTCGCGGACCGGCGCGGGCGCGGCTTCAGGCGCCGTCGCGGGCCAGCCGGTCGGCCTGTTTCAGCAACTCCGGCAGTCTGTGCGCGCCGTGCATGGCGGCGACCGCGGCGCGGGCGGCGTCCTCGTCGATCCCGGCGGCGGTGACGTACAGCGGCCGGCGGCTGTCGCCGCGGCACAGCGCGGCGCGCTCGGGGATGCCGGCGTAGCGGGTCTTGGCCACGCCGATCACCGCGCAGCGCTTTTGCAGCGCCTGCCACAGCCGCGCGCCCAAGCCGGGCCGATCGTGCCCGTCCAGCCAGACGTAGCCGTCGACCAGGATGCAGTCCGGGGCCGGCCCGGTCCCTTCCAGGCTGGCCAGCAGGGCCAGCAGGCAGGGCAGCTCGCGGCGGTAGAACTCGCCCGGAGCGTAGTCCTCGACCTGCGGCACGTGCAGGCGGTGGGTGGCGGCGGCAACGCAGTCGCTCCAGTCGCGGAACCGCACGCCGGCGACGCAGGCGCCGGACTGGCCGTAGTGGACGTCGAGAGCGAGCAGGGGTGCGGCGGTACTCATTCCAGCAACCGCGACCAGCCCTCGAGGCCGTCGATCCGCGCCAGCACCAGCTTCACGCAGACCAGCAGCGGCACCGCCAGCAGCAGGCCGACGATGCCCCACAGCCAGCCGAACAGCATCAGCGCCAGGATCAGCACCAGCGGCGACAGGCGCATGCGCCGGCCGAGCACGATCGGCGTCACCGCCTGCGACTCGATCGTATGCAGCAACAGGTAGACGCCGGCCGGCAACAGCGAGGGCCACAGCTCGTCGAAGGCGACGAAGCCCATCAGCAGCATGATGATGATGCCGATCAGCGGGCCGACGAAGGGGGCGAAGTTGAGGATCGCCGCCATCGTGCCCCACAGCAGCGACTCTTGCAGCGGCACGCCCAGCGCGTACAGCGCGCCGGCCAGGGCCAGGCCCAGGCCGGTGTTGATCAGGCTGATGGTCAGCACGTAGCGCGAGATCTCGCGCTCGATCGAGTGCAGGATGTCGATGGTCAGCTTCTTCTGCTGCGGCCCCGGCAGCAGCGCGATCGCGTTGCGTTGCAGCGACTCGCCGTAGACCATGAAGAAGAAGGTCAGCAGGATCACCGCCAGCACCTGGGCCAGGTACTTCGGCGTCGCGGTCAGCGAGCGGTAGGGGTCGTTGAGCTCGGTCTTGACCACCTGCACCGGCTTGCTGGTGCTCTCGCCGCCGGCGGCGCGGGCGATGTTCTGCGCGGCGCGGTTGGCCTCCTGCATCGGCTTGGTCATCTGCCGCAGCTTGGGCGCCAGCTGCTTCATCTCGCGCGGCACCTGGCGCACCCATTCGCCGGCCGGTTCGACCAATTGCAGGGCCAGCACGCCGGACACCGCCAGACCGCCGGCCAGCACCAGCACCGCGCCGACGAAGCGCGGCAGGTACAGCCGCTGCAGCAGGCGCAGGATCGGGTTGCCGACCAGGGCGAAGAACGCGGCGAGCAGGATCGGCAGGATCAGTTCCTGCGCCGCCCACAGGGTGAAGCCGACCGCCAGCGCGGCGAGGATGCGCAGCGACAGCGGCGCGCGCGGCCGCGCCGGGGGCGGCTCGCAGGCGGACGGGGGCGCGGGTTCGTCGGCGGCCGGCGACGCCGGCGCGTCCGCGGCCGACGGAGGGGAGGGCGTGCTCAAGGCGGGACCGTCAGGCCTGTTCGGTGGTGGAACTGTGCGCCTTGCCGGGTTTGGACGCTACTGCCGTATAGCCCGGCGCGACCACCGCTTCGACCGCGGCCTCGGCGCTGTCGGCGGCCTGTCCGGCTTCGCCGGCGGCGCGGCCGGCCTGGTCGGCGGCCTGTTGCGCGCTGCTGCCGGCGAACAGGCCCGAGAGCAGGGTGACCAGTTGCATCAGGTTGCCGCTCTTCGCCGCCAGCTTGACCGGCTCGGCGCGGCCCATGACGAAGCCGGCGACCACGCCGGCGACGACGATCCGGCCCGGGGTCCAGGCCTCGCGCCAGCGCGCCTTGAGCGTGTCCTTGCGCTCCACCGCCTGTTCGTAGCGGCCCTGGAGCAGTTGCTCGCGCTTGGCGACGCGGCGTTGCAGGCGCTGGAACCGGCTCATGCGCGCTCCTTGTGCCGCGCGGCGTCGGCGGCGAGGTTGGCCTGCAGTTCTTCTTCGTCCAGATCGCCCAGGCCGAGCCGGCGCAACTGCCGACGCGTCGCGTGCAGGCGGGTGTATTCGAAGTAGCGCATGGCCTGCCAGATCCCGACCGCGGCGACGATCAGGCTGAGCCCGGAGGTAGCGGCCATCGAGGCCATCCACGACCAGCCCAACACGCCCTGCAGCAGGGCGATCAGCGCCGCCATCAGCAGCAGCCAGGACGAGGCCCCGAACACGATCGCCACGCTGACCCAGAGCAGGGCGCGGCCGAGCGCGCTGCGGGCCAGGGCGAAGTCGGCGATCAACAGGCCGCGCAGGGCGCGGCCGGTGTCGATCGCCGCGTCCAGGCCTTCGCGGCCGGCGTCGCGGATTTCGCGGTAGGACTCCTCGATCGACGGCGAGCGCGGGCCCGGCGCGGCCGGGTCCGGCGCCGCGCCGTCGTCGGGCGCGGGGTCGTCCGCGGGGCGGTGCGGATCGCTCACGCTTACTTGTCGCTGCCGCGGGCCAGCTTGGCGATGATGAAGCCGGCGGCGAAGGCGATGCCGAACGAGGCCAGCGGACGCTCGCGGACCAGGTCGGCGGCGCTTTCGATCAGGTCGCGGCCCTTGTCCATCAGCGCATCGACCTGTTCGCGCGCGGCGCCGCCGGCATGCTCGGCGGCGGCGATCCCGGCCAGGGCGCCGTCGGCCAGGTCGGACTTGACGTTGGCCTTGCCGATCTTGAGTTCGTCGCCGGCCACGCTGGCGGCGCTGCGCAGCGCATCGCCGGCGTCGACCGCGGCCTGCTTGAGGTGGGAGCCGGCCTGGCCGAGGTTGCTCTTGATCGCGTCGGTCGAGGTGGGGGTCATCGGGGTCTTCCTCCGTGCAAGGGACGAACCGCGGAACAAATCCAGGGTTCTGGCGGACCGCGGTCGGACGCGGGCGGGGCCCGTTCCTAGGCGGCGGTGGTCGTCGTCGCATCGTGCGACGCGCGTTCATGCCGTTCGCGGCGGCGCGTTCGCCCCGCGACGTTACTGCATTTGCAGGTCGCCGCGGCGGTTGCCGCGCACGATACGCAACACCAACTGTGCCGGGTTGCGCGTGAAGCTGGCGCGGAAGCCCGGCAGATCGTCGAATTCGCCGCTGGTGGCGGCGACGACGATGTCGTCCTTGCGCAACTGATTGGCCTCGGCGCGGCTGCCGCGGGCGACGCTCTCGACCAGCACGCCGGCGTAGCCGGCCTGGCGCAGGCGCTCGGGCATCTCGGCGAAGGTCGCGCCGGTCAGGCGCGGATCGAGTTCGGTGCCGGCCACCGCCTTGGGCTGCTCGCGCAGGCTGGCGTTGAGCTGCAGGGTCTGGCCCTCGCGGCGCACCTCCAGGGCGATCTTGCTGCCGATCGCCTGCAGGCCTTCGAAGTTGCGCAGCGCATCGCGGTTGTCGATGCGCTGGCCGTTGGCGCTGAGGATCACGTCGCCCGGCTTGAGCCCGGCGGCGGCCGCGGCGCTGCCGCCGAACACGCGCGAGACCAGCGCGCCGCGCGGTTCGGCCAGCTTGAGCGCGGCCGCGAGCTGCGCGGTCACGTCCTGCGATTCCAGCCCCAGGGTGCCGCGCCGGACCACGCCGTTGTTGGCGATCAGCTGGTCCTTGATGTTGCGCGCCAGGTTGGCCGGGATCGCGAAGCCCAGGCCGATATTGCCGGCCATGCTGCCTTGCGGGTTGAAGCTGGCGGTGTTGATGCCGATCAGCTCGCCGTTGAGATTGACCAGGGCGCCGCCGGAATTGCCCGGATTGATCGAGGCGTCGGTCTGGATGAAGTTCTGGTAGCCCAGGCCGCGCAGGCCGCTGCGGCCGACCGCCGAGACGATGCCCGAGGTGACCGTCTGGCCGATCCCGAACGGGTTGCCGACCGCGACCACGAAGTCGCCGACCTTGAGCGCGTCGGAGTCGGCCAGGGCGATCGCGCTGAGGTTCTGCGCCGGGATCCGCATCACCGCCACGTCGGTGTCCGGGTCGGAGCCGAGGAACTCGGCCTTGACCGTGCGCCCGTCGGCCAGGGTCACCGACACCTCGTCGGCGCCTTCGATGACGTGGTGGTTGGTCAGCACGTAGCCGTTCTTGGCGTCGATGATCACGCCCGAGCCCAGCGACTCGTTGATCCGCTCCTGCGGGATGTTGGGGAACATGCGGCGGAAGAACGGATCGTTGGCGAAGGGGTTGCGGATCCGCACCGTCTGCTTGGTGTGCACGCTGACCACCGCCGGGGTGACTCGCTGCAGCATCGGCGCCAGCGACGGCAAGACCTGGCCGCCGACCGAGGCCGGCAGGGCCGCGGTGGTCGGCAGGGGCAGGGCCGCGGCCGCCGGCGAGGCCTGCGCGGGCGCCTGCAGGCCGTCGCGGATCGCGGTGGCGGCGAAACCGCCGAAGGCGGCGGCGAGGGCGAGGGTCAGCAGGGTCGGCAAGGGGCGCATCGCGTAGCGGTTCCGGTCGGCGGTGGTCGGTGGCGGAGCTGTCGGGGACGAGATCGTGGCGGCAGCGGGGTCGATCAAGTGGGCGGCGCCGGCTCGGACGAGCCTGCGCGTGCCGCCGGCTTGGACCGTGCCGGCCCGATCTGGTTCCGTCCGCCAGTGTCGGAGAGCGGCAATAAATAGCCGATGAAGTGGCCGCTGCCCAGGGTGTCCGGCGCGGCCGCGCGGGCCCGCTCGGCACACTTCTCCGGGCCCGCGCCGGAACTGCGATGCGTGCCCGCGCGGCTCCGGATAAAGCGTGATAGCCATCAAAAAGGCGTTGACTTCCCGCAACGCCGGGCGTAGCTTGAGGTCCCTGCGAGGCCACAACATCTAGTGGTCGGCCCCGCGGAGGGAGCCCAAGCTTAGGGGTTCGGCTTGGGTCGGTTAGGCGTCGCCTTGACAGTGAGCGGGCGCATGACGAGTACCGGCGCGAACCTCGAAACACGACCATAAACAGCCGCACGCGGCGCGTAACCACGCGATCGCGCGCATTGCCGTCGGCGGGGGGCTGACGGCGGACCGGGGTCCGGGACGCGCTTCCGGAGGCCGGTCGCAACACCGCGACACGACCTAGACGAAACAAGCGTTACACAAGACGTTCCGGCACCCGCTAAGACCCCTCGCCGCCGCGCGCGCCGAGCCCTGACCCGGTTGCCACGTACATAAGAAACCACCGATGGCGGGCGCAACCCAACGGCCCGTCGTCAAGATTGAGGAGACGAAACAGGCATGAGCACGGTGCGCCTCGAGGCGGTCAAGAACGCGGCGGTGGAACGAGACATCGCCCTGCAACCCGCGTCCCAGGACATCTGGGACAAGAAATACCGCCTCAAGACCAAGAGCGGGGAGGCGGTCGATGCCGACATCGACGGGACCTACCAGCGCGTGGCCCGCGCCCTGGCCGATGCCGAGCCCAGCGCCGAGAAGCAGCAGTATTGGTACGAGCGCTTTGTCTGGGCCCTGCGCCGCGGCGCGATCCCGGCCGGCCGCATCACCTCCAACGCCGGCGCGCTGGAGCACAAGCCGGCGACCTCGACCATCAACTGCACCGTCTCGGGCACCATCGAAGACTCGATGGACGGGATCCTGGAGAAGGTCCACGAGGCCGGCCTGACCCTCAAGGCCGGCTGCGGCATCGGCTACGAGTTCAGCACCCTGCGCCCGCGCGGCGCCTTCGTCGCCGGCGCCGGCGCCTACACCTCCGGCCCGATGTCCTTCATGGATATCTACGACAAGATGTGCTTCACCGTGTCCTCGGCCGGCGGCCGCCGCGGCGCCCAGATGGGCACCTTCGACGTCAGCCATCCGGACGTGAAGGACTTCATCCGCGCCAAGCGCGAAGACGGCCGCCTGCGCCAGTTCAACCTGTCGCTGCTGATCACGGACGGCTTCATGGACGCGGTCAAGACCGACGCCGACTGGCCGCTGGTGTTCCCGGTCAACATCAAGGAGCAGGGCGACCTGAACCTGGACGACGCCGAGCACGTGGTCTGGCGCGACTGGCCGACCCACCGCAACTACATCGTCCGCGACGACGGCCTGGTGGCGTGCAAGATCTACGGCCACATCCGCGCCCGCCACCTGTGGGACATGATCATGGTCTCGACGTACGACTACGCCGAGCCGGGCTTCATCCTGATCGACCGCGTCAACGAGATGAACAACAACTGGTGGTGCGAGACCATCCGCGCCACCAACCCCTGCGGCGAGCAGCCGCTGCCGCCGTACGGCGCCTGCCTGCTGGGCTCGGTCAACCTGACCAAGTTCGTGCGCAACGCCTTCACCGACCGGGCCGAGTTCGACTGGGAGGAATACAAGGAAGTCGTGCGCGTGTTCACCCGCATGCTCGACAACGTGGTCGAGGTCAACGGCCTGCCGCTGGAGCAGCAGCGCGCCGAGATCATGCGCAAGCGCCGCCACGGCATGGGCTTCCTCGGCCTGGGCAGCACCGTGACCATGCTCAAGATGAAGTACGGCTCGGCGCAGTCGTGCGAGTTCACCGAGCGCATCGCCCGCGAAATGGCCGTGGCCGGCTGGGAAATGGGCCTGGCCCTGGCCAAGGAGAAGGGCGCCGCGCCGATCATGGACGAGATCTTCGCCGTCACCGCCGAGATGCTGCGCAAGCGTCCGGAGATGAAGGCCGACGGCTGGAAGGTCGGCCAGGAGATCCCGGGCAAGGTGCTGCACGCCAAGTACTCGCGCTACATGCAGCGCGTGGCCGAGGTCGCCCCGGAACTGGTCGAGGAGCTGGCCGACATCGGCGCCCGCTTCACCCACCACAGCTCGATCGCCCCGACCGGGACCATCTCGCTGTCGCTGGCCAACAACGCCTCCAACGGCATCGAGCCCTCGTTCGCCCACCACTACAGCCGCAACGTGATCCGCGAAGGCAAGAAGTCCAAGGAGAAGGTCGACGTCTACTCCTTCGAGCTGCTGGCCTACCGCGAGCTGATCAACGCCAAGGCGATGCCGTTCAGCGACGAGGCCGAGGCCAAGCTGCCCGACTACTTCATCGCCGCCGACGACATCACCCCGAAGGAGCACGTCGACGTCCAGGCCGCCGCGCAGAAGTGGGTCGACAGCTCGATCTCCAAGACCGCGAACGTCCCGACCGACTACCCCTACGAGGACTTCAAGGACATCTACCGCTACGCCCACGAGCAGGGGCTCAAGGGCTGCACCACCTTCCGCTTCAACCCGGCCGCCTTCCAGGGCGTGCTGGTCAAGGAAGCGGACCTGGAGAACACCACCTACCGCTTCGAGCTCGAAGACGGCAGCGTGCTCGAGGTCAAGGGCAACGAACAGATCGAATACGACGGCGAGATGCACACCGCCGCCAACCTGTTCGACGCGCTCAAGGAAGGGTATTACGGCAAGTTCTGACGGCGTCCGCCGCCGCCCCGTCCGCCGCTCGGCGGGCGGGCGCGCGACGGCGCTCCGTCCGGTCGGCGGCCGCACCGCCCGCACGCGGAACCCGGGCCGGTCCGCGGGCACATTCAGCCAGGCCCGGGCGGGCGGAACCGGCCACTGTTCCGCACGCTCGCAGCAGGTATAGCATCGTCACCGCAACACCCCGATTGCAGTAATCGCATTCATCGCCCAGAGCAGTCTGCCCACCAGGAGGGCACCATGAGCAACGGTAATGGAGTGACGGCGACGCTGACCCAGGCCGCCGAGAACGTGAAGGAAACCGCGTCCAACATCGGCAGCGCGATCGCCACGCGCGCCGAGGAGGCCGTGGCCACGGTCAAGAAGACCGCGACCAAGGCGCGCAAGGCCGCCAAGAAGGCGGTCGGCACGGCGAAGAAGAAGCTCGCCAAGGCCAGCGCCAAGGCCAAGAAGGAAGTGTCCGACCTGACCGGCAAGAAGACCGCGAAGAAGGCCACCAAGAAGACCGCCAAGAAAGCGGCCAAAAAGGCCGCCAAGAAGGCCACCGCCAAGAAAGCGGTGAAGAAGGCGGCGAAGAAGGCCCCGGCCAGGAAGGCGGCCGCCAAGAAGGCTCCGGCGAAGAAAGCCGCAGCCAAGAAGGCGCCGGCCAAGAAGGCCGCAGCCAAGAAGACGGTAAAGAAGGCGGCCAAGAAGGCGCCGGCGAAGAAGGCCGCCAAGAAGGCCGCCAAGCGCTGATCGGCACCCTCCCTCTCCCGCGGCTGCGGGAGAGGGCTTAGGGCGGGGCCGGCCGATCCCCGGCCGCACCCGCCGCAACACCCACAAGAACAAGCAATACAGCACCAGGAGTCGGGCCCATGGCCGTCAAGATCGAGAAGAAAATCAAGGGCTACAGCGTCGTCACCCCGGAAGACAAGGCCAAGGAAGCGGCCAAGGCGGCCGCTGCCAGCGCCCCGTCGGCGAAGGCGGAAGAAGCGCCGGCCGACAACGTCATCCAGATGCACGAGCGCATCGAGCGCCCCGAGATCCTGGTCGGCTCCACCTACAAGATCAAATCGCCGCTGTTCGAGCACGCGCTGTACGTGACCATCAACGACATCGTGCTCAACGCCGGCACCGAACACGAATCGCGCCGTCCGTTCGAGATCTTCATCAACTCCAAGAACATGGACCACTTCCAGTGGATCGTGGCGCTCACGCGCATCATGTCGGCGGTGTTCCGCAAGGGCGGCGACGTGACCTTCCTGGTCGACGAGATGAAGGCCGTGTTCGACCCGCGCGGCGGCTACTTCAAGGCCGGCGGCGTGTACATGCCCTCGCTGGTCGCCGAGATGGGCGCCATCGTCGAAGACCACCTCAAGTCGATCGGCATGCTGCACGACCCGGAGATGAGCGACGCCCAGCGCGCGCTGATCGCCGAAAAGCGCCGCGCCTACGAAGACCGCGCAAAAAAAAACTCTGACGTGAGCCCCGCCGGCCCGGCCGGCGACGAGGCCCGCAACGAAGACGTCGCCGTCACCGGCGAAGGCGCCTCGTTCCCGCCCACCGCCACCATGTGCCACAAGTGCAGCACCAAGGCGGTGGTGATCATGGACGGCTGCGCGACCTGCTTGAACTGTGGTTACAGCAAGTGCGGCTGATGCGTTGCGGGTAACACGGCCGCTGCGGGCGCCGTGTGCGGATAGCCAAAAGTCGCTAGTCGGGCATCTATAAGCCGCTACCGGGGCTGGCATAAGACGCTATTCCACTCTTGAAACTCTACTAGGGGCTCTTACGAGCCCCTTTTTCATTTTCAATAGACAAGATCGCTCCTAATGGGGTGCACAAGGAGCAATGCCCTGGCGGCCCGGTATTTCATGGTGATCCAATGGGCGCGCGATCAGATCAGAGTAGCGGTTTCCGACGCAAAGCGGTCATCCGGCATCGTTGTTTAAATGGCGCTACATCCAACTTCTGGGGCGCAGGTCGAGGCCCCTGACGGCAACAAACGCCCCGTATCCCAAGTTGGCCGCCAATACTTTCGCTTCAGCATCTAGGCGAGCGATCACCTCTTCGAATTCCATCCGGTTTCCGGTGTCCGGATCCTTCCAGAATCGATCGGTCGAGACCGAGATCAATAGGCATCCTACCCGCCGGTGCTCTGGTGCCATGTACTTGCCAACCAGTTGCGCATGAAGCGCATCCCGCAGATCGGAGAAAGAGTAGTCCTTATCGCCGATCTTGAGTTCGATCACCGCCTCAAGATAGGCTGCAGTAGAGGCCAAGCGGATATCGGATTCCTTCTCGTCGCCCGTCACGGCTTCCTGATTGACCGTGTAGGCGCACCGGGCCATCTTCTGCAATTCTGCCGCCAGTGCACGGCGTAGCAATCGTTCGATGCTGATCGTCGCCCAAAGCTCCCGCGGTGACGCGTCCTGTAGCAGAAGATCTTCGACGTCGGCAAGCCTCGTGTCGAGCAAGGCCGCCATCTCCACGCGGCTGGTTGGCGAGAAGTCATGCTCCCGCTCCAACAGCAAGACATCGGCCTCGCTCAGTACGACGGCATCCCAGTCTTCCGCCAGCTTCTCAAGGGCAACCGCCCGGACACGGTCGCGGTAATGCACGACTTCGGGGTCATCGGCGAACTGCATCTTGATGTCCCATGCGCCGGGCCCCCTGATGCCCAATAGGGCGTTCCCCAACATACTCCGGGCACGCTGCGCGTGATCCCGGGAGACGGGCGAGTGGACGCCCTCATGATTCAGATCGTCCTCGAACCTGACGTGGCGATTGGCCATTCTGACCAGCCGCAACAGCAGTTCAGGTGATACTTCGAGCTTGGATAGATCCAGATCGGATCCGTGACCGAATAGCGACGAGAACCATTCGACCACCTGCGATTGCTGCGCAGGCAAGATCGACGCGGCCAGCCGCTCCATTTCTTCGACGCATACCGCTGGATCCAGCCGCGCGAGGATCGGGAGCCAGAACAGGATTTCTGACGGTTCCGGGAGGCCTTGCAACTTCGGTATCCCAGTTGCTCGTACGTACGCAACGTCTTGGTCATCTCCATGGTCGAGAAGGAGCTTCGTTGCACGATCTATTTTGTCGGCTTCCAGAATGAAAGCGCCTCCATTGGCAAGGGAGTCTTTCAGCCAGAATCGAATGCGTCCGAGAAACAGCGAGATGACCGAGCGGGGTGCATAGGAGATATCCTGCAAGAGCATCGAATGCTTCGCATCCTCGTCCTTCAATTCGGCCATGAGCTCATTTCCGATCGTTGTATCGACAACGGTCGGATGCATCTGGGAAACCGCTTCGAGCCAAGCTGGCAGTCGATTCAGATCCAGCAATGCGTAACGGCAAGCAAGGTCAGCCTCTTCCGTCGTGAGTTTGGACGCCCACGAGGCGCTTTCCGACTCCGCATAGAGACCAGAGAGACCCATGCGCCATCGCATCAGATAGCTGTTTCTGTGGTCTGCCGGCCGCTCTGACTTCAGGGTGGGCCGGTCCTTGCGCCACGCTGCTGCGAGCGCGATCCGGAAGCGATCCGCCATGTTTTTGTCGAAGACGCGCTCGATGAACCCAGGGTTCCAACCGGAGAACGAGCGATCTTGAGCATCTTTCTCCATGGCACGCCAAAGGTTCCAATTGGTGTTGTCGATGCGGCTCTCCGAGAAGGCGGTCTCCGGATCATTGTTCAGCTCTCGCCAGAATAGCTTCCAGCTGGCCAGATCCTTGGCGTGCTTTCGTTGAGATCTTTCCCTACGCTTTTCATCTTCTATCTGCCACGCAGGGGGAGGGCTCGGGTTCTCCACCGCGTTCAGATGCCCTTTGGCGCGGTTCTCCAGAACTTCGCTGTCGCTGGACATCGCAACGAGTTGCTTCAGCAATGCCAGGCGATCCCGGTGGTCACCCGAGTAGCGGAGGGAGGTTTCCAAGGCGAGCTCGCGATCTGCAAGCGACCTGGAGGTGTCGGAGAGCGCCCCCAGCAGCCAGTCGGAATCCTTTTGGAGCTCGATCTGGTATGCGCCATGCGACTGGAACTGATGGAGACGAAGGAACGGTTCGCAGTCGGCCTTCGGGTAGTGCTCCCTGACCAGGCGGTCATTGGCCCAGAAAACGCCCGCCCGAGCCTCACTCGGCGCTTCGGTGAGAGCAGCCCTCAGGGTCTTGGTGTCTTCGGTCGCGTTATGATCCAGTCTCGCCAACAATCCGGCCAACGCGACGGCGTCGAACAGATCGGACCCGGTTTCTCCTATCTCCAGTCGGCGTCGGCTGGCGATCAGCAGCGCCGGCACTAGATCCTGGCGTCCGGATGTGACCCGATAGTACTGGTCGTGCCAGCTGCAACTGTTGAATACAAGTGCTGTCAGTCCGTGCTGCAGCTCCGCCAGGGCAGTAGGCTCCAATTTCGCATTTGCGATATTCAACGGAAGCATGGTTGAGACGCCATCGATCTCACGCGATTTTGGAGAGAGGCGAGCAAGTGTCTTGACGAGTTGTGGAACCGACAGGTGATGGGGAAACAGGTGGGGGATGACAGACCGCGCCAGATCCTCCGGCCAATCTGGCGATGATGCGGCGATCAGATCCAGCAATGCCGATAGGCGCGAATCCTGAAGTTCCGCGAGCGCCAGCAGCCCATTCAAACGATCGCGCGCATCGTTGTCCGAATCGGTGGCAACGCCATAAGCGATGTCTGCGCACCCTGTCATCTGTCCAGCGCCGATCAGTTCAAGCAGCGTCTCCCGAACCTCGGGATTCCTGACGCCGCCAGCCCACAGGCGGGCAATGACGTCATTGAGATCGTTCGTCGCCAGGCGTTGGACCTGCAGATTCGGAATTCCCTGGCCCCTCCAGCCGCCGGCGCCGTACATGTGAACGTATCGCTCCAACGCCTGCGTCCGCAGCGTCAGGTTCAACGAGCCGGGGTCGCCATATCGCAGCAGTACGCTCGGCTCATGCTCGAGCAGGTGGGCGCGAACCGTAGAAATGTGGGGTGCCAACCAAGCCGCAACGGGCCGAAGCGAGGGCTTGACGATCCGCTGGCCCTCCGGTGTTGTCGCGAACAGCAGGCGCATCAACGCCCGGATCGGAAGTCCGCGATCCACGAGCAACTTGAGCCGTTCCGCCGCTAGGAACTCGACTATGGATCGATTGTGGAATCGAACGCGCCCGTAGGTCGCGAAGCCGAACAAGGGACGTTCGAGCAGCGTTTTCACCTCATCGTCTGACCAGTCGTCCAGGATCTTGGCTGGATCCAGGGTCGCGTCCCCTCGACCACGGTCATTGTCGCTGCTGTGCCAGAGCGTCAATTTTCGCGAGAGAAGGGCAGCCAAGGCCAATCGGGCTGCCCCGTCGCGTGCCCGCTGTGGGGGCAGCTGCGTCCGTTCCGGTCGGTCGCCGCGGGCCCGAAGCTTGATATCTATGCTGCTATTCACTTGCTCCCGGTGGGCACGAATGCGTCCGTGAACCTTCCAGTCACCACAAAGCTCCAGAAAGTCCAACGGACGCTTAGCGAAGTCGTTAGCATGGTGGGCATTGACGGCGTTCAGCAGCGCATCCGGGTCTCCCACGCCTTGGGCAACTGCGAGTGCACGCATCTGCTTCTCGTCCAGCGCCGATAGGGCGACAAATCGCCAGTCAGGCGGTGATCGCTTGGCCGACTTCTCTCTATTTACGTTCATCGCCACGTTGGCGAAGTAGTCCTCCGGTACGAACACATCCGGAGGTGGTTGAACCGGGAGCCGCCTTCTAACGATATTCAAGTCGAATGCGGTTGGTCGCGTCGTCAGTACGATGCACGCTCGTTCAAGGTTGTCGCTCAGGGTTGCGGCGAACTGCTTGAGGGTCGTTTCGAAAGAGCGCTGGGTGAGCCTCAACTCGTCGATCGAGTCCAGGAAGAAGAATGCTCGTTCGGTCTGCGCTGTTTTCCAGTTGTCGAAGCGCTGCTTCTCCTCGGCGGAGAACTGCCTTTCCAGCGGGTCCGTAGCCAGCATGGCCAACTCCACAAAGAAGGCTGATCGACCTTCCTCCCAAAGCCTTTTCTGCTGGCGCTGGCACTCGTATGTCTTGCCCATGCCAGCTTCAGAGACGATCAGGATGCGCTCGGAATCCAGCAGGGTAGACCAGCCAATCCTTCCCCCAATGGCGAGATCAGCCAAGAGCTCGGCGGTCTCGATTTGAGTGTTTTCATCTGTGGGCAGATCAAAAAAAGTGCGGTTCAGGTCTTGGCCAGTCGTCGCCATGGGTCAAAGTAATAAGAGGGATTCCGTAGATAGTATCCGCCGAGCTAACCAGTTGATCCAATTAGGAATGGTTCGAGTTCGTAGGAAAGTAGCTCCTTTGGGGTGCCAGGACCTATGGAAATAGCGGCTAATGGGTGCAAATCATTGGCCTCGCAAAGTGTCCATTTATCCGAAAATGCACGCGATGCAGAGCCTCAGGTAGCGCCTTCTGGGCAAACGCACAGCGCCGACCCGATCGGGATCGCGCGCGCGGTGAGCTGCACTTGTGGATCGCAAGTCTTGGGGCCCTTCGGGGCCCCAAGCTTTATTGTCGAAGGCGCATGCAAGGGGTTCTCTACGGCGTCTTTCCGCCGGTCGGAAAGAGCTCGCCAGGTTGGCGCGGACTCCGTCTCCGGAACGTCTCAATGACGGAGATTCGCCTGGGCCATACTTGGCGCAAGGGGGCGCTGAGTAGCCGCGCAGAACCTGGAACCGGTTCGCCAGCGCATACATGAGCGGGTGCTGGACCGGGACGCAGGGCGAGGCGGTCCTGCAAAGGGGGAGTGCGACTACGCGAACGGATCGTCGGTGCGGTGGTGCGACCCACGCCGCGCTGCACGGCTGATTGCGCGATAGCTGTAATCAAGCACGGATACCTTGGGCGAGCGAGGCCAGCCTCGCGGCCCCTTCAAAGTCTTGCGTGCTCGGCACGCCGCCGCACGGAAAGCGGCGGCGGGTCGAGCCGAACCAAGAATGGATTCCATCGAGTTCAACAGGGAGAACACGCAGTGATCAGCAATACGATGAAGGTATCGTTTGGCATGGCCCTCGGCGCCATCGGCGCACTCGCAACGCCCGCCCAGGCCGCATCGCTGGACCCGACGTTCGGTACGGGAGGCATCACCTCCACCGCGTTCGGCTATTACGGCGCCGCCGCCCGGGTGGCGATCCAGCCGGACGGTCGGATCGTCACCGCCGGGCAGAACGCAGTGGGCGAGTTCACGCTGGCGCGCTACACGGCCAGCGGTGCGCTGGATACGAGCTTCAACGGTACCGGCAAGGTCACCACCGCGCCCTCCGGCAGCTGCTCGGGGCAGGCGCGTGCGCTCGCCCTGCAGGCGGACGGCAAGATCGTCGTTGCTGGCACCTCGTGTCCGAACTTCAACTCCACCCGCAACTTCACGGTCTATCGCTACAACACCGATGGTTCGCTGGACGCCAGCTTCGGCAGTTCGGGCAAGGCGACGGTCAGTTTCTACGCCGGCGCTTCGGAGGCCTACGCCGTTGCCGTGCAGGGCAGCTCGATCTGGGTGGCGGGCTACGCCGGTTCCGGTTTTGCGCTGGCCCGCCTTACCAGCGGCGGCACCTTGGATTACAGCTTCGGCGGCGGTTCCGGTACCGTCACCTCGGCGGTCGGCACCGGCTCCGCGTTCGCCAATAGCCTGGTCATCCAGGCCGACGGCAAACCCGTGCTGGGCGGCTACGCGTCGAGCGGCGGCACCGTGTTCGCGCTGACGCGTTACACCACGAAGGGCGTGCTGGACACCACGTTCGGCACCGGCGGCAAAGTCCTGACCAATGTCGGCGGTACCTCCGCCGGCAACTCCGCCATCGCCACCTCGCTGGCGATCCAAAGCGACGGCAACATCGTCGCCGCCGGCTACGCGAAGGGCGCGAGCGCCGACTACTACCGATTCGCCGTGGTTCGTTACACCAGCGCCGGCGCGCTGGACAGCTACTTCGGCTCCGGCACCGGAAAGGTCCTGACCGCCATCGGCAGCAGCGATGCGGTCGGCGGCGATGTCGCCATCGACGCAAACGGCGGAATCGTGGTCGGCGGCTACTCCAATGCGGGCATCTACCGTCAGTTGACCTTGAATCGCTACGATTCGTCCGGCAACCCGGACGCCAGCTTCGGGCCGGTGGTCACCGCCGTCGGCAGCGCCAATGCCGCGGTTCAAGGGCTCGCCATTCAAGCCGACGGCAAGATCGTCGTGGCGGGCTATGGCAACTCGCCGGCGGCTTTCGTGGTGGCGCGTTACCAGTAAGCCGCCGCTCGCAATCGCGGGCCTAAACGGTTGTATCGGGAAAGCCCCCTCTCGCACGCTGCGGAGGGGGCTTGCTCATTGCTCGGCTGGTTCCGGGTAAACCGCGCAGGCCAACGAACCTGCTTTGGCCCGACCCCGATGCAGGCTTCAAACAGACGAGCATCTGGCCAACTGGCAATCGCTGCCTGGTTCCACTTCTGAGGTCCGCTAAAAGCGGAGGATGGCCGGGGGAGTCGCTTCAGATATCGCTTACGGGACTATCCGCATCGCCTCGTGCTCCAGGACATTGAACTGGCTATCTTGGATCTCGATGGAGCCAGTGTATTGAGCGCCAGCCCCGCCGGCGGAGATGAAAACGCAGGTATGAGACAAATTGCCTGCGATTCGGGCGCCGTAACTGCAGTTTTCGTTCTGCCTCAATCCAGCCGATACATTGCATGTGTTGAAGATCAGGGGGAGCGGAGCGGCGCTTGCATTGGTGTAGATCGCCAAAGCCCGAAGCGGTTCGCCCACGGTCGGAGCAAATTGAAAGATTCTGCAGGTCACCGTTCCGCCGGTCGGTCCACCCTTTGAGAACACAGGCGGAGAAACCAGACTCTCGGCCCACGAAGCACTGGAAAACGACATGGCCAGCAGAAGGCCGATAATCATCTTCGCTTGCGGGTTCATTTCACTCTCCTGAGCGTTGTGTTTTCTGATGATGCGGCTGCAGAAAACTAGCGTCGCTCGTGAAATCGGAACGTGATTGGCGTCTGCAGGTGAAGTTTGGTGGGCCGCGGAAATTGCCCGCGACAACAAAGCGGGGGCGGAGGGATCTGTCGATGCCCTCCGTCCTCGCAGTCGGTAAAGTGCGCTGCCGCTTCGGCGTGGTTCTCGCCAGCGGCGGACTATTCGCCGCGGCGATGGCGCTTGACGTCTCCGTCCGAGTGCCGCAGTTCCAGCGCCTCCACCAGGCCCTTGGCATTGCGCTGGAACACCACGCGCTGGCTTGCGTTCTCCAGCACGGCGAAGTTGTCGCCGCCCAACGGCAGCAGCGTGCGCACCGGCCGGCGGCCCTGCTGCAGAACCAGGCGACCCTGGTCGGTGTCGACCGCCATCATTCCGTAAGCACCGGCATAGTCGTCGGCCGGCACCTGCGGCCATGCCCCGGCTTCGGCGCGCAATGCGTCCAGGGCCCAGCGGGTGTCGGTGGCCAGCTCCGGCGACAGGCCCTTGGCGAGCACCGCTTCCAGCGCCAGACGGCGCGCCGTGACCAGGGCGGCGGCTGGCTCCGCCGCCACGTCCGGGGTCACGCCGCGGCCCTCCCAGTTGGCCTTGGTGATCGGATTGATCGGCGTGGCGAAGGACACGAACACCGAGAAGCCATGCCCCGCATCGACTTCGCCCCCCGGATTGGCGGCGCCCATGCTGGTTTCGCCGACGACGGTGGCGCGCTTGGCGCTCTGCAGCGTATACGCGAACGCCTCCGCGGCCGACGCGGTGCGCGCGCTGGTCAGCACGAACAGCGGCGTGTCCAGGCGCGGCTGCGGATACCAGTCGAGCGGCGCTTCGCTCATCGTGCGGTCGCGGCCATGGAAGGTATTGAAGATGTCCGCGTCCTTCTTGACGAAGGCGCTGCTGAGGTAACCGACCATCTGCGGCGCGCCGCCGCCGTTGTCGCGCAGATCGATGATCAGCGCGTCGGTGCCGGCGAGCAACTGCAATGCCGCTTCGATGGCCTGGCGCTCGGGCTGCCCGGCGACGCCGAACTCGAACGGCGCGAACCCGCGCAGATCGATATAGCCGATGTTGCCGGACAACACTTCAGCGCGACGCACACCGTAGTTGCCGCGACGGTGCTTGGCCTGCGATTGCGCCGGCGATATCACCGGGCTGTCCGCTGCCGGCTGCTCGCGCGGTGCGTCCGTCCAGCCCACGCGGAAGTGCCGGTCGAACGGCTCCAGCTTGATGGTCAACGCGGACGCGAGTTCGCGTTTGTCGGTGAGCTTGTCGAACTCGCCCTTCGCCGCCGCGCCGCGCAGCCCGGTCGAGATCTGCTTGGCCCGCCTCTCATCGAAGTAGTTCTGTTCGATTGCGCTCGCCACGCCTTCCACGTGCGAGCGTGGCGACTCGCGCGCCAGGCTGGGGAAGGCGTACGACAGAAGTGCAAGTGCAAGCCCGGCAAAGGCGGGGGTACTGCGCATGAGGTTCTCCTTGGTCGCTGGTAAGCGGTGCGATCAAGCAGATACGGGGGCGTCGCGGTCGGTTGCAGCTCGAGGCGGCGACGATGGCGGTAAGGGACGAATCGCCGTTTTCGAGGGGCGAACGCCCGTCTTTGAGCGCGAGAATCGCCGTTTCGGCGTCGGCGCGCAGCGCGGATGGCGCCGGTCGGACGATGGGGCTCGGGGGCGGCCGGCCGCGGCCGGCGGGCCGGCCTTCGGGCAAGCCTGCGGGCAGCCTGCGGGTGTTTTCCGGCCGCCGTCCCGGCTCGTTTCAGCAATTCCCAAGCCGCTTGAGGTACGCGCAAAACATATCCGCCATCGCTTCGGCATAGGCCTCGATTTCCGCGGCCGTACGCGGGCTTTCGGAGAAACTCTTGCCGACCGCGCTGAGCGTGGTCGTAATCAGTTCGCCGGCCACTGCGCGGGTCGGCCCCGCAGCATCGGGCAGGGCCTCGCGCATGAAGGTTTCGAAGGCGCGCTCGCCCGAGGCTCTTGCGTCCAAGGCTTCGGGCGCGTCGCGATACAGCGGCGCGGCGTCGTCGAGCGCGACGCGCACCTGGGCCTCGTCGCATTCGGAACGGATGAAGGCGTGGGTCAGGACGCGCAAGCGCTCGAGCGGCGGCCTTTCGATATCGGCGAGGATGCCGCTCCACAGTTCGGCGGTCTGCCGCCATTCGTCGCTCTGCAGGCGGAACAGGATCGCGGCCTTGTTCGGGAAGTACTGGTACAGCGAACCGACGCTGACGCCGGCCTTCTCCGCCACCCGCGCGGTGGTGAAGCGCTGCGCGCCTTCCTTCTGCAAAACCTGAACTGCCGCTTCGAGAATGATCGCGATCAGCTCGTTCGAGCGCGCCTGTTTGGGCTGTTTTCGCAGGGAAATCTTGGGTTTTCGCTGGTCGGTCATGACGGCGCCTGCAATGCGAATAGCGAACCTGACGGATTAGTCGCATTCTAATCCGGCGCAACGATTCGCGCATTTCTACTGGAAATCCCCACATGACGACCCTGACTTCGACCCCTATCGCTCCCTTGCTGGATCGCCTGTTCGCCCAGGCCGAGGCCGCCCCCTCGGCCGCCAGCCCCGCGCTGGCCGGCATCTCGCGCGAGGAGCGCACGCGGCTGATGCAAAGCAAGACCGAATACCTGGACTACTACGGGCGGATGAAGGACCTGGCCCTGCCGGTGTCGCGGGAAACCGGCGCCCTGCTGTACATGCTGGCGCGCGCTTGCGGCGCGCGCACGATCGTCGAGTTCGGCACCTCGTTCGGCATCTCCACCCTGCACCTGGCCGCGGCCCTGCGCGACAACGGCGGCGGGCGCCTGATCACCACCGAGTTCGAGCCGTCCAAGGTGGCGCGCGCGCAGGAGAACCTGATCAGCGGCGCAGTCGCCGATCTGGTGGAAATCCGGGTCGGCGACGCGCTGCAGACGCTGGCCGACGATCTTCCCGAGACGATCGACCTGTTGCTGCTCGATGGCGCCAAGGGCCTGTATCCGCAGATCCTGGCCCTGGTGGAAAACCGCCTGCGGCCGGGCGCGCTGATCGTCGCCGACAACGCCGACTACAGCCCGGACTACCTGGCGCGAGTGCGCGCGCCCGCGAGCGGCTACCTGTCCACGCCGTTCGGCGACGACGTCGAACTGAGCATGAAGCTCGGTTGAAACCGCAGAGCCCTTCGCGACGCGGCGAAGCGACTCGACTTGAAGCGCATGTCGCCGGATCCGCAGCGATCCGAGCGACGATCCAGGAGATTCCACCATGCATGTATTCGTAACCGGCGCCACCGGCTGGGTCGGCTCGGCCGTGGTCGAAGAGCTGTTGCGCTGCGGCCACCGGGTCACCGGCCTGGCCCGCAGCGACGACAAGGCGGCCGCGTTGGCCGCGACCGGGGCCGGTGTGCTCCGGGCCACGCTCGACGACCACGCGGCCTTGCGCAGCGCGGCGTCGACGGCGGACGCGGTGGTCCACACCGCCTTCGATCACGATTTTTCCAGGTTCGCGGCCAATGCCGAGCAGGACCGGCGCGCGATCGAAACCCTGGGCGGCGCGTTGCAGGGCACGCAACGCCCGCTGCTGGTCACCTCGGGCCTGGCGCGGATCGCGCAAGGCCGCGCCGCCAGCGAGAGCGACCTGCCGCAGGCCTCGGCGCCGCGGCAGTCCGAAACCGCCGCCAGGGCCTTGGCCGAACGCGGCGTGCGCGCGGCGACGGTGCGGCTGGCGCCGTCGGTGCACGGCCGGGGCGACTACGGTTTCGTGCCGTTGCTGATCCGGTTGGCGCGCGAGAAGGGCGTGTCGGCGTACCTGGGCGAGGGCGCGAACCGCTGGGGCGGCGTGCATCGCCGGGATGCGGCGCGCCTGTACCGGCTGGCGTTGGAACAAGGAGCGAGCGAGCCGGTCTATCACGCGGTCGCGGAAGAGGGCCTGCCGTTCAAGACCATCGCCGAGGCGATCGGCCGCGGGCTCGGCCTGCCGGTCGAATCGCGCGAGCGCGAGCACTTCGGCTGGTTCGCCGATTTCGCCGCCGCGGACATGGCCGCCTGCAGCGCGCGCACCCGCGCATCGCTCGGCTGGCAGCCGGGCGGCCCGGGCTTGCTCGCCGATCTCGATCGCTCCGGCTACTTCGCCGGCTGATCGGGCCGGCGCCGGACGGCCGCGCGACTACGGCACTTCGATCGAAATGTTGGCGCGCTGGGTGCCCGGCGCGGAGGACATGCCGGCCCAGAAATCCTGGCTGCGCATCCAGGCTTGCAGGCCCATCGGGAAATCGCGGCTGGGAATTTCCGGCAGTTCGGCTGCGGTGAAGTTGTTCCCGTACAGCGCCAGCGGCTGGACCGTGTCGGGCGTCTGCAGGTTGGCGTGCAGGTGCTGCAGGGCGATGTTCCAGTTGTCGAGCAGGTCCTTGCGGGTGATCGGGCCGCCGGGCTTGTCCGCCGTCGGGTGCAGCGCGCGCTGCTGGAAGACGTTCACGCTTTGGCCGGCCGGCGTGGTCTTGAACGCCTTCCAGGCGTCGAACGCGGCGTTGCCGAAGGTGACCACGGCTTCGATCTTGCCCGGCGCGAACGCGGCCTCCAGCCACTGATTGCGATAGGCCAGGATGCCGGCGTCGTTCAAGTGCGGCATCGCCATGCTCTGGTTGTAGATGCCGTACAGGAAGGCGTTGATCATCAGATAGCTTTTCGTCATGCCCAGCTTCTCGACGAAGCCCTGCACGCGGCGGCCGGCCTGGCCCGAGAGGATCCGGCGCGTGACCGCCTCGGTCTGGGCCGGGTCCTGGCCGATGACCAGCAGGCGCGCGCTGCCGTTGGCGCGTCCGCGGTAGAAGATCGGTCCCCACAGCGAACGAAAGCCGTCGGCCCCGTTGTAGACCGAGTCGTCGGGGTAGTTGCGGCACAGCGTCCTGAACTTGCCGGTCGGCCCGGTATCGAAGGCGTCGGTGATCATCGCGTACTCCTACGCCGCCCGCGTCGGCTGCGGGCGTGGCTACTGGGGGAACGCAGCCGCTTCCGGCCTGCGGCCACGTCGGCTCGGCTGTGGTCCGGCCGGGCGGCCTGGCGATGCTCGTGTACAGTGCCTGCCTGCGGCGACGCCTGCGATAGGGGCTTCGCCAAGGGGGCGCGAACAACGCCCGGCAAGCCCCGCCGGCCCAGGGAACGACCAGGACGTCAGCCCAATGCGCGCGAAAATCGCCTTCGTTTCGATCTTCTCCCTCGCGCTCGCAGCGGCGGCCGCGGTCAACGCCTGGCCCTACTGGCGCACCCGCGAGGCCTATCGCTACGACGGCCAGGAAGTCGCCGGGTTTCCGTACGCGTTCCGCCGCATCGGCGGCGATTGCGGCGCGGCGGGCTGCGAGAACTACGACTTCCACCTGGGCTATTTCGCCGCCGACCTGGCGCTGGGGCTGGCGTTCGCGCTGCTGGCCGGCGCTATCGCCGCGGCGCTGGCGCGCCGGCCTCGCCGGGCCTGACGACCACCGCAACCGATACCCGCCCAGTCGCGGCGCTGTCCTGAATGCGACGGATACGGCGTCCAGTATCGAGAGACCGTGCGCCGGGGATCCGGCCCGCCGATGCGCGCCGTGCGCGCTTGCCGCGTCGTCGGTCTCCGCAGATTCCGTCCATCAGGGGATACCGCCATGAGCCGCATCGTCTACACCGGCGCGCCGAACGACCCGCGCTGGAGCACCAACCAGTTCATCTTCGCGATGACTCAATACCAGACCGGCGGCCTGGCGCCGCGGCAGCGGATCAACTTCGGCGCGGCCAGCGCCGCGGCGATCCTGGGGCCCGACCTGATCATGCCCGGCGCGCAGGGCAACAACCTGCCGACGGCGAGAGGCGCGCCCTGGGACCGACTGTTGCCCGGCGGGCCGTCCGACACCTTCGTCACCGACGCAGACAACATCTGGATACGCGCGCATCTGATCGACGGCCGCAGGGGCGGGGCGGGCAACACCTGGCAGAACCTGACGCCGCTGACCGGTGTCGGCAATGCCAACCATGCGGCGGTCGAAGGCTATATCGACGCCTATCTGGCCGCCTGCTACCAGTACGAACAGGGTGGGCCGCGCCCGGCGTGGTACGGCGCGTACTACTGCGCGCAAGTCTCGCAGGCGCCGTGGTCGGATGCGAACGGCACCGGCGACACCAATCTGTATTCCTATGCGCCGGCCTTCATCAGGATTTCCTGGCGCGCGGTCGCGATCGCCAAGCCGGTCAACGTCATGCCACAGGTTGCGGCGGCCAACATCGACAGGTACCCGCTGGCGGGCGTGGCGAACTTCCCGCAGGGCTTCGTGCTGCCGCAGCGGCCGGCGGTGATGAACGGCGCCGAGACGCTGCCGGCGCGCGGCAATGTCGCCGGCGGCGCGGTGCTGGGCGCGCTGCCGGCCAACTTCCCGGCCGCGCAGGCCAACGGCTTCGACGGCGGGATCGAGGTCCACCAGGATTGAGCTGCTTCGCGTAGGCCGGTTCGCGCGGGGGGCGCCGTGAAGCCCGCGCGTCCGCTGCGGCGGCCGCGCGCTTCACGTTCGCCTCGACCGTGCGTTGTTTACCGACGAGTTCGTGCCGCCGCCGGCAAGGCCGCTCGTCGCCCGACGGCGCGAGCCCGTACCGCGGCGGCCACGGCTTCGGACCGCTGCGCACGGAGGAAGGGTCGTGTCTTGCGCGTCATCCGGCCGATCCCGCCGCCCACGACCCGACAGGACACCGCCATGAGCCGCATCATCTATACCGGGTCGCCGAACAACCCGCGCTGGAGCACCGACCAGGTCATCTTCACGATGACCCAATACCAGACCGGCGGCCTGGCGCCGCGGCAGCAGATCAACTTCGGCGCCGCCAGCGCCGCGGCGATCCTGGGCTCGGACCTGGTCATGCCCGGGGTGCAGGGCAACAACCTGCCGACCGCCCTGGGCGCGCCCTGGGACCAGCTGTTGCCCGCCGGGCCGGCCGAAACCTTCACCACCGACGCCAACAACACCTGGGTGCGCGCGCATCTGATCAACGGCCGCTGGGGCGGGCCGGGCAACACCTGGCAGAACCTGACCCCGCTGACCGCGACCGGCAACGCCAACCACGCCACCGTCGAGGGCTATATCGACGCCTATCTCGCCGCCTGCCGGCAATTCGAGATCTCAGGCCAGGGACAGCAACCGGTGTGGTACGGCGTGTACTACTGCGTCCAGGCTTCGCAGGACCCGTGGTCGGATGCGAACACCACCGCCGACACCAACCTGTATTCCTACGCGCCGGCCTTCATCAAGATCTCCTGGCGCGCGGTGGCGATCACCAAGCCGGTCAACGTCATGCCGCAGGCCGCGGCGGCCAACATCGACAACTACCCGATGGCGGGCGTGGTGAACTTCCCGCAGGGCTTCCTGCTGCCGCAGTTGCCGGCGGTGATGAACGGCGCGGCGGTGCTGCCGGCGGCCGGCAACGTCGCCGGCGGCGCGGTGCTCGGCGCGCTGCCGGGCAACTTCCCCGTCGCCCAGGCCAACGGCTTCGACGGCTCGATCGAGATCCACCAGAGCTGAGCCGCCGCGGCGGCTGCGGCCGGGCGCTCAGCGTTCGGCCGCAGCCGTCGCTGCCAGTGGCGCGCACTCGGCCGGTTGGGTCGCCGCGCCTCGCCCGGCGAAGAAACGCCAGCGCAGCGCGACGAACAGCGCGGCCAGCAGCAGGTACAGCCCGAGGCCCTTGGAACCGCCGGGCAGCAGGCTGCCGTCGACCGAGGGCAACAGCGCGGCGAGCAGATCGGCGTGGACGTTCGCGGCCCAGTGGAAGGCCACCGCCGGCCACACCGAGCCGCCGCCGCGCCGGACCAGGTACACCATGAACACCGACCAGACGCTCAGGTAGCCGAGGTAGCGCAGCGAGGACGCGACGCTGCCGAACACCGCCTCGCCGAACAGCGGCACGTGCCACAGCGACCAGACCGCGCCGATGCACAGCGCCGTAGCCAACGGGCTCAGCCTATCCAGCAAGCGGTGCTGCAGATAGCCGCGCCAACCGAACTCCTCGGCCAGCGGGCCGGTCACGACCGCCGCCGCCAGCGTCGTCGCCAGGCCGGCCTCGTACGCCGGCCGCAGCGCCGCCAGCGACGTGCCGGTGGCGAGCAGATAAGCCAGTCCCAGCGCCGGCGCTATCAAGGCCGCCAGCAGGGTCCAGCGCATCGCGCCGCGCACGCGGCAGGTCCGCCGGCAGAATTCGCCCAGGCCGGTGCGGCCGCCTTCGGCCCAGGCCGCGGCGAATCCGGCCGCGCTGACGCACAGCGGGAACAGCCACAAGCTCAGCGCCGCGTTGTCGATCAGGGTCCAGCCGAACCAAGGCACGGCGAACGCGACGGCGAAAAACACGGTCAGGCCGATACGGCGGCGATGCGGCATGAAGTTCCCTGTGTGGTCGGCGCGCGTCCGGCGCAAGCTGGCCGCGATGGTCGAGCGGGTCTGCGCGACCGTCAATCAGTACGCGACCAAACCCAGGCGCAACGGCGCGAAGGCAGGGGCGGCGCGACCGAGGCGTCAGCCGCGACGAGCGCGGCGCGACCCCGCCAGCAGCATCAGCGCGATCGCGACCAGCAACGGGAATCCGCTGGGCTGCATGACCAGGGCCGCCAGCGCGGCCCAGGCGGCGAGCGCGGCACCGACGAAGGCGGGGATCGGCACGCCACGGCGTTCCAGGTGCAGCAACAGGGCGCCGAGCACGATCAGGGGCAGGGCGGGGCCGCCGAGCGACTGCCAGAACGCCGCATTGGACGCGGCCAGGGCCTGCGCCTGGGTGGCGACGGGTTGCAGATGCGCGGTGGTCCACAGGCCGCCGCGCAGCCAGACACCGAGGTGGTCGCACGCATCCGGGGCCATCGCCGCCAGATGGAACAGGCCGAGCACGATCAAGGCGTAGGCGGCGGTGCGGGTCATGGCGGGTCTCGGGCGAAAGAAGTGGGCTTGACCAATTATAGACATTGTCTAAAAATAATCATTGTCCATAATTAGAGGCGAACATGCCCGCAGAGCCGCGCCGAGCGCGCAAGCGCGATCAGACTCGCGACCGCATCGCCGAGACCGCGCACCGGTTGTTCGAGCGCGACGGCTACGACGCGATCACCATGGAGCAGATCGCCGCCGAGGCCGATGTCGCGCGCGGCACGCTGTACAACCACTTTCCGGTCAAGGAAGCGGTGCTGGTGCATTGGATGCACGCGCAGTTCGAGCGCGACCGGCCGACGGCGCCGCCCGCGCAGGCCGGGTTCGCCGGCCAGATGTCGGCGTTGTTGCGCGGCGCGGCGCTGTGGTGGGAAGCGAACCGCCAGTACGCGGCGCCGTACCTGCGCTACCGGTTCCAGCAAGCCGGGCCGCGGCGCGAGGGCGAAGCCTCCTCGGGCGCGATCGCGGTTTATGCGCGCTTGATCGAGCAGGCGCAACAACGCGGCGAGTTGAGCCGCGATCGCCCTGCCGAGCGCCTCGCGCATTACTTCCATTACCTGTACCTGTCGGCGCTGATGGCCTGGCTCGGCGATCCGGAATCGGCGCTGCAGGACGGCCTGGCCGAGGCCTTCGAATTCTTCCTCGCCGGCGCCGCCGCCTAGGCGCGGCTCGCCGCGGACACCGCTTCCCACCTCGAGATCGGTTCATGACAACCAACTGGCTGGTCCTGATCGGCGCCGCGCTCATGCTCTACATCGGCACCGTGCATCTGCTGTACACCCTGTTCGGACGCAAGCTCGAACCGGCGGTCGATTCCGTCAAGCAGGCCATGGCGGGCACGCCGTTGAGGGTCAGTCCGGCCACCGACCTGTGGCGGGCCTGGGTCGGTTTCAACGCCGGACATTCGGCCGGCATGATGCTGTTCGGCGCCGCTTACGCGTATCTGGCCTGGGCGCATCCGCAATGGCTGGCCGGGTCGGCGTTCCTGTGCGCGATCGGCGCGGCCTTCCTCGCCGGCCTGGTCTGGATCGCCAAGCGCTACATGTTCCGGGCGCCGTTCTTCATCCTGAGCCTGGTCCTGGCCTTGTATCTGAGCGGCGCGGCATCGGCCTTGATCGGCTGAGCGGTTCGGCGGGGCGCGATGCCGCCGCCGTTTTTCAGCCAGGCCGCCACGCAACGTCAGCGCGGCGGCTTGGCGCGTACGCCCGCGTGTGGACGCTCCGATGGCAATGCCGATGCACCGCGGCGCCGACGCATTGCTATGATCCGCGCGGGTCTGCGCAGGCCCGGATGGATCGCCGCGCAGCGAGGCCGGGCCCGGGCCGGGAACGTTCATACGAGGGAATGTATGCGCAAGGATGTGTGGTTCTGTTTCGCCCTGCTGGCTGCCGCGGCATCGCCCGTCGCGCTGGCCCAATCGGCCGATGCCGCCGCCGATACGGCCGCCGCCGCCGCGCCCACGGCCGCCGCCGCGCGCAGCGTGCCGAAGTTGAGCATCCGCTGGGACTGCGGCGAATGCGAACACAACGACAAGGTGCCGCCGCTGATCGAGCAGGCGTACGCCGAGCAAGCGGCGGAGAACGAAGCGCGCGTGTCCGACAACGACGTCGCCGAGGTCGCCATCGTCGACATCCGCCAGCGTCCGCCCGGGGTGCGGGTGATGTTCGGCGTCATGGCCGGGCGCGACCGCCTCGGCCTGCGGGTGAAGTACCGCGACCGCGTATTCGAAGTGTCCGACACCTCGGCCAATATCGTCATGGGCCTCAACCACCTGTCGGCGTCGGTGGGCAAGAGCGTGTTCGAAGAGCTGAGCAGCGACGCGGCGCGCTGATCGCGCCGCTCGGCGACGCCGGTCCCGGCGACGGATCGGCGTCGCCTGCCCGTCGCCCCGCTCTGTGCCGTAGCGCCCCCTGGCGCAGATCGAAATGTGACCGATTGCGTGTTAGTTTTGCGAACCATGCACGTCATCAGGGGGCGTATGAAAGCACACATCATGTCGGCGGCTGCCGCGGTCCTATTCCTTGCCGGTACCGGTGCCGGCCATGCGGCGAAGAAGCCGCAGCCCGCGCCTGAGGCCTATCGCGGCCAGGCCGGCGAGGACGCCGCCAAGTCGTTGCTGCAGCTGGCGCTGGTGCAAGCGGGCAAGAACGGCAGCTGGGAGCGGATCGGCGCCGGCCGGGTCTATTACCTCGGTGGGCTGAAGCCGCAAGGGCAGGCCGTGTTCGACGCCATTCTCGGCGGCAAGCACGAAGACAGCGACGTGTACCGCATCGCCCGCGTGTACGCCGAAGCCGGCGAATGGGACAAGGCCAAGCCCTTGTTCGAGCGCTTCCTCGCCAACAACCACGACGACGCCAGGGCGCTGGCCGAAGTGGGGGCGAACTACCTGTTGCAGGGCGATCGCGCGACCGCCGAGCGCCTGTTCGACCGGGCCTTCGCACTGGAAGGCAAGGACCCTTGGCTGACTCAGTACGTCGCCGGCGCCTATCTCGGCGTGAGGCCGCAGGAATAAGCCAGCTACTGGCTTGAAAGGCCGCGGGGCGGGCGATGGCCCGCCCCGCACTTCGCTTACAACTCGTGCGTCCAGCCGCCGCGCGCCTTCAGCCGGCGGTGGAAATCGGCCGCCAGGTCGGCCAGCTTGACCGCGGCGAAGCGGGCCAGGACGGTGGCTTCGGCTTCGGCCAGGGCCGAGTCGATGCGCTCGTTGACGGCTTGTTCGACCAGGCACCTGGGTTTGCGGTCGGCGACGCCGATCGCGAACAGGCTGGGGCTGCCGAGGGCGTGGTGGACGTCGAGCAGGCTGATCTCGGACAGCGCCCGCGCCAGCACCCAGCCGCCGCCGGGACCGCGCTCGGCGGCGACGATGCCGTGCTCGCGCAGGCCGGCCAGGGTGCGGCGGACCACGGTGGGGTTGGTGCCGAGCATGCCGGCGATGGTCTCGGAGGTCGCGCGCTGCTCGTGGCTGTCCATATGCACCAGCACGTGCAGCATCCGCGACAGGCGGCTGTCGAGTCTCATGGGGGCTCGTCGGGTCGGGTCCGGGCAAATCATATCATCTGAAGTTGCATATTGCCTTGGCGCGCCCTATATTGGGTCTTCAATTGTTACGAATTGGAGATCCGCCATGGGTATCGAGGGTTCGGACTACGAGGTGGTGGTGGTCGGCGGCAGCTTCGCCGGCCTGTCGGCGGCGCTGATGCTGGCGCGGGCGCGCAAGCGGGTGCTGGTGATCGACGCCGGGCGGCCGCGCAACCGCTTCGCCGCGCATTCGCACGGGGTGCTGGGGCACGACGGCAAGGCGCCGCAGGACCTGCTCGCCGAGGCGTTGACGCAGTTGATGGCATACCCGAGCGTGAGCCTGAAGCAGGCCATCGCGACCACGGCCGAGCGCACCGCGACGGGCTTCGCCCTGCGGCTGGATTCCGGCGAGCGCGTATCCGCGCGCAAGCTGGTGCTGGCGACCGGGGTGCGCGACGTAGCGCCGGACTTGCCCGGCTTGCGCGAGCGTTGGGGCCGCAGCGTGCTGCATTGTCCCTATTGCCACGGTTTCGAGTACGCCGGCCGGCCGCTCGGCGTGCTCGCCACCGGCGATGTCAGCCTGCACCAGGCGATGCTGATTCCGGAGTGGGGGCCGACCACCTATTTCACCCAGCAACTGACCGACCCCGACGCCGAGACGTGCCGGCAGTTGCAGGCGCTGGGCGTGCGGATCGAGCCGGTGCCGGTGCTCGCCCTGCGCGGCGAAGGCCAGGCCCTGGCCGAGGCGGTGCTCGCCGACGGCCGCGCTTTGCCGGTGGAGGCGATGTTCGTCGCGCCGCGGATCGAGCCGGTCGGCGACCTGGCGCAGCAACTGGGCTGCGAGTTCGCCGACGGCCTGCTCGGGCCTTACCTGAAGGTCGACGAGCTCAAGCGCACTTCGGTGCCGGGCGTGTTCGCCGCCGGCGACCTGGCCGCGCCGATGCATAGCGCGGCGCTGGCCTTGGCGGCGGGCGCGATGGCCGGGCTGAGCGCGCACCGCTCCCTGCTCGAGGAGCGCCCGGGGTTGCTGGCGGCCTAGGCCGCTCTTCACGCAGCCTGCGCTGATTCGTTGATGAAGGCGTCCCTTACACGAACACGAGGCTGCGATGTCCTGGGTACCCCAAGCGGAAGATATGGCGCTGTACGATGCGGCGCGCGAGGAAATGCTGGGGCTGCGGATTCCGCTGTTCCTGCAGCCGGACGGCGTCAACGAACGGATGTTCGTCGCCGCCTTCGACGGCACCGGCAACGACGTCGCCCAGCAGCCGGACGCGCCGACCAATATCGCGGTGATCGCGCGCCAGATCGAGGTGCGCGACGATCCGCGCATCGTGACCTCCTACCTGGCCGGGCCGGGCACCCAGAGCAAACGCGCCGAACGCATCCGCGACACCTTGTATGGCTCGACCTACGGCGCCCGCATCGAGGAGATGTACGACCGTTTCGTCCGCCAGGCCAAGCGCTGGATCGAGGAGGACCCCGGCGCCAAGATCCGCCTGGTGACGATCGGCTTCAGCCGCGGCGCGGTGCAGGCGGCCGGCTTCGCGGTGATGGTCGGCGAGCGCGGCGTGACCACCGGCAAGGGCGTGCAGCTGCGCGCGCCGGCCGACGTGCCGCAGGCGATCGGCCTGTTCGACCCGGTCGCCACCGGCACGCCGCAGGAGAAGGATCGACGCCTGCCGTCGACGGTGGTGTCCGGCTTCCAGCTGCAGTCGCGCGACGAGGAGCGCAAGGAATTTCCGCTTAATCCGATCCTGCCGCCGGGGCTGAGCGAGAACGGCCGCTTCCTGTCGGTGGTGCTGCCCGGTTCGCATTCCGACGTCGGCGGCGGCTATGCCGGCGGCGGCCTGGAAGCGCAGGCCGGCGATTTGATGATCGACTACCTCAATGGTCTGAGCGAGGTGCCGTTCCTGGCCCGGCGCAGCGTGCCGCTGGACGACCCGAGCAATATCGCCCACCAGGAAGACCTGATTCCCGTGCCCGGCGGTTGGCGCCGCAAGAAGGGCAACCGCCAGCTCGACGGCGGCCGCGACGCCAACCTGGCGCCGCCGAACATGTACCGCAACGGCAAGCTGACCTGGTGGGGCAAGCCGCGCGTGCAGGACCGCAAGTACATCTACCACACCGGCGCCTGGCCGCTGGAAGGCGAGCGGCGCAACGACACCAAGGCCGGCCTGAACTATCGTCATATCGATCCGTTCCGCGGCCCGCCGGTGGTGGCGCCGCGCCGGCGCCGCGGCGACGCCGTGGACCTGCTGCTGCAGAGCATGCAGAAGGCGGCGACGCTGCGCGACGAGAACGGCCTGGTGAACCTGTTCGATGGCGACCGAGCGCGCCTGGCCGCTTATGCCGCGGCGATCGCGGCTGCATCCGGCATGACCCGGATCGACCGGATGCGCCTGGAGGGCGCGGACCAGATGGTGATCGAACAGACCGTCGGCGACGACGGTGCGGCCGGCTTCAGCCTGAGCAACGCGGTGCAGACGCCGGTGGAAGAAAGCCGCGAGGTCCTGCAGGACATGCTGGGCGCTTGACCCGCGGCCGGGAGCGAAGCGGCGCGCGGACCGCGTGGACGGTCCGTGCGCCGCGGCGCTGCCGGCGTGGCTCGATCGGTGCGGCTTACGCCGCCAGCGCTTCGTCGCTGGGGCCGAAGAACTCGTAATGGATGCGTTCGCCCGGCACGCCGGCCTGGGCGAGTTCCTGCACGAAGCGGCGCAGGAACGGGCGCGGTCCGCACAGGTAGACATCGGCCTGGTCGAGCGGGGTATTGCTGCGCAACCAAGCGATGTCGATCAGGCCGTCGACGTCGTGGGTCTTGCCCGGCGCGTCGCCGCCGCGCGGCTCGCAGTAGAAGCTGGCCACGCGCATCCGGCCGTGGCCGGAAGCGAGGCGGCGCACGTGCGCGTCCATCGCGTGGCTGGCGCTGTTGGCGGTGCCGTGGACGTAGTGGGTTTCCAGCTGCGGGTGCTTGGCGGCGATGGTTTCGAGCATGCTCACCATCGGGGTCAGGCCGACCCCGCCGGACAGCAGCACCACCGGCCGCGACGGCGCGTCGGGCAGATAGAAGTCGCCCGACGGCGGGGTGGCCTCGAGGCTGTCGCCGACCGCGACCGCGTCGTGCAGGTAGCGCGAGCCGCCATGGCCCTGCGCTTCGCGCTTGACCGAGATCCGGTAATGGTCGGCGTTGGGGCCGCAGGAGATCGAGTAGTTGCGCTTGATCTCGCCCTGCGGCGTGGCCAGGCGCAGGGTCAGGTACTGGCCGGGCTTGTGCGGCAGCACCGCGCCACCGTCGGCCGGACGCAGCACGAACGAGACGATCAGTTCGCTTTCGACGATGCGCTGCGCGACCGTGAAGCGGCGCCAGCCGCGCCAACCGCCGGCATCGGCTTCGATCTCGCTGCGGATCGCCGCTTCGCGCGCGATCAGCAGATCGGCCAGGAACCAGTAGGCCTCGCCCCAGGCGGCGAGCAGTTCCGGGGTGGCCGCTTCGCCCAGCACTTCGCCGATCGCGCCGAGCAAGGCCTTGGCCACCGAGGGGTAGTGCTCGGGCAGGATGTGGTAGGCGATGTGCTTCTGGGCCATGCGCTCGACCGCGCCGGTCAGCGCGCCGAGGTCGTCGATGTGGCGCGCATAGGCCAGGATCGCCCCGGCCAGCGCGGCGGGTTGGCTGCCGCCGTCCTGGTTGGCCTGGTTGAACAGGGCGCGGATCGAGGCATCCTGGAACAGGCGCCGGTACATGGTGGTGGTGATGAGGGTGCCGTGCTCGGCCAGGGCGGGCACCGAGGCGCGCACCAGCGCGCGGGTGGCTTCGCTCAACACGGGACGGGGCGTTGCGTGGCTCATGGCGTGGACTCCTGATCGGAAAAGGCGGGAACGGCGCGCGCGGCGAGCACGCGCTGCAAGTGATCGGCGATGCGCGCGGCGCGCTCTTGCACCGCACGCGCCTGCGCGGGCGGCAGCAGTTCGTCGCTGCTGCGGCGCCACAGCGCCAGCCAGCGTTGGAACAGCGCCGGACGGATGCGCGCGGCGTGGGCGAGGTGGACGCCGGCCGGATGGCCGCGGTAGCGGCCGCTGCCGAGCATCAGCGAGGTCCAGAAGTCGGTCAGCCGCTGCAGGTGCTCGTCCCAGTCCGCGACCGCATCGGCGAACACCGGGCCCAGCTCCGGGTCTTGGCGTACGCGGGCATAAAAGCCGTGCACCAGGGCGCGCAGGTCGGCTTCGGTCAGGTCGGGGAGCATGATGGTCGCGGCTTAAAGATTCTTTTCAAATGAATCATATAGCCGCCGGCTTAAACATGTAAATCGTTTGAATGTTATTCTGCCGCGACCGAATGTCGCAGCCGCGCCGCCCCCGATCCGCCGAAGATCACCCCGATGAAGCTCAGCCGCTACACCGACTATTCGCTGCGGGTCTTGATCCATCTGGGCACCCGCGGCGAGGACCTGGCCTCGATCGCCGAAATCGCCGAGGTCTACGGCATCTCGCACAGCCATCTGATGAAGGTGGTGCAGGACCTGGGCGCGGCCGGCTATGTGCAGACCGTGCGCGGCCGCAACGGCGGCATCCGCCTGGGCCGCCCGCCGGCGCAGATCAACCTCGGCGCCCTGGTGCGGCATACCGAGGGCGTGGTCGCCCTGGTCGACTGCGGCGACTGCCTGATCGCCCCGGCCTGCGGCTTGCCCGGGATCCTGGCCCAGGCTACCCGCGCCTTCTTCGAGGTGCTGGACCGCTACACTCTGGTCGATCTGTTGGGCAAGCGCCGCGCGCTGGCGCAGTTGTTCGGTGCCGCCTGAGGGCGGCACGGGGAATCGGGAATCGGGAATCGGGAATGGGGAATCGGAAAAGCAGAGCCTGGGTCGCTTTTGCTTCTACGATTCCCGATTCCCGATTCCCGATTCCCCATTCCCGGCTCCCCCCGCCAAAAGACCTAGTACCACAGACATGCTGCCGCGCCGCGGCGGCCGTGGGATCATGCGGGCCTCGCGCAGGCGGCGTGCCCGCGCGTGTCCCGTCCGCGATCCGGAACCGTCCCCGATGCTGCGCTCGCTCGCCTGCGCCCTAGTGCTGCTGTTGTCCGCCTCGCCGGCGGCCGCCGCGGCGATGAACGAATCGCTGGACATGACGGTGCCGCAGGCGCCGGCGCCGTTCCGGGTCGAGGGACGGCAGCGGCTGATGTACGAGTTGCACCTGACCAACTTCAGCGCCGAGCCGGTGCGTTTGCAGCGGGTCGAAGCGCTGGACCGCGACGGCGGTGCGGTATTGGCGAGTTTCGCCGGCGCCGAACTGGGCGCGCGCCGGCAGTCGATCGGCCAGGCCGCGACCGCCGACGCGGCCTTGCGCCCCGGCGAGCGGGTGGTGGTGTTCGTCGAGTTCGACCTGGCCGCCGGCGCTGCGCCGCCGACGGCGTTGCGCCACCGCATCGGCCTGCTCGGCGAACGCGGCGAAGACGAGGTCGAGGGCGCGCCGGTCGCGGTCGCGCCGGCCTCGACGCTGCTGCTCGGGCCGCCGCTGCGCGGCGGACCGTGGGCGGCGGTCCACGCGCCGCAATGGCCGCGCGGCCATCGGCGCGTGTTCTACACCCTCGACGGGCGCGCCCGCCTGCCCGGCCGGCACGCGATCGACTGGGTCGCGATCGACAGCGCCGGGCGCCGCGCCCGCGGCGACGCGGACCGTGCGGCCAACTCGCTAGGCTACGGCGCCGACGTGCTGGCGGTGGCCGACGCCCAGGTGGTCGCGGCGCGCGACGGCATCGCCGAGAGCGCGACGCTCTCCGGTCGGCGCAAGCATTCGCTGGACCAGGCGCCCGGCAACTACCTGGTGCTGGCGCTGGCCGACGGCCGCTACGCGACGTACGAACATCTGCGTCCCGGCAGCCTGCGCGTGCGTGTCGGCGAGCGGGTGCGGCGCGGCCAGACCATCGCCGCGCTCGGCTTCACCGGCGACTCGACCGGCCCGCACCTGCACTTCCATGTCGCCGACGGCGCCCGGCCGTTGGCCTCGGAAGGGCTGCCGTTCGAGTTCGAACGCTTCGAGCGGCTCGGCGCCTATCCGCAGATCGACCGGCTCGGCCGCGAGCGCTGGCAGGCGCCGGCGGCCGGCGCCGCGCACGAACGCCGCGGCGAGGCGCCGGCCTCCAATAGCGTGGTGATGTTCGCCGAATAGCGGCGCCGCGGACCGGTCCGCTTCGAGCCGCTCCGTTTCGAGCCGGCCTGTTTCGGGCAGGCCTGCTTCAAGCCGGCCTGCCTCGGGCCGGCGTCGTCAGCGCCGTGCCTCGACGATCATCGCGTGCGGGCAGTGCAGGTAGTTGCGCCAGAACTCGCTCGGCTGCAGGTCGCGGCCGCTGTCGGCCAGCACCGGCGCATGCCAGCGCAGTCCGGCGAAGCCGGCGTCGGCGAAGGCGCGTTCGTGCGCCGCGCGCGACCAATAGAACGCATCCAGGTCGAGCACGTGGCCGCCGAACCAGGCGTGCAGGTGCACCGGCGCGCCTTCGTACAGGTCCGGCGGCGCGCTGAGCTCCATGCCGTAATGGCGGTACCAGCCGCGGTCGCGCGAGAACTCCGGGTTGAGCACCGCGGCGACGAAGCGGTCGCCGGGCGCCGACAAGGCGTGATAGGCGGTGCGGCAGATCGAGGTCAGCCCATCCAGGGTCGGCGCGTAGGGCAGCACGTAGATCGCGGTGACCAGGTCGAAGCGCTCGCCGAGGTCGTCGACGACCGTGTCCGGCGCGCGGGTCGCGTCGCGCCAGCGGTAGCCGATGCCGAGCGGGTTGCGGTCCTCGCGCTGGCGGGCGTAGTCGATCATGCCCTCGGACACGTCCAGGCCGACCACCCGGCGCGCGCCGCGCTGGGCGATGGCGCGGGTGTACAGGCCGCTGCCGCAGCCCAGGTCGAGCACGCGCAGGCCGCCGGTGTCGCCGAGCACCTGCAGGAAACTGTGCATCTCGATGTGTTTGCGGAACGGCATTTGCTCGATGCTGTCTTCGTAGGCATCGGCCAGGGCGTCGAATTGGCTGTCGGCGTGATTCATGAGCGGAGTCCTCGCGATTACCAGGCCACCGGCAGGCTGACCGGGCGGATGAAGAGAATGTTGCGCTCCCAGGGGATCTCGTTCGGCGGCAAGGCCAGGGCGAGGCTGGGGAAGCGCGCGAACAGCAGGCGGTAGGCCGATTCCAGGAACACCCGGGTCAGCGACGAGCCCAGGCAGAAATGCGGGCCGCTGCCGAAGGTGGCGGTGCCGTCGGTGTCGCGGTGGATGTCGAATTTTTCCGGATGCCGGTAGTACTTCGGGTCCCAGGTGACGCCGAGCATGGTCGCGCACACCGCTTCGCCGCGGCGGATCAGGCCGTCGCCGACTTCGACGTCCTCGGTCGCCACCCGCGGCAGGCCGAGCACGCCGTTGTGGTGATAGCGCAGCACTTCCTCGACCGCGCGCGGCCATAGGGTCGGGTCTTCGATGCATTGGCGCAGTTGTTGCGGATGCACGAACAAGGTCAGCAGGCCGGTCGACAGCGGCGGGATCAGCGGCTCGGAACCGGTCACGAACAGGTAGCAGACCGTGCCCAGCAGTTCCTGCTCGCTGATCGTGCCCTCGCGCTCGGCCTGGATCAGCGCGCCGATCGGGTCCTCGTGCTGCGGCCTGCTGCGGCGCAGTTCGATCATCTGGCGGGCGAAGTCGATCACCTTGGCCGTGGCCTGGGCGACTTCGGCGGCGCTGGCTTCGTAGTTGGTCTGGGTATGGAAGTACTCCAGGTACTGGGCGCGGAATTCGACCGGCACCTGCAGGATTTCGCAGTTGCTGTGCAGGGGCAGCAGGTTGGAATAGGCCTGCATCAGATCGACCGGATTGCTGCCGGCGGCCATCGCATCGAGCAGGGCCTGGGCATGGCGTTCGATCAAGGGCCGATAGCGCTCGGCGCCGGCGCGGGTGTAGAACGGGCCGATCACGTGACGCACCCGGGTATGGTCGGGCGGATCGAGGTTGAAGATGCCGCCGGGCACGGCGGTGAAGTCCTCGCCGACGAAACGCGGCGCGCCGTGGAAGGTCAGGTTGCGCGAGAAACGCCGGTCGCTGAGCACCAGCGCGATGTCCTGCTTGCGCGTCAGCATCCAGGCCGGCGTGCCGCTGGGCAGGCGGATCGGGCACAGCGGCCGGTATTTGCGCGCCCAGGCGATGGTCTGCGGCGGCGTGCCGAGCGGGCCGATCGGGAACGGGTAATCGATCAGTTCGGTTTGTTGGCTCAGGGGTTGGCTCATGGCGGCGGCGCTCACGGCAGGTGGTGGAAGCTGACGTATCCCTGGCCGCGATGGCGCGGCAGGATCTCGTTGCGTTCGAGCAGGTCGTGCACCAGCGCGATCGGACGCGGATAGACGAACACCGAGCTGTCGGCGGCGAAGATCGTCGGGCTGTCGAGGAAGAACGGCAGTTCGGCCAGCGCGTACTGCGCCGCCTGTCGCAGGGCCTGCGCCGGCGCGACCGTTTCGCCGACGGCATTGGCCCGGACCGCGGCGGCGGCGGCGCGGTCGCAGGCCTGGCGCAACCAGGGCTGGCTGCGATAGCGCTGCTCCAGGCTGCGGCGCAGATCGAAATAAGCGTTGCGTTCCTGCAGCCGGGTCCAGGTATGCACGCGGGCTTCGGCGTCGCCGATGCCGTGTTCGCGCAGTTGCCTGACGGCGTTGTTGCGCAGGCCATTGAGCGCGCGGCGCAGCCGGCGCGCGGCATCGAGCGGATGCATGCCGGCGGCGACCAGGGTGTGGATGGCTTCATAGCCGGGCAGCAGCACGTCGATGCGGCGGAAGCGGCCGACGCCCCAGCCGATCAGGCGCTGCACGGTATGCGGGTTGAACGCTCCGTTGAACGGGCTCAGGCCGATCACGGCGTGTTCGCCGGCATCGAGCAGCGCGCGGCAACGCGCAGTGTAAGGCTGCGCCTGCGCCGGTTCCGGCGGCGAGGCGGGGACGGCGGTGGGATCGGTGCTCATCAGGTGCATCGCGGCGACTCCGGTGGCGGAAGGGCGAAAGCGATGGCGAAGATCGATGCTCAGGGCGATGCGAAGGCGACAGACGCCGTCGCCGTGCACGGCTTGCGCCGCGCTGCGCAGGTATCGATTCGGGGAGCGGACGCCGCCGGCGTCATCGGTCGGCGAGCGTCGCGTCGGACGGACCCCTCACTTCGTTCGGCGCACAAACTACTCGCGCGCGCCGCGTCGAACCGTGATTGGAATCGCCGGATCGCGCACGTCGATAGTGTGCTATCTGACTGAATTCAGCGAGAAGTGAGGGTCGGTGATCGGCTATCGCGAAGCGTCGCGCGAAAGCCGATAGGCATCACTGCTATCGCGAAAGCGTCGCTCGCGGCGCGCGGATTTGCGCGCCGCGGCGCAGCGTCGCCGTGCGCCCGTGTCTGCGATGGGAGCGTTCGTCGACGGGCGCCGCTAATGCAGCGTGTCCAGTCTGGCGATGCACAGTCCGGCGGCCTCCTTGAGAAAGCGGCCGCTGCGGCGCAGGGCGCGCGGCGAAGGCTGCCACGGCGGCAGCGCATCGCCGAGCGGCGTCGCTGCGGTGGCGACGCCTTGCACGCGCCAGCCGGCGCGTTCGAATGCCAGCGCTGCGCGCGGCATGTGCTCGGGCGAGGTCACCAGGATGATCGAGTTCCAGCCGCGGCCTTCGCCGATCGCGCGGCTCAGGCGCGCGTTGTCGGCGGTATTGCGGCTGTGGCTTTCCAGTACCAGGGCCGAGGCCGGCACGCCGAAGCCGCGGATCGAGTCGGCCATGCGCTGCGCCTCGCTGCCGCCGGGAGTGTGCGCGGTCGGACCGCCGCTGAGCAGCAACTGCGGCGCCAGGCCGCGCCGCCACAGCCGCGCGCCGAGCGCGAGACGGTTGCCGGCGAGGTCCGAAGCGCCCGCATCGCCTTGTGCGTACTGATCGGCGCGGCCGATGTCGCCGCCCAGAACGACGATGGCGTCGGCGCGCCGCGCCAGGGTTTCGCTCGCGCTCGGATAACCGCGCGCGAGCAGCGCGGCGAGGCCGTCGGCGGCCGCCGGCAGCGACCACCACAGCGACCACAGCGGTGCGATCAGCAGCAAGGCCCAGGCGCTGCGCCGCCAGCGCAGCGCGGCGGCGAGCAGGGCCAGCGCCGCCAGGCACAGCGAGCCGTGCAAGGGCTCGGCCGGCCAGCGCAGCAGCTCGCCCAGCCCGCTCATCGCCTCACTTCGAGGCGCGCAGCAGGCCGCCGGTGTCGTCGTCGAGCAGACGGCTCAGCGCGTCGGTCATCAGCGTCGCCTGGCGGTCGCGCGAATAGGCCGGGGCCGCGGCCAGGCTGGCTTCGCGCAGGCGGCGCATGCGTTCGGGATCGGCGGCCAGTTCGCGGATCGCCTCGGCCATCGCCGCGCCGTCTTCGGGCGCCACGCACACGCCGCAGCCGGTGCTTTCGACGATCCGGGTGGCTTCGCCGCGCGGCAGCGACATCAGCGCCGGAATGCCCATGCCCATGCCTTCGAACAGCTTGGACGGGATCACGCTGCTGAACACCGGCGTGTCTCGCAGCGGGATCAGCGACAGGTCGCACAGGCTCCACAGCCGCGGCATCATTTCCTTGGGCTGGCGCGGAATCATGCGCACGTTGTCCAGGCCGCGCTCGGCGACCAGTTGCTCGACGCGGGCGCGTTCTGCGCCGCTGCCGGCGAAGAAGAAGGCGATGCGCGGCTCGTCGCGCAGGCGTTCGACCGCGTCGAGCACCTTCTCCAGGCCGTGGGCCATGCCGTGGGTGCCGAGGTAGCCGACCACGAAGCGCCCGTCCAGGTCGTACTGGCGCGCCAGTTCCGCATCGCGCGGGCTCGGCCGGTAGCGCTGCAGGTCGACGCCGTTGAGCACGACATGGATCTTGCCGGCGTCGACGCCGCGCTGGATCAGCTCGTCGCGGAAGCTCTGGGTCACCGGCACGATCGCGTCGGCGCTGCGGTAGAGGAACATCTCCAGCTTTTCCAGCACCCGGATCGCCGGGCTGCGCTGCATCGCGCCGACCGCGGTGATCGAAGCCGGCCACAGGTCGCGCAGTTCGAACACGAACGGGCGCCGGCGCAGCCGCGCCAGGGCCCAGCCGCCGAGCGCGCAGAAGAACTGCGGCGACGTCGCCACCACCACGTCGTGGCGGCGTTCGAACAGGCCGAAGCCGACCGAGGCGGCCATGAAGCTGAGGTAGTCCAGGGTGCGCTTGGCGAAGCCTTCGTTGGCGGTGATGTAGGTCTTGACCCGGACCACGCGGATGCCGTCGACGGTTTCCACGCTGCGCCAGGCGTTTCGGTAGCCCGGGAACAGCTTGCCTTCGGGGAAGTTCGGCGCGCAGGTGATCACGGTCACCTCGTGCCCGGCGCGCACCCAGCGCACCGCGTGCTCGTAGGTGCGGGTGGCCGGCGCGTTGCCTTCCGGCGGGAAATTGTCCGTGAGAAACAGGATGCGCATGAGGGCTCAACTGGTCCAGGTGAACACGATGGCGGCGCTGCCGGGGTCGCGCGGCAGGGCCAGTTCGAGCACGTCGCAGGCCTCGCTGCGGCCGAAGCCGGCGTGGTAGGTGCTGGCGGCGACGTTCGCGGTCAGGCCCTCGGGATCGCTGCGCCAGCGCAGCGCCTCGATCCCTTCGCCGGCGATGCGCGCCGCGCCGATGCGCAGCCCCGGCGGGGTGCGGTAGCGGGCGATCGCGCGGGAGAAGCCGCCTTCGATCCGGTCTTCCACCCGCAGTTGGTCCTCCTGCAGGCGCCAGCGGCGGTAATGCACGGCGCGGCCGGGCAGGCGCTTGTAGCCGTCGTGGGCGGCTTCCAGCCAGACGCCGCCGCTGTCCTGGCCATGGCTGATCGCCAGCGGCATCGCCCGGCGGGCGACGCGGAAGCTGCTCCAGACTTCGGAGGAATCCTGGTCGTCGACCTGCACCGTGTTGTGCGCGGCGGTGCCGCGCTGCCACAGGCGCTCGGCGCCGGTGTCGTAGCGCGAGGTGCCGGCGTTGACCAGCACCCGGCGTCCGCGCAGCGACAGTTCGAAGCTCAGGGTGTCGGCGTGGGCGTGGCCGGGCAGGTAGTTCGGGCCGACCTCGCCGATATCGGCGATTAGCACCGCTTCGCCGTACTCCAGGCGCGCGTAGCCGGACTCGGGCAGCAACTGCAGGGATTCGCCGGAGCGTTCGGGCGGATCCAGGCCCAGCGTGCGCGCGTAATCCTGCAGCGGCGCCAGCTCCGGGGCGATGCCGTGGGCGGCATCGTTGAAGAAGGCGATGCCGCCGTCGGGGTGGGTCATCACCGCGAGCCAGCCGAGCATCGCGGTGGCGCGCGAGCGCCACAGCTCCAGGTCCTCGCGCGACACCGCCGGGGCGTAACGCTCGCCGAGCTGGATCAGGTCGAGCAGGTCCTCCAGCAGGGTGGCGTGGTACATCGGGCTGCGTTCGAAATGGCCGCCGTCGGCGAGGATCTGCTCGCCGATCTCGCGGCGCATGCCGCGCAGGCCGATGTCGAGCCAACGCGCGCCTTCCTCGCCGTCGAAGAACAGCCCGGCGAACAGCAGCGCCTTGTAGTTGGCCCACAGGTGATTGCCGAGCAGGTGCCGTTCCAGGCGGCCGGCCAGGTAGCGGGTCTGCGCCGCCAGGCTGTCGAGCAGCTCGCGCCGCGCGGCTTCGTCGCCGGCCGCGTGGCCGGACAGCAGCCACTTGATCCAGTTGACGATGCGCAGCGACAGGCAATACGGCTCCCAGCCGTTGCCGGCGCCGGGCGGATTGGCGGCGATCCAACTGCGCACCAGTTCCAGGTGCCAGCCGGCGCGCAGGGGCGCGCCGTCGGCGACCAGGTCGTCGAAGTAGTGCAGGTTGTACAGCCACAGCTTGGGCAGGGCGCGGTCGTTCCAGTCGCCGTTGCGCAGGCCGTGTTCGGCGTTGAGGAAGCGGAACCGGTTCGGGCCCAGCATCGAAGCCGCGCGCGCGCAGCCCTGCCACTGGCCCCGCGCCGGCATCGGCGGCGGCGCCGGCGACAGGTCGATGCGCGGCCGGTGCAGCCGGTGCCAGGCGCGGCCGTAGATCTGCACCGGGCGCAGATGGCGCACGGTGTGCCACAGCCGCAGAGCGCGCGCCGAGGCGTTCATGCGCGAACCGCAGCGTCCAGTTCGATGGTCGCGCGGGCGACCTCGAACAACTGCTCGGCCGGGATCGGCGATTCGGCGCGCCCCTTGACCGCGGCCATGAAGGCCTGGGCGCAGTCGTTCTGGCCCTTGTCCTGGCGCCACAGGTTCATCGACTTGAAGCCCGGCCAGCCGTAGCCCTTGAGGCGGCGGAAGTTGTCCAACTGCAGCACGCGTCCGGCGGCGAACACTTCCAGGCGTTCCTTGGGGAAGCTCTTGTCGCCGTTGGCCAGGTAATGCACGGTGCCGAAGGAGCCGTCGGCGAAGCTGAGGCTGAAGCTGACCCGGTCGCTGCGGATGCCGACGCCGGGCACGTTGCCGACCGCGGTCAGCTGGTGGCCGACGATCGGCGCGCCGGCGAGGTAGCGCAACAGGTCGACGAAGTGGCAGGCCTCGCCGATCAGGCGGCCGCCGCCGGCCTTCGGATCCTGGGTCCAGTGGTCGGCCGGAATCGCGCCGGCGTTGACCGTCATGATGAAGCTCTTGGGTTCCTGCACGCCGGCCAGCAGCGCGTGCATCTTGCGCACCTGCGGGGCGAAGCGGCGGTTGAAGCCGACCATCAGCACCGGCGGACGGCCGTAGACCGCGCAATCGGCATAGGCCTTCTCGATCTCGGCCAACTCGTCCAGGGTCAGGCACAGCGGTTTTTCGACGAAGACGTGCTTGCCCTGGCGCAGCGCCTTGGTGGTCAGCGCGGCATGGCTGCCGTGCTGGGTGGCGATCACCACCGAATCGTTGCCGCTGTCGCGCAGGGTCGCGTCGGTGTCGGTGCTGGCGTTGCGGAAGCCGAACTTGCGGCCGAAGTGCACGCTGCTGACGCCGCCGCTGGAGACCACCGTGTGCAGCGACGCGCCGGCCTTGGCGAAGGCCGGGATCAGCACCCGGCCGGCGTAGTTGCCGGCGCCGATGAAGGCGACCGAACCGTTGCCGACGGTGGTCGGCGCCGCCGGCGCCTGCACCGCGGTCGGCAGCGGCACGGTGCGGCGCAGCGGCGTGGCCAGCACGTCGTCGGGGCGGCCGTAGTCGAGCAGGATGCCGAGCGAGGGCTCGGCGCCGCCGAGCACCGCATAGGCCTGTTCGGCTTCGGCGATGGTGTAGCGATGGCTGACCAGCGGCTGGGTCTGGATCGAACCGGCCGCCATCATGTCGAGCATGGCCTCGAAGTTGCGCTGTTCGGTCCAGCGCACGAACGCGACCGGATAGTCGTTGCCGCGTTCTTCGTAGGATGGATCGTAGCGGCCCGGGCCGTAGGAGCAGGAGACCTGGAAGCTCAGCTCCTTCTCGTAGAAGTCGGCGCGCGACAGCTCCAGGCCGGTGACCCCGACCAGGACGATGCGGCCGCGCTTGCGGCACATGTGCGCGGCCTGCGAGACCGGCTCGTTGCTCTTGGTCGAGGCGGTGATCAGCACCGCGTCGACGCCGCGGCCGCGCGAGAAGGTCTGCGCGGCCGAGACCGGATCTTCGCCCTTGGACAGGTCGACGGTGTCGGCGCCGTAGCTGCGCGCCAGGGCCAGCTTGGCCGGGTCGAAATCGATGCCGAGCACGCGGCAGCCGTGCGCGCGCAGCAGCTGCACGGTGATCAGGCCGATCAGGCCCAGGCCGGTCACCACCACCGCCTCGCCGAGGGTCGGCTGGACCAGGCGGATGCCCTGCAGGGCGATCGCGCCGAGCACGGTGAACGAGGCGGCCTCGTCGTCGACGCCGTCGGGAATGCGCGCGCACAGATTGGCCGGCACCGCGACCACTTCGGCGTGCTTGCCGTTGGAAGCGACCCGGTCGCCGACCTCGAAGCCGTTGACCCCGGCGCCGATGCCGATCACCGTGCCGACGTTGCAGTAGCCCAGCGGCAGCGGCTGGTCGAGCTTGCTGCGGACCGCGTCGATGGTGGTGGCCAGGCCGTCGGTGCGGACCTTTTCCAGCACCATGCGCACCTTGTCCGGCTGCTGGCGGGCCTTCTGCAGCATGTTGGCCTTGCCGAACTCGACCAGCATGCGTTCGGTGCCGGCCGAGACCAGGGTGGTGCCGGTGCGGATCAGCAGATGGCCGGGCTTGAGCGCCGGGACCGGGACGTCGACGACTTCGGTGCTGCCGTCGCGCAGATTTTGCAGGACCTGTTGCATGGTGGTTCCAGTACGAAGGGGGAAGGTGGGGCGTCGCGGCGGGGCAGGCGGCGGCGCGTTATCGGTCGGTCGGCTCGATGCGCGATCTCAGCGGGCGCGGCTCAGGCCGGCGCACTCGGCGATGACCCGCGCCATCGCGGTGTCCCAGGCCTCGTAGCGCAGGGTGCGCAAGCCGGCGCGGCGCTGTTCCAGCGCCTGCGGGTCGGCGGCGATGCGCAGCAGTTCCTCGGCCAGCACCCGGCCGTCGCCGTAGTCGCACAGGAAGCAGGCGCCGGCGGCCTCGAACGGCTGCGAGGTGTCCAGGCCGGGATTGGTCACGAACGGGATCTGCAGCGCCGCGCAGTCGAACCACTTGTTCGGTTCGGCCAGGCGGTTGATCTCCAGCGACGGGTCGTAGAAGGCCAGCACCAGGTCGGCGCTGAGCAGCAGGGCCAGCGCGTCCTCGTTGCTGACGATGCCGCGGTAGCGCTCGCCGAGCAGTTCGGCCAGGCGCTTGGCGTCCTCGCCGAGCAGGCGCCCGGCGGCGACGAATTCGATCCGGTCGCCGGCCGCCTCGACCGCTTCGCGCATCATCCTGGCGCCGCGCTCGGGCGAGATCAGGCCGCTGATCAGCACCCGCAAACGGCCGTCGCGCGGCGGCATGCTCGCGACCAGGCCGCGCGCGCGCTGGATCACGTCGCTGTGCGGGGTGTTGCGGACGATGCGGATGTTGCCGCCGTCGCCGTCGACCGCGCGCGAGGCGCCCGGCACCACGTGCAAGGTGGCGCGGCGGCCGACGAAACGTTCGATCGCCTCGATCGCGCGCTTGACCGGGCTCGGCCAGGCATAGCTCTTGGACAGCTTGTCGCGGTCCAGGAACACGTACTGGCAATCGCGCACGCTGGCGACCAGGGCGCAGGGCAGGGCCGCGTCCAGGCGCGAGCAGAAGTACACCCCGGCGCGCGGCTGGACGAATACGCGCAGGGTCAGCCAGGCCACCCACAGCGCATAGCCGATCGCGTTGACCGCGCCGCCGCCCCAGGAGCCGAAGCTCAGCAGCACCTTGACCTTGGGCAGCTCGGCGGCCTGCTTGTCGCGGCTCCAGATCCAGAATTCGTACGGGATCGCCGCCGCATCCAGCACCTGCGACAGCTTGCTCAGGTAGGGATTCTTCAGATAGGGGTTGCCCTGGCCGAGGATGATCGCGTTCATGCCGGCACCCCGCGCATGCGGATCGGCCGGTTGCCGAGCCAGGTGACCGCGAACAACAGCAGCACGGTGATGAAGTAACGGCTCCAGCCGCCGAGCAGTTCCATATACAGAAATCCGGAAGAGAACATGAAGATCGAGAAGCTGTAGACGACCACGCCGACCGGCGTGACCTCGCGCCGCCGCGCGTAGAGATTGCGGATCGCCGCCAGGCAGGCGCCGTTGACCAGGCCGAACAGCACCAGGCCGAGCAGGCCGAAGTTCATATAGCCCTCGGTCGGCAGGCCGGTGGTGTAGGAGGTCAGCTTTTCGCCGTCGAGGGTGTAGCTGCCGGGGTAGATCATGTTGCGCAGCGCCGGGCCGCCGCCGAACGGCTTGTCCGGCCAGAACGCGCGCGGGATCGGATTGAGCGCGGCGGCGACCACGGTGGCGCCGTAGACCGGGTCCCAGTCGCGTTCGTGCTGGGCCAGCCAGATCAGGTTCTCGGCGTTGCCGAAGGCGCCGTTGAGGCCGTACACCAGCAACTGCACCGGGCCCTCGCTGGTCACGCTGGAGGCGTCGGCGCTGTCCAGGGTGGTGCGGATCTTGGCCCAGGCCGACAGGCCCAGGGCGATCGCCAGCATCACCGGCAGCAGCATCAGCGCGCGGCTGATCCGGCCCTTGAAGATCGACAACGAGGCGAACAGAACGATCGCGATCAAGATGAAGACGAAGTTGCGGTTGCCCATGGCGACGAAGGCCACCGCGACCAGGAGCACCACGCCGCCGATCGGCAGCAGCCGCCAGCGCGACATCGGCCGGCTCGAGGTGCGCCGCGAAGCGAAGTAGTCGGTGACCAGGATCGCGGCGTAGCAGATCGCCGCGAACGCCAGCACCACCGCCGGGCCCATGCCGCGGCGGATCATGATCCGGTCCTTCATGTAGTCGGCCAGGTCGTAGGCCGAGACCGTGCGTGCCAGATACAGCACCGCGCACATCGCCGGAATGCCGACCAGCACCAGCACCCGGCGCCGCTCGCGCTTGGTCAGCGCGCGCACCTGCGGCAGCGCCGGCCGCGCGCCGCCGCCGGCGAGCAGGTAGCCGCCGATCCCGGACAGGCAGAACACCAGCGAGAACAGCAGGGCGAACAGTTTGGCGTCGAAGGAGTAGTAGAACGGGTAGGTCTGCACCTGCTGCAGGTCCTTCAGCCACGGGATGAAGCCGTAGATGAAGGCCACGGTGAGGACGAAGGCCAGGATCGGGTTGACGAACAGGCGATCGAACCGGCTGCCGATGCGCGCGAACGCCAGCAGTCCCAGGCTCATGAAGAAGATGACGTAGAGCGTCGCCAAACCGGTCCGGCCTCCCTCAGTCCTGCTCGGTGATGTCGCGGCGGAAGATCTCGCGCGCGGGGTTGCCGGCGTAGACGGCGAAATCCGGCACGTCCTCGGCCAGCACCGCGCCGGCGCCGACGATCGCGCCGCGGCCGATCCGGCGCACCCGCGGCAGCACGGTCGCGCCGGCGCCGATCCAGGCGTAATCCTCGATCTGCAGCGACGAGAATTCGATCGGGTTGCGGTGCCAGTTGGCGTGGCCGCGCCGCACCACGTGGTTGTGGGTGAAGACCTTGGCGCCCTCCGACACCGCGACGTGGTCGCCGAGGCGCACTCCGCCGGAGTAGTCGATGTAGCTGTCGGCGCCGAGCTCGACGCCGTGGCCGAAGGCGATCGAGGCGCTGTCGCTGCGGTGCGCGGCGACCACCATCACCCGGTCGGACACGCTCATCCCGGTGGCGCGGAAATGCCAGGCGTAGATGCGCGTGCGCAGTCCGCGCAGCCCCGGCAGGCCGAAGGCCGACAGGGTGCGGGCGATCACGTAGGCGGTCTTGGACAGGGACGACATGCGCGCCTCAGCCGGCCCGGACCTGGTCGGGGTAGAGCTTGGCCACGTACTCGGTCACCGAGCCGACGATCTGGCCGGGGCTGCCGACCACGATGCTCAGCGGCGGGATCTTGCCGCGCACCACGCTGCCGGCACCGATGATGCAGCCCGGGCCGATGTCGGCGCCGGGCATGATGATCGAACCGGTGCCGACGAAGCTGTAGCGGCCGATCGAGACCGGCTTGACCCGGATCTCGGGGCGTTCGAAGCGCAGCCCGAGCTCCTTGGCCGCGGTGTTGATCGCCGCGTCGTGGGTCAGGATGCGCACGTTGCTGGAGATGGTGCAGCCCTCGCCGAGCCGGATCAGCGAGTAATCGGTGCCGTCGAACCAGATCTTGGCCGACAGATAGTTGGGCATGCCGTCGATCTGCGCGCCCTCCGACTTCAGGTACCAGGTGAACATGCGCGTGACCAGGCCCGGCTTGATCAGCCAGCCGACCCGGATCGCGCCGAGGATCACGGACTTCTTCAGCAGACGTACGACTCTCATGGATTACTCCGGGCCACCGCTTTGAAGCGCAGCTCGTTGCGGTTGAACAAAGCGAAGGTCAGCAATTGCAGGATCGATGCGACGAAATAGGCCTGGGCCAGGCCGGTCGCGCCGCCGTGCAGGCGCAGGGCGACCGCGGCGGCGGCCAGCAGGACGATGCAGAACACCGCGTTGCCGGCCAACAGGATGCCCGGGCGGCCGTCGGCGGTGGCCTTGCGCATCAGGATCGTGGTCGGCGCGGTCGCCACCACCGAGGCCAGCAGCCACTGCAGCGGCTGGGTCGAGCCGGCGTAGTCCGGAGCGAAGGCATGGATCAGCGGCGGCGCGGCGAAACCGGCGAACAGGGCGATGCCGCCGGTGACCGCGATCAGCAGCAGCATCGAATGGCGCAGCACGGTCGAAGCGCTGTCGCGGTCGCCGCGCGCCAGCGCCGCCGACAGCATCGGCAGGGCCGCGTTGGCGACCACGCCGATGCCGAACAGCAGGATCGAGCGGGCCTGGTTGCCGAGGGCGAAGTTGCCCAGGTCGACCGCGCCGTCGGCGGTGTGCGACAGCATCACCATCACGATCCACATCGCCGGCACGGTCAGCAGGCCGGCCAGCGACGAAGGCAGGCCGAGCTTCCACAGCACCGCCCAGTCCTCGCGCCGGGTCGCGCGCCAGGACAGACGCAGGCCGTGCTCGCGGCGATAGCGGCGCAGGCTGCGTTCCTGGCCGATCGCGATCACCGCCTGCGAGGCGATGTAGCCGTACACCGCCCAGTGCAGGTCGTGGCGCATCGCCGCCAGCACCATGATCGCGAACGCGATCGGGGCACTGGCGATGTTGGCGTAGGCCTGCTCCTTGACCCGGTGCAGGGCCAGGGCGACGCCGTTCTGGATCGCGGTGACGAAGCCGGCCAGGACCAGGATGCTGGCGCTGGCGTAGACCGGGGTCAGCGCCGCGGTGTGGCCGACCTGGCGCGATAGCAGCGGCGACAGGGCCACGATCAGCACCGCGAAGCCGAGCGCGATCAGCAGCGCCGAGCCGTACGACACCGACAACGCCACCTGCAGCCGCTCGCGCGGGCCGTCCACCGCCTCGGCGACGATCTTGGTCGCCATCTGGCCCAGGCTGAGGGCGCAGAAGGTGGTGAACAGCAGCGCGGTGGTCTGGATCAGGGTGAACTGACCGAAGGCCTCCGGCCCCAGGAAGTAGGCGATCAGCAGCACGCCGGCGAAGATCGCGCCGCGCGAGGCCATGGCGCTGATCGCCGAGAGGCTGGCGGTGGTGATCAGTCTGCGGATCATCGGACTTCGGTCATGTCGGTGCGGGCGGCCGGCGCCGGGCTCAGGTCCAGATGCCCTTGGTGTCGACCAGGCGCAGATGGGTCGGCGCCGCCTGCTCCTTGAACGGCTTGTGGTCGACCAGCAGCAGGCCGATGTCGGCCTGGGCGCTGGCGGTCGGGAAGTCCACCAGGATCACGTTCGGCGAGGACTTGAGCTTCTCCGGCAGGGCGTCGATGTGCGGCTCGACCGCCAGCACCTTGCCCGGATGGCGCTGGGCCAGCTCGATCGCGATGTCCAGCGCCGGGCTTTCGCGCAGGTCGTCGATGTCGGGCTTGAACGACAGGCCGAACACCGCGATGGTCAGGTTCTTGTCTTCCTTGCCGGCGGCCTTGGCCTCGGCGATGGCGGCGTCGACCTTGTCCATCACCCAGTGCGGCTTGCTGTTGTTGACCTCGCGCGCGGTGCGGATCAGGCGCGCTTCTTCCGGCGCGCTGTCGACGATGAACCACGGGTCGACCGCGATGCAGTGGCCGCCGACGCCCGGGCCGGGCTGGAGGATGTTGACGCGCGGATGGCGGTTGGCCAGGCGCACCAGTTCCCAGACGTTGATCCCGAACTTGTCGGAGATGATCGACAGCTCGTTGGCGAAGGCGATGTTGACGTCGCGGAACGCGTTCTCGGTCAGCTTGCACATCTCGGCGGTGCGCGCGTCGGTGACGATGCACTCGCCGCGGACGAAGGCCCGGTACAGCTCGCAGGCGCGTTCGGCGCAGCGCGGGGTCATGCCGCCGATGATGCGGTCGTTCTCGATCAGCTCGCGCATCACGTGGCCCGGCAGCACGCGCTCCGGGCAGTAGGCGACGTTGACGTCGGCCTGGGCGCCGGCCTGCTGCGGGAAGCTCAGGTCTGGACGCGCGGCGGCCAGCCATGCGGCCAACTGCTCGGTGGCGCCGACCGGGGAGGTCGACTCGAGCACGATCAGGTTGCCCTTGGCCAGCACCGGCGCCAGCGCCTTGGCGGCGGCCTCGATGTAGCTCAGGTCGGGCTGGTGGTCGCCCTTGAACGGGGTCGGTACCGCGATCAGGAACGCGTCGGCGGCCTGCGGCGTGTCGGTGGCGCGCAGCAGGCCCTTGTTGACCGCGGCGTACACGGCGACGTCGAGCTCGGGCTCGAAGATGTGGATCTCGCCGCGGTTGATGGTCTCGACCGCGCGACGGTTGACGTCGACGCCGATCACGCGCTTGCCGGCGGCGCAGAACGCGGCGGCGGTGGGCAGGCCGATGTAACCCAGGCCGATGACCGAAACGGTTTCGAATTGCATAAGGACTCCGAGGTGCTCCCGTGGAGCGGGGGGATGCGGCGGCGCGGGCGGCCGGTTCGTTCAACGCACAAGGCGGCGAGGGATCTCGCCGCCTGTGCGTCGCGCGCGCCGGAACGGCCCGCGCCCGATGGATGGGGCGCGGATCAGGCGGCCAACTGCGAGACCTCGACCTTGATCGTGGCCAGCGCTTCGACGATGCGTTCGCAGGCCTTGCCGTCGCCGTAGGGGTTGTGGGCGAAGCTCATCGCCTCGTAGGCCGAGCGGTCGCTGAGCAGGGCGCTGACGCCGTCGGCGATCAGTTGGCGGTCGGTGCCGACCAGCTTGACCGTGCCGGCGGCGACCGCTTCCGGGCGCTCGGTGGTGTCGCGCATCACCAGCACCGGCTTGCCCAGCGAGGGGGCTTCTTCCTGGATGCCGCCGGAGTCGGTGAGGATGATGTGGGCGGCGTTCATCAGGTACACGAACGGCAGGTAATCCAGCGGCTCGATCAGGTGGATCTGCTTGATGTCGCGCAGCAGGCGGTTGACCGGCTCGCGCACCTGCGGGTTGAGGTGCACCGGGTAGACGATGTCCACGTCCGGGTGGCGCAGGGCGATGTCGCGCAGGGCGTGGCAGATCCGCTCGAAACCGCCGCCGAAGCTTTCGCGGCGATGGCCGGTGACCAGGATCATGCGCCGCTTCGGGTCGAGGAAGCCGAACTGCTGCGACAGCTGCTCGCGCAGCGAGTCGGTGCGCTCGATCCGGTGAACGACTTCCTTCAGCGCGTCGATCACGGTGTTGCCGGTGATCGAGATGCGGTCGGCGGCGATGCCTTCGGCGCGCAGGTTCTGCATCGACAGGTCGGTCGGGGCGAAGTGCATCGCCGCGAGCGCGCCGGTGAGCTTACGGTTGGCTTCTTCCGGCCACGGCGAGTACAGGTTGCCGGTGCGCAGGCCGGCCTCGACGTGGGCCACCGGCACCTGCTGGTAGTAGGCCGCCAGGGTGGTCGCCATGGTGGTGGAAGTGTCGCCGTGCACCAGCACTACGTCCGGCTTCAGCTCGGCCAGCACCTTCTTCATGCCGGTCAGGATCGCGGTGGTGATGTCGGTCAGGTCCTGGCCCGGCTTCATGATCGCCAGGTCGTAATCGGGCCGGATGTCGAACAGGCTCAGCACCTGGTCGAGCATCTGCCGGTGCTGGCCGGTCACGCACACCCGCGCTTCGAAGCGCGGATCGGCGTTCAGCATCAGCGCCAGCGGCGCCATCTTGATCGCTTCCGGACGGGTGCCGAACACGCACAGGGTCTTGATCTTGCGCGGCGCGGCGACCGCGGCGGCGGCCGGCATCGCGGCCGGCAGCTTGGTCACCGCCGAGGCGTCCTCGGCCAGGCCGGTGCGCGCGTGCGCGGGCAGGGCGGCGGCGTCGGGCAGGCTCAGGCCCGGCGCGTGCGCGGCTTCCAGCTCCATCGTGTCGTTCTCCGGGCGCCAGTTCGGCAGGCGCGGCTCGAACTTCCAGCCGTGGGTCAGGCCGACGGTATAGGCGATCAGCAGCGCGGCGAAGATCGCCAGGTCCACGCCCAGCGGCAGGTTGCGCAACGAATAGCCGACCGCCGCCAGAGCGGTCGCGGTCACGACCAGGATCGCCAGCGCGGTGCGCGGCGAGCAGCCGCTGTCGAGCAGCATGTAGTGCAGGTGCTGGCGGTCCGGCTTGAACGGCGACAGGCCCTTGCGCATGCGCCGGTACATCACCGCCAGGGTGTCCAGCACCGGCAGCGCCACGCACCACAGTGCGTCGGCTGCGTCCAGCCGCGCGCCGCCGCGCTGGCTCAGATACACCAGGCTCCAGGCCAGCAGGTAGCCGATCGCCATGCTGCCGGCGTCGCCCATGAAGATCTTGTGCCCGCGCCACAGGCCGAGGTTGGCGAACAGGTAGGGCACGATCGCCGCGAACAGCACCGGCAGCAGCGGCAGCGAAATCGACGAGGGCGCGATGCCGTCGGCGAACAGCATGATCGCGACGATCGAGGTCAGGGTCAGGCTGCCGGCGAGCCCGTCGATGCCGTCGAGCATGTTGAAGGCGTTGATCAGGCCGACCACGCCGATCACCGTCAACGGCACGCCGAGCAGGCCCAGCGAGACCGGGCCGCGGCCGAACAGGTTGCCCAGGTCGTTCAGGTACAGGCCGCTGCCGATCATCATCAGCACGCAGGCGCCGCTCTGCACCAACAGGCGCGCGCGCACGCTGAGGTCCTTGGAGTCGTCGATCGCGCCGACGATGACGATCAGCGCGGTGCTGCCGAGCAGCGACAGGGTGAAGCGGTCGGCCAGGCCGAGCAAGGCGGCCCCGCACAACAGGCCGGCGAAAATCGCCAGCCCGCCGATCAGCGGGATGTCGCCTTGGTGCCGCTTGCGTTGGCCAGGGCGGTCGACCAGGCCGAACGACTTGGCCAGGGGGCGCATCGCGTAGATGGCGATGCCTGTGATGCACAGCGCCAGGGCGCATGCGATCGCGATCTTGGTGTCCAGCATGACGTAAGGTCCGGGGAATAAGTCTTCGTTAGACAAAGCCAACGATCGCCGCCCCCCCGCGGTCGATCATCCATCGATGTGTTCTGAATTTTCTAAGAGTCGTAGTGGTGCCGCAGCCAGACGCAGCGGCGAGGCCGCGTCGGGCGAAGTGATGCTGGGTTGTTGTCGCTGTGGTGGTAGGGGTGGATTGAAGTGGCGCGTCCGTCCGCCGTGGGTTCGATGCGCTACGTACAACGTTCCGCTCTTGCTTTTGTGCCCGATCTTTATGACATCCCGTCGGTCTGCGTCCGCGTCGCGCTCCCCCTACGAGTGCGCACGAACTGCTGTTTTGTGCGAATAGACTGCCATTCGTCGCGCGATCAATACTGTGAAACCGTAAGGCTTTTTGTTGTGCGGTCGCGGTGACGGGGCCGATTCGTGCGCGAATCTGCTTTGTGTCAGCTGCGATTCATCCGCCGGATCGCGCTTGCGGTCTTCGATCAAATCGCGTCTGCGATGCGCGGCGCGGAATAACGGCGACATTACGCGGCAATGTGCGATCGCGCGCCGACGCGTCGCGTTTGTGCGCTGCGTAATTCGCTTTATGCGATTTCGTTATCCGCAAATGAATCTGCGAAAACTCCAGTTTTAGCGGGGTTTTTCTTCACTTCGTGGGCGCGCGAAATGCGCGTGGAGTCGTTCTTCGTTTTGCTTTCGTTCATCGGTAGGCGACAAATTGCGAGCGGGTTCGCGAACCCGCGTGAGCGTGCGTGGGCGATGCGCTAGCCGGCGTGGCGCTTCGCGCGTGCGCTTCGTGGGTGGCGACGGGTTCATGCGCGATGTCCGCGCGAACGCCATGGTCGTCGATCATTTTTCGATCGGAGAATAATCGTAGCCGTAAGCGTGATAAGCGCCGTGGCGGCGTTCGACCGCGTTGAGGATCGAGCCTTTGAGTTCGATGCCGTTCTGTTCGAAGCGCTGCTTGGCCACCGCGATGTCCTTGGCGGTGTTGAAGCCGAAGCGCGCGACCAGCAGGTTGGTGCCGGTGTGGCGGCCGACGATGGCCGCGTCGGTCACCGCCAGGATCGGCGGCGTGTCGACGATCACCAGGTCGTAGCGCTGCGACACGGTGTTCAGCAGCGCTGGGAAGTTCGGATGCATCAGCAGCTCGGACGGGTTCGGCGGAACCTGGCCGCGGGCGATGAAGTGCAGGCCCTCGACGGACGAGGCGTGCATCGCCTTGTTGAAGTCGATGCGCCCGGTCAGCAGGTCCGACAGTCCCTCCTGTCCGTTCAGTCCCATCACCCGGTGCAGGGTGCCGCGACGCAGGTCGGCGTCGATCAGCAGTACGCGCTGTCCGCCTTGGGCGATCACCGAGGCCAGGTTGGTCGAGACGAAGGTCTTGCCGGCGTTCGGGCTGGCGCCGCAGATCATCAGGACGTTGTTCTTGGCTTCCAGGCGGGCGAAGTGCAGGCCGGTGCGCAGGGCGCGGATCGCCTCGATCGCCAGGTCGCCCGGGGCGTCCACCGCCAGCAGCCGCGCGCGGCTCATCTTCGACGGCGTGCGCGAGTTCTTGTCGACGCTTTCGTGATCGCGTTGATAGGAGCTCATCGGGATCGACGCGTACACCGGCAGGCCGAGCTGTTCGATCTCCTTGGCGTCCTCGATGCCGCGATTGAGCAACTGCCGCAGCAGGATCCAGGCCATCGCCAGGGCGCCGCCGAGGAAGGTGGCGATCAGCACGATCATCAACCGCTTGGGCTTGACCGGCTGGCTGACGTCGACCACGGCGCGGTCGACGATGCGCGCGTTGCCGACCGTGCCGGCGCGGGCGATGTCGAGCTGCTGGGCCTGGTTGAGCAGGTTGGTGTAGGTCTGGGTGCCGACCTGCACGTCGCGGGTCAGGCGCAACAGTTCCTGCTGGGTTTCCGGCAAGCCTTCGATGCGCTTGCTCATCTCGTTCTTGCGCCCTTCCAGCTCGCCCAGCTGCGCCATCAGCGCGCGGTAGGCCGGGTGCGCCGGGGTGTAGCGGCGGCTGACTTCGGCCTGCTGCATCTTCAGCTGCGAGATGCTGGTGTCGAGCGAGACGATCTGGTCCAGGTAGGACTTGGTTTCCAGGCTGATGTCGACCGAATGCGACTGCGACTGATAGGCGTTGAGCGCCTGCTCGGACTTTTCCAGTTCGCGGCGTACGTTGGGCAGCTGCTCCTTGACGAACACCAGCCGGTTGGCGGCTTCGGCCGAGTTGCGCTCGACGTTCTGCCGGGTGTACTGGCGGGTGATCGCGTCCAGGGTCTCGGTGGCCTTGACCGGATCGGGCAGCTCGTAGCTGAGCTGGATGATGCCGGAGTCCTTGGCCTTTTCGCCCGCGGTCAGGTTGCGCTGCAGCGAGGTGATGATCGCCAGCGATTGCAGCTTGATCACTTCGAAGCGCATGCCCGGATTGGCCGCCAGCGCCTTGACCGTCAGCTTGACTCCGCGGCCGCTGGCTTCCTCGCCGACCTTGCCGTTGAGCAGCAGGCCGCCGTCCTCGTCGTAGAGACGGTAGGCGCCGGCCTGGTCGGCGACCAGCTCCATCTCGGTGCCGACCAGCGCGTCGGGCACCGACAGCTTGAATACGTCCAGGTGCTCGCCGCCCCAGCCGTAGCCGTCCAGGCCGAACCAGGGCTCGGCCACCGCGCCGGGCGTCGCCGGCTCGAAGCGGCGCGAGATCACCCCGCCGATCAGCGGGAACTGCCTGGGTTCGACCTGCACGTCCAGGCGCAGGTCGTCGACCGCCTTGCTGAGCACGGTGCGCGAGGTCAGCAGGGCGATTTCGGTCACCGCCTGCGGCGCCGAATCGGTCAGCACCTGGGACACCGCGTCCAGACCCGGCAGGGTCGGCGTGTTCGGCTCGACCTGGATCATCGCGTTGGCCTGGTACACCGGCGGCGCGAGCAGGGCGTAAGCGGTGCCGAGAGCGAAACCGGCCGCGGTCACGCCGGCGATCAGCCACTTGTGGTCGATCAGCGTACCGAGCAGGGCGGCCAGGTCGATTTCTTCGTTGCCGTCCCGTTGAACGTCGAGGGCGGCGGAACTGGTCGGCATGGGGTGAGGGCCTTAAAAAAGTGGAGTCCTACGTCATAAGTAGGGCACCCAGCTACTCACCCCTGAGTTGATCAGCTGGTAGGCCCGTTCGAACGCGCTGTGCGACTGGCGGTAAGGATCCGGCACGCCGGCATCGTCCAACCACTTGCCCAGCAGAAACGTTTTCCCCCGCGCGTGCGGCGCAAGCGCCAGCACGCCGTCGAGGTGCTTACGTTCCATCGTAAGGATCAGGTCGGCGGCGTCGATGATCTCGCGATCGATCTGCCGCGCCTTGTGCAACGTACCGTCCAGGCCGTGCTCTTCGAGCAGCGCCAGGGCGGTGGCGTCGATCGGATGGCCGCGCAATGCCGCTAGCCCGGCCGATTCGACGACGACGTCCTTGCCTTGCATACGATGCCGCAGCAGCACTTCGGCGGTTGGGCTTCGGCAGATGTTGCCGATGCAGACCATCAATACCCGTTTGAACACGCGCGCTACGTCTCACTGTTGAACCACGGCGCGCACGGCGCCGACAGCGTTTGGTTGATGGCGCGACCGGCCCGGAGGACCGTTCGCCCGGCAGTGAACCGAACAGCGACGCATGCCGACACGCGGGGGCCGCGATGCTGCGGTGCATCGAATTACGACGGTGCGGAATGTACGAGCCGCCTCCGGCAGGGTCAACCGCCGATATCGGCGCGACCGTCGAGACGTGACGTCGGTCACCTGCGAACTCGCGCCGAGCGCGCAATCGTGAACGAGGCCTCGCGCGCGGCGAATCCCCGCCGCTGTTGCGTTTGCGGCGATGCGCGCGGGCCGCGACGAGGCAAGTGAACGAAACCCGAATGCGCGGCCGCGCGATGCATCGAGCGGCGCGCTCGTCATCGCCGCGTCATACGCCGATGCGGTGCGGTCCGCGGCCGGTTGCCGACGGGTAGCGAGGATTCATAACTGTGATGCGATGCTCTTACCGAAGCCGTCGCCTCCCGCCGCAGCCGCCGTCGCTGGCTATACTGCGCCCAGGGGCTAACTCGCGCGATCCGTTCGCACGCAATATCAGGAGTCACGTCCCGCCACAGATTCGCGTCACCGATCTCGTCCCTGCGCCCCGTCCATCGGGCCGGCCGATCCGGTTTCCGCCACGGCTGCGCCAGTTCCGGCGCAGCGTTCCACTTTCGACGTCCGTACTTCGTTGCCGATGCAGCGCTGGCGGGCTTTCGCGCTCGGTTCGGCCGTGTCGCACCGCAGGGAAGGCGGCGCGGCCGGCGCCGCAGCGCGCGTTTGCGGCTTCATCACGGCCGGCTTTACCACGGCAAGACACGACCTAGAGACAGATTCGTTCATGAGAAAGCTTTCAGTTGGCATGGCGCTGTTGGCCGCCATCGGACTCAACGGCTGCATGTGGGCGCCGGGCCAGCACATGAGCCCGAACCAACTGCTGCGCGGCGACGCGTTGCAGGCAGACGAGGTCGAACTGGTGCCGATCAACGCCCAGTTGGTCGCCAGCGAGCGCGCCTCGGCGGATACCGCGGCGGTGCCGGCGGAGCTGCTCGACTACCAGCCCGAGGCCTACCGGATCGGCGCCGGCGACACTCTGTACATCACCATCTGGGACCATCCCGAGCTGACCTCGCCGGCCGGCAACCAGCAGCAGCCGGCCGCCAACGGCCGCCTGGTGCGCCCGGACGGCACCCTGTTCTATCCCTACGTCGGCGTGATCCAGGCGCGCGGCAAGACCATCGAGGAGCTGCGCTCGCTGATCACCCAGCGGATCGCGGCGGTGGTCGAATCGCCGCAGGTCGACGTCACCGTGATCGACTACGGCAGCCAGCAGGTGACCCTGCAGGGCGCGTTCGTGAAGACCGAGCGCCAGCGCATCACCGCCACGCCGCTGACCCTGGCCCAGGCGATCGGCTCGGCGACGATCGACCCGTTGCGCGCCGACCTGTCCGGCCTGGTGCTGACCCGCGACGGCCACCAGTACCCGCTCGACCTGGACGCGCTCAACCGCACCTCGGTCGCGCCGGACATCTACCTCAAGGCCGGCGACCACATCTATCTGCCCTACAACGACCGCAAGGAAGTCTATGTGGTCGGCGAAGTGGTGCGCCCGGCGGCGATCGGCTTCAAGACCACCGACATGAGCCTGAGCCAGGTGCTCGGCCGCGCCGGCGGGCTCAACCCGCTGACCGCCAACGGCGACGCGGTGTACGTGATCCGCGGCGGCAGCCAGGACCTGCGCGAGCAGCCGGCCAAGATCTACCACCTCGCGGCCAAGTCGCCGGCGACCTTCGCCCTGGCCAGCCAGTTCTCGGTCAGGCCCGGCGACGTGGTGTTCGTCGGCCCGGCCGGCGTCACCCGCTGGAACCGCTTCGTCAACCAGCTGCTGCCGTTCTCCAACATCCTGAACAACTCGGCCAATACCCAGGACCTGCTGGAGCGCTGAGCCCCACGCCTTCCCCCTGTTCTTCCCCCCTTTGAAAAAGGGGGGCAGGGGGGATTTGCTCTCGCTCTTCCCGCACGCCCCCTGTCGATCCGCCGTCCCCCGCTTCGTCGTACCGATACCTCCCAAGGAATCGCTACGCATGAAGATCTATTGGATCCGCACCCAGGCCCCGCGCCGCGTCCTCGCCCTGGCCAAGCATCTGCGCCTGGAGGTCGAGCTGGTCGAAAAGGACTTGATGGCGGGCGAACTGCAGGCCGCCGACTACGCCGCGCTCAATCCCAACCGCAAGGCGCCTTTGTTGGTCGACGGCGACTACGCGCTGTGGGAGTCGTCGGCGATCATGGCCTACCTGTGCCGGCGCGCCGGCTCCGAGTTGTGGCCGAGCCGAGCGGACGAACAGATCGAAGTGCTGCGCTGGCTGTCGTGGAACGATCAGCATTGGGACCCGACGGTGTCGCCGTTCTACTTCGAACGCGTGGTCAAACCGCAGTTCGGCATCGGCGAACCGGACCTGGATCTGCTGGCCGCCAGCGAAGCCGCGCTGCACCGCTACGCGCGCGTGCTCGACGATCATCTGACCGGCCGTCGCCATCTCGCCTGCGGCCGCCTGACCATCGCCGACTTCCAGGCCGCGTCGATGGCCTGCGACTGGCGCCAGGCGCAGATGCCTTTGCACGACTACCCGCACCTGCTGGCCTGGCTGGAGGGCCTGATGGCGCTGCCGGCCTGGGCCGAGCCCTGGCCGCAGGCGGCGTGAGCGCATCGGATGGGCGGTTGGGATTGGGGGTGGGATCGAATCGGGACGGCGCCGACGTTGTAACGGCGGCCCTGCACCGTGCGTACCGCGAGCCCCTCTCCCGCTGGCGGGAGAGGGGTTGGGGTGAGGGCAACCAGCGCAGACGCACTCGTTCGCGTCTGCGGCGCGCTCCTTCGCCCCGGCGGAGACATGGCGCTGAAGTCTCTGGATCCCCGCTTTCGCGGGGATGACGGTGCGGCCAGGCTTCCGGTTTTCGCGGGGATGGCGACGGCATAGCGCGGTGGCCCTCCCTCCAGCCGCCGCTCGACCCTCCTGCTGTCGTTCCCGCGCAGGCGGGAACCCAGGGCTGCATCCAGGCGGATCTCCAAGCCCGAACGCGCTGCCGTCACACCGTCCCGGCGTGACCGCGGTCGTGCCGCGCGCGTGCCTGGGCCGCGGAATGCGCGCGCGCGGCGCCGCTACGTGCCCTTGCGCACGAACGCACTGTGCCGATGCGGTCGTTCGCGCTGTGCGCTTTCGATGACTCCCGGCTGAAAGCGGACAAGCCGCGGCCGCGTACGCGGCCTACAATGCGGCTTGCACTCCGCCGTCGTATCGCCGTCCATGATGCTCCGTAGCAGCCGCCTGTCCTTGCGTCCCGTGCTCGCGTCCGATGCCGACGCCCTGCAGGCGGTGTTCGGCGATCCGCAGGCGATGCGCTACAGCCGCATCGGCGCGCAGCCGGCGCAGTACGCGGCAAGCTGGATCGCGCATCTTTCCGGCGAACGCGGCCTCGGCACCTGGGCGGTCGCCGACCGCGCCAACGAGCAGGTGATCGGCTACGCCAGCCTGACCGCGCTGCGTCCCGGCGACGGCGGCCGCGAGGCCGAACTGATGCTGCGCCTGGCCCCGGCCTGGTGGCGGCGCGGCTACGGCAGCGAGGCCGCGCAGGCCGTGCTCGACTACGGCTTCGACCACCTGGGCCTGCGCCGCATCGTCGCCTCGATCGATCCCGATCACGTCGCCGCCGACGCCTGGCTGCGCAAGCTCGGCTTGCGGCCCGCCGGCGAACTGATGCTCGCCGGCGACCCGCGTCCGGAACGGCTGTACGCGATCGAGCGCGGCTGAGCCGGGTCCGGCCCGGCCGGATCGGACGCGAGAGGCCGGATGTCCCGGCATAGTCGCCGAGTGCGCGATCCGCCTACTGCACCCGCACCGCCAGATCGCGCCCGGCCGCGGCGACGTTGCCGCTGTAGTCGCGCGCGGTGATCCGCAACAGGTAATCCCCCGCCGGCAGTTCGCTCGGCGAATAGCTGCCCGCGGCCAGGCGGCCGTCGCGCACGGTATTGCTGACCATGTAGCGGAAGCGGGTGATGGCGCTGCCGTGCACGGTGATGCCGCTGTCCGGCGCATAGGCCACCTTGACCGCATCGTCGGCGGCCGGCATGCGGTCGAACTGGATGTTCATGCGCGGGCTCTCGTAGCCCGGCAGCGGTTGCCCGGCCGCACTCAGCCACTGATAGCCGACCGCGTACAGGCCCAGCCGGCGCCGCGGCAGGTTGCGGTCGACCTGATCCCAGGCCTCGACCACGATGTGCACGCCGGGCAGGGCGCGCGACAGCAGCAGGCGGCCGTCCTGGCGTTCGGCCAGCGGCTGTTCGGACGGGTCGAGCAACTGGATGCGCTCGATCCGCGGCGCGTAGCTGTCGGCGTAGTTGACGAAGCCGAGCAGGGCGGCGTTGCGCTCGAAGCCGAACGGCCCGTAGGCCAGGTGCACGTGCGCCATCGGATTGATCGTGCCCAGCGCGTCGCCGGCTTGGAAGCGCGCGCCGCGGCGCACGCGCATGCGCGGCTTCGCGCCGGCGTCGTCGGTCAGGGCCTGGAAGCGCTGCGGGTCCAGCGGCTGGCCCTGGGCGGTGCGGCCGACGCGCATGTGGATATAGCTCAGCGCATCCAGCATCAGGCCTTCGCCGAGTCCGCCATAACCCCAGGCCGCGGCCGGGTTGCCGATCTTGGCGTCGGCGATCGCCAGCACCTCCTGGCCGACGTCGCCGCGGATATCCAGGCCGCCGTGCAGGTGGTGGCGGCTTTCGCCGCGGCCGTCGCCGCGCACTTCGCCGAGCGTGCCGACCACTTCGTGCCAGCCGTTCTGCGGCCGCAGCGGCCAGCGCCCGGCGGTGGCCGGCAAGGGGTTGTCCAGCGACGGGCCGACTTCCAGCGGCAAGGCCGAGGCCGGCGCCGAGGCGGTGGCGACGCGGTGCACGCGATAGCTGGCGGCGTCGTTGACGTACAGGCCGCCGGCGCCGTCCAGCACCAGGCCGGAGGGGCGCGGCAGGCGCTGCGCCTGCTCGCGGCCGCTGATCGGCCGCCATTGCCCGTCGGGCTTGAACTGCAGCACTCGGCCCCAGGTCATTTCGCCGACGTAGAGCAGACCGTCGTGGCTCAGCGCCAGGCTGATCGGACGGTGCGGCGCGCCGCTCTCGCTGTCGGGGCCGGTGCCGGGCAGGGTGGTCACCGTGCCTTGCGCGTCGATGCGGCGGATCGCGTCGTTGCGGGTGTCGGCGACCCAGACCGTGCCGCGCAGGCCGACCGCGAGCGCGGTCGGGGTGTCGAACCGCGCCGTCGCGCCGGCGCCGTCGACGAAGCCCGGGTGCGCGCCGCCGGCCAGGGTGCTGACGTTGCCGTCGGTGCCGATCACGCGAATGCGGTCGTTGTAGGTGTCGGCCACGAAGATGCGGCCGCGCGCGTCGACCGCGACGCCGACCGGTCCGTCGAACTGCGCCTGCGCGCCGGGACCGTCGCGGTAGCCGGCCGCGCCGGTGCCGGCGACGGTGCTGACTGCGCCCTGCGGGGTGATGCGGCGGATCGCGTGATTGCCGGTGTCGGCGACATACAGATTGCCGGCGCGATCGAAGGCCAGGCCGGACGGGGTATGGAACTTCGCCGCCGCGCCGTTGCCGTCGGCGAAGCCTTCGCCGCCGCCGGCGAAGCTGCTGACCTGGCCGTCCGGCGCGATCCGGCGGATGCGGTTGTTGTCGCCGCCGTCGGCGATGTACAGGCTGCCGTCGCTGGCGCGCGCCAGGCCGTAAGGATCGGCGAAGCGCGCCTGCGCCGCGGCGCCGTCGCGCAGCCCGGCGATGCCGTCGCCGGCGATCGATTGCAACTGCCCCTGCCAGCCGAACGGGGTCGGCGCCGGGCCGCGCGGCGCGGCGGGTGCGGACTCGCGCCGTTGCCACTCGTAGACATAGGTCGCGGCCAGGGCCGCCGCGGTCAGGCCGATCGCCAGCCACAGCCAATGGGTTCGGGTCATGCGCGTCCTCATTGCGCGCGCCGCCCAGGCTGGCGGCGCTTTCGCGAATCGGCCGATTCTAGAACGCGCGGTGGCTTCCGTGTCCTGCTCCGGGCTTCTGTAGGAGCGGCGTCAGCCGCGACCGCCGAAGCGGTGTATCGCCATGCCGGCCGCCGAAGCGAGGATCGGTGGGCAGGGCTGGCGGTTCGGCGCTTCGGCGAAGGCGCTGACGTACACCGCTGCGGTGGGTCGCGGCTTGCGCCGCTCCTACAAAGGTCGGCTTACAGCCAGATCTGCGCCAGGGTGCGCGCGACTTCGGCATGCACCTGGTCGCGGCCGGCCGCGTCGATCTTGCCGGCATCGGTCAGGTAGCAAGTCAGCAGCACCGGCTTGCGCGGCGCAGCCGGCCAGATCGCCGCGAGGTCGTTGGCTGTGGTGTTGGCGGTGCCGGTCTTGTCGCCGACCTTGAGCCCGGCGGGCAGGCCCGCGCGCAGGCGCTTGTCGCCGGTCTTGTTGGCCACCAGCCAGGCGGTCAGTTGTTCGCGCGAGGCCGGCTTGAGCGCGTCGCCCAACGCCAGCTTGCGCAGGCTGTCGAGCATCGCATCGGGCGAGGTGGTGTCGCGCTCGTCGCCCGGGCCGACCACGTTGAGCTCGGGCTCGGTCCGGTCCAGGCGCGTGACCGGGTCGCCGATGCCGCGCAGGAAGCGGGTCAGCCCGGCCGGACCGCCGATCAGCGGCAGCAGCAGATTGGCCGCGGCGTTGTCGCTGAGGGTCATGGTCGCCTCGCACAGGGTGGCGACGCTGGCGCCGACGCCGACCAGCGGCCCGGTCACCGGCGAGTGAGCGATGATGTCGCTCTTGGCGATCGGCAGCTTGCGTTGCAGGTCCAGCCTGCCGCGGTCGACCTCGCGCAGCACCGCCGCGGCGAGCAGGAACTTGAAGGTGCTGCACATCGGGAAGCGTTCGCCGCCGCGCCAGGCCAGGCGCTGGCCGTTGCCGGTGTCCAGCGCGGCCACGCCCAGCCGGCCGCCGCTGTCGCGTTCCAGCCGGGTCAGCTGCGCGGTCCAGTGCGCGCCGATCTCCTTGGCCGGCGAGCGCGCCAGCAGGGCGAAGCTGGAGCCGCCGAAACCGGCGGCGAGCAATACGGCGCCGCTGCGTTGCAAAAAGTCGCGTCGATGCATGGAAGTCTCTCCTCGGAGGAGCGGCGATTATCGAAACCGCCGCGCGATCGCCGCAAACGACGATTTCTAAGAGCTGCCGAAAGATTTTCTTGCAGCGCCCGCTGCCGCCGCGTGAGGACGCCGTTGCTACAGGGCCTCGTCGCGTTGCGCCAGGCGCGCCTCGTGCGCTTTGCCCCAGGCCGACATCACCGCGACCGCCTCGTTCAGGCCGATGCCGTACTCGGTCGCCGAATACACCACCTTCTGCACCGCGCCCGGAAACGCCTCGCGCCGGACCAGCAGGTCGGCCTCCATCTCGCGCAACTGCTCGGTCAGCACCTTCTCGCTGATCCCCGGCAGCAGGCGGCGCAGCTCGCCGAAGCGGCGCGGCGCCAGATTGACCTCCCACAGGATCATCGTCTTCCACTTGCCGCCGATCGCATTGAGCGCGGTGGCCAGGCCGCAAGCGTCGCCGGGCAGGCGTTTCATCGCGAAGACTCCTTACGTGCAGGTAAGCGCTTACCGGAAAGTGGCTAATTTACAGGGCGTCGCGGGGAGGGGCACGCTGTGCGGCGCGCGGCGGACCGCCGCGGACGCTCCAGGAGCAGGACATGAACCCGGACCCCGCGAACGAGGTCGATGGCGCTGAGCGTCGCTTCTCCGGCTCGAACGACGCGCGAACCCCTGCGCTCGCCGATAGCGGCGACAGCCGCGGCGCGATCCCGACGAACACCGCATCCGTCGCAGCGCCGGCCGCCACGTCGGCCGATGCCGCCGCAGCGACAGCGCCGGCCCGCGTCGCCGCCTGCGCCTGCGGCGACCTGCGCGTGACCGCGCGCGGCGAACCGCTCAGCGTCTATGCCTGCGCCTGCCTGGAATGCCAGCGCGCCACCGGGTCGGCGTTCTCCTACCGCGCCCGCTACGCCAAGGACCGCATCGCCGTCGACGGCGAGCCGCGCCGCTGGCGCCGCGGCAGCGACGCCGGACGCTGGGTCGAGCATTGCTTCTGCCCACGTTGCGGCAGCCTGGTCTATATGGAAGCCGAAGCCTTGCCCGACGCGGTGGTGATTTCGGTCGGCGCCTTCGCCGACCCCGACTTCGCCGCCCCCGGAGCGCTGCACCGCAGCGCCCGCCGCCACCGCTGGTACGAACTCGGCTGCCGCTTGCTGTGAGTGCCGCGCCCTCGCTCCCACCAGGGCGGCGGCGCTTTCCTGTCCGGGCGACGCGCGTGCTGTTCGTCCTCTCCGGCGGTCGCGGCTCACGCCGCTCCTACAGGGGCCACGACGCTTTTCTGTAGGGGCGGCGTCCCACGGGGATTTCCTCCGGTCATGAGCCGCGACAACCGCAGCGGTGCACGCCAGCGTCGCCGCCGAAGCCTGGTTGCCTGACCCAACGCAGTCTTGGCGGCGGACGTGGTATCCGTCCTCTTCGGTTGTCGCGGCTTGCGCCGCTCCTACACAGGCCGCCCCGCCCGCGTTGTGCACCGGCGCGTCCTCCCATCCTGCCTTCACGCCAAACTACGCAAATCCGCCTTCCGCCCCGGCGCCATGCCCTCTGGCCGATGGACCGGCTCCGGGCGGCTGGCTAGTATCGGCCCGACCACCCGAGGGCCTCCCCATGAAGTTGCCGATCGCCACACCGTTGGCGGTGCTCTGCGCCGCCGCCCTGTCGATGCCCGCTTTCGCCGCCAAGCCGGCCAAGGCGCCCAAGCCGCCGAAGGCGCCGGTGTTCGACACCAAGCGCCTGTCCGAAGAAGTGAAGGTGCTGTCCTCCGACGAGTTCGAAGGCCGCGGCCCCGCCACCGCCGGCGAAACCAAGACCATCGACTACGTCGTCGCCCAACTCAAGGCGGCCGGCGTGCAGCCCGGCGGCGACCTCAAGGACGGCAAGCGCCTGTGGACCCAGGCCGTGCCGCTGCTGCGTTCCAACATCGAGGGCTCGCCCAAGCTGACCCTGACGGTGAAGAAGAAGTCGCGCGCGCTGACCCAGGGCAACGAGATCGCCGTGCGCGCCGCGCTCAACGGCGCCGACAACGTCGCCTTCAAGAACGCGCCGCTGGTGTTCGCCGGCTACGGCGTCAGCGCGCCGGAGCGCGATTGGGACGACTTCAAGGGCGTCGACCTGAAGGGCAAGATCGCGGTCGTGCTGATCAACGACCCGGATTTCGACACCGGCGACGGCGGCTCTGATCAGAATGCATTCGGCGGCAAGGCCATGACCTATTACGGCCGCTGGACCTACAAGTACGAGGAAGCCGCGCGCCGCGGCGCGCTCGGCCTGCTGATCGTGCACGAGACCGAGCCGGCGTCCTACGGCTGGGCCACGGTCAAGAACTCCAATACCAACACCATGTTCGACGTGGTTCGCGACCAGCCCGGCAAGGCCCACCCGAGCATGGAAGGCTGGATCCAGCGCGACCTGGCGGTGAGCCTGTTCAAGAGCGCCGGCCTGGATTTCGAAAAACTGAAGCAGCAGGCCCAGACCCGCGAGTTCAAGCCGGTGACCCTGAAGGGCGTGACCCTGTCGGCCAACTACGCGGTCAAGAGCGAAGTCATCACCTCGCAGAATATCGTCGGCCGCGTCGAAGGCAGCAAGAAGCCCGACGAGACCGTGATCTACAGCGCCCACTGGGACCATCTCGGCGTCGGCGCGCCCGACGCCAAGGGCGACACCATCTATAACGGCGCGGTCGACAACGCCACCGGCACCGCCGCCCTGATCGAGATGGGCCGCGCCTTCGCCAAGGGCAAGAAGCCGCAGCGCTCGGTGGTGTTCCTGGCCGTGACCGCGGAGGAGAAGGGCCTGCTCGGCTCGGAGTACTACTCGTCCAAGCCGCTGTACCCGCTGGCCAAGACCGTCGCGGTGATCAACACCGACGCGCTGTCCCCGACCGGTCCGGCGCGCGACTTCACCACCTCCGGCAGCGCCAAGCAGGAACTGCTGGACGAACTGATCGCCACCGCCCAGCGCTGGAACCTCAACTACGTCACCGATCCCAAGCCCGAGGCCGGCCACTTCTTCCGTTCCGACCATTTCCCGTTCGCCAAGCGCGGCGTGCCGGCGGTGTCGTTCGGCTCGGGCGAGGACAAGGCGGACGGCGGCGTCGACGCCGGCAAGGCCGAGAGCGCGGCCTACGTCAAGGACCGCTACCACCAGCCGGCCGACCAATGGGAAGCCAGCTGGACCTTCACCGGCATGGCCCGCGACCTGCAGATCCTCTACACCCTCGGCAACGACCTGGCCAACTCGCGCCGCTGGCCGAACTGGGCCCAGGACTCGGAGTTCCGCGGGGCGCGGGACGAGACGGCGGGGGAGCGGGCGGGGAAATAGTTGCCGACGCAACGCCGTGAGCGTCCGGTACGGCGTTCGCTTGAGCCGCGGGGCTGGCTCCCCGCGGCTTCTGTCTCGTTAAGGACGGCAACAGCGGCTTGTCGCGAGAACGCTACGCAATGACCATGCAAATGCCAGAGCGCTTGCTCAATCAATGCGAAGCATTGGACTTCACAGGTCTGTACTTGCGTAGGCTGCTTGCGGATGTTCCGGGTTCGAAGCACGGCTGGGTTTGGACTGAAGACTATAAACACCAGGCCAGGGCGACGCCGAATCCAAAAATCATGTGCTCCGCCTTGTGGAAGGGATACCGGTCGGTATATCGAATAGATACTTCCGCGCGCATATCGTTGATCGCATTCGAGTATCCGTCTGATAGCAGGCGATCAAACGATGTCGTGGATGAGCCCATGCGCGATGACGCCTGGCTCGTCTTCAGTGGGAAAGTGCGCGATTCCGTAGTAATGGTTCCGGTAAGAGGCGGCGTAGTGCAGTCTCGTGACCAGTGGCTATTCAAGCTGAGTCGCGACGAATACGTTCTGGGGCGTGACCTGGGGCAGCGAGAGTGGCCGCCCACGTTTCGTAGCGAAGCCGAAACCGCCCTGCGAGATCTGCCCTGCGGCATGGTGGTGCGCGGGGAGGGACTGGTTCTGGCCCACTATTCGGTTTACCTGGATGGGAACGTCGTTGTTTCGTCCCGGTTGGACGTGGATCGGGCACCGGCTAACGGGATTCATGTGCGTTTGCCCTCCGGTGCGCATAGAGTGACTTTGCGGACGCCTTATGGCGGCAGCTCGTATCGTGAGTCTTCCAACACCGTGGAGTTCGAACTTGAACCGGAATCGTCCGTGCAGATTGTGGCCCGGCGAACGATCTCAGGCTTGCACCTGGAAATTCACCCGCAGACTTAGCGTTTGTGTATTTACGCTTCGGCGAACGCAAGTTGATATTGGGTGATTCGCACTCTCCGTAGCGCAACTAAAAGTACGCCTTGCAGCCTGGTCGCGCTTAAGGCAGCCTCATCGCAGCCCCGCACGGCATGGAGGATGTGTGAAACGCAGCCGATTCGTCTGGCCGCTATGGCTGACGCTGGGCCTGGGCGCGTTGTCCGCCTGCGCTCAGCCCCCGGGACGCGAACCCAAGGGCCAGGAGCCCGCCATGGCCGCGAACGACCCGGGCGTCGCCGCTTCGGTGGAGGCCGTCGAAGCGGCCGAACGCATTCGCCAGGCGCAGATGCGCGCCAATCAAGGCGAGTCGCGGATTGGCCAGGCAACGCAGAAGTCCCAGCACTATCAAACGGGCGACGATTGCATGGCGATCGCCGATCTGGATGCACGTGAGGAGTGCTTTGCTCTTTCAGAAGACTACCGGCGATGCGCCGATAGTGATCTGCATTGCGCGCCTTACAAAAAGATGTATGCCTTGCGCGGGCAGCTTGCCAAATTGGAGGCCGATGCCTATGCATTGGCCGACAAGGCATACGGCAATCTGAAGATGTGGGATCAGACCTATTTGGTCGACATGAAAGAAAGTTTCACCAAGTCAAACTCGGCTTGGCGCGTGTATCGCGACAGCCATTGCACGGCCGAGCAGTTCTACGCCGGGACCACGCGCAAGGATATCGGCGACTTGGCTGAGGCATGCCGGGCACAGCTGACGCAAGCGCGGATCGAGGAAATGAAAACGCTACTTCAGGGACTGAAGCCGTTGGAGGATGGAGACCATGAGCGATGAATCGGATCGGTATGTCTATAACCCGCTAGAGCGGGCCACTTTCGAGGCCATTGCGTACAACGCCATAGGCCGCGGAAGCGAGATCAATACGCTGCCGGCCTATCGCTTGAGCCACAGCAGCGCAGGTTCCGGCTGGTCCGTCGGCCTGATGCAATGGGACTTCGGCCAGCCAGGACGACGGGAGAAAGTGCCGGAACTTCTGGCTGGCTATCAGCAGTGGGCGCGCGGCGACGCGTTCACCGCCGCCGAGGTCGCTTCGCTGACCACACGTTTGCAGACGTCGGGACAAGGCGGAAACGCGCTGAGTCGAGACGAGCAGAACAGACTGAACGAGTACCTTCGTTCCGATCCGGGTCGGGAATTTGTAAACGGGTTGGACCGCGAGCAGATAGCCTACAAATGGGACAATGTCGGGCAGCCCCTGTCGCAGATTCCCTGGCTTCAGGAACTCAGCCGCAACGATCCAAGCGAGGCCGCGGAGATCGTGGCGATGGCTTCCAAGCGGTTCAACCAGGGCGAAGTACGCGGACGCGAGCTGATTTCACATCTGCGGCAGAACGAAACGACCTCGCAGCAGCTCAGTGACTGGATCGGAACGCATAGCGCACGAGCGCCGGCCGATCGCGACAGTATCGTGAGCGGCCGAGATGCCGCACTGTCGGCGGTGCAGCTGATGAACTCTCTGGAACTGGGTAGCGGCCCTCTCAGTCGGGCCTGGCGCGAGCAGGTTCATACCCAGGGCAATGTGGGGCTGACTCAGGGTTTCAGCTTCAGGAACGACTCGCAATTGCTCGATGCGATGATGCGCGCCCCAGCCAGCGGAAGGCGAATTTTTGCCCAGTTCGATGAAGGAGCGCCGTACGTTCCAGTTATGATCGACGGTGCGAACGAACTGGCACGGTTGGAAATGGCAAGCGTTCGTGTGGGGCGCGACGGCGTGCTGACGATGAGCAGCACGCGAGACGTGGATTATTTGTTGACGGCCGAGGGTTGGGAGTTGGCCCATCCCCAGCCCGAACGTCGAGCGCCGGACACCTTGGATCACCTAGAGCCTCGCGTATTGCCCCAGGGCCCGCCCGGACGGGGGGCGAACGCCAGCGATGTCGGGTCCGAGGCACTCCCGGTGGTAGGCGCTGACCACCGTGTCATCAAGACCATTCGCGATCGATTGCCGGGCGCTTTTGCCCAACATGGCCCGGTGCCGCCGCCACAGGACTTGGACCGAATCGCTGCCTGCCTGGCAGTCGAGTGCGCGCGCAACGGGCTTGGACGCCCGGACCACATCGTGGTGGGGCACCCGGCGGTCGACGGATCGGGGCGGCATGTGTTCGCAGTCGAGGGCGAGCCGGGTAGCCCGGCGCATTTGCGCGCCGACGTTGCGGGTCAGCAGGCCGCAATTACGCCGGTGTCGGAGTCGATGCAGCGATTGGAAGCCATGCAGGCCCAGCGCGATCGGGAGCAGAGTCTGGCCCAGGCTCAACAGGCTCAGGATAGCCAACGGATCGCAACGCCTCGGGTGTGATCTCAAGCCGGGCATGCCTGCAAACGGTACGCCCTGCGTAGGCAACATCACATTTTCGCAGTGCCGTCATCGCAGATTGCACTCATCGCTTCCCATCCCGAGCCGATTCGTTCCCGGATTGTTCCTGGCCGCGGCCCGCTGGCGCGGCCTAGCGTGATTCCTGCCGGCGGGGCCGGCGCGGCGGGCCGGGAGACGGTCCGGCGTTCTCTCTCTCAAAGGAATCGCGTGATGAACAAGAACGTGTTGGGACTGGCGTTGCTGGCGCTGGCCGCGGCGGCCTCGCCGTCGGCCTTCGCCGAGGATTCGCAGGAGGAAACCCCGCAGGAGGAGCGCGACTACGCCGCAACCCTCGAGCAGATGCCGCCGCGGATCAAGGCCTTCGCCGATCACATGGCCGAGCTGGACCGGCGCTATCCGGACAGCGCCCAGGTCGATCCGGAGAAGTTCCTGACCGAGGAAGGCGAGGGCGTGGCCCTGCGCTACTGCCAGGCGATCGGCTTCGACGGCCCCTGCGTGGTCGAAATCCGCGACGGGCAGGAAGTGTTCGTGCCCTACGTGCCGGCCGCGGCCAAGACGGCGAAGGCGAGTCTGGCGCGCTGGTGGGCCTGGCTGGACCCGCGCCTGTTCTCGATCGGGGTGATCCCGGAGCGGTTGAACTGCCCCTCGCAGTATCCGCTGGTGCAGTTCTATCACGACGACGAGGACCGCCGTAACGCCAACGGCCGCGGCGGCTGGATCGGCGCGACCGTGTCGAACAACAACACCACCTGGCGCTATTGCCGCATCGATTCGCTGCGCGCGCTGTCGTACCGGCCGTTGCCGTACTTCGGCAATCAGTACGACTACTCGGTGCTGAGCCTGGGCGCGCTGTGCCCCTCGGGCGCGCGGCGGGTGATCCGGCTGCAGGAAAACGAGCTGTGGAACAACCAGAACTGGAACTCGGGCGGGATCTTCCCGAGCGCGCAATTCGGAAACTTCACCATGACCTGGTACTGCCACTTCGACGGCGGCGCGCCCTCGTGGCTGGGCCACATGGGCAGCTTCCCCAAGCTCGGCTTCGCCCACGGCGTGCACGCGCCGTCGAACTTCCCCAAGCCCTGGGCGCTGGCGCACGGCTGGGTGCACCAGGACGACGAGGACTGGTTCAACCTCAACCTGTGGCTGGGTTGGCCGGACACGGTCATGAGCGGCGGCGGCAACACCTGGCGCGGGTTGGTCAAGGTCGAGTAAGCCGCTGAAGTCTGCGCCCGTTCCGCGGCCGTCGCCTTGCCCCCAGCGGGACGCGGTCGCGGGACGGGTCGGTCCTGATGTCGACCGCAGATGTTGGCTGGATGGAGCGGGCCGCCGACAATGGCGGCCCGTTTTTTCTTGGTTGCCCATGGACTCCTTCACCCTGATGCGCTCGTTCCGCCGCATCGTCGAACTCGGCGGGCTGGCCAAGGCGGCCGAGGACCTGGGCGTGTCGGCGGCGGGCTTGAGCAAGCAGTTGCGCGCGCTGGAGTCGCATCTGGGCGCGGTGCTGATCCAGCGCACCACGCGGCGGATGGGCCTGACCGAGGTCGGCGAGGCCTACTACCGCGAATGCGTACGGCTGCTGGACGAGCTGGATGCGCTGGAGGCCTCGGTGCGCGGGCAGTCGCAGCAGGTGAGCGGTCGGTTGCGGGTCAATGCGCCGCTGTCGTTCGCGTTGAGCGTGTTGTCGCCGTTGCTGGCGCGGTTCCTGCAGCGCTATCCGCAGCTGCAGCTGGACCTGGTGCTGGAAGACCGCTTGCTGGATGCGGTGGCCGAGGGTTTCGACGTGTCGATCCGGTTGCGCGCGCAGTTGCCGGATTCGTCGCTGATCGCGCGCCGGTTGGGGCAGGCCTGCCAGATGCTGTGCGCGTCGCCGTCGTACCTGGCCGCGCACGGCGTGCCGGCCGATGCGGCGGCGTTGGCGGGGCATGCGTTGTTGCACTACAGCCTGGCCGAGCCGCCGGGCGTGTGGCCGCTGGAAGGTCCGCAGGGGCCGGTGGTGGTGCAGGGCGTGCCGCGCGCGGCGGTCGGCAACAGCCTGGTGCTGCGCGACCTGCTGGAGGCCGGACTCGGCATCGGCGCACTGCCGTCGTTCCTGGCCCGGCCGTCGATGGCGGCGGGCAGGCTGGTGCGAGTGTTGCCGGATCATCGCTTCGCGCCGCGGCAGATCTACGCGGTGTACCCGACCACGCGCCATCTGCAGCCCAAGGTGCGGGCGCTGGTCGAGTTCCTGGCCGCGGAACTGCCGCCGTTGCTGGAACCGCCGCCGGCCGATTGCTGAGCGCGGGCGAAAACTGTCGCAACCGGCGCGCGCTGTTTCGCCGCAGGGGCGGGGCCCATCCTGACGTCGTTCCGGCGCTGCGGTTCGCGGCGCCGGCCCCCACGTCAGCGCCGCCCACGAGGCCGGCGCGTTTCAGGAGCCGAAATGAAATTGCGTACTCTTCTGCCGACCCTGGGCCTGCTGGCCCTGGGCGTCGCCGCTTCCGTCCAGGCCGCCGACCGCGTCGGCACCAGCCCTTGGGGCCCGAACGACGAGATCGGCCGGCTCAACCTGATCACCCCGCAATCGCGCGCGGCGATCCTGTCGCGGGTGCAGGGCGAGCGGGTCTACGACCTGGCCACCGATTACTACATCGGCATGCCGAGCTGGCAGGCCGCGGGCGACCCGCACTACCAGTTCTGGATGACCCACACCCCGCGCGGCACCATCGCCGACGACCCGATGGGCGTGGGCCGGGAAATGAACCACAAGGTCAGCTACACCGGCGCGGCGTTCTCGATGTACAGCCACAGCGGCACCCACATCGACGCGCTCAACCACTTCGGCCTGGACGGCAAGATCTGGAACGGCTTCAGCGCCGACGAGCATCTGGGCGACCGCGGCTGGAAGAAGACCGGGATCGAGAAGTTCCCGCCGCTGATCGCGCGCGGCGTGCTGATCGACGTGGCCGCGGCGCAGGGACTGCCGATGCTGCCGGAGAACTACCGCATCACCCGCCAGGACCTGCAGAACGCGCTGGCCAGGCAGAAGCTGCGCCTGCAGCGCGGCGACGTGGTGCTGATCCGCACCGGCCGCATGCAGCGCTTCGGCGACGCCGCCGGCTACATGGCCAACCCGCCGGGACTGGGCCTGGATGCGGCGAAGTTCCTGGTCGAGGACGGCGGGGCGATGATCGTCGGCGCCGACAACCTGAGCCTGGAGACCTTCCCCTCGGAAGTCGCCGGCGACTACATTCCGGTGCACACCTATATGCTGGCCCAGCACGGCGTGCCGATCATCGAACTGGTCGCGCTGGAGGAACTGTCGCGCGACAAGGTCTACGAGTTCGCCTTCATCGGCGGACCGCTGAAGATCCGCGGCGGCGACGCCGCGCCGCTGCGGCCGATCGCGCTGCCGGTGCGCTGAGCGCCGATGCGGCAGCGGAGCGCGCGCTCAGTGCGCGCGCTCCGGTTCGTGCAGCAGCAGGGCGAGCCGGTCCAGCCCTTCGGCGGTGCCGCGAATGCGGTCTTCGCGGTCGCTATAGCCGTCGAGGAAGGCCACCTGTTCGGTGAAGCGCATGCGCGTGCCGGCGCCACTGGGTTCGAATTCGACCGTGGCCAGCGACACCGACAAGCGTTGCGCGCCGACCTGCATGTGGTAGCCGTAGATGATCCGGCGCTCGGGCACGATGTCGAAGAAGCGGGCCTGGAACAGGTGCTCGACGCCGTCCGGGCGGCGCACCCGATTGAGCTCGTGGCCGCCGGGGCGGAAGTCGAGCTCGTAGCCGACGTTGACCATGTCGTCGTGGCAGACGAACCAGCGTCGCTTGGCCTCCGGCGTGGCCCAGGCGCGGAACGCGCGCGCCGGCGTCGCCGGCAGTTCGCGTTCGATGACGAAGTCGGTGTGGACGGTGGTTACGGCGGTCACGGCGTGTCCTCGTCGGCGGTGTCGAGCAGGTAGCGTTCCAGGGCGTCGAAGCGCGCGTTCCAGCGGGTCTTGCGTTCGCCGACCCAGGCCTCGGCGCGGGCCAGCGCATCGGGGGCGAGGCGGTAGGTGCGCACGCGGCCGCTCTTCTGCGACAGCACGATGCCGCCGGATTCCAGCACCGCCAGGTGCTTGACCACCGAGGGCAGGGCCATCGCCAACGGCTTGGCCAGTTCCGACACCGAGGCCGGACCTTCGCTGAGCCGGTCGATCATGCGCCGGCGGCTGTCGTCGGCCAGGGCATGGAACAGCCGGTCGAGTTGCCGTGCGTCCTCGGCGCGGCTCATGCCGGCGCGTCCTCATGCAGGAACCGCGCCGGCATCGCCTCGCGGTAGGGGAACAGGTCGAAGTAAGGCCGCGCTTCGGCCAGCACGCGCCGCACCGACGGCCGCGCCAGCAGGCGTTCGAAATAGGCGTGCAGGCGCGGATGGTCGGCCGGGAACGGTTCGACGATGCCGGCGTAGAACAGCGCCGGCGTCGCCGCGCAGTCGGCCAGGCCGAACTCCTCGCTGCAGATCCACTCGTGCCGGGCCTGGCGTTCGATCATCGCGTAGGCGGTGGCGAGGGTGGCGCGCGCCTCGGCGACGCCGCGCGGGTCGCGTTCGTGTTCGTCGCGCAGGCGGTCGAGCACGATCTTCTGCATCGGCGTGTGCACGTACAAATCGAAAAAGCGATCCCATAGGCGCACCTCGAGCGCTCGTTCGGGATCGGCCGGCAGCAGCGGCCGCGGGCCGGGGTAGTGCCGCTGCAGGTACTCGATGATGATGCTGGTCTCCGGCACGGTGCGATCGCGCGCCTCGTCGCGCAGCAGCGGCATCTTGCCGACCGGCCACCGCTCGAGGAAATCGGCCTTGGCGCCGGGATCGGCGAGGTCGAGCAGGTGGTTCTCGAACGGCGTGCCCTGCTCGTACAAGGCGATCAGCACCTTGTGGCAGAACGAGGCCAGGGGATGGGAGTGCAGATGCAGGGACATGGCGTGGGCGACCTTATAGTTTCCTCATTGGCTAAGTATTGGCCGGGCCGGGCGGCCGGCGCAAGCATGGTTTCCTGTTCGGCTTAGTTTTCCGACGGGCGGTCGGGATGGGAGAGACGCACCAATGCAGGCAGACTGTTTCGCAAGACACCGGATCGCGTTCGAAATGGACTATGCCTTGCTTGAAGACACGCTCGTGCTGGCTACGCGGCGAGTGGGTATTGCCGTATACGACTTCGATTTCGAACTCCATTTCAAGTGCCGTCACCCGCCGTCCTTCGACGAAGGCACGCCGTGCGTGTTGCGGATCGGTGCCGTCGAAGACTATTCGCGGTGTTACAGCGGCCTGCTGGAACTGGGGCTGCATGCGGTCAATTCGCCGGCCGAGTACGCGCGTGCGAGCGAACTCGAGCACTGGTATCCCCTGCTGTCCGACCTGACGCCGCGAACTCGGGTCTTCGATGCCTTGCCTGGAGTCGAAGAGATCGAAAGCGAGTTCGCCTGGCCGATCTTCCTGAAGGGTTCTCGACAGACCAACCGGCACAACGCCCAGTTGTCGGTGATCCGCGATCGCGAACAATACGCCTGGGTCGCCGAGCGTTACCGGCGGGATCCGGTGCTCTCCTGGCAGCGGCCCGCAGTCCGCGAGTTCGTACCCTTGCAACCGGTTGCCGGTGGGATTGCCGGTAAAGTTCCGGCGTCGATGGAATTCCGTAGTTTCTGGTGGCAGGGGGAGTGCCTGGGGTGGGGGCGGTACTGGTATCAAGCACCTGCGTATACCTGCGGAGATATCGAGGTGGGGCTGGCCTTGGCCGGCGAAGCTGCGCGTCGATTGGCGGTTCCATTCCTCGTGGTGGATATCGCCAAGACCGTCGAGGGACGATGGATCGTGATCGAATGCAACGATGCCCAGGAGTCGGGCTATGCCGCTGCGTCGCCGCAGGCGATCTGGCGCGCACTGTTGGAGCGGATGTGCGAGCCAGCGAGGCTTGCATCCAGGGGCTGAGCGAAGAGAGGACGGCTAGCTTCGCGGCGGGAGATCAGATTGGTATCGAACTGGAAGGCGGCGCCGGATTCCGCCAACCCCGACCTCGGGGGGATACTGAGCACACCGCAGGCGCCCTGTTGAAATTCGGCTTGATCTGGGCGCAGGCAGTTGACTCGAAGCACATGGGGACTCTGCGGCAGAATAGGCAAGCCGGCGGCTTGGCCGGTCTCGCAGGGGGAGTTATGGCAGAGAGCAAGCGTCAGCAGCCTATGCAGGCGAAGTACTTCCTCGCACGTGCTGCGCTTACCGACACTGCATGGTTCGTGCAAACGTTCGGCAGCGAGGACGGCGATCAGGCGCTGCAAGAATTCTGGCATCTGTTGGCGCAGGACATGCCGCCGGAGGCGCGAGTTGAACCGCAGGGTTTGAGCGCTCGGCGAGCCGCATTGCCCGATGGGGCACCGGCGGTGGTGATCTCTTTTCCTCCGCCGGAGCGGAATGAAGCGCACTACCTGGCGGCAGTGGCGACGCAAGAAGGGGTGCGCGTGTTTTGCCTGGAGAAATCGATCTGCGTAGCGGATCGCAGCGAAATCACCATGATCGCTGAGTTCGCAAGCAATGGGCGTGCGAACTGGGGGACTGGCCCCAGGGCTGCGGTAGCGGACTTTCTACAAGCGATCGCCCGCATCGTTGCCGATAGCGATCTTCGGCCGATGTCGTTCATCGAGATTCCGCTGGCCTGACCGCGCCATGTCTGCCTGCGTATGTCGCAGGCGGACGCCGCATGACCGTGACCTCAGGTTCTGGCGCGCGTTTCGCCCCGCTGCGCCAGCGCCCGCGAACCGGCCAGTATCATCCGCACCATCGTGCTCATCTCTTCGATGAGCTCGCGGTCCTTCTCCGGGGTCATGTCCATCGCGGTGGCGCCCATGGCGAAGATCAGGCGAGTGATCGAGCGGGCGACCAGGGCCGGTTCGTGCAGGGTCACGCCGTCGTGGCCGGCCAGGCGGATCAGGTCGACCCGCAGTTCTTCTTCGAAGAACGACAGCTCGCGGTCGACCGCGCGCTTGAACGCGTCCGAGCCGACCGTGCCTTCGCGCAGCAGAACGTGCAGCAGTTTGTCATCCGCGCGCAACTGCTCCATGAAAGCTTCGATCGAGCTGCGTACGGCGCTGCGGCGGGTGGCGACGCGTTGGCGCGCCTCGCCGACGATCTTGCGCAGCGACTGGCCGGCCAGGTCGATCAGCGCCACCGCCAATTCGTCGGTGTCGCGGAACTGGCGGTAGAAACTGTTCGGGGCGATGCCGGCTTCGCGCGCGATCTCGCGCAGGCTCAGGCTGGACACGCTGCGATGCGGGCCGATCAGCTTGAGCGCGGCGGCGATCAGGTCCTCGCGCGAAATGGTCGCCTTGCGGCCCGGGTGCGAATCGACGTCGATGTCGGGGTGGAGGCGTTGGCTCACGGGCGGCGGGCTGGCGGGCACAGGGGCGGCAGCCGACATGATACTCCCTAAGCTGAATTGCTATACACGTGTGCATATATTTGTGCGGATATGTGTATAGTTGTGCCCATGAACGCCGTCGTCCGCCCCGCCGTCCATCGCCCGCGCAGCCGCCTGCGCGGCCTGGTGGCCCCCTTTGTGAAGCCGCAAGTCTTTGATTTCTGGGCTTCCAGGCTCCATCCGACCTGGAGCTGGGAGCGCCCGCTGGCGCGGATCGAGGCGCGCGAGCTGGCCTCGGCCGATGCGGTGACCTTGGTCCTGAAGCCGAACCGGCACTGGCGCGGCTTCGTCGCCGGCCAGCACCTGATGATCGGCGCGCGCATCGACGGAGCCACGGTTTCGCGCAGCTACAGCCTGTGCGACGCGCCGCGCGCCGACGGGCGCATCGCGATCACGGTCAAGGCGATCGAGGGCGGGCGCCTGAGCCGCCATCTGCACGACCGCGCCCAAGTCGGCGACGTGCTGGAGCTGGGCCCGGCGTTCGGCGAGATGGTGCTGCCCGAGCGCGTCGACGGCGCCTGGCTGTTCCTCGCCGCCGGCAGCGGCATCACCCCGTTGATGGCGATGCTGCGCGCGCTGGCGCAACGCGGCATGCCGGTGCCGCTGACCCTGCTGTACTGGGCGCGGCAGCGCGAAGAGCTGTGTTTCGTCGACGAACTGCGCGAACTCGCCGCGACGCATCCGAATTTCCGCCTGCGCCTGCTGCTGACCCGGCAGGCGCCGCAGCATCCCGGCGAAGCGGCCGGCCGCATCGACGCGGACCTGCTGGCGCAGCATGCGCCGGACTGGACGCAGCGGCGCATCTACGCCTGCGGTCCCGGCGGTTTCGTCGCCGCCGCGCGCGAACTGGCCGAAACCCGCGCCGCCGGCTTCGCCGCCGAAGCCTTCACTCCGCCGCCGCGCAGCGACGACGAGACCGGCATGGTCGAAGTCGAACTGGCGCGCAGCGGCCGCCGCCTGCAACTGCCGCGCGGCCAGTCCCTGCTGAGCGCGCTGGAAGCGCAGGGCCTGTCGCTGGCGTCCGGCTGCCGCATGGGGCTGTGCAATACCTGCGCCTGCGGCAAGGCCTCCGGCATCACCCGCCATCTGCATACCGGCGACGTCCACAGCGAACCGGCGTCCGCGCTGCGCCTGTGCGTCAACGCCGCCAGCAGCGATCTCGTTCTCGACCTGTAATTCGACCCGTACCGACCATGACCGCCAAACCACGCAACCGCGCGCTGGGCGCGCAGGAACTCGACCGCTTCGGCGAAGAACTCGACGCGCTGCGCGCGCGCACCCTGGCCCAGGTCGGCCGCATCGACGCCGCCTACATCCGGCGCGTGGTCGCGGCAGTGCGCTGGTTCGGCCTGGGCGGGCGGCTGCTGCTGTTCGTCGCCGCCGCCGGCCTGGCGTTCGGCCTGACCTGGCTGCTGTGGACCGCCGCGGTGTTGGGCACGCTGTCGCTGGCGCTGTCGAAGATCCTGGAGAACATGGAGGTCGGCCACAACGTCATGCACGGCCAGTACGACTGGATGCGCGACCCGCACCTGGACGGCAAGACCTACGAGTGGGACATCGTCGCCACCGGCGACAACTGGCGCAAAACCCACAACTACCAGCACCACACCTGGACCAACGTGCGCGGCATGGACGACGACATCGGCTACGGCCTGCTGCGTCTGTTCCCGGAGCAGCGCTGGAAGCCGTTCTTCCTCGCCCAGCCGGTGATCGCGGTGGTGTTCGCGCTGCTGTTCGAGTGGGGCGTGGCGATACAGGATCTGCGCCTGGGCCGCTGGCTGACCGGCAAGACCAAGCATCGGGCGATGTGGCGCAAGTTCGTGCCGGTCGGGCGCAAAATGGGCAAGCAGCTGTTGAAGGACTACGTGTTGTTCCCGCTGCTGGCCGGGCCGTTCTTCCTGCCGGTGCTGCTGGGCAATCTGGTCGCCAACCTGATCCGCAACGTGTGGACCTATACGGTGATCTTCTGCGGCCACTTCACCATCGACGCCGAAGTGTTCCCGAAGGAGTCGGTGCGCAACGAGTCGCGCGGGCATTGGTATCTGCGCCAGTTGCGCGGTTCGTCGAACCTTAGCGGCGGCAAGTGGATGGACCTGATGACCGGCAATCTGAGCCATCAGATCGAACACCATTTCTATCCGGACATTCCCGCCTGGCGTTACGCGGCGATGGCGGTGGAAGTGCGCGAAATCTGCGGCCGCTACGGTCAGCATTACGACACCGGCTCGCTGCCGCGGCAGTTCGGCGAAGTGGTGTGGCGGATCCTGCGCCACGCCTGGCCGAGCCGTCCGCGCGCGCGACGGCCGTTGGTGCGGGCGGAAGCGCAGGCCTGAGGCGCTGCGGGGGCGACAGTCGCGCCACGGCCATAACAACAACAGCAACAGCAACAGCAAATCCCCCGCGACCGCTGCGCGGTCGCCGCCCCCTTTTTCAAAGGGGGCAACAGCCGCTGCGTCATCGGAGAAAGGTAAGGCCCCTGAGTGCGCGTTTAGCGGTTGCCGTTTCGACGGCGAAGTGCGGCAGGCCTTGTGCGGCAGGCCTTCCGAAGCGTCGCCGATCGAGTATCGAGCAACTCTCCCGAAGCATCCCCCCTTTGAAAAAGGGGGGGCAGGGGGGATTTGCTTTTGCTTTGCTTGTGCTCCAGCCCATCCCCCCGCACCGCTTACGCCGCCAGGCGGTAGTCCGCGATCGCCTCTTCCAGCGCGACCTCGCCCTGGAAGCCGCCGGCGCTGATCGCCGGGCGCTGCTGTTCGATGGCGTGGGCGAAGATCACCGCCGAATCGGCTTCGAGCTGATCGAACAGGCGCTGCAGGTTCGGGTAATCGCGGCGGTCGACGACGCTGTGGTACTTGGTCCAGCGGGCGATGCCGGCGAAGTAGGCGTCGGCCAGGGTCGGGCGGTCGCCGAGCAGCCAGCGCTTGTCGCCGAGCATGGTCTCCAGCTTGGCGTGGGCCTGCACCACCCGGCCGCGGCCGTACTCGACCAGGGCCTCGTGCGAGGCCTCGTCGACTTCGTGTTCCAGCACGTGCCACAGCGACGAGAACGAACCGAAGAAGGTGGTGTTGAGGAAGGCCAGCATCCGGTTGAGTTCGTCGAACTGCGGCGTGCCCTGGGCGAAGGCGATGCCGCGTTCGATCGCCCGCGCGCCGATGTGGTTGAGGATGGCCATGCTCTCGGTGACCACGTCGCCGCGGTCGCTGACCAGCACCGGGGTCTCGCCGACCGGGTTGAGGGCCTTGAACGCCGTGGTGTGGATCTGTTCGGGCATTTCGACCCGGGCCAGGCGGTAAGGCTGGCCGGCCCATTCCAGGGCGACGATGGAGCCGAACGAACAGCCGGACGGGACGCCGTAGAACAGGATCGGAGCGGCAGCGGTCGAGGTAGCGGTCTTGGCAGCGGACATTGGGACTCTCCAGTGAGGGGGTTCGGGCCCGTCGTTGCGGGGTGAGCTCACTGTAGGCGCGTGGACTTTGGCCGTGTAGTCGGCAAAAAATGGACTCAAAGTCCACATATGTGTACTTTGCCGGCATGCTCAACCTCAACGATCTGGTCCTGTTCGCCACCGCGGTCGAACACGGCGGTTTCGCCGCGGCCTCGCGCCGGCTCGGCGTGCCCAAGTCCACGGTCAGCAAGCGCGTGGCCGCGCTCGAACAAGAATTGGGCGTGCGCCTGATCCATCGCACCTCGCGCAGCTTCGTCCTCACCGACACCGGCCAGGCTTTCCACGAGCACGCGCGCGCGGCGCTGATCGAAACCGAGGCGGCGGAGAACCTGGTCCGGCGCCGCGCCGCCGAGCCCAGCGGACGGGTGCGGATGACCTGCAACGTGCCGGTCGCGCAGGAGTACCTGGCGCCGCATCTGCCGGAGTTGGCGCGGCGCTATCCGCGCCTGCACCTGCAGCTGGACGTCAGCGACCGGATGGTCGACGTGGTCCAGGACGGCTACGACATCGCCGTGCGCAGCCATTTCGCGCCGCTGCCGGATTCGGGCCTGATCCAGCGCCAGGCCTCGGTCGAGGACATCGTCGTGGTCGCCGCGCCCGGGTATCTGGCCGAACGCGGCGAACCGCGCACGCCGCAGGAACTGGCCGGGCACGACGCGCTGATGACCGGCCAGTCGGCGCGTAGCGTCTGGACCCTGAGCGACGCCGCCGGCACTACGGTGCAGGTCGAACCGCAGCCGCGCTTGACCGCCAACGAGGGCCGGGTGCTGACCGCGGCCGCGGTCGCCGGCCTGGGCCTGACCTGCCTGCCGGCGAAGATCTGCCGCGCCGAACTCGGCGACGGCCGCCTGCGCCGGGTGTTGCCGGACTGGCATGCGGGCCGGGTGACCACGACCCTGGTGATGCCGCACCGGCGCGGCCAGTTGCCGGGCGTGCGCGCGACGGTCGAGTTCCTGATCGAATGCCTGGGCGAGCCGGCGTAGATCGCGGCGTCAGGCCGGCGCCGCGCCTTCGGTGATCGTCAGCAGCACCACGCTATGCGCGTCGAGCGCATGGCGCTCGCGCAGCGCCGGATCGGCCGCGGCGCGCCACAAGCCGGCCAGGCCCGCGCCGCCGGACGGCGTGCTCGCCGGCCCGCCGTGTTCGCGCAGGCGCTGCGGCGCCGCGAGCAGTTCGTCTTCGTCGACGGTCAGCGCCGCGGCGCGATGGCGCGCCAGCACCGCCAGGGCCGGGCTGGAGACCAAGCCGCAGGACAGCATTTCGGCGACGGTCGCCAGCTCCCCCGGCAACCGCACCGGCCGCGCCGCGGCCAGGGCGCGCATCACGCAGGCCGCGCTCGCCGGCTCGACCACGACGATCCGCGCCGTGGCCTGCAACGTGCCGTGCAGGCCGTCGGCCAACGCGGCGGCGAGGCCGCCGACGCCGGCCTGGACGAACACATGGCTGGGCCGGTCGCGCGCTTCGGTCGGCAATTGAGCGCGCAACTCGCGTGCGATCAGGCCGTAGCCGGCCATGACGTCGGCGACCACCGGGTCGTCGCGGTCGTCGGACGTATCGGCGATCAGCAGCCCCTCGCCGCGTCCGGCCGCGGCGCGCGCGGCCAGCACCGCGTCGTCGTAGCTGCCGCCGACCCGCACGACCTCGCCGCCGAGCGCGGCGATGCGTTGCGCGCGCGCCGCGCTCACCGCCGCCGGCAGATACACCCTGGCCCGCGCTTGCGCGCGCTGGGCCGCGGCGGTCACGGCCAGGCCGTGATTGCCGTCGCTGGCGCACAACAGCCGCGGCGGCGCCTGGCGGCAGCGACGGCGCAGATCGTCCGGATCGGTCGCGCCGGTAGCGCGCGCCAGCGCGCGCAGGCCGGCGGTCAGGCCGCCGAGCGCCTTGAAGTTGCCGAGCGGACGCTCGTTCTCGGCCTTGGCCAGCACTCGCGCCACGCCCAGGCGGTGGGCCAGCGCGGGCAGGTCCAACAAGGGCGTGGGGCGGTAGTCGGGCCATAGCGCGGCCGGATCGTCGAGCCAATGATCGTTCATGCCGACAGTGTCGGCGCCGGGCCGCGCGCTTGCGCCGCGTTCGCCGCCGCTGCGCGCGGGAAAAACGCGCGCGGCCGGCGTACCGCGCGGCCGCGCCGCGCTCAGTCGTCTTCGTCCGGCGCGACCGGGATGGTCAGCCCGCGCTTGACCAGGCTCAGCGCGACGTTGGTGGTGAAGCGCTTGATGTTGGGGTTGTCGGCGACCATGCGCAGCATCAGCGCGTCGTAGCTTTCGGTATCGGGCGCGGTCACCACCAGGACGAAGTCGGCCTCGCCGGTGACGTAGAACACCTGCTGCACCTGGGCTTGCGCGGTCAGCCACTTGCGCAGTTGCGCCAGCAGCTCGGGGCGCTCGCGTTCGACCTGCAGGGCGACGATGAAGAAGGTCGGTTTGCCGACCTGCTTGGGGTCGAGCACGACGGTGTCGCGCTGGATCACGCCCTGTTCGCGCAGCTTGCGCAGCCGGCGCTGGATCGCCGACGGCGACAACGCGACCTGCTCGGCCAGACGGTCGGCGGTCTGGCCGGCGTCTTCCTGCACCAGGTTGAGCAATTGGCGGTCGAATCGGTCGAGTTTCATGGTCCGGGCATCTTAGGGCGGCGCGACGCGGAAAATCCGCGCCGGGCGGCGGCCGATCGCGGCGAAAGCGCGCCGGCGCGCGGCTAGGATTTTCGCCTCTTCCCGAGGCGACGTCATGGACTTTACGGCACTGCAGCGTTTCGTCGACGGCTACTGGCAGGCGCAGATCCTGCCGGCGCTGTGCGACTACATCGCCATTCCCTGCCAATCGCCGGCGTTCGATCCGGACTGGCAGCGCAGCGGCCACATGGAGGCGGCCGCGACGCTGATGACGCAATGGGCGCAGCGGCAACTGGCCGCGGTCGAAGGCGCGCGCGTGGACACGCTGCGCCTGCCCGGGCGCACGCCGCTGATCCTGATCGACGTGCCCGGCGACGAGGCCGCGCCGGTGCTGATCTACGGCCACCTCGACAAGCAGCCGCCGATGGACGGCTGGGCGCCCGGCCGCGCGGCCTGGACGCCGGTGTTCGAGGACGAGCGCCTGTACGGGCGCGGCGGCGCCGACGACGGCTATGCGCTGTTCGCGGCGGTCGCCGCTTTGCTCGGCCTGCGCGCGCAAGGCCTGGCGCATCCGCGCTGCCTGATCCTGATCGAGGCCAGCGAAGAATCCGGCAGCGTCGACCTGCCGGCCTACATCGAGGCGTTGGCGCCGCGGCTCGGCGCGCCGGGGTTGATCGTCGCCCTCGACGCCGGTTGCGGCAATTACCGGCAACTGTGGACCACCACCTCGCTGCGCGGCCAGGTCGCCGGCACCTTGAGCATCCGCGTGCTCGAGGAAGGCGTGCATTCCGGCGACGCCTGCGGGATCGTGCCGTCGAGCTTCCGCATCGCCCGGCAGTTGCTGTCGCGGATCGAAGACCCGCACAGCGGCGAGGTGATCGCCGATTTCCAGGCGCAGATTCCGCCGCAGCGGCGACGCGAGGCCGAAGCGGCGGCGCAGGCTCTGGGAACGGAGCTGTTGGACGGCTTCCCGTTCCGCCCCGGCGTGCGCGCGGCCGCGGACCAAACCGGCGAACTCGCGCTCAACCGCGCCTGGCGCGCGCAGTTGGCTGTGACCGGTTTGGACGGCTTGCCCGCGGTCGCCGCGGCGGCCGCGGTGATGCAGCCGTCGCTGCGACTCAAACTGAGCCTGCGCCTGCCGCCGACGGTCGACCCGGTGCAAGCCGGGCAACGGTTGCAGGCCTTGTTGCTGGCCGATCCGCCGTACGCTGCGGAGTTGGAGTTCTCGCTCGATCTGCTCAGTCCCGGCTGGCATGCGCCGCAGACCGCGCCGTGGCTGCAGGCCAGCCTGGAACGCGCCTCGCGGGAGGCGTTCGCGCAGCCGCCGGCGCTGATCGGCGGAGGCGGCGGGATCCCGTTCCTGTCGATGCTCGGCGCACGCTATCCGCAGGCGCAGTTCCTGGTTACCGGCGTGCTCGGGCCGCAATCGAACGCGCACGGGCCGAACGAGTTCCTGCACCTGCCGACCGCGCGCCGGCTGACCGCGGCGCTGGCCCAGGTGCTGCACGATGCGGCGGATGCCGATGCGCGGCGGCCTGCACGAGCGCAGGCCGCCGCCGCGGCCTGAGCCGCGGTCCTTTGCTTGTTACTGTCGTGGAGACCCCCGATGCAACTGCTCTACCAGACTCATTCCCCCTACGCGCGCAAGGCGCTGGTGTTCGCCTACGAGGCCGGCCTGGCCGAGCGGATCGAAGTGATCCACCACGAGACCAGCCCGACCCTGCGCAACGAAGCGGTGTATGCGCAGAACCCGCTGGGTAAGGTGCCGGTGCTGCTGCGCCCCGGGCAGGCGCCGATCTTCGACTCGGACATCATCTGCGCCTATCTCGACACCTTGCACGGCGGCCGCAAGCTGATTCCGGCCGAGGGCGAAGCGCGCTGGCACGCCTTGCGCCTGCAAGCGCTCGCCCAGGGCCTGGCCGACTTCGGCATCAAGGTGCGCTGGGAAACCGTGCGCCGGCCCGAGCCGCTGCGCTACCCGGCCTTGGGCGAGGGCTACGCCCAAAAGCTGATCGAAAGCTACGACTGGCTGGAGCGCGAGCTCGACGACGCGGCGCCGCTGCATGTAGGCCACGTAGCGATAGCGACCGCGCTGAGCTGGCTGGAATTCCGCGAACTGCCCGGTTTCCGCGCCGGCCGGCCGCGCCTGAGCGCCTGGTTCGACGCCTTCGAACGGCGCGATTCGATGCGCGCCACGCCGCTGTCGGGCGAGACCCACGACTGAGCCGGCCGCTGGCCTGCGCCGGGCCGGCGCCGCGTTGACTCAGGCAGGGCAGGGGTACGGCGCGGCGCCAGGCCGCGCCGGCGACGACGCGCGCCGCGACGGCGCCGCTCTTGCCGCAACGGCGCGAGCGGTCCGGGGGGGCGCATGAAAAGTCTGTTCGGCGGTCTGGTTTCGGTGATCCTGCTGGGCGTCTACGTTCACCTGATCAGCGTCGCGGTGCGGGTGGTGGACTGCGTGTCCGGCCCCGGCTGCACGCTGTATCCCCTGAGCTACTTCAACGACGGCATGGCCCAGGCCTTGTCGGTGATCGGCGGCCTGGTGTCGGCGCTGGTGATCGCCGAGCTGGCCCTGGCCAAGCCCGGCGAAGCGCCCGGTGCGCGCGTGCTCGACGCCGGCGCCTCGAGCAACGCCACCCGCGCGGTGACCGTGGTGTCGGTGCTGTACGTGCTGGTCTGGATCGGCGCCGGCTTGTGCGCGTTCCTGGTCGGCCTGTACCACCCGAAGGAACTGCCGGCGCTGACCACCCACGGCCAGGCCTGGCTGGGGCTGGCGGTGTCGGCGGCTTACGCCTACTTCGGGCTTTCGCCCAAGACTTGAGCCGGCGCGTCCGCGATCGCGGCGCCGGCGCGCAAATGCGAGTGCGAGCGCTCCGGCGGGCCGAACAACTGCCCCAGCGCGCCGCGCAGGCCGCGCGCGCGCCAGGCATCGCCGAACATCGCGATCCATTCGTGGAAGGTCAGCCGGATCGGATTGTGCCCGCGAACCTGGCCGACGATGCCGTACTCGCAGGGCACCGCGTCGTTCTCTTCGGTGTAGGTGCCGAACAGCTTGTCCCAGACGATCAGCACGCCGGCGAAGTTGCGGTCGATGTACTGCGGGTTGCGGGCGTGGTGGACGCGATGGTGCGAGGGGGTGTTGAACACCTTTTCCAGCCAGCCCAGCTTGCCCACCGCCTGGGTGTGGACGAAGAACTGGAACGCCAGGTTGATCGCCACCACCGCGACGATGTGGCGCGGCTCGAAGCCGATCCAGGCCAGCGGCAGCCAGAACAGCCACATGCCGGAGATCGGATAGGTCAGGCTCTGCCGGAACGCGGTCGACAGGTTGAGCCGCTCGGAGGAATGGTGGGTGACGTGCGAGGCCCACAGCCAGCGGATGCGGTGGCTGGCGCGATGGAACCAGTAGTAGAAGAAATCCTGGGCCACGAACAGCGCGGCCACGGTCCACGGCGAGGCCGGTGGCAGGTCGAACAGGCGGTGCGCGTAGACCGCGTAATACAGGCCGATCACCAGCAGCCAGGCGATCGCGTCGCTGGCCTGGTGCATCAGCGCCAGGGCCGCGTTGGAGGCGGTGTCGCGCAGGCTGTAGCGCTCCGGCGCGCGCCGGCGCCAGTACCAGGCTTCGACCGCGATCAGGATCAGGAACACCGGCGCCAGGCCGAGCAGGATCCACTCTTCCATCAACGCCGCTCCGCGCGCCAGGCCTGCTCCAGAGCCTGGGCGATGCGTTCCAGGCAGCCGCGCATCGCCGGCTGCATCGCCCCGCGCAGCACCGGCCAGGCCAGCGGCCAGGCCCAGGGGCCGGTCAGTTCGAAGTCGTAGCGCCAGCTGACCCGGGTCGCGCCCGGATCGTCGGCCATGGCCTGGAAGCGCCATTCGGCGCGGCCCTCGCGCGCCAGCCACGACAGCGGCGCGGGCAGGTCGTACAAGGTGTAGGCGTGGCGCTCGGACGGCTCCAGCGCGGTGATGCGCTCGTGCAGGACCGCACCGCGCAGGTCGCGCACTTCGCGTACCGCGCCGACCCCGACCGGGCCCAGCGGCTGGATCCGATCCAGGCCGGGAATCGGGCCGTGGCCTTGGAACAGCGGCGCGAAGCGGTTGCCGTCGAGCACCAGCGCGTAGACCGCGGCGGGCGCCGCGGCGATGCTGCGTTCGGCGAGCAGGGAGACGTGCATGCGGCCAGTCTAGGCAGGCGCCGGCGGCAAATCCACGCGCCGGCGCGGGTTCTGCGCAGGCCGGCCGGTTTCGCCGGCGGCGGCGGTCTCGCCGGCGCGCCTCAGTCCGGACCGATGCGACGACCGGGCGGGCTCAGCCCAGCCATTGCTCGACCAGCGGCGGCACCACGGCGGCGGCGTTGCCCTCCAGGAGCCGATAGCCGTGCGGGATCTCCTGCGGCTCGGGCGAGACGAACCAGCGCTCGGCCGAGAACGGCGCGTGGGCGACCAGGCCGGCAGCGGGGTAGACGCTGAGCGAGGTGCCGATCGCCAGCACCTTGGCCGCGGTGGAGAAATGGGTTTCGGCCTCGTCCATGTAGCGCACCGCTTCGCCGAACCAGACCACGTCCGGGCGCAGTTGGCTGCCGCGCTCGCAACGGTCGCCCAGTTCGATCGTCGGGCCCTTCAGCGGGTAGATCCGTTCCGGCAGCGCGGTGCTGCGTGCCTTGAGGATTTCGCCGTGGACGTGGACGACCTGGCTGGAACCGGCGCGCTCGTGCAGGTCGTCGATGTTCTGGGTGATCACCACCACCTCGTACTTTTCTTCCAGCCGGGCGATGGCGCGATGGGCGGCGTTGGGCCGCGCCGCCAGCACCGCCTTGCGGCGTTCGTTGTAGAAGCGCAGCACGGTGGCGGGATCGCGCTGCCAGCCCTGCGGCGAGGCGACTTCCTCCAGCCGGTACTGGTGCCACAGCCCGCCCATGTCGCGGAAGGTCTTCAGGCCGCTTTCGGCGCTGACGCCGGCGCCGGTGAATACCACGATCTTGTCTTTCATGGGGCTTCTCCCGCCGGGCGGCCAGATCGGCGCCGGACTATCGTGTTTCAACTATATCGCCGCCCGGCGCATCTGCTGTTGCGCGACCGGGCGGTCGCAGCGGCGCGGCGTGCGGCGACGCCGCGGCCGCGACTATCCTTCGAATCGGGCAAGACGGGAGAGCAGCATGAGCAAACGCGCCTGGAGCGCAATCCTCGGCCTGTGGCTGGGCGCGGCCGCGGCGCCGGCCTTCGCGGCCGCGCGCGCCGAGACCGCGCCGGCCTGGGCGGTGCGCGACGTCACCGTGATTCCTGCCGACACCGGCGAAGTGCTGCGGCACCGCACCGTGCTGATCCGCGACGGACGCATCGCCCGCATCCTCGACGCCGGCGCGGCGCTGCGGCCGCAAGACGGCGAGGTGGTGGACGGGCGCGGCAGGTACCTGGTGCCCGGCTTCGTCGACGCGCACCTGCATCTGGCCAACGAGGGCGCGATCCGCGCCAGCAAGGATCCGGTGCTGGCCGGCCTGCCCCTGGGCGAGGGCCATCGTTACGACCGCCGCATCCTGCTGAACCTGCTGCGCGCCGGCGTCACCGGCGCGGCCAACCTCGGCGGCAGCGCGGCCAGCGACGAGCATCTGCTGTGGCTGCGCGACGAGATCGCCGCCGGGCGCATGCCGGGGCCGACGCTGTACGTCGGCAAGCGCATCAACGGCCCGCGCGCGGCGGTCGCGGCCCGGCCCGAAGGCGCGGCGCCGGCCTCGACCGTGGACGCGCCGACCGTCGCCGCCGACGGCATCGCCGCGGTGCGGCGGGCGCGCGAGCGCGGCTACGATTTCATCAAGCCCTATCAGCACCTCAATCGCCAGACCTATCGTGCGGTGATCGAGGAAGCGCAGCGGCAGGGCATGATCACCACCGGCCATCTGCCCGAGTTGGGCTGCGCCGATTGCGCCGACCGCGATTTCGCCTTCGCCCATCCGCTGCGCAACATCGCCCACAGCGAGGAACTGGCGCGTTACGCCCGCATCGGCAGCGACCTGGCGCCGGCCGACGTCGACGCGCTGGCGCAGGCAGTGGCCGCCAGCGGCGCCTCGGTCACCCCGACCCTGGTCACGCTCAAGACCATCGTCGCCATGTACGTGCAGCGCACGGTGCCGGCGGTGCCCGGCGACTGGGCGCAGCGGGTCGATCCGGTCACCCGGCGCGAATGGATCCCGCCGGCCAACCGCTACCTGAGCGAGGCCTTCCGCGCCCAGGACGGCGCCGACAGCTTTTCCGCCGGCTACGACTTCGCCCGCGTGCTGACCCGGCAATTATGGAAACGCGGCGTGCCGCTGACCGTGGGCACCGACGCGGCCCTGCCGGGGCTGGCGTTCGGCGTGTCGGTGCAGCAGGAAATGATCGAGCTGCGCGAGATCGGCTTGAGCCCGGTCGAAGTGCTGCGCGCGGCCTCGATCAACGCCCACCGGCTGTTCGACCCGGCGCAGGGCCGCGGCGCGGTGCGCGAAGGCGAGCGCGCCGATCTGGTGCTGTTGGACGCCGATCCGCTGGCCGACATCCACCACGTGTCGCGGATCGCCGGTGTGTTCGTGCGTGGGCAGTGGTGGCCGAGCGAGCGGATCGAGGCGCTGCTGGCGCAGGATGCGGCGTTCGAACGCGATCTGGCCGAGCGGCTGGCACCGCAGGCGAAGTAAGCGCAGGCGAGGGCGCAAACGCGACCCCCTGCCGCGCGCCCCGGCAGGGGCGTCGCGGCAGTGCCGTCCTGGCAGGGATCGCAAACGATGGCCGGCGCGTTGCGGGCGGCCTCGGTAGATCAATCACGGGCGAAGCGGCGGTGAGCGGACAGCCGCGCAGCCGCGGATGTGCGGTATTGCGACGCCGGTCACGCAGGCGCCGGTCCGGCGACCGTCACGACATGCAGCACGGCGGCTGCGCATAATCGGTGCCGGGTCAACGAGGACTGCGGCGTGACGCGATTCGACGCCCTGCTGATCGATTTCGACGGCGTGCTGCGCCGTTGGCCGGACGACGATGCCGAACTGGAGGCCGCGCATGGCCTGCCGGCCGGCAGCCTGCGCCGCATCGCCTTCGCGCCGGAACGGGTCGAGCCGGCGGTGCTCGGCCGGATCAGCGACGAACAATGGCGCGAAGGCATCGCCCAGGACCTGCAGCGCGAGCATCCCGACAGCCAGGCCCGGCAGGCGGTCGCGCGCTGGTCGGCCGCGGTCGGCGAACTCGACCGCGAGGTGCTGGCCGTGCTCGATGCGTGCCGGCCCGAACTGCGCCTGGTGCTGGTCAGCAACGCGACCTCGCGGCTGCCGCGCGACTTGCAGGCGCTGGGCCTGGCGCAACGGTTCCATGCGGTGGTCAATTCCAGCGAACTGGGCCACGCCAAGCCGGACAGCTATTGCCTGCGCGCGGCCTTCGCCTATGCCGGCGTCGAGGCCGGCCATGCGTTGTTCGTCGACGACGACGAGGCCAACGTCGCCGCCGCCGCCGCACTGGGCGCGCACGGCCATCACTACCGCGATCCAGCCGGCCTGCGCCAATGGCTGGAACAAACCGGGGCCTTGTGCGCTCATGCGCAAACCCCGATCTGGCAGGCGGACGAGCGCTCCGCCAGCAACGACGCCGACCAGCGCAGCCAGCGCCGGCGCTGAGCGCGCGCCCGCCCGGTGCGGTCCGCGCCGGAAGCCAGGTGGCATGTCACGGGCGTTCGGGGTGGATCGTCGTATCCATGCAGGCGGCCGATGCCGTCGCACCGGCCGAATCTTCGGCCGGGCCAATCCGATTCGATCCCTCTCGCTAGCGCAAGGATTTTCATGAACGCTGTAGCAACCGCTTCCGTTGTCGCTCTTCGCAACCCGGCCGGCCTGTACGACCCGGCGCCGAACGGTTATTCCCACCTGGCCGAAGTGTCCACGCCGGCGCGCTGGCTGTTCGTCGCCGGGCAGGGCGGCGAAACCGCCGATGGCGCGCTCGATCCCGATTTCGGGGGCCAGGTGCGTCAGGCGCTGCGCAATCTGCTGACCGCGCTGGCCGCGGCCGGCGCGCAGGCGCGCGATGTCGCCAAGCTGACCGTGCTGATCGTCGATCACAGCGAAGCCCGGCTGCACGTGTTCGGCGCCGAACTGGCGGCCGCGTTCGGCGAGCATCGCCCGGCCTGCACCCTGATTCCGGTGCCGCGCCTGGCCCTGGACGGCATGCTGTTCGAGATCGAGGCGCTGGCTGCGGTCGCGGCCTGATCCTGCCGGGGCGGCGTACAATAGGGCCACGGCCCCGCGGTTCCGCGCCCGGCCGCCCCTTCGCTCCCGTCGCGCCGCGCAGCTTCCGCTGCGTGGCGCCGAGGGCTGCACGCGAACCCATGCCCCGCCAGGAGACCTCATGTTCAGAACCCCGGTGTACAGGAGCCCGATTTCCGATAGCTCGACCGCCAACGGCCTTGCCCCCAGCAGTCCGCAGCCCGGCGTCGCCGGCTTGCTGATCCGCGCCGCCGCCTTCGCCGCGCAACGCCATCGGCAGCAGCGGCGCCGCGACGCCGAGGCCTCGCCCTACATCAATCATCCGATCGCGCTGGCCGACGTGTTGGCCAACGAAGGCGGCATCGACGATCCGGTGGTGCTGTGCGCGGCCTTGCTGCACGACACCCTGGAAGACACCGACACCACCGCCGCCGAACTGGAGGCCGCGTTCGGCGCGCGCATCGCCGCGGTGGTGGCGGAAGTCAGCGACGACCGCAGCCTGGCCAAGGCCGAGCGCAAGCGCCTGCAGGTCGAGCATGCCGCCCACGCCTCGCGCGAGGCGCAACTGGTCAAGCTGGCCGACAAGATCTGCAACCTGCGCGACCTGCTGACCGCGACGCCGCAGGACTGGTCGGTCGAGCGAAAGCGCGAGTACTTCGCCTGGTCGGCGCAGGTGATCGCCGGCGTGCGCGGGGTGCATCCGGGGCTGGAGCAGGTGTTCGACGGCCTGCTGGCGCGGGTGGGGGAGCTGTAACGCTGCGGAAGGCGACGCCGATGCGACCAGGGAGCGGTGGCTTGCGCGCGGGCGAAGGCGGTGACGGCGATAGACGATTCTCTGCGGCCCCCGGGTCGCGGCTTACGCCGCTCCTACAGGCGGTGGCGCGCCGTGCGATGCGAGCATGAGGACACGGCTAGACTGGCCGCCTACGCCCATTCCCCATTCCCCATTCTCTATTCCCGGCCCTTACCCCATGCCGAACCTGCAACTCTCCCCGATCGTCGCCGGCGTCTGGCGCATGCGCGACTGGAACTTCGACCTAGCCCAGCGCCAGCGCTGGATCGAGGCGGCCCTGGAACTGGGCATCGACAGCTTCGACCATGCCGACATCTACGGCGACTACTCGGTCGAGGGCTTGTTCGGCGAGGCGCTGGCGGCCGCGCCCGGGCTGCGCGACCGGCTCCGCATCGTGACCAAGTGCGGGATCAGGCTGACCTCGGCGCAGCGGCCGCAGCACCGGATCAAGTCCTACGACAGCTCGCGCGAGCACGTCCTGGCCTCGGTCGAGCACTCCTTGCGCGCGCTGCGCACCGACCGCATTGATCTGCTGCTGATCCACCGGCCCGACCTGTTGATGGACGCCGACGAACTGGCGGCGACCTTCGAGGCGCTCAAGGCCGCGGGCAAGGTGCTGCATGTCGGCGTGTCCAACCACAGCCCCTCGCAGTTGGCCCTGCTGCATGCGCGGCACCGGCTGGCGACGCATCAGATCGAATGGTCGCCGCTGCATCTGGCGCCGCTGGACGACGGTACCTTGGACCAATGCCAGGCCCTGGGCCTGCGGCCGATGATCTGGTCGCCGCTGGCCGGCGGACGTTTGTTCGGCGGCGGCGACGAGCGCGCCGAACGGGTGCGCGCGGCGCTGGCCGAGTTGGCGCCGCGTTACGGCGACGCCAGTGCGGCGACCCTGGCCTATGCCTGGCTGCTGCGGCATCCGTCGCGGCCGTGGCCGATCGCCGGCAGCGGCCGCATCGAGGGCCTGCGCGAGGCGGCGGCGTCCCTGTCGATCCGCCTGAGCGCCGAGGACTGGTACGCGGTGTGGCAGGCCGGCGCCGGACGCGAGGTGGCCTGAGCCGCCTCGCCCGGCCGAACTCGCGCAAGCCCGCCTGGTTTCAACTGCGCTGGGCTTCGACGCCTGCGGCGGCCTGCAGTTCCGGGGCGAAATCCTCGAACTCCTGCACCCTGCGCACCTCGATGATCTCGTTCGGCGAGCCGGGGCAGCGCTTGGCCCACTCGATCGCCTCCTCGCGCGAGGCGACGTCGATCATCCAGTAGCCGCCGAGGATTTCCTTGGCTTCCGGGAACGGGCCGTCGACCACTTTCGGCTTGCCGCCGGCGAAGCTGACCCGGGCGCCGGTCGCCGGCGGGTGCAGGCCCTCGCCGCCGAGCAGCACGCCGGCCTCGATCAGGGCGTTGTTGTAGGCGGTCATCGCTTCGACCTGCTCGACGCTGGGCTGGGCGTCGGCGGCGGCGGTTTCGTAGCCTTGGGGAATCATCAGCAGCATGAAGCGCATGGGTGTACTCCGGTGAGGTTGGGTTGTCAGTGCGGCCCGATCGCCGCTCTTGCCTAGGCGACGAACCCAGGCTGCACGGATCGACAACGGCGTGGAAGTTTTTTTATTTTTCTTTGCGGCCGTCGGCACTGCCGGCCACGTCGGGATGCCGCAACGGCCGGGCTGGATCGCAGCGTTGCAGTCGCTGCGGTTGAAGCGGGCCGGCGCCGCGCTCATGTGGCGGACGATCACGGCGAATTACCGCGCGCGCCACGACAATGGCCGCGCACCCGCAACGGCGACGCCGCTGCGCAACCAAGGCAACGAAGGAGACGGCATGGAACTGGGTATGGTCGGTCTGGGTCGCATGGGCGCCAACATGGCCGAGCGCCTGGTGCGCGGCGGGCATCGGCTGGTGGGTTTCGACCCCGGCGCGGCGGCTCGCGAACAGGCCGCCGCGCGCGGCATCGAGGCGGCGGGCTCGCTGGCCGAGTTGATCGCGGCCCTGCCGGCGCCGCGCGCGGTCTGGCTGATGGTGCCGGCCGGTGCGCCGGTGGATGCGACCCTGGACGCCCTGCTGCCGCTGCTGGCGCCGGGCGACACCGTCGTCGACGGCGGCAATTCCAATTACAAGGACACCCAGCGCCGCGCCGCGCGGCTGGCCGAGCACGGCCTGCACTATGTCGACTCGGGCACCAGCGGCGGCATCTGGGGGTTGAAGGAAGGCTATAGCCTGATGATCGGCGGCGAAGCGGCGGCGGTGGAGCGCTTGCGGCCGATCTTCGAGACCCTGGCGCCGGCGCCCGAACGCGGCTGGGGCCGGGTCGGCCCGAGCGGCGCCGGCCACTACACCAAGATGGTCCACAACGGCATCGAATACGGCCTGATGCAGGCCTATGCCGAAGGCTTCGCCATCCTCGGCCGCAAGGCCGAATTCGGCCTGGACCTGGAGCAGATCGCGCAGATCTGGCGCCACGGCAGCGTGGTCCGCTCCTGGCTGCTCGACCTCAGCGCCGACGCCTTGGCCAAGAACCCGCACCTGGACGGCATCGCGCCCTATGTCGAGGACTCCGGCGAAGGCCGCTGGACCGTGGCTGAAGCCATAGACCTGGACGTGTCCGCGCCGGTGATCACCGCCTCGCTGATGGAGCGGCTGCGCTCGCGCGAGAAAGACTCGTTCGCCGACAAGCTGCTGGCGGCGATGCGCAATGAGTTCGGCGGTCATGCGGTGCGTAAGGAGTGAGGTCCGAAGGCGGGAATGAAGACGGGAATCGGGAATAGGGAATAGTAAAAAGCTAAAAGCTAAAAGCTAAAAGCTAGGAGCTAGGAGCTAGAAGCGGGTCTTGATGTGCTGCTTTGCGATTCCCGATTCCCCATTCCCGGCCCCCTAGACCAAGGTCGATCTGTGGCGCCGGGCAAGCCGGCTTCACACGGGCGGTCACGGTGGCCGTAATACAGGCGCGCTAGCCTGCGCTCGCGTCCGCCGCGTCAGCGAGCGGACGCCGTCGCCGCCCGCTTTCCGAATCCGCGAGTGTTCGCGCGTCCGTCTTGTGCGGTCGCGCGTGGAGCGTTGCGTGCGGCGGTTCGCCTCCCCGTCCACTTCGGAGAACTCGCCATGCCCGTCTTATCGCGATCCATCCCGCGCGCGCCGTTGCGCCGTGGCCTGTACGGCCTTGCCTTGGCGCTGTCGGCCGCCTTGTTCGCCGGCAATGCCGCGGCCGCGCCGAACTTCCCGTTCGGCAGCCATCGCCAGCCTTATGTCGCCGGCACCTTGAGCCCCAGCGTCGGCCGTGCCGCCGCCGACCAGTCCACCGCGTCGTTCTACCGCACCTGGAAGCAGCGCCACCTCAAGCCGGGTTGCAAGAGCGGCGAGTACCGGGTGGTGGCGAACACCGACGATGCCTACGTGGTCTCCGAAGGCCAGGGCTACGGCATGTTGATCACGGCGATGATGGCCGGCAGCGACGCCGAGGCGCAGACCTTGTTCGACGGCCTGCACCGCTACAACCGCAATCATCGCAGCGAGATCGATCCGGACCTGACCGCCTGGGCGCAGGATGCTTCCTGCCGCAACGTCGGCGGCACCGCCTCGGCCACCGACGGCGATCTGGACATCGCCTATGCCCTGTTGCTGGCCGACCGCCAGTGGGGCTCGGCCGGCACGGTCAATTACCTGGCCGAGGCGAAGCGGACGATCGCGGCGATCCGGCGCAGCAACATCCACCCGACCACCAAGCTCACCCACCTGGGCGACTGGGTCGATTCCGGATCGCCCGTCCGCTACAACGGCAGCCGCAGCTCGGACTGGATGATGGGCCACTTCCGCGCCTTCGCCTCGCGCCTGGGCGACAGCTACTGGACCGGCGTGCTCGACGCGCACCAGGCCGCGCTGGCCGATATGCAAAGCCGTTACGCCGCCAGCACCGGCCTGGTGCCGGACTTCGTCGTCGATACCCACACCCGCGCGCGGCCGGCGCCGGCGGGGTTCCTCGAAGGCGATTACGACGGCTATTACTCCTGGAACGCCGGCCGGGTGCCGTGGCGGATCGGCATCGACGCCGCCGCCAGCGGCGATGCGCGCTCGCGCGCCGCAGCGCGCAAGCTCAGCCAGTGGATTCGCGCCAAGACCGGCAACGATCCGCTGCGGGTGCGCAGCGGCTACAAGCTCGACGGTTCGGTGGTGGAGAACTACAACAGCATGTTCTTCACCGCGCCGTTCGCGGTCGCCGCAACCGTGGATCCGGACGGACAAGCCTGGCTGGACCGGTTGTGGAACCACATGGCCACCAGCGGCGCCGGCGACTACTACGGCGACAGCGTGCGCCTGTTGTCGATGCTGGCGGTATCGAACAACTGGTTGCGGCCCTGAGTACGGCGGCCGGGGCGGAGCGTTCCGCCCCGGCCGAATCGTGGCCAGGCATGACTTTGCCGATCGTGGCGCTAGACCCTATGGAGTGTGTCGCTAGTCGCGGTTAGGATCGAAGCGCCACCGAGGGACGGTGGCGCCACCAACCACGGACACGCCGGGGTCGCTGCGGCGACGGACCCGGTCGCGGCATTCGCGCCGCTACAGACGAGGCAAAGGAACCATGCGCAAATTCGTACTGACCCTGATTCTGGCCGCGGCCTGCACCGGCGCCGTTGCCGCGCCCGAACGCACGCCGTTCGACGCCCAGGCGGTGATCACGCAACAGCAGCAGATCCGCGCCGATATCGAAGCCAAGCGCGGCGCTTACGGCAAGCTCGATATCGCCACCCGCCAGGAAGTGCGCGAGCGCCAGGACCAGTTGCTGAAGCTGTTGGACGGCCGCAGCTACGAGCAGCTGAGCGGCGAGGAACAGGATCAGGCGCGCTTGAACATGGCCTGGATCGAATACGCCGGCAAGCAGGACGACGATCGCCTGGTGTGCGAGCGCATCCGCACCACCGGCAGCAACCGGGTCGAACGGGTGTGCAAGACGGTGGCGCAGCGGCGCGCGGAGAAAGAGGCCAACAAGAACAACGCCGACCAGATGCTGCAGGGGCGCTCCGCCTCGCCTTGCGGTCCGGAAGGCTGTCGGTAAGTCCTCCGGCGCCGGCACGCACGCGTCTGCGGCCGGACCGAATTGCCGCGATGGCGCGTTCGTGCCATCGTCGCTGCAGTTCGCGGTAAGGGTATCGCTCGCATGATCGGAACGGCATTTTCCCGGCGCGGCGTCGGCGTATTGCTGGCGGCATCGCTCGCCGTCGGCTGCGCCAGCGTGCAGCCGGCGCGCAATCCGCTGGCGCAATGGCAGGGTTCGCCCAACCACAATGCGCGCAAGGCGCAGCTGATCGTGCTGCACCACACCCAGATGGAGAGCGCCGAGCGCGCCTTGCGCACCTTGCAGACGCGCAACTCGCAGGGGCCGGTCAGCGCGCACTATCTGATCGGCGAGGACGGCCGCATCTACCAGCTGGTCGCCGACGAGGCGCGCGCCTGGCACGCCGGGGCCGGGCGCTGGGGCGAACTGACCGATCTGAACTCGGCCTCTATCGGGATCGAGCTCGACAACGACGGCAGCGAGCCGTTCGCGCCGGCGCAGATCCAGAGCCTGCTGCGCCTGCTCGCCGATCTCACCTCGCGGCTGGGCATCCCGCGCCACGCTCTCGTCGCCCATGGCGACCTCGCGCCCGGGCGCAAGAGCGACCCGAGCGTGCTGTTTCCCTGGCCGCAGTTGGCCCAGGCCGGTTACGGCCTGTGGCCGCGCGAACCGCGCGCCGAGCCGCCGCCCGGCTTCGACCCGTGGGCGGCGCTGCGCCTGATCGGTTACGACCTCAGCGACCCCGCGGCCGCGCTGGCCGCGTTCCATCGGCGCTATCGCGGCCACGAGGGCCGCGAATGGCAGCCCGAGGACGCCGCCGTGCTGTACGACCTGCAGCTGCAGTCGATGGCCTTGCCGGACGGCGCGCCGGCGCCGCGCTGAGCCACCGGCCCGCCGGAAATTTCACGCGGCCGCCTCGTAGGGCAGGGCGGTGCGCGCATCGCGCAAGGCCCGCGCCCACCAGCCCAGCCGCGCCAGCAGCACGCCCATGGCCTCGTGCACGGCCTGCGGTTCGCGCAGTTCGCCATCGGCGCCGAACAGGCGCCGCGCGTGCATCAGGTGCACGCAGTCGCGCAGGGTGGCCGCATGCAGTTCGCCGTAGACCTGGCGCAGTTGCTCGACCGCGCGCATCCCGCCGGAGCTGGCGCCGTAGCTGACGAAGGCCACCGGCTTGGCCCGCCAGGGCTCGTAGCAGGCGTCGATCAGCGCCTTCAGCGGCGCCGGGTAACCGTGGTTGTACTCGGGCGTGACCACGAGGTAGGCATCGGCGGCGTGCAGGCGCTGGCGCAACTGTTGCAGGCGCGCCTCGTCGCCGCGCAGCGAGGGCCCGCCCAGCGGCCAGTCGCGCGGGTCGATGCGCTCGACAGTATAGCCGCCGTGGCGCTGGATCCTGCGCTGCGCCCAGTCGACGACCACGTCGCAGAACCGGCCCTCGCGGACGCTGCCGTAGATCAGCGCCAATCGGATATCGGAGTTCATCGGAAGTTCGGTGAAGGAACACCCGCGCAGGCTAAGACCTCAGCTTTGGTTGAGGTCAAGGGGGCGGCTTCGGCCCGGCGGTGCGTTCGGGCGGGGGCGCGCGCCGCCGGCGCGGGTACGACGCCTATGGCTGCGAAGACGCGACCGCGCTGCGCGCGCGGCCGCGTCCCGGGCGCGGATCAGGCGGCCGGCGCGCGGCGGAACTTGTAGATCACCGCGCCGATCGCCAGCGCGATCGCCGCGGCGATCAGGTTCTGGGTGCTGGCGCTGGCCAGCAGGCCCAGCGACAGCACGATCGCCGCCAGCGGAATCAGCGGGCCGCCGGGCAGGTGCAGGGCGCCTTCGCGGCCGCGATGGCGCTTTTGCAGCACCAGCACCGACACCGCGGTACCGATGTAGGTGCACAGCCGCGCCACCACCGACAGCAGGGCCAGCTGCTTGAACGAGCCGGTCAGCGCCAGCACCAGGGCGATCGCGCCGAGCAGCAGCACCGCCCGCGCTGGCGTGCGGAAGCGCGGGTGGATCGCCGACAGGGCGCGCGGGCCGTAACCGTCCTGGGACAGGGCCAGCAGATAGCGCGGTCCCATCATCACCGTATTGCTGTTGGTGCCGAGGATCGAGATCGCCGCGCCCACGGTCAGCACCAGGGCCAGGGCGGTGCCGCCGAACTGCGCCGAAGCCTCGGCCAGCGGGCTGGTCGACTGGGCGATGCCCGGCAGGGTGCCGAGCGCGACCAGTTGCACGCTGAAGTAGATGACGGTGACCAGCACGATCATGGTCAGCAAGGCGAACGGCACGTCGCGGCGCGGGTTGCGGTACTCGCCGGCGGCGGCCGGCAGGTTCTCGAAACCGGCGTAGGCGAACAGCAGCAGCAAGGCGGCTTCGCCGAGGTGGTCGACCGGCATCGGCGCATCGCTGCGCAGCAGGCTGGGATCGACATAGAACGCGCCCAGCACCACGAACAGCAGCAGCGGCAACAGCTTGCCGATCGCCAGGGCGACGCCGGCGCGGGCCGCGGTGCGCACGCCGAGCACGTTGATCAGCACCAGCAGGCCGAGCGAGCCGGCGACCACGAACACCCGCGCCGCGCCTTCGCGCGCGGCCGGCCAGAACAGCCCCACCGCCTCGGCCAGGCCGTTGCTGAGCGAGGCCGCGGTGGAGATGCGGGTGACCAGCAGCATCCAGCCGACCTCGAAGCCGGCGAAGGGGCCGAAGGCCTCGCGCGCATACAGATAGCCGCCGCCGGGCTGGTCGAAATAGCTCGCCGCCTGGGCGTAGCAAAGCACCAGCAAGGCCACCGCGAAGCCGGCCAGCAGCACCGCCCACAGGCTGGCCGGGCCGAGCAGGGCGGCGGCGGTGGCCGGCAACAGATAGATGCCGCTGCCGATCACGTCGTTGATCGACAGGCCGACGATCTGCCAGCGGCTGACCGCGCGGACGGTGCCGGGGCGACCGTCGTCCGGGATCGGGGCCGCGTCGGCGGCGGGCAGGGACGAATCGGGCGCGTGCGGCGTCGGCTGGCTCAAACGATGGTTCCCCTCGCTCGTGGCGGATGCGGCCAAGGCTGCGAAGGAGCGCAGGCGTGCCGGTTCCGCCCCACCTTAGAGCCTGCGGGCGGCGGCTTTCAATCCGCACTGCGGCATCTGCGCCCAACCGCGGGGCATGAGCCTGGCGCCGGGTCGGTTCGTAAACGTTGTGTTGGGTTCAGCGCGCCCGCGCGCCGGCGGCGCCGTCGAACGCGCAAGCGGTCACGGTTCGGACGCAGGGGCTAGCGCGGATCGCTGCGTAGGGGGTTAAGGAATCGTCGCAATGCGATTCGCAGCGGCGGCGCGGTTCATCCAGGCGACGGCAGTGTCGAGACGCGCACCGCAACGGCGCGCACCGAACGGCGCTTCGCGCCGTAGCCAGGATTTCGAACGGAGGTAGACCGCACCATGAAGATCGATACCCGCACTCCGCTATACGCCTTGGCCGTGTTCGGCCTGCTCGGCCTCACCGCCTGCGCGAGCAAGGGCGAGACCACCGACGCGCCGGCCGCATCGAGCACGCCGCCGGCCGCCGAGGCCGCACCGGCCGATGCGACCACGACCCCGCCGCCGGCCAGCGGCGACGGTTCCGGCACCTGAGTGCGAGGCGACGGGGCGGTGCGCCGCGCCGCCCCGTCGCATGAAGGGGTTGGACCGCGGCCGCGAGGCTGAACGCTTTCAGCTCCCGGTCTTCGCGATCGTGAATGCCGCGCCCATGACATGACCACCGGCGCTGGCGCGGCGGCCGTCGCGGCCTAGAATCGCGCCCCATGAGCGTCCGTTCCGCCTCCGCCGTTCCCGTCCTGGTCGCCGTGCTGGCGGTTGCGGCCTGGGCGCTGCCGGGCGCGGCGCAGGCGCGCACCGTGTACCGCTGCGTGCGCGACGGCACTGTCAGCCTGGCCACGGCGCCGGAGCCGGGCTCGCGCTGCGAGCCGCGCGAGATTCCCGACGACGCGGTCAAACTGCCCAACCTGTGGGGCGAGATGGGCGTCATCAACGGCTCGCTGTACGAGCGCCAGCAGGACGGCAAGACCGTCTACAGCACGCGCAAGCTGCCAGGTTCGGTGCGGGTGATGGGCTTCAGCGTCGAAACGCCGCCGGGCGAACCGGCCCATCCCGGCCTGGGCAAGGTCGGCAAGCCGCAGACCGACAAGTTCACCGGCCAGTTCCGCGCCGCCGCCCAGGCCAACGGCCTCGACGACGCCTGGCTGCGCGCGATCGCCCACGCCGAAAGCGGCTTCGACGCCAAAGCGGTGTCGAGCAAGGGCGCCCAGGGCGTGATGCAGCTGATGCCGGAAACGGCCAAGGAATACGGCGTGACCGATCCGTTTTCCTCGGCCGAATCGATCGCCGCCGGCGCGCGCCACCTCAAGAGCCTGATGCGCCGCTACAAGGGCGACCTGACCTTGGCGGCGGCGGCCTACAACGCCGGCATCGGCACCGTGTCGCGCTACGGCGGCGTGCCGCCGTACCGCGAAACCCAGGACTACATCGCCAAGGTGCAGGCGCTGCATCAGCTGTACCGGTTGGCGTTGGGCACCGGCAAGCCGGCGCTGCGGGCGGCGCAGTGAGAGCGAGGAAATAGCGGAGAGGAGCGAGCAGCGAGCGAAAGCAATCGCTCGCTTCTCACTCCTATACGCTCGCTCCTGCTTACAAAGGCGTAAGCCGCAGCAGCCGCGCCCCGGTGCCGTCTTCCAGCAGCCAGACATCGCCGTTCGGGCCTTGCTCGACCTCGCGGATGCGCTTGCCCATCGCGTAGCGTTCGGCCTCGGCCGCGCCGCTGCCGCTGAAGGTGACTCGGATCAGCGCCTGCGAAGCCAGGCCGCCGATCAGGCCGCTGCCGTTCCAGGCCGGGAAGCGGGTGCCGGAGTAGATCACGAAGCCGGCCGGCGCGATCACCGGCGTCCACCACTTCTCCGGCGCGTTGAGGTCCGGGCGGGTGCTGTGGCGCGGGATCGGCGTGCCGTCGTAATGATCGCCCTGCGAGACCAGCGGCCAGCCGTAGTTGCTGCCGCGCTCGATCAGATTCAGTTCGTCGCCGCCGCGGGGGCCCATCTCGTGGGTCCACAACCGGTTCTGCGAGTCGAAGGCGATGCCGAGCAGGTTGCGATGGCCGTAGGACCACACCGTCGCCGCGACGCCGCCGCGGCTGTAGAAGGGGTTGTCGGTCGGCACGCTGCCGTCGTCGTTGAGGCGGATGACCTTGCCGAGCGGGGAGTTCAGGTCCTGCGCCGGGTCGAACTTCTGCCGCTCGCTGGAGGTGATCCACAGCTTGCGGTCTGGGCCGAAGGCGAGGCGATGCCCGTAGTGGTTGCTGCCGCTGAGCTTGGGTTGGCGCCAGATGATCTGCTTTTCGGTCAGCCAGGCACCGGTCGCGCCATAGCCCAGCTTGGCCCGCATCACCGTCGCGCCGGCGGTGCCGGTGGTGCTGCCGCGCTCGGCGTAGCTGATGTAGATCAGCTTGTTGGTGGCGTATTGCGGATGCAGGATCACGTCGCCGAGCCCGCCCTGGCCGCCGTAGGCCACCGCCGGCGTTCCGCTGACGGTGATCGCGCTGCCGCCGATGGTCTGCAGCTTCAGCACGCCGCGCTTCTCGGTAACCAGCAGGCGGCCGTCGGGCAGGAAGGTCATCGCCCAGGGTTCGTTGAAACGCGCGACTTCGGTGGCGGTGAACGGCGGCGCCTTGGCCGCGTCGGCGCCGGCTTCCTGCGCGGATGCGGCGGCGGAATGGATCGCCGCGACGGCGGTGGCGCCGAACAGCGCGGCGAAGCAGACGGTGGAGAGCATCGAGCGTTTCATTGCGGATCTCCGTGTTCGATGGCCGGGTCGGGGTTGGAAAGCCGGCCGAGATTGACATCGAACAAGGTCCGGTCTTGCGACCGGTTCTGCAGTTCGCGGCGCAGGCTCGGGCGCGGCGAGGAAACGCAAACGCGATCACGCGCGCAATGCGGACGCGGCGCTATGCGGACGTTAGGGCGGTGCGCGCCGCGGCGCGGCGCGAGGGGCGCGAGGCGAACGGCTCAAGGCGCGCGCGGCTCAGGCCAAGGCCTTGGGCGCGTCGAACGGCAACAGCTCGGCGCCGGCGGTGCGCGCGAGCACGCTCGCTTCGGCCTGGGTCAACAGCTCGCGGTCGCCGTCGATGACCACCAGGATCCGGCCCTGGCGGATCTGCTCGTCGAACTTGCGCCGGATCGGGTCGGGCAGGGCCGAGCCCATCAGCGCCGAGGCCCAGCAACCGACCATCGCGCCGGCGGCGGCCGCCGCCGCCGCGCCGGCGATGGTCAGGCCGATCGGCGTCACCACCACCGCGACCAGGCCGGCGAGTAGGCCGGCCGCGCCGCCGTAGCCGGCGCCGCGCAGCGCCGCGGGCATCAGGTCGGTGTCGGCTTCCTTGCGCTCGTTCGGAATCGATTCGAGCTCGATGTCGGAACGGGCGATCAGCAGGATGTCGTTGTCGTCCACGCCGGCTTGGCGCGCGGCGTCCATCGTCGCCTGCGCGGTGGCCAGGTCGGGCGTGCTGAACACGTGGCGGGTCTTCATGTCGGTCTCCGGACACGAGTCGCTGCGCCGTCGTCGCGTCGCGGCGGACGCGGTTCGCCCGGAACCGGCACGACGGCCGATGCCGGTCCGGGCCGTACTGTCATGAGCATCCGCCGCGCTCGGTTAGCGCGGGGTGAGCGAGGCGCGGCAGGCGACGAACGGTGGCGGAGCCCGCGGCCGGGTGAGCTTCGTCACTGGACGCTGCGCGGCGGTCGTCGCATGCTTTCGCCGCGTTCCGTCGCGACCCGTCCGCAGGAGATCCGCCATGTTGCCCGGCGTCGAAGTCCAATGCCCCTACTGCGGCGAAGCGATCGTGCTGCTGATCGACGACTCGGCCGGCGACCAGCGTTACATCGAGGACTGCCAGGTCTGCTGCCGGCCGATCGTGGTCGATGCGTATCTGGACGAGGACGGCGAACCGCAGGTGACGGTCCACGCCGAGGACGAAGCATGACGGCCTCGCTCGGGGCTCGCGAAACGCGGTCGCGGCGCCGCCCGCGCGGGCGCTGAGCCGATGGCGTCGAGTACGCGTGGCGGCCGCGCCGGTGCCGCAAGCCGGTCCCGCGACGCGCAGTGCCTGGATGCACGCGCGCTCAATCGTGCCCTGCTGGCCCGGCAAAGCCTGATCGAGCGCAGCGACGAATCGCCGCTGGCGATGATCGAGCGCCTGGTCGGCTTGCAGGCGCAGGCGCCCAATCCGCCGTATCTGGGGCTGTGGACGCGGTTGCGCGAGTTCCGCCTGGAACAATTGAGCGAAGCCATGCAGGCGCGGCGCGTGGTGCGCGCGACGATGATGCGCGGCACCTTGCACCTGGTCAGCGTCGCCGACTACCGCGCGCTGCGCCCGGCGCTGCAGCCGATGCTGCAGCGTCTGTCTTTGCAAAGCGGCCATGCGCGCGCGCTGAATGGGCTCGAACTGGCCAGCGTGCGCGAGGCCGGGCGCGCCGCCTTGCGCGGCACCGCGTTGAGCGCGAAAGCGCTGGGCGAGGCGCTGCGTGCGCGCTGGCCCGGGCACGACACCGGCGAACTCGCCTTGCTGGTGCGCGGCGCCGAGCCGGTGGTGCACGTACCGCCGGCGGGAATCTGGGACGAGCATGCGCCGGCGCGTTTCGCCCTGGCCTCGGACTGGCTCGGCACGGTCATCGACGAAGACGGCGGCGACGAGGCGACCGATGCCCTGTTGCTGCGCTACCTGGGCGCCTTCGGCCCGGCCAGCGCCCGCGACGCCGCGGTCTGGTCCGGCCTGAATGGGACTCGCGAGCGGCTGGAGCGGCTGCGCCCGCGGCTGTGGAGCGGGCGCGACGAGGCCGGCATCGAGCTGTTCGATCTGCCCGAGGCGCCGCGTCCGGATCCGTCCCTGCCGGCGCCGCCGCGGCTGCTGCCGGAGTTCGACAACGTCCTGCTCGCGCATGCCGAACGCGCGCGGATCTTCGATGCGCAGCGGCGCGGCGCGATCTTCACCCGCAACGGCCTGGTCGCGGCGACCTTTCTGGTCGACGGCTTCGTCGCCGGCACCTGGAAGCTGCAGCGCAGCGGCGATTCGGCGACGGCGACGATCGCGCCGTTCGCATCGCGCCTGCCGAGCGAGGTGCGTGCGGCGCTGGAACGCGAGGCGCTGGACTGCATGGCGGCGGCCGCGCCCGAGTGCGCGCGGCATGAGGTGCGGTTCCTCGCCGCGCAGGCGTGAATGCCCGAGTTCGTAAAGGTTGTGTTGCGTTCAGCCGCCGGCGCACGCCGCGAATGCGGCAAAGCCGCGCGCAGATCACGGTTTGACGGCCGCAACGCGGCACAAGCCGCGCCGGCCTAACGTCATTCGCCGGGGCTGTGGTTAAGCCAACGTAGCTTTAACGGTTACGGCGCCCGATCGGTTCAGAACCGTCGCGGCAAGGTGGGCCCCGTGCGGCAGGCGCCCACGGCGGACACCACGCCACCGGCCGAGGGCCGCGCGATCCGCATCCCCTCAAATGCATTCCTTTGTCGTATCCCTTTCAATAAGGAGACTTCCATGACCCTTCATTCCCGCAAGTCGCTGCTCGCTGCGCTGGCCGTGGTCGCTTCGCTGTCCGCGCCGCTGGCCATGGCCCAGACCGCACCGACCGCGAGCGATGCGGCGTCCCCGGCGACCGGGGCCCAGAGCGAGACGGCCGCTGCCGCTCAGCCGGCCGCCGCGCCGCAGAAGAAGAGCTGGTCCGATGTGGACGGCGACAAGGACGGCAACCTGAGCAAGAGCGAGGCTTCGGCCGTACCGGCGCTGGGCCAGGTCTTCGACCAGGCCGATGCCGACGCCAACGGCTCGCTGACCCCGGACGAATACAAGTCTTACGTCGCCAAGGTCCAGTCCAACGGCGGCGGCGCCAGCAAGAGCGGCGGCTGACCCCGCTGCCCTTGGGGGCAGGTTTTCCTGCGTTGTGTGCGAGGGCGGCCTTCGGGCCGCCTTTTTTTTGTGTCCGAGCCGGGCCGTCGGGGGGCGCCGCGGCCGGCACCTCGCCCGTCGAGCGAGGGGGAAGGGAGGCGTCCGGACCGACGTTCGGGCGCGAGTTCTCAACGAAATCAAGGCTCAACAGCGGCCAGGCGGCGGGCGAGCCCCAGTTGGAATGATGAATTCTTCAGGTTGTCTCGCCGTTCATTGAGTTAAGTGACGTAGTCGACATTCAGGCGACGAGCGGTCGCCTTTTACATCGGCATTGCGCGCAGGCTGTTTTTCATCGGCAATGGCAATCGGCCTTCAGGAGGCGGATCGTTGCACGGAAAGTGAGCGCTCCATCGTATTTTTGAGGCTGAAAGGCCTCACCAGCGCTCGAATCGCTCCGTGCCCGTCCGACCGGGCCCGATTCGGAAAGCCGAAGGCGCTTCCCGTGCGGAGCGTGCTGTCTATCAAGGAAAGAACGCGATACGGGTCCCGGGGGGAGGGGTATGGCTCGTGGCGAATCTGAGTGCCCGTTCCTGATTTCTTCGTTCACGCAGCCGGCCGTCCCCGAGAGGGGGCGGCGCTCGCGTATGGGCGGCAGTGAGACGGGTCGGCCAAAATTGAGACATGAGTCTCAAATTGGCCAGAATTGTGACGGAACTGACACTTTGGGGCAGTTGCCGTCAGGAAGACTGATATCGGTATCACCAGTTTTCCGAAATGAGAACGGTGGCACGGTTTTTGCGTTCGCAGCCTGCATGGCCACGGCCTTTGTTCCCGATTTGTCGGATTTGCCTGTTCAGGCAGCTGCAGGACGACAGACCGGGCCGAACGACGCAGCGGGTACTCCGCGAGCGGCCTCCGGCACGGGCAGGGGAGTGGGGAGCGGTTTCGGATCCTTCTGAATCAGTTGAGTGACACGTCGCCTGTCCCAGAGCTCGGGGCGCGGCGACAACCGGGGAGTAGACAGCGTGATCGCCAAATTCCAAGCCCTCGCGACAGCGGTGAGCCGTCGCCTGATCATGCCGGCAGCGGTCGTCGCGACCCTGCTGTTCTCCTCCGGACCCGTGGCGGCGCAGACGGCCTCCAATACCGCGACGGTGCAGACGCCGACCGGCGTGACCGACCCGACCTGCAATGTCGCCAATCCGCCGTGCAATAGCGCGACCGACAGCGACTCGATCAGGCCGATGCTGACCTTGGTCAAGACGGTCACCAACGACAACGGCGGCACCGCGACGATCAGCGACTTCCCGCTGACCGCGACCGGCCCGACCACGATCACCGGCGTCAGCGGCACGGCGGCGGTGACCAATGCGCCGGTCAGTGCCGGCGTCTACACCCTGACCGAAGCCAGCGTGGCCGGTTACACCGCCGGCAGCTGGAGCTGCACCGCGGGCACCCTGTCGGGCAACAGCCTGACCCTGGCCAACGGCGTCAGCGCGACTTGTACGATCGTCAACGACGACCAGGCGGCGACGCTGACCCTGGTCAAGACGGTGACCAACGACAACGGCGGCACGGCGACGATCAGCGACTTCCCGCTGACCGCGACCGGCCCGACCACGATCACCGGCGTCAGCGGCACGGCGGCGGTGACCAATGCGCCGGTCAGTGCCGGCGTCTACACCCTGACCGAAGCGTCGGTGGCCGGCTACACCGCCGGTAGCTGGAGCTGCACCGCGGGCACCTTGTCGGGCAACAGCCTGACCCTGGCCAACGGCGTCAGCGCGACTTGTACGATCGTCAACGACGACCAGGCGGCGACGCTGACCCTGGTCAAGACGGTGACCAACGACAACGGCGGCACGGCGACGATCAGCGCCGTCCCGCTGACGCCGGTGATCGTGGTCGGGCCGGTCGCGGTCAGCGGGAAGTCGCTGATCGTCGCCGTGCCGCCGTTGTCGTTGGTCACCGTCTTGACCAGGGTCAGCGTCGCCGCCTGGTCGTCGTTGACGATCGTACAAGTCGCGCTGACGCCGTTGGCCAGGGTCAGGCTGTTGCCCGACAAGGTGCCCGCGGTGCAGCTCCAGCTACCGGCGGTGTAGCCGGCCACCGACGCTTCGGTCAGGGTGTAGACGCCGGCACTGACCGGCGCATTGGTCACCGCCGCCGTGCCGCTGACGCCGGTGATCGTGGTCGGACCGGTCGCGGTCAGCGGGAAGTCGTTGATCGTCGCCGTGCCACCACTGTCGTTGTGACCTACACGGTCACCGTCTTGACCAACACCAGCACGACCACGAATTTGAACAACGTGGTGGTGAGCGACAGCAAGATCACTCCGACCGGCGGCACGACGCCGTGCGCGAGCGTCGCGCCGGGCGGCACCTGCACCTTGGTCGGTACCTATACGGTGACCGCAGCCGACGTGACTGCGGGCAATGTCGTCAACACCGCGACGTCGACGAGCGCGATCTGCCCGGTGGGCAGCACCGACCCGGCCTGCACCACGACGGTGACCACGCCGGTGACGGCGCTGAGCCAGACCCTGGCCAAGGCGCTGACCGGCAATGCCGACGAAGACGGTTCGGGCACGGTGTCGCCCAGCGACACCGTGCCCGAACCGTCTTCGTCGGCATTGCCGGTCAGCGCCTTGGCCAGGGTCTGGCTCAGCGCCGTCACCGGCGTGGTCACCGTCGTGGTGCAGGCCGGATCGGTGCTGCCCGCCGGGCAGGCCGGGCTGGTCGACGTCGCGGTGTTGCTGATGCTGCCCGCGGTCACGTCGGCCGCCGTCACCACGTAGGTGCCGGTCAGCACGCAGGTCGCCCCCGGCGCCACCGTGGCGCAGGTGATCGTGCTCGGGGTGATCTTGCTGTCGTTCACCACCACGTTGGTCAGGTTGCCGCTGGCGCTGGTGTTGGTCACGGTGACCGTGTAGGTCAGCGTGTCGCCCAGGCTCACCGTGCCCGAACCGTCTTCGTCGGCGTTGCCGGTCAGCGCCTTCGCCAGGGTCTGGCTCAGCGCCGTCACCGGCGTGGTCACCGTCGTGGTGCAGGCCGGAGCGGTCCTGCCCGGCGGGCAGCACCGATCCGGCCTGCACCACGACGGTGACCACGCCGGTGACGGCGCTGAGCCAGACCCTGGCCAAGGCGCTGACCGGCAATGCCGACGAAGACGGTTCGGGCACGGTGAGCCTGGGCGACACGCTGACCTACACGGTCACCGTGACCAACACCAGCGCCAGCGGCAACCTGACCAACGTGGTGGTGAACGACAGCAAGATCACCCCGAGCACGATCACCTGCGCCACGGTGGCGCCGGGGGCGACCTGCGTGCTGACCGGCACCTACGTGGTGACGGCGGCCGACGTGACCGCGGGCAGCATCAGCAACACCGCGACGTCGACCAGCCCGGCCTGCCCGGCGGGCAGCACCGACCCGGCCTGCACCACGACGGTGACCACGCCGGTGATTCCTGCCTCGGTGAGCTATGTCAAGACGGCCAGTACCGCTGGCCCGGTGGTGGTGGGCGACACGATCACCTACACGCTGACGACGACGGTTAGCGGCGGCAAGACCTTGGATGCCGTCACCCTGACCGACACCCTCGGCACCGGCCTGACCTTCGGCGCGGTGACCAGCGCCGGTCAGTACAGCTGCAACAGCGCCAACCCGCTGGTGTGCACGCTGCCGGCCGGTACGGTCCCGGGCACTTACTCGGTCAGCTACACCGCGACGGTCAACAACCAGGCCAGCGGCTCGGTCACCAACGCGGTGGTCGGCAGCGGCACGGACAACCCGGGCTGCACCAGCAACTGCGGCACCACCACCCCGGTGGCCACGCCCGCGGTGACCTACGAGAAGACGGTGAGCACCACCGGTCCGGTCGTGGTCGGCGACACCCTGACCTACACCTTGACGGTGACGATCAGCAACGCGCAGACCACCGACGTGACCACGTTGACCGACACCATGGGTTCGGGTCTGGACTTCGTCGCCGTGACCAACGCCGGTCCGTTCACCTGTAATGCGGCCAATCCGCTGGTGTGCACGCTGCCGGCCGGTACGGTGCCGGGCAGCTACGCCATGAGCTACACCGCGCGGGTCAACGGCCAGGCGGGCGGCACGGTCAACAATGCGGTGGTCGGTACCGGTACCGACGCGCCGAGCTGCTCGACCGCCGGTTGCGCCACGGTGACCGAAGTCGCGCCGCCGGTGGTGACCTACAACAAGACCGCTAGCACCCAGGGTCCGGTGGCGGAAGGCGACACGATCACCTACACGCTGACCACCACCGTGGGCAACGCGCCGACGCGCAATGCCCTGACCCTGACCGACACCCTGGGCACGGGCCTGGACTTCGTCGCGGTGACCGGCTCGGCCGGCTACACCTGCAACGCGGCCAACCCGCTGGTGTGCACGCTGCCGGCGGGCACGGTGCCGGGCAACTACACGGTGACCTACACCGCGCGGGTCAACGCGCAGGCGGCTGAGACGGTGAACAACACCGTCGTCGGCACCGGCACGGACAACCCGACTTGCCAGGGCAGCTGCACCACCAGCACCACGGTGGCGCCGCCGCCGACCCTGCGGGTGATCAAGCAGGCTTCGCCGCGCGACGTGAAGATCGGCGACCTGGTCCGCTACACGGTCACGGTCGAGAACACCGGCACCGTCGACGCGATCGACGCGACCCTGGTCGATACGCCGCCGGCCGGCTTCAGCTTCGTCGATGGTTCGCTGAGCGTGGCCGATCGCGACGGCGCGGGCCGCCTGGTCGGTACCTATCCGATCCAGGTCGACCAGGTCGACATCGCCGCCGGCGAGCGGGCGACGTTCGCCTACCTGCTGCGGGTCGGCGCCGGCGTGCGGCCGGGCATCCACGCCAACCATGCGTTGATGCGCGACAACGGCAAGGTGGTCTCGAACGTCGCCACCGCCGAGGTCCAGCTGATCGCCGATCCGCTGCTCGACGAGTCGCTGATCGTGGGCACGGTGTTCGACGATCGCGACGGCGACGGCTGGCAGGACAGCGCGGCGATGGACGACGTGCGGATCCAGGGCGGCTTCGCGGCCGAGGCCTACGTGGCGAATTCGACCACGGTCGATCGCGGCGCCGGTCCCAAGCCCGAGCCGGATGCGAGCTCGCCGATGCTGCATGGCATCGCCCTGGGCAGCATCGCCGGTCGGCAGTCCGACGCCGATCCGGTCTCGGCCCACAGCGTGGTGATCCGTCAGCGCCTGAACGCGTTGAGCTTCAACGACGAGTTCAAGCTGACCACCAAGCAGGGCGTGACCGTGCGGATGGATGCGGCCGGAACCACCCGGATCGAGCGCAGCGGCGATGCGGCCAAGAACCTCACCGGCGCGGCGCCGACGGTCGAACGTCGGGTCAGCCAGGGCGAGGGCGGTTACGTGGTCGACTACGTCGTCAGCAATGCCGGCGTGGACGAACGCGGCATCCCGGGCGTGCGCATCGCCTCGGTGGAAGGCTTGTTGATGGAAACCGACCAGTTCGGCCGTTACCACCTCGAGGGCGTCGATGTCGGCACCCTGGAGCGCGGTCGCAACTTCATCCTCAAGGTCGATCCCTCGACCCTGCCGCCGGGCAGCGTGTTCACCACCGACAACCCGCTGGTCCGTCGCGTCACTCCGGGCCTGCCGGTCCGCTTCGACTGGGGCGTCAAGCTGCCGGCCGGACTGATCGAAGGCGGCCAGGAGCAGGTCGAGATGGAACTGGGCGAAGTCTTCTTCACCCCGGGCAGCGCCGAAGTGCGGACGCAGTACCTGCCGGCGGTCGAGAAGATGGCCGAGCAGGTCAAGCGCCACCGCGGCGGCGAAGTGGTGATCGTCGCCAACGGCGATACGCAGTCGCTGGCCTTCGACCGCGCCAGCGCGGTCAAGGACGCGTTGGTCAAGCAACTGCCGGCCGACGTGGCGCAAGCGCTGAAGGTCAGCGTGCGCGGCAACGCCGACGATCCGGATTCGCTGATCGTCGGCCTGGGCGAGGGCGGCGCATTGCTCGGCACGGTGTTGTTCGACACCGACCAGTCGACCATCAAGCCGCAGTTCGAACCGCTGCTGGACAAGGTCGCCAAGGCCCTGGAAAGCATGCAGGGCGGCGTCATCGCCATCGTCGGCCACACCGACGTGCGTGCGTCCTACGAGTACAACACCGCGCTCGGCATGCGACGCGCCAAGGCGGTCTACGAGGCATTGGCTCAGCGGCTCAGCCCCGAGGTTCGCGCCAAGGTGCGGGTCGAGTCCAGTAACGATCCGACAGCTCCTGTCGGCGCGAAGCGGAACTGAGGGGGCTGGATCATGAAGACGAACATGAAGATGAAGCTGCTGGACTACACCCTGATCGGCCTGCTCGCGGGCGCAGCTCCGCTCGCAGCCGCACAGGACTCCGGACACACGCAAGCCAAGGCCGAGGCCGGCTACGTCGATGCCGGAAAGTGCACCGAAGACGGATGCAGCGGCGAGGACGGCCTGCTGTTCAAGCTGCGCACGCGCAGCTACAGCAAGCCGGTGACCGAAGGCACGGGCAAGCAGTCCTCGTCCGAGGCGCTGCAGCCCGACCGCCGGGTCTCGGTGGCGATGGAGCAGCCGGGCAAGGCGGTGGCGATCGGCAAGTGGTCGGTCAGCCTGCCCAACGGCGGGGTGATCTGGGCGACCGAAGATCCCACCCTCGGCCGGCCGGAGATGAACATCAGCGCGACCAGCCTGGTCTCGTTCGACGGCACCCGGATTCTTAAGCCGGTGCGCTTCTACGCCTACAACAACTACTCGTCGTTCATCCAGCGCGCCGAAGTGCTGATCTACCGCGCCACCGACACCGATCTGGTCGATCCGCTGGCCAAGGTCGAACTGCCGGTGGGCGCGGTCAGCGACGTCGAATGGGACGGCAGCCTGCCGGCCGGCTACGCCGCCCGCGCCGGCGACGAGCTGCTGTACCTGGTGCGCGCCTACGGCGCCGACGGCAGCGTCGACGAAACCTTCCCGCAGCGCATGCAACTGGTGCGTCCGGAAGAGGCCGAACGCGGCCTGCAGACCCTGCGCAACGCGATGGAGCGCAAGGACGGCACCTCGCTGGGCATCGAAGAGGCGCAGCGCCGCAGCCTGACCGAATCGACTTTCGGCAGCAGCACCCTGCGCCAGCAGAACATCGGCATCTACGGTTCGCGCATCCGCATCCAGGGCCGCAATATCCCCGAGAACTACGCGGTCACCATCAACGGCCGCAGCTTCCCGGTCGACCTGGAACGCAAGCTGGTCGCCGAGTACCTGGAGCCGGTCGGCCGCCATCAGTACGACTTGGTGATGAAGGGCGAGGGCGGCGAGATCAAGCACACGCTCGACCTCGACGTCAGCGGCCGCTACATGTTCGCGGTCGCGATCGCCGACCTGACCGCCTCCAAGGGCAGCACCTCCGGCTCGATCGAGCCGCTGGCCGGCGACGAGCATTTCGACAAGGACCTGGTGGTCGACGGCCGCCTGGCCTTCTATCTGAAGGGCAAGATCAAGGGCAAGTACCTGGTCACCGCCCAGGCCGACACCCGCGAGCGCGAGGTCGAGCAGCTGTTCAACGGCTTCTGGAAGGCCGACCCGCAGAACATCTTCCGCCGCCTCGACCCGGATCTGTACTACCCGGTCTACGGCGACGATTCGACGACGTATCGCGACGTCGACACCATGGGCCGGCTGTACGTCCGGGTCGACTGGGACAAGAGCCAGGCGCTGTGGGGCAACTACGACACCGGCATCACCGGCACCGAGTACGGCCAGTACAGCCGTTCGCTGTACGGCGCCGCGCTGAACTGGCGCAGCCGCCGCAGCACCGCGCTCGGCGAGCCCGGCAGCGAACTGCGCCTGTTCGGCTCGGAAGCGCAGACCGCGCCCGGCCATAGCGAATTCCTCGGCACCGGCGGCAGCCTGTACTACCTCAAGCACACCGACGTGCTGCCGGGGTCGGACAAGGTCGTGCTGGAAGTGCGCGACGCCACCACCGGCCGGGTCGAGAACCGCATCGACCTGATCCGCGGCGCCGACTACGAGATCGACGAGATGCAGGGCCGCCTGCTGCTGACCCGTCCGCTGGCCCAGGTGACCCGCGAGAACATCCCGACCCTGACCCGCGACGCGCCCCTAGACGGCTACAGCCAGGTGCTGCTGGTCGACTACGAATTCGTGCCCAACGGCTTCGACGCCGACTCGGTCACCGCGGGTTTCCGCGGCAAGCATTGGTTCGGCGATCACCTCGCCCTGGGCGGCACCTACATCGACGAGAACCGCGCCGGCGAGGATTACACCCTCAAGGGCGCCGACCTGACCCTGCAGGCCGGCCGCGGCACCTACCTCAAGCTCGAGCACAGCAAGACCGAAGCCACCAGCGCGCCGATCTTCTACTCCGACAACGGCGGCCTGAGCTTCAGCGAGATCAACTCCGGCCTGGGCGCCCGCGAGGGCAGCGCCAGCTCGGTCGAGGCGCGGGCCAACTTCAAGGAACTGGGCTGGACCCAGCTGGACTGGTCGGCCGGCGCCTGGTGGCGCCAGGTCGATGCCGGCTACTCGATTTCGCGCTACGACATCGGCCAGAAGGTCGAGGAACGCGGTTTCGAGGTGCTGGGTCAGTTCAGCCCGACCTTCAACATCTACGGCCGCTACAGCCGCGCGACCCGCGGCGAGGATGCCCTGACCCAGGCCCAGCTGACCGGCGAATGGCGCATCACCGACGCCACCACCTGGGCGGCGGAAATCCGCCGGGTCGAGGAAGACCGCAACGGCCTGGACGCCGCCGGCGTGCTCGGCGCGCTGCAGTACAAGCACCGCTTCGGCAGCAGCTTCGACCTGTACGGCACCGCCCAGGTGACCCTGGACGACGACGGCGGCCGCTACCGCGACAACGACGCCTTCACCCTCGGCGGCAAGTACGTGTTCGGCAATCTGTCCAGCGTCGGCGCCGAGCTGACCACCGGCGACCGCGGCGACGCGGCCCAGGTCAACGCCGAGTACCGGATCCAGCCCGACCACACGATCTACGGCAGCTACACCTATTCGACCGACCGCACCGACTACGACCCGCTGTTCAACAACCGCCTGAACTCGGGTTGGACCCTGGGCCAGCGCTGGCGCCTGTCGAACCAGGTCAACATGTTCAACGAAAGCCAGTTCCTCAAGGCGCCGAACGAGTCGGGCCTGGCGCATACCTTCGGCATGGACTTCTATCCCAGCCAGGGTTGGAACATCGGCTTCACCCTGCAGAGCGCGACCCTGGACAAGGCGATCGGCGAAGTCGACCGGCGCGCGGTCAGCGTCAGCGGCGGCCACACCTCCAACGACACCCAGTGGCAGAGCAAGCTGGAGTGGCGCGAGGACCGCGGCGCCGAACAGCGCGAGCAGTGGGTGACGACCAACCACATCACCCACAAGTTCAACGAGAGCTTCCGCGTCGCCGGCCGCTTCAACTACTCCAAGACCACCGACGATCTGAACGCGCAGGCCGGGGCCAAGTTCATCGAAGGCAACGTCGGCTTCGCCTGGCGGCCGTGGAACACGACCAAGTACGCCCTGCTCGGCAAGTACACGTATCTGTACGACGTGTCGGCGCTGCCGCAGGTCGGCGACAACGTCGCCTTCTACGACCAGAAGACCCAGGTGCTGTCGCTGGAAGGCATCTACAACCCGAACCATCACTGGGAGTTCGCCGGCAAGCTGGCGCGCCGCGAAGGCGAGGTGCGCTACGGCCGCCTGACCGGGCAGTGGGCGGACTCGGCGACCACCTTCGCTGCGGTGCAGACCCGCTACGAGTTCGCCGAAACCTGGCACGCGCTGGCCGAGTACCGCTGGCTCGACGTCAAGGACGGCGGCACCCGCCGCGGCTTCCTGGTCGGCGTCGACCGCGACATCGGCCGCAACTTCCGCGTTGGCGTCGGCTACAACTTCACCGAGTTCAGCGACGACATGACCAACTTCGATTACGACCACAAGGGCTGGTTCTTGAACCTGCTGGGGACGTACTGAGGACGCAGGTCGCGGCGATGGCCGCGCGGCCGCCGCGATCGGCGGCGGAACGAGCCATCAGGACCGATCGGCGGGCGGCTCTTGTAGCTGCCCGTCGTTTTTGCAGCAATGGATTGTGAAAACACAATCGGAAGACGCTGGAGGGAAGTGATGTCGGCAATACGAACTCGTGCGCTTGCGATCGCCGTCGGCGCGGCGTTTTTCGCCGCAAGCGACGCGGGGGCGCAGATCTGGACGCCGATCCTGCAGGAGGATTTCGGTACCGGCACCGAGGACGTATCGACGAACCCCGCCGCGCAGCTTGCGCCGGGCACCACCGACTACACGGTCAGGACCGTTACCCCAGTGTCCGACGGCGAGTACGCGGTAACCAAAAACCCCGATTTCGTCGACGATTTCGGCGGCGGCCCGAATCAATGGCAGCACGCCGGCGACCACACCAGCGGCACCGGCTACATGGCCTTGTTCAACGCCAATCCGAGCCGGACCGGCGAGACCAACGGGTCCTATTACATCTACGGAACTTCGACCGCGGATATTCCCGGTGCGACCTATCGCGCCCGCTACTGGGCGGCGAACGCGATCCGCTACAACGCCGGGGCGGCTTATTTCGACGGCTACATCCGTTTCTCGGTACGCGACAGCAGCTCCGGCGCCGGCACGCAGTACGCCCAGGACACCGTCGCTTCGCCCGAGGGCGTGCTGCCGCGAGCGGTCAACGACCAGAACAATCTGCCCTGGGTGCAGCGCACGGCGCAATTCACCTTGCCGCTCAACTATACGTCGCCGACCCTGTACTTCAACTTCTACAACTCCGCCCCGCCCGGCGTGACCACCAGCGGCAACGATCTCGTCATCGACGATCTTCTGGTAGAGCGTGCCGACGCCAATCTGCAGGGGCGCGTCTATCTCGACAACAACGCCAACGGGATCCAGGACGCCGGCGAAGCGGCGTTTCCGCAGCCGTACTACGTCGCTTCGGTGGGCGTCAGCGGCAAGGTCGTCGACGCCGCCGCGATCAACGCCAGCGGCGACTTCGTCCTGCCGGCGGCGTTATGGTCTTCGGCCGACGTGGGCCAGCGTCTGATACTGAGCGCGACCCTGCCGGCGATCGGCAGCACGCTCGCCGGCGCCAGCTTTCCTGCCGGCTATCAGCTGGTTTCGGAAACGCCGCCGGCCACCTACGGCTCGCGCGGCACCAATCCCACCGACGGCATCGAGAACGTGATCCGTACCGACACGCCGACTTCGACCGTCACCGGCTTCAATTTCGGCCTGCGCAAGCTGCCGATCCTGCGTTTGCAGAAGTCGCTGCCCCTGGGACGATTCGTCGGCACCGACCAGTTCGCCCTGAGCATCGTCGGCAGCGGCGGACCCGCCGGCGCCACGACCACCGGCAGCAGCAATGCGCCTGGCGACGTCGCGACACTGAATCCGGGGGCTGTTGGCGCCAGCTATGCCTTCGCCGAGACCGCGGCCGCCGGCGCGAACCTGGCCAACTACCTCACCGCCTATGCCTGCACCAATGCGCTCGCTGGAGGCCAGGCGCCAAGCGGCAGCGGCACCACGTTCGCCGTGACCGCCGTAGCTGGCGACGATCTGACTTGTACCTTCACCAATACCCGCAACCCGATTTCCGATCTGACCATCACCAAGACCAACTCGAGCACGCCGGCCACGCAGCCCAACGATCAGTCCGGCGATACGGTGGTGCGCGGCGCGAATACGACCTACACGATCATGGTGACCAACAACGGACCGGACACGGTGACCGGCGCGGTCCTTCGCGATACATCGGCCGGCCGGGCCGGTCTGACCTGCGCTGCGCCGCCGACCTGCACCGGCAGCGCCTGCCCGGCCGGGCTGAGCTTGGCGCAGTTGGAAACCGGGGCGTCCTTGGGCGCGATGGCCAACGGCGCTTCCATTACCGTGACGCTGACGTGCGTGGTGAACTGATGCGCAGGGAGCGGCGCGGCGAGTTTCGCAAGATATAGCCGACATGCGCTGAAGCGGCGGTTCTGCGCATAGCCGGACACTAAAGCCTCGGCCAATGCGAGATCGAGGTGGTTCTGCTTCTTTTGAGGTGACATCGATGAAAGCTCGGGTCCTGACGACGGTGGGGCGGCGCGGGCGTAGCCATGGCCTGACGATTTTGATTCTGGTCGCCGCCGTCGGGTTCGCCCCCGATGCGTCGGCCGATCAGTGGATGACCACAGCCACGGGGAGCACCACGAACAACGGCGATGCGATGTCGCTGACCTTCGGCAACGGGGTGACCGCGACTTACACCAAGACGGCAACGGCCAACACCCCAGTGTCGTGCGGCGGAACGTATGCGTCTGCCGCTGGGATCCTGTCCGGGACGAATGTGCTCGCCTTCTTGGATCCCGACCCGCCCGCGGGCAGCGTATCGGTCGCCCAATGCATCATCGGAACTCCGCCGGTCGCGACTTCGGTTGGACACGCCTTCAGTTTCAATAAGCCGGTCATCGCGCCGATCCTGCACCTGGTCAACCTGGATTCCTCCAACTACCTGGTATCCGGAACCACGACCACCGGCGGAGCCATTACGCCGGTACAGATGGCCAAGAACAACGAAATGGAGGTCACCGGGGCGACACTGCCAACGACCTTCAATTCGACCGTTCAACAGGCGATCAATACCGGTTGCGAGGCCAACGACAACGTCACCAACCCGAACGGCGCCTGCGGAAGCTTTCGCTTCGGCGGCGGTCCGGTCCAGAACTGGAGCGCGGTCAACGCGACGCCGGGAACCTTGGCGACCAATTTCAGCGACGGCTGGGCCTGGTCGGTGTCGTTCCAACTCGCCCGGCTTACCAAGGCCTTCGGCGCGGCCTCGATCCTGTCGGGCAATACCACCACGCTGACCTTCACCATCGACAACACCAACGCGACCAACGGCACCAATGCCGCTACCGCCACCGCGCTGAGCCCGTTGGACTTCACCGATACCTTCCCCGCCGGCCTGACCATCGCCAATGCGACCGTCTCCGGCACCTGCGCCGGCGCGGTGTTCCAGGATGCCGGCGGCGGAACGCTCGGCGCCGGCGATACCGGCGTCCGCATCAGCGGGTTCACGGTGCCGGTCAATGCCAGCTGCACTCTGACCGTTAGCGTCACCGCCTCGGCAGGCGGTACTTATACCAATACCGCAAGCAACGCCAGCAGCACCATCGGCAACCTCGTGCTCGCGCCCAATGCCAGCCTGACCGTGATCGCCCAACCCAGTTTTGGCACCTGCGACTCGCGGCTGTGGCTGGAACAGGCGCCCAACGGCACCACGCCGACCACGCTGTACCAGATCGACACCAACGCCAATCCGTTGACGTTCAATCCGATCGGCATCGCAAGCTCCACCTACAATGCGGTCGGCTACAACACCACAGACAATTACCAGTATGGTCTGATCACCAATCCGGCCGGCAATACCTTGGTACGGATCGGAGCGGACGGCTCCGCCCAGCCCGTAGGCGCGGTGACCGGCTTGCCCTCGGCGGTCTATATCACCGGCGCATTCGGCACCGCCGGCAGTATTCTTTACGTCAAGGACAATACGGCTGCGGGCACGGCCATGTACGCGATCAACGTGACCACGTTGACCGCGACGCCCGTCGCCTTGAGCGCAGCGATCAACATCGCCGACTGGGCTTGGGTCGGCGGCTTGCTCTACGGCGTTACCAACGGCGGCCAACTGGTGTCGGTCAACCCCGCCACCGGCGCGGTGACCAACATCGGCGCGCCGAACGGGCTGCCGGCCGGCTTCTTCGGCGCGATCTACGGCGCACCGAACGGCCTGTACGGCTCGGGCAACAATCCGCCAAACGGGTTCTACAAGTTCGATCTGATCACGGGCGCCGCTACCCTGATCAGCGGTGCGCCGGGGTCGCAAGCGAACGACGGTTCCAACTGCCCCACCGCCAACATCACCTTCGGCGCCGACCTGCAGATCACCAAGACCAATACTCCGGCCTCCGGACCGAACGATCTGGCCAGCGACAGCTATACCCCGGGCACGGCGCGGACCTACACCGTCGTGGTCACCAACGCCGGCCCGTTCGGGGCCGCCAATGCGGTTTTCACCGATCCGGCGATCGCCAACTTCACGGTGAGTTCGGTGACCTGCGGCGGCACGACCGGCGGCGGCGTCTGCCCGAGCGTGGCCAACACGACTGTGGCGCTGATGCAGGGCAGCGGCATCGTGATTCCGTCGCTGCCTTACAGCAGCAACACCTCCAGCAGCGTTACCTTCACCGTGACCGGGACCATCGCTGCCGGTGCGAGCGGCGCGCTGAGCAATGTCGCCAATGTCGCGGCGGGGGCCGGAACCAGCGATGCCACGCCCGGCAACAACAGCGCCACCGACAACGATACGCCGGCTGGCACTGTGGTGATCGTCAAAGATGCGGTGCCCAACGACGCCCAGGACTTCGCTTTCACCACCGCCGGCACCGGCCTGAGCGCCTTCAGCCTGGACGACGATGCCGACGGCACTCTGTCGAACACCCGTACTTTCACCGGACTGGAGCCGGGCAGCTATACGGTGACAGAGGCGGTTACCGTCGGCTGGAGCTTGACCGCGTTGAGCTGCACCGATCCCGACAACGGAACCGCCGTCGATCTGGCCAATAGGCTGGCGACGATCGACATCGACTCGGGCGAAACGGTGACCTGCACCTACACCAATGGCCGACAGCCGATCCTGCGTCTGCAGAAAGCGTTGCCGTTGGGCCGCTTCGTGGCGACGGACCAGTTCGATCTGAGCATCGCCGGCAGCGGCGGTCCGGCGACCGTCACTACCGCCGGCAGCGGCAGCACCGCGACCGGCGTGGCGACCTTGGGTTCCGGGGCGATCGGCGCGGTCTACAGCTTCGCCGAAGCCGGCGCTGCAGGCGCCAATCTCGCCAATTACGTTGCTGCCTATGCCTGCGCCAACGCTCTGGCGGGCGGCCAGACGCCTAGCGGCAGCGGCGCGAGCTTCAGCCTCACCGCCGCGGCCGGCGACGACCTGACCTGCACCTTCAGCAACACCCGTAATCCGATCGCCGACCTGTCGATCAGCAAGACCAATACGCCCGGTTCGGGGCCGAACGATCAGGCCGGCGACACCCTGACCCGAGGCGCGAGCACGACCTACACCATCGTGGTCACCAACAACGGCCCCGATGCGGTGGCCGGCGCGATCCTCACCGACCCGCCGGGAAGCCGTCAAAGCCTCAGCTGCACCGCGCCGCCGACCTGTACCGGCGCGGCCTGCCCGGCCGGATTGACCTTGGCGCAATTGGAAGCCGGCGTTCCCTTGGGCACGTTGGCCAACGGATCGTCGATCACCGTGACTTTGTCGTGCGTTACGAACTGATGGCCATAGGTAGGCGAAAGCGGCCATCGAATGAAGGGGACCGGTATGAAAAAGTACACGAGCGCGCCTTTGCTGCTTTGCTTGGGGCTGGCCAGCGGCGGGGCGGTCGCGCAGCAGGGCATCGGCATCGGCAATGTCGCGACGGACGGATCGGGGATCATAGGCGTCGCGCGTACCGGCACGACCATCCACAACTGCGCCGCGAACAAGTTCGTCGTCGGCGGACAGCATACGGATCGCGCTTTCGCGGCTCCGAACAGCGCCGACGGCATGACGACGAACTACGACGTCCGTTGCGCGTCGATCAGCAGCAACGGCGTTACGGCTACCGTGACTAACGATGCGTCATTGACCGATTTCACCACCTACGACCAGCCGGGTACTCAGGCGCAGAACGACTGTGCAGCGGGGCAGTTGGTAGGGCGCGCGGGAGGATGGGATCGTTTGGCGCCGGGTACCGACCCTTGGGCGAGCGCCATCCGGCACGACTGTTATGTTGCGACGTTGAATGCAAACGATTGGGTGAAGCGGTCGACGGCTGGCGCCGTCACCCAGCAGTTGGGCGTTCTGGAAAATTCCGTGGCGACGCATATATTTCGCGGCCCTTTCTGCGCCAGCTCCGACGACGTGGTCGTGACCGGGTGGCTGGCGCACGGTGGCGGCGAAGGCTACGACGGCATCCAGATTCGCTGCGGTCAGTTTGTCCAAGCGCGTTTTTCCGCCGCACTCAATTTCACCGACTTCGCCTGGACCACGACCCTCGGCGGCGCCGGCTGGAACGCGCAGCTGACCCACACCAGCGGCAACATGGCGATCCGCACGCCGCGTCCGAGCGGGACCAACGACGTCACCCAGTTCGAGAGCGCGAACGAGCTGTACGTGATTCCCGGCGCCGGCTACTCGGCCACCCCGATCGCCCCGGCCGGCATCGCCGCCAACACCTACGTGGTGACCACGAGCTGCACCAACGCCACCCGCAGCGACGAACAGGATTTGGCCTGCCCGTTGGTGGTCAACGGCTTGCCCGACATTGCGGTGTCGCTGTCGACGCCCGGCACGGCCTACGGCAACTACGGCCAACTGCAGAACATCGTCCTGACCGCGACCAACGTCGGCCCCGGCGCCACCGACAATAACGATGGCTTCACCGTGGTCGCGACCCTGCCCGCCGGCTGGACCGCCGGCACCCTGCCGGCCAACTGCACCGCCAACGGCGCCAACACAGTGGTGACCTGCGCGCTCAATCCGACCCCGCTGGCCGGCTCGGCATCGCCCGGCGGCAACGGCGGCACGGTCAGCTTCACCATCCCGGTTACGGTCAATTCGCCGACGCTGGGCGGCACGTACACCGTCAATGCCGCGCTCGGCCGCAGCGTGCCCGACGGCGACGCGGACGCGACCAACAACGATTACAACACCGGCAACGACACCGCCAGCGGGCCGCTGGTGTTTCAGGAACCGCCGAGCTTCGGCACCTGCGATTCGCGGATGTGGGTGGCGCAGAACACGCCGACGCAGATGACGCTCATCAGCACGGCCAGCAATCCGTTTACCTACACGCCAGTGGGGCCGGCAAGCGCGACGAACTACAACGCGCTCGGCTACAACCCGACCGACAATTACATGTACGCCATGGCGGTCGCCAGCAATCAGCTGCTGCGGATCGCTGCCGATGGCAGCGTGGACATTATCGGAACGGTCAGTGGACTGCCGGTTCAGACTTACTTCAGCGGTGCGTTCAATACCGCCGGCAACACGTTATACGTGCTGCCGCTGCCGGCTACGCAGATGTACGCGATCAATACGGTTGCGAAGACGGCTACGCTAATCAACTTGAGTCGATCGATAAATGTGGCGGATCTCGCGTTCGTCAATGGCCTGTTCTACGGCGTGGAGCAGAACGGTCAGTTGGTGTCGATCAATCAGACGACCGGTGCGGTGACCAACATCGGAGCGCCCAACACCACGACGGCAGGGGCGTACATCGGCGCCCTGTTCGGCGCCCCGAACGGTCTCTACGGCGTCTGGAACAACGGCGGGTTCTACAAGATCGACCTGGCGACCGGTGCGGTGACACTGATCTCGGCGGCGCCGAGTTCGACCTCGAACGACGGGGCCAACTGCCCGACCGCCAACATCACCTTCGGCGCCGACCTGCAGATCACCAAAACCAATACGCCCGCCTCGGGGCCGACCGACCAGGCCAACGACAGTTATACCCCGGGTGCTGCGCGCACTTACACCATCGTGGTCACCAACGCCGGCCCGTTCGGCGCCGCCAATGCGGTGTTCACCGATCCGGCGATCGCCAACTTCACGGTGAGTTCGGTGACTTGCGGCAGCCCGGCCGGCGGCGGCGTCTGCCCGAGCGTGGCCAACACCACCGCAGCGCTGATGCAGGGCAGCGGCATCGTGATTCCCTCGCTGCCGTACAGCAGCAACACCTCCAGCAGCGTCACCTTCACCGTGACCGGCACCATCGGCGCCGGCGCGACCGGCGCGTTGGCCAATGTCGCCAACGTCGCGGCCGGCGCCGGCACCAGCGACGCCACGCCGGGCAACAACAGCGCCACCGACACCGACACGCCGACCGGCACGATCGTGATCGTCAAGGATGCGGTACCGAACTCCGCCCAGGATTTCGCCTTCACCACGACCGGCACCGGACTGAGCGCCTTCAGCCTCGACGACGATGCCGACGCGACCTTGCCGAGTACGCGCACCTTCATCGGCTTGGAGCCGGGCAGTTACACCATCACCGAAACCGCACAGACCGGCTGGGACCTGACCGGCCTGAGCTGCAGCGATCCGACCGGCAACAGCACGGGCAATACCGGTACCGGTGTCGCCAGCGTCGCCCTAGCCGCCGGCGAGACGGTGACCTGCACCTACGTCAACACCCAGCAGGCGACGCTGACCGTCACCAAGACCGCGATCGGCGGCGGCGCCACCTTCCCGTTCGTGCTCAGCGGCGCGATCAGCGATACCACCTTCCAGCCCAACCCCAATCCGCCCAGCGTGCCGTCGGTGTCCAAGACCTACGCCAACGCCGCGGTCGGCAGCGATATCCTGATCACCGAGAACACACCGACCTCGGCCGGCTACACCCTGACCAACATCAGCTGCGCCGACAGCGGCGCGCCCGGCAGCACCGTAGGCGCGCCCAACTACACCAACAACGCGACCACGCTGGGCAACATCACCGTCAACCTGGTGCCTGGCGCCAACCTCAGCTGCACCTTCACCAACGTCAAGAACGTCGACCTGACCCTGGTCAAGAACGCGATCGGCGGCAATACCTCGGTCGGCTACACCGTCAGCGACAGCCCCTCCGGCACGACGATCTCGACCCCGAGCCTGACCACCAGCGGCGGCACCGGTTCGGCCGACGCCGATTTCAGCGTGCCCAACAACGTCAGCCGCACGGTCAACATCACCGAGACCGTTCCGGCCGGCTATCAATTGATCTCGATCAGCTGCAGCGCGACCAGCGGCACCCTGACCACCAACAGCACCAACCTGGCCACGGCTACGGTCAACATCACCGCGGTACCGGGCACGGTCGGCAGCTGCGTGTTCGTCAATCTGCGCAAGCCGACCATCACCGTCGCCAAGCTCAGCGTCGGCGGCACCGGCAGTTTCGCCTTCTCCGGCGGCAGCAACGGCCTGCCGGCCAGCCTGAGCCTGGACACGGCGGTGTCGAACCCGCGCAGCTCGAGCGCCTTCGCGGTCAGCGATGCGACCCAGCCGGCGAGCCTGAGCGAAACCGTGCCGAGCGGCTGGCTGTTGACCGGCTGGTCCTGCGTCACCGGCGGCGGCACTGAAGTGGCGGCCGGCACCACCGCGACGATGACCGTGCCGGCCTCGGTGATCGACGACGGCAACGACCTGACCTGCACCTTCAGCAACAGCAAGCAACCGCAGCTGCGCCTGCGCAAGGCGCTGCCGCTGGGACGCTTCGTCGCCGGCGATCAGTTCGCCTTGAGCATCGCCGGCCCCGGCGGCCCGGCCAGCGCGACCACTACCGGCAACGGCACGAACCCCAGCGAAGAAGCGCAACTGAATCCGGCCACGGTCGGAGCGACGTACACGTTGTCGGAAACGGGTTCGTCCGGCGCCAATCTCGGAAGCTATGTCACCACCTATGCCTGCACCAACGCCTTGGCCGGCGGCCAGGCGCCGAGCGGCAGCGGCACGACGTTCAGCCTGACCGTCGCGGCCGGCGACGATCTGACCTGCATCTTCACCAATACCCGCAATCCGCTGGCCGACCTGACCATCACCAAGACCAATACGCCAGGCGCCAATGGCGAGATCGATCAGGCCGGCGACACGCTGATCCGCGGTGCGAGCACGACCTACACCATCGTGGTGACCAACAACGGCCCCGACGCGGTCACCGGTGCGATCCTGACCGACCCGCCCGGCAGCCGCAGCGGCCTGACCTGCACATCGCCGCCGAGTTGCACCGGCGCGGCGTGCCCGGCGGGACTGACCCTAGCCCAGTTGGAAAGCGGCGTTCCGCTGGGCGCGCTGGCCAACGGCGCGTCGGTGACGGTGGCTCTGACCTGCACCGTCGACTGAGTTTGTCGCGGCTGTGCACCCGCCTGGCAGAAGCCGGCAGCCGTTCGTCGCCGCTGCGGCGCGCCCGCCGCTGCGGTGGGAGGCCGGCGGCTTTTAGACCTGGCCGTGTCGGTCTGCCAGCACCGCTGGCCGGGGTATGCGACGCATTCGTCTACCTATTTCCAGTCAGCTGCCGAGCCTCGGCCCGGCGCCACCGCGGCCGCGCCGCCAAGGCTAAAGACACATTCGTCCACGTTTTCTCCGACTCGATGCCGAGCCTTGGCCGAGCGCTTCACGATTTCCCGATCGGAACCTGCCGCCGGATACCTGAAGCAGCTTAATAGGATGAGGGCCGAAATCCTGGCTGAGGTTACCGCCCCTCAGCGGCGGCCAAAATACTGACGTGCACGGTCAATTAGCGACCGGTTGCGTTTGGCACATTAGGTATCGATGTCAATTGACGGCCGAAAAGCGTCGTTTTTTTGTGCGCCTTCACATGGTGTTGACGATGTAAACGTTTCACCGGTCTATGTCAGATTTATGACTGGGACGGGCGTAATTTCGTGATGGTTGGCACAGAATTTGCAGTGTTATGGATAACAGCAAAAACTGCAAAGCGTGATGAGCCACTCCCGTCCACCGTCAATCCCGTCGCATTGCCTGCCCGGTCTCGTGGTCGGCGCGAGCGCGCGAACGCGCGACCTCGCTCGGGCGACGACGCGCGCGAATCGTGGCGACGGTTCGCGGTTTTGCGAAGACAGTGCGATAGCAGTCGCAGTTCGTTTTGCCGGTTCGACTACCCGCCTGCATTATCTTCGGTTACTTCAGCCGCAAGGCCGAGAGGATTTCCGCCCGACCGGCGCAGGTTTGCACCATGGTTCTACCGGGGCCGATCTCGAATCGAGCGGGATTCGCTCGCGAAAAAAGCGACGACGGCGTTTGGACGAATGTTCCAAGTTGTTCGCCGATAAAGAACGGTAGCGTCTGGTAATCGTTGTCAATCCCAGAGAGTACGCGTGTCCTGCGGGATGCCGTATTCACGGTGTCGCTTTGTCCGCTGAAAGACAGTGACGTCAAATACTTGTGAACATGCGCATGTCGATGCACATATCAATTTTTCATTTCGAATCGCCTTCGGTAGAACGCAGGCTTTCGCTGCTTGGTTTCGATTTCTCACTCGCAATCGGAAGTTGGTTCAATTCCGCGTTGCGTACCGGAGTGTGCTCCGGCGAGGGTGCGAGCAACGGGGCTTCGTCGAGTCGATCGGCGATGCGAACGAGCGCAGGGGCCGGAATCGGGTGGAGCCCCCTGTCGCCGAAGCTGTTGTTGGAAGCCGTGAGGAAAGCGGATCAGTGGGTCCGGTCGCGACACGGGGGAAGGAATCTCCCATACACGTCGGTGCCGGCAGGCTCAACTGAAACAGCGCCATGGAAGGCAGGCGCAGCCCGAACGTCCATGCCGGCCTTGGAGGCGCCGGCCACCGCGAATGTCGCCGACCATCGTCGGCCGCTGCCCGAATCGAAGCAGTCCGATTCCAGGGAGGTCATGCACTGCGTCCAGTCGTCCGATCTGCATCGCGAGCGGGATATCGCCCGCCGCTGCGCGGCCGGACTCCCCCATAAGACCTCGAAATAGAAGTAGAACGCCGTGTGCACTATCCATTCCTATAACGATCATGTTGACGACGTCGTGGATCAACCGGAGATCGCCGCGATGATTCCCGACGAACACGAAGAATCCATCTACACCCGGCTGGACGCGAAGCAGTGGGCGGCGATCGAGGCCGTGCTGCCGCGCACCGTCTATACCCGCAATACCGACACCGAGGACGCGCGGCGTTTCGTCGAGGCCGCGCTCTGGGTCATGGCCACCGGCCGGTTCTGGACCGAACTGCCGCAGGCCGTCTACGGGCCCTGGCGCAAGAACTACGTGCGCAGCAATCGCTGGATCTACCGCGGCATGTGGCAGGGCGTGATCGGCGCCCTGGGCCCGGACAGCGAGTTGTCGACGATGATCTCGCGTTACGTGAAAACCCAGGTCGAGCGGCACCAGAAGCTCGGCCGGCGCAACGACTTCCGTCTCGACGGCGAGGACTGAGCCGGGGTTGCGAGCAGCGCAGGCGGGTCCGCGGCTGCGGCCCGGCGGCCGCCACCGGAACGTTGCCCGTACGGGGCGGCGGCGTTCCGGCGGCCGTCCGGGCGCGGGCCCGCCTGCAACTCGTGCCGCCCGTGGTAATGCCGCCCGTTCTGTAGCGCCCGCCCAGCCGGGCCGGTTCGCCCGGCGCCGCACAGGCGGGCCGGGCGGGCTTGGGCGATAATCGCCGCTCTGCGATCCGTCCCGTCGAGGGCGCGGGTCGCCTTCCGGCGGGCGCGTGCCGCCCGCCATCGAACAGGGCGGGATCATGTTGGAACTGGTGGGCTTCGACGGCGACGACACGCTGTGGCACAGCGAGGGCTATTACCAGGAGGCGGCGGTCGAGTTCGAACGCATCCTCGGGGCCTGGGTGGACATCGGCAATGCGGCCATCCGCGAACGGCTGTACGCGGTGGAGCGCAACAACCTGGCGTTGTTCGGCTACGGCGTCAAAGGCATGGTCCTGTCGATGATCGAGGCCGCGATCGACATCACCCAGGCGCGCATCAGCGCGGCCGATATCCACCGCATCGTGGTCCTGGCCAAGGACATGCTCGACCACCCGGTCGAACTGCTGCCGGGGATCCGCGAGGCGGTCGAGGCGGTGGCGCGCGAGCACCGCATCGTTCTGATCACCAAGGGCGACCTGTTCCACCAGGAAAAGAAGGTCGCGCTCAGCGGCCTGGCCGACCTGTTCCATCGGATCGAAATCGTCTCGGAAAAGGACGAGGCCAGCTATTCGCGGGTCCTGGCCGAGTTCGGCGTCGCGCCGGAGCGGTTCGCGATGGTCGGCAACTCGCTGCGTTCGGACATCGAGCCGGTGGTCGCCCTCGGCGGCTGGGGCGTGCACATGCCCTACCACGTGACCTGGGCGCACGAGATGGAGCACGGGATGAACCAGGAGCATCCGCGGCTGCAGACGGTCGCCGGCGCCGACGCGGTCGCCGAGGCGATCGCGCGGTTCCACCGCACGGCTTGAGGCCGCGCGAGCGGGGGAGGGCGGGCGCCGGCGGCGGCTGTCCCAACCGCGACTGAGCGGCCGGCGGCGACCCCGGAACCATTCCAAGCCGGTTCACCGTGGCAAAGGCACATTCGCACCGTACCTGCCGCAGAGCAGGTCCCCCGAATGAGGAGACTGCCATGACCGCCCTGTCCCGCTGGCTTGCACCGTTCGTACTCGCCGCCGGTTTCGGCGCAGTCGCCATGGTGCCGGCGCCGGCGCGCGCCGACGACCTCGCCCGAGTGATCGTCGACATCGCCGACGTCATCGTCCGCAACAACACCCCGTACTACCGCTACGGCAACTTCGGCTACGACGATCGCCTGATCGTGGTCCGCGACCGCTACGGCCGCTCGACCTATTACCGCAACGTGCCGCGCTACGCCGACCATCGCTACCGCTCGGGTCCGCCGTACGGCGTGGCGCACGGCTACTACAACAAGCGCGATTGCAAGCACAACGGCAAGTGCCGGGCCACTTACTACGACCCGCGCTACGACCGTCGCAACGACTATCGCTACAGCCGCTACGACGATCGCTACCACCGTTACGACCGTTATGATCGTTACGACCGCGATCGCGACTACCGCTACGACGGCCGCCGTTGGCGCGACCGCGACGACGACTGAGTTACCTTCGTCCGGCCCTGAGCCGTCCGGTTGCGATGCGACGGCGCCCTCGGGCGCCGTCGCCGCTTCGGCCGGCGAGTGCTAGCCTGCCGCTCCCGGCCGTCGCCCGACGCCGGAGCCGTCCCCATCCGCCGCTTCCCCATCCGCGAGGCCCGTCATGCGCCGTTCGAACGATCGCCGTCCTCATTCCCTCCGCAGCCTGTCGCACCGCCTGGGCCTGGGCGCCGCGCTGGCGCTGGCCGCGACCGCCTTGCCGGGCACCGCGAGCGCGGGCGGTTCGGTCGACTGCAAACTCAAGTTCAACATGTCCGGCTGGTCGGTGTTCTACAAGACCTCCTCCGGCAGCGGCACCATCAGCTGCAGCAACGGCCAGAGCATGGCGGTGAAGATCAGCGCCAAGGGCGGCGGGCTGAGCTTCGGCAAGTCGCGCATCGTCAACGGCACCGGCGAGTTTTCCGGGGTGCGCAACATCGGCGAGACCCTGGGCAGCTACGCCACCGCCGAGGCCCACGCCGGCGCGGTGCGTTCGAGCAAGGCCCAGGTCATGACCAAGGGCGAAGTGTCGCTGGCCCTGGCCGGCACCGGCCAGGGTTGGGACGTCGGCGTCGCCTTCGGCAAATTCACGATCTCGCGCTGAACCGCCGCGCCTGCGGGCGCGGACGGGGTCGGCGCGCGACCTCGGGAGATCCGCCATGAACCACGCTATCAAACGCCAGCCTTTCATCAAACGCTATCTCTTCGCTCTCGCCGCCTCGGCCGCCGCGCTGATCGGCGCCGGCCCGCTGCCGGCGCAGCCGGCGGACGGCGGCTGGAGCCCGCGCAGCGGCGACGTCTGGGTCGATGCCTGGCTCGGCGACATCAACCGCTACGGCAGCCGCTACCGCGAGCCTTTCGTCGACGAGATGGTGCGTTACTACGGCGCGCCGCGCGAACTGGTCGGCGACCTGCTCGGCAACCGCGGCTGGACCCCCGGCGACGTCTACTACGCCTGCGCCCTGGCCCAGGTGCTGGGCCGGCCCTGCCGCTACGTGGTCGACGAGTGGAACCGCGACCACGCCATGGGCTGGGGCGCGGTCGCCGAACGGCTGGGGATCAAGCCCGGTTCGACCGAGTTCCACCGGCTCAAGCGCGGCTTCGTGCCGACCTACGACCGCTGGGGCCGGCCGATCACGATCGACCGCGAACTGCGCCGCGATTACCCGAACCGGCCCTATCGCGACTACCCGCCGGCGGCCGCGGCTGGCAAGGATCCGGGCAAGCACAAGGGCCAGCCGGCGGCCAAGCCGGCAGGAAAGAGCGGCAAGGCCGCGGCCAAGAACGGCGCCTGAGCGGCCCGTACCGCGAGCCCGCGGCCGGGCCGGTTCCGCGCCCTGCGGCCAGCGTCCGCGCCCGGTCTATGATGCGGTCATGAACGACGATACCTCCGGGCCGGGCCCGGCGCCGCTCGCGATCACCGGCACGGTCCGTGTGGTCGGCTTCGAGCCGCGCTGGCGCGAGGATTTCGCCCGCCTCAACATCGAATGGCTGCAACGCTGGTTCACGGTCGAGCCGATCGATCGCGAAGTGCTCGGCGACCCGCAGACCCACCTGCTCGACGACGGCGGCCGGATCCTGTTCGCGGTCGACGACGCCGACCGGGTGCTCGGCACCGTCGCCCTGAAGCGCTACGACGACGGCCTGGTCGAATTGACCAAGATGGCGGTGGAGCCGGCGCTGCGCGGCGGCGGCATCGGCCGCCGCTTGATCGCCGGCGCGATCGACGCTTTCCACGACATGGGCGGGCGCGAACTGTTCCTGGAATCCAGCTCCAAGCTCGGCCCGGCGCTGCACCTGTACGAGAGCGTCGGCTTCCGCCATCGCCCGGCGCCGCGGCCGGGCTCGCATTACCGGCGCGCCGACGTGTACATGGTCTGGGAAGCGGACGCCGGCGCCGAGTGAGGTTCAGGCCGGCGCGGTGTCGGCCTGGCGCTGCTGCAGCTCCCACATCTGCGCGTAGACACCGTCCAGGGCCAGCAACTGCGCGTGGCTGCCGCGCTCGATGATGCGGCCGGCGTCCATGACCAGGATCTGGTCGGCGTCCATCACCGTCGACAACCGGTGGGCGATGACCAGGGTGGTGCGGCCGACCGCGAGCCGGTCGAGTTCGGCCTGGATCGCGCGCTCCGACTTGGAGTCCAGGGCCGACGTGGCCTCGTCGAAGATCAGGATCGAGGGGTTCTTGAGCAGCGCACGGGCGATCGCCACGCGCTGCTTTTCGCCGCCGGACAGCTTGAGCCCGCGTTCGCCGACCGGGGTGTCGTAACCGTCGGGTTGATGGACGATGAAGTCGTGGATGTGGGCAGAGCGCGCCGCGGCCTCGACCTCGGCGTCGCTGGCCTCGGGCCGGCCGTAGCGGATGTTGTAGCCGATGGTGTCGTTGAACAGCACCGTGTCCTGCGGAACGATCGCGATCGAGCCGCGCAGCGAGGACTGGGTCAAGCGGCGCAGGTCGCGGCCGTCGATCTCGATCGCGCCGGCGTCGACGTCGTAAAAGCGGTACAGCAGCCGAGCCAGGGTCGATTTGCCCGAGCCCGAATGGCCGACCACGGCCACGGTGGCGCCGGCGGGGATCTCGAAGTCGATGCCCTGCAGGATTTCGCGGCGCGGGTCGTAGCCGAAGCGCACGCCGCGGAAGCTCACCGTCGGCCGGCGCGCGTCCAGCACCTGCGCATCGTCGGCGTCGCGCACGTCCTGGCGCTCGTCGAGCAGGCCGAACAGGCGCTCCATGTTGGTCAGCGCCTGCTTCACCTCGCGGTACATCATGCCGAGCATGAACAGCGGCGCCGACAACTGCAGCAGATAGGCGTTGACCAGCACCAGGTCGCCGACGGTCATCTCGCCGGCGACCACGCCGCGGGCGGCCAGCCACATCATCGCGGTGACGCCGAGCGCGACCACCAGGCTCTGGCCTAGGTTGAGCACGGCCAGGGTCTTGATCGCCATGACCTGGGAGTTCTCCAGGTGGCGCAGATTGTCGTCGTAACGCAGCGCCTCGTGGTTTTCGTTGTTGAAGTACTTGACCGTCTCGTAGTTCAGCAGCGAATCCACCGCGCGCTCGTTGGCGCGGGTGTCGGCCTCGACCGAAGCGCGGTAGTAGCGGGTGCGCCACTCGGTGACCGAGAAGGTCCAGGCGCCGTAGGCGACCAGGGTGCCGAGCGCGATCGCGGCGTAGCGCCAGTCGTAGATCCACACCAGCACCGCGGTGACCATGACCACTTCGAACAGCACCGGGATGATGGTGTAGATGGTCCAGTCGAGCAGGTCGCCGATCGCGCTGCCGCCGCGCTCGACGTCGCGGGCGACGCCGCCGGTGCGGCGGGCGAGGTGGAACTTGAGGCTGAGCCCGTGCAGGTGGCGGAACACCTGCAGGGTCACCTGGCGCGAGCTGCGCGCCATGACCCGCGCGAACACCACCTGGCGCAGCTCGGTGAACAGGGTCACCCCGACCCGCGCCGCGCCGTAGGCCAGCAGCAGGCCGACCGGCAACAGCAGCGGGCTGGGCTGGATGTTGAGCCGGTCGATCAGCTGCTTGAGCGCCAGCGGCACGTACAGATTCAACAGCTTGGCCGCGACCACCATCGCCAGGGCGATGACGATGCGGCCGGCATAGGGGCGCAGGTAGGGCAGCAGCGAAGCGATCACCGACCACTCGCCGCGGCGGCCGGCGGCACGGTCGACCGGTGCGGCGCCGTCGGCGTCGGCGATGGGGTCGGGGGCGGGAGGGGCGGCAGCCATGCGGTCCTGCAGCGGCGAGGGAAGGGCGCAGCATAGGACCTCGACTGTGCTCGAGGTCAAGCGCGGGCGCGGCCGGGGTCGAATGCGGCCGGCGGACATGCCATCCTTGGGCCCCGCGGCGATGTCCGGCCCCGCTGCCGTCCGACCCGCCGTTTTCGAACCCGTCGTCGAGCAAGGAGCTACGCAGGCATGAGAGCCATCGCCGCCGCCATCGTGTCGGCCGTTTGCGCATTCGGATCCGCGACCGCGGCGCATGCCGCCGACGCCGAGCCGCGCACCCAGTCCTGCTTCCTGCTCTACGACCTCAGCGCCGGCAATATCGGCCCGGCGCCGACCCCGGCCTGCCAGCGCCAGGTCAGCCCGGCCGCGACCTTCGACATTCCGCACGCCCTGGCCGCGCTCGACGCCGGCCTGATGAGGACCACCGCGCGCGGCAACGAACCGGGCGTGGACACCGTGCTGCGCTACTCGGCCGACGCGTATTTCGTCGGCGTCGCCGGCCGGCTCGGGCCGACCCGCGAGCGCGAGTACCTCAGCCGCTTCGGCTACGGCAACGGCGACGTCGGCCGCGGCGCGGGGGCGTTCTGGAACGACGGCGCGCTGAAGATTTCGCCCAGCGAGCAGCTCGGTTTCCTGCTCAAGCTGTTCCGCGACGAGCTGCCGATCGAGCGCCAGGCCATGGCCGAGGTGCGTTCGGCGCTGCGCCAGCCTTCCGGCGTGGTGGTCGGCTCGTTCGGCGCGGCGCCGTTCGGGCCGATGCCGTGGCGCCCCGACCTGACCGTGTCGGCGAAGAGCGGCTCGGTGGTGATGCAGGAAAAGGAAAAGAAGGAAGCGGTGCGCTGGCTGGTCGGCCACGTCAGGCGCGGCACCCGCCAGCTGGTGTTCGTCAGCTGCGTGACCGGGCCGCGCAACCTGCCGGAAAACGCCGCGGCGGTGCTGGCCAACCACGCGCTGCGCGAGGCGCGGGTGTTCTGAGCTGCGTGCGGTGAGGCGCGTGCTTTAAATCTAAGGGGCGCGTCCTGAGGCGCGGGCGCCGTGGCGTCCGGCTCAATCGCGCCGGCGCACCCGCTCCCAATCCAGGCCGTAGCGGGCCAGGTACTTGCGCAGGCGATCGGCGTCGTTGGTGCTGGCGCGCTGGGCGCGGGTGACCGCGAACAGTTCGCGCCCGGCCTGCGACAACGAGGCCGCGCCGCGGCAGGCCTTCAGCACGTCCTCGAGCTGGACCCGGTCGAAGCGGTCCAGTTGTGCGGCTTGCGCGCCCAGCAGGTCTTCGACCAGCGAGTTCTCGCCCGAGCCGGGGCCGCCGTCGCCGTCCTGCCATTGCCGGCGCAGGCGCTGGATCTCCTCCTCGACCAGGTCGATGCGGATGCGGCCGCCGTCGGCCAGGGTGGCCATGCGCATCACCGACGCGCCGAGGTCGCGGAAATTGCCGCTCCAGCGCGCCTCGCCGCTGCGGGCGAAGGCCAGATAACGCTCGCGCGCCTCGCGGTTGAAGGTGACCCGATGGCGATGCTCGCGCGAATGCCGCTCCAGTTCGAATTCCAGGTTCGGCTCGATGTCCTCGGCGCGCTCGGCCAGGCCGGGCAGGCGATACGTCCATAGATTGAGCCGGGCCAGCAGATCGTCGCGGAAGCGGCCTTCGCGTACCGCCTGCTGCAGGTCGCGGTTGGTGCCGGCGATCAGCTGGAAATCGCTTTCGACTTCCTTGTCGCTTCCGACCGGCAAGAACCGCTTCTCCTCCAGCGCGCGCAACAGCATGGCCTGTTCGTCCTGGCCCAGTTCGCCGATCTCGTCCAGGAACAGCAGGCCCTGGTGCGCCGAGCGCAGCAGGCCGGCGCGATCGGCCGAGGCGCCGGTGTAGGCGCCCTTGATGTGGCCGAACAGGGTGCTCATCGCGCCGTCGCCGCGCAGGGTCGCGCAGTTGACCTCGACGAAGCGGCCGGGCAACTGGTGCTTCTGCTTTTTCAGCTCGAACACCCGCTTGGCCAGCTGGCTTTTGCCGGCGCCGGTCGGACCCATCAGCAGCATCGGCGACTTCGAGCGCGTCGCCACCGTTTCGATCTGCTCGATCATCCGGTTGAAGGCGGCGTTGCGGGTGGCGATGCCGCTCTTGAGCAGTTCGCGGTCGTGCAGGCGCTGTTCGGCGAAACGCTGGGCCAGGCGGTCGTAGCGCGACAGGTCCAGGTCGATCACCGCATAGCTGCCCGGGGTCTGGCCGTTCTGCTTGCGCGGCGGCGCGGTCTGCAGCAACCGGCCCGGGAACAGCCGGCTTTCGGCCAACAGGAACCAGCAGATCTGGCTGACGTGGGTGCCGGTGGTGATGTGGACGTAGTAGTCCTCGCGCTCGGTGTCGAACGGGTAGGCGCGGACGAAGTCGTGCAGGGCGCCGTAGACGCTTTCGAAATCCCAGGGGTCGGCGAGGAAGGTGTCGTGCCGGCGGACCTGGGTTTCCGGCGACACCAGGCCGAGGTCGGCGGCGACCGATTCGGCCAGCCGGCCGTAGCGGCGTTCGTCCAGCAGCAGCTCGACCCGGTCCAGCAACAGGTCCTCGTGCATGCCCAGGGCCACGGTCGGCCGCCACTTTTCCCAACGTCCCGCGCCGGAGCCGGCGTCGAGCTGGGTGCCGAGCATGCCGATCACCACCTGGCGTTTCATGGGTTATCCAGAAATATAAGTTCGTATCTGAAAGTATAGAAGTGCGGCCGGATAGAATGCCAGTCGATCGGCAGGTGCTGCATGAAATATGTTGTTAATCAATAGCTTATTTTTTGTGTTGAGAGGTTGGCACGGCGATTGCTCTAGTACAGGGCAAGTACGGACAGGCAGCATCCCCATCAGGGCTCGCAAGAGCCTGGGCCGGACGCCCGCAACGAAGAGAGCGAACCCCATGAACACCCAGAGCAGCCAATACGACGTCATCCACGAGCAAGGCGCGGTGCCGATCAAGCACTGGACCCGCGGCGTGCCGCTGGAAGACGAAGCCCGTCGCCAATTGCAGAACATCGCCAAGCTGCCCTTCATCCACCGCTGGGTCGCGGTGATGCCCGACGTGCACCTGGGCAAGGGCGCGACCGTGGGCTCGGTGGTGCCGACCGTGGGCGCGATCGTGCCGGCGGCGGTCGGGGTCGACATCGGCTGCGGCATGATCGCGGTGCGCACCACCCTGACCGCCGACGACCTGCCGGACCAGTTGGGCCCGCTGCGCGCGGCGATCGAGAAGGCGGTGCCGCATGGCCGCACCGTCGGCCGCGGCCTGCGCGACAAGGGCGCCTGGGCGAACCCGCCGCAGGCCTCGCTCGACCGCTGGTCGTCCCTGCACGAGGGCTTCGAGCGCATCGTCGCCAAGCACCCCAAGCTCGAGCGCAGCAACCACTTGAACCACCTGGGTACGCTCGGGACCGGCAATCACTTCGTCGAGGTCTGCCTGGACGAGGAGAACCGGGTCTGGTTCATGCTGCACTCCGGTTCGCGCGGGGTCGGCAACGCGATCGGCAGCCATTTCATCGAGCTGGCCAAGCAGGACATGCGCCGCTGGATGATCAACCTGCCGGACCAGGACCTGGCCTATCTGCCGGAAGGCAGCGACCACTACGCCGACTACGTGTTCGCGGTCGACTGGGCGCAGCAGTTCGCGCGCAGCAACCGCGAGATCATGATGCGGCACGTGGTCGAGGCGGCGCGCCGGGTGATCGACAAGCCGTTCCAGGCCCAGGCCGAGGCGGTGAACTGCCACCACAACTACGTCAATCGCGAGCATCACTTCGGCAAGGACGTGCTGGTGACCCGCAAGGGCGCGGTGAGCGCGCGCAAGGGCGAGCTGGGCATCATTCCCGGCAGCATGGGCGCGAAGAGCTTCATCGTGCGCGGGCTCGGCAACCCGGACAGCTTCCACAGCTGCAGCCACGGCGCGGGCCGGGTGATGAGCCGCACCGAGGCCAAGAAGCGGATCAGCCTGGAAGAGCACGCCCAGGCCACCGCGCACGTGGAATGCCGCAAGGACGCCGAGGTGGTGGACGAATCGCCGGCCGCGTACAAGTCGATCGACGCGGTCATGGCCGCGCAGAGCGACCTAGTCGAGATCGTGCATACCCTGCGTCAGGTGGTGTGCGTGAAGGGTTGAACCGGCGACGGGCGAAGCGCACCGCAACAACGACAAGACACTAGGAGCAAGGGCGGCCGGAGGGCCGCCCGGATGTCATGGACCGCAAGATGGAAACGATACAAATCAGCGGCATAGAGGGCGGCGGGCAATTGCTGCGCACCGCTCTGAGCCTGAGCCTGTGCACCGGCACGGCCTTCGAAATGCAGCATATCCGCGCCAAGCGTTCGCGCCCGGGCCTGATGCGCCAGCATCTGACCGCGGTCGGGGCGGCGGCGCAGATCGGCCGCGCCCACGTCGACGGCGCCCAGCTCGGCGCCACCGAGCTGCGCTTCATTCCCGGCGAAGTGCGCGCCGGCCGCTACCGCTTCTCGATCGGTACCGCCGGTTCGGCGACGCTGGTGCTGCAGACCGTGCTGCCGGCGCTGTGGCGCTGCGCGGAGCCGTCGGAGCTGAGCATCGAGGGCGGCACCCACAACCCGTTGGCGCCGAGCGCGGACTTCATCGCCACCAGCTATCTGCCGGCGCTGCGCCGGATCGGCGTCGAGGTCGACTTCGCCCTGCGCGGCTACGGTTTCTACCCGGCCGGCGGCGGTTGCGTGCAGGCGCTGGTGCGCCCCTGCGCGGCCCTGCAGGCGCAGGCCTTCGTCCAGCGCGATCCGGCGCCGAGCCTGCAGGCGGCGGTGCTGCTGTCGGCGCTGCACGACGAGATCGGCCAGCGCGAGTTGCGCGTGCTCGGCGAGCGCCTGGGCCTGGACGAGGCGCAGCTGCAACTGCGCCGGGTCGCCCAGGCGCACAGCCCGGCCAACGTGTTGAGCCTGCAGGTCGCTGGCGAGGGCCAGCACACCGAGCTGTTCACCGCCTTCGGCGAGCGCGGGGTCAGCGCCGAGCAGGTCGCGACCGGTCTGGCGCGGCAGGTCTCGGCTTATCTGGCTTCGCCGGCCGCGGTTGGCGAGCACTTGTCGGACCAGTTGCTGCTGCCGATGGCGCTGGCCGGCGCCGGCGAGTTCACCACCGCGGCGATCAGCGAACACCTGATCAGCAACGCGCGCCTGATCGAGAAATTCCTGCCGGTGGAGATCGATTGGACCCAGCAGGCCGAGCGTCTGTGGCGGGTGACGGTGCAATCCTGACCGCACGGCGGCGCGGCGGCGCGGCGGCGGTGCCTGCCGTCGCGCCGATCGCGCGGGCCCTGCAAGGACTCAGGGCTCGCGCGGCGCCATGCCGCCGGCCGGCGCGGCCGGGTTGGCGATGCCGCTGCGCAGTTGCAGCGCGACGCGGTGGCCGGCGACCTCGGCCGTGGCCCTATGGGCGATGACCAGGCGCGCTTTCAGGTAGTCGGCGTGCAGCGTGTCCGCGTCCTGCCAGCGCAGGTCGACGCCGTAGGCGCTGACGTTGCGGGTGGCGCCGTGCAGTTCGGCCAGGGCCGGCGCGGCGCGCCAGTCGGCGCCATGCGCGACCAGTCGGATCCGGTACACGAAGCTGGCGGTGGCGCCGGCGTTGGCTTCGGTCAGCACCGCGTCGGCGCGCTCATCGGGCGAGGCGACGCGGGCGACTTCGACGTCGTCCGCGGCCGGGTCGCGCGCGCAGCCGGCGAGCAGGGCGAAACACAGCGCTGCGGCGGCGGCCCAGCGGCGGCGGGTCGTCATGATGATCGGCCTCGAATCCGGGCGACGCCGGACGGCGTCGCTGGCGCAAGCATAGAGCAAGCGCGCTGCGGTGGAGCCCAAAACGAAAACGCCGGCCCCAGGCCGGCGTCTTCGCAGCGATGCTGGCGGACCTGGCTCAGTCCGACCACACCCGCCACATGCCCGAGTTGTAGTACTCGTAGCCGGCCTTGATCTGCGCCTGGTCGCGCGGGTCGTCGCCGTAGCTGCTGTCGCCCAGGTCGTAGGGCTTGCCCCAGCCGTCCTGGGTGGTGTTGGACTCGATCTGCACGTAGCCGGCGCCGCGCAGGCCGATCTGCTCGGGAATGTCCATCGCCGCGGCGATCACGCCGAAATGGAAGTTGCCGTAGTTTTCGTACTGCGCGCCCTGGGTCTTGAAGTCCCACGGGCCGCCGCCCTGCACCTGTTGCTTGAACCATTGCATGTCGCCCGGGTTCGGGAACTCGTGCTTGTGGGTGTCGGCGATGTTGGCGTCCATCGACACCCCCGGGGGCGCTTCGGGCACGTTGATCAGGCCGGCCTTGGCGGCCTCTTCCATGCTCAGCACCTTGCCCATCGCCTGGGCCACGCCGTCGATGCTGGCGCTGGCGCCGAGCAGGCCGACATCGTCGTTCTGCATGGTCTTGAGCTGCGGCATCGCCGCTTCGAACACCGCGGTGCGGGTCGGCAGGTCGGCGCCCTGAGCGGCGTTGAGGATGCCGGTCAGCGCGCTGGGATCGTACTGGTTGGTGCCGGCGGTGCGGCCGCTGAAGTCGACGATGTGGCGGCGGCCCATGGCCACGCTCATCACATCCTGCAGTTGCTCCTTGCTCAGCGAGCCGACCGCCTCCTGGAACGCGGCTGGGTCGTTGCCCAGGCTGGCCAGGACCTTGCCGACCGCGACCGTCTCGGCGTTGCCCCAGGTGCCCTGGGTGGCGCTGTACTCGTCGCCGATGTCGCCCTTGACCGCATCGACGAAGCCGGTCTTGGCGTCGCTGCTGCCGTGGCTGGCGATCGCGTCGGCCAGCGCTTCGCGGCCGCCGTTGTCGCCGTCGAAGGCACGCACGAAGCGCGCGGTCTGGGTCGCGTCCATGCCTTCGGCGAGCTTGTTGAACAGGTCGCTGCGCTCGCCTTTGCTCAGCGAGCCCATCATGCCGTCGACTTCCTGGGTCCAGTTCTTGATGTCGTCGTCGCTGAGCTTGCTGATGAACTCGTTGCGCTCCTGCGGCGAGAGCTTGTCGACCTCGGCGCTGATCGCGTCGAGATCGCCCTTGCTGACGTCCCAGTCGAACACGCCCTGGCTGAGCCGGTCTTTGGCGGTGGATACGGCGGAGTCGACGCTGCTCATGGGAGGCTCCTGGCGAGATGGCGGCCGCGCCTGCGGCGCGCCGGCGCGGTGCGTTACCGCGATGCAGGGCAGGCTAGGACGGCGACGGCGCAGACGCATTCAGGGACGACCCTAGGCGCGGCCGGAAAAAATCGAATCCGTGATGGATATCGCAACTTACACCTGGCCGTTGACCGGCCGCCGGTATCGACGCGTCCGTGTCGCCGCATTCCGATGCGGGGTGCGGTTCGCTGCCGCGCCTGCGGGCGGCCGAGCCGCAGGTGCGCCATGCGGCGCGATCGGTCGATGTGGCGAGCGGCAATCGGCGGCACGCAAGATCGATCGCAGATAGTGTGTTTTTTGCCGCGGATGGCGGAGTGAATCACCGCTGACCTCCGTTCGCGGAGCGCGCCCGCCTGAGCGATGCGGGTGGCCTAAGATCGACGGCCATCCCGATCGACGCGAGCCAGACGAGCATGAATCGAGTCCTTTTCGGCGCAGCGGCGCTGTCCGCCGCGATGCTGTCGTCCGCTTGCGCCAGCGGCGACGGCCTCGGCGTGGCCGAGTTGTCGCCCTTGTGCGCACAGCAGTACCAACAAGCCTCCGAGCACGCGCGCGGCGGCGGCGAGCAGGAGCGGGCGACCTACATCCACCATGTGTCGCCGAACTGCCGGCAGGAACAGGAGCGGCTCGAATCGGGACGGCGTTGATCGGCTGGGCCGCAGTGCCGCGAGCCTAGTCCGTTCGCGTCAGCCGGAACGGGCCTTGACGGACCAGCGCAAGCGCGACCGGCGCGCTCGCCTAAGCCGAAGGGCGCCGTCGCGGCAAACGGATTTCGCGCAAGGGATTTCCGCCGTCGACGAACAACCGGCCCCGCGGCGTCAGGGCGGCGCGGATCCGCGCCAACGCCGCCTCCCAGGCCTGCGGATGGCGCCCGTCGAGCGCGCCGACGCGCACCGCGAACGCCAGGTCGTAGCGCGCCTCGCCGTCCTCCAAGACCAGGTCCTCCACCGCGACCCGGCGAAACTCCAGCCGCCCGCCGGCGAGCCGTTCGCCCGATCCGGCCAGCGCCTGGGCGATCGCCTTGGCCGAACGGTCGATCGCCAGCACCCGCCCGTCGTCGCCGATCCGCTCCAGCACCGCGCGCGCCGCCACGCCCGGCCCGCAGCCGATTTCGAGCACCCGCAGGCCGGGTCGCAAGGGCAGGGCGGCGACGATCGCGGCGAGGCGGGGCGAGATCGGATTCGGCATGGCCTTGCGCTTGAGCGGATAACCGGTGCGACGCGATCGCAACGCTGGCCGCCCGATCGGAGCGGCGCAGCGTTGGCGCCCGGGTCGGGGTCAACTCACATGCGCGGCCCGGTACGCGTGGGCGCGGCGTGGTCGGCGGGTTGCTGCGGCGCGGCTTGCTCGGGCGCTTGCTGGGTGCGCGCCTGCTGCTCCTGCCGGTCGACCGTCGCCACCGCCTCGTTGCGCAGCTCGCGGCCCGGGGTCGCCGCGGCGGCTTGCTGGGTCGCCTGGCGCAGCGCTTCGCGATCGCCGCTGTGCGCGGCGGACAGCATGCGATCCAGACTCTGCGAGAGGTCGTCGGCCGGGTTCGAAGCCTTGGGGACCGGCGGTTTGGACGGCAGGTCGCTGCTCCATCCGAACTTCACCATGCCCGGCTTGTCCGCATCGGCGAACGACCTGACCCCGTCCGGCTTCCAGGTTTCCTTCAGCACCGCGCCGGATTTGGTGTAGTACTCGGACAATTCCTGGGCGTTGTTGAGCACCGCCCAGTTGCCGCGGTTGACGAACGCGACCGGAAATTCGCCCGGCTTGGCGACGGCGCCGACGAATCCGCCGTCCTTCTTCACCACCGAGGCTTCGTGGTCGATCATGTAGCTGGGGAAATTGACCTGCGGGCCGTGGCGGATCACGTTGTGCTCGGTATCGCCGAACGGGCGCCTGCCATCGACCTTGGCCACTTCCTCGTTGATCTTGTCGATGATCTGCTTTTCTTCCTTGGACCCGACCAGCGGCGTATGCGGCCGGCCCGCGCCGCGGAAGGTCAGCATGTCGTGCATGTCGTAGTCGCCGGTGAACGGCAACGCCTTCCAGTCCGGCTGCGCCTTGAGCGCGGACAGCGACTCGTCCAGTCGGTTCATGTCGAGCGGGTAGATCTTGCCCTGCACCTGTTCGCCCAGCCCATGGCCGCTGCTGAGGTAGATGCCCTTGAGTTCCCCGCTGGTCTTATCCCAGTGGCCGACATAGCCCTCGATGCCGGCATCGCGGACTTTCTGCAGCATGTCCGCCGAGTTCTCCGGATAAGCCTTGGCGATCGAGGACGACTTGATGGTCTTCTCGAGGATGTCGTGTCCTTTCGCCGCAGCCCCTTGCTCCAGCGCGGCCAGAGTCGCCGCGCCCGCCGCCCTGAAGCTGACGGCGAAATTTCCCTTGCGCGAGGCTTCTTCGATCGCGGCGCGGTGTTCCGGCGTCACGAATTCCCGCTCGACCTGTTCGATCACATTGTTCTTGTCGTTCTTTCCCATCGTAGCTTCCTGTTGCGATTCGGTTTTGAGCGTGGCGGCCGGCGGAAAGTTCAACCATCGCCGCTGCGACGCTGCGTGCGCAGCGTTCGGTGCCGGTTAGGGGCGTAGCGATGCAGGGCGACTCGAGCGCCATGCGGCAGCGATATCGGATCGCGCGATCGCGCGCCGGCCATGCGTGGTGGAGCGATGCGCAGCGCATCGCGGTTCGTATGGACCCCAGGATAATCTTCGCGATCGACTCAGCGGCCGGACTTTCGGTCGCGTGCCGCATTTCGGCTGCGGCGCGTGCTTCGATCGCGAGGTGCGTCACAAATCGATTCGACGTCTTCTTCGCCAGGCGATGACGATTCGGATCGAAGCATGAGTATCGAGGCGCGGCGAGCGGCGTTGGCCGACGAAAGGCCTCATGCGTCTGCCCAGCATCGTGGAGCGGGTGACGGTCTATTCCGGCGAGGTCGATAGCGACGGCGATGCGTCGCGACAGGCCTTGGGATCGACAGACGCGGCTCGGCGCCGCTCAGGGGGCTGGGATGCGGCGGCAGCGTCCGGCTCGATTCCCGGCGTCGCCTGTCGTCGCGGCTGCCCCTGCGCGCGCCCCGAGTTTGGGGTCAGGGGGCTTTCCACGGACAATGAGCGCGATTCCTCCGCGCGGGCCGATCGGCCAGGAAGTAGTACGGTTCACGCCCTATGAACTCGCGAGCTAGTTCTCACCGAATGTGACGCAAAGAACGGGGCGCCATCGGGCGCCCCACCGTAGTGCTAGATGCACGACCTAATTGGTGATGATGACCCGGTTGACCGCCTTCGGTGTGGCGTTCGTGCCTCTAGCTCCTGTCGTGCTGGTGCATGTGCTCGTATGTTCGACCGCGTTGGTCACGACGCCCTTGGCATCGGTCAGTGTCGTGCGCCACAGAAACGTGGCGGTCGGCAACGATGAGGAGTTCCCACACCTGAAGTTGAAGTTTAGCGGGGATGGGGTGGCTGAGGAATACGTGCCGTTGTAATCACTGCAAGTCCATCCGCTCGCGCACTGGATGATCTTTGTATTCCTTTGGACGGGAAACGTCGGCGTGCCTTCGTAGTGGATCTGTGCCGGAATGTTGACGCCTTGTGGGCCAGTCACATTCGGGATCGACACTATTTGGAATCTCTTTCCATAGTTGGCTATGTGGGCTTGCTTCTCACTTGCACACAGGGCGCGACGCCTAACCCCGGATGGCAAGCTGTAGTAGAGGGCGCAGGATGGTTCGTCCAAAACATCTTCCAGGCCGACCACGTGGCCAAGCTCGTGGAGGACGGCGGAATGGAAGTCAACCTCGTTAACGGGAGTCGGATTGAGCCCGGCGCAGTTGAGTTTGTCGACCGGCTGGGGGCCGGTTTGATTGATGCGCCGCTGGTCAACAATTATGTCGGCATTCTCAATGATGCCCGTTGTCGTGTTGCGCTTGACTCGGGCGGTCATGATTGCATTGGGGTTGGGCGGCGCGCCATCTTGAACCGTAACATTCTGGTAATCGAACGTCAGGGGCTGATCTTCGAAACGAGCATGGGAGGTTGTAGTGGTCTTTAGATCAAAGTCGGCCCCTGCCGCATTCCATTCGTTTGCCGCGAAGATGCTGGCGCTCGCGCAGTCAGTCGGGATAGAGGTGTGAAATCCGATAGTGACCGACCGAACTCCGTATTTCCCGAAGATCACAGGGGGCGTGGCACTTGCTGTGCTTGCACATGTCAAGGCAATTGCCGCCGCCATCAACTGGAGAGTTACGACCCTCACAGTGCACCTCCAGTCCGGTGCTTCTCCTGATATCGCCTCAGTTCGGCTTCAATCGACTTGAGGTCTTTGGGCGCGACGCCGGATCGGGCAGGTTGAGGGCCGGGCAGCAGCGTGCCAGCGGGTGACACTTCGTAAGCGAGATAGGGCAAAGCTGTGAAGTGGGGTTCGGCTTGCTTGTTCTTCAGCGCGACATACTGTTCGTACCAGTTTTTGGAAAGCACCAGCAGATATTTCTTTCCTGGAGCAAACTTTGCCTCAGAAAAGTCGATCTGCTCGGTTTCTGGCCCCGTGGGTCCAGAGTGACGCGGCACCAATATCACGTCGCCCGCAGCACGATTGCCCTTGAGCGACCTTACAACGGTGAAAGGAATCTCAGCTAGAAACCCATCGGTGCGCGCCCTGCTTGCTTGGGTCTTTCCGGCCGTAGCGATAACCACCGTATCGGCCAGCAGCATCTGTTCGGCCGGTGTGGTGCTGCTCCCGACGAAGAACCGGTAGGCGATATCGAATAGATCCTTGTTGAGGTCGCGATAGGACTTCACATCTGCGGCGGTGATGCCAAGTGCCGCCAGATCGATCGCGGCATCTCGCGAAGCGGCCTCGGCGTTGGCCGGGAGGGCTGCACTTACCCTGCTGTTGGCTCCAATCAGCTGCTGATAGACGTCCAGACGGCCGCGCCGCGTTAACGCTTGTAGGCGATCTTGCTGGAGTTTCTGGGCGTATTGGCGCCTCGCTTCTGGCGTCGTGCCGTTAAGCTCGGCTTGTGCCGGGTTGGACATACAGAGTCCGCCAATTACCGCTGCGAATAGCAAAGTTCGCCACATTTCACCTGCTCCTTGTGAAGGGCAATGCGTGCCCGAATCGATCATGTAATCGAGCGGCCGCTAGTGGTTGCGACCGCATTGTTCCGCTTGCTTCTCGTGCTGCCGTACCTCCTATGCTAGCTCGTGCCTCCTTTTCATGATCGCGTCTGATCGGTTGGGTTCGGCTAAATCGGTCACATCAACGAAATTTTGAGAGCCTTGTCCGTTTGCTCCTGGTTCTGCTGTTGCTGCAGCTGCGCCAGCTCCTGAGCCTGCTTCTGCGTCTGTTCGTAGTTGAACTGCGTGGTCTCGCGAACGGTGTCCTGCAAGGCTGGCGCCTTCGGACTTTGAGTCAGCTTGAGCGAGATTGGCTCCGTGCCGGCCGAGTGCCGCGTTAGTCCTATGCCATCGTTGAGTGTTCGAGGGATAGTTTCCAGGTTCCATCTGCCGCGATGTAGGTGCACTCATCCAGACCGTAGACCTGCCAGAGTGTGTCCATTAGCGGTTTCGCCACTGTTCCGGTCCCGTTTTCCAGAGCGTCGGAGCTATCGACAAACTCCTCGGAAAAAACCGCCTCGTCGTCTACAAACGCGTGATGGCTCTTGGTCGGATGATCAATTTCGTAGTGCAGTTCCGTGTTGCTCGCATTCAATAGCGCCAGCGATACTGCAACTGGTCCTCCCAAGCCCCAATGTTTGAGTGTCGCGGCAGCATTGCGTAGTCCGGTCCACGTTTCTTGCGCGGCCCTCTTAGACAAGATCGTTCCCTCTCGCGTTCCTTCGAACTTAGAAGCGGCCGGCCACGAAGTCTCTACGACTCCGTTTCTAAAGACCTGCATTCGACGCGCCCGAGTATCGTTTCCAAGCTGGAACAATCTTCCGTCCAAGTTATATCTAGAGTCCGGGTATCGGGAGTAAGTCGGGTAAGTGTTGGTCAAGTCGAGTGCTGTAGGACTGGCAAAGGCGGCAATCGGCATCACATGCAGCACGCCCCAGGGAACCTTAGCCATCCGGCCGCCAGCTATGTGCCTGTTTAACTCGTCCAGACGTGCACGCCGCCAAGATCGTAGATTTGCAATCGTCTGAGCTCTGGCACCGAAAGCGCTACGAATTTGCTCATGTGTCATGTTGGCCCTGGTTAAGCCGTTGCGAATTTTAAACCACTGTTCGTTGCCCATCGTGGCGAGAAATGGACCTGTGAACTGCTGCGGTATCTCGGCTATGAGCATGTATCCCGACTGTCGTTGAATCGGGATGAACTGAGCTCCGGTTATTCGAGGTTCGATCGAGGCCACAGCCGCCAGCATCTGTTGGGCTATCGTGTCTGGGTTCTCTTGAAACGCGACTTCCTGCGATGCGATCCCCTTGGCTTCCTTTATCCCATAGACAATTCTGCCGCCTCTCGCATTCGCAAAGGCCGCAATGTCTTGTAGGAATTCTTTTCTGGCTTCTGGTTCTTTCAGGTTGGGAGGCTTCGCCTTGAAATCGAGAGTGCTAGTTTCGGCGGCGCCAGTCGCGATCAGGTCATCAATCCATCGCTTCCACTCGGCTGCGTCCATTTCCGGGTTCCCCTAGGCGGCTTTACGGCGTCGCTGCTCGGCGAGTTCGTCGCGATGCAACGTTTCCGGTCTGAGCTGGGTGTGGCGTTTCAGTTCTTCCCAGCTTCTATGCAGCGTGACCGCTGCTACTTGCTCGATACTGTAACCCTGTTCAAACAGGCGAGGCGTGGCCTCGTGTCGCAAGTCGTGGAATGTTGGGTTCTTGATTCCAAGAGCAACGCAGTTTCTTCTGAATGCGGTGCCAATAGACTTAGAGTTGTAGGGAAATATGCGGGCGTCAGTTCTCGCGTGCCTCTTGCACGCCTAGTTCGCGCTCGGTGCGCTCGGCCCATTCCCGAGCGGCGGTCTTTGTCGGGAACGTCCTTGTTTGGGCTTTGAAGCCCTTTCGGCGGACAATGGCCGGCCACTTGGTGCCGCGTGGTTGCAGTGTTGCCACCCGGTGTACCACCCCTGTCGTTGGGGCACTAATGGTACATCGGGGGGCGGATTCAGCCGGCTTTTTAGGGATTGGACAGAATACGAGGGTTTTTGTAAGTGCCTGAGTTAAAAGAAAAATATATTGATGCTCGGGCGCTTAGATTGTCGGTGGCCCCGATGATGGACTGGACCGACACCCACTGCCGGGTGTTCCACCGCACCCTGGCCCCGCATGCGCGGCTGTACACCGAGATGGTGCACGCCAATGCGGTGATCCACGGCGACCGCGCGCGGCTGCTGGCGATGGATCCGGTCGAGCATCCGGTGGCCTTGCAGCTGGGCGGCAGCGAGCCGGCCTTGCTGGCGCAGGCGGCGCAAATCGGCGCCGAGCTCGGTTTCGACGAAATCAACCTCAACTGCGGCTGTCCCTCCGACCGGGTCCAGGCCGGGCGTTTCGGCGCCTGCCTGATGCGCGAGCCGGGCGTGGTGGCCGAGTCGGTGGCGGCGATGATCGGTGCCTGCGACGTGCCGGTCACGGTCAAGTGCCGGCTCGGGGTCGACGACGATCACCGCTACGAGGTGTTCCAGGCCTTCGTCGACCAGGTCGCGCAGGCCGGCTGCGGGCTGTTCGTGGTCCATGCCCGCAACGCCTGGCTGCAGGGCTTGTCGCCGAAGGAGAACCGCGAAGTGCCGCCGTTGCGCTACGACTGGGCCTACCGGCTCAAGCGCGAGCGGCCGCAGTTGCAGGTGATCGTCAACGGCGGCATCGCCGGCCAGGACGAGGCCACCGCCCATCTGGCGCATGCCGACGGCGCCATGCTCGGCCGCGCCGCTTATCACGACCCCTACCTGTTGCACCGGCTGGACGTGGCCTGGTGGGGCGGCGAGTTGCGCAGCCGCGCCGAACTGCTGCGCTCGCTGCGGCCCTATGTCGAGGCGCAGCTGGAGCGCGGGGTGTTCCTCAAGCACATGACCCGGCACATGCTCGGCCTGTTCCACGGCGAGCGCGGCGGCCGCGCCTTCCGCCAGGTGCTCAGCGAAGGCGCGCACAAGCCCGGCGCGGACTGGTCGCTGATCGAGCGCGCCCTGGACGTGACCGAGTCCTTCGCCGCGCGCGACGCGGCCTGAGACGGTCATGATCAGCCGTGACCCGCAGGCCTTCTTCGCCCATGCCCGCGGCCTGGCCGCCGATTTCGGCCCGGCGGTGGCGCGCGCCGCGTTCCTGGTCGCGCCGGACGGCTTCGCCCGCGCCGAGCAGTCGGCCGGCGACAACCGCTACATGGCCGCCGCGGACGGCTTCGACCCCGGCCGCGCCAGCGCCCAGCACCGCGAACTGCACCGGTCGCTGGCGCAGGTCCTGCCGACGGTGTGCTTTGCCGGCGATCCGGACACCCCGGACGCGCTGTTCCCGAACAACGTCTTCGCCACCGGCCGGCCCGACGCCGCCGGCGCGCTACGTGGTCGGGCGCATGCGCCACCCGGTGCGCCAGCGCGAGGCCGCGCGCGCCGACATCCGCGACTTCTTCGGCCAGGTGCTGGGCTATGCCGAGGTCGACCTGTCGCTGCAGCCGCATCCCTGCGAGCTGACCGGCTCGGCGGTGATCGACCGCGCCCGTGGGCTGGGCTACATCGGTCTGTCCGAGCGCTGCGACGAGGCCGGCGCGCGGCTGATCCACCAGGCCTTGGGCCTGCGCGCCAGCCTGCTGTTCGAGCTGGCGCCGGGCGAGTACCACGCCAACGTGGTCCTGGCGGTGCTGGCCGGGCGGGCGGCCCTGATCGCCCCGGCCGGTTTCGCCGACCCGGCGGTGGCGGCGGCGATCGCGGCTTTCTATGCGCCGCACGGAATCGTATTGTCGGCAGCCGAGCAGGGTGCGTTCGCAGCCAATGCGATCGCGCTGTCGTCCTATCGGGTCTGGATGAGCGCCGCCGCCGGGTGCGCGCTGAGCCCGGACAGCCGCGCGGCCCTGGCCGCGGCCGGGTTCGCCGTGGCCACGGTCGAACTGGACGCGATCGAGGCCGGCGGCGGCTCGCTGCGCTGCTGCGTCGGCGAGATTTTCTAGGGTTTTTGCCCGGTTTTCAGCCGGATTCCGGACCAGGATGGGCCGGGAATGATTCTCACCCGCGCGCCGTTTGCGGCGCGGCCTGTGACGCCCGTCGGCTCGGGCTGAACACCGGCCACGGCGGCGCGGAAAAGTTCAGATCGGATTCACCGCTGCGTTTCGAAAATGCCGACACGTCGTTAGTTCGTCCATTATTGTTGCGCTGGGGTCTTCGTCGAACGTCATGAGCATCCGGTCCGCCCGAGTCCTGTCCTCGTTGCTGCTCGTCGCCTCGCTGGCGGCGGCCGGCCAGGCTGCGGCCCAGCACGACGACGACGGGCGGCAGGGCCGCGGGCACGACCGGCGCGACGATCATCGCTCCCTGTCGGACTCGGTTCGCCGCTACGAGCGCGAGAGCGGCGGCGGGCAGGTGCTCAGCGCCGAGCGCGTCCCCTTCGACGGGCGGGACGTCAACCGGATCAAGGTCGTCGACTCCAGCGGCCGGGTCCGGGTCTACATGGACGACCCGCAGCAGCGCGGCGGACGGGAGAACGACCGTCCTACACGCCGTGAAGACAGCGATAACGACTAACCTTCGCTTCGACGGTCCTCACGATCCTGTCGGGGCCCGCAAACATCTAGGGAGTGCCCATGCGAATTCTGCTGGTCGAAGACGAAGCGCCTTTGCGCGAGACCCTGGCCGCGCGCCTCAAGCGCGAGGGCTTCGCGGTCGACGCGGCGCAGGACGGCGAGGAAGGCCTGTACATGGGCCGTGAGGTGCCGTTCGACCTGGGGATCATCGATCTGGGCCTGCCGAAGATGTCGGGCATGGAGCTGATCAAGGCCCTGCGCGACGAGGGCAAGAAATTCCCGGTGCTGATCCTGACCGCCCGTTCGAGCTGGCAGGACAAGGTCGAGGGCCTCAAGCAGGGCGCCGACGACTACCTGGTCAAGCCCTTCCACGTCGAGGAACTGCTGGCCCGGCTCAACGCCCTGGTCCGCCGCGCCGCGGGCTGGAGCAAGCCGACCCTGGAATGCGGCCCGGTCATGCTCGACCTGGCGGCGCAGACGGTCAGCGTCAACGGCGGCAACGTCGACCTGACCAGCTACGAGTACAAGGTGCTGGAGTACCTGATGATGCACGCCGGCGAGCTGGTCTCGAAGGCCGACCTGACCGAGCACATCTACCAGCAGGACTTCGACCGCGACTCCAACGTGCTGGAAGTCTTCATCGGCCGCCTGCGCAAGAAGCTCGACCCGGACGGCGCCTTGAAGCCGATCGAGACCGTGCGCGGCCGCGGCTATCGTTTCGCCATCCCGCGAAGCGGGGATTAAGCGGTACGGCCGCGAAGCGGGGACTAAACAGCACGATCGCGCAGCGGGGATTAAGCGGTACCGCCGCGCAGCCGGGATTTAGCGTTACGATCGCGCGGCGGGGACCCAGCGATACGGCCCCGCAGCGGGGACCAAGGCAAGGCGCGCAGTGTGGCGCTAGCTGCGCGGCGCCCCACCGATAGCAGGTTGCCCTGCCGCGATTGAAGCGGGCGGGGCGGTGCTCCGCCTCGCACCGAAAACCCTCGCACTAAGAACTGGATCCAGGAGCGCAACCCGACCCATGCGGCCCGCGTCCCCAACCGAGGCGGGCCCGCCGGCCCGTGCGGCCCGATGAGCTGGGGCCAGCCGCGCTCGTTGCGCGCCCGCCAATTGCTCGCCGCCAGCCTGGGCCTGCTCGCCTTCCTGGCCCTGGCCGGCTACGCGCTCGACCGGGCCTTCCTCGAGACCGCCGAAAGCAACCTGCGCCAGCGCCTGACCAGCTACGCGCTGGCGTATGCGGCCGATACCGATTTCGGCCGCAGCGGCGAGATCATTCCGCCCTACGACCCGCCCGATCCGCGTTTCGACCGGCCGGGCAGCGGCCTGTATGCCGAAGTCATCCTGCCCAACGGGCATTGGGACTCGATGTCGGCGCAGGGCCCGGTGCTGCCCGACGGCGGCATGCTCAAGCCGGCCCAGGAGACCTTCGAAGGCCCGCTGCCGATCAACGAGATCAGCGGCCGCTCCGGCGAGGCCTACCGCTACGGCCGCGGCCTGATCTGGAGCGTCGACGGCGACAGCAAGTCGGAGTTCCAGTACACGATCTACATCCTCGAAGACACCAGCGCGCTGCGCGCCCAGGTCGCGGTGTTCCGCAAGGCCTTGTGGAACTACCTCGGCGGCGCCGGGGTGATTCTGCTGCTGTTGCAGGCGCTGATCATGCAGTGGAGCCTGCGCCCGTTGCGGCGGGTGATCGAGGAGCTCAAGCGGGTCCAGCGCGGTCTGGCCTCGCGGATGAGCGAGCGCCACCCGCGCGAGCTGGAGCCGCTGACCGAAAGCATCAACGCCTTCATCGAGAGCGAGCGCGAGAACCTCGATCGCCAGCGCAACACCCTGGCCGACCTGGCCCACAGCCTGAAGACGCCGCTGGCGGTGCTGCGCGCGCGCCTGGACGACCGCAACGGCGGCGGCACGATCGACGACGACCTGCGCGAAGACCTGGACGTGCAGTTGCGGCGCATGAACGACCTGGTCTCCTACCAACTCGCCCGCGCCGCTTCCGGCGGCCACGCGCTGTTCGCCGCGCCGATCGCGATCGAGCCGCATGCCGAGGAGATCGTGCGCGGGCTGGAGAAGGTCTATTCGAACAAGGGCATCCTGTGCGAGTTCGAACTCGCCGACGGGGTGCAGTTCCACGGCGAGCCGGGCGACCTGCAGGAACTGCTCGGCAACCTGCTCGAGAACGCCTTCAAGTGGGCGCGTTCGCGGGTGTTGCTGACCGTGCAGGCCGGCGAGATCGCGGCCAACCGCCGTCCCGGCCTGCTGATCGCGGTCGACGACGACGGCCCGGGCATCCCGCCGGAAAAGGTGGCGATGATCCTGCAGCGCGGAGTGCGCGGCGACGAACGCGTGCACGGCCACGGCATCGGCCTGGCGATCGTGCAGGACCTGGTGCGCGGCTACCGCGGCACCCTCGACGTGACCCCGTCGCAGGAACTGGGCGGCACGCGTTTCGAAGTGAAGCTGCCGCCGGGGTTGTAGGCGCCGGCCGCGACCGCGCGGCTTCCTGTAGGAGCGGCGTTAGCCGCGACCGCGATGTTTCGGCCTCGCGCCGAACCCGGCGTTCGTATCGTGTGCTCCAATCTGAGGCGGGCGAGGCGAGACCATCGCTGCGCGGTCGCGGCTCGCGCCGCTCCTACACGGAGAGGGCGCGTCGCGACGCAGGCCTTGAGCCGCGCGGTTGTGCAGCAGCGGCTCAGGCGAACGGCGAGGGGCCGTACAAGCGCTCCAGGTGCGCGGCGACTTCGGGCATTTCCGCGCGCAGCAGCTGTGGGTCGCTGAAATGGTATTCGGTGGCGACGGCGAAGAATTCTTCCGGGGCTTCGGCCGCGTAGGCGTCGATCGCGGTTTCGCGGCCGGCGTCGACCTCTTGCACGAAAGCGTCGTAGGCGCGCTGGAAATCGCGCGCCCACTGTCGCTGCCAGGCGCGCGGCAGCGGCGGAGTGCCGTCGAGCAGGCCGTCGAGCACGTCGAGCTTATGCGCCATCTCGTGCGCGGCGACGCAGTAGCCGGCGCGCGGATCCTCGCAGTCGGCGGCGACGTCGGCCCAGGACAGGATCAGCGGCCCCTGTTCCCAGGCCTCGCCGATCAACTCGTCCTGCCACTCGTGCAGCACGCCGGCGGCGTCGGTGTGACTGCGGTTCACCCGGAACGCATCGGGATAGACGATCAGCTGCGACCAGCCGCGAAGGCCTTCCTCGCCGAACTCGAGCAGGGGCAGGCAGCACAGCGCGGCGAGCCGGGCGCGTTGCGACTCGTCCAGGCTCAATTCGCCGATCGGGCTGATGGTTTTCTCGTGCAGGAAGCGCGCGGCGAGTTCGCCCAGGCGCTGTTGCCGGGCCGGATCCAGCGCCTGCGCCCATGGCAAGGCCGCGACCGTGTCGCGCCACAGGGCGTCGTCGATGGGGCGGGGCGGGCGCCGCAACCGGCGCAGGAACTCGAACAAGCGCGAACCGTCAGCGAATCAGCGGAACATGCCCGGCAGGAAATTGTGCCAGCGCGGCGACTGCAGGCGGTTGTTGCTCTCCGAGTCGCTGTGCACGCTGGGCTTGGCCTTGGTGTCGCGCGCGGTGGCCGGCGCGGCGTTGCGCGAGCTCGGGCGCGCCGCGGCGTCCTTGCGCTGCGCGCTGGCGTTGCTGGAGCAGGCGTCGTTGGGGCTGAGCTTGTTGACCTCGCGCGCACCGACCTCCGCAACGGCCAGGGTCGCGCTGGCGAAGGCGAACAGCAGGCACAGGCAGATCCGTAACATGGCGGAATCCCTTGGAGGTCGTCCCGGCCGGCGTCCGGCCTCGGGAGATTGCCGACTATAGCGCGAAACCAGGACCGCGTCGGCGGCCCTTCGGCGGTGGGCGACCGACGGCGCGCGTGCTGCGCCGCAGCAAGCGCCGGCGCGGGTTTGGGCGAGACTCGCGCCATGCCCACCGCCCGCCCGCCGCTGACCGCACCGGCCCTGCGCCGGGCCCTGATCGCCGGTGCGCGCCGGGTCATCGCCGGGCGCGACCGGCTCAACCGGATCAACGTGTTCCCGGTCGCCGACGGCGACACCGGCAACAACCTCGCCCACACCCTCGGCAGCCTGCTGAACGGGGCGCTGAGCCGGCGCAGCCGGCATATCGGCGAACTGCTGCAGCGCGTCGGCGACGACGCGGTCGACGGCGCGCGCGGCAACTCCGGCGCGATCCTAGCCCAGTTCCTGTACGGGGTCGCGGAGTACGCCCGCGCCCAGCCCGAACTCGACGCCGCCGCCCTGGCCGGCGCGGTCCGGCACGGCGCCGAGCAGGCGCGCGCGGCGCTCGCCCATCCGGTCGAAGGCACCATCCTCAGCGTCATCAACGCCTTCGCCGATGCGCTCGACGAGGCGGCCCAGGCCAGCGACGGCGATCCGCGCGCCGGTTTCGCCGCGGCGCTGGAGCGGGCCCGCGTCGCCCTGGCCAGGACGCCGCAGCAACTGGCGTTGCTGCAGCGGGCCGGGGTGGTCGACGCCGGTGCGCGCGGCTTCGTCGACCTGCTCGAGGGCATCGCCGAATTCGTCGACGGCGGCCCGCGTGCGTTGCGCATGCGCGGCGCCGGCGGCGCCGCCAACGACGCCTGCGCCGGGCATGCCGCGGCGGTACCGGCGGTGCACGAGGCGGTCGATCCGCAGCGGCGTTGGTGCTGCGAATGTCTGCTGATCGGCGAGGCCATGGACCGCGCCGTCCTGGTCGCCCAATTGGAGGCGCTGGGCGCCGATTCGGTGGTGCTGGCCGGCGGCGGCGAGCGACTGCGCGTGCATGCCCATGTCGGCGCGCCGCAACGCCTGTTCGACGCCTGCGCCGGCCACGGCGGGGTCGAGGCGATGAAGGCCGACGACATGCTGCAGCAACAGCGCAGCGTCGAGCGCAGCCAGCGCGTGGCGGTGGTCACCGACAGCGCCGCCGACCTGCCGGACGAACTGGCCGAGCGCCTGGCGCTGCAGGTGGTGCCGGTGCGGGTGTCGATCGACGGCCGCGACTACCTGGACAAGACCGCGCTGAGCACCGCCGAGTTCTACCGCCGGATGGCGGTCAGCGCCGATCTGCCACGCACCAGTCAGCCGCCGCCGGGCGACTTCCGCCGCTGTTTCGACTTCCTGCTCGGCCATCGCGCCCAGGTGTTGTACGTGGGCTTGTCGCGGGCGGTGTCGGGCACCCTGCAGGCCGGCGAACAGGCGGCCAGTCGCGCCGATCCGCAGCGGGTGCGGGTGTTCGACAGCCTCAACGCCGCCGGCGGCCAGGCCCTGCTGGCCTGGCGCGCGGCGGAACTGGCCGAGGCCGGCTGGGACACGGCGGCGATCGTGAGCGAGCTCGAGCGCCTGCGTCCGGCGACTCGAACCTGGGCGATGGCGCGCGACATCCGCCACGCGGTGCGCGGCGGCCGCATCCCGGCCTGGGCCGGCGCGCTGGTGCGCTGGACCGGCCTGACCCCGGTCGCGGCGATGCGCGCGGACGGCCGTCTGGGCGTGCGCACCGGCCTGTTCGCGCGCGCCGGCGCGGCCCAGGCGCTGGCCCGCTACGTCGTCCGGCAACTGCCTGCCGGCGAGCGCTGGCGGGCGATCGTCGGCCATTGCGACGCGCGGGCCGACGGCGAGCGCCTGCTGGCCGAACTGCGCCGCCGGCTGGCGCTGAGCGAGGCCTGGCTGGTCGAAACCGGGCCCGCGCTGGGCGCGCACGCCGGCCGCGGCGCCTTGCTGGTTTCGTTGCAGCCGGCGCCGGCCGCCGACGTGTGACCGCGCGCGGCGGTTCGGCGCGGGCCGGCCCGCGCCGGGCCCGAACCGGGCTCGGATCGCGGCCGGCTCGCGCATAATCCGCGCATGCTGCCCACCGCCCCGATTCCCGTCCTGTCCGACCTCGCCCCGGCGACGCTGGCCTTGCTGCTGGCCGCCTACGCGATCGGCTCGGTGTCCGGCAGCCTGGTCCTGGGCCGGCGGCGCGGCGTGGACATCCGCCAACAGGGCAGCGGCAACGCCGGCGGCACCAACGCCTTCCGCACCCAGGGCTGGCGCTTCGCCCTGGGGGTGGTCGCGATCGACATCGGCAAGGGCGCGCTGGCGGCCTGGCTGGCGTTGCGCTACGCCCCGGTCGGCGGCGCGCTGTCGGTGACCGCGCACGGTTACCTGGCCGGTTTCGCCGCGGTGCTCGGCCATATCTGGCCGCTCTGGCACGGTTTCCGCGGCGGCAAGGGCGCGGCGACCGTGGTCGGCGCGTTGCTGGTGCTGTGGCCGTTCGCCGTGCCGTGGCTGCTGCTGGCGTGGGGGGCGACCGTCGTGCTCAGCGGCTACGTCGGCCTGGCCACGGTGCTGGCCGCGGCCTGCCTGCCGCTCTTGGCCTGGCTCGGCGACGCCGGCGCGCCGCGCTGGTGCTTCGCCGTCGCTGCGGCGCTGCTGATCGCCTTCACTCATCGCGGCAACCTGGCCCGGCTGCGCGCCGGCACCGAATCGCGGTTCGCCCGGGCGCGGCTGTTGCATCGCTGGCGGCGCGGCTGATGGACGACCGTGCTTTGTTGCAACGCCTGATCCAGGGTCCGGCGACCGGCGACGCGCTGGCCAGCGCGGCCGGGCAGACCCGCGCCGCGGTGTGGAAGCGGATCGAAGCCCTGCGCGAGGCCGGGGTCGCGATCGAGGCCAAGCCCGGGCGCGGCTACGCGCTGGCGCAGCCGCTGGATCTGCTCGACGCCGAGGCCATCCGCGCCGCCTTGCCGGGCGCCGCGCGCGCGCGACTGGCCGAGCTGGAGGTGGCCTGGAGCCTGGACTCGACCAATACCGAACTGCTGCGCCGGCCGACCCCGGCCGAGGGCGCGCTGGTGCTGCTGGCCGAACGCCAGACCGGCGGCCGCGGCCGCCGCGGCCGGGTCTGGGCCTCGCCCTTGGCGGCGCACCTGTACCTGTCGCTGGCGCGCACCTTCGGCGGCGGGCTGGCGCGGTTGGGCGGGCTGAGCCTGGTCGCCGGTATCGCCGCGGTCGAAGCCCTGCAAGGGCTGGGTTATGCCGCGGTGCGGCTGAAATGGCCGAACGACCTGGTGGTGCTCGGCGGTGCCGGGCTGCGCAAGCTCGGCGGCCTGCTGATCGAAGGCGGCGGCGAATACGCCGGACCGGCGCGCGCGGTGATCGGCCTCGGCCTCAACGTGCGCATGCCGGCCGACGCCGCGGCGGCGATCGACCAACCCTGGTGCGATCTGGCCGGGCTCGCCGGCGACCGCGCGCTGTCGCGCGATGCGCTGGCCGCGGCGGTGCTGGCGCGCCTGCTGCCGGCGCTGGACGAATTCGACCGCGCCGGGCTGGAGCCGTTCCTGGATCGCTACGCGCTGTTCGACGCGCTGGCCGGCCAGCCGGTGAGCGTGCACGGCGCCGACGCGCGCCACGACGGCGTCGCCCTCGGCCTGGCCGACGACGGCGCGCTGCGGGTGCGCCTGGGCGACGGCGAGGAGCGCCGCTTCCATGCCGGCGAAGTCAGCGTGCGCCGCGCGGAGCCGGGGCGATGACGGCCTGGCTGTTCGACCTCGGCAACACCCGGTTGAAGTGCGCGCCGCTGGGCGCGGACGGTGGTCCGGGCCCGATTTGCGCCTTGCCGCATCGCGAGGACGACGTCGCCGCGGCGCTGGGCGAGGCCTTGCCGGAGCAGCGCATCGATACCGCCTACCTGGCCAGCGTCGCCCATCCGGCCTTGCGCATGGCGGTGCTGCAGGCGCTGGCCGCGCGCTGCCGGCGGATCTCGCTGGCGCGCACCCAGGCCAGCTTCGCCCGCGACGGCTATGGCCGGGTGCGCATCGCCTACGCCGACCCGCGCAAGTTCGGCGTCGACCGTTTCCTGGCCCTGCTCGGCGCGCATGCGCAGCGGCGCGGCCCGGCGCTGATCTGCGGCGTGGGCACGGCGCTGACCATCGACCTGCTCGACGAGCAGGGCCGGCACCACGGCGGCCTGATCGCGCCGTCGCCGACCCTGATGCGCGAAGCGCTGCACGCGCGCGCGCCGCAACTGCCCGAGGACGGCGGCGAGACGCTCGACTTCGCCGCCGATACCGAAGACGCGCTGGCGTCCGGCGCCAACGGCGCGGCGCTGGCGCTGATCGAACGCAGCCTGGAGCGCGCCGGCGCGCGCCTGGGGCAGCGGCCGCGGCTGCTGCTGCACGGCGGCGGCGGCGACGCGCTGGCGCCCTGGCTGCCGGAGGCGACCCTGGAGCCGGCCCTGGTGCTGGAGGGACTTGCGATCTGGGCCGGCATCGAGACGCCGACCTAGGCGCTGAGGCTAGAATCCGCGCATGCTCGTTCGTGCTCTCATCGTTCTGTTGATCGCGCTCAACATCGGCGTCGCCGCCTGGTGGATCGCGCGTCCTGCCCCGACCGCAACGGCCGAGGCCGCGCTGCCGCTGGGCGTGGCCCGTTTGCGCTTGGTCGACGAACGCGCCGATACGGGCGCGGCGTCACCCGCACCGACGCCGGCGCAAGCCGCTGCGGCCACGCCGATCGATAGCGGCGTCGCCGCGCCGACCGCGCCGCGCGACCCTGCGGCAGCGCCGCCCGTGGCGGAACCGGCTGCCGCGCCGGCCGCGGCCGCGAGCGAAGCCGCCAAGCCGGTCGAGGCCGCGCTGGCGGCGCAGGCCCCGGCGCAGTGCTACAGCCTGGGCCCATTCGCCGACGCCGCGGCCGCCGACGCCGCGCGGACCAAACTGCAGCCGCTGGCGCAGAAGCTGGTCACGCGCAGCCAGGGCGCCGCGACGGCGGCGCGCGGCTGGCGCGTATACCTGCCGCCGGCAGCCAGCCGCGACGCCGCGCAGGCGACCGCGCAGCGCATCCGCGCCGCCGGCTTCGACGATCTGTTCGTGATGGGCGAGGGCGCCGACGCCAACGGCATCGCCCTCGGCCGCTTCCGCAACGAAGACTCGGCGCGCAAACGCGCCGCCTCGCTGAGCCAGGCCGGCTTCCCGGCGCAGGTGCAGGCGCTGGGCGAAACCTCGGCGGCGACCTGGATCGACGTCGCCGCGACCGCCGCCGACGGCGACGCGCTGCGCCGCGCCGCCGGCGCGCAGCGCTGGCGCAGTCTGTCCTGTTCGGCGATGGGCTGAGCGGCACAGGCCGCATTCGCCGGCGGCGTACGGACCGGCGCTCCGGCCTCGCGCCGCGGCGACGCGATAGGCAGTAGAATGGCGCCGCCTCGGACCGCCGCTCGCGCGTCCGTCGCCGTTCCGGCCTCGTCACAACCTGCCGCTTTAGCTCAGTTGGTAGAGCACTCGCCTTGTAAGCGAGCGGTCGTCCGTTCGATTCGGACAAGCGGCACCACGTGACCCCGAGAACAAACCAACCGCCCGGCCAACCATCCGAAGGCCGCGAACCAGCCGGTGCTTTTTCGACAGTCCCTACATCTACCCTCGATTCTCAAGCGCGACGACCGCTTCCGCGCAACCGCCCGGTCACGTGACCCCGAGAACAAAACAACCGCCCGGCCGATCATCCGAAGGCCGCGATCGCTCCCGGCGCTTTTCACTTCGTGCGATTCGATAGACGCGGTATGCAAGCGCAGCGCCACACCCGCGGCCCGCCAGACCACTACGCACCCGCATCGTCGTAGACCATCCGCACATCGCCTAGCCGTATCCACACCCGCCGCTCACCCCAGCCCAGCCCAACCCCACCCCTGCGCTAGAATGCCCGCATCGTCGGCGGCCGCAGCGCAACGCGCGGCCCTGTTGCGGCGATCGCGCGATGCCGCGGGCATCGTCTGCGTTCACCTTCGATAGGCGGCGCCCTCGCTGCGCGCCGCCTGAGGAATCAGCATGAGTCGTACCTACCCCCCGGTCTCGCTTATCGGCGCGCCCACCGACGTCGGCGCCGGCCATCGCGGCGCGCGGCTCGGGCCCGAAGCCCTGCGCATCGCCGGCCTGGGCGAGGCCTTGAGCGCGCGCGGCGTCGACGTGGTCGATCGCGGCAATCTCGACGGTCCGCGCAATCCATGGCAGAAGCCGGTCGAGGGCTATCGCCACCTGCCCGAAGTGGTGGCCTGGAACCGCCTGGTGATGGACGCGGTCGGCGCCGAGCTGAAGGGCGGGCGCATGCCGATCCTGCTCGGCGGCGACCACTGCCTGGGCCTGGGCTCGATCACCGCGGTGGCGCGCCATTGCCGCGATACCGGCAAGCAACTGCGCGTGCTGTGGCTGGACGCGCACGCCGATTTCAACACCAGTCAGGTCACGCCCTCGGGCAACATCCACGGCATGCCGGTGTCGTGCCTGTGCGGCCTGGGCCCGGAACCGCTGACCCATCTGGGCGGATCGGCGCCGGCGATGCGCGCCGACGAGATCCGCCAGATCGGCATCCGTTCGGTCGATCCGGGCGAGAAGCAGCTGATCCAGCAGCACGGCCTGGACGTGTACGACATGCGCTACATCGACGAGATCGGCATGCGCCGGGTGATGGAGGAAGCGCTGGAAGGCGTGGACGAGAACACCCATCTGCACGTCAGCTTCGACGTCGACTTCCTCGACCCGAGCATCGCTCCGGGCGTGGGCACCACGGTGCCGGGCGGGCCGAACTATCGCGAAGCGCAGCTGGTGATGGAGATGATCGCCGACAGCGGCCGGCTGGCCTCGCTGGACATCGTCGAACTCAATCCGATCCTGGACAAGCGCAACCGCACCGCCAAGCTCGCGGTCGACCTGGTCGAGAGCCTGTTCGGCAAGTCGACCCTGATGCGCGACTGAGGACGGCGACCACAGCCGCGGCGATGAATCGCGGCTGACGGCGGCCCGGGTACGGTCTGCGGCAAGGCCTTGATCGGCGGTGACGGCGGTCCGGATTGCACGCCGGCTTCACATTCGCTCGCGTTTCATGATCTTCAGGACGCGACGAGTGCGCGACCGGCACCGGCCACCGACGAACCTCGCGGCAGACGCCGTATTCGCATCGGCCGTTCCCATCAGACCGTCAAGGAGATCCCATGAAGCGTTTGACTGCCCTGTTGCTGCTGGCCCTGTTCTCGATCGGCACCCTGTCCGCGTGCAACACCATCGCCGGCGCCGGCAAGGACGTGCAGAAGGCCGGCGAGAAGGTCGAAGAGACCGCCGAGAAGGCGGGCGACGGCAAATAAGCCGCCGACAGCGTCACACGAAAAGGCCGGAGCGATCCGGCCTTTTTTTGTCGTGCGCGAGCGCCCATGCGCAGCTTCGTCGTCCACCGGTCGTCGCGCGCGGCGCGGACTCACCCCCGCTCTCCTGCTGAATGCGAACCGGCGCACGAATGCCGGCTGAAGCGTTCAAGCGGTTCACCGACATCAAGCGCCGGCTAACGCAATCGTGATCGTTCGCGAACGGATGCGCCGCGACACTGTCTTCGCGATATCGGCAAGCCCGATGCGCGCCGCAGCGCGGTCGCACCGCGCCGAGATCCAGCTGCTAAGCAGATCCATCCCCCAACGAAGGAGTGGAACGATGAACAAAGACATCATTGCCGGCAAGTGGACCCAGCTCAAGGGCAAGGCCCAGGCCAAGTGGGGCGACCTCACCGACGACGTATTCGACATCGCCGAAGGCAACTCCGAATACCTGGCCGGCAAGCTGCAGGAACGCTACGGTTGGGAGCGCGAGCGCGCCGAGAAGGAAGTGCGCGACTTCGGCAAGACCTTGAACTGACCGCGCTGTGGCGCCGCGACGGCATCGCCGATGCCGTTCGCTACGACGAGGAACGAAGGGCCGGCTCCGTCCGGCCCTTCGCTTTTGCCGTCGCCGGCTCCCATCGGCGAGGGCCTCACCAACCGCGCGGCGGCGGGTCGGCGACGAAGCCGTTGGGGAAGGCGCGCGGCTGCGGTTCGCGGTAGGGCGCGCGGTAGCGCGGCACCACGCCGCGCGCGACCAGGCTGCGGTAGTCGTCGTAGCGCAACTCGAACACCTGCGCCGGCGAGCGGCTGGCGCGCACGAACTCGGTCTGCCCGACCGGCGACCATTCGCGTGCGCCATGGCCGGTGCCGATCGATTGCGCGGCGGTGTCGGCGGCCGCCTCGCTGGCCGCCGACGGCGCGGCGTTGCCGGCGGCGCGGCGCTCGGCCTTGGCCGCCTGGTCGCGCGCGTACGGCGGATAGGGCGCCGGCGCCGGATAGGGATAGCGCGGCTCGCGGTAGACCGGGCGCGACTCCTCGAACACGGCCACGCCGATCACGCCGACGTTGTCGGGGCGGCCGGTGCGCGCGGCGTAGCTGTCGGGCAGGTCGGTGAACACGAACTGGGCGACGTCGTCGAGCGACTTGCGCCAGCCGTTGATCTCGGTCGATTGCCAGGGGTCGAGCACGTAGCCGGCCTGGGAGGGATGCGCGGTCTGGCCGCTGACGGCGTTGACGCCGTCGACCGACAGCACCACCAGCACGCGTTCGCCGGTGGTGTTGGTCAGCCGCACCGAATAGCGGTGGCCGGGCGTGCCGGCGATCCATTGCTGGCCGCGGTGCGGCCAGGCCGGCAGCCAGTCGCCGTTGTCGCGGTCGACCACCGCGACGTCGACCAGCGGGCGGGCGTGCAGCGGGGAGCAGGCGCTGGCGGTGAGGACGGCTGCGGCGAGCAGGACGAGCGAGCGGAACATGGCGGCGTCTCCAGGGTGGTCGTGAGGTGAAACGCGGCAGCGGCGACAACGGGGTTGCGCTGCCGGCGCCGGCCTGGGCGCGGTCAGCCGCCGCTCAGCCGGTCCGGCGCAGGCGGCCGGCGCGCGCCGCCCGGGCCCGGCCCAGGCGGTACACTGGCCGGCCACGTTCCACCCCGCGCTGCCCATGACCCAGACCCGCGTCCTCACCGGCATCACCACCTCCGGCACCCCGCACCTCGGCAACTACGTCGGCGCGATCCGCCCGGCCGTCGCCGCCAGCCTCACTCCCGGGGTGGAGAGCTACTACTTCCTCGCCGACCTGCATGCGCTGATCAAGGTGCAGGAGCCGGCGCGGGTGCAGCGCTCGACCCTGGAGATCGCCGCCGCCTGGCTGGCCTGCGGCCTGGACCCGGCCAAGGTGTGGTTCTACCGGCAGAGCGAAATCGTCGAGATTCCGGAACTGGCCTGGTTCCTGACCTGCGTCGCCGGCAAGGGCATCCTCAACCGCGCCCATGCCTACAAGGCCGCGGTGGACAAGAACAACGCCGAGGGCGTCGACGAGGACGCCGGCATCACCGCCGGCTTGTTCATGTACCCGGTGCTGATGTCGGCCGACATCCTGGTGTTCAACGCCCACAAGGTGCCGGTCGGCCGCGACCAGATCCAGCACATCGAGATGGCGCGCGATTTCGCCCAGCGCTTCAACCATCTGTACGGCGAGCATTTCGTCCTGCCCGAGGCGCAGATCGAGGAAGCGGTAGCGACCTTGCCGGGCCTGGACGGGCGCAAGATGAGCAAGAGCTACGACAACACCATTCCGCTGTTCGCGCCGCGCGAGCAGCTGAAGAAGCTGATCTATTCGATCGTCACCGATTCGCGCGCGCCGGGCGAGCCGAAGCAGACCGAGGGCTCGGCGCTGTTCCAGATCTACCAGGCCTTCGCCAGCGAAGCCGAGACCGCGGCGATGCGCCAGGCCTTCGCCGACGGCATCGCCTGGGGCGAGGCCAAGCAGGCGCTGTTCGAGCGCATCGACGCCGAGATCGCGCCGCTGCGCGAGAAGTACGAAGCGCTGATGGCGCAGCCGGAGAAGATCGAGGCGATCCTGATCGACGGCGCCAAGCGGGTGCGCGAGCGCTATGCCTTGGCCTCGATGAGGCGGCTGCGCGAGGCGGTGGGTCTGCGCGATCTGTCGCAGGTCGCCGGCCCGTCCGCGGCCGCGGCGGATACGCGCCGCGCGTTGCCGCTGTTCAAGCAGTACCGCGAGGCCGACGGCCGTTTCTATTTCAAGCTCGCCGACGGCGAACGGGTGCTGGTGCAGAGCCGCGGCTTCGCCTCGCCGAAGGACGCCGGGCAGCTGATCGCCGCGGTCAAGAGCGGCCGGCAGGATCTGGATGCGCTGCTGGCCGCGGCCGAGCCGTTGGATGCGGCGCAGCGCGAGGAAGCGGCCGCCGCGTTGGCGGCGATCGTGGACGCCGAAGCGCAGGCCGAAGCGGCCAAGGCCGGCGCCGCCCCGTGAGCCGTTTCGTCGAGCTCAATCTGGCGCTGATCCTGTTCCTGCCCTGGTTCGCGATCCTGGGCGCGCTGTTCTGGCTGTATCCGCGCCGGCCGCGCACGCCGGCGCGGCAATTGTTCGATGCGGTGGCGCTGATGGTCTCGGTGTGCGCCTTCGTGCTCGCGGTGCATTGGGCGCATGCCCACGCCGGCGCCAACTACGGCGCGATGTGGCCGCAGATCCTGGCGACCTCGCTCGGCTACGGCGTGTTCCTGGCGGTGCTGACCCTGGCCTGGGCCTTGCGCCGGCACTGGCTGCGCCGCACTTATCCGCGCGGCGACTGAGCCGGGGCGAGCGCAACGCCGTTTTTTCGACGCGGGCCGCATCGCCGCGATCGGCAGCGCGGCATAGACTGGGGCCTTCGTTCCCGACGGCCCCCGCCATGAACGCAGCCTGCGCCGACTACGGCATCGACACCGTCGATACCGGCTTCTTCCGTCCGGCCTTCGACGCCGCCTACCTGATCGTCGAGCGCGGCCGCGCCGCCTTCGTCGACTGCGGCACCCAGCATTCGGTGCCGAGGCTGCTGCAGGCGCTGAGCGCGCGCGGACTGAGCCCGGCCGAGGTCGATTGGCTGATCCTGACCCACGTCCATCTCGATCACGCCGGCGGCGCCGGCGCGCTGATGCGGCAGCTGCCCAACGCGCGCCTGCTGGTGCATCCGCGCGGCGCGCCGCACATGATCGACCCGGCGCGCCTGGTCGCGGGCGCCACCGCGGTGTACGGCGCGGAGGAAATGGCGCGCAGCTACGGCGAGATCGTGCCGGTGCCGGCCGAGCGCGTGGTCAGCGCCGGCGACGGCCATGTGGCCGAACTCGCCGGGCGGCCGCTGCTGTGCGTCGACACGCCCGGCCACGCCCGCCATCACCTGTGCCTGTGGGACGAGCGCAGCCGCAGCTGGTTCACCGGCGACACCTTCGGCCTGTCCTACCGCGAGTTCGACAGCGCGCGCGGGCCGTACGCGCTGCCGACCAGCACCCCGGTGCAGTTCGAGCCCGAGCCGTTGAAGGCTTCGATCCGGACGCTGCTGGCGCGCGATCCCGCGGCCATGCGCCTGACCCATTACGGCGCGGTCGGCGACGTGCAGCGGTTGGGCGCCGAGCTGATCGAGCAGATCGACGCGATGGTGGCGATCGCCCTGGCCGCGCAGGCCGCCGGCGGCGACCGCCACGCGCGCCTGGTCGCGCAACTGGGCGACTATTACGCTGCGCGCGTGCGCGCTCACGGCTGCGGCCTGGACGAGTCGCAGGTGCGCGCGATCCTGGCGATGGACATCGAACTCAACGCGCAGGGCTTGCAGGTCTGGCTCGACCGCGGTTGAGCGGCGGCGCGGCCGGGGCGTCGGCCCGAATCGCAGCCGCGCCTGAGCCGGACTGGCGACCCGGTCGCAATCCGGCGGACGGATTCGTCACGGGGCATGAATCGGTGCGGATTTAGGCTGGTCGCAACGAAAGCCCGGTCCGGCCCACCGATGCCCATCGTGCCGCTGCGCCCCAGCCCGTTTCCGCTGTTGCCCGAGCCGCACGACGAGGCGGCCCGGCAAACGACGCTGGAAGGCTACGAACTGCTCGACAGCGTGCCGGAGGCGGCCTACGACGATCTGGTCCGGCTGGCGGCGACGCTGTGCGACGCGCCGGCGGCGGCGATCGCCTTGGTCGACAACGGCCGGATCTGGTACAAGGCGCGCCACGGCTTCGGCGAGACCGAGCGGGTGCGCTCGCAGAGCATCTGCAGCCAGTTGATCGCCGACGCCGAGGCCGACCGTTTGCTGGTGATCGCCGATACCGCCGAAGACCCGCGCTTCGCCGGACTCGGCCTGCGGCTCGACGGGCGGCCGCTGCGCTTCTACGCCGGCGCGCCGCTGATGAGCCCCGACGGCTACGCGTTGGGCACGCTGTGCGTGCTCGATCATCGGCCGCACGACTTGCGCGCGGCCCAGCGCGACGGCGTGGCGGTGATCGCGCGCCAGGTCCAGCACCTGTTCGAATTGCGCCGCTATGCGATCGAGCAGCGCCGCCTGCTGTCCGAGCGCGAGGCCTTCGCCCGGGAACTGGAATCGGCCCAGGCCGATCTGCAGCGGCGCCACGAACTGCTCGAGCACAGCGCCCGCCACGACGCGCTGACCGGCCTGCTCAACCGCTCGGCCTTGAGCCAGCTGCTCGGCAGCGAGGACGCGATGGAGTCCTTGCGCCGCGCCGCGTATACCTTGTTGCTGGTCGACGTCGACCATTTCAAGCAGGTCAACGACCGCTACGGGCACCTGCTCGGCGACCGCGCCCTGCGCGCGGTCGCCGATGCGATCGCCGCCTCGATCCGCGACGGCGACGTGGCGGTGCGTTTCGGCGGCGAAGAGTTCCTGGTGGTGCTGCCGGGCACCCATCTGGCGACCGCGACCGAAGTCGGCGAACGCATCCGCCAGCGGTTGGCGCGCGCTTCGCTGCCGTTCGCGCTGACGGTGTCGATCGGCGTCGCCGGCGGCGATCCCTCGCGCGAGCGTCCCGAACAGGTGTTCGACCGCGCCGACCGCGCGCTGTACCTGGCCAAGGCGCAAGGCCGCGACCGGCTGGCGGTGGACGAGGGTTGAGCGCGCGATTCGCGCGCCCGGGCCGGACGGCTCAATCCCAGAGGGTGGGCGCGGGACCGCGCTCGGGATGCTTCATGCGCACGACGCAGAACCGGTGCCCGGTCGGCGCCTGCATCACCCACCAGCGCTTGACGAAGCCGATGCGGGTGGCGCCGAGCGCTTCCAGGCGCGCGGCCTCGGCGTCGATGTCGTCGCTTTCGATGTCCAGGTGCACGCGCGAGGGATGCTCGACCATCTGCACTTCGATGTTGAGTCCGGCCGGGCCTTCGGCCAGCGGGGCGTACTGCGCGCCATCGTCGTCGTAGGCTTCGTCGACCCGGGCCAGGCCCAGCGCCCGGCTCCAGAATTCGGCGGCCTGGTCGATCTCGCCGGTTTGGCAGTCGATGATGAATCCGGCCAGTCGGCTGCGATGGGCCATGACGCTGCTCCGCTGCGGTAGGGGAGGGCCAGAGTGCCGCGCCGGCGGCGGCGCGGGAAGTGCCGGGCTTGCGCTGCGCTCAGTGCCGCATCGCGTTCGCGTCGTGCCTGGCCTCGGCAGCGGCGATCTCGGCATCGGCCTGGCGGTACAAGGCGTACTCCTCCCGCCCCAGGGCGAAGCGCTGCAGCGCGAACCAGGCGCTGCGCCGCAGCGGCGCTTGCGCGTTCGCGTCGCTGGCCAAGTCGAGCAAGGCGTCGCGCAGACGCGGCGAACGCGCGCCGGAGGCCTCGATGCCGGTTACCGCGGCGGCGCGCACTTCCGGCGCGGGGTCGAGCAGGGCGCGCTCCAGCACGGCGGCGCCGTCGTCGCGCCGGTTCCAGCGCGCGGATTGCTCTACCGCGCTGGCGCGCACCGACGGATCGGCGTGGCGGGTCAGGGCGACGGCACGTTCGAGCAAGGGCGCGGCGTCTTCGTCGGCGATCACCGCCGGCTCCAGGCCGGCGAGCAACTCGGCCAGCAGGGCCGGGTCGGTTTCGCGCCGCAAGCCGTCGGCGACGACCGCGCGCGCTTGTTCGCGGTCGAGCGGAAACGCTCGCAGCAGGGCATAGCCTTGACCGCGCACGGCCGGGTCGGCGTTGCCGGCCAACTGGCGGCCGAACTCCAGCACCTCGTCGTTGGCCACGCCCTGCAACACCGAGAGCAGTGCGCCGCGGCGGTCGAGTTCGGTGGCGAAGGCGTACTCGCGCAGCAGTTCGCGCAAGTGGGCCGGGTCCTGCGCGGCGCGGCGGATGGCGCGATCGAGGTCCTGGCTGCCGCGCGCCGCGGCAGACGCCGTCGCGAACGACGACGCCTGGGCGGCGTGAGCGGAGCGCGGCGTTGCGGCCGCCGCCGGCGTTGCGGCGACGGTAGCGGCTGCAGGAGCGTCGTCGCGCGGCAGCAGGCGGCCTATGCAGACGCCTGCCGCCAAGGCGGCGAGCAGGGCGAATCCGAACCCGCGTGGACTCATGGACGCTCCGTTCGCTGCGACGGGCCCGGCGCGATCAGCAATCCGGCGCGACCCGGCCGTCGGAGCCGGTGTAAGTGTAGGCGTCGGGAATATAGCGGTTGCTGCCGCTGGCGCCGACGTTGTTCCACAGGTTGCTGGTGCCGTAGGTGCCGGTCACCGACTCGCCGGTCTTCTGGCAGCGGATGGTGACGGCGGCGCCGTTGGCCAGCGAACCGACGATGCTGTAGCCGGTGCCCGGGCCCGAGCGCACGTTCAACGGCGAACCGCTGGTGCGCACGGTGCCGGCGTGGCCGCCGCCGCCGCTGCAGGCGTTGCGGCTCTTGTAGGCGACTTCGTACTGGTCGTACACGATCGTCGAACCGTTCCAGACGATCTTCTGGTCGTCGCCGTTGAGCCGCTGCTCGTAGTGCAGATGCGCCGAGATGCTGTTGCCGGGACGGGTGGTCTTGCCGAGCGTGCCGATCTTCTGGCCCTGCTCGACGCTGGCGCCGTTGGCGACCGAGATGCTGTTGAGGTGGGCGTAGTAGGTCTGCCAGCCGCCGCCGTGGTCGATCACCACCAGCTTGCCGTAGCCGGTGCCCTGGTGCGGGTTGTAGGTGTGGGCGACGCCCTTGGCCGAGGCGACCACGGTCGAGCCCAGGTCGGCGTCGCTGAGCGGACGCGGCTTGTGGTTGAGGTCGACCGCATAGCGCAGGCCATGGCCGGGATAGGTGTCGCCGTACCAGGTCTGGCCGCAGGGGAAGGGCATCTGGAACGCCGGGCGGGCGGCGTGGGCGGCGGGCAGGGCCAGGCCGAACAGGGCCAGCGACAGCCCGGTCAGGATCGGACGCAGGGAACGGATCATCGGAAAACCTCTCGAGGGACGATGAGGTGGACAGGCGGAACCGGCGCGGGACGCAGCCGGCAGCGGGATTGCGCGCCGACGCTAGCGCGATTCCGAATCCGTTATTTGAGGGAATTTTTTATTCCTGGACGCCGCGAACGCGTCGAGCGTGATCGGGATCGCGGTCGCAGCCGCGCTGGAGACGCCATTGCGGCGAGGGCCGCGGGGCAGGCCGCGGCCGCGCAGAAACGCCGACGCCGCCCGAAAGCGGCGTCGGCGGGAGCCGGCGCGCAGCGCGCCGGCCGGCCGCGACGCGCCGTGGCGCGCCGCAGCGGCGGGCTCAGTTCGGCCGCGCCAGGTCGTCGATCATCGCCTTGAGGAAGCGCGCGGCTTCGCCGCCGGTGCAGGCGCGGTGGTCGAAGGTCAGCGACAACGGGATGACCTTGTGCGACTCGAAGCCGCCCATCACCGGGGTCATCTGGTGGCGGCCCTTGCCGGCGGCGACGATGGCCACGGTCGGCGGCACCACCACCGGGGTCGCGTAGCGGCCGGCGAACATGCCGAAGTTGGACAGCGAGATGGTGTAGCCGGTCAGTTCCGAGGCCGGGATGCTGCGGTCTTCGACCTGCTGGCGCAGGCGGTTGATCGCCGCGCGCACGCCGTTGGCGTCGAGCACGTCGGCATTGCGCAGCGCCGGCACGAACAGGCCGTCGTCGGTGTCCACGGCGATGCCGATGTCGACCTGCGGGTGCAGGGTGCGGGTGAGCTTGTCGCCGTCGAACCAGGCGTTGAGCGCCGGCACCGCCTTGCACGCGGTCACGATCGCCCGCACCAGGCGGCCGGTGATGTCGTTGCCCGGCGCCCAGGCATGGATGTCGGCGTCGTCGGCCAGGGTGGTCGGCACGACCTTGCTGTGCGCATCGGCCATGACCCGGGCCATGTTGCGGCGCACGCCCTTGAGCTGTTCGGGCTGGCCGGTCGCGGCCACGCCCGGCGGCTGGGTCCGCATCGGCCGGCCCGATTGCGACAGGGTGCTGCGCGCGGGCGCGGCGGCCGGCGCTTCGGCGGCCGCGGCGGCGCGCGGCGCGACCGCTGCGGGCGGCGCGGAGCCGACCTTGGCCGAGCCGTCGGCGCCGGCGCGCTTGACGTCGTCCATGCTGACCGTGCCGTCGGCGCCGGTGGCGCGCACCCGGCTCAGATCGACGCCGAGCTTGCGCGCCAGCGCGCGCACCGCCGGCATCGCCTTGACCCCGCCGACCGCGACCGCCTGTTCGCTGCGCACCGCGTCGGAGGATTGCATCGCCCCGACCACGGTGCCGCTGTCGGCGCGTTCGGCGGCTTCGGCCTTGGCCGGCGCGGCGGCAGGTTCAGCGGCAGCGGCTTGCGCTTGCGGCGCCGGCGCATGGCCGCCGCCGTGGTGGTGGCCGGTGTCCTGGCCGTCGGCGCGCTGCGGCAGGTTCGGGTCGATCTGGAACTCGGCCAGCATGGTGCCGGTGACGATCACGTCGCCGGGGCCGCCGGCGAGCTTGAGCACCTTGCCGGACACCGGCGACGGCACTTCGACCACCGCCTTGGCGGTCTCCATCGACACCAGGGTGTCGTCGAGGCGGACGGTGTCGCCGACCTTGACCGCCCATTCGACGATGGTTGCGTCCGGCAGGCCTTCGCCGAGGTCGGGAAGCAGGAAGGTCTTGGTATCGCTCATAACTCGTTGGTCTCTTGAGTAAGTTGGCGACGCGGTCGGGCCGGCGTCGTCCTTGGCATCGGCGCGGTCAGGCGCCGTCGTCGATCGTTCCCAGGTTGCGCGCCGGCACCCAGCCCTGCGCGCCGTCCTCGCGTTGCGCCCACCACCAGCCGCCGAGCTCGTCGATCAGGCGCAGCCGCTGGCCGGCCTCGACGTCGAGCTCGCGCGCGTCGTAGTCGCGCAGCGCCTGCGCGCGGAGCGCACCGTCGACAGCGGGGTCGAGCGGGCGCAGCCAATCCAGCGGCGCCCAGCCGGCGCGGCCGTCGTCGAGCGTGGTCCACACGAACGCCGGCCACTCGCTGTCGCGTTCGCCGAGCCGCACCACCGCGCCGCGCTCGAACGCGATCGGGTCGTGGTACTGGGCGCGGTAGCCGGCGACGACGAGCGCGCGCATGTCAGCCGTGGCCGAGCGCGCGCTTGGCCGCGGCGACGATCTTGTCGACGCTGGGCAGGTACTTCATCTCCAGGCGGAACAGCGGGATGTGGGTGTCGTAGCCGGTGACGCGCTCGACCGGCGCGAGCAGGTCGTACATCGACTCCTCGGCCAGGCGCGCGGCGATCTCGGCGCCGAAGCCGGCGGTCTTGGGCGCTTCGTGCACGATCACGCAGCGGCCGGTCTTGGCCACCGATTCGGCGATGGTGGCGAAGTCCAGCGGCTTGAGCGTGGCGACGTCGATGACTTCGGCGCTGATCCCTTCGCCGGCCAGCTTGTCGGCCGCTTCCAGGGTTTCCTTGACCTGCGCGCCCCAGCTGACCAGGGTGATGTCGCTGCCGTCGCGCAGCACGTAGCACACGTCCAGCGGCAGCGCTTCGCCGTCGTCGGCGACCACTTCCTTGTACTGGCGGTAGATGCGCTTGGGCTCCATGAAGATGACCGGATCCGGGTCGCGGATCGCCGCCAGCAGCAGGCCGTAGGCGCGCGCCGGCGAGGACGGCAGCACCACGCGCAGGCCGGGCACGTTGGTGAACAAGGCCTCGTTGGCTTCGCTGTGGTGTTCCGGGGCGCGGATGCCGCCGCCCCACGGCACGCGCAGCACCATCGGGCAGCTCAGCCGGCCGCGGGTGCGGTGACGGAAGCGCGCGGCGTGGCAGATGATGTGATCGAGCATGGGATAGACGAAGCCGTCGAACTGCGCTTCGGCGACCGGCTTCATGCCCTGCGCGGCCAGGCCGACGGTGAGGCCGGCGATGGTGGTCTCGTCCAGCGGCGTGTCGAGCACGCGCTCGGGGCCGAACTGCTGCTGCAGGCCGGCGGTGGCGCGGAACACGCCGCCGTTGACGCCGACGTCCTCGCCCAGCACCAGGACGCTGTCGTCGTGGCGCATTTCGTAGGCCAGGGCCTGAGTGATGGCTTCGATCAGGGTGATCGCGGCCGGCGTGGCGAGCGGCTGCGCGGTGTCGATCTTGGCTTGGCTGGCGGCGTTCATCGGCGGCCCTCCTGGGCGAGCACTTCGGCGCGTTGCGCCTGCAGATCCGCCGGCATGTCGGCGTAGAGGTAATCGAACATGGCTTCGACCGGTTGCACCGGAGTTTCCAGGTAGGCGTTGATCTCGACGTCGACCTTGGCGCCGCATTCTTCGGCCCAGGCCTTTTCCAGTTCCTCGTTCCACACGCCCTGGGCGGTGAGGTAGGCGCGCAGGCGCGGCACCGGGTCGCGGGTCCAGGCGTCCTTGACCTCGGCTTCGTCGCGGTAGCGGCGCGCGTCGTCGGCGGTGGTGTGGTCGTGCAGGCGGTAGGTCATGAATTCGATCACGCTGCCGCCGCCGCCGTTGCGCGCCAGTTCGGCCGCGCGGCGCATGCCTTCGAGCACCGCGATCAGGTCGTTGCCGTCCACCTGCAGGCAGTGCAGGCCGCCGGCCAGGCCCTTCTGGGCCAGGGTCTTGGCGCCGGTCTGGGCCGAACGCGGCACCGAGATCGCCCAGCCGTTGTTGATCACGCACAGGATCAGCGGCAACTGGTAGGCGCCGGCCGAATTCAGCGCGGCGTAGAAGTCGGTCTTGGACGAACCGCCGTCGCCGCAGCAGGCGACCGCGAGGCTCTTTTCCTTGCGCAGCTTGAACGCCAGCGCGGCGCCGGCGGCGTGCAGGCACTGGGTCGAGATCGGCACCGACCAGGCGAAGTCGTGGCGCGGACCGGCGAAGTCGTTGCCGCGTTCGTCGCCGCCCCAGTACATCAGCACTTCGCGCGGCTGCACGCCGCGCATGAACTGCGCGCCGTATTCGCGGTAGCTCGGCGCGAACACGTCTTCGGGCCGCATCGAGGCGCCGATGCCGACGTGGGTGGCCTCGTGGCCGAGGCAGGCGGCGTAGGTGCCGAGCTTGCCGGTGCGCTGCAGGGCGATCGCCTTGCTGTCGAAGGTGCGCACGAACAGCATCTGCTTGAACAGCGGCAGCAGGACGTTGGGGTCCTTGAACGCGGCCGGAATCTCGGCGACGGGTTGGCCGTCTGCGCCGAGATATTGGAGGTATTCGATTTCGAACGTCGCGGCGACGGTCATCGGGAAAGGTCCTCACGGAAAAGGGATGAGGTCCGAATCGTTCCGGTCCCGGATCCAGTGCCGGGCGCGCTGGTCAGCTTCAGACTGGCTGGGTCCGGATTCCGCGCGTCGGGGCGGGAATTCCGGGCCGGGCTAAAGCCGCGGCGCCCGCTGGGCGGGCGCTGCGTCATGGCGCGGATGATACCCAAAGGCGCGTTAAGCGCCGTTGCGCGCTGCGGCATGCAAGTTTCGCCGGAACGCGCTAGACGCCAGATAAGGTCAGGACGGCCCGGTATGGATTCGGGCGCTGCGGCACGCGGCGAACGCGCCGACGGTCGGGTTTCGGCCGGCCGCCGTCCGCTCCGCGCGACGCGCGTCGCGGCAACAAAAAAGCGCGGCCGGAGCCGCGCTTGGGTCGCACGATGTCGATGGCGGGTCGGCGCTGCGGCGAGGAACCGGGCGCGAACGCCCGGTTCCTGCCGGCGATCACCACCAGCGGCCGGTCAACTGCACCAGGTGGAAGTCGAAATCGTTGAACGGATTCGGATCTTCCACCGCCGACGCGGCCAGGCCGGTCAGCAGCAGTCGGCGGTCGAACAGGCCCGGACGCGGCGCGACGATGGCGAAGTCGAAGCGCTGGCTCGCGCCGGCGGCCAGACGCGCGCCTTCGCAAGTGGCTTCGAAGCCGCCGCTCTGCGGCGCGACCGTGCAGTTCCAGCCCGACGGCGCGGCGATCGAGACGTTACCCGCCGGCGCGTCGCCGTACAGGGTCACGCTCGGCAGCACCGCGACGTCGCCGCCGCGATTGCGCAGGGCGACCGAGAACGCGCCGTTCTGGCCGCCGCGCAGCACGCGCGGGCCGTCGACGTCGATCGCCAGGTCGGCGCGCGCGGTCACTTCCACGTTGACCAGGGCCTGGTCGTTGCCGTCGTTCGGATCGAACGACTGCGCCTGCGCGGCGACGGCCAGCGTGGTGGTCTTGCCGATCATCGCTTCGGTCGCGTCCGCCGACAGGGCGAAGGTCGCGCCTTCGCCGTTGGCCAGGACATCGCGGTTACAGGCGACGTGGGTCGAACCGGCGCTCACCTGCGGGGTGTCGCAGTTCCAACCGGACGGAGCGGTCACGTTCAGCGCCGGCAATTCGGCGTTGATCGCGAAACCGATGCCCGGGTAGTCGGCCTGTTCCGGACCGGCGTTGTTCAGCGTCGCGCTGAACTGCACCGGGCGGCCGATCCGCACCGAAGCGGTCGAGGTCGAGGCGATCACCGCCAGGTCCGCGCGCCGGCGAGCGTCGATGTAGGCGACGACCGGGTCGTGGTCGGACAGGCGCGACGGCGAATCGGCCAGGCTGCGGTTGATCTCCGGGAAGTCGGCGTTGATCCGCGCGTGGTCGAGCGCGAGCCCGGCCGCGGCGCCGACCAGGGCCTGGTTGGCGAGCACGTGGTCGATGGTCTGGGCGCTGCCGCCGAAGGTGTAGCTGTAGCGCTGATCCGGGGTTTCCAGATCGCCGAGCTTGACCAGGTTGGGCTCGACCAGGTCGGCGCCGTCGCCCGGCACCGCGGTCTGATCGTCCGGCGTCGGCGTGCCGACCACGGTGTTGATCACGTCGGTCAGGCCGTCGTTGAACTCGAACGCGTTGAAGTCGCCGAGGGTGACGATGCGTTCGGCCGGATCGGCGACCTGGCGCTCCTGGATGAAGCGGGCCAGGAACTCGGCCTGGGCCTGGCGCTTCATGCGCACGCGGTGGCCGGCGGCGTCGTCGAGTTCGCTGTCGATCAGCGAGCGCTGGTGGACCAGGATCACCGTGACCGGGAAGCTGCGGCCGCCGTTGCCGTGCACGGTCGCCTGCAGCATCAGCGGCGGACGGTCGTTGAGCTGGCCGCTGCTGCCGTCGGGCTGGGTCCAGGTCGCGTCCTTGCCGACCTGGGTCACCGCCTGCACTTCGACCCGGGCCTGGCCGCCGAGCTCGGCGGTCTTGAGCAGGAAGCCGACGTCGATGCCGCCGATGTCGTTGCCTTCCAGCAGGTGGGCGACGTACTTCGGATCGGGCTTGCCGGCGGCGACCGCATCGGCGTTGACGCGCGCGGCGATGTCCTGCAGCGCGGTCAGGTTCTCGACTTCGATCAGGCCCAGGATGTCGGGCTGCTGCAGGTAGGAGATGCCCTGCGAGATCTTGCCCAGGCGGCGCGCGTAGGCGTCCGGGGTCAGCACCGGTTCGCCGATCGCCGGGTCGTTGACCGCGTCGAAGAAGCGCTCGACGTTGTAGGCGGCGATGGTGAATTCCCACGGCAGCGGCAGGCGCGAGGCGACCGGCTGCATGCCCTGGGCGATGGTCGACAGGGCGGCCGGATCGCGCAGGATGGTGTAGCGGCGGAAGCCGTAGTCCAGCGGGCCGGTGAGGTCGGTGATGACCGCGCCGGTCGACAGGTTGAACGGCGTGCCGCCGAGCGCGTCGCTGTCGACGGTGATCAGCTCGGGGTTGAAGTCCCAGCGCGGGATCGGCGGAATGCTGCCGCCGCCCGGCGCGGCGTCCGGCGCCTGGATGCCCGGTTCGCGGAACGGACGCGGCAGGCCGGTGACGACCACGTTGAAGATGCCGTTGCCGCTGCCGGTGGCGTTGGTTTCGTTCTTCGAGCCCTGGGTCGGCGAGACCACGGTGGCGCTGGGGATGACCACCCGCATGCCTTCGTAGCGCTCGAGCTGGTCGAGGCCGCCGTCCGGCGAGGGCAGGGCGGTGCTCAGCGCGACCGCCTGCGGCAGGGTGTTCGGGCCGATCACCACCGGCTGCGACAACAGCACGACCTGCACGCCGTTGCCCAGTTCGGTCAGCGGCAACTGGCCCGGATCGGCGGTGGGGATGTACTCGATCACCTGGCCGCTGGCGCGCACGGTGTTGCCGACCGCGGCCGCGGCCGGAACCGGGCTGCCGGTGAACACGAACACCGCTTCGGAGGTGGCCGGATCGGCGTCGATCGCGTCGTCCGGGGCCTGCAGGAAGAAGCCGTTGCTCTTGCGGCCGGTGACGATGCCGGAGGTGTAGACGCGCTGGCCGACCAGCGGCGAGGTCGGGCCGTTGCCCTGGATGGCGTGGATCGCGGTCAGCTCGACGTCGTCGGTGACGATGGTGCCGATCGCTTCGGCGTCGCCGAGGCGGGCGCCGGTGGGCGCGCTGAGGCGGACGAAGAAGGTCTCGTCGGCTTCGCTCTCGCTGTCGTCGTTGACCTGCACCGTGAGCGTGGCGCTGGTCTGGCCTTCGGCGAAAGTGACGGTGCCGGTTGCGACGTTGTAATCGCCCGCGGCGGTGGCGCTGCCGTCGGCGGTGGCGTAGCGCACGCTGACGCCGCCGGCCGGAGCCGGTTCGGACAGGGTCACGGTGAAGACGAATTCGCCGGCGTTTTCCAGCCGCAGCACATCGCCGATGCTCAGCACCGGCAGGTTGGCGCCGGCGCACGAGAACGCGGCGCTGGCGCTGTTGCGCGGCGCGGCCGGCGCGGCGGCGAAGTCGGCGCCGTTGACGTCGGTGTCGGTGCAGCCGTTGCCGGCGCGCAGCGCAGCGAGGATGGCGCTGAGCGTGGCGGTGGGCTGGCTGCCTTCGGCGCAGTTGGTGCCGCTGCCGTAGCCGACGAAGTCGACGCTGCCCAGCGGGCAGGCGCCGGCCAGCGCGTTGTTGTGGTTGACCAGGGCGACCTTGCCGGCGCCGCCGGCCATGGCCAGGGTGCCGGTCGCGTCCGGCGTCGGCAGCGCGACCGTGCCGCCGCTGCCGTCGGCCTGCTTGATCAGGTAATAGCCGCCCGGCGCGATGGTGCCGGCGAGCGGCGTGCGCGACCAGTTCGAACCGGTGCTGGAGGCGTACTGCACGCTCCAGCCGGTCAGGTCGACCGGGTCGCTGCCGTTGTTGTGCAGCTCGATGAAATCGCTCTTGAGCGTGGCGCCGGAATTGCCGCCGCCGCCGTAGACCTGACTGATGACGACTTGGGCGTGGGCCGATCCAGCCGAGGCCAAAGCCAACAACAATGCCGCCGAAAGGCGGCTGAAGCACTTATCCATGTTTCTCCCCATGTGAACGCCTGGATCCCCCCGGACAGACGGGGTGGATTGTGCCCTAATGCTCACTTCTTGGCGTTGCACCGGGATGACGCCGCTGCCGGGTTTTTTCGACGGCCGTCGCGAACCGCACCGGCCCGGCCGACCGGCGCCTCTGGACCAGGCCCGGTTCGGGCCGGCACGGCCGGCCCGTCCGTCGGCGAAGCCCCCCGGCCGGAGCCGGGGGGCGGTACTGCGGTTCAGGCCTGAACAGGGCTCAGGGCTGGGGCGTGCCGGGGGCGACGATCGACAGCGCCGCCTGGGCGGCGTTGTTGGCCGGGTCCGGATCGGCGGACGCGGAGGTCACCGACGCCGCAAGCTCGACCGTGCGCCCGGCCATCGCCGCGTCGGTGGCGCTGCGCAGGTGGAACCAGTGGCTTTGGTGGCCGGTGCTGTCGACCAGCTCGCCGGTGCAGGCCACGCTGGTGTGATCGCCCACGATCGTCGGCGCTTCGCAGCGCCAGCCCGGCATGACCGCGCTGACCTCCAGGTTCGGCCAGGCGCCGGACAAGGCCAGGCCGAGGCCGACCTGGCGCGCCCAGTCCGGGCCCTGGTTGTCCACCGACACCGACAGTTCCAGCGGGCGTCCGGCCTCCAGCCTGGATTCGCCGTGCAAGGGGCCGGCCCAGACCCGCACGTCGGCGTGGGTCCGCGGCACCAGCCGCAGGTGCAGCGGGTCGACGTCGCCGGCGCGCATCGGCACCGAGTCGTCGTCGCGCAGCACCGCCGGGTAGCCGGCATTGCTGCGCAGGCGCTGCACCTGGATCCGGTCGGTCGCGCCGATCAGGCGCTCGTCGGCGAAGGCGTGCTGCAGTTCCTGACGGTTGCCTTCGTCGATCGAGGAATAGCGCTCGGACTCGGGTTCGGTTGCGGCGAGCTTGAGCAGGTCTGGATCGTAGCGATCGATGCCGTCGCCGAGGACCATCGTGGAGACGCCTTCGGTCGGGCGGCCGGTCAGGGTGCCGACCGGATCGACCAGGCCGTCGTTGAAGCCGTGCGCGTCGAACTTGCCGAGCACCAGCAACGGCAGCGCGTCGGGATCGTTCTGCTGTTGCTGCACCCAGCCGGCGACGAACTCGGCCTGCAGGTGGCGACGGTCGCGCTGGCGCTCGGCTTCCGGCGTGTCGGCTTCGCTGCCGGCCATCGGTGCCAGTTGCACCAGCAGCAGGCGCTGGCGGAAGCGGTGGCCGTCGTTGGACTGGGTGGACGCGTCGATGCTCAGCGGCGCCTGGTCGAACAGCATCGCCGTCGGGCCGTTGCCGCCCGGCAGCAGCGCGTCGCGGCCGACTTGGGCGATGCGCTCGACCACCACCCGCGAGCCCCACACGCCGACTTGCTCGCTGCGGGCGAGGAAGCCGATCTGCGGCTTGAGCGGATCGACGTTGGGCAGGGCGATGGCGCGGTACTGCGGGTCGGGACGGCCGAAGGCGACGGCGTCGCGATTGATCCGCTCGGCCAGGCGCTGCAGCAATGGCTCGTTCTCGATGCCGGTGATCGCGACCAGGTCCGGCGTCTGCAGGTCGTCGCGGATGCTGCGCGAGATCTTGCCCAGACGCCGCTCCAAGGCGTGCGGCGGCGTCGCCGGCTGGCCGGAGCCGGGCGGGCTGTACTCGTCGTAGAGGTCGCTCAGGTCGTAGCTGGCCACATTGGTCTGGCGCTGCTGCGGATCGCCTTCCTCGATGCGCGGCGGCGCCGGCGGCGATTCGCGCACGATCAGTTGCGCTTCGCGCTGCAGGATCACGGTATGGCGGCCGCTGCGCTGGTCCAGCGGACCGATCACGCCGTCGACGCGCGCGCCGACGCCGAGGTCGACCGGCGCATGCCCGTCGGCGTCGCTGTCGACGCCGATCACTTCGGGATTGCCGTCCCAACGCGGCAGCCAGCCCTGGACCTGGCCGCGGAAGATCGGCGGATACCGCGTGCCCGGCTCGCGCATCGGCGCCGGCTGATCGTAGGGACCGAGCGCGACATGGAAGCGGCCGTCGCTGCGGGTGCGTTCCTGCGCGGCATCGAAGCTGCCGCCGGTCGGGCCGACCACGCGCGCCTCGGGCAAGCCCACGCGCATGCCCTCGAAGGCCTCGTAATCCGGCGCGCCGAGGGTCGGATGCCAGGGCAGCAACGGCGCCGGCGGCAGCGGCCGCGGCGCGGTGGTCAGCGGGACGACAGCCGGCGAGCCGGCGATCGCGGTCATGGTGCCGCGCAAGGGATGGACGCCGCCGTCGGACAGTTCCGCCACCGTGCCGCCCACGCGCACGCGCAAGCCGCGCCATTGCGGATCGGGACGGCCGCCGGTCTGCACGAACAGGCCCTGCGAGGTGTTCGGATCGCCGTCGCTTTCGAACTCTTCGCTCTGCAGATAGAAGCCGTCCTCGCCCAGCGCGGTGACGATGCCTTCGACCGCGACGAACTCGCCGCGCAGCGGCGAGACCGCGCCGGGCCCCTGCACCGCCGCGATCGGCACCACCCGCAGGTCGTCGTCGAGAATCGTACTGACGCTTTCCAGCACGAGGCTGCCGCCCTCGCCGATCGCGCCGGACAGGATCTGCGCCTTGATCTTGACCGTTTCGTCGCCTTCGTAGCGGACGTCGCCGCGCACGCCGAAGCTGAGGTGGACTCGGTCCTGGCCCGGGCCGATCACCGCTTCGTAGTCGAACGGCAGGTAATCCTCGTCCGCGCTGGCGGTGCCGCCGTCGCTCGAACTCACCCGCACCCGCACGCCGTTGCCGTCGGCGGGACGATCCAGGCGCAGCTCGATCGGGAACGGCGCGATGTCGGCATCGCCTTCCTTGAGCGCGACCGGGTGCAGCGACAGCTGCGGCGGCGCCTGCTGCGGATCGTCGTTGACGATGGTGGCCTGGACGTTGAGGTAGTCGCCGTTGGCGGTGACCGCGCCGGAATGGACCTTGATCTGCAGGGCCACGGTTTCGTCGGGTTCGATCAGCGCATCGCCCTTGACCGGCAGGGCGAAGCTGGCTTCGCTCTGACCGGCAGGGATGGTGCCGCGCAGATCGATCGGCAGGTAGTCCTGGTCCGGACGCGCCGTGCCCTGGCCGTTGCTGAAGGCGCTCCAGCTGACGCCGCCGACGCCGGCGGGGCGATCGAGCTTGAGCTTGAACAGCAAGGGCGCGATGCCGTCCTGGCCTTCGGCCTGGGCGACGTCGAGCGCGCTCAGGCGCGGCGGCGGGCCCGACGGACACAGGCGGGTGGCCGAGCTGCGGGTACGCGGCAGCGGCGAAGCGAGGGCGAAGTCGGCGGCGTTGACCTGGCTGTCGGCGCAACCGCCGTCCTTGCGCAACTGCGCGCTGACCAGCCCGGCGGAGGACGCCGGCGCCGAGCCTTCGGCGCAGTCGATGCTGCCGTAGCCGACGAAGTCGATCGAGCCGGTCGGGCAGGCGACGGCGATCGGATTGGCGTGATTGACCAGGGCCAGCTTGCCGTTGATCTGGTTCAGCGACACGCTGCCGCTGAGGTCGTACGCGCTGACCGGAGTGGAGCCGAGCGAAACCCGCTGGCGGATCAGGAAATAGCCGCCGGGCGCGATGACGCCGCTCAGCGGCGTGCGCTGCCAGGCGCTGGCGCCGTTGACCGGCGCGTAGTGCAGGCTCCAGCCGGCGAGGTCGACCGGCGCGTTGCCGTTGTTGTGCAGTTCGACGAAGTCGGCGTTGTAGCGCGCGCCGCTCTGGCCGGCGCCGCCGTAGACCTGCGAGATGACCACCTGTGCTTCGGCCGCGCCGGCCAAAGCCAAAGCGATGCCGGCCGCGAGGGCGCGGCTTGCGAATTCGTGCATGGATTCCCCTTGAGAGTGCGCCTGCAGGACGTGCTGGGCAGGCCTGCTCATTATCCGATTCAGGCGTCGCACCGGCCGCGACCGTTGCGCCCGCGCGATGCCGGCGTTGCGCGCGCCGGGCCCTGTCGCGGCTGGGTTTGCGCTACGCTTTGCGCCCCTGCCGCGAGCCCCGCCGTATGTCCGTCGAAAAGAACCAGCGCGAACTGGAAAGCGGTATCCATACCGACCTGCACGGACGCATCACCTACGGCGGCTATCTGCAGCTGGACAAGCTGTTGTCGGCGCAGCGCGGGATGTCGGACCCGCCGCACCACGACGAGATGCTCTTCATCATCCAGCACCAGGTGTCGGAGCTGTGGATGAAGCTGATCGTGCACGAGCTGACCGCCGCGCTGGAGCACCTGCGCCGCGACCAGGTCTGGCAGTGCCAGAAGGTGCTGGCGCGCTGCAAGCAGGCGCTGCGCCAGCTGACCGAGCAGTGGTCGGTGCTGGAGACGCTGACCCCGTCGGAGTACATGGGCTTCCGCGAGACCCTGGGCCCGTCCTCGGGCTTCCAGTCGCTGCAGTACCGCACCATCGAATTCATGCTCGGCAACAAGAACGAGGCCATGTTGCGGGTGTTCGCCTACGACCCGCAGGGCCAGGCGACCTTGGAGCAGGCGCTGGCGGCGCCCAGCCTGTACGACGAGTTCCTGATGTACCTGGCCCGTTTCGGCCACGAGATTCCGGCCGAGCACCTGCAGCGCGACTGGCGCCGGCCGCACGTCAGCGACCGCGCCCTGCAGCCGGTGTTCGAGCGCATCTACGAGAACACCGACCGCTATTGGCGCGAGTACGCCCTGTGCGAGGACCTGGTCGACCTGGAGACCCAGTTCCAGCTGTGGCGCTTCCGCCACATGCGCACGGTCATGCGCATCATCGGCTTCAAGCGCGGCACCGGCGGCTCCAGCGGGGTCGGCTTCCTCAAGCAGGCCCTGGAGCTGACCTTCTTCCCCGAGCTGTTCGAGGTCCGCACCACCATCGGCGCCGGCCCGGAGCGCGGCGAGGGCTACTGAGCCCGGCCGCGCCGCAGCGGACCGCGGCCGCAGTTCGCGGCCGCGACCCGCCCGGCGGGCGAGGCCCGGCTGCGCGGGCCGGTTCGGACAGCGCCGGTCGCCGCGCCCGAGCGGCCGGCGACCGCATCAGGCCCGACAATTGCGCGGCCGATCGCCGACGTTCGCCTGGGCCCAGGCCCCGAACGGCGAACTTTCAGCCGCCCGATGGCGCAAAAATCTCCCCCATTCAGGCCTGGATGCGGGCGTTTGTTGCGGCGCAGCACGGAACGGCGCCTACGACTAAGGTTTGACGGGACCGCCCCGGGCCGGTAAATCTCCCCGGCCCGTGCCGTCGGCGTGGGATTTTTATTCAGTTTCCACACGACAGGGGACACCGCATGAGCGGAGCCGCTACAACCACCTCGGGCCAGGCGCCCATTCCGGAATTCCAGCAGCGACTCGGGCATCCCAAGCCCCTGTGGATGCTGTTCATGACCGAGTTCTGGGAGCGCTTCGCCTTCTACGGCATCCGCTGGGCGCTCGTGCTGTACATCGTCCACCAGTTCCACGGCGGCGACGCCGCCGGCGAAGCGTCGGCCAACCGCATCTACGGCGCCTACCTGGCCCTAGTCTATGCCGCGGCCATCTTCGGCGGCTACATCGCCGACCGCGTGCTCGGCTATCAGCGCTCGATCCTGCTCGGCGCGGTGATCATGTCCGCGGGCTTGTTCATGATCGCCTTGCCGAACGAGCAGATCTTCAAGCTCGGCCTGGCCACGATCATCTGCGGCAACGGCCTGTTCAAGCCGAACATCTCGACCATGGTCGGCAAGCTCTACGCGGTCGGCGACGAGCGCCGCGACTCGGGCTTCACCATCTTCTACATGGGCATCAACCTCGGCGCGATGCTGGCGCCGCTGCTGACCCAGTACCTGGCGCAGAAGATCTTCGGCAGCGAATCGATGCCGGACTACAAGATCGTCTTCATCTCCGCCGGCGTCGGCATGCTGATCAGCCTGGTCTGGTTCTGGATCGGCCGCGCCGGCCTGCAGGGCATCGGCCGTCCGCCGGAGAACCAGGGCGACCGCCGCAAGGTGCTGTACGTGTTCCTCGGCGCGCTGGTCGCGATTCCGATCGTCTACTTCCTGCTGGCGATGGGCGCCGGCGCGCTGCAGGGCGTGCTGACCGCGATGTTCCTGGGCCTGTGCGGCCTGCTGCTGGTCGAAGGCTTCCGCGAAGGCGCGGTGCAGCGCGACAAGGTGATCGCGATGCTGATCATCTTCACCTTCAACATCCTGTTCTGGATGTTCTTCGAGCAGGCCGGCAGCTCGTTCACCTTCCTCGCCGACAAGATCGTCGATCGCGACATCTTCTCCGGCGCGATGGCGGACCTGGTCTACACCCTGAGCGGCGAGCGCGTGTTCCCGACCGCCTGGTTCCAGTCGGTCAATTCGGTCGCGATCATCACCCTGGCGCCGCTGATCGCCTGGATCTGGGTGGCGATGGGCCGGGCCAACCCGTCGATCCCGCGCAAGTTCAGCCTCGGCCTGATCTTCAACGGCCTGGCCTTCCTGCTGTTGATGTTCGCCCTGGGCAGCCTGCTGGACAACGGCAAGATCCCGTTCTGGACCCTGTTCGCGGTGTACTGGATCCAGTCGATCGGCGAGCTGTGCCTGTCGCCGATCGGCCTGTCGATGGTGACCAAGCTGGCGCCGGTGCGCCTGGTCGGCTTCGGCATGGGCGGTTGGTTCCTGTCGACCGGCATCGGCAACAACCTGTCGGGCATCTTCGCCGGCCACGTCAGCGGCGAAGGCGGCATGACCACGACCTCGGCGCTGGGCGGCTACACCTTCGGTTTCTGGGCTCTGGTCGGCGCCGGCGCGCTGCTGTTCCTGGTCGCGCCGCTGGTGCAGAAGCTGATGCACGGGGTGAAGTAAGCGTCTGCGCGGCTGCGGCGCCCGTCGGGCGTCGCGGCCCCCGCGCAGCGATCCGAAAAGGCGACGGCCGCGGCCGTCGCCTTTTTCGTTTGCGCGCCCGATCGAGGCGTCGCCCTTGTAGGAGCGGCGTCCCACAGGGATTTCCTTCGGTCACAAGCCGCGCCGTCATCTCGCCCGTTCGCCGCGTCTTTGTCCTAGGCCCCCTGTAGGAGCGGCGCAAGCCGCGACCACCATCTCGCCAGTTTGCCGCGTCTTTGTCTTGCGCCCCTGTAGGAGCGGCGTGAGCCGCGACCGCGCTGCTGCGGTCTAGCGCCGTCTGTCGTTCGAAGGCTTCTAAAGCTACAAAGCTCAAAAGCTCTAAAGCTCTAAAGCTCTAAAGCTCTAAAGCAAAGCTTCCGTCCGCAAGCGGCCGGGTCACTTTCTTTGTCCAAGGCGACAAAGAAAGTAACCAAAGAAAACGCCATTCCTGTTTCGAGTCAAAAGCCACTATGGGACGCGGCTGGCGCAGGGCTGCTCCGCACAGGCCATCCTTGGCCTGGCTGCGCACGGCCCGCATCCCTGCGGGCCGCCCTTCGGGGCCTCAGGTCTTCTCGCGAGTTCGTGGCGACGCCAAGCTCTTCACGGCAACGGCAACGGCCTGGGGATTTCGTTGGGCGCCGACGCGAGATCGCCGGGCCTATGCTCTGCCGAGTCCCGAGTCCCGAGTCCCGAGTCCCGAGTCCCGAATCCCGGCTCAGCGCCCCACAGCCGCCAACTCCGCCTCGGCCTGGATCTCCAGCTCGTCCAGGCGGTCGAGCAGGCGGAACAGGGCCTCGCGCTCGGCGGTTTCGATCCCAGCCAGCAGGCGCTGCTCGAAGGCCAGTGCCATCGGCGCGACCTCGTCGTAGATCTTGTAGCCGTCGGCCGACAGCTGCAGCACCGAGCGGCGGCGGTCGTCGTCGTGGGTGTCGCGCTCCAACCGGCCGGCGTCGATCAGGCGGGCCACGGCGCGGCTGACCGCGACCTTGTCCATCGCCGTGCGCTGGGCGACCTCGTTGGCCGACAGGCCGGGGAAGCGGCCGAGTACGGCCATGACCCGCCACTCGGTCACGCTGAGGGCAAAGCGCTCGGAATAGACCCGGGCGATCGCGCTGCTGACCCGGTTGGACAGCACCGAGAGCCGGTAGGGCAGGAAGTGGTCCAGATCCAGCTCGGCATGGCGCGGGGGCGCGCCACGGCGGGCGGGGGCGCCGCTGCGCTGTTCAGGGTCTGGCGATTCGGACTGGGACGGTGGTCGATTCATGCTGCACTGTGCCTTGCTTATGGTTTCATGTGAAACTATAACGACCCCTTAGCCAAGGCCGTCCGCAGCGGACCCGGCCGCCACCTGAGAACAATGCCATGAATGCGCAGCCCAACCTCGGCATGCAGGTCACCACCTTCGACAACCCGCTCGGCATCGACGGGTTCGAGTTCGTCGAGTTCGCCGCCCCCCAGGGCCAGGGCGAGCGCCTGCACGACTACTTCCGCCGCCTCGGCTTCAGCGCGGTGCTGCGCCACAAGTCGCGCCCGATCACGGTCTACCGCCAGGGCGGGGTGAACTTCCTGGTCAACGAAACCCCCGACAGCTTCGCCTCGGCCTTCGCCGAAGCCCACGGCCCCTGCGCCTGCGGCTTCGCGATCCGCTTCCAGAAGCCGGCCCAACTGGTCTACGACACCGTGCTCGGCAACGGCGGCGAAGCGGTGACCGAACGCGCCGAGACCCGCGCGATCGACGCGCCGGTGGTCAAGGGCATCGGCGACTGCATGCTGTACCTGGTCGACACCTACGGCGCCAAGGGCGACCCCTACGCCGACTACGAGCCGATCCCGGGCGCCGAGCGCAACCCGGCCGGGTTCGGCCTGACCTTCATCGACCATCTGACCCACAACCTGTACTTCGGCAACATGCAGAAGTGGTCGGATTATTACGAGCGGCTGTTCAACTTCCGCGAGATCCGCTACTTCGACATCAAGGGCGCCAAGACCGGCCTGGTGTCCAAGGCGATGACCGCGCCGGACGGCATCGTGCGCATCCCGCTCAACGAATCCAGCGACCCCAAGTCGCAGATCAACGAGTACCTGGACGCGTACAAGGGCGAGGGCATCCAGCACATCGCCTGCTTCACCGACAACATCTACGACACCGTCGAAGCGATGCGCGCCCAGGGCGTGGAGTTCCTCGACACCCCGGACACCTACTTCGACGTGATCGACCAGCGCGTGCCCAACCACGGCGAGGACGTGCCGCGCCTGGCCAGGAACAAGATCCTGATCGACGCCGACCCGGAGACCCACCAGCGCAAGCTGCTGCAGATCTTCACCCAGAACGCGATCGGCCCGATCTTCTTCGAGATCATCCAGCGCAAGGGCAACGAGGGCTTCGGCGAAGGCAACTTCCAGGCCCTGTTCGAGAGCATCGAGCGCGACCAGATCAAGCGCGGCGTGCTGTAATCGCCGGGCTTGAGCCGGCGCGCCGGATCGGCGCGCCGCAAGGCGCGGCGACGCGCGCGGACGGCGGCCGTTGAGGCCGCCTTGCGCGGCCGCGCCGGCCCCGGCACGGTTCACCCGGTATTCGACCCCGATTCTTTCCACGGCTGCGGACGCAGCGAGCGAAGCGACCCCATGGCACCGATCAGCACTGGCTACCAAACCGGTTTCGGCAACGAGTTCGCCAGCGAGGCGATCGCCGGGACCCTGCCGCTGGGGCGCAACTCGCCGCAGCGCGTTGCCCACGGCCTGTATGCCGAGCAGCTGACCGGCACCGCGTTCACCGCGCCGCGCCACGCCAACCGCCGCAGCTGGCTGTACCGGATCCGTCCGGCGGCCATGCACGGCGCGTTCTCGCCCTATGCGCAGCCGGCGTTCCACAACGACTTCGGCGACGGCGCGGTGAGCCCGGAGCAACTGCGCTGGAACCCGCTGCCGCTGCCGCAGGCGCCGACCGACTTCCTCGACGGCCTCTACACCATGGCCGGCAACGGCGGCCCGGCGGCGCAGACCGGCGTCGGCATCCACCTGTACGCGGCCAACCGCGACATGCGCGGGCGCTATTTCTACGACGCCGACGCCGAGCTGCTGATCGTGCCGCAGCAGGGCCGGCTGCACATCGCCACCGAACTGGGCGTGGTCGAGGTCGAGCCGCAGCAGATCGCGGTGATCCCGCGCGGCGTGCGCTTCGCGGTGAGCCTGCCCGACGGCGCCTCGCGCGGCTACGTATGCGAGAACTTCGGCGCCCTGCTGCGCCTGCCCGACCTGGGTCCGATCGGCAGCAACGGCCTGGCCAACCCGCGCGATTTCGAAACCCCGAACGCAGCCTTCGAGGACCTGGAAGGCGAGTTCGAATTGATCGCCAAGTTCCAGGGCCACCTGTGGCGCGCGCCGATCGACCACTCGCCGCTGGACGTGGTCGGCTGGCACGGCAACTACGCGCCGTACCGCTACGACCTGCGCCATTTCAACACCATCGGCTCGATCAGCTTCGACCATCCCGATCCGTCGATCTTCCTGGTCCTGCATTCGCCCAGCGACACCGCCGGCACCAGCAACCTGGACTTCGTGATCTTCCCGCCGCGCTGGCTGGTGGCCCAGGACACCTTCCGCCCGCCGTGGTTCCACCGCAACATCGCCAGCGAGTTCATGGGCCTGATCCACGGCGTCTACGACGCCAAGGCCGACGGCTTCGCCGCCGGCGGCGCCTCGCTGCACAACTGCATGACCGGCCACGGCCCGGACGCGCAGACCTTCGAGAAGGCCTCGGCCGCGGATCTTTCGCAGCCGCACGTGATCGTCGACACCATGGCCTTCATGTTCGAGACCCGGGCGGTGATCCGGCCGACCCGGCAGGCCTTCGAGGCGGCGCATCGGCAGCGCGATTACCAGGCCTGCTGGGCCGGGTTGCGCAAGCACTACGTCGCGGGCTGATCGAGCGCAGCGGCGGCATTGCCGCTACGGTGCGAAAGCGATCCCGGGCCGACGACCTCGGTCGCCGGAACGTCGCTTCGGCGGTCGCGGCGGATGGCCGAAGGCAATCTTCGCAAGAGGCCGCTCCTGCCGGGATACGCGAATGACGCCGAGGCTCGCGCCGGTGTCTTTCGCATTGCATTCACGCCGCCGGGCTAGGCTGCAGCGGCCTTCGCAAGCGCCGCGCGCGCTGGAGCCTTGCCGATGAAATTGGTGCCGTCCGCGTCCGTTCCCAGCCTGGCCTGCGCGGTGTTGCTCGCGCTCGGCCTGAGCGCCTGCCAGCGCGAGGCCGCGCCCGCGGCGGAGCCCGCGCCCGCGCCGCCCGCGGCCAGCGCCGATCAGCCGGCCGAGGACGTGCCGCCGGCCACCGCACCCATGCCGACGCCTGCGCCCGCGCCGGCCGACGCCCTGGCCCGTTTCGACGGCTACGGCGACCTGCGCTTCGGCATGAGCGCCGAGCAGGCCCGCCAGGCCTGGGGCGGCGAACTCGAGGGCGAGGCCGCGGCCGATGGCGGCTGTTATTACCTGCGGCCGCGATGGGCCAAGAACGCGGCCGAATTCGGCCTGATGTTCGAGAACGGCAAGTTCGTCCGGGTCGACGTCGGCAACGACAAGGAAACCGCGCCCGGCGGCGGCCGCCGCGGCATGAGCGCGGAGCAGATCCGCGCCCTGTACCCGGGCCGGATCGAAGAGCAGCCGCATAAATACGTGCAAGGCGCCAAGAACCTGCGCGTGAGCGAAGGCGCCGGCGCGCTGGTGTTCGAGACCGATGCCGCCGGCAAGGTCACCGCCTGGCGGATCGGCCAGCCGCCGCAGGTCGATTACGTCGAAGGCTGCTCCTGAGTCGGCGCCGCGTGCGCCGCGGCGCACTGGAGCGGATGCGCCGCGACGGCGCCGCGCTGCGGCGTTCGGTCGCGGCCGAGAGTGGCTAGAATCCAGGCAACGACCGCAAGGGGAAGACCGTCATGTTCGAAGCCGTCGGCTTGTTCGTACTGGGCCTGCTGCTGCTGGCGCTGGGCGGCGATTCGATCGTCAAGGGCGCCTCGGGCCTGGCCCAGCGCTTCGGCGCCTCGCCGTTCGCGGCCGGTCTGATCCTGGTCGCCTTCGGCACCTCGCTGCCCGAGCTGGCGGTCAACCTGCAGGCCTTCGTGCGCGGCCAGCAGGCGCTGGCGCTGGGCAATGCGGTCGGCAGCAACGTGGTCAACTTCGGCCTGACCCTGGGCCTGGCGGCGCTGGCCGCGCCCTTGCTGGTGCGTTGGCGGGCGCTGGCGCCGCTGCTGATCGTGCTGCTGCTGGGCACCGTGGCGGTGGTCGCGCTGGGCCTGGACGGCGTGCTCGGCCGCGGCGAGGGCCTGGGCCTGCTGCTGGTCTTCGTCGCCGTGGTCGCGTTCGCGATCGCCCGCACCCGTCGCGAGGCGCCGGAACTGCAGGACGCGATCGCCGCCTTCGCCATGACCCAGACCCACCTCGGCCTGAACCTGCTGCGGGTGCTGATCGCGGTGTTCCTGCTGCACCTGGGCGCGTACCTGATCGTCGGCGGCAACGGCCTGTGGAGCTTCGGCGCCTCGCCGGCGCTCAGCGGCGGCTTCGGTTCGCCGAACGCGGCCATCATCGGCGCGGCGATGGGCCTGTCGCCGCTGCTGACCGGCCTGCTGCCGGTGGCGATCGGCACCGCGCTGCCCGAGGCCGCCGCGGCGATCGCCGCCGCGCGCCGCGGCCAGGGCGACATCGTGGTCGGCCACGTGATCGGCTCCAGCCTGTTCAACCTGCTGATCGTGATCGGCGGCATGGCGGCGCTGCGCAGCGTGCCGCTGCCGGCCTCGTTCGTGCGTTTCGAGCTGCCGGCCGCGGCGCTGTTCGCGCTGATGCTGTACCCGATGCTCAAGGGCGACCTGCGCATCAGCAAGCGCGAGGGCGCGATCCTGCTGGTCGCGCTGCTGGTCTGGGTCGGCTTCGAAGTGGCGATGCTGCGCAGCTGAGCGGGCCGGCGAGGCCGGGTCTTCGCCGGGCGACCACAAGGGCTGCGCCTATAATGGGCGGATGAGCGCAACCCCTCACACCCCGCCGCCGCGGCGCGCCTTGCGCGCGCTCAGCGAATTCTTCCGTCTCGAGGCCGCCGGCGGCATCGTCCTGATCGCCGCCGCGGTGCTGGCGCTGATCGCCGCCAACTCGCCGCTGCGCGAGGCCTACCAGGCGTTCCGCGAGATCCCGGTGCAATTGCGCATCGGTCCGCTCGACATCGACAAGCCGCTGCTGCTGTGGATCAACGACGGCCTGATGGCGGTGTTCTTCCTGCTGGTCGCGCTGGAGATCAAGCGCGAGGCGCTCAGCGGCCAGTTGGCCGAGCGTTCGCAACTGGTGCTGCCGCTGGTCTGCGCCAGCGCCGGCGTGGTCGTGCCGGCGCTGCTGTTCTTCGCCCTCAATCGCGGCGACGCGGCGGCGATGCGCGGCTGGGCGGTGCCGACCGCGACCGACATCGCCTTCGCTCTCGGCGTGCTGGCCCTGCTCGGCTCGCGGGTGCCGGTGGCGATGAAGCTGCTGCTGTCGACCATTGCGGTGGTCGACGACCTGATCGCGATCCTGATCATCGCCTTCTTCTATTCGCACGGTCTGTCGACGACCGCGCTGATCTGGGCCGCGGTCGCGCTGGCGGCGATGTGGCTGCTCAACCGGCGCGGAGTGACCGCGCTGGCGCCGTACCTGGCGCTGGGTGCGGTGCTGTGGGTGTGCGTGCTCAAGTCCGGCGTGCACGCGACCCTGGCCGGCGTCGCCACCGGCCTGCTGATCCCGCACGTCGACAAGCGCAACGCGATCGACGACGAGGTCGAGCATTCGCCGCTGGAGACCCTGGAGCACGCGCTGCATCCGTGGGTGGCCTACGCGATCCTGCCACTGTTCGCCTTCGTCAACGCCGGCCTGGCCCTGGGCGGGATCCAGCTGCAGGACATGCTGGATCCGCTGCCGATGGGCGTGGTGCTGGGCCTGGTGGTCGGCAAGCCGGTCGGCATCGTCGGCGCGGCGCTGCTGATGCGCGCGCTGGGCTGGGCGCGGTTCCCGGCCGGGATGGACCTGCGGGCGATGTTCGGGCTCGGCCTGATGTGCGGCATCGGCTTCACCATGAGCCTGTTCATCGCCTCGCTGGCGTATCAGGACCCGCTGCGCTACGACGAGGCGGTGCTCGGCATCCTCGGTGCGTCGCTGTTGTCGGCGTTGATCGGTTATTTCTGGCTGCGCGCGGTGTTGCCGGCGCGCGGCGGGCAGGGTTCGCACGAATGAAGCATGCGTTGGTGTTCGGCGGCAGCGGCCAGATCGGGATTCCGCTGCTGCAACGGCTGTATCACGCCGGTTGGCGGGTGACCGCGATTTCCCGCCACGAGCAGTACGATCGCCCCGGCCTGCACTGGCTGCACGGCGACCTGGACGCGATGCCGGCGTTGCCGGCGCGGGTCGATGCGATCTTCAGCTGCGGGCCGCTGCTGAAGTTCTCGCGCTGGTACGCGCAATCGGGCATCGAGGCCTCGCGGGTGATCGCGTTCGGCTCGACCAGCGCCGAGACCAAGCGCGGTTCGGCCGACGCCGACGAGCGCCGGGTCGCGGCCGAGCTGCGCGAAGGCGAGGCCAACCTGTTCGCCGCCGCGCAGCCGCGCAGCGATGCGGCGACGGTGCTGCGGCCGACCCTGATCTACGGCGCCGGACGCGACCAGACCCTGACCCGGATCGTCCAACTCGCGCGGCGGCTGCGTTATTTCCCGCTGCCGCGCGGCGCCAACGGCCTGCGCCAGCCGGTGCACGTGGAGGATCTGGCCGAGGCCGCGTTCACCGCGTATGCCGCGCCGGCGACCTACGGCCAGGTGTACGCCGTGCCCGGCGGCGAGACTCTGACCTATCGCGAGATGGTGGCGCGCACCTTGGCCTGTCTGCGCCCGCCGGTGCGGCTGATCGAACTGCCGTCGCCGATCTTCAACCTGGCCCTGCTCGCCGCGCAGGCGACCGGGCGCGCGACCGGGCTCGGCGAGGCGGCGGTGCGGCGCATGCGCAGCGACATGGCTTTCGACGCGGCGCCGGCGCAGCGCGATTTCGGTTACGCCCCGCGGCCGTTCCGGCCGACGGCGGAGATGTTCGATACGCCGAGCGAATGACCGCGGCGGCCGGCGCGGCATGCTTCAAGGGGTAGGAGCGGCGCCCCACAGGGATTTCCTTCGGTCACAAGCCGCGATCGCCATCCCGCCCGTTCGCCGCGTCTTTGTCCTGCGCCCCTGTAGGAGCGGCGTAAGCCGCGACCACGTTCTTACGGTCTCGCGGCGTGTGCCGTTCGAAGGCTTCTAAAGCTCCAAAGCAAAGCTTCCGTCCGCAAGCGGCCGGGTCACTTTCTTTGTCCAAGGCGACAAAGAAAGTAACCAAAGAAAACGCCATAACTGTTTCGAATCAAAAGCCACTATCGGACGAGGCTTGCGCGGGGCTGCTCCGCACAGGCCATCCATGGCCTGGCTGCGCACGGGCCGCATCCCTGCGGCCCGCCCTCCGGGGCTGCAGGGCGTTCTCGCGAGGTCGCTGCTGCGCCAAGCTCTTGAGGGCAACGGCAACGGCAACGGCAACGGCAACGGCGATCACTTTGCCGCGCGCGACTTGGCCAGGGTGCGCAAGGCGATCGCGAACACTCCGCCCAGCACCATCGCGCCGCCGATCCATAGCCGCGGGCCGGGGCGGTCGCCCCAGAAGGCGATGCCCAGGGCGATCGCGAATACCGGCACCAGCAGCAGCCAGGGCGTCACCTGCGCCACCGGATAGCGCTGCACCAGCACGTAGTACAGGCCATGGCCGAACAAGGACGAGACGAAGGCGGCGTAGGCCACGCCCAGCCAGGCGACCCAGCTGACCGAGCCCAACGCGGCCAGGCCGCCGGGTTCCAGCACCAGGCTCACGGCCAGCAACGGCGCCACCGCGATCAATGCGGTCCAGCCTTGCTGACTGACCATGTCCAACCCGCGCAGGCCCTTCATCAACACCGTGCCCAGGGCCAGGAACGCGGCCGAGACCAGCATCAGCACCAGCGCCAGCGGCCGGTCCAGCACCAGCGGATCGAAGCCCAGCACCAGCACGCCGGCGAAGCTGATCGCGATCGCCGCGCCGGTGCGCCAGGCGAAGCGCTCGCCGAGCAGCCACCAGGCCAGCAGCGCGGTCATCGGCACATAGCTTTGCAGCACGATCGCCGGCGAAGACAGATCGCCGGCGGCCTTCAGCGCGCTGAAGCTCAGGCCGAAGTGCAGCACGCCGATGCACAGGCAGACCGCGATCAGACGCGGCCACTGCCCCGGCGCCGGGCGCTTGAGCAGGAACACCAGCGGCAGCGCGAGCAGGGCGAAGCGCAGCGCGGTGAACAGGAACGGGGGGATCTCGCGCAGGGCGAAGGCCGAGGTCAGGAAGTTGAGCGCCCAGGACAGGACGACGAGCAGCAGCAGGACGAGATCGCGGGCGGGCATGGGGACGGCGGCTGGGCTATCGTGGCCGGCTGGACGGCGGCCCGAACGGCGGGGCGGAGGAGGGCATTGTGAGGCATGTAGCGGAAATCCCGCCGCTGGCGATCGTCGTCGGCGGCGTCGCGGCGCTCGCCTGGTGGGCGATCGGCGCCTGGTGGCTGCGTGCCGGCGTGGCGCGCGCGTTCGGCGCGCGGCCGGCGTTCGGCGCGGTGCTGTGGACGGTGCTGTTCGGCGCGGTGGTGTGGGCGATGCTGGCCGTAACCGGTTTGATCCTCACCCACGACAGCGCGCTGGGTTCCGGCCTGCCGTTCGCGGCCCTGGCCTTCGTCCTGTCGTTGCTGGCGCTGGCCCTGGGCGTGCGCCTGTTCCTGCCCGGGCCCGACGGCGCGCGCCTGCGCTGGACGCGCGCGCTGGCGGTGTCGCTGCTGCCGGCGCTGTGGCTGTGGGGCGCGGCGTTGGCGGCGGCCCGTTACGCCGCTGCCTGAGCGGCGCTCAGTAACGCCAGCCGAGCTTGCGGTACAGCTTGGCCAGCACCCAGGCCGGGCCGATCAGCAGATAGGTCAGGTCGGTCAGGAAGCTGGGCTTCTTGCCTTCGATCTTGTGGCCGACGAACTGGGCGATCCAGGCCACCACGAACACCGCCACCGCCGTCCACAGCAGCGCGCTCAGGCCGAAGCTTTGCGCGATCCACCAGGTCAGCGCCGAGAACAGCGCGAACTGGATCAGCATGCCCAGGCCGAGCGAGCGCGAGGCGCGGTAGTAATACAGCATCGCGCCGAACATCGCCGCCGCGGCCCAGATGCCGGGGCGGAACCAGGTGCCGGGCGCGGGGATGCACCACAGCAGGGCGATCACGCTCCACAGGATCGCCGGCACCGCGACCACGTGGATGCGCTGGTTGACGGCGTTGCGGTGATCGCCGGAATAGCTGGCGAACCAGCGGTCGATGGGGCGTTGCGATTCGGCGACGGCGTTCATGCTCGGCTCCCGGTGAGGCGGAACGGTGCCGGCGCCGGCGGACGGGCGTCCGCGCGGCCGGCCAGGGCGGCGCTCAGTGCGCCGCAGCTTTCGAGAATAGCTGGATTACCGCCACGCCGGCGACGATCAGGCCGATCCCGAGCACCGCGCCGGCGTCCAGGGTCTGCTTCATGAACAGCCAGCCGATGGCGGCGATCAGGACGATGCCCACGCCCGACCAGATCGCATAGGCGACCCCGACCGGGACCGTGCGCAGGACCAGCGACAGGAAATAGAACGCGGTGCCGTAGCCGGCGGCGACGATCAGCGAGGGCACGGTGCGGGTAAAGCCGTCGGAGGCCTTGAGCGCGGTGGTGCCGACCACCTCGGCGACGATCGCGATCGCCAGGTAGAGATAACCGATGTTCATGCGGTGCCCGTGCGATGGGAGGTGCGGGCAGGGTAACGCGCATGTTCGGGCCTGTATCCGTGACCGACGGGACAGGCGCAGTGTGGCGCGGATCGGCGCGGGCCGGTGCGGCGCGGCGGCAGATTGGCCGCATCGCCGCCCCTGCTTGGCCGCGGACGCCCCGCGCCGGGACGTCCGCTCGGGATGGACCGGATCGGTCGGCCGGGCTTTCGATCTGCCGGAATCTCAATCTACCGAGATCTCAATCGACCGAAACCTCAGTCGACAGAAATCCCGGCCAGCTTCTGCAGCGCCTCGGCGTACTTGGCGCGGGTGCGCTCGATCACCTCGGCCGGCAGGCTCGGGCCCGGCGGGGTCTTGTCCCAGTCCAGCGTTTCCAGGTAGTCGCGCACGAACTGCTTGTCGTAGCTCGGCGGGCTGGTGCCGACCTGGTACTGGTCGGCCGGCCAGTAGCGCGAGGAGTCCGGGGTCAGCATCTCGTCCATGACGTAGAGGCGGCCGTCGGCGTCGGTGCCGAACTCGAACTTGGTGTCGGCCAGCAGGATGCCGCGCTGCGCCGCGTAGTCGGCGGCGTAGCGGTACAGGCGCAAGGTGGCGTCGCGCACCGCCTCGGCCAGTTCGGCGCCGACCGTGCGCACCGCGGTGTCGAAGTCGATGTTCTCGTCGTGGTCGCCGACCGCGGCCTTGGTCGAAGGGGTGAAGATCGGTTCGGGCAGCTGCTCGGCCTGGCGCAGGCCGCTGGGCAGGGCGATGCCGCTGATCCGGCCGGTGCGCTGGTAGTCCTTCCAGCCGCTGCCGATCACGTAGCCGCGGGCGATGCACTCGATCGCCACCGGCTTCAGCCGCTTGGTCACCACCGCGCGCTTGGCGTACAGCGCGGCGTCCACGCCCTCAGGCAGGACCGCGGCGACGTCGATGCCGGTGAGGTGGTTGGGAATGATGTGCGCGGTCTTGCCGAACCAGAAGTTGCTGATCTGGCACAGCATCTCGCCCTTGCCCGGGATCGGGTCGGGCAGGACCACGTCGAAGGCGCTGAGGCGGTCGGTGGCGACCATCAGCAGGCAGTCGCCGCCGGGGGCGGCGCCGGCCGGCAGGCGCTCGGCGGGCAGGTCGAAGACGTCGCGGACCTTGCCGCGATGGCGCAAGGGCAGGCCGGGCAGTTCGGATTGCAGCAGTGTGGTCGTCAAGGCGAAAACCCCTGATGGCGGTGCGTGGACCCCCTGCCGCCGCGGTCGCCGGAGCCCGTGAGGCTCGCGCGCGTGCGCGACAGGGCCGGGCAGTGTACGCCGGCTGGGCGCCGCGTGCAGGTAGACTGGCGTCCGGCGGCCCCGGGCGGGCCTGGACGCGGCCGCGACGGCCCGGGACGGCAGGCGCGATGCAGCGCTGGTACGGCAAATTGCTGGGTTTCTTCGCCGGCGCGGCGCTGCTGCGCGCCAATCCCTTCCTCGGCGCGGTGATCGGCCTGTTGATCGGCCACGCCTTCGATTCGGACTGGTTCCGCCTGCGCGGCGACGACCCCTATGCGGCCCTGGGCCTGACCCGCGAGGCCAGCGACGCCGAGGTCGATCAGGCCTACCGCCGCCTGATCGCCCAGTACCACCCGGACCGGGTGGTCAACGCCGCGCCCGAGCTGCGCGCGCAGGCCGAGAGCCGCGCCCGCGAGATCAACCGGGCCTACGACCGGATCAAGACCCTGCGCAAGGGCAAGAAGTGAGCGCATAGGCGCTGGAAACGGCGGAGCGGAGCTTGCGCCGATTCCTGGCTCCTCGACGCGATCCCTGCCTTTTGCGGGACAATACTCCCTCAAGTCCTCGCCGAGCCCCGCCCATGCAATCCACCGTCATCGCCCCTTCGATCCTTTCGGCCAATTTCGCCAAGCTCGGCGAAGAAGTCGACAACGTGCTCAAGGCCGGCGCGGACTGGGTGCACTTCGACGTGATGGACAATCACTACGTGCCCAACCTGACCATCGGCCCGATGGTCTGCGAGGCGCTGCGCAAGCACGGCGTGACCGCGCCGATCGACGTGCACCTGATGGTCGAGCCGGTCGACCGGATCGTGCCGGACTTCGCCAAGGCCGGCGCCAGCCTGATCAGCTTCCACCCCGAAGCCAGCGCGCATGTGCACCGCACCGTGCAGCTGATCAAGTCGCACGGTTGCCAGGCCGGGCTGGTGCTGAACCCGGCCACGCCGGTCGAGGTGCTGGAGTGGGTGCTGCAGGATCTGGACCTGGTGCTGCTGATGTCGGTCAACCCCGGCTTCGGCGGGCAGAGCTTCATTCCCTCGGCGCTGGACAAGCTGCGCCGGGTGCGCGAGATGATCGACCGCAGCGGCAAGCCGATCCGGCTGGAGATCGACGGCGGGGTCAAGGCCGACAACATCGCCGAAATCGCCGCCGCCGGCGCCGACACCTTCGTCGCCGGTTCGGCGATCTTCAACGCGCCCGATTACGCCGACGTGATCGGCAAGATGAAGGCCGCGGTGGCGGGCGCGCGCGGCTGAGCGATACCCCCGATTCGGCTGCGGCGGTTCCGGCTTCGATCCGCGACGCTGAGGCGTGATGCGCTGCGCATCTCCGGTCGCGGCTTGTGACCGCAGGAAATCCCCGTGGGGCGCCGCTCCTACAGGGGCCGGCTTCGACCGGCGATGGCTTCGGCGGCTGCCGCGCAGGACGCGGCCGATGCGGTAGGCGCGGGCGCGACGGCGTGGCATGGTGACGGCATCGGATAGCCCTGGGGGCGAGGCGATGAACACCTGCGATCTGTGCGATCTCCACGAGCAACGGGTGCGCGTGCTGGAGTTGCCGCTGCGCGATTACGGCGGGCGCCTGGCCTTCGACGGCCGGGTCAGCACGATCAAGGCCTACGAGGACAATTCGCTGGTGCGCGAGGCGGTGGCCGAGGACGGCCGCGGCCGGGTGCTGGTGATCGACGGCGGCGGCTCGATGCGGCGGGCGATGCTCGGCGATCTGCTCGCGGCCAAGGCGCTGGAGAACGGCTGGGCCGGGGTGCTGGTGTTCGGCGCGATCCGCGACAGCGGCGCGATCGGGGCGATGGCGCTCGGGGTCAAGGCGCTGGGCACCAATCCGCGCAAGACCGACAAGCTCGGCCAGGGATTGCGCGACGTGCCGGTGGAGTTCGGCGGCCTGCGGATCCATCCCGGCGACTGGCTGTGCGCCGACCAGGACGGCGTGGTGCTGGCCGACGAGGAACTGCGCTAGGGACGCAGGGCGTTAAGCCGTACGGACAGATCGGTGAGGGCGGGAGCGTGATGCGGCTTAACGCCCTGCGTCCCTGCCGGCGCAACGAAAAAGACGCGGGCCTGATGGCCCGCGTCCGGAAGATTTGGAGGCAATCCCGCCTCCGCCCGTCGTCCCTGATATGGCCTCCCATATTCCGGATCGACGATGACAAGTGTGTGACAGCCGTTGCGAATCTTGATGTTCACCGCGTCCTGAGCCGCGGCTGTTAGCCTCGCGGGACCTTGGCCCGCCCCGAATGCCCATGTCCGCACCGCGCTGGCGTCTGATCCTCAACGGCAAATCCGCCGGCGACGAAGCGCTGCGCGAAGCCGTGGCGGGCTTGCGCGAAGACGGCGTGGCGCTGGACGTGCGGGTCACCTGGGAAGGCGGCGATGCCGAGCGCTACGTCGCCGAGGCGATCGCCGACGGCGTCGACACCATCGTCGCCGCCGGCGGCGACGGCACCCTCAGCGAGGTCGCGACCACGCTCGCCCATCGCGACGAACGCGCCGCGCAACTGCCCAGCCTGGGCCTGGTGCCGTTGGGCACGGCCAACGACTTCGCCGGCGCGGCCGGCATCCCCGAAGCGCCGCGCGAGGCCTTGCGATTGATCCGGCGCCGGCCCGCGCAGGCGATCGACCTGATCCGCCTGCAGGCGCCGGACGGCCTGCATTGGGCGGCCAATCTGGCCAGCGGCGGCTTCGGTACCCAGGTCACCCTGGAGACCGACGAGGGCCTGAAAAAAATGCTCGGCGGCCTGGCCTACCTGATCACCGGCGTCGCCAAGCTCGGCCGGATCCAGCCGCTGCGCGCGCGCCTGCACGGCGAGGGCTTCGACTGGGAAGGCGAATTCATCGCCCTGGGCCTGGGCAACGGCCGCCAGGCCGGCGGCGGTCAGGCGCTGTGCCCGGATGCGCTGATCGACGACGGCCTGCTCGACCTGACCATCGTGCCGGAGCTGTCCGGCGAAGTCGGCGCGACCGTGCGCACCCTGTTGACCGAGGGCAAGCACGCCGCGCTGGACCGGGTCGCGACGCGCGCGCGCCTGCGCCGGGTCGAGATCGACGCCGCCGCGCCGTTGACCCTCAACCTCGACGGCGAACCGGTGCAGGCGCGGCACTTCCGCGTCGACTGCGTGCCCGGACGGGTGCGCATGCACCTGCCGGCCGGGTGCCCCTTGCTGGCCGCCTCGCAGCCCGAGGCGCTGCCCGGCGCGCTCGCCGGCTGACCCGTCGCGCGGCGTTCGCGAAGCGGTTACAGTGTGGCCATGAACGCCTGGGCGAACCCGCACTCCTTCTGCGCCGACGTGGGTTGGCGATGGTGGCCGTCGGCCATCGTCGCTCCTGCCCACTCGCCCATGAAGGAACCGCCGCGTGATCTCGCACGAACTCTTCCAGCAGCAAGCCGCTAACGGCTACACCCGCATTCCGGTCGTGCGCGAGGTCCTGTCCGACCTCGATACGCCGCTGTCGGTCTACCTCAAGCTCGCCGACGGCCCGCATACCTATCTGTTCGAATCGGTCGAGGGCGGCGAGCGCTTCGGCCGCTACTCGATCATCGGCCTGCCGGCGCAGCGCGTGTACGCTTTCGCCGGGCATACCCTGTTCGTCAGCGAGCACGGCGAGCTGGTCGACAGCCGGGTGGTCGACGACCCCTTCGCCGAAGTCGAGCGCCTGCGCACCGAGTACCAGGTGCCGAAGATCGACGGCCTGCCGGGCTTCACCGGCGGCCTGGTCGGCTGGTTCGGCTTCGAGTGCGTGCAGTACATCGAGCGCCGCCTGGCCGGCGGCGAAAAGCCCGACGAGCTCGGCACGCCCGACATCCTGCTGATGCAGAGCGAGGAAGTCGCGGTGTTCGACAACCTCAAGGGCCGGCTGTACCTGATCGTGCACGCCGATCCGCGCGAGCCGCAGGCCTTCGCCCGCGCCAACCGCCGCCTCGACCAGCTCGTGCACCGCCTGCGCATCGGCGGCGCCAGCTACCCCGAGACGCTCGATCCGGCCGGCCTGGACGAGGGCGATTTCGTTTCCGGCTTCACCCGCGAAGGCTTCATCGAGGCGGTGGAGAAGTCCAAGGAACTGATCCGCGCCGGCGACATCTTCCAGGTGGTGCTGTCGCAGCGCCTGAGCGTGCCGTTCAAGGCGCGCCCGGTCGACGTGTACCGCGCTCTGCGCGCGTTGAATCCGTCGCCGTACATGTACTTCCTCGACGTCGGCGGCACCCAGGTGGTCGGCTCCTCGCCGGAGATCCTGGTGCGCCTGCAGGACGGCGAGGTGACCGTGCGCCCGATCGCCGGCACCCGCCCGCGCGGCAAGACGATCGAGGAAGACCACGCCCTGGAAGCCGAGCTGCTGGCCGATCCCAAGGAGCGCGCCGAGCATCTGATGCTGATCGATCTCGGCCGCAACGACGTCGGCCGGGTGTCGGAGGCGGGCACGGTCGAAGTCGGCGAGCAGTTCGTGATCGAACGCTACAGCCACGTCATGCACATCGTCAGCGAAGTCACCGGCCGCCTGCAGCAGGGGCTGAGCTACGCCGACGTGCTGCGCGCGACCTTCCCGGCCGGCACGGTCAGCGGCGCGCCGAAGATCCGCGCCCTGGAAGTGATCCGCGAGCTCGAACCGGTCAAGCGCAACGTCTATTCCGGCGCGGTCGGCTACATCGGCTGGCACGGCGACGCCGACACCGCGATCGCGATCCGCACCGCGGTGATCCAGGACGGCCGCCTGCACGTGCAGGCCGGCGCCGGCATCGTCTACGACTCCGACCCGCAGAAGGAGTGGGAAGAAACGATGAACAAGGGCCGCGCGCTGTTCCGCGCCGTGGCCGAGGCAGCGCGCGGCCTGTAAGCGCCGCGCGTGCCCCTGTAGGAGCGGCGTTAGCCGCGACCACCCGAAGAGAGCGAATACCACCGCAGCCGTCGAAGCGAGGATGCTTGGCGGCTGTTTCGTGCCATGCCCGCGGGCTTGCGGCTTCGGCTCCGGCGCTCGCGTACATCGCTGCGGCTGTCGCGGCTGACGCCGCTCCTACAAAGAACGCGCGGCGCGGTTCGCAGCGTCGGCGGATTAAAAAAAGTTCATGTGCCCGAAAGCCGCCCGGCAGGGGCGGGGGCGCAATCTGAGCCGGCGATGGGGACTCGCCCCACCGGTCCAGACTCCCAACCCCGAACTGCAAGGAGCTATCCCATGAACGTCCGCAACGCCCTGATCGCCGTCGCCATGACCGCGTTCGCCGGTTCCGCTTTCGCCGCCGCGCCGGCTCCCACCGCCGCCGGCGCCGCGCCGGCCGCGAAGACGGTCAAGCACACCCAGCACAAGGCCAAGAAGGCGGCCAAGCGCGCCGTCGCCGCGCCGGCGTCGAACTGAGCCCGCGCCGGCCGCCACCGGGGCTTGCGGCACGGACTCTTCCCCCGGTCCGCGCCGTGCGCCTTGCGAACGGCGGCCGGCCCTGGCCTCCAGCCCCCGAGCCCCACGCATCGTCGGCGTGGGCCCGATGCCCCGCCGGCCGAGCCGGCGGGGCATCGCCTTTGCGCCGCGGCGGTTTTACGTCGCGGCCGCAAGCCGGCGGCGTATCCTGTCGCCGTCCCCGTTGCGCCGTCGCGAGTCCGGAGTCGGCATGCGCGTCCTGATCGTCGAAGACGACCCCCACACCGCCGGTTTCATCGCCAAGGGGCTGCGCGAGGACGGCCACGCCGTCGACCATGCCGACAACGGCAAGGACGGCCTGTTCCTGGCCACCACCGAGCCCTTCGACGCGATCGTGCTCGACCGCATGCTGCCCGGACTGGACGGCATGACCCTGCTGCAGACCCTGCGCGGCGCCGGCAACCGCGTGCCGGTGCTGTTGTTGACCGCGCTCGGCGACATCGACCAGCGCGTCGAAGGCCTGCGCGCCGGCGCCGACGACTACCTGGTCAAGCCCTTCGCCTATGCCGAACTGTCGGCGCGGCTGGACAGCATCGCCCGCCGCGGCCAGGCCGGCGGCAGCGAGCCGACCCGGCTGCGGGTGGCCGATCTGGAACTGGACCTGCTCAGCCGCGAGGCGCGTCGCGGCGACAAGCGCATCGAGCTGCAGCCGCGCGAATTCCGCCTGCTCGAATACCTGATGCGCCAGGCCGAGCGCGTGGTGACCCGGACCATGCTGCTGGAGGCGGTGTGGGACTACCACTTCGATCCGCAGACCAACGTCATCGACGTGCATATCAGCCGGCTGCGGCAGAAGATCGACCAGGGCTTCGCGCGGCCGCTGCTGCACACCGTGCGCGGCGCCGGCTACCGGCTCGGCGCATGAGCCGTTGGCGGCCGTGGCCGCGTTCGACCAGCGCGCGGCTGGCGTTGGCGGTGACCGCCTCCTTCCTGCTCGCCTTCGTCCTGCTCGGCGCCGGCGTGCATTACGCGGTGTCGGCGCTGCTGACCCAGGACGCGCGCGAACTGGTCCGGGTCGACGCCGCCGGCCTGGTCGAGCTGTACCGCGACGACGGCCGCGCCGCGCTGCTGAGCGAACTGCGCGAGCGCATCGCCAGCGACGAAGACCCCGACGCGGTCTACGCCCTGACCGCGCACGACGGGCGGATGATCGTCGGCGACTATCCGCGCCTGCCGACCCATCGGCGCGGCGCGCGCTGGATCGAGTTCGCCGAGCCGGGCGGCGACGGCAAGCTGCGCGTGGTCGCGCAGCTGCAGCGCCTGCCCGACGGCAGCACCTTGCTGACCGGCACCCGCACCCGCAGCCAGGACCGGTTCTTGGCGCTGATGCTGCGCACCGCGCTGGTGGCGCTGCTGGTCGCGGCCAGCCTGGGCGCGCTGGTCGGCTGGCTGACCTCGCGCTGGGTCTCGCGCCGGCTGCGCCATCTCGACGACACCGCCGAGCGGGTCGGCCGCGGCGAGCTCGCGCTGCGCGCCACGCCGGACGGCAGCGACGACGCTTTCGACCGGCTCGCGCGCCGCTTCAACGCCATGCTCGACCGGATCGAGGAATTGCTCGGCGGCGTGCGCCACGCCACCGACCACATCGCCCACGACCTGCGCACGCCGCTGACCCGGCTGCGCAACCGCCTGGAAGAACTGCGCGCGCGCGCCGAAGGCGATACCGCCGCGCGCCTGGACGCGGCCATCGCCGAGACCGACCAATTGCTGCAGTCGTTCGGCGCGCTGCTGCGGCTGGCGCGGATCGAGGCGCAGCCGCCGGTCCACGACGAGCCGGCGCTGGACCTGGCCGCGCTGGCCGCCGATGCGGTCGAGCTGTACACGCCGATCGCCGCCGAGCGCGGCATCGCGCTGCGCATCGCCGCGACGGCGCAGGCGCGGGTGCGCGGCGACGCCGATCAGTTGTTCCAACTGCTGGTCAACGTGCTCGACAACGCGGTCAAGTACGCGCCGCCGGCGAGCGAGGTCGAGGTCGCGCTGCGCCGCGAGCGCGACGAGATCGTGCTGGAGATCGGCGACCGCGGCCCGGGCATCCCGGCCGCCGACCGCGAGCGGGTGTTCGACCGCTTCCAGCGCCTGGAGGCGCATCGCGGCTCGCCCGGCATCGGCCTGGGCATGAGCCTGGTGCGGGCGATCGCGCACCGCCACGGCGGCCGCATCGCGCTGTTGGATCAGGCGCCGGGGTTGCGGGTGCGGGTGAGTCTGGCGAGCGCGGATTGAGACCGTGCTGCCGCGGTCGGCCCGGTGGGCCCCGTACGGTCGGGCCGGCGCGGGGTGGGCCTCTCGCGCAGACCCGAGCCTAGCGGTTACAGTAGGGCCATGATCGTTCGCGCAATTCCGCAGAAATCCGCAGGGGCCGGCCTGGGCTGGCGATGGTGGCGTGCCGCCTTCGTCCCCGCTTTGCCGCCCTCCGAGGATTCGCTGCGTGACCCCGCCTACGACCCCCGTCCCGCCGGACGCTGATTCCCCCCGCCGCGCCTGCGCGCGCCGCCCCGCCGGTCCCATGCCGGCCGGAGCCTGCATCGCTTCCCGTAAACCCCGTCTCCACCGGCCCTCGCGCCGGCGCGGGCGTGCGCCGGCGTTCGCGCCCGCACGCGGCCGCGTCGCGTCGCAGCCGACGCAACCCGACGCCGGCATCCTGGCCGGCCCGCACCCCGGCAACCTCCGCATTCGAGGCGCGTCATGTCCGTCCTGATGATCGACAACTACGACAGCTTTACCTACAACCTCGTCCAGTACCTGCAGGCGCTGGGCGCGCCGGTGCAGGTGATCCGCAACGACGAGCTGTCGGTGGACGAGATCGAGCGCCTGGCGCCGGAGCGGATCGTGATCTCGCCCGGCCCGTGCACGCCGGACCAGGCCGGGGTATCGCTGGAGGTGATTCGCCGGCTCGGCGCGAGCACCCCGATCCTGGGCGTGTGCCTGGGCCACCAGAGCCTGGGCCAGGCCTACGGCGGCCAGGTGATCCGGGCCAAGCGGATCATGCACGGCAAGACCTCGCCGATCCGGCACCAGGGCCGGGGCGTGTTCGCCGGCCTGCCGGACGGCTACGAGGCGACCCGCTACCACTCGCTGGTGGTCGAGCGCGAAAGCCTGCCGGACTGCCTGGAGGTCACCGCCTGGACCGAATTCGACGACGGCGGCTTCGAGGAGATCATGGGCCTGCGCCACCGCGAGCATCCGGTCGAGGGCGTGCAGTTCCACCCCGAGTCGATCAAGACCGAGCACGGCCACGCCCTGCTGCGCAATTTCCTGCAGCGATGAGCGCGCGGCTGCGGTGTTCGCTGCGCGACCTGCGCCACGGACGCGGCCGGCGGCGATGGCGAGGCTGATCCTGCCCCGCAGCGCCGAGCCCGTCCCGTCTATCCATCAGGCCCCGATCCCATGCCCCTGACCCCGCAAGAAGCCCTGCAGCGCACCATCGAGCACCGCGAAATCTTCCACGACGAAATGGTCGAGCTGATGCGCACGATCATGCGCGGCGAAGTCTCGCCGACCATGACCGCGGCGATCCTGACCGGCTTGCGGGTGAAGAAGGAAACCGTCGGCGAGATCGCCGGCGCGGCCACCGTGCTGCGCGAGTTCGCCCGTCCGGTCGAGGTCGCCGACCGCAGCCACCTGGTCGACATCGTCGGCACCGGCGGCGACGGCGCGCACACCTTCAACATTTCCACCGCCAGCATGTTCGTGGTCGCCGCGGCCGGGGCCAAGGTCGCCAAGCACGGCAACCGCAGCGTCTCGTCCAAGTCCGGCAGCGCCGACGTGCTCGAGGCGTTGGGCGCGGCGATCGAGCTGCAGCCCGAGCAGGTCGGGCAGTGCATCGAGCGCGCCGGGATCGGCTTCATGTTCGCGCCGGTGCACCACCCGGCGATGAAGGTGGTGGCGCCGGTGCGGCGCGAGATGGGCGTGCGCACCTTGTTCAATATTCTCGGCCCGCTGACCAATCCGGCCGGCGCGCCGAGCATCCTGATGGGCGTGTTCCATCCCGACCTGGTCGGCATCCAGGTGCGCGTGCTGCAGGAGATGGGCGCGCAGCGCGCGCTGGTGGTGTGGGGCCGCGACGGCATGGACGAGCTCTCGCTCGGCGCCGGCACCCTGGTCGGCGAACTGCGCGACGGCGAGGTGCGCGAGTACGAAGTGCACCCGGAGGATTTCGGCATCGCCATGGCCGCCAGCCGCAACCTGCGCGTGGCCGACGCGGCCGAGTCCAGGGTGTTGCTGCTGCAGGCGCTGGAGAACCGCGACGGCCTGCCGCGCGAGATCGTCGCGCTGAACTCCGGCGCGGCGCTGTACGCGGCCGGCAAGAGCGAAAGCATCGCCGAAGGCATCGTCCTGGCGCGCCAGGCGATCGCCTCGGGCGCGGCACGGGCCAAGTTGGACGAGTTCGTGGCGCTGACTCGGGAGTTGGCGGGGGCGTGATGGCGGTCGGCCAGAGCAAATCCCCCCTAACCCCCCTTTTGCAAAGGGGGGAACCGTTGCGTCGCAACGGGGGACGAGTCGCGCAAGCGCCGCATCGCGCAAGCGCCGTCTCGCTCAAGTCGCCGCCTTTGCCGTTCCCCCCTTTGCAAAGGGGGGCAGGGGGGATTTGCCCTTGCCCTTGCCTTCGCTTTACCCCTGAACCCCCAGGAGCCAGCATGAGCGCCAGCTTCGCCAAACTGCCCAGCCCGCCGTACTACGCGGTGATCTTCAGCTCGCAACGCAACGGCGAGGACGACCCCGGCTACGGCCAGGCCGCGCAGCGCATGGTCGAACTGGCCGCGCAGCAGCCGGGCTTCCTCGGCGTCGAGTCGGTGCGCGGCGACGACGGCTACGGCATCACCGTAAGCTATTGGGCCGACGAGGCGGCCATCGCGGCCTGGAAGCGCCAGGCCGAGCACGCCGCCACCCGCGCCTACGGGCGCGAGCATTGGTACGACCATTTCGAATTGCGCGTGGCCAAGGTCGAGCGCGCGTACGGGAGCAAGAGCAGGGCATGAGCGACATCCTCAACACCATCCTGGCGCGCAAGCGCGAAGAGATCGAACAGCGCAGCCGGGTGCGTCCGCTGGTCGACGTGCGCGCGCGCGCGCAGGCGATGCAGCTGCCGACCCGCGGCTTCGTCGATGCGATCAAGCGCAAGCACGCCGAAGGCGCGGCCGCGGTGATCGCCGAGGTCAAGAAGGCCAGCCCGTCCAAGGGCCTGATCCGCGCCGACTTCAAGCCTGCGCAGATCGCCCGCAGCTACGAGGCCGGCGGCGCGGCCTGCCTGTCGGTGCTGACCGACGTCGATTTCTTCCAGGGCAGCAACGCCTACCTCGGCGAGGCGCGCGAAGCCTGCGCGCTGCCGGTGCTGCGCAAGGATTTCACCGTCGATCCTTACCAGATCTACGAGGCGCGGCTGATCGGCGCCGACGCGATCCTGCTGATCGTCGCCGCGCTCGAGGACGGGCCGATGATCGAGATGGCCGGGCTGGCGATGGAGCTGGGCATGGACGTGCTGGTGGAAGTGCACGACATCGACGAGCTCGAACGCGCGCTGCAGACCGATTGCGAGCTGATCGGGGTCAACAACCGCAACCTGCGCACCTTCCAGGTCTCGCTCGACACCAGCCTGGAATTGCGCAGCGCGGTGCCGCCGGACCGCACCCTGGTCACCGAAAGCGGCATCGCCACCCCGGCCGACGTCGCGCGCATGCGCGCGGCCGGCATCGAGACGTTCCTGGTCGGCGAAAGCTTCATGCGCGAACGCGACCCGGGCGCGGCGCTGCAGCGGCTGTTCGCGGCGTGAGCGCGGTCCGGCCCGCGCACTTTCCGCCGGTGCGCGAGGGCGCGCCGCTGGTGGTGTTCGACTTCGACCACACCCTCTACGACGGCGATTCCGGCAGTCACCTGTTCGCCTGGCTGATCAAGCGCTCGTGGTGGCGGATGCTGCTGGCGCTGCTGATCGCGCCGGTGGCCGGGCCGATGGTGGCCTGGCTGCCGACCCGGCGGCGCGGCATTTCCGCCTTCGTCTGGATCGGCACGGTCGGCCTGAGCCGGGTGCGCAGCCTGGACGCGATGATCGACCGCTACGTGGCCCTGCACACCGAGCAGATCCGCGCGCGGTTGCTGCCGATCGCCCTGGACGTGCTGCACCGGCACCGGGTGCAGGGCGACCGGGTGGTGGTCGCGACCGGCGCACCGCCGGAGCTGGCGCGGGCGATCCTGGCCTTCGTCGCCCACGAGGACGTGCCGGTGGTCGGGACCCTGGTCGGCCCGCGCCTGGGCGCGCTGGCCGCGCGCCGCCACTGCCATTCGGAAATGAAGATGACCATGCTGCGCGAGGTCGGTTTCGACGCCCCGGTCGAGATCGCTTACTCCGACAGCAGCGCCGACCTGCCGTTGCTGAAGGCGGCGCGCGCGCCGGTGGTGGTCAACCCCAAGGCCGGACGGGTCGAGATGTTCCGCCGGGTGTTGCCGCCGGGCACGCCGATCCTCAATTGGGGCTGCCCCGACCGCGCCGGCGATCCGGCCGGCCCGGTGCAGATCTGAGCCGGACTTAACAAGAAATCGACCGCGCCGGCGCGCGCATGACGGGCGCGGAAAGCCTGTTCAGCTTTCGAGACGGTGCGGACGGGCTTTGCCGGATCGGTCGATCCGCGGGATTTGGAGCGGGGCTGGGGGCGTTTCGATAAACGCCATCTATCGCCGGTCAATCGCCGAGGGTTTTGACGAACTTCACCGAGCCGTCGGCATAGCCGCAACGGCGGTAGAACTCGTGGGCCTCCAGGCGGCCGCTGTTGCTGGTCACTTCGATCCGGCTGACCCCGTCGCGGCGGGCGCGGCGCTCGACCTCGCGCAGCAGCAGCCGGCCGATGCCCTGGCGATAGCAGGAGCGGGCCACCACCAGCGCGGTGATCCGGGTCAGGTCGGCGCCGTGGGTCAGCGAATAGCGGGTGTGGCTGGCGATCAGGCCGCAGGCGTGGCCGTCGAGCTCGGCCAGCAGGAGGTAATGGCGCGGGTCTTCGCGCAGCACGGCGATGCGCTCGGCTGCTTCGTCGCGGGTGCAGGGGTAGCCGAGCTGGCTCAGCAGCTCGGCCACGTCGCTGGCGTCGCCCAGTTCCGCGAGCCGCACCCGGGGTGCGGTCTCGGCGGACGATGCGACTCGTCCCATCGGGACTTAGCGGGTCCCGTACAGGACGACGGTCTTGCCGCGGGCGTGGAGCTTGCCGTCGGCCTGCAGCTTCTTCAGCACGCGGCCGGCCATTTCGCGCGAGCAGCCGACCAGACGCGACAGCTCCTGGCGGGACACGCGCAACTGGGTGCCCTGCGGGTGGCTCATGGCCTCGGGTTCCTTGGCCAGGTCGTGCAGGGCGCGCACGATGCGGTCGGTCACGTCGAGGAAGGCCAGGCGGCCGGCCTTGCGGCTGGTATCGAGCAGGCGCCGGGAAATCTGCGCGCCGATCGCGTACAGCAGCTTGGGCGCGTCCAGCGACAGCCGGGTCAGCAGCAGGTCGTAGAGGCGCTCGTGGCCGATCTCGGCGAGCTCGCAGGTGCTGCGGGTCCGCAGGATCACCTCGCGATGGTCGCTCTCGATGAACAGGCCGAGTTCGCCCACGAATTCGCCCTGGCCGAAATAGCCCAGGACCAGTTCGCGGCCGTCCTCTTCTTCGGTGATGATGCTGACCGAGCCGGAGACGACGTAATAGAGGGTGCTGGCCGGGTCGCCGGGGCGGAACACGTCCGTACGGGACGGGTAGCGGCAGCGATGGCAGTGGGCCAGGAAACGTTCGATCGTTGCGCCGTCAGGCAACAACGGGCTGTTGGTTCGGCGCAGTGCGGTCAAGGGAGCTACCGGGTTGGCGGACATTGGGAATGGGCTTCGTCTGTCGGCCGAGCTTAGGGCGATCCGGCCGCTGGGGCAAATCCTGCCCCTGAAAATCCCGGTCCGATAGAGAGCGATGATGGAAGCGCAGAAGCGGTCACGCTTTTGTAATCGACCGCGCCCAAAAACGCGGTGCGTTTCCCCCCGAGGCCAATTGCCTCATAATCGCGGCCCTCGCCGTCCGTCCGGATCCTCCTACAGTGGTCAAGCCGTTGCCGCGCCTGCGGTTGCAGGGTTTCAACAACCTCACCAAGGCCCTCTCGTTCAATATCTACGATGTCTGCTTCGCTGCCTCGGAAGACGAGCGCAGGCGCTATATCGAATACATCGACGAGGCGTACAACGCCGACCGCCTCACCCAGATCCTGACGGATGTGGCGGAAATCATCGGCGCGAACATCCTCAACATCGCCCGCCAGGACTACGACCCGCAGGGCGCGTCGGTCACCATCCTCATTTCCGAGGAACCGGTGATCGACAAGAAGGCGGCCGGCAAGGAGATCATCTCCGACGCCGTGGTCGCGCACATGGACAAGTCGCACATCACCGTGCACACCTATCCGGAAACCCATCCGGACAGCGGCATCGCGACTTTCCGCGCCGACATCGACGTCGCCACCTGCGGGGTGATTTCGCCGCTGAAGGCGCTGAATTACCTGATCGAGAGCTTCGAATCCGACATCGTGGTGATGGATTACCGGGTGCGCGGTTTCACCCGCGACATCAAGGGCAAGAAGCACTACATCGATCACAAGATCAATTCGATTCAGGATTATCTGGCCAAGAACATCAAGTCGCGCTACGAAATGCTCGACGTGAACGTCTATCAGGAAAACATCTTCCACACCAAGATGCACCTGAAGGAGTTCGACCTCGACACCTACCTGTTCGAGGAAAAGGCCAAGAACCTGTCGTTCAAGGAACGGATGAAGATCGAGGCGCGCCTGCGCCGCGAGATCGAAGAGCTCTACCACGGCCGCAACCTGGCCGACTGAGCCGGTTGCTGCGCCGCAACGCCGAAGCCCGCCGAAAGGCGGGCTTCGCGTTTGTGGGGGCGGCGGCTGGGGAGGTGGGGCGAAAAGCAAATCCCCCCTGGCCCCCCTTTTTCAAAGGGGGGAAGGCTCCGGGTGGGGGCGAAGCTTTCGGGTGGGGCGAGGCTTAGGCCAATCCCGAATCCCCGATCCCGAATCCCGGCCGTTCAGATCTTGTAAGCGACCGTCTTCATCAGCTTCGACGCCGCCGCCATCAGCGCCGGCACCGGCATCGGCAGGATGCGCGCGCCGGCGGCTTCGGCGTTCTCGGCATGGCGGGCCTCGTCGGCCTTCATGGTGCGCAGGATCGCCCGGCTGCGCTGGTCGGCTTCGGGCAGCGATTGCAGGTGTTCGTCGATGTGGGCCTCGACCTGGCGCTCGGTCTCGACCACGAAGCCGAGGTTCCAGCCGTCGCCGCGCAGGCCGGCGAGGGCGCCGATGGCGAAGCTGCCGGCATACCACAGCGGGTTGAGCAGGCTGGGGCGGCTGTCGAGCTCGCGCAGGCGGTCGGCGCACCAGGCCAGGTGATCGGTTTCTTCCTGCGCGGCGTGCAGCAGGTGCTCGCGGGTGGCCTCGTCGCGGGCGACCGCGGCCTGGCCGCAGTACAGCGCCTGGGCGCAGACCTCGCCGACGTGGTTGATCCGCATCAGCCCGGCCGAATGGCGGCGCTCGTCCGCTTCCAGCACCAGCTCGGCGGTGCTGCCGGCGGGGTTGGGGCGCTCGGCCGCGGGTGCGCCGAACACGGTGTCCAGGGCGCGCTGCGCTTCGGCCAGCGCGCGGTCCAGGGGGCTGAGGCTGCGAGTCGTCATGGGCCGATTCTACGGCGCGCGCGGAAGGGTTGCGGGCCAGACGGGTGGACAAATCGTCCGGGGCGCGGGGGCGGTCCGGTGGTTGTTCCGGCGCAGCGGCTATTCGAAGCGCTGCTCCGGTGAAGTCCTGGGTAGTGGCCGCGCCGAAATGAGGCGGAGCCCGCCTGCACGGGAACGACGGCGGGAGAAGGTTTCGGCGCGCGCTCCCCAGCCGTCATCCCCGCGAAAGCGGGGATCCAGAGACTTCAGCGCCCTGCCTCGGTGAGGCCCTGGGTGGTCGGCTACGCCGAAGTGAAGCGAAGCCGCCTTCGCGGGCGCGGCGGGGGATGGATCGGGCAGCGGCGGGAGCGGCGGCTACGCCGGCCGCTCCTCGTCCAGATGCTCCGCCAAAAACTCCAGCGGATGCCGCACCGGCAACGCGGTGCCGCCGGCCAGGTGCAGGCGGCAGCCGATATTGGCGCTGAGCAAGACCGTCGCGCCGCTGCTCGCGAACTGTTCCAGCAGCGGCGCGCGGAAGTCGGCGGCGCGCGCCGGGTCGGTCAACATCTGGCTGCCGGAGGCGCCGCAGCAGCCGTAGCCGGCGTCGAGTTCGACCACCTGCAGTTGCGGCACCCGCGCCAGCAGGCGGCGCAGCGCCGGCGCCGAACGCGACAGGTTGCGCTGGCTGCAGGGCAGGTGCAGGGCCACGCGCTGCGCGGTGGGGCGGAAGCGCAGGCGCTCGCCGCGCTCGGCCAGCACCTCCAGCGCGTCGCGGACGCCGGCCACCGATCGCGCCACCGATTCGTGGCAGCCGCTGGCCAGGGTCAGCACGGTGGCGTGGCCGGCGAAGGCGGCGCGATTGGCCGCGGCCAGCGCGGCCGCCCCGGCCGGGTCGCCGGCATGGGCGTGCAGGGCGCCGCAGCAGCCCTGGCCGGCGGGCGTGTCCAGGGCCAGGCCCGCGGCCCCCGCCAGGCGCGCCAGGGCCTCGCGCAGCGGCCGCTCGTAGGCCCCTGCGACGCAGCCCACGAACACCGCGGCGCGGGCCTCGGGCACCCGCGCAGGTGCGCCGGGCGCGGTCCTCGGCCGTGCCGGCGGCTGCGGTAGCGGCCGCCAGGCGACCGGCAGGGCGGGGTGCGCCAGGCGATACAGGCCCAGGGCGGCGCCGAGCAGGCGCGGCCGCCGCGCCAAAGCCTCGATCAGGCGCTGCCGCCACGGCGGCGGCCGGCGTTGGCGCTGGCGGCTGCGCGCGGCAACCAGCAGGGCGCCGTAGTCGACCCCGGCCGGACACACCGCCTCGCAGCTGCGGCAGCCCAGGCAGTGGTCCAGGTGGGTGTCGGCGACCCCGGTCGGGGGTATGGTGGCCAGGGCCAAGGCCCGCGCCAGGGCGATCCGGCCGCGCGGGGACTCGGCCTCGAGCCGGTCGCGGCCGTAGGTCGGGCAGGCCGGCAGGCACAGCCCGCACTGCACGCAGCGGTCGGCCAGGGCGACCAGCGGCAACGGGTCCGGGGTCGGCGGGCGGGCGGCGGGCATCGGCGAATGCTAGCACCGGGCCGGGCCGACTTGCGGCGGCGGGGCGGGACCGCTATGATCTCGCCTCTTTCGCTCCACCTTTCCAACGCGAGGCGAAATTCCGCCCGCCCAGGCCACGCGGCCGGCGTCCGGAATCAGCCCGACCAGTCACCCACAGCAGAATTCTCAATGAAGACTTTTACCGCCAAGAACGAGACCGTCCAGCGCGACTGGTACGTCGTCGACGCGTCGGGCAAGACGCTCGGCCGCTTGTGCTCGGAACTCGCGCGCCGCCTGCGCGGCAAGCACAAGCCTGTCTACACCCCGCACGTGGATACCGGCGATTACCTGGTGGTGATCAACGCCGAGAAGATCGCGGTCACCGGCAACAAGCTGCAGGACAAGATGTACCACCGGTTCACCGGTTACATCGGCAACCTGAAGAGCGAAACCCTGGGCCAGGCGCTGGAGCGCCACCCGGAGCGCGTGATCGAGATCGGCGTGAAGGGCATGCTGCCGAAGAACCCGCTGGGCCGCGCCATGTATCGCAAGCTCAAGGTCTACAAGGGCTCCGAGCATCCGCACGCCGCCCAGCAGCCGCAGCCGTTGGACATCTAAGGTAAAGATACGAACATGGCTATCCAGCAGAACTACGGCACCGGCCGCCGCAAGTCCTCCACCGCTCGCGTGTTCCTGCGCAAGGGCGAGGGCAAGATCACCATCAACCAGCGTTCGATCGAAGACTTCTTCGGCCGCGAGACCGCGCGCATGATCGTGCGCCAGCCGCTCGAGCTGACCCAGTCGACCGACAAGTTCGACGTCACCGTCACCGTCGCCGGCGGCGGCATCACCGGCCAGGCCGGTGCGATCCGCCTGGGCATCGCCCGCGCGCTGGTCGAGTACGACGAAACCCTGAAGTCCGAGCTGCGCAAGGCCGGCTTCATGACCCGCGACGCCCGCGAAGTCGAGCGTAAGAAGGTCGGTCTGCACAAGGCGCGTCGCGCCACCCAGTTCTCGAAGCGCTAATCTTCGATTACTGCCGAATTCGCGGCTTCAAGCTTTTGCAGTCGCGAATTTTTGCGCTAGAATCCGTTTTATAGCCCCGTCGCCAAGCGGTAAGGCATCTGACTCTGACTCAGACATTCGGTGGTTCGAATCCATCCGGGGCTGCCAAACAAAAGCCGGTCGCGCGCAGCGCAGCGTAGCCGCAACGAAGAACCCGCCTCACGGCGGGTTTTTTGTTGGCCGAAGGTTTTTCTGAACGCGGCGCCGGCACGGCGGGGGATTCCGGTCCGCAGTTCCGATCGCAGTTCCGATCGCAGGTCCGCCAGCCCCGCGGCGGGCCCGCGCCTCAGCCCAGCGGCCGGATCAGGCTGATCTCGTCGCGCAGCGGAATGCCGTGGCGGCCGAGCAGCGGGATCGCCGGGTCGGCTTCGCGCTCGCGATCGATCGCTCCCGGCGCCAGCCGGTGCAGGCGGAAACCGCGGCGCTGGTAGAAGCGCAGCGCGTCGAGGTTGTCGTTGGTGGTGCGGGCCAGCAACCGGCCCAGGCCGAGCGCGCGGGCGCGTTGCGCGGCCAGCTCGACCAGCGCGGTGCCGAGGCCGGACTGGGGCCGCACGGCGTCGAGGGTGACGATTTCGCTGTGCCCGGCTTCGTCGAGCAGGGTCGCCAGCGCGGCGACGCCGTTGCCGTCGAGGCCGATGTAGCCGGGCAGGGCCGCGGCGTCGATAGCGCGGCCGTCGAGCATGACCGTGGCGCTGCCCCAGCGCAGGGCGAGGAAGCGCCGGACCAGGTCGCGGTCGGCGGGGGCGAGCGGGCGCAGTTCGGTCATGGCGTGGTTCGTCGGGTCGGTTCGAGCGGACGGCCCGCGCCGTCGAGGCGGCATCGGAGCCAGCCGGAGACTGTAAACGCTGCGCCGCCGGCGGACGACGCGCGATGCGGCGGTTGCCGCGCGCCGCCGCCGCGCGACGGCGGATGCGAAATCGTGGCGCCGGTCGCGTCGGCGCGCAGGCCGACTGGGCGATGCTCGGTGCGCGTCCGTCTCGGGCGCGGGGAACGGCGTCGGGGGACGCGGATGGGCGAGGATCTGACCGGTTTGCTGCACGGCTGGCGCGCGGGCGATGCGGTCGCGCGCGATCGCCTGTTCGTGCAGGTCTACGACACCCTGCGCGGAATGGCCGCGGCGCGGCTGCGCGCGCGCGGCGGCGGGCGCACGCTGCAGGTCACCTCGTTGGTCAACGAAGCCCTGATGCGGCTGCTCGGCGGCGAGATCGACTGGCAGGACCGCGCGCATTTCTTCGCCCTGGCCGCATTGAAGATGCGTTCGGTGCTGGTCGACGAAGCGCGCGCGCGCGCCGCCGACAAGCGCGGCGCCGACCCGCTGATGCTGACCCTGTCGCACGCCGACCTCGACGGCGGCGCCACCGCCGGGCTGGACGTGCTGGCCTTGCACGAGGCGCTGCAACGTTTGTCCGAACACGATCCGCGCGCGGCGCGCGCGGTGGAGATGGCCTACTTCGGCGGCATGGCCCAGGGCGAGATCGCCTGCGTGCTGGAGGTTTCGCTGCCCACGGTCGAGCGCGACCTGCGCTTCGCCCGCGCCTGGTTGAGCCGGCAACTGAGCTGAGCGGCCGCGCGCGCGGCGCAGGAGAGTGCATGCAGACGGAGCGTTGGCGGGAGTTGCGGCGTTTGTTCGACGCGGCCTGCGACCTGCCGCCGCAGCGTTGGCGCGAGACGCTGGCCGGGTTGAGCGAGGATCCGGCCTTGATCGACGAGGCGCTGCAACTGCTCGGCGCGCAGACCGACGAACTGGGCGCGGTGGCGCGGCCGCTGGAAGCGTTGTTGGCCGCCGGCGGCGACGCGACGGAGCAGGACGGAGCGCCCGAGCCGCGCGCCGGAGACCGGCTCGGCGCCTGGCTGCTGGTCGAACGCGTCGCCAGCGGCGGCATGGGCACGGTGTTCGTGGCCGAACGCGCCGACGGCCTGTTCCGCCAGCAAGCCGCGATCAAGCTGCTGCGCGGCGACGGCCGCTACCGGATCGGGATCGATCGCGACGAATTCGCCCGCCGCCTGGCCGCGGAGCGGCAGCTGCTGGCCGAACTGCAGCATCCCAACATCGCCCGACTCTACGACGGCGGCACCACGCCCTGCGGCCAGCCGTACCTGGTCATGGAGTACGTGCAGGGCGAGCCGCTGGACGACTACTGCGAACGCTGCCGGCCCGGCCTCGAGCAACGCCTGCGCCTGTTCGAGCGCATCTGCGGCGCGGTGCAAAGCGCGCACCAACGCCTGATCGTGCACTGCGACCTGAAGCCGGCCAACGTGCTGGTGGCCGAGGACGGCGAGCCGGTGCTGCTGGATTTCGGCATCGCCCAGGCGCTGGATCGGCAGCAGGGCGATCCGGAGCAGGGCAATGCGTTCTGCACGCCGGCTTATGCCAGCCCGGAACTGCTCGGCGGCGCGCGGGGCAGCGTGGTCAGCGACGTGTTCGCGCTCGGCGTGCTGCTGACCGAACTGTTGGCCTGCCGCACGCTCGGCCGCGGCGTCGGCGACCGCGAGCGGGCGGTGCCGGCGCCGAGCGCGCTGGCTTCGCCGCAGTGCCCGTGGCGTGGCAAGTTGCGCGGCGATCTCGACGCCATCGCCCAGCGCGCCTGTGCGCTGGACCCGCGCTTGCGCTACTCCTCGGTCGAAGCGCTGGCCCAGGATCTCCTGCGCCACCAGCGCCGGCGCCCGGTGTCGGCGCGCGCGCCGAGTTGGCGCTATAGCTTTAGCCGGTACCTGCGCCGGCACTGGCGCGAAGCCACGGCGACCGCGGCCGTGCTGGCGCTGGCGGCCGGTTTCGTCTGGCAGGTCAGCGCCGAGCGCGCGCGCGCCGAACGCGAAGCGGCGGTGGCCGAACAGGTCGGCGAATTCCTGGTCTCGGCGTTCGACGCCGCCGACCCGAGCATGCGTGGCGCGCGTGCGCGCCAGGACGTCAGCGCGCGCCAGGTGCTCGACGCCTCGGCCGCGCGCATCGAGCACGGCCTGGACGAGACCCCGGCGATCCGCGCCCGCCTGCGCGCGGTGCTGGGCCGCGCCTACCGCAATCTGGGCCAGCCGCAGCGTGCGGAAGCCCTGCTCGATCGCGCCGCGCGCGAGTTCCTCGACCCGGCGGTGGCGCAGCCCGAGCGCGCGGCGCAGGCCCTGCTGGACCTGTCGCGTTCGCTCAGCGAGCGCCAGTACGGCGCCCAGGCGGTGGCGGCCGCGCAGCGCGCGCTGGCGCTGCGCCAGGGCCAGGCCGACGCGCGCGGGCTGGCCGAGGCTTACGACGCGCTCGGCCTGGCCCGCGTCGCCGACAGCCGCTACGACCTGGCCGCGGCCGCGTTCGCGCAATCGCAGGCGTTGCGGCGCAGGCACGCGATACGGGAGTCGCCGCAGGAGCGCGCGGCGATGCTGGGCAATCTCGGCCAGTTGTACCGCCGCCGCGGCGAACTCGGGCGCGCCGAGGCCGCGTTCCGCGAAGCCCTGGATCTGGCCCGCGCCGGCGGCGCGCACAGCGTCGCCGCTCAGGTGCAGCAGTTCTACCTGGCGAAGGTGCTGTTCGGCCAGGGCCGGCTCGCCGAGACCCGGCGCGAACTGGCCGACAACCTCGGCCTGGCGCGAGACCTGTACGGCGAGCAGAGCGACATGGTCGCCAACATCCACGTCGACATCGCCGACGCCGCCCAGGACATGGGCGATTACCGCATCGCCGGCGATCATTACCGCGTCGCGCTGGCGATCATGGCGAAGGTGGCCGGCGCGCGCAGCCTGGACTATGCGCGGGTGCTGCACAATACCGCCACGCTCGCCGACGAGCGCGGCGACGTCGGCGAAGCCGAACGGCTGTGGCGCGAGGCGCTGTCGATCCGGCGCGAGCACCTGGATCCTCGGGAGCGGCGCGTGTTGCGGGTGGAAAGCTATCTGGGCCGGTTGCTCGCGCGCGCCGGCCGCGGCGAGGAGGCGCGGCCGCTGGTCGAGCGCGCGTTCGCGCTGTGGCGCGAGCGCTACGCCGACGATCGGGTCGGGGTGCTGATCGCCGACCTGGTCCGGATCGAATGGCTGCTCAGCAGCGGCCGCCTCGACGAAGCGGCGACCGGATTGGATGCGATCGACCTCGGCCGCGGCGAATACAACGATCTCCTGCTGGCGCGGATCCCGGCGCTGCGCGCGGAGCTGGCGCAACGCCGCGGCGAGCGCGAACGCGCGGTGTCCGGCTGGGCGCAGGTGGTGGCCGATAGCGCGCGGAACCACGGCGAGGCGCAGATCCTCACCGCCAAGGCGCGGGTTCCGTACGCCGAATCGCTGCTGGCGCGCGGCGATCGCGCGGCGGCGTTGGCGCAGTTCGATGCCGCCGCGCCGGTGCTGCGCAAGGAACTGCACCGCGACGCGCCATTGCTGCGGCGGGTCGATGCGCTGGAGCGCGCGGTAAAGGCCGCAGGCCTCGCCGCGCGCTGAGTCGGTCCGGCAGCGACGCGCGCCGGCCGGGCCGACGCATCGTGCCGGCTGCGCATGCGCCGTCGCCGAAACGACGAAACGCCGCCCTCGCGGGCGGCGTTTCGCGTTGACGCATCGATCCGGGCTTACTCGATCGCCTGCACGTCCACCAGGCGCAGGTTCTGGGTCGCGTACTTCTCCGACGACTGGAACAGCCCCTGCCAGCCCTTGACCGCTTCCAGCGCGCTGACGCCGCCGCCGGCGCGGTACACGCCGACGTAGTTGCGCACCCCGGCTTCGACGAAGCTGTCGACGTCGATCAGGCGCTGGCCGGCGGCGGACAGCTCCTTCCACTTGGCGACGAACTCGCTCCAGGACGCCGAGCGCGCCAGCTCGGTGTTGTCGCTGCCGGCCCGGTACACGCCGACATACTGGCGCTGGCCGTTGCCGAGGTCGAAGCTTTCCATGTCGATCAGGCGCAGGCCCAGGCCTTCGGCGATCTCGCGCTGGTTGGCGAAGGCGCTGTAGCCGGTGTGGCTCCACAGCCCGGCGTGGTCGGTGCCCGGACGGAACACGCCGACGTAGTGGCGTTCGCTGCCGCTGAGGTAGGTGGTCAGGTCGACCAGGCGCTGGCCGTCGTCGCTGAGCTCCTTCCACACCGCGGTGAACTGCTCCCAGCTGGGCGCGTTGTACAGCGCGCCGCCGCCGCTGGCGCGCTTGAACACGCCGACGAAGTGGCGGTCGCCGTTCTCGAGGTAGGTGTCGATGTTCTCCAGGCGGAAGCCGTCGCCGACCAGTTCGTTGCGCTTGGCGACGAAGCTGCTCCAGCCGGGCTTGTTGATCCGGATCTCGATCGCGTTGCTCGGGCGCCACACGCCGATGAAGGTCTTCTCATCCTTCTCCGCGGCGTCGAACGGAAATGCGGCGCTGGAGGGATAGATCAGGCTGTAGGGATGCGGCGCGGAGTGGTTGCTCAGTGCGGTCCAGTCGCTGGGGTCCATGCTGCCCAGCCCCGCCATCGTGGTGGCTTCGCCCCGGGTCAGGCTCTGGATCTCGTCGAAGGTCATCGGACGCGGACGCTTGTCGAAGCCGACGCACGCTGTGCCGCTTTCCTTGCTCACGTGCACGTGCAGGTGCGGACCGCTGGAGGCGCCGGTGTAGCCGACCTTGCCCAGGTACTGGCCGCGCTTGACCGTCGCCCCGGGCACCAGCAGTTCGGCCGGGATCGAACCGGGCTGCAGATGCGCGTACAGGGTGATCTCGTTGCCGTTCTTGAGGTTGAGGAAGTTGCCGCCGCTGGAGTATTTGCCGGTGCTCGGCGACACCGGCGCGGGCTCCAGTTCGTCGGACACGCGCGGGAAGTTCTTCCACTCCGGCAAGTCGTTGAGGGCGCTGCACACGGTGCCGTCGGTCATGGCGTACACCGGCAGGCCGTAGGCGCGCTGGCCTTCGGTCTGGGTCGAGGTAGCGCCCGGGCGCTTGGCGTCCCAGGCGCTGCCGTTCCAGCCGGCGACGCTGGTGTCCAGGCCGAACGCCTGGGTGTTGCCGAGGTGGTTGCTGGAGGTCTGCCAGGCTTCGTTCGGGCGCAGGTCGTTGGCGCGGGCGGCGTAGTTGAGCGGACCGCCCTGGTTGGTGGTGGTGGCCAGCGGCAGGGTCTTCACCACCGGGTTGGCGTAGCCCTGCAGATAGACCGCGATCTTGACCGAGGCCGGGTAGGGCGCGTTGATCACGATCGGAAACGAGCTCGGTATCTTGGGCGCGGTCTCGTCGGGGTTGTACCAGTTGCAGCGGCAGTTCCAGAACTCGATTTCGGTGCCCGGGGCGATCTCGGCCGGGGTCAGGTAGTTGGAGGCGATCTGGTCCTGGATTTCGACCTTGACGACCTTGAGCGGCATCGTGTCGTTGTTGCGCAGGGTCATGCCCATCGAGATGCGGCCCTGCATGACGCCGCCGACCTTGGCCGGGCCGATCGGTTCGAGCACGACCTTGCCGGACTCGAGCGGGTTGAACACGGTGACGTTCAGGGCCTGGGCCTGGACGCCGCCGGCGGCGCCCAGGGCGAGCAGCAGCGCGGCCGGCAGCGAGCGCAGAGCGAACAGGGAAGCGGAAGACTGCGATTTCATGAGAAGACTCCTTGTCGGTTGGGTTCACGCGGTCGCAGAGGGACGTGCCCTCAACCGCCGCGGCGGACGCGCGGTCCGCCGCATCGGCTGGGCCTGCCCCGGTGGACCCGGGCGTGACCACGCCGCGCTTGATCCAAACAACCGGCGAAAGGGGCGCGGTCCCATCACGGCCCGGCGAACTTTTTTTCGGTTTATCGCAAGTGATTGATTCGAAAAGGACAGCGCCGATGCCCTGCGGCCAGGGCGGCGGCGGCGGGCCCGCCCGGGCGACAATCGCGGCCGGAGCGGGACGGGCGCGACGCCAGCGGAGCGCCCGGCTAATCCGTTACAATTGAAACCAATCGACCCGACTGCACCGAACCTCGAGGCCTGGATGAAACTCGGATCCCTGAAAGAAGGCGGCCGCGACGGCACGCTGATCGTCGTCTCGCGCGACCTGAGCCGCGCCGTGCGCGCCGCCGGCATCGCCGATACCCTGCAGCGCGCGCTGGAGGACTGGTCCAACGCCGCGCCGCGGCTCAATGCGCTGTCCGACCGGCTCAACGCCGGCCAGGCCGAGGGCGCCTTCGAACTGGATCCCGCCGCCTTGGCCGCGCCGTTGCCGCGCGCCTACGAATTCGTCGACGGCAGCGCCTACCTGCCGCACGTCGAGCGCGTGCGCCGCGCGCGCGGCGCCGAGGTGCCGGAAAGCTTCTACGTCGACCCGCTGATGTACCAGGCGGTCAGCGCCGGCTTCTACGGCCCGCGCGACCCGGTGCGGGTGGTCAGCGAGGACTACGGCATCGACCTGGAAGCCGAAGTGGTGATCGTCACCGACGACGTGCCGATGGCGGCGACCGCCGAGCAGGCCGCCGGCCACATCCAGCTGATCGGCCTGGTCAACGACGTCTCGCTGCGCAACCTGATCCCGAACGAACTGGCCAAGGGCTTCGGCTTCCTGCAGTCCAAGCCGCGTTCGGCGCTGAGCCCGGTGTTCGTGACGCCGGACGAGCTCGGCGACGCCTGGCAGGACAGCAAGGTCCACCTGGCTCTGCTGACCCACATCAACGGCGAATGGTTCGGCGCGCCGGAAGCCGGCGTCGACATGCAGTTCAACTTCGCCCAACTGGTGGCGCACGCGGCCAAGACCCGGCCGTTGTCGGCCGGCACCATCGTCGGCTCCGGCACCGTCGCCAACCAGGACACCTCGCTGGGCGCGTCCTGCTTCGCCGAGCGCCGCACCGTCGAGACCCTGGAGCAGGGCAAGCCGGTCACGCCGTTCATGAGCTTCGGCGACACGGTGCGGATCGAAATGCTCGACCGCGCCGGCGCCAGCATCTTCGGCGCGATCGAGCAGCGCATCGAAAAGCCCTGATTCCCCGGCGCCGCGCCGCGAAACGGGCCGCACGCGCGGCCCGTTTTCGTTGGTGCCGCCGGCGCGCTTTCCGCCCACCGCCGTAGCGCCGCCGGCCAAGGTGCGCGACGCCGGCCGCGCCGAAACGGGGCCTGAGTCGCAGGCCGGCGCCGCCGCGACCCCGTGCGCGCCCTTTACTCGTTACTCTTCAACCGTTCCTCAGCCCAGGCAGTCCCGGTGAGCGATCAATTGCGTCTTTATTCGTACTGGCGATCCAGCGCCTCCTACCGCGTCCGCATCGGCCTCAATCTGAAGGGGCTGGACTACGACATCGTCCCGGTGCACCTGGTCCGCGACGGCGGCGAGCAGCACCGGCCCGACTATCGCGCGCTCAACCCGCAGGGCCTGGTGCCGATGCTGGAGCACGGCGGGCGGCACATGAGCCAGTCGCTGGCGATCCTGGAGTACCTCGACGAGGTCTGGCCGCAGGCGCGGCTGTTGCCGCAGGACCCGGGCCAGCGCCAATGGGTGCGTTCGATCGCCCAGACCATCGCCTGCGAGATCCACCCGCTCAACAACCTGCGCGTGCTGCAGTACCTGGACGGCACCTGGAACGTGCCCCAGCCCGAGCGCGACGAGTGGGTCAAGCACTGGATACACGACGGTTTCGCGGTGCTGGAAACCATGCTCGGCGCGCGCCCCGTCGAGACCGCGTTCTGCGCCGGCGACGCGCCCGGCCTGGCCGATTGCTGCCTGGTGCCGCAGATGTACAACGCGCGCCGTTTCGGCGTGGCGCTGGAGCCGTTCCCGACCCTGCAAAGGATCGAGCAGGCCTGCCTGGCGCTGCCGGCGTTCGAGGCCGCGCGCCCGGAAAACCAGCCCGACCGGCCGGCCTGAGCCGGCGCGTTCCGGGCAAAACGAAGCCGGCGGTCTCGCGACCGCCGGCCTGTGGTCCTGCCGCTGCCCGCCGAGGCGGTTCAGTGCGTCGCCGAAGCGTCGTACATGTCGGCGTAGGGGTCGTGCTCGCCGCTGCCGCCTTCGGAGAGGCGGAACTTCAGCGCCAGGCCGTCGCGCGAGTCGGCCGCCTTGAGCGCCTCCTCCATCTCGATCCGGCCTTCCTTGTACAGCCGGAACAGGCACTGGTCGAACGACTCCATGCCGTCTTCCAGCGACTCTTCCATCGCCTGCTTGATCTCGTGCACCTGGCCGCGGCGCATCAGGTCGCGGATGTGCGGGGTGTTGATCAGCACTTCCGCCGCCGGCATGCGGCGCCCGTCGACGCCGACCACCAGGCGCTGCGAGACCACCGCCTTGAGGTTCAGGGCCAGGTTCATCAGCACGTTCTTGTGCGCGGCCTCGGGGAAGAAGTTGAGGATGCGCTCCAGGGTCTGGTCGGCGTTGTTGGAGTGCAGGGTCGCCAGGCACAGGTGGCCGGTTTCGGCGAACGCGATCGCCGCCTCCATGGTGGTGGCGTCGAGGATTTCGCCGATCAGGATCACGTCCGGCGCTTCGCGCATCGCGTTCTTGAGCGCGTTGTGGAAGGCGTGGGTGTCCAGGCCGACCTCGCGCTGATTGACGATCGACTTCTTGTGCTTGTGCAGGTACTCGATCGGATCCTCGATGGTGAGGATGTGGCCGGCGGTGTTGCTGTTGCGGTGGTCGATCATCGAGGCCAGGGTGGTCGACTTGCCCGAACCGGTGGAACCGACGATCAGGACCAGGCCGCGCGGGGCCATGATGATGCTCTTGAGCACCTGCGGCAGCTGCAGCTCCTCGATGCTCGGGATGATGCTGCGGATGGCGCGGATGACCATGCCGACTTCGCCGCGCTGCTTGAACACGTTGATGCGGAAGCGGCCGGCGTCGGGCAGGGCCAGGGCCATGTTGAGCTCCAGGTCGCGCTCGAACTGCGGAACCTGGCCCTCATCCATCAGCGAATAGGCGATCTTCTTGACCATGCCCGCGGGCAGGCCGGTGTTGCCGAGCGGGTACAGACGGCCCTCGACCTTGATGTAGACCGGCGCGCCGGTGGTCAGGAACATGTCCGACGCGTTCTTTTCCGTCATCAGCTTAAGGAAATAGCCGATGTCCATGCATTCTTACCCCTTGTTGACGGCGCGTACCGTTGCAAGCACGCTGCCGGCTTCCGACAATGGCCGCGCGACATCCATTCCGTACGGCGCTCCCCAATGACCGCAAGCTTCGCACACTTTCGTTTGCCGCTGCTGGCCGCAGTTCTCGCTTCGGGGCTGGCCGGCTGCGCCTCCACGCCCCCGCCCACCGGCGAGCTTTCCAGCGCCCGTCAGGCGGTGATGCGCGCCGACGACGCCGACGCCGACCAATACGCCCCGCAGGACCTCAACGCCGCCCGCAGCGCGCTCAGCGCGGCCCAGGCGGCGATGTCCCAGGGCAAGGACGAGGACGCGCGGCGGCTGTCGCTGACCGCGGCGGCCGAGGCCGACCTGGCCTATGCGCGCAGCCGCGAGGCCGTGGTACGGGCCGAATTCGACCAGCGCCAGGCCGAAATCGCCGAATTGCGGCGCCGCCTGCAGGAGGGCAGCCGATGAGCGCGCGCCGTTACGCCCACCGCCTGGGCCTGAGCCTGGCCCTGGCCTGCGCTTGCGGCATCGCCGCCGCGGCCCCGGCCGACGACCCCGAACTGGCCCGCCTGAGCCAGCGCCTGAGCGCGATCGAGGCCCGCCCCGATGCCGCCCAGTTCGGCGCCTACGAGCGCCTGCGCGCCCGCCAGGCCATCGACGCGGTGCGCGAAGCGCGCAGCCGCGACCGCGCCTGGGCGCTGCGGATCGCCGAGCGCCGGGTCGAGACCGCGGAAATCGTGTCCCGCACCCAATTGGCCCAGCGCGAGATCGACCGGCTCGACCGCGAGCGCAGCGAGCTGCTGGTCGAAGCCAGCCGCCGCGACGCCGAGCGCGCCCGCGCCGAGGCCGAGCGGCTGCGGGTGCAGGCGCAGATCCAGGCCGAGGAGGCCGAGCGCCTGCGCCAGGCCGCCGACCAGGAAGCCCTGGCCCGGCAGGAGGCCGAAGGCCTGCTGGACAACGTCGCCAGCCAGCAGGCGGCCAAGCTCAAGGCCGCGCGCGAGCGCGACGCCGAGTTGGCGCGGCAGGAGGCCGAACTGCTCGGCCAGACCGCGCCGACGCCCAAGCCCAAGCCGAAAAAGAAGAAGTAAGCCCGGCGCCGTCCGGCGGACGGCGCGGCCGCTCCCGACGAACGGCCGGGCCCGCCGGGCCTGGGCCGCGGTGCCCGGCCCGGCTCGCTTCCGGATCGGGCCGGGTCGGTCAAATCTTCGTCAAAACAATGGCCTGGCCGGATTCGGCAAAGCCCACGGCCGATCCTGGCTGGACCCTGAAAACGGTTGCAGCCGGCCTTGCCGGATGCCGGGGACAGGAGTAGGGTCGAATGACCAAGCGGTTCCGCAGCCGCTTGGCGAGAGCCAGGCCGATGACCGATACGCCCCTGACGCAGGATCCCGCCGCCGCGCATTCGCTGGCGGCCGGACGGCGTGAACCCGGCGCCGCGTCCCGCCTGACCCACCTTGCGCTCCCCCGCGACGCCCTGGTCTCACGGCCGGGGCGTTTGCATTAGTGCTGAAGGAGGCTTTCATGTTCGAAGAACGACCGCAGCCCGAGATCGACGCGCTCATCAAGAGCGTCCCCGAGTTCAAGCAGCTCTACCAGCGCCACAAGGACCTGGACAAGAAGGTCATGGACGCCGAGCTCGGCGTATTGCCGATCGACGACACGACCCTGGGACAGATGAAGCGCGAGAAGCTGGCTGCGAAGGACCGGCTGGTCCAGTTGTACGATCAGCATCACTGACGACAGATGCTGCGGCGCCGGCGCGAGGCCGGTGTCGCGACGGCCGGGCAGGACCTCCCGGCCCAGGACCCAAGCGAACCCCGGCCCGTAGCGGTCGCGGTTCCGCCCTTAGCGCGGGCGGCGGCGGCCATCCTCGTCGGCCGCCGCCGCCCGCGGCTACCACGCCCGCTTTAAGGCGCCCGCAGCGAAAGGCGGGCCGCCAGGGCCCGTTGCGGCCTCCCGCGACGACATCCCCTCGCGAAATTCCGTTCCGAAGCCCCCGGCCGAGAACGCCGGCGCCGAAACCGCCGAGCCCGTCGCGGCTCGCGGCGGCGGCATGCCGGTTCCCCGCCGGCGCCGGGCGCAGCCCGCGGAGGCCCCGCTAGAATGGCCGGGAACCGCCGCATGGAGCGGCTGCAGGATCCGCATGGCCATTCACTCTTCCGTACTCGAACTCATCGGCAAGACCCCGATCGTCAAGGCCCAGCGCCTGGACACCGGCGTCTGCGAGCTCTACCTCAAGCTCGAATCGCAGAACCCGGGCGGGTCGATCAAGGACCGCATCGGTCTGTCGATGATCGAAGCCGCCGAGAAGGCCGGCAAGATCAAGCCCGGCGACACCCTGGTCGAGGGCACCGCCGGCAACACCGGCATCGGCCTGGCCCTGGTCGCCCAGCAGAAGGGCTACAAGCTGCTGCTGGTGGTGCCGGACAAGATGAGCCGGGAGAAGATCTTCAACCTCAAGGCGATGGGCGCGCAGGTCGTGCTGACCCGTTCCGACGTGGCCAAGGGGCATCCGGACTATTACCAGGACATGGCCGAGCGGATCGCCCGCGAGACCCCGGGCGCGTACTTCATCAATCAGTTCGGCAATCCCGACAACCCGGCCGCGCACGAGTTCGGCACCGGCCCGGAAATCCTCGAGCAGATGGACGGCCGGCTCGACGCGATCGTGTTCGGCTGCGGCAGCTCCGGCACCATGACCGGCCTGTCGCGCGCCTTCGCCAAGCTGTCGCCGTCGACCGAACTGATCCTGGCCGACCCGGTCGGCTCGATCCTGGAGGAGTACATCAACCGCGGCACCCTGTCGGACAAGTCGGCGAGCTGGATGGTCGAGGGCATCGGCGAGGACTTCCTGCCGCCGATCTCCGACTTCACCCGGGTCAAGCAGGCCTATGCGATCTCCGACCGGGAAAGCTTCCTGACCGCGCGCGAGCTGCTGGAGAAGGAGGGCATCCTCGGCGGTTCCTCGACCGGCACCCTGCTGGCCGCGGCGTTGAAGTACTGCCGCGAGCAGACCGAGCCCAAGAAGGTGCTGGTGTTCGTCTGCGACACCGGCAACAAGTACCTGTCGAAGATGTACAACGACTACTGGATGCTCGACAACGGCTTCATCGAGCGCCCGCGCCAGGGCGACCTGCGCGACCTGATCCTGCGCCCGTACTCGCAGCGCGACACGGTCGTGGTCGGCCCGGCCGACCTGCTGGTCACCGCCTACCAGCGGATGAAGCTGTACGACGTGTCGCAGCTGCCGGTCATGGACGGCGAGCACATCGTCGGCATCGTCGACGAAAGCGACGTCCTGCTGCACGTCTACGGCGACGAGTCGCGCTTCCGCGACCCGGTCTCGACCGCGATGGTCAGCAAGCTCGACAAGATCCAGGTCGGCGAGCCGATCGAATCGCTGCTGCCGGTGTTCGACCGGGGCCACGTCGCCATCGTCATGGACGGGGAGCGCTTCCTCGGCCTGATCACCCGCATCGATCTGCTGAACTTCCTGCGCCGCCGGGTCCAGTGACCGGCCGGCGGGCGCGCCGCGATGCGGCGGCGTGCCCGCTCCGGGGGCCCGAGTACGGCTCGGCCCCGCCCATTCAGTTCGCGACCGGGCGCACGGTCCGGGCATAAGCCGGCTGCACCCCGGCTGAAGTCGAGGCCGGCGCGAAGAGCCGGTCACGGCGGCGATGTTAGAATTCGCGGTTACGCCAAATGGCGCGACATCCAGCGAATGGGACGGATTCAATGAGCCAACAGCAGGCCAAGGGCGGGGCGTCCAAGCTCGGCCTGGGTACCCTCGCGATCCACGCGGGGCAGTCGCCCGACCCGAGCACCGGCGCGGTCATGCCGCCGATCTACGCCACCTCGACCTACGCCCAGAGCAGCCCCGGCGAGCACCAGGGCTTCGAGTACTCGCGCAGCCACAACCCGACCCGCTTCGCCTACGAGCGCTGCGTCGCCGGCCTGGAAGGCGGCAGCCGCGGCTATGCCTTCGCCTCCGGCCTCGCCGCGACCTCGACCATCCTCGAGCTGTTCGACGCCGGCAGCCACGTGATCGCGATGGACGACGTCTACGGCGGCACCTACCGCCTGTTCGAGCGCGTCCGCCGCCGTTCCGCCGGGCTGGACTTCAGCTGGGTCGACCTCAGCGACCTGGCCGCCTTCGAGGCCGCGATCCGCCCGGAAACCAAGCTGGTCTGGATCGAGACCCCGACCAACCCGCTGCTCAAGCTGGTCGACGTCGCCGCGATCGCCGCGATCGCGCGCAAGCGCGGCCTGGTGGTGGTGGTCGACAACACCTTCTCTTCGCCGATCCTGCAGCGCCCGCTCGAACTGGGCGCGCACATCGTCATGCACTCGGCGACCAAGTACCTCAACGGCCACTCCGACATCGTCGGCGGCATGGCCGTGGTCGGCGACGACGCCGACCTGGCCGAGCGCCTGGGCTTCCTGCAGAACGCGGTCGGCGGCATCCAGGGGCCGTTCGACAGCTTCCTGGCCCTGCGCGGGCTCAAGACCCTGCATCTGCGGATGAAGGCGCACTGCGAGAACGCCCAGGTCCTGGCCGAATGGCTGGAAACCCATCCGGCGGTCGAGAAGGTGATCTACCCCGGGTTGAAGTCGCACCCGCAGCACGCCCTGGCCCAGCGCCAGATGCACGGCTTCGGCGGCATGATCAGCATCTTCGTCAAGGGCGGCCTGGACGGCGCGCGGCGGATGATGGAGCGCTGCGAGCTGTTCACCATCGCCGAGTCGCTCGGCGGCGTGGAAAGCCTGATCAACCATCCCGCGGTGATGACCCACGCCTCGATCCCGCCCGACCGCCGCGCCGCCCTCGGCATCGCCGACAACCTGGTGCGCCTGAGCGTGGGCGTGGAGGATGCGGCGGACCTGCGCGCGGACCTGGACCGAGGATTGGGTCAGTGAAGTTCGCCGCCAACGTTTGGGACGATCTGCGCGACGGATTCTCCAACTTCGACCTGTGGTGGATGCTCGCTACCCAGGACATCCGTCAGCGCTATCGCCGGTCGATGATCGGCCCGTTCTGGATCACCATCACCATGGTGGTGGTGATCGCCGGGCTGGGGCCGCTTTATGCCCGGCTGTTCAACATCGCCGCGTCCGACTACGTGCCCAACCTGGCCGCGGGGCTGATCGCGTGGTCGCTGATTTCCGGCGGGCTGACCGAGGCCTGCAACGCCTTCATCGGTTCCGACAACCTGATCAAGTCGACGTCCGCGCCGATGACCGTGCACGTGTTGCGCGCAGCCACGCGCAGTCTGCTGCTGTTCGTGCACAACCTGGTGGCGCTGATTCCGTTTCTGCTGATCTATCGGGTCAATCCCGGCTGGGAGCTGCTGCTGTTCCCGGTCGGCCTGCTGATCCTGTCGACCTTCATCGTCGCGTCCGGATACTTGCTGGGCACGTTCTGCGCGCGCTTCCGCGACATGCAGCAGATCATCCTGAACGTCCTGCAGTTCGCCTTCTTCCTGACCCCGATCATCTGGAAGCCCGGCGCTTTGAACGGCCGGACGACGATCATCGACGCCAATCCGTTCTTCTGGCTGATCGAGATCATCCGCGCGCCGATGCTGGGTTACGTCGCCAAGCCCATGCATTACGCGGGTGCCGTTGGCCTCACCGTCGCGGTGGCGGCCGTGGGCTTGGTTTTCTTCGCGCGCTACCGCCGCCGCATCGCGTATTGGGTGTAAGAACGCATGGCTAAGATTTCGGTACGGAACTGCACGCTCGATTACCCGCTGTACGGGGTGTCCAGCCGCTCGCTGAAGAAAATGGTCATCAGCGCCGCGACCGGCGGGCGCATCGCCGCCAACTCGCGTGAAATCACCGTGGTGCGCGCGCTGAGTTCGCTCGACCTGGAGGCGTTGCCTGGCGACCGGGTCGGCTTGTGGGGCCATAACGGCTCCGGCAAGACCACCTTGCTGCGCGCGTTGGCCGGCATCTACGCGCCCAGCGAAGGCTCGATCGAGCTCACCGGTTCGGTCGCGAGCCTTATCGACCCGGCGATGGGCTTCGAGCTGGATGCCTCCGGGCACGAGAACATCACCCTGCGCGGCCTGCTCCACGGCATGAGCCGAGAGCAAATCGAGAGCCTGCGTTCGGACATCGCCGAATTCTCCGGCCTGGGCGACTATCTCGACTTGCCGGTGCGGGTTTACTCCAGCGGCATGCAGATGCGGCTGGCGTTCTCGATCGTGACCGCAGTCTCTGCGGACATCATCCTCATGGACGAATGGCTCAGCGTCGGCGATGCGGAGTTCTCCGCCAAGGCCGAAGGGCGTCTGCGCAATCTGATCGACAACGCCAAGATAATAGTTCTGGCGTCGCACAATCTCGATCTGATCCGCAGCGTCTGTAACCGCGTCATCACATTGGAGCACGGTAAGATCATTGCGGAAGAGCGTTCCGCTGCGCAGTGATCGCCCGGGGAGTTGTGAGTGAAGATAAGATTGGAGCCTTACTACGACTGCAAGGCGGTCGGTAGTACTTCGGACGGGGTCTGGGAAAGTCTCGCCGCAGATCCTCAGTTTCTGATTCGTTCCGGCAGCCGAGGCTTCGCGCCGGGGCCGTGCCGCTTCGTATTCGAGACCAAACCGGGGTCGGCCAAGTGGATCGACCCGCTGATGTATTTCGATCTCGGCGAAGGCTGGGTCGACTCGGGTAAAATCCTGCTCAAGCCAGAGCCGCGGCCGCCGGGCACGCACCTGGTGTCCTATCTCGTCAACATCCCGCCGAACGTCAGGCAGATCCGGTTCGATCCGACCTGCGCTGCCGGCACCTTCGTACTCAAGCCCTCTGTGACCATTCAGCGTTTCCGGCTCTTGCTCGGCGCCGCCCGCAAACTCGCGCGGGTGTGGCGCAACCACGGTCTTTTCGGCGTCGCCAACCGCGTGCTCAACGGCGACCCCTCCGGGCGCGGCCTGCCGGGCCAGATGGCCCAGGACACCGGCGCCTTCCAGAAGCAACTGGTCGACAACCTGACCAAGCGCGCACGCGAGTACATCGCCGCTCCCGCGCTGGCGCCGGCCCCGGACGCCGGGGTCAGGCTGGTCGCCTACTACCTGCCGCAGTTCCACCCGATTCCCGAAAACGACAAGTGGTGGGGCAAGGGGTTCACCGAGTGGACCAACGTCGGCAAGGCCATGCCGATGTTCGAAGGGCATTATCAGCCGCGTTTGCCGGGCGAATTCGGCTACTACGACCTGCGCAACCCGCAAATCATGCGCGACCAGGCCGCGCTCGCGCGCCGGCACGGCATCGAGGCGTTCTGCTTCCACTACTACTGGTTCGACGGGCATCGCCTGCTCGAATCGCCGGTCGAGGCCTTCCTCAAGGATCCGTCGATCGACATCGGCTTCTGCCTGTGCTGGGCGAACGAAAACTGGAGCCGGCGCTGGGATGGATCGGAGCAGGACGTCCTGATCGCCCAGAACCATTCCCCCGAAGACGACATCGCGATCATCGACGACCTGATCCGGGCGTTCCGCGATCCGCGTTATCTGCGGGTGGACGGCAAGCCGGTGATGATCATCTATCGCGCCGCGATCCTGCCCGAGGTGAAGGAGACCCTGGCGCGCTGGCGTCGGCGCTGCATCGAGCAGGGCATCGGCGAGATCCACCTGGTCGCCGCGCAGAGTTTCGGCCTGACCGATCCGCTGTCGCTGGGCTTCGATGCCGGCGTCGAGTTCCCGCCGCACGGCGTGCGGATTCCGGAGCGTCAGGAAGAGTATCTGCACTTCCACGACGACTCGAAGATGACCATCTACGACTACCGCGACGTGGTCGAGACCGAGTCGGCCCGCGACTACCCGGACTACCGGCTGTACCGCTGCGCGATGCCGGGCTGGGACAACACCGCGCGCAAGGGCAAGCGCGCCCATGCCTTCTCCAATTCCAGTCCGGGCGGCTTCCGGCGCTGGCTGGACGCGCTGATCGATCAGAGCATGCGCCACGTGCCGGCCGGCGAGCGTCTGATTTTCGTCAACGCCTGGAACGAATGGGCGGAAGGCGCGTATCTGGAACCGGATCGCCGCTACGGCTACGCCAATCTCATGGCTTGCCACGGCGCCCTGACCCGGGTCGAAAAGGCCGCGCGTCCGAAGGTCAGCGTGATCATGCCGACCTACAAGCACGAGCAGTACGTCGAGCAGGCGATCCGCAGCGTGCTGGACCAGACCTACGACGATTTCGAATTGCTGGTCATCGACGACTGCTCTCCCGACGGCACCTACGCGGTCGCCGAGCGTGTGCTGGCCCAGTACGACGCCGCCGGCAAGGCTTCGCTGCACCGCATGCCGATCAATTCCGACGCGTACAACGTCATCAACTACGGCATCGCCAACTCCAGCGGCGAGTACGTCACGGTCATCAATTCCGACGACGCCTGGACCCCGGATCGGTTGGCGACCATCATCGGGGCGATGGAGAAGGACGGGGCCGGTCTGGCGTTCAGCCGGATTTCGGTGATCGACCAGGACGGCGCGCCGCTGGACGAGGCGCATCCCGTCGCCGCCGAAGTGTACCGGCGGCAGGAAAAGTGCTTCAGCTCCGCCGACCCGCTAATGGTCCACTTGTTGCAGTACAACGTCTGCGTCACCACCGGCAATCTGGTGTTCAAACGCAGCCTGTTCGACCGGTTGGGCGGTTTCTCCCAGCTGCGTCTGTGCCACGACTGGGATTTCGTGCTGCGGGCGAGTTTCTACGGCAAACTGTTGATGGTGGATTCGCCCGGGTATCTGTACCGGATGCACACCAGTAATACGTTCTCGTCGTCGGGCCACCTTTCCGGGCCCGAAACCGAAACGTTGTTGACTGAATTCTTCGGCAAATTCGATCAGCATCCGCAACAGGAACTGCTGCGAAAGAATGTCGCGTTCCAGGAGTTGATGGGGTCGGACCAATATCGCGCGTACTATGAACTGACAGACGACTGACGGAGGGCGGAGTGAAGCCGGCGGATTTCTTCCAAGCTGCACGCATCACGAGTATCGATGAGTGGTATCAGGTCCTGATCGGCTCGGTGGCCGAACGGGAGTGGAACGGCTTCATTCTGCCCGGCTTTCCTCCGGACGAAGTTCAGGCGGGATTCGTCGGTTCGTCGAACGAGCATGCGCTGACCGAGGCTTCGGTCTTCTACCGGATCGTGCACGAGCACCTGGAGAAGAACGGCATCGCGCTGAGCGAAAGCGATAATGTGCTCGATTTCGGCTGCGGCTGGGGCCGCTATATGCGGTACTTCTACCGCGACGTGTCCTGGGACCGCCTGTACGGAATCGATCCCTGGTTCGAGGCGATCGAGATCTGCAAGCGCACCGGCGTCTACGGGCAACTGGTCAAGTGCAATCTGATGCCGCCGACCCCGTTGCGCGACGGCATGTTCAAGCTGGTGTTCGCCTACTCGGTGTTCTCGCATCTCAGCCCGAAGGCGGCCAACGCCTGGATGGCCGAGTTCGCGCGCGTGGTCGCGCCGGGCGGCCTGTTGGTCCTGACCACCCAGGGACGCACCTTCATCGATTTTTGCGAGTCGTTGCGCGGCGAGCCGCCGGCGACGGAGTGGCATCGGGTCCTGCAACAGGCTTTCATGGACGCAGACCAGGCGCGCAAGGACTATGATGACGGCCAGTACCTCTACCAACCCAGCAGCGGCGGTCCCGAACTGCCCAGCGAGATCTACGGCGAGGCGGTGATTCCGGAAGGTTATGTCCGGGCTCATTGGTCCAAGTATTTCGAGCTGGTCGATTTCATCGACGACCGCGCCTATCTTCCCCAGGCCGTGATGGTGCTGAAGGCACGCTATTGATGCGTGAGTTCCGCGCCAGCGACCCGCTTGGCGGGCGGATGCCGACGATCCGCGGCATCCGTTGCGCCGTAGGCGGCGGCCGGATCGGCGCGGGGGGGCGGTAACGGTGATCAGGCCCAATGCGAGCGGGGACGTATTGGAGATCCATCTCGTAGATATTTTCGCGGAGAGCGACATGTACACGTGGGAGCGGCATCTGGGGCAGACCGCCTCCGGCGACCAATTCGAAGCTTCGTACCGGGGGCAGGCCCGGTTCGAGCTGACGGGTTTGTTTTCGAGGGACCGCAAGCTGTTGTTGGACATCGGTTGCGCCAGCGGCGCGACGTCCGCCTATCTGAAGCACCTGATTCCGGGCCTGCAGGCCTGGGGCGTGGAGCCCGAGGCCGAGGCGGCGGCGCTGGCGGCCGGCCAGTTGGACCGGGTGTTCGCCAAGCGCCTGGACGAAATCGACCTGGCGGCGGAAGGCCTGGCTTACGGCAGCGTCGATGCGGTCCTGTTGGCGGACGTGCTCGAACACATGTACGACCCGTGGCGCGCGCTGGTGCAGATCAAGCCGTTCCTGGCGCCCGACGCCGAGGTGGTGATCAGCATTCCGAACGTGCGCAATCTCGGCTTGCTGTCCGATCTGGCCGACGGGCGCTTCGATTATCAGAAGTGGGGGTTGCTGGACATCACCCATATCCGCTTCTTCACCCTCGACGGTACGGTGCGCATGCTGCAGGAGACCGGCTACGGCGTGCGCCATGTCCAGGCGAACGTCGATCCGCCGCTGTCCGGGGTGCTGAATGCCGGCGTGCCCGAAGACAAGGCGCTGCGCTTCGACCGGATACGCATCGACGGCGTGACGCCGCGCGAGCTGACCGAATTCTGCGCGCTGCAGTTCTTCATCAAGGCCACGCCGGTGAACCTGGAATTGGTCGGGTACGGCGTGCCGGTGGCGAGCGTCGCGGAGCAAACCGAACACGAATCGTCGGCGGACGCCGATGAGGCCGGCGCCGCCGCGGTCGCGGAAGCGGCTGCGGCGGTCGAGGCGGCTGCGGAGTCCGAATCGTCCACCGAATCCGAGCCCTCCGAACAGGAGCCGGCGCTGGCGGCGACGGATACGGCGGCCGAGACCGCTGCCGGCGTAAGCGCCGACGGCGAAGCGGCGGATTCGCGCGGAACGTCCTAGCGCGGCGACGCAGGGCGCCGCCGACAGCGGTGCCCTCGGCGAGGCAAGCGATATGAGAGACAACAGATTCTTTTTTGCGTTCGCGTTGGCGGCGGTGGGCAGCTTCTCGCTGGCCGGCCTCTATGTCGCGGTGAAGGGAACCCGGCCCGGCGCCGAACCGGCGCTGGTCCAACCCAAGCGGGTGGACAAGTACCGCGACGGCGAAGACATCCGCTTGCTGAGCGCGGATGCGGCCGGGATCCGGGGCGCGTCCACGCCGGGCGGCGAATGCAATCTCGACTACCTCGGGCAGGAGGGCGCCGCGCCGCAGGTTCTGGTGCAGGGGCGGCCGACCGGCATTTCCGGCTGGGGCGCGTATCCGCAGGAGAGCGTGGAGCGCGTGCTGCTGGAGTGGAAGCCCGCCGACGGCGCGGCGTCTCCCGGTGGTTTCGTCGAACTGAATTCCGGGCTGGAACGCGCGGACGTCGCCGCGGCCAAGGCCTCGGAGATTCATCGCAACGTCGGTTACGGGCGTAGCGGAGCCTTGCTGGACGTGCCGCCGGGCGCTTATCGCCTGTACCTGGTTCTGCAGACCAGGGCCGGCTTGATTCAGTGCGACCTGAAGTGGAACGTGACGGTCCAGGCAGCGGCTGGCTCGCAGTGACTCGGTGGAAACGGGGGTATCCGTGAAGTACAGGGGATGGGAAGCGGCGGTGCCGAAGCTGGCGCTGGCAGGCGCGCTGGGCGTCTTTTTCCTGCTGATGTTCCCGCTGCTGAAGCCGTATCCGTTCAGCGACGACTGGTCCTACCTGGAAGCGTTGTCGGGCGGTGGATCGCTCAGCCTGAAATGGCTGTTCGGCCTGCATAACGACCACCGCATACCGATCCAGAAGCTGCTGCACTACTTCTTGCTGATGCCGACCGGCGGCGACTTCCGGGCGCTGATGCTGCTGAACATGGCCTTCGCCGCGATCGCGGCCTGGTGCTGGATCCGGATCGCCCGGCTGCTGCGCGACGGGCGCCCGTCGCTGGGCGACGCTTGCGCGCCGCTGATCCTGCTCGGCGGCGGGTTCAACGGCGTCAGCTGGGGTTTCAGCTTTCAGTTCATTTCCTCGGTCGCGTTCGCCTCGCTGGCGGCATGGGCGGCGGTGTCGTATCTGCGCGGTCGTTTGAGCTACGGCGTCGAGTACGCCTTTTTGCTGTTGATCCTGTGCGCCTGGTGCGGCGGCAACGGCATCATCAGCGCTGCGGCGCTGGGCGCGCCTTTGTTGCTGCTATGCGCGGCCGAGCATCGCGCTGCGACCCGCCTGCGCACTCGGGTCCGCTTCCTGGCGGTCGGGCTGTGGGCGGCGACGCTGGCGGGGCTGGTGCTGACCTGGAAGCCTTCCGGCGCGACCGCGCAGTCCGAGCACGGTCTGGCCCAGCAGTTGCCGCCGTTCCTCGCCGGCATGCTCAAGTCCTGGATGGGCGTCTATGCGATGGCCGACGATGGGCCGAAGCTCGCGTTGACCGCCGCGATCGTCGCGGCCGCGGTGCTGGTGGGCGTGTGGACGCTGTGGCGGCGCTGGCGCCTGCGCGAGCGGCGGGGGTTCGAGACGCTGATCGTGCTTGCGGTTCTCGGTCAGTCGCTGCTGACGCTGATGGTGGTCGCGGTATCGCGCGCCGTCGCACAGCCCTGGTCGCCCGGCCTGGAGTTGCACTACGGCTTCCTGACCACGCTGATTCCGCTTTCGGCCTGGGCGCTGATCTCCGCCGGCGCCGGGCCGCGCACCCAGCGCGCGCTGGCGCTGCTGGCCTTGGCGGGCGCGGCATGGATCTTCAGCTACAACACGGACTGGCGAATCGGCTCGTTGCGCGACGGCTATCCCCAGGTCGCGGCGGCGCAGGCCGCGCTGTTGAGCAAGCGCAGCGCGGCCGAGGTGGCCGACAAGCACATCCAGGAGTACTACTACCTGCACGATCCCGCTTCGCGGGAGGCGGTGGCCGAGGCGATCCCGCTGCTGAGGCAGATGCCGCTGTGGCGCGAGCGGCCGGGAACGCCGCAGGAGTAACCAGGCTGCGCCGCCGGCAAGGCGGCGCATCGCGGCGTTCAGGGCGTGGAACGGAACGTAAAGCGCTTGTGGCCCAGGTAGCTGGTCAATACCGGCACCGCCACGCCGATGCCGTGGGCGATGGTTTCGGGATGGAAATCCATGCCAACGGCCGGGAACAGCCAGCGAGCGAACAGCAGGCTGATGACGATGGTCTGCGCCACCGCCGCCAGGTTGACCACGGTGAACCAGAATGCCTGGTGCTTGAGTTCGTTCTTGGCTTCGGTGAACACCAGCAGGCGGTTGAGCACGAAGGCCGTCAGCATGCCGATCAGATAGGCGATCACGATCGCCGCCACGTAGGGCAGGACCAGACTGAGCAGGATGCGCGAGCCGAAGTTGGCGCAGGCGGCGAGGCCGCCCGCGACGACGAAGGCGAGGAACTGCCGGCTGATCATGCCGCCGCCGTCTGCGCGCCGGTTGCGGCCGCCACCAGCTTGCGCGCCGTAGCGATGCTTTCGTTGATCGAGCGGTCTTCCGGGTAGTAGTACGAGGTGTCGGCCATGTAGAAACCCTCGACCGGGGTCTTCATCGGCGGCAGCATGTCCTGGAACCCGGGCGGGCAGATGGTCTGGGCGAAATCGTAGCGATGGCAGTGGCGCGCCAGCACCCAATCGGGGCGGAAGGCGGGGTTGAGCTTGGACAGGTAGCCGATCACTTCGTCGATCAGCTGCTGGTTGGGCAGCGACCACTTGGGATGGGTCTTGGGCATGTAGAACGGCGCGTACAGGACGTGCTCGCCCTCGCGGGTGCCGGGATTGAGGTTGGAGTACTCGATCACGCCCGGGATCTCGACGTTCTCGTCGCTGATGTTCATCCAGAAGTTCTCGCTCACCGCGTGCTTGAGCTTGAGGATCACGCAGGCGACCGGGATGTTCTCGATCTTGCGCACCTGGTCGGCGAACTCCTGCGGCAGGTCCGGGACCATCGCCGGCACGTACTGGATCGGCGCGGTCGAGATCACCGCGTCGTAGGGCCGGTCCTCGCCGGCGACGCGCACGCCGGTCACCCGGCCGCGTTCGACGTTGACTTGGTCGATGCCCTGCTTGAGCTGGATGCGGCCGCCGCGCTGGAGGATGAATCGCTCCATCGCCTCGAGCAGGGTCTCCGAGCCGCCTTCGATGTAGCCCAGGCTTTCGCTGAGCAGGCTGCGCCGGGACAGGGCGATGCGCTTGATCCGGGTGCCGATCCAGGAGGCCGAGAGGTTCTCGGTGTACTCGAAGAACTTCAGGTAGAAGGTGCGGCGCCACAGCACGTCGTAGCCGCGCTCGCCCAGCCATTTGCGCAGCCAGACGGTGGCGCTGACCTTGTCCAGCGCGGTCCAGTCCTGCACGCCCTTGGTGACCATCACGTGCAGGGCGTAGCGGAACTTGCTGATCAGGCCGAGCTTGGGGAAGGCGAGCAGGGCGAACGGCGTGCCCCACTTGTACAGCTTGCCGTCGTAGTAATAGCCCATCTTGGTGTCGGTCCACTTCAACCGGTCCGACAGGCCCAGCGAGGCCAGCAGCTCGAACAGCGGGTAGTCGGTCTTGCAGATGAAGTGGTAATAGCGCTCGATCTTCAGCCCGTCGAAATCGAAGCTGGCCGACATGCCGCCGATGCGGTCGTCGCGCTCGTAGATATCGACCTGGTGGCCCTGCTCGAGCAGGTCCATGGCGGCCATCAAGCCCATCGGGCCGGCGCCGACGACGGCGAATTTCTTCTTGCTAACGGTCATGGCGGGACTCAACGCTTGAGGACGATGTGGCTGTAGGTCGGATCGCAGTAGCTCTCGCGCACCGCGTCCTCGAAGGAATGCTGGCTCACGCCGAACACCGCGCGGGTGTCGACGCCCTTGAAGTCGTCGCCGGCGGACAGCGCCTTGAGCTGGTCGGCGGTGAACGGCGGCTTGTGGCTGAACAACGAGTAGGTGCGCAACAGAAAGGCGAAGAAGCCGATCGGGATGTGCACGATCCAGGTGCGCAGGCCCTTGGCCCGCTTGATCGTCTTGATGATGTCGACGTAGTCGATGCGGGTGTCGCCGACGATGTCGTAGACCTCCCCGTCCGGCTCGCGCTCGATGCACTTGACGATGCAGCGGCAGAAATCGCGCTCGTACAGCGGCTGGCGCATGAACTTGCCGTCGCCGGGAATCGGAAACACCGGAGTGCGCGCCATGAAGCGCGACAGCCAACCCAGGTGCTTGGGGTCGAACCAGCCGAACATCAGGGTCGGGCGCAGCACGCAGTGGCGCAGCCCGCTCTCCACCACCAGCGCTTCCTGCGATTTCTTGGTGTTGGTGTAATCGTCGTTGGCGACCGAGTTCACCACCGACGAACTGATGTGCACCAGGTAGGGCACCTGGTTGCGCTTGCAGGCGTCCAGCACGATACGGGTGGCGTCGAGGTTGTTGCGGGTGAACAGTTCGGTGTGCTTGCCGGTGATCTGGGCGTGCAGTTGCACCAGGCAGCGCGCCTCGCGCAGGGCCGGCTCCCACTTGGGCAGGTCGCCGGGCTCGGCCAGGTCGGCGTGGATCGCCTCGACGTCGGGGTGCAGCGACTTCAGGATCTGCAGATTGTGGCCGTGCTTGTCGATCGCTACCAGGCGGGTATAGCCCTGCGCCTTCAGCTCGACGATCAGGTTCTGGCCGACCAGGCCGGCGGCGCCGGTGAGGACGATCTTGGCGTGCTTATCGTTCATCGGTGTGCGGTTCAAAGCTTGACGCGGCGGAAGACGAATTCGGGGATGTTCTTGATGACCTGCATGATTCCCCACCAGAACCACGGCAGGTAGGCTACGCCGCGGCGCCGGTCGACGGCGGCGGCGATGCCGTGCGCGACCTGGTCGGGCTTGGCCCACAGCGCGCCCTTCTTGAACGACTGGGTCATCGGCGTGTCGACGAAGCCCGGCTTGATCGTCAGCACGTTGATGCCGTCGGCGTTGAGGCGCTGGCGCAGGCCGCTGAAGAAGGTGCTGACCGCGGCCTTGGCGCTGCCGTAGAGGTAGTTGCTGGCGCGGCCGCGGTCGCCGGCGACCGAAGAGATCGCGGCCAGGGTCGCGCCGGCCTTGAGTCTGGGCGCGATCGCGGTGGCCAGGGCGATGGTCGACAGGCCGTTGGTCGAGAACTCGCGCAAGGCCAGCTCCACCGAGGCCTCGCAGGCCGGCTGGTCGGGCAGGGTGCCGTGGGCGATCAGCACCAGGTCGATCTCGCCGAACTCGCTCCAGGCCGCATCGAGCACGGCCTGGTGGGCTTCGTAGACGTTGACGTCCAGCGCGCGGACGGCGGTCTTGGCCGCGCCGCGCACGCTCAGATCGGCGGCGATGCCGGCCAGGCGTTCGGCGTCGCGGCCGACCAGGAACAGCGCCGCGCCGCGCGCGGCGTAGACGCGAGCGGTGGCTTCGGCGATCGCCGAGGCGGCGCCGATGATCAGGACTCTTTGCATGCTCACTCCATCACCCGGCGCCAGAAGCCGGACGAGAACTGCGGATCGATGTGGGTCTGGAAGCGCTCCCACTGCGGAAAGGCGCTGCGGAACAAGCGGCCGGACATGCGCGCGTCCTTGGCCGGGTAGACCGCGCCGCCCGCTTCGGCGACGACGGCGTCGAGACGGTCGAGCAAGGCGAAGATCGCCGGCCCGGTGTTGGGAAAGTCCAGCGCCAGGGTGGTGCCGGGACGCGGGAACGACAGCAGCCCGCGCGAGGGAATGTCGCCGAACTCCTTGAGCACGGCCAGGAACGAACCGTTGCCGCTGCGGGAGATTTCGCCGAGCAGGGCGGCGATGCCGTCGCGCGCGCTGCCCGGCGGCAGCACGCACTGGTGCTGGAGGAAGCCGCGCGGGCCGTACATCCGGTTCCAGTCGCGGATGCCGTCGAGCGGATAGAAGTAGGGCCCGTAGTGGACGCTGGCGCGTTGCCGCGGCGCGCGCTGGCGATGGTAGTAGGCCCAGTTGAACGGGCGCAGGCTGAGCCGGTTGACCAGCGACAGCGGTGGCGTGAACGGCATCGACAGCCGCGCCGTCGACGGCGGCGGCCGCAGGCCGGGCTCGCCGGGCGCATGGTCGGCGCGCAGGAAGTGGCCGCGGCCGAGCGAGCGGCCGCGCGCCAGGCAGTCGATCCAGGCGACGGTGTATTCGTGGCTGTGCGCCGATTCCGCCGAAAGGGCGAAAAATTCGTCGAGATGGCCGAAGCGGATCGACTCGGCCTCCAGCCATGGCCCCGGCACGCGCTTGAGCTGGACCTCGGCCCAGGTGATCGCGCCGGTGAGGCCGAGGCCGCCGACGGTCGCCGCGAACAGTTCGTCCGCCGGTGTGCAAACCCGGCGGCTGCCGTCGCTGCGCAGCAGCTCGAAGCAGCGCAGGTGGTGGCCGAAGTTGCCCGAGCCGTGGTGGTTCTTGCCGTGCACGTCGTTGGCGATGGCGCCGCCGACGGTGACGTAGCGGGTGCCCGGAGTGACCGGCAGGAACCAGCCCTGCGGCAGGGCCATGGCGATGATCTCGGCGAAGCTCACCCCGGCTTCGCAACGCAGCACGCCCGTGGCCGGGTCGAACGCCAGGAAACGGTCCAGGCCGCGCGCGTGCAGCAGGGTGCCGCCCGGATTGAGGCAGCTGTCGCCGTAGCTGCGGCCGTTGCCGTAGGGCAGGGCGCTGCCGTCGAAGGACGGCAGTTCGCGGCGGCGGTCGGTCAGCGGCGCGATCCGCTGGCGCGCGCGCGGATATCGGCCCCAGGACTGGCCGGGCTCGGTCATCCGATCGCGCCCAGGGCGAGCAGGCCGCACAGCGCGATCACGACCTGGCTGACCCGGTCGGTCACCGCGAACACCACCGGGTCGTCGTCCATCGCGCCACGGTGGGAAATGATCCACATCCGGCTGATCCAGTACAGAAGCAGCGGGCAGATCAGCCACAGCACCTGCGGCCGGTCGTACAGCGCCAGGCTTTCCGGACTATTGATGTAGAGCGCGAACACCAGCACCGCCAGGTAGCCGGCGGCGGCGCCGAGCGACTGGATCAGCGGCAGGTCCTCCACCGCGTAGCCGCGGCCGCTGGCCTTGTTGCGGCCGGTGCCGAGGATCGCCGACAGCTCGGCATGGCGCTTGAGCATGGCCAGGCTGAGGAAGATGAACATCGAGAACGCGAGCAGCCAGAACGACAGCGGCGTACCGATCGCCGCCGCGCCGCCGATGATGCGCACGGTGTAGAGGCCGGCCAGCAACACCACGTCGACCATGACGATGCGCTTGAGGCGCAGCGAGTAGGCCAGGGTCATCGCGTAGTAGCCGATCAGGACCAGGGCGAACCAGGGGCTGGCGAGCAGGGCCAGGGCCAGGCCGGCCAGGGTCAGCAGCGGCGCCGCGAACAGGCCGTGCAGCAGCGGCAGGCGGCCGGCGGCGAACGGGCGCAGGCGCTTGCGCGGGTGCTGGCGGTCCGACGGCAGGTCGAGCAAGTCGTTGAGCACATACACGCCGGAGGCGCACAGGCCGAAGGCGACGAAGGCCAGCGCCGAGGCGATCACCGCCCCGGGTTCCAGGAACCGGTGCGAGGCCAGCAGCGGCAGGAACACCAGCAGGTTCTTCAGCCACTGATGGATGCGCAGCGCCTTGATCCAGGTCTTGAGGCCGGCGGCGGCGGGCGGCAGCTGCTCGGCGACCGTGCCGACTTTCGCCGCGCGCTCGGCCAGTCCGCGCGAGCCGTTGACCACCCAGGCATGGCGCGCGCGCGCCCACACGCTGAGGTCGACACCGGCATTGCCCATGTAATCGAAGCCGCGTTCGCCGAAGCGTTCGACCAGGGCCTGTGCCTTGGCCGCGCCGGACAGATTGACGCCGTCGTCGCTGGCCAGGACCAGATCGAACACGCCCAGATGGGTGGCGACCTGTTGGGCGAACTTAGTGTTGCTTGCGGTACACAGCACCCGCGGCCGAGCGTCGGTCTCGCGCAGCGCTTCGACCACTCGTTCGTCGTAAGGCAGGGTCGTCGCGTCGACCTCCACCCGCGAGGCGATTTCGTGCTTGAGCGCCGCCTTGCCGCGCAGCAGCCACAGCGGCAGCAGGAACAGCAGCAACGGCTGCTTGCTGAGCAGGGCCAGCAGCGATTCGTAGAGCAGATCGGACTTCAACAAAGTGCCGTCGAGGTCGACGCACAGGGCGACGCCGGTCTGCTCGGAAGGGGACGGGTCTTGCGTCAAAGCTCGGACATCCTGGATCGAGGGGAGGGCCTGCGGGTCGGAGGTCCGGGCCGCAGCCGGCACGGGCGAACCCGTGCCGGCCAGTTTGCCCTGGCGACCGTCGCCGCGGCATGAGCGCGGCGCGGCCGGGTGCGGCCATGCGCTCAGGCCAGCGCCGCTTCCAGTTCCGGCAGGAGCTTGAACAGGTCGCCGACCAGGCCGATGTCGGCGATCTCGAAGATCGGCGCATCGCCGTCCTTGTTGATCGCGACGATGGTGCCGGCGTCCTTGATCCCGGTCAGGTGCTGGATCGCGCCGCTGATGCCGACCGCGACGTACAGCTCCGGAGCGATGATCTTGCCGGTCTGGCCGACCTGCAGCTCGTTCGGCACATAGCCGGCGTCGACCGCGGCGCGCGAGGCGCCGACCGCCGCGCCGAGCTTGTCGGCGAAGTCGTAGATGATCTTGAAGTTGTCCGCCGAGCCGACGCCGCGGCCGCCGGACACCACGCGCTTGGCGCTCTGCAGGTCGGGACGGTCGGACTTGCCGGCGGCCAGGCCCTGGTAGCGGGTGTGGGTCGGAAGCGCGGCGTCGACCGCCGCGGCTTCGACCGCGGCGCTGCCGCCCTTGGCCGCTTCCGGCCACGACGCGGTGCGCACGGTGGCGACCACGGCATGATCGGCCGGAGCTTCGACGGTGACGATGGCGTTGCCGGCGTAGATCGGGCGCTTGAAGGTGTGGCTGCCTTCGACCGCCATCACGTCGGAGACCTGCGACACGCCGAGCAGGGCCGCGACGCAGGGCATCAGGTCCTTGCCGAAGGTGGTCGAGGGGCCGAACACGTGGCTGTAGCCCTTGCCCAGCGCGGCGATCTGCGGCGCCTGGACCTGGGCGACGGCATCGGCGTTGGCCGGGTTGGCCACGGTCAGCACGCGGGCGACGCCGGCGATCTGCGCGGCTTCGGCGGCGACGCCGGCCGGGTCGGCGGCGAGCACGACGATGTCGATGGATTCGGGCTTGAGCGCCTGCGCGGCCGACACGCACTTGGCGGTCGAGGCGTTGAGCTTGCCCTGCAGGTGTTCGGCGACGATGAGTACCTTGCTCATTACAGCAGCCCCTTAGCCTTGAGTGCGGCGACCAGTTCGGCCGCGTCCTTGACCATCACGCCCTTGCTGCGCTTGGCCGGCGCGGCGTAATGGGTGGTCTTGAGCGTGTCGCCGGTATCGACGCCGAGCTCGCCGAACTGGATCGTCTCCAGCGGCTTGCTCTTGGCCTTCATGATGTCCGGCAGCTTGATGAAGCGCGGCTCGTTGAGGCGCAGGTCGGTGGTGACCACCGCCGGCAGGTCGACTTCCAGGGTTTCCAGGCCGGCGTCGACTTCGCGCACGACCGTGGCCTTGCCGGCTTCGACGTCGAGCTTGGAGGCGAAGGTCGCCTGCGGGCGGCCCCACAGGGTGGCGAGCATCTGGCCGGTCTGGTTGGCGTCGTCGTCGATCGCCTGCTTGCCGAGGATGACCAGGTCCGGCTGTTCCTTCTCGATCAGCTTGAGCAGGGCGCGCGCGGCGGTCAGCGGCTGGATCGGCTGGTCGCTGACTACATGCACGGCGCGGTTGGCGCCCATGGCCAGGCCGTTGCGCAGGTGGGCCTGGGCGTCGGCGGGGGCGATCGTCGCCACCACGACCTCGGTGGCGATGCCCTTGTCGCGCAGGCGCAGGGCTTCTTCCAGGGCGATTTCGTCGAACGGATTGGCCGACAGCTTGACGCCGTCGGTGACCACGCCGGAGCCATCCGGCTTGACCTGAATGCGGACGTTGTAGTCCACCACGCGCTTGTAACCGACGAGGATCTTCATCGTGCGGGGGTTCCTTGTGGGGGTGCTGGCCGCGGGCGGCCGAGAACCCCCAATTCTAGCGGAGACGGGAGTCGGCCGCAGTCGCCGGGGGCTGCGCCGGGCTCGGCGCAGAGGCCGGACGGCGTCGAAACCCAGGGCATGGGCACGGTTCCGTTCCGGATCGGCGCCGGCCGCACGGTGGCCGGCGCGGCTGCGGTTCAGCTCTCGACGATCAGGCTCTGCCGGCCGCGCCAGGACTCGCCCGGCGCCAGCCGCACCGGCTCGACGATGCGGGCGGCTTCGACGCAGACGAATCGGCGCTGCTCGTCCTGGCCCAGGTCGGCCATCCCCGCCGCCAGCGCGGCGCCGGGATTCCACACCACCGCGTCGGCGAAGCCCTGCGCTTCCACGCGCAGGACGTGCTCACCGTCGCACAAACGCAGCGGCGCGCGCGCATCGGGATAGATGCGGTCGAGTTCGCCCTCGAAACGCAGCGGCGTTGCGGCGGCGGGGCAGGCGCGACCGGCCGCGGCCGAGTCCAGGTAAGGACGGTCTTCCAGGCCTTCCAGACGCACGCCGGCGAGGTCGTCGACGCGCAGATAGGTATGCAGCGCGACGGTGAATTCGAACGCGTCGTCGCCGCGATTGCGCACGTTCAGGCCGATATGCAGCCGGTCCGGTTCGGCTTCGGCCTCCAGCACGGCCTGAAAACGGTGCGGCCACAGCGCCCGTGTCGCTTCGTCGTCGTCGAGCGCGAACGCCAGCCGCGGGATGCGTGCGTCGGTCGGCAACGCACGCCAGTCGCGGGTGCGGGCGAAGCCGTGGCGCGGGCCGGGCCCGTGCGAGGCGAACTGCGGGAAGATCACCGGCACGCCGCCGCGGATCGCCGCGCCGGAAAAGTCCGCGCGCGGGCTCAGGTACAGACGCTCGCGGCCGCGGCAACGCCAGGACAACAGCTGCGCGCCGAACGCGGTCGCCTGCAGCTCGCTGTCGGCCGGACCGGCCAGGCGGATCGGGGCTGCAGGCGCGGCCATGCGGTGGTTCCTCGGCGAAGGCCCGGCGACGGCCGGGCGGCGGCGCATTCTAACGGCGCGGCCGGGCGCGCTGCGGGGGTATTGCCGAGTGGGGCGGGCGGCGCGGCGCTTCAGCGCGGGTGCAGCCGCGCAGCGGCGGCCGGGCTATTCTTGCCGCTCCTCCATGCTTCGCGGAGCCGGGATGCTTCATCCTGTCGTATTGAGCGGCGGCAGCGGTTCGCGCCTGTGGCCGCTATCGCGCGAGAACCAGCCCAAGCAGTTCCTGTCGCTGATCGGCGACCGGTCGCTGTTCCAGGAAACGGTGCTGCGCGCCTGCGCGCTGCCCGACACCGGCGCGCCGGTCACGGTCTGCGCCGACGCCCATCGCTTCATGGTCGGCGAACAGTTGCAGGGCATCGGCGTCGGCAGCGGCGGCATCCTGCTCGAGCCGACCGCGCGCAACACCGCGCCGGCGATCGCGCTGGCGGCCGAGCACCTGCTGGCGCGCGATCCCGAGGCGGTGATGCTGGTGCTGCCGGCCGACCACCTGATCGAAGACGAATCGGCGTTCCGCGCCGCGGTCGGGCGCGCCGCCGCGCTGGCCGACCAGGGCTGGTTGGTGACCTTCGGCATCCAGCCGGACTATCCGGAAACCGGCTACGGCTACATCGCCCGCGGCGAAGCCCTCGGCGACGGCGGCTACCGCGTCGCCCGTTTCGTCGAGAAGCCGGCCCTGGCCACCGCTCAGGCTTACCTGGCGGAGGGCACCTATGCCTGGAATTCGGGCATGTTCCTGTTCCGCGCCGCGCGCTACCTGGAAGAGCTCGCGCGCTGGGCGCCGGCGATCCGCGCCGCCGCCGGCCAGGCCTATGCCCGCGCCCGCAGCGACCTGGATTTCATCCGGGTCGAGGCCGAAGCCTTCGCCGCCAGCCCCAGCGATTCGATCGACTACGCGGTGATGGAGAAGACCGAGCGCGCCGCGGTGGTGCCGGTCAGCTGCGGCTGGAGCGACATCGGCTCCTGGTCGTCGCTGTGGTCGGTCGCGCAGCGCGACGACGACGGCAACCGTTACGAAGGCGACGTGATCTCGCTCGACACCCGCGACAGCCTGGTGCGCGCGTCCGAGCGGCGCCTGATCGCGACCATCGGCGTGGAAGACCTGGTCATCGTCGATACGCCCGACGCGACCCTGGTCGCGCGCAAGGACCGGGTCCAGGACGTCAAGACCATCGTCGACAAGCTGAAGAAGGCCGGCCGCCAGGAGCACCTGTTCCACCGCAAGGTGTACCGGCCGTGGGGCTATTACGACTCGATCGACGTCGGCGCGCGCTTCCAGGTCAAGCGCATCGTGGTCAAGCCGGGCGCGGCGCTGAGCCTGCAGAAGCACGCCCATCGCGCCGAACACTGGATCGTCGTGTCCGGGGTGGCCGAGGTCACCTGCGACGAGCGCGTGTTCGACCTGCACGAGAACCAGAGCACCTACATTCCGCTCGGCAGCGCGCACCGGCTGCGCAACCGCGGCACCGAGCCGGTCGAGCTGATCGAGGTGCAGTCCGGCGGCTATCTGGGCGAGGACGATATCGTCCGCCTTGAGGACGTGTACGGGCGGTCCTGACCGGCGCGGGCGAGTTTCGACGGAAGACCGGCTTCGGCCGGTCTTCTCGTTTGCGGGGTCCGGACGGCCGGGCGATACGCGCCCGCGGCTCAGGATGCAGCGATGGTCTGCAGCAACTCCGCCAGCGCCTCGGCGAACCGCGCCGCGCTGCCCGGGGCGTGGGCGAAGAACAGGGACGGTTCGCACAGCTCCAGTTCCAGCAGCTGCGGGCGACCCTCGCCGTCGCGGATCAGGTCGACCCGGGCGTACAGCAGCGGCTCTTCCAGGTCGAGCCGGGCGCTGGCGGCGCTGAGCGCGTGCAGGGCCACGGTGCGTTCGTCCTCGCCGGCTTCGCGCGCGGCGATGCGTTCGCTGGCGCGCAGGTTCAGGGCGTCGTCGCGATGCAGCATGGCGCCCTTGCGGATCGCATGGCTGAAGGCGCCGTTGACGTGGATCAGCGCGGTTTCGCCGTCGCGGTCGACCGAGGCCAGGTACGGCTGCAGCAGCACGCTGCGGCCGTCGTCGAGCAGGCGCGCGACGTGGTTGGCGGCGGCGAACTCCTGCGCGCGCGCATAGCGCTGGGTGTCGCGCGAGCCGGCGCTGACCGCGGGCTTGACCACGAACTCCTCGCACTCGGGGTGCGCAGCGAGGAACTCCTGCAACGCCGGCAAGGGGTCCGCGTCGGGCTCGACGAAGGCGCTGGGCACCACCGGCACGCCGCGCGCGGCCAGGTCGGCCAGGTAATGCTTGTCGCTGTTCCAGCGCACCACCGGCAGCGGGTTCAGCAGGCGCGCGGCGGCATCGGCGCGCGCGCACCAGTCGAGGAACTCGTCCAGGCGCTCGGTGTAGTCCCAGGGCGAACGCAGCAATACGGCGTCGTATCGGCTCCAGGCCACGCTCGGGTCGTCCCAGGCGCGGGTCTCGGCGCTCAGGCCGAGGTCGGCGCAGGCCCGCTGCAACGGCAGCAGGTCGTGGTCCTGTCCGAGGGCGGCGATGGCGGTGACCAGGGCGATTCGGCTCATGGCGCAAGTCTAGCGTCGGCGCGGCGAAAGGGCGGGGCGGTGCCGGCATTGTCGCGGTATTGCCCGAAAGTCCGCTACGTCCGTCGTTGGCGGCAGGCTAAACTTCGCCCATCCCGCAAAGGAGTTGTCCCATGGCCCAGGCCACCCCCGCGTCGCCCGCCCGCGGCGCGAACAGCAAGCTGTACCCCGACGCGCAGACCGCCCTGCAGGGCGTAGTGGCCGACGGGCAGACCCTGGCCGTCGGCGGCTTCGGCCTGTGCGGCATTCCCGAGGCGCTGATCGGCGCGCTGCGCGACAGCGGCGCCAAGGGCCTGACCGCGATCTCCAACAACGCCGGCGTCGACGGTTTCGGCCTCGGCCTGCTGCTGGAAACGCGCCAGATCAAGAAGATGATTTCGTCCTACGTCGGCGAGAACAAGGAGTTCGAGCGCCAGTTCCTGTCCGGCGAACTCGAGCTCGAGTTCAATCCGCAGGGCACCCTGGCCGAGCGCCTGCGCGCCGGCGGCGCCGGCATTCCGGCCTTCTTCACCCGCACCGGCTACGGCACGGTGGTGGCCGAGGGCAAGGAAACCCGCGAGTTCGACGGCCACCATTACGTGATGGAAACCGCGCTCAAGGCCGACGTCTCGCTGGTCAAGGCGTGGAAGGCCGACAAGGCCGGCAACCTGGTGTTCCGCAAGACCGCGCGCAATTTCAATCCGGCCTGCGCGATGGCCGGCAAGGTCTGCATCGCCGAGGTCGAGGAACTGGTCGAGATCGGCCAGCTCGACCCCGACCAAGTGCATCTGCCGGGCATCTACGTCGACCGCATCGTGGTCAATGCCACGCCCGAGAAGCGCATCGAACAGCGCACGGTGCGGGCCGGCTGAGCGGCCGCAGAAGCGAGCAACGAGTCGGAAGTAACGAGGAACGAGTCGAGCCTCTGGCCGCCACTCGTTCCTGTTTCCTCTTCACTCGTTCCTGAAAACCATCGACGCTTCGCGGCACCGCCGCAGGCTCGACCTCAATACAGAGACGAATCCCCATGCCCTGGACCCGCGATCAAATGGCGCAGCGCGCCGCGCAGGAACTCACCGACGGCGCTTACGTCAATCTCGGCATCGGTCTGCCGACCCTGGTGGCCAACTTCATTCCCGAGGGCATGGACGTGTGGCTGCAGTCCGAGAACGGCCTGCTCGGCATCGGCCCGTTCCCGAGCGAGGACGAAGTCGACGCCGACCTCATCAACGCCGGCAAGCAGACCGTCACCGCGCGCCCCGGCGCCAGCTATTTCGGCAGCCACGACAGCTTCGCGATGATCCGCGGCGGCCATATCGACCTGGCGATCCTCGGCGCGATGCAGGTCACCGGCAAGGGCGACCTGGCCAACTGGATGGTGCCCGGCAAGATGGTCAAGGGCATGGGCGGGGCGATGGACCTGGTCGCCGGGGTCAAGCGGGTGGTGGTGCTGATGGAGCACACCGCCAAGAACGGCGAACACAAGATCCTGCCCGAGTGCACCCTGCCGCTGACCGGCCTGGGCGTGGTCAACCGGATCATCACCGAGCTGGCGGTCATGGACGTGACCGAGCGCGGCCTGGTCCTGGTCGAAGCCGCGCCGGGGGTGAACGAAGACGAACTGCGGACCAAGACCGGCGTGCCCCTGCTGGCCGCCTGAACGGCCGAATACGCGGGTCGCGCCGATCACGCGCCGCGACGCTGAGTGCGAATTGAGACATTCATCGCATTCAGCGTGGCGGGCCGCACGAGCGGTCATTGAAGTGTATGAACCGGCCATGCAGGATGGCTCGCTGTTCTTTTCCGGTCGGTTCGCAATGCGCAAGTGGTTTTCTCTGGGGATGCTGGCCTTGTTCGTGGCCGGCTGTTCGTCCTCCGACTCCGGTCGGAATACGGCCGCTTCGGCCCAAACGCAGGCCGCCGCGGCCGACGGCGCGCCGGCATCCGCGTCGGCTACCGCCCGCGCCTACCGTACCGCGCCCTGGCGCTTGCCCGCCCCGCGGGTATCGGGACAGGGCTTCGCCAAGCTGCCCGACCGCGGCGATCTGGTCGCCTATCCAAGGCAGGTACCGGCGGTCCGCGACGGCGCCTATACCTGGCATCGCGCCGACCTCAGCGAAGCGCACGCGATCGCCGCGATCGTCGGCGGCCGGCTCAGCCTGACCGCGCCCACGGGCGAAAAGCTGCAATTCCGCTACCAGCGCCATGTCGAGCACGCCTCCGGCGACTGGACCTGGGTCGGCCAACTCGAACACGGCGCCGCGGCCGACCAGGCCATCATCACCTTCGGCGACCGCGCCGCGTTCGGCCGCATCGCCCAACCGGGCAAGGCGCCGCTGCGGCTGACCCTGCGCGACGGCCAAGCCTGGCTGGTGGAAACCGACCCGACCAAGATCGCCCAGATCGACAACAGCGCGACCCGGCCGAGCAAGCCCGACTACCTGCTGCCGCCCAAGGCGGCGGCAGGGGCGTCGTCGGCGCCGGTCGCCGCCGGCGCGCCGACCGCCTCGGCCGCCGCCGCGGTCGGTTCGACCACCATCGACGTCGTGCTCGGCTACACCAACGGCTTCGCCGCCGGCCTGGGCGGCAGTTCGCAAGCGGTGACCCGGTTGAACTATCTGGTCGAGGTCGCCAACAACGGCTATCGCAACAGCCAGCTCGACGCGCGAGTGCGGTTGGTGCACACCGTGCAGGTGAACTACGCCGACAACACCGACAACGGCGATACCCTGGAAGCCCTGACCGGCACCCGCACGGTGCCGGTGGATCCGGCGTTCAACGCCTTGCGCGCCGCGCGCGATCAATACGGCGCCGATCTGGTGTCGCTGGTGCGCAAGTTCAACGAGCCGGAAAACAGCGGCTGCGGCATCGCCTGGCTGATCGGCGGCGGCCAACGCGCCATCAGCGCGGCCGACGCCGGCAACGGCTATTCGGTGGTCAGCGACGGCCGCGACGCGGGCAGCGGCGGCACCACGTATTTCTGCAGCGACGACACCCTGGCTCACGAGATGGGCCACAACATGGGCGCGCAGCACGACCGCGCCACCGCCAGTTCGAGCGGCACGCTGCAGTATGGCGCGTTCGCCTACGCGTTCGGGCACAAGCAGAGCAGCCCGGTGTCGTTCCACACCATCATGGCGTACGGCGACTCGGGCCAGCCGGGCTATCTGGCGTTCTCCAATCCGCGCATCACCTTCTGCGGCGGTCAGCCTTGCGGCGTGGCCGACTGGGCCGACAACGCGCGCGCGCTGGCGCAGACCATGCCGATCATCGCGACCTTCCGCGCGACCGCGATCGCGGACATGCCGCGCGCCGGTTGGATCGTGGGCGTCGGCGGCAAGTGTTTCGACGTGCGCGGCAAGTCCTCCAGCGCCGGCTCCGCGATCCAGGTTTGGGACTGCAGCGGCGAGACGCACCAGCAGTGGTCGTTCGCCAACAATCTGGCCGCTATCGCCGGCGTCGCCAGCGGTCGGGTGCTGGACATCGTGGCCTACGGCACCGCCAACGGATCCCAACTGCAGCTGTGGGACGCCAACGGGACCAGCAACCAGGCCTGGTACTTCAATTCGATCGCGATCGTCGCCAACGGCGGGCGCGTACTCGATCTGATCGCAGGTTCATCGGCGAACGGCAACCGGGTGCAGATCTGGGACAGCAGCAACGGCGCTCATCAGACCTGGGCGTACAACCCGGCGACCGGCGAGATCAAGGGCAAGGACGGCAAGTGCCTGGATGTGGCCGGAAGCGGCACCTGGCCGGGCACGCCGGTGCAATTGTGGGACTGCAGCGGCGCGGCGAACCAGAAATGGCGTCTGGGGCCGGGCGGCCAGCTGCTGGGCTACGGCGGCAACTGCCTGGAAGTCGCCGACGGGCGTTCGGACAATGGCGCCAGCGTGCGGATGTGGTCGTGCAACGGTCTGGCGCACCAGTCCTGGGCCTTGCGCGGCGAAATCCGCAGCCGGCTGAGCGACCGCTGCATCGACGATCCGGGCTACGGCCAGTACAACGGCTCGCGGGTGCACATGTGGGACTGCCATCGCGGCTTGAACCAGCAGTGGACCTTCCACTGGAAGTAAAGCGGCGCGGGCGGTAACCGAGCGCTCTGAGGGACACCGCGCGCAGCCTGCGCGCGGTGTCTTTTTTTGCGCCGTGGGCATCGCGCCGGGCGCAGGTTGCGATCCGGCGCAACCCGGCGCGCGCCGAAAACGCGAACGGCGCGGTCGGATCGATCGCGCCGTTCGGTTCCGGGCGGCGCGGCGACGCTCGGCCGCCGCTGCGCTCAAAGGTTCTGGTAGTTCGGCCCCGAGCCGCCTTCCGGGGTGACCCAGTTGATGATCTCGTACGGGTCCTTGATGTCGCAGGTCTTGCAGTGCACGCAGTTGGCGGCGTTGATCTGCAGGCGCTTGGCGCCGGCTTCTTCGACGATTTCGTACACGCCGGCCGGGCAGAAGCGGGTGCAGGGGTTGCCGTATTCCTCGGCGCAGCGGGTCACGCAGACGTTGGTGTCGGCGACCTTGAGGTGCACCGGCTGGTCTTCGTCGTGCTCGGTCGCGGCGAAGTACACCGCGGCCAGGCGGTCGCGCGGGACCAGGCTGCGCTCCAGGTAATCGCGCTTGGGCTGTTCGGCCTCGCCGAGCTTCTGCAGCGAGGACCAGTCGGGCTTGTTCTTCAGCGTCCACGGCGAAGCGCCGCCGGTCAGGGTTTCCCAGGCCGCGTTGAGCATGCCGAACCACAGTCCGCGCTTGAAGCCCGGCTTGATGTTGCGGACTTTCTTCAGCTCGCTCATCACCTCGGAGCCGCGCAGCTTGGCGTCGAAGCCCTGCGGCGACAGTTCCGCGCCGGCCAGGTGCTCGGCGGCGAGCATGCCGCTGCGGATCGCCTGGTGGGTGCCCTTGATCTTGGGCACGTTGAGCAGGCCGGCGGTGTCGCCGATCAGCAGCGCGCCGGGCATTTCCAGCTTCGGCAACGACTGGAAGCCGCCGGTGACGATCGCGCGCGCGCCGGCGGAGACCAGGTTGCCGCCGTCCAGCAGCGGCTTGACCATCGGGTGGTTCTTCCATTGCTGGAACGCTTCCCAGGGCTTGTAGTCCGGGTCGCGGTAATCCAGGCCGCTGACGTAGCCCAGCGCGATCCGGCCCTTGTCCAGGTGGTACAGGAAGCTGCCGCCGTAGGTATGGCTGTCGGCCGGCCAGCCGAAGCTGTGCACGATCTTGCCCGGGGTGACCCGGTCTTCGGGCACCTGCCACAGTTCCTTGATGCCGATCGAATAGCCCTGCGGGTCGCTGTCGGCGTCGAGCTTGAAGCGCTTGATCAGGCGCTTGGTCAGGTGGCCGCGCGCGCCTTCGGCGAACACGGTGACCTTGGCGCGGATGTCGATGCCGGCGGTGAAGCCGGGCTTGTGGCTGCCGTCCTTGGCGACGCCCATGTCGCCGATGCGCACGCCGGCGACGCGGCCGTCGGCGTCGTGCAGGGTTTCGGCGGCGGCGAAGCCGGGATAGATCTCGACCCCCAGCGCCTCGGCCTGCGGCGCCAGCCAGGCGCACATCGCGCCGAGGCTGACGATCACGTTGCCGTGGTTGTTCATGCCCGGCGGCACCGGCAGCTTGCGCCCGCCGGTCTTGCTGAGCAGCCAGAACTCGTCCTCGGTCGCGGGCACGCAGATCGGCGGCGGATTGTCGCGCCAGTTCGGCAGCAGCGCGTCGAGCGGGCCGGTCTCGATGACCGCGCCGGACAGGATGTGCGCGCCGATGGTGCTCGACTTCTCGATCACGCAGACCGAGATCTCGGGATTGAGCTGCTTGAGCCGGATGGCGAAGGACAGGCCGGCGGGACCGGCGCCGACGGTGACGACGTCGTACTCCATGACGTCGCGTTCGATTTCGATGGCTGGCGTGTCGGACGGCTGGACCGTGTCGATCGGCTGTTCGCTCATGCTGGCGGGACTCTGGCGTGCAATACGCCATTGTCGCGGGTTTGCGCCGGCAGCGCCAAGCCGGGACGGCGCGGATCCCGCGGCCCGCGGCCGGCGTCGCGTTTAAAACGGCTTGAATGCGGTTTCAGGCGCGAGCCTGCGGGCGTCCGCGGCCCGGGCGGCGGACGGCGTATGCAAGGCGCCCGCCCGCGGCGGCGCAGGATCCGGAACGCGGCGCGCGCCGGCCGCGTGCTAGCGTGGTTCATGACCCTGCAACGACTGCCGCTGGAAGACGCCGAACTGAGCTTCGATTCGCACTGGTTGGCGCGCGAGCCGGCCGACGCGCTGTTCGCGGCCTTGCGCGAGGAGATCGATTGGGAAGTGCACCGGATCCGCTTGTTCGGGCGCGAGCACGATTCGCCGCGGCTGAGCAGTTGGATCGGCGACGCCGAGGCGCGCTATCGCTATTCCGGCGCGCTGTTCGAGCCGCGGCCTTGGCCGCCGGCGCTGGCGTCGCTGCGGTCGCGATTGAGCGAGGAGCTCGGCGTGGCCTTCAACAGCGTGCTGGCCAATCGCTACCGCGACGGTCGCGATGCGATGGGCTGGCACAGCGACGACGAACCCGAACTCGGACCGGCGCCGGTCATCGCTTCGCTGAGCCTGGGCGCGACGCGCCGGTTCGCGCTCAAGCACCGCCGCCGCGACGGCCTCAAGGGCGCGCTCGAACTCGGCCACGGCAGCCTGCTGGTGATGGCCGGAGCGACCCAGGCCAATTACCGCCATGCCTTGCCGCGCACGGCGCGGCCGGTGGGCGAACGGATCAATCTGACGTTCCGCTGGATTCGGCCGGCGAAAGGCGGGAACGAGTGGAGGGGAACGAGTGGTTAAGTAGAGCCGATTACTCGTTCCTGTTTCCTGCGCGCTCGCTTCTCGCCTCAGCGCTTGTGCGCGGCCTTCTCGTGCGCTTCGCCCGAACTCAAGGTCCAGCCGGCCAACTCGCCGGTGGTCGCGGTCAGCGAGCGCTCGAACGCGGCGACCACGTCGCCGACCTGGGTGCTCGCGGACGGGGTCGATTGCAGGAAGGTGCGTTGCGCGACCACTTTCTGGTCGGCGTTGTGCAGCAGCTTGGCGTTGAGCTCGATCACCGCCGACGGCAGCGCCTGGCCGGCGTAGTCGGATTCGAACCGGCGCAAGTCCAGCACCAGCTTGTAGTCGGCGCCGATGCCGCTGCCCTGGCGCGCGACCGCGGCGATCTTGCCGGAGTCTTCCAGGGTGCGCAGCAAGGCGTCCTCGATCATCGCGCTGGGCAGCTTGGCCCAGGCCGCGCCCTTGTAGACCTGGAACTCGTCGCCGTTGGGGCGCACCGCGATGCGCAGGCTGTCGATCATGCGCGCGGCGGTCGGCGCGGTCAGCGACAGTTGCCAGTCGGCCTGCGGCCAGGCCGGGTCGTCCGGCACGCGCGGATCCGGCGCGTACTGGGTGGTCGGGTTCTTCGGCTTCTCGTCGAGGATCGAGCAGCCGCCGAGCAGGGCGACGGCGAACAGCGCGGCGGCGAGCGCGCGCAACGGCGCCGGGCGGCGCGCGGCGGACGGGGTCAGGGTCGGGATGCGGATCATCGGGCGGCCGGCTCCGGTTCGAATTCCTTGGTGGCGTCGCGACCGAGCAGGTAGCGGGTCGGGTTGCTGTCGAGACGATCGCTGATCCGGCGCAGGTCGCGCACCAGCACGCGCAACTCGGCCAGGGTCGGGCCGAGCTGGGCCAGGCCGTCGTTGGCGAAGCTGCTGATCGCGGCGCGGTTGTCGTTGAGGATGCCGTTGGCGCCGGTGGCGGCCGAATCGAGCTTGGTCAGGGTGCTGTCGAGCTTGGAGACGATTCCCGGCAGCTTGCCGGCGATCTCGCGGTCGACGGTCTCGACCGCGCGGTTGGTGGTGTCCAGGGTCGCGCTGAGCTGCTCGCTGGACTTGCGCGCGTTGGCGATCAGCGCGCGCAGGTCGTCGCGCTGGTCGGCGATCGAGCCGGTCAGGGTCTCGATGTTGGCCAGGGTCTTGGACACGTGCTGGACGTTCTCGTCGCTGAGCACCTGGTCCAGGCGCGCGACCAGGCGGTTGGCGGTGTCGGCGATGTTCTGCAGCGCCGAGGCCTCGGTCTGGATGATCGGGATCTCGCTGCCGCGCTCGGCGTCGGCCAGGGCCGGGCTGTTCGGGCTGCCGCCGGTGAGCTGGATGATCGGGCTGCCGGTGATGCCGGTCATCGACAGCTTGGCGCGGGTGTCGGTCTTGATCGGCGCGTCGGCCTGCAGGCGCAGCTTGGCGATGACCCGGCGCGGGTCGTCCGGGGCCAGGCTCAGCTGCTGCACGGTGCCGACCGAGATGCCGTTGTATTGCACGGTGCTGCCTTCGGACAGGCCGGTCACCGGCTCGTTGAAGATCACCGCGTACTCGCGCCAACTGCGTTCGGAGGAGTACTTCGCCGCCCACAACGCGAACAGCAGCAGGAACAGCGTCACGAGGATCGTGAACGCGCCGATCAGGACGTAATTGGCCTTGGTTTCCATCAGGCACCTTCAGTGCGACTGGGCGTCGCCGCCGCTTTGGCCGGCATCATGCCAGCATGGGATAGGTAAACGCGGTGAAATGAATGAAGTTCAGCCCGAAGTGGGCCAACACCGCGCCCAACAGGCCGCCGCGGCGGTAGGCCCAGCCATAGGCCAGCCCGGCCAGGGTCGCCAGCAGCACCCAGCGCGCGCCGCCGCCGGCATGGACCAGGCCGAAGGCCAGCGCCGACACCGCGATCGCCAGGGCGTCGCCGTGGCGCAGCGCGCGCCAGCGTTGCTGCAGCGCCTGCTGCAGATAGCCGCGGAACATCGCTTCTTCGGTCAGCGCCACCAGCAGCAGGTTGTTGGCCGCCCACAGCGGGGCGAAAGCCGGCCATTTCGGCGCCCAGGCCACCACCCCCAGCAGCAGGGCCAGGCCCAGGCAGGCGAGGGCGGCGGCGCCCGCGCCGATCGCGCCGGCGCCCAGGACCGCGCCCGCACCGGCGCCGAGCAGCGGCGAATGCGCCGGCGCGGCGACATCGCCGCCGCCTTTGTGGCGGGCGCTGGCGCCGATCCAGCACAGCAGCAGCCAGAACCCGGCCAGCGGCTTGTCGAAGTTGAGGTACAGCGACATCGGCGCGGCGCCGGCGCTGAGCTGCAGGCCGTCGGCCAGTTGCGGGTTGTGGAAGCCCGGCATCAGGTGCAGGCCGAGCGCGAACGCGACCACGACGAACAGCGTGTGGCCGGCGATCCGCGCCGGCCGGGCCCGCGCCGGCCGCACCAGCCAGGCGGCCAGGCCGAGCAGGGCGAAGGCGGCCAGCGCCGGCAGCGCGAGCAGGCCCAGGGCGAAGCCGGCGCCGACCGCAGCGGCGAGCAGGGCCGCGCTGAGCGTATGTGCGCGCGGCCACCACAGCAGGGCCGCGGCCAGGCACAGCACGCCCCAGGCGGCCAGGCTCGGCAGTTGCGCCGGGTCGAGGGGCCAGCCGCTCATGCGCCGGCCGGGTCGGCGTCGCGGAGGTTGCGCTCGCGCGCGACCTGGGCGGCGCGCGCGCGCGGGCCGTGGAAGTACTCCTGCACCCAGGGATGGTCGAGCCGCTCGACCTCCTCGATCGGCGCGCAGGCGACCACCTTCTTGTCGGCGAGCACCGCGATCCGGTCGCAGATCGCGTACAGGGTGTCGAGGTCGTGGGTGATCAGGAACACGGTCAGGCCCAGCGCCTGCTGCAGGGTGCGGATCAGGCGGTCGAAGGCGGCCGCGCCGATCGGGTCGAGGCCGGCGGTGGGCTCGTCGAGGAACAGCAGCGGCGGGTCCAGCGCCAGCGCGCGCGCCAGGCCGGCGCGCTTGCGCATGCCGCCGGACAATTGCGAGGGCAGCTTGTCGATCGCATCGGCCGGCAACCCCGACAGCTTGACCTTGAGCAGGGCCAGTTCGTAGCGCAGCGAGTCGGGCAGTTCGCCGTGGTACTCCTTGAGCGGCACCTGCACGTTCTCGCCGACGGTCAGCGAGGAGAACAGCGCGCCGTCCTGGAACAGCACCCCGGTATTGCGTTCGATCTCGCGGCGCAGGCGCGGATCGGGGGTGCGCGCGTCGATGCCGAGCACCTCGATCTCGCCGGCGTCGGGCCGGCGCAGGCCGAGGATGGAGCGCATCATCACCGACTTGCCGGTGCCCGAGCCGCCGACCACGCCGATGATCTCGCCGCGGCGCACGTCCAGGTCCAGCCCGTCGTGCACGCGCTGTTCGCCGAACTGGTTGACCAGGCCGCGGATGCGGATGATCACGTCGTCGCCGGCTTCGCCGGGAATCGGGAAACGGGAATCGGGAATCGTCACAGCGAGTACCTCGCGACGTGCAGGAACGCGGGCGAGGCGCGCTTTTCGCCGATTCCCGATTCCCGATTCCCCATTCCCGGCCTCACCAGCCCATCTCCATGAACCAGATCGCGAAGAACGCGTCGAGCACGATCACCAGCGAGATCGCCTGGACCACGCTGGAGGTGGTGCGTTCGCCGACCGATTGCGCGGTGCCCTTGACCTGCAGGCCTTCCAGGCAGCCGATCAGGCTGATCAGCAGGGCGAACACCGGGGCCTTGCTCATGCCGACCAGGAAGTGGCGCAGCTGCATGGTGTCGTGCATCCGCGCCAGGTACTGCTGCGGCGGGATGTCCAGGCCGTAGGCGCCGACGGTGAGGCCGCCGAGCAGGCCGGCGACCATGGCGATGAAGGTCAGCAGGGGCAGCATCACCAGCAGCGCCAGCACGCGCGGGATCACCAGCAGGTCGATCGGGTCCATGCCCAGGGTGCGGATCGCGTCGACCTCCTCGCGGCTGACCATCGCGCCGATCTGCGCGGTGAAGGCGCTGGCGGTGCGGCCGGCCAGCACGATCGCGGTCAGCAGCACGCCGAACTCGCGCAGGAAGGCGATGCTGACCAGTTCGACCACGAAGATGGTCGCGCCGAAGTCCTTGAGGATGGTCGAGCCGAGGAAGGCCACCACCGCGCCGACCAGGTAGCACAGTAGGGCGATCAGCGGCACCGCGTCGAGGCCGACCTGCTCCATGTGGTGGACGGTCGCGGTCGGCCGGAAGCGCCCCGGGCTCTTGAACAGCCGCAGCATCTTGACCAGGGTTTCGCCGAAGAAGGCGACCAGGGCCAGCACTTCCTTCCAGTTGTCGGTGACCGCGAAGCCGAGCCGCGCCAGCGCGGCCTGGAAGCCGTATTCGCGCTTCTTCTTCGGCCGCTCGTCGGCGACGTCCTCGATCGCGCTGACCAGGGCGCGGTGGCTGTCGTGGAAGGAGAACGCGGCGTCGAAATCGAGTTCGTGGCGGCGCGCGTAGCGCATCAGCTGCAGCACGCCGACCGAGTCCAGGCGCTCGACCCCGCGCGCGTCGATCTCGGTCGCGCCTTCCGGCGCGTGCTTGAGCGCCTCGCCGATGCGCAGGGCATGTTCCAGCGTCCAGCAGCCGGACAGGCGCAGGCGCGAAGGCGCTTGGCCGTCGGCGGCGATTTCCGGCGCGTGCGAGGTCGGTGCGGTCATAGGCTCTCGGGCGGGAGAATACAGGCTAGAAGCGGACAGGTGAGTGTCGGGTGTGCGGCCGTGCGGGGGCGTGCGGAGCCGAGTGCAGCGCGGCATGCCGGACGCGCTGCGCCGCGACCGGCCGCGTCCGCCTGACTGCCGCATGCACCGATCCGGCGCCGCGTCTGCCCAGCGGCGCGCGCGCATGCGATGCTTCGCGGCTATGTCCGTCCCGCATCCGCTCAGCGCCACCAGCTACGCGGCCCGCATCGCCTTCGTGGTCGAGCTGGCCGAGCGCCTGCACAGCTACGGCACCACCGCCCAGCGCCTGGAGGCGGCGGTGACCGCGGTGGCGCAGAAGCTGCGCCTGGAATGCGAACCCTGGTCCAACCCGACCGGGCTGATCCTGACCTTCAGCGATCCGCAACGGCCGCTGGGCGACAGCGACACCACCCGGGTCATCCGCCTGCCGCCGGGCGAGAACGATCTGTACCGGCTCAGCGAAACCGACCGCATCGCCGAAGAGGTCATGGCCGGGCGGCTGGACCTGGCCGCCGGCCATGCCGCCCTGGAGGCGCTGGACCGGCCGCGCACCCGGCGCTGGCGGGCGATGCAGGTGATCGCCTACGGCCTGGCCGCCGGCGCGGTGGCCAGCCTGCTGCGCCTGCCGTGGCTGGACATCGGCGTGGCCGCGGTCAACGGCCTGATGATCGGCCTGCTGGTCGACTTCTCCGGCCAGCGCCCGCGCCTGCGCGAGGCGCTGGAGGCGATCGCCGGCGTGTTCGCCGCCGCGGCGACCGTGCTGGCGGCCAACTTCGTCGCCCCGCTGAACCAGAACACGGTGATCATCGCCTCGCTGATCGTGCTGCTGCCCGGTATGGCGCTGACCAATGCGGTCAACGAGCTGACCAGCCAGCACCTGGTGTCGGGCACGGCGCGCTTCGCCGGCGCGGTCACCACCGTGGTCAAACTCGCGGTGGGCACGGTGATCGGGCTGTACCTGGCCGACCTGATCGGCCTGGAGCCGGTGGTGCGGGCCTGGCGTCCGCAGGATTCCTGGGTGGAGTGGTGCGGCCTGGCGGTATCGGCCTATGCCTTCGCGGTATTGTTCCGCGCCGATCGCCGCGATTATCCCAAGGTGATGGCGGCGGCCGCGGGCGGTTATCTGATCTCGCGTTTCGGCGGCCTGGCCTGGGGCAATCCGGCCGGGATTTTCCTCGCCGCGCTGGTCATGACCGCGCTGGGCAACGCCTATGCGCGCTGGGGCAATCGGCCCGGCGCGATCATCCGGGTGCCCGGAATCATCCTGCTGGTGCCCGGCAGCGTGAGCCTGCGCGGGCTGCTGACCATGCTGCAGCAGCAGGACGTCCACGTCGGCCAGGACGCGATACTGGCGGTGGTCAATATCCTGCTGGCGCTGATCGCCGGGCTGATATTCGGCAATCTGCTGCTGCCGGCGCGGCGCAATCTCTGATCCGGCTTCCACCGGGGTCCGATCCGGCCGCCTTCCGTCCCCGGCCGAATCCGGCCGGCTTCGATTCCCTGGCGGACCGAATCCGCCGCGCCGCTCCCCCGGGCAGCGGCGCGGCCGATTTTCGCCGGCGCAATAGAAAACGCCGGCTACTGCCGGCGCCTGTGGCCGAGGCCGGTTACTTGATCAGGAAATCGTCGAGCTTGCGGCCTGCGGCGGTATAGGCGGCCAGCCAGCGCGGCTGCTTGCCGCGGCCGGTCCAGGTTTCGCCGGTATTGGCCGGGTTGCGGTACTTCGGCGCGACCTTGCCGAGCGGCTTGCGCGCCTTGCGCGCGCCGGCGGCGGCCGGCTTGGCGGCCTTGGGGCCGGCCTTGGCGGCGCGCGGCGCGGCCGCGGCGCCGAACAGTTCTTCGGCGGTGTAGCCCTCGGCCTTGATCAGCTGGGCGATTTTCTTGCGCACCGCAGCAAGCGGCTTGCGCTTGTTGAGCGTGGTCTTGCGCTTCTTGGCCTGGCTGATCAGGGATTCGAGTTCTTTGGCGGACAACGAGGAAATATCGATCGTCATGAAGCCTCCGGGAGTATGGACGGAATACGGCCAGTCCCTGGCGCGCGGCCAGCATAATAGAGGGACATACCCCGGGCGTAAATGTGCCGATGGTCGCGACATATTCGCTTGCGGATTCGCAGTCGGTTGGCACGATTAGTGCGAACGGCAGCGGTTAATCCAGCGGCGTTCGGAATCATCGGTTTTTTCGCGGGCGCGGCGCTTTCGCGGCGGCCGCGCGGCGAGGCCGGCGGCATCGCCGCGACGAAAATCGGCGCGGCGGGGCGGGCGATAAAGCGTGCCTGCCGTCATATTTTCGAACATCATTACCGGTGCGCCGCGGCACGCTATCTGCGGCGGCGCCGGAGGATTACCCGCGCCGCGGCGCGGGTAATCGGCAACCGTCGCCTCAGGCGCCGGCGATCCGGGCCAGAACCGCGGCGCGGTCGAGATTCTCCGCCTCGGCGGCGCGGCGGTGGCGGTATTCGAAACTGCCCGCGGCCAGGCCGCGCTCGGACACCACCACCCGGTGCGGCACGCCGATCAGTTCCATGTCGGCGAACATCGCCCCCGGGCGCAGGCCGCGGTCGTCGAGCGCGGCGTCGACGCCGGCCGCGAGCAGGTCGCGGTACAGCGCCTGCGCGGCCTCGGCGACGGCGGCGTCGTTCTTGGGATTGATCACGCACACCACCGCCTGCCACGGCGCCATCGCTTCCGGCCAGGCGATGCCGGCGTCGTCGAAGTTCTGCTCGATCGCGGCTGCCACGATCCGCGACACGCCGATGCCGTAGCAGCCCATCGCCGGGGTCGCGGCCTTGCCGGTCTCGTCGAGCACGCTGAGCTTCATCGCTTCGGCGTACTTGCGGCCGAGCTGGAACACGTGGCCGACCTCGATGCCGCGGGCGATGCCGAGGGTGCCCTGGCCGTCGGGCGACGGATCGCCGGCGACCGCGTTGCGGATGTCGGCGACCTCGGCCGGTTCGGCCAGGTCGCGGCCCCAGTTGACCCCGGCCAGGTGGTAGCCGTTGTCGTTGGCGCCGACCACGAAGTCGGCCAGCGCGGCGACGCTGCGGTCGGCGATCACCCGCACCGGCTTGGCCGGCGCGACCGGGCCGAGGAAACCCGGCTGGGCGCCGAGGTGCTCGAGAATCTCGGCTTCGCTGGCCAGGCGGTACTCGGCCAGGCCGGCCAGCTTGGACAGCTTGATCTCGTTGACCGCGTGGTCGCCGCGCACCAGCGCCAGGGCGAACTGCGCCTGGCCGTCGGCGTCGGCGCCGACGATCGCGACCGACTTGACCGTGCGCGCCAGCTCGATGCCGAGCAGGGCGGCGACGTCCTCGCAGGTCTTCTGGGTCGGCGTGTCGACCTTGCGCATCGCCTCGGCCGCGGCCGGGCGCGGGCCCGGCGCCACCGCTTCGGCCAGTTCGACGTTGGCGGCGTAGTCGGAACCGTCGGAGAAGGCGATCGCGTCCTCGCCGGAGTCGGCCAGGACATGGAACTCGTGCGAGGCGCTGCCGCCGATCGCGCCGGTGTCGGCGAACACGGCGCGGTACTTCAGCCCCAGGCGGGTGAAGATGCGGCCGTAGGTGTCGTACATGTTGCGGTATTCGCGGCCCAGGTCCTCGTCGCTGACGTGGAAGGAGTAGGCGTCCTTCATCAGGAACTCGCGCGCGCGCATCACCCCGAAGCGCGGCCGGATTTCGTCGCGGAACTTGGTCTGGATCTGGTAGAAGTTGACTGGCAGCTGCTTGTAGCTGGCCAGCTCGTTGCGGGCGAAGTCGGTGACGACCTCTTCATGGGTCGGCCCGTAGCAGTACCAGGCCTCCTTGCGGTCCTGCATCTTCAGCAACTGGCCGCCGAACTTCTCCCAGCGCCCGGTCTCTTCCCACAGTTCCTTGGGCTGCACCGCCGGCATCAGCACTTCGATCGCGCCCGCGGCGTTCATCTCCTCGCGCACCGCGCGCTCGACCTTGCGCAGCACGCGCAGGCCCAGCGGCGACCAGGTGTACAGGCCGGCGGCGAGCTTGCGGATCATGCCGGCCTTGAGCATCAGCTTGTGGCTGACGATCTCGGCCTCGGCGGGGGTTTCCTTGCTGGTATGGAGATGGAACTGCGACAGGCGCATCGGCAGGGGTTCGCGGATGGGGAAAGCGAACAGTTTGCCATGCCGGCGCGCCGGGCTCGTTCGCGAACCGGGCCGGGGCCTGTACCCCGGCGCGGGCGCCGAAGCCGCGCCGGGCGGCTCCGGCGCTCAGCGGGGCTCGCTCAGGCGTCGCCCTGCGAGGCGGCCGGACGCGACGCGGCCGGGGTGGCGGTGGCCGGCGCCGCGGCCGGCTGGGTGCAGTAGGCGCGCACCGCGGCTTCGGCCAACTGGACCTGGGCGGCGCGCTGCTGGGCGTCGAGCACGTTGTCCGGCTTGCCGTCCTTGTTGGCGTCGACCCCGACCGTGCGCGAGCTCTGCAACTGCTTGAGGTTGCCGCGCGCGGTCACGCACTGCGGGTTCTCGGCCGCCGGCGCGTCGGCCGCGGTGGCGGTCTGGGCGGCGGTGCCGGAGCGGTTCTTGATCACCCGGTTCTTGACCCCGGCCTGGTTCGGCGGCGGCGAATCGGAGTAATGGGTGACGCCCTTGGCGTCCTTCCATTGGTACAGCTCGGTGGCGGCGACCGGGGCGGCCAGCAGGACGAGCAGGGCGGCGCTGAAGCCCAGCGCCGGAAGGGCGCGGCGGGCGGAAGGACGGGTCGGGCGGGACATGACGGAGCTCCGGGGCAACGGGCGGAACGGGGCGGCAGACGCCGATCGGGCGGGGGGAAGCTACGATTGCAGCATCCTGTCCGGATGCAGGCAAGCGCTACACTTCGCAGTATGGAACCCCATCACACGCCCCGCCCCCGCGGACGCGGCATTTATCTGCTGCCCAACCTGTTCACCACCGGCGGCATGTTCGCCGGCTTCTACGCGATCATCGCCGCCACCCAGGGCCGTTTCGACGACGCCTGCGTGGCGATCTTCATCGCCGCGATCCTCGACGGCGTCGACGGCCGGGTCGCGCGCCTGACCAACACCCAGAGCGAGTTCGGCGTGCAGTACGACTCGCTGGCCGACCTGATCAGCTTCGGCCTGGCGCCGGCGCTGGTGATGTACCACTGGGCGCTGGAGTCGACCAAGCTCGACGGCGTCATCCCCGGCAAGATCGGCTGGGTCGGCGCCTTCCTCTACGCCGCCTGCGCCGCGCTGCGCCTGGCCCGGTTCAATTCCCAGGTCGGCCAGGTCGACAAGCGCTGGTTCATCGGCCTGGCCAGCCCGGCCGCGGCCGGCCTGGTCGCCAGTTTCGTCTGGACCTGCCACAGCTTCGGCCTGGTCGGCGAGCAGTTGCGCTACGGCGCGCTGGCGGTGACCGTGCTGGCCGGCCTGCTGATGGTCAGCCGGATGCGCTACGTCAGCTTCAAGGGCAGCGGCCCGCGCAACGACCGGGTGCCGTTCCTGGCGATCCTGGTGGTGGTGGCGGTGGTGGTGGCGATCGCGATCGACCCGCCGCGGGTGCTGCTGGCGATCTTCGCCCCGTACGCGTTGTCCGGCCCGGTGCAGGCGATCTACCGCCGCGTGCGCCGGATTCCGCCGCCGCCGCCGATCGAGGGCGGTACGCCATGAGCGGGCTGTGGAGCGCGCAGCAGCGCGAGTGGCTGCAGGCGATGGGCCACAGCGTGCTGAGCCTGGCCGGCGACGAGGCCGAGCCGGCGCCGGCCGTCGCGCCGACCGCCGGGCGCGCTTCCGCGCCCAGGCCGGAGCTTGCCCCGGCCGCCGCTGCGGCGAACCCGGCCCGGCCGACCGCCGACAGCCCCTTGCTGCGCAACCTGCTGCGCGCCGCGCGCCGCGCGCCCGGCGACGCGGCGGTGCTGGCCCTGTTCGACGTCGCCGCGCTGCGCGGCGACCCGGCCGCCAAGCGCGCGCTGTGGCCGCGACTGCGCGCCCTGCGCCGCGGGAACGCGCCGCGATGATCGCGCTGGCCTCGGACCTGGAACGTCCCACGGCCCCGGCCGCGCTGCGGCCGATGCGCGAAGACGATCTCGACGCGGTCCATGCGATCGAGATCCGCGCCTACGAATTCCCGTGGACCCCGGGCATCTTCCGCGACTGCCTGCGCGCCGATTACCCGGCCTGGGTGCTGGTCGAGGACGAGCGCATCGTCGGCTATTTCCTGATGAGCGTGGCCGCCGGCGAGGCGCACGTGCTCAACGTCTGCGTCGCCCCGGAAGCGCATGGGCTGGGCTTCGGCCGCAAGCTGCTGCGCGCCCTGGTCACGATCGCCCGCGGCCGCGGCGCCGAGCGGGTGTTCCTGGAAGTGCGCCCCTCCAACGCCGGCGCGATCGCCCTGTACCACAGCGAAGGCTTCAACGAGATCGGCCGCCGCCCGCGCTACTACCCGGCCCGCGGCGGCCGCGAGGACGCGCTGGTGATGGCGATCGAGTTGTTGCCCGAGGGACGGGATTAGGGATTCGGGATCGGCAAAGCGCGACGCTGCCCCTGTAGGAGCGGCGTGAGCCGCGACAACCGAAGCGACGAAATACCACGTCTCCTTCCGAAGCCCCGACCCTTCCCGCTCTGCCTGCCCTAATCGCGGATATCCGCGCTCCGGCTGCCACGCTCGCGTCCGTCGCTGCGGTGGTCGCGGCTCACGCCGCTCCTACAGGAGCAACGCGCGGACGCAAAAAAGCCGCGGCATGACCGCGGCTTTTTCGCCTGTGCGACCGCAGCGGCCGCTCAGTCCAGCTTGGCGCGCTGCGCGACCAGCTCTTCCAGCATCGTGGTCCAGTCGACCAGGCGCTTGCGCTCCTGCTCGACCACCGCCGGCGGCGCGTTCTGGACGAAGGTGTCGCTGGCCAGCTTGCCCTGGCACTTGCCGATCTCGCCCTCGACCCGCTTGCGTTCCTTGTCCAGGCGCACGCGTTCGGCGTCGAGCTTCTCCGCCGGCAGCGGCACCAGCAGGGTCAGTTCGCCGACCACCGCCGGCGCGGCCGGCGGCGCCGAAGCCACGTCGTCGATGTAATCGATGCGCTCGAGCTTGTTGAGGAACTTGAGCTGGGTGGCGAAGCGCGCGCTGCGCTCGCGGTCGCTGGCGTCGCCCTTGGCCAGCAGCAGCGGCACCAGGTCGGACGGCTTGACGTTGAGCTCGCTGCGCACCTTGCGCAGCGCCGAGACCATCGCCTTGAGCCATTCCACGTCGGCCTCGGCGCCGGCGTAGTCGCCGCCGAATTCGGCCGCCTGCGGATAGGCGCGCAGCATGATCGTGGATTCGGCCTCGCCGAGCTTGGGCGCGACCTGCTGCCACAGCTCCTCGGTCACGAACGGAATCAGCGGGTGCAACAGGCAGAGCAGGCGCTCGAGCACGTACAGCAGGGTGTGGCGGGTGCTGTCGGCGGCGGCGCGGTCCTCGCCCTGCAGCGCCGGCTTGGCCAGCTCGACGAACCAGTCGCAGAACGCGTTCCAGGCGAATTCGTACAGGCTCTGCGCCAGCAGGTCGAAGCGGTAGCCGGCCAGGTGCGTCTCGGCTTCGGCCGCGGCCTTGGCCAATTGGGCCAGGATCCAGCGTTCGGCGTCGGTCTTCGGCTGCGGCGCGCCGGCGAAGCCGGCGCCGTCGGTGTTCATCAGCACGAACCGGGTCGCGTTCCACAGCTTGTTGCAGAAGTTCTTATAGCCCTCGGCGCGGCCGAGGTCGAACTTGATGTCGCGGCCGTGGGTGGCGAGCGCGGCGATGGTGAAGCGCAGCGCGTCGGCGCCGAAGGCCGGGATGCCTTCGGGGAACTCCTTGCGCGTGTTCTTCTCGATCTTCTCGGCCATCTTCGGCTGCATCAGGCCGGTGGTGCGCTTGGCGACCAGCTCGTCCAGGGTGATGCCGTCGATCAGGTCGATCGGGTCGAGCACGTTGCCCTTGGACTTGGACATCTTCTGCCCGTCCTTGTCGCGCACCAGGCCGTGGATGTACACGTCGCGGAACGGGACCTGGCCGGTGAAATGGTCGGTCAGCATGATCATGCGCGCGACCCAGAAGAAGATGATGTCGAAGCCGGTGACCAGCACCGAGGTCGGCAGGTAGCGCTCGAAGCCGCGCGCGTCCATCGTCGCCTGGTCCGGCCAGCCCATGGTGCTGAACGGCCACAGGCCGGAGGAGAACCAGGTTTCCAGCACGTCGCTGTCCTGGGTCAGGACGACGTCGGCGCCGAGGCCGGCGCGGGCGCGCGCATCGGCTTCGTCGCGGCCGACGTAGAACTTGCCCTGGGCGTCGTACCAGGCCGGGATGCGGTGGCCCCACCACAGCTGGCGGCTGATGCACCAGTCCTGGATGTTCTCCATCCAGTGGTGGTAGGTATTGATCCAGTTGCCCGGAACGAAGCGCACCTGGCCCTGTTCGACCAGTTCCAGGCCGCGCTTGGCCAGGCCGTCCATCTGCACGAACCACTGGTCGGTCAGATAGGGCTCGATCACCTGGCCGGTGCGGTCGCCGCGCGGCACCTGCAGCTTGTGCGGCTTGGTTTCCACCAACAGGCCCTGCGCTTCCAGTTCGGCCAGCACGACCTTGCGCGCTTCGTAGCGGTCCAGGCCGACGAAGCGTTCCGGCGCGTTGCCGTTGACGGTCGCGTCGGGGGTGAAGATGTTGATCAGCGGCAGGCCGTGGCGCTGGCCGACCGCGTAGTCGTTGAAATCGTGGGCCGGGGTGACCTTGACCACGCCGGTGCCGAATTCGCGGTCGACGTAGGCGTCGGCGATGACCGGGATCTCGCGCCCGGTCAGCGGCAGGGTCACGCTCTTGCCGATCAGGTGCTGATAGCGCTCATCGTCCGGATGCACCATCACTGCGGTATCGCCGAGCATGGTTTCCGGGCGCGTGGTCGCGACCGTCAGCGTGGCGCTGCCGTCGCTCAGCGGGTAGCTGATCGACCACAGGAAGCCGTCTTCTTCTTCGTTGACCACTTCCAGGTCGGAGATCGCGGTCTTCAGCACCGGGTCCCAGTTGACCAGGCGCTGGCCGCGGTAGATCAGGCCTTGCTCGTGCATGCGCACGAAGGCCTCGATCACCGCCTGCGAGGCCATCGGGTCCATGGTGAAGGCCGAGCGGGTCCAATCGCCGGAGGCGCCGAGGCGGCGCATCTGCCGTTCGATGGTGCCGCCCGAATGCGCCTTCCACTCCCACACCTTCTCGATGAAGCCGTCGCGGCCCAGGCCGTCGCGGGTCAGGCCTTCCTGGCTGAGATTGCGCGCCACCACCATCTCGGTGGCGATGCCGGCGTGGTCGGTGCCCATCTGCCACAGCGTGTCGTAGCCGCGCATGCGGTAGTAGCGGATCAGCGCGTCCTGCAGGGTGTGCTGGAACGCATGGCCCATGTGCAGGGTGCCGGTGACGTTCGGCGGCGGCAGCAGGATCGAGTACGCCGGACCTTCGCCGCGCGGCTGGAATACGCCGCTGCTTTCCCACTGTTCGTAGAGGCGGGCTTCGAACTGTTTGGGGTCGTAGCTGGGGGCGAGGGACATAGGGGCCGGGAATGGAGAATGGAGAATGGGGAGTCGGTAGGGCAACAGCAAGAGCGCAGGAGGGGGCGGCGAAGGGCTTTGACGATTCCCTATTCCCTATTCCCCATTCCCGCTTCTTACATATCGTGCTTATTCAAAGCCAGCCCGCGCGCCTGGTACTGCTTCCAGCGTTCGCGCAGCGGGCCGCGCGCGGAGTCGTCGGCGGGGACGACTTCCAGTACCCGGTCGAAGCCTTCGCCGACCGGGGCGTCGCGCAGGTTGATCACCAGCGGGCGCAGGGCGGGGTCGGATTCGGGCGCGGCGATCAGCACGTCGGCTTCCTCCTCGTCCTCGTCCAGCCCGGCGATCTGGTGCGGGATGTAGGCGTCCTCGCCCATGTCCCAGAGCATGTCGTCGAGTTGCTCGGCCTGCTCGGGGCTGCGCGCCAGGATCAGGGTCGGCAGCCCGGCGTCGTGGGCCTTGCGCGCCAGTTCGCAGACCAAGCGCATCGGCTCCTCGCGGAAGCGCGGCGATTGGATCAGGTAGAAGTCGGCGCGGGGCATTTGGGGGCCGGGAATAGGGAATCGGGAATGGGGAATGGGTCGAGCGGAAGCGAAAAGCAAACAGCCGGAGCTGGAAAAAACCGGAATGGAGTGGGCGGGAACCGGCAGCGGCGCAAACCGCTGTTGCCGACTCCCGATTCCCTATTCCCCATTCCCGGCTTCCGACCTTCAAATCCCGGCCTGATCCAGCAACCACTGCGACAGCAGACCCACCGGGCGGCCGGTGGCCAGGCCGCGCTTGCCTTCCTCGTTGGAGACGCCGGCGATGTCCAGGTGGGCCCAGCGCTGGCCTTCGGTGAAGCGGGCCAGGAAGCAGCCGGCGGTGATCGCGCCGGCCCAGCGGCCGCCGATGTTGTAGACGTCGGCGAAGCTGGACTCGAGCTGGGTCTGGTACTCGTCCCAAAGCGGCAGGCGCCAGGCGCGGTCGAACACCTGTTCGCCGGCCTGCAGCAGTTCGGCGGAAAGGTCGTCGTCCTTGCTCATCAGGCCGGTGGCGAACTTGCCCAGCGCGACCACGCAGGCGCCGGTCAGGGTCGCCACGTCGAGCAGGGCCTTGGGTTCGAAGCGCTGGGCGTAGGTCAGCGCGTCGCACAGGATCAGGCGGCCTTCGGCGTCGGTGTTGCCGACTTCGATGGTCTTGCCGGACATGCTGGTGAGCACGTCGGAGGGACGGTAGGCGTCGGCGTCGGGCATGTTCTCCACCGCCGGCACCACCACCACCAGGTTGATCGGCAACTGCATGCCGACCGCCGACACGAACGTGCCCAGCACCGAGGCGGCGCCGCACATGTCGAACTTCATCTCCTCGATGCCGCCCTGGACCTTGAGGTTGATGCCGCCGGTGTCGAAGGTGATGCCCTTGCCGACCAGCACGTAGGGCTTGGCGTCGCCGCCGTTGTCGTACTTGAGCACGATCAGCTTGGGCGGGTTGGCCGAGCCGCGCGCGACCGCGAGCAGCGAGCCCATGCCCAGCGCCTGCATCTGTTCGCGGTCGAGCACCTCGCAGGAGGCGTTGTCGAAGCGGTCGGCGAATTCCTGCGCCTGCTGCGCCAGGTAGGCCGGGTTGCAGATGTTCGGCGGCAGGTTGCCGAGCTCGCGGGCGAAGGCGACGCCGGCGGCGATGGCCTGGCCGCGCGCCAGCGCGACGGCGTCGGTGCCGCTGAGCGAGAGCTGGCGCAGGCCGGGCTCGTCCTTCTTCTTGCCCAGGGTGGCGGTGTAGCGGTAGCAGGCGTGGTCGGCGGCGATCGCGGCCTGGCGGATCGCCCAGGCGGCGTCGCGGCCCTGCACCGGCTCTTCGGTCAGGGTCAGCAGGGCGTGCTGGACCGGGCCGGCCTTGAGCGCGCGGGCGGCGTCGCCGACCGCCTTGAGGTACTGGGCGACGCCGAACTTGCCCGGCTCGCCGAGGCCGACCACCAGCACGCGCGGCGCGGCCATGCCGGGGACGTCGTGGAGCAGGGCGGTCTTGCCGGTCTTGCCGCTGATGTCGCCGCGTTCCAGCAGCACGGTCAGGCGTCCGCCGCTGACTTCATCCAGCGTTCGCGCGGCAGCGGTCAGGGTCTTGTCGGCGAAGGCGCCTACCACGACGCAATCGGTTTGAGCGGCCGCGGGCGTGTCGCGGTTCAGGTCGAATTCGAGGGCCATCCAACAGATTCCCAGCAGAAAAGAGGAGTTGTCTCGTACAATCGGCCGGCTTTGCCTAAGGGCCTGAGGCCAGGACCGAAGCCGGTGCCGTCCGGCGCAGCGCCGATCGGCGGCCCCTGGATCGGGGCGAGGTCGGCCGGCCGGCCATCGAACGAACCCCCGAGTTTAAAGCAAGCCCGCCCGATGCCGAAGCCCAACCCGAAGCGCGCCCCCACGCCTCATGCAGAAGCTTGACCGTTACCTGACCGGCGAATTCGCCCAGGCCGTCTTCGCGACCCTGGTGGTGCTGCTGATCGTGAGCGTCGGCGGTGCCTTCACCGACGTGCTCGAGGACATCGCCAAGGGCAAGGTCCCGGCCGGCCTGATGCTGATGCAGCTGGGCCTGGTGCTGATCAAGTGGCTGCCGCTGATCCTGCCGCTGGCGCTGATGCTGGGCCTGATGCTGGGCATCGGCCGGCTGTACCGGGACTCGGAAATGCCGGTGATCGCCTCGATCGGCGTCGGCCCCAAGCGCCTGCTGCGCCCGCTGCTGTACGTGGTCGGCCCGATCGTGGCCGTGGTCGGCGCCTGCTCGCTGTGGCTGGGCCCCTGGGCCGACCGGGTGTCGCGCGAAATGATCAACGAGGCCAGCCGCAGCCTGGTCGTGGCCGGCCTGGAGCCGGGCGCCTTCACCGGCCTGCCTAACGACAACGGGGTGATCTACGTCGGCGCCATGTCCGGCGACGGCAGCCGTTTCGAGCGCATCTTCATCTACCGCAACAAGCCCGAGCGGCAGACCGTGACCACCGCCAAGAGCGGCCACCTGACCGTGCGCGCCAACGGCGACCGCTACCTGACCCTGGACGAGGGCTTCGAGGTCGACGGGCCGATGGACGGCGGCCTGGACTACCGGCTGATGCGCTACGCCAGCAACGACGTGCTGATGCCGGCCAGCGAGGACCGCTACGACCCCTCGCTGCCGGAAATGATGTCGACCCCGCAGCTGCTGACCGATCCGCGCCGCGAGGCCGCGGCGCAGCTGCACTATCGCATCGCGCCGCCGCTGCTGGCCCTGGCCTTCGCCCTGCTGGCGGTGCCGCTGGCCCGCACCACCCCGCGCCAGGCCCGCTACGGCAGCGTGCTGATGGGTTTTCTGGCCTATCTGATCGGCAATAACTTCATGATGATGGGCACCGGCTGGATCGAGGACGGCAAGATCCCCAGCGCCCTCGGCCTGTGGTGGCTGACCTTGCCGCTGCTGGCGGTGTCGGCCTGGCTGTACCTGCGCGACGGCCGCGTCGCGCGTCGGAGCAAGGCGCGATGAGGCCCTTCCCCAAGATCCACGACGTCTACGTCGGCCGGGCCGTGCTCGGCACCGTGCTGCTGACCTGGGCGGTGCTGCTGGGCCTGGACTTCATGCTCAGCCTGGTCGGCGAATTCGGCGACATCGGCAAGGGCCGCTACGGCCTGATGCAGGCCCTGGCCTACATGCTGATGACGGTGCCGCGCCGCGCCTACGGCCTGTTCCCCTATGCCGCGGTGATCGGCGCGCTGATGGCCCTGGGCCAGTTGGCCTCGACCTCAGAGCTGACCGTGCTGCGCGCGGTTGGCCTGTCGCGGCGCCGGCTCAGCCTGGCGGTGGCCGGCGCGCTGGCGGTGCTGACCCTGGTCATGGTGGTCAACGGCGAGACCCTGGCGCCGGAAGGCCAGCGCCGCGCCGACGCGCTGAAGTCGGCGGCCAAGTCGAACAATCAGGTCGTGGCCGAGTACTCCGGCCTGTGGGCGCGCGAGGGCGACGTGATCCTCAGCGCCAGCCAGGGCCAGGAACGCAGCAATGGCCAGGACCGCTGGCTGGAGCTGCGCAACGTCAACCTGTACCAGTTCGGCGCCGACGGCCGCCTGGCCTCGTACGCGATCGCCAAGATCGCCGAGCACCGTCCCGGCGGCTGGCTGCTGCGCGACGTCACCCGCACCACCTTCCATGCCAAGTCGGCCGAGCAGACCCGGGTCGCGCAGGAGCGCTGGGAGTCCAAGCTCGACAGCTCGGCGCTGATGAGCGGCACCAACCGCCCGCGCTACCTCAGCGCCAAGGCCCTGCACAAGGCGATCGAAGACCGCGAACGCAACGACCTGGATGCGGCCGAGTTCGAGGCCCATTACTGGGGCCGCTGGTTCTACCCGCTCAACGTGCTGACCCTGTGCCTGGCCGCGGTGCCGTTCGCGTTCGGCAGCCTGCGTAGCGGCGGCCTGGGCAAGCGCTTGTTCATCGGCATCGTGTTCGCCCTGGTGTTCTGGCAACTGCAGACCCAGTTCGTCGAACTGGCCAAGGTGTTCCACTTCGACTTCCGCCTGGCCTACGCCATGCCGACCGTGGTGATGCTGGCGGTCTCCGCCTACCTGTTCAAACGTCGGTCGGGGTGAGCCGAAAGCAAGCTTGCGAGCCACTGGCTCGCGCTTTCGGCGAACGCCCGGCGCGCTGCGCCGGGCCGGGGCCGCAACTTCCCAGCCAGTGCATAGCCGCCCGAAGCCGCATGCGGCACTGCCGCCTGGGCTCGGCGAACGCCCGGCGCGCTGCGCCGGGCCGGGGCCGCAACCTCCCGGCCCACGCATAGCCGCCCGAAGCCGCCTGCGGCACTGCCGCCTGAATAAGGGACGGAGGCGAGCCACTGGCTCGCGCTTTCGGCGAACGCCCGGCGCGCTGCGCCGGGCCGGGGCCGCAACTCCCAGCCAATGCATAGCCGCCCGAAGCCGCAAGCGGCACTGCCGCCTGAGTAAGGGACGGAGGGGATTAAGCGCGCGCGCTTAATCCCCTCCGTCCCCTCGCAACTACCGCTTCGGCATCCGCAGCACCCGCGTCCCACTCGCGCGGTCGTGCCAGGTCAGGCGCTCGCGGTCGAACAGCGCCCACCAGAAGCCGAGCCCGCCGGCCAGCAGCGAGAGCGTGCCGACCGCATAGCGGATCCACAGCGCCTTCCAGCCCGGGGTCGCGCCGTCGGCGCCGATCACCCGCAACCGCCAGGGCCGCATGCCCAGGGTCTGGCCGCCGCGGCGCCAGCTCAGCGTCGCGTAGCCGCCGGCCGCCAGCCAGCACAGGCTCCATTCCAGCCACCACCAGCCGGTCAGCGGCCGGATGTTCTCGTGGGTGTCGTGGCCGGCCAGGGTGTAGGCCAGCACCACCGCCAGGCCGATCAGCATCCACAGCGCCAGCACCGGCCAGAAGTCGTAGAACAGCGAGAACAGCCGCCAATGCAGCAGGGCGGCGGGGCGGGGCGGGGCGGCGGAGTCGGTTGCGCTCATCGCGGCAGGATAAGGCTTGCGGCGAATAACGAGTGCGCAGGAACGGGGCCGCGGCGAAAACGCAGGCGCCAATCGGACTCGTCGCTCGTTTCTTTGCACGCGTTCCCCGCCTTAAGCTTCCCCCATGCCCGCCACTCCCGCCGACCGCCGCAGCCTGGCCATGGCCTTGCCCCCGCTGGAGGAGCGCGACGACGCCGACATCGCCGGGTTCCTGGATGCGATCTGGGCCGAGAACGGCCTGGCGCAGCAGACCCTGCACAGCTATCGCCGCGACCTGGAGGGCCTGGCGCGTTGGCGCGACGGGCGCGGCCTGGCCGGCGCCGATCGCGCCGCCTTGTTCGAGTATCTGGCCTGGCGCACCCGCGAGGGCTATTCGCCGCGCAGCAATGCGCGCCTGCTGTCGGCCCTGCGCGCGTTCTACGCCTGGCGCCTGCGCCGCGGCCTGCGCAGCGACGACCCGACCGCTTTGCTGGAGCCGCCGAAGCTGCCGCGCTCGCTGACCAAGGCGCTGGCGGAAAGCCAGATCGACGCCCTGCTGGCGGCGCCCGACGCGGACGCGCCGCTGGGCCTGCGCGACCGCGCCATGCTCGAGCTGATGTACGCCGCCGGCTTGCGCGTCAGCGAACTGGTGAACCTGCCGGCGACCGCGGTCAACCTGCGCCAGGGCGTGTTGCGGGTCACCGGCAAGGGCAGCAAGGAGCGCCTGGTGCCGCTGGGCGAGGAAGCCCAGCACTGGCTGGAGCGCTACCTCAACCAGGCCCGCCCGCAACTGGCCGGCAAGCGCGCCCTGGCGCCCTTGTTCATCGGCACGTCCGGCGAGGCGCCGAGCCGGCAGGAGTTCTGGCACCTGGTGAAGCGCTACGCCGCCGTCGCCGGCATCGACCCGACGCGGATCAGCCCGCACGCCCTGCGCCACAGCTTCGCCACCCACCTGCTCAACCGCGGCGCCGACCTGCGCGCGCTGCAGATGCTGCTCGGCCACAGCTCGCTGTCGACCACCCAGATCTACACCCTGGTGGCGCGCGAACAGCTCAAGCGCCTGCACGCCAAACATCACCCGAGGGGGTGAGCCAAGCCCGCTTAGGCGGCACTGCCGCCTGGGCTTGGCGAACGCCCGGCGCGCTGCGCCGGGCCGGGCCCGTCCGACCCTGTCGCGAAAGGTGTCGCGAAAGGGACGGAGGGGGTTAAGCGCGCTTAACCCCCTCCGTCCCTGGGGGCACCCGGGTTCCGCCTGCCACCCCCCAGCGCCCGCACATCGGCGCATTCACCCCCGCCCGCCGATCCCGGCGCACACTCGGCGCAACGGGCGGCCCGCGCCGGCAAACCGAGACCGGCATCGCCACTCGCGCGGCGATCCGATCGCGGAACCGCGAACGCGGTGCCGCCCGTGCCACAATCGACAGAACCTATTTCCCGTCGGGCGGTCCAAGACCGACCTCTGAACCAAGGATTCGATGGATGAAGCGCATCATTTTCGCCGTGCTCGGCGCGATCAGCCTGTCCGCCTGCGCCCAGGCGCCGCAGGGCGCCGCCGCCAAGGCTGAGCCGGCCGCCAAGGCCGATGCGGCCGCCGCCGCACCGACCGGCAAGGCGCCGGAGGTCAAGGCCGGCAGCGCCGATGCGCGCGCGGTCGAGGCGATCCGCCAGCTCAACCCCAACATCACCATCGACAAGGTCGGCGCCGCGCCGATGCCGGGCTTCCGCGAGGCCCTGGCCCAGGGCCAGGTGGTCTACATCAGCGACGACGGCCGCTACCTGTTCCTGCCCGGTTCGGGCGGCGCGCTGTTCGACACCCAGGCCAAGAAGAACCTCAGCGAGGACAGCCTGGCGGGCATGCGCAAGGACCTGCTGAAGACCATCCCGGCCAGCGAGCGCATCGTGTTCGCTCCGGCCAACCCCAAGCACACCGTCACCATCTTCACCGACGTCGAATGCGGCTACTGCCGCAAGCTGCACAGCGAGATCGCCGAGTACAACCGCCAGGGCATCGCGATCGAGTACCTGGCGTTCCCACGCATGGGCATCGGCAGCGAGGACTACAAGAAGATGGTGTCGGTCTGGTGCGCGGCCGACCGCCGCAAGGCCCTGACCGACGCCAAGAGCGAGCAGAACGTCCCCAACAAGGACTGCAAGAACAGCGTCACCCAGCAGTACAACGTCGGCCAGCGCGCCGGCCTGACCGGCACCCCGATGATCCTCACCGCCGAGGGCATCCAGGTCGGCGGCTACGTGCCGCCGGCGCAGCTGCGCCAGACCCTGGACAAGATCGCCGCCGACAACAAGCCGGCCGCCGCCGGCGCCAAGCCCACCGCCGCGGTCGCGGCGCCGGCCGGCGGCCTCTAAGCCGACACCGGCCCGGGCCGCTGCCATCGCACGACGCCGCCTCCGGGCGGCGTCGTCGTTTGTGCGGCTGGGGCGTCTCGGGAGGGGCAGGGCCGGCCGCGGCAGGCTCCGGCCCGGGCCGGCCGGTCCGACTTTCGGCCATCCGGCCAGGGCAATCGGTCCGGCCGGGCCGGCCGAAGCGGCCGCCGATGCCGCCCGCCCGAGCCGGGGCGGCGTTTTGGTTACAATACCGGGCCCTGCGTTGCACGGTTCCCCGGACATGATCGTCCTCGAGGGCCCTTCGGCCCTGTCTTCGTTCCGCCGCGATCGGCTTCAAGCCCGCCTGCAAATCATCCACCCCGATGTGCGTCTGCTCGATGCCTGGCCCGTGTACTGGGTCGAGCCCGAGGCCGGCGCCGCGCCCGACGATGCGACCCTGCGCCGCATCCTCCAGGCCGCCCCGGAAGCCGCCGTGCGCGCCGACGGCGCGGTCTCGCGCTACGTCACCCCGCGCCTGGGCACCCTGTCGCCGTGGGCGAGCAAGGCCACCGAGCTGCTGCGCGGCGCCGGGCAGCCGGTCAAGCGGGTCGAACGCGGCACCCGCTATGACCTGTCCGGCTGGCCGGCCGATGCGGCCACCCAGGGCGCGCTGGCCAAGGCCTTGCACGACCCGATGACCCAGTCGCTGCTGGACGACCGCGACGATGCCGCGGCGCTGTTCGCGGTACCGGCGCGCGGCGAACTGGAGCGCATCCCGCTGGACCAGTTGGAAGCGGCCAACGCCCGCCTCGGCCTGGCCCTGGCCGACGACGAGATCGCCTACCTGCGCGAGCGCTACGCCGCGCTCGGCCGCGAGCCGGCCGACGTCGAGCTGATGATGTTCGCCCAGGCCAATTCCGAGCATTGCCGGCACAAGATCTTCAACGCCTCCTGGACCGTCGACGGGCGCGAGCAGTCGCTGTCGCTGTTCAAGATGATCAAGCACACCCACGCGCAGACGCCGGAGAACACCCTCTCGGCGTACAGCGACAACGCCGCGGTGGTGGAAGGCTATGCCGCGCGCCGGTTCCGGCCGCAGCCGGGCAGCCAGGCCTATGCGGCCGAGGCGGAAATCCCTTCGGCGTTCTGCATCAAGGTCGAAACCCATAACCACCCGACCGCGATCGCGCCGTTCCCCGGCGCCAGCACCGGCAACGGCGGCGAGATCCGCGACGAGGGCGCGACCGGCCGCGGCGGCCGGCCCAAGGCCGGCCTGTGCGGCTTCAGCGTCTCGCACCTGCGCATCCCGACCTTGCCGCAGCCCTGGGAAAGCCCGCGCGCGCTCAATCCGCGCATGGCCCCGGCGCTGGAAATCATGCTCGACGGCCCGATCGGCGCGGCCGCGTTCAACAACGAATTCGGCCGCCCGAACCTGACCGGCTACTTCCGCAGCTTCGAGCTCGGCCAGGGCGAGATCGCCCGCGCCTACGACAAGCCGATCATGCTCGCCGGCGGCCTCGGCGCGATCGACCGGGTCCAGGTGGCCAAGCTCGGCCTCAAGCCGGGCCATGCAGTGATCGTGCTCGGTGGCCCGTCGATGCTGATCGGCCTGGGCGGCGGCGCGGCCAGCTCGGTCGCCTCCGGCGACAGCGCCGAGGAACTGGATTTCGCCAGCGTCCAGCGCGACAACCCGGAAATGGAGCGGCGCTGCCAGGAAGTGATCGACCGCTGCGTCGCGCTCGGCGAGGCCAATCCGATCGACAGCGCCCACGACGTCGGCGCCGGCGGCCTGTCCAACGCCATTCCCGAGCTGCTGCACGACTCCGGCCTGGGCGGCGTGATCGACCTGGACCGCGTGCCCAACGACGACCCGTCGCTGTCGCCGATGCAGTTGTGGTGCAACGAATCGCAGGAGCGCTACGTGCTCGGCCTGCCGGCCGACCGGGTCGCCGATTTCGCCGCGATCTGCGAGCGCGAGCGCTGCCCGTTCGCGGTGGTCGGCTACGCCACCGCCGAAGAGCGGCTGGTGGTCGGTTACGGCGCCACGGTCGAGTCGGTCTACGGCGCCGGCGCCAAGGCCGATGCCGGCTGGTCGATCGACCTGCCGATGGACGTGCTGTTCGGCAAGCCGCCGAAGATGCACCGCGACACCCGCCACCCGGCCGCGGCGCCGTGGCCGGCGCTGAACTGGGACGGGCTGGACCTGCACCAGGCCGGCCTGCGCGTGCTCGCGCATCCGACCGTGGCGGCGAAGAACTTCCTGATCACCATCGGCGACCGCACCGTCGGCGGCCTGGTCGCGCGCGACCAGATGATCGGCCCCTGGCAGCTGCCGCTGGCCGATTGCGCGATCACCCTCAGCGGCTTCGACGGCCATGTCGGCGAAGCGATGGCGATCGGCGAACGCACCCCGCTGGCCCTGCTCGACACGGCCGCGGCCGCGCGCATGGCGGTCGGCGAAGCGATCACCAACCTGTGCGCGGCGCCGGTGGAGTCCTTGAACCGGATCAAGCTGTCGGCGAACTGGATGGCCGCGGCCTCGCATCCGGGCGAAGACGCGCTGTTGTTCGATGCGGTCAAGGCGGTCGGCCTGGAGCTGTGCCCGGAGCTCGAGTTGAGCATCCCGGTCGGCAAGGATTCGCTGTCGATGCAGGCGCAGTGGCTCGGGACTCGGGACTCGGGACTCGGGACTCGACAGGCGGATGAAGGACAAGAGGGAGCGGGGGCTGTTGCGAGTCCCGAGTCCCAAGTCCCGAATCCCGCCGTGCACAAGTCGGTGTCGCCGGTATCGCTGATCGTCAGCGCGTTCGCGCCGGTGGTCGACGTGCGCCAGCAACTGACCCCGCTGCTGTCGCGCGAGGCCGAGACCGAGCTGTGGCTGATCGGCCTGGGCGCCGGCAAGCAGCGCCTCGGCGGCTCGGTGCTGGCCCAGGTCCATCCGGAAGCCGGCGCGGCCGACGGCCTGCCGGCGTTCGCCGGCGTGCCGGGCGAGGGCGCGCGCTTCGACACCGGCGTGCCGGACCTCGACAGCCCGCAGCGCCTGCGCGACTTCTTCGAACTGATCCGCGACGCGCGCGAGGCCGGCCTGCTGCTGGCCTACCACGACCGCAGCGACGGCGGCGCGTTCGCGACCCTGGCGGAAATGGCGTTCTGCTCGCGCCTGGGCCTGGACATCAGCCTCGACGGCTGGGGCGAGGATCCGTTCCGCACCCTGTTCAACGAAGAACTGGGCGCGATCGTGCAGATCCACGACGAGGACCGCGCCGAGTTCGCCGACCTGGTTGCCCGCCACGGCCTGATCGACTGCGCCCAGCGCATCGCCAAGCCGACCACCGCCGCCTCGGTGCGGGTCAAGGAGGACGGCAAGGTCCTGGTCGAATGGCGCTGGGAAGACCTGTTCGACGCCTGGTGGTCGACCAGCCACGCGTTGCAGAAGCTGCGCGACAACCCCGACTGCGCCGACGAGGAGCGCGCGATCGCGCGCGACTTCAACGCCCCGGGGCTGAAGCCCAAGCTCGGCTTCGACGCCAACGAGGACATCGCCGCGCCCTTCATCAACACTGGCGCGCGGCCCAAGGTGGCGATCCTGCGCGAGCAGGGCGTCAACGGCCAGATCGAAATGGCGGCGGCGTTCCACCAGGCCGGTTTCGAAGCCTTCGATGTGCACATGAGCGACCTGATCGCCGGCCGCTTCCAGCTCGAAGACTTCAAGGGCTTCGCCGCCTGCGGCGGCTTCAGCTACGGCGACGTGCTCGGCGCGGGCCGCGGCTGGGCCACCAGCATCCTCGAGCGCAGCGCGCTGCGCGACGCCTTCGCCGCGTTCTTCGCCCGCGAAGACAGCTTCTCGCTCGGCGTCTGCAACGGCTGCCAGATGCTCGCCCAGCTCAAGCCGATCGTGCCCGGCGCCGAGCATTGGCCGGTGTTCCTGCGCAACCGCAGCGAGCAGTTCGAAGCGCGCCTGGGCCTGCTGGAAGTGGTCGAGTCGCCGTCGCTGTTCCTGCGCGGCATGGCCGGTTCGCGGATCCCGGTCGCGGTCGCCCACGGCGAAGGCCGCGCCGACTTCGCCAGCGGCCTGGACCAGGCCGCGGCCAACGTCTCGCTGCGCTACGTCGACGGCGACGGCCGCGTCGCGGATCGCTATCCGCTCAACCCCAACGGCTCGCCCGACGGCATCGCCGGCCTGACCAGCGCCGACGGCCGCGCCACCATCCTCATGCCGCACCCCGAGCGCACCCTGCGCAGCGCCAACTTCAGCTGGGCGCCGAAGGACTGGAGCGGCGACTCGCCGTGGCTGCGGATGTTCCGCAACGCGCGGGTGTGGGTGGGCTGAGCCGGCGTTCGCATCGGTTCGCAACGAAGACGGGCGCCCGAATAGGCGCCCGTCTTCGCTAGGCCGGCGCATAACTCGGCGGATCGAAAGGACCACCGTCGAGAGGTGAGGATCGAATCGATGCCTATCGCACAAATGTGTGTGCATGACTGGGTGCTGATTGGGATAGAGATGGACTGGACCGGCGCTACGGCGGCCATCGGCTTCGTCGACGGCGCGTCTTCGCCGAAGACCCTGGTCGCCGAAGGCCTGCGCCGATTGGTGGTGGATCGGGATCTGCCCTGGGGTTTCAGCGTTTCGGTGCACGAGATGATCGGTCCTGTCGCGCTCGAGGACGGTGTCTTCGGGCTGGAGTTGCGCCTCCAGTCCGGCGACCGGTTGCGCCTGGAAGCCGAGCGCTTCGTCTGGTCCCGACCCTTGGTCGCGGCGGCGGGCGACGAAAGCGCCGGCTCGGGCCAGGGTCGACCTCATTTCGAAGGCCGCGACACCTGATGTCTGCCGACGCGTTCGGCAGCGTGTTCACCGGCCCGGGGAAGTCCGATTTCCCGTTCCGGGACAGCGGCTGGATCGCCGTGGCGTTCGAGAGAAATGCCCACGGTCACGCACGCATGCCGGAGTGGTTTTTCCGAGCGGCGGCGAAGCGCTTCAATGGAGACGGCGCGGTAAGACTGTTGATCGCAGGCGACTGCTTCGCCCAGGCGAGGTTTGTGGACGTGTGTGTCGTGCCTTTCGAGTGGGATCGCTACCGTGAATTCATGTCACGGCCGGAGCTAGGCTCGATCGAATATCGGATGGCGAGCTCCGATCGGATGTGCGGAGGCTGGGCGGATGCGGACCTCACCGTGTTCGGCGGAGAGCCGGAGCCGATGACGGCCCTGCTCGCCGACTTAGGCGGGGCAGGGCGGTTGTTGCAGCACATGCGGCAGGAGTTCCTATTGGGCGATGCGGCTGCCTATCCGGATATGGACCTGTTCTTTCGGCGTTTGCTGTTTCCGGAACTGCGCGGATAGGGAGGGTCACGACGGTTCCCGTAACATCGGTCATCGAGTGCCGCGATGCGCTCATGCGGCCGCAAGCTGCGGTTCCGCGGCGGGATGCGAGTCCTGGCGGCCGTGGGGCGCTGTGTTTGGCCTGGACCGAAATCGCCCCGGCCGCAAGTCCTGCTCTCGGTTTCTAACACTAAGTGTTGCTTCCTCACCGCCTCCGCCTCGCCGCACGTCGCCCGGCCGAGCGGGGCGTGCGTTCGCTGCCCTGACCGCCGATCGCCGCCAAGGCATGCGGCTCAAGGCGAGCCGGTTCGCCCCGCGGGGGTGCCTTCGCCGGAGCGGCAATCGGCGAGGTCGGCGCAGGTCGCCCGATGTGCCTTGCGGTTGCGGTTTCGAGGGTCTGAAAGGCGTAGCATGAATCCGGCGTCGGCGGCGTGTCCGTTCGATGCGGAAGGCATGGGAAATGTGATGATCCGTCCAGTCCGATCGTGCTTTGCCGCCTGAATCCGAACTCGTGCGACAACTCTCGCGCACTCTGTGCGAACGCGCGGTGGGACAGGTCGGCCGGGAACCGGAAGCGGTCGCGCGCGGTCTGGTAGAGACCGCAGGCGAAGCTGCTAAAGTCCAAGGTTCACGCGCAGGAGGGTGACGTGAACGCAGTAGTGAACAGTGCCGACGCGAGCGTCGGCGGGATCGGGGGCGGCACGGCCGAAGACGGTCAGGCTGCGGTCGACGCGCGCATCGTCGATGCGCTGCTGGCCAAGGGGCGGCTCAAGGAGCCCGACCTGGCGCGGGCGCGGCGTCTGCAGGAGGAGACCGGCGGCAGCCTGCTGGCCTTGCTGGCCCGGCTCGGCCTGGTGTCCGAGCGCGACCACGCCGAGACCGTGGCCGCGGTGCTCGGCCTGCCGCTGGTCAACGTCAAGGACGCGCCCGAGCTGCCCCCGGAAGGGGTCAGCCTGACGCCGAAATTCATGAAGCAGTTCGCCGTCTGCCCGGTCGCCGAGAGCGAGTCGCGGGTCGACGTGCTGATGGCCGATCCGCAGGACGCCTACCAGGTCGACGCCCTGCGCCTGGCGACCGGGCGCGAGATCCGGCCGCTGGTCGGCCTGCGCTCGGAGGTCGGCGACCTGGTCGAGCGCTGGTACGGGCAGGGCCGCAGCGCGATGGGCGCGATCGTCGAGACCGCCGAGGGCGAGGGCGCCGGCGACCTGGACGACGTCGAGCACCTGCGCGACCTGGCCTCGGAAGCGCCGGTGATCCGGCTGGTGAACCTGGTGATCCAGCGCGCGGTCGAGCTGCGCGCCTCGGACATCCACATCGAACCGTTCGAAAACCGGCTGAAAGTGCGCTACCGCATCGACGGCGTGCTGGCCGAGGGCGAGAGCCCGCCGGCCAACCTGACCGCGGCGGTGATCAGCCGCATCAAGATCATGGCCAAGCTCAACATCGCCGAGCGCCGCCTGCCGCAGGACGGCCGGATCATGCTGCGGGTGCAGGGCAAGGAGCTCGACCTGCGCGTCAGCACCGTGCCGACCGCGCACGGCGAGTCGGTGGTGATGCGACTGCTCGACCGCGAAACGGTGGTGTTCGACTTCTACAAGCTCGGCTTCACCGACGAGTTCCTGCCGCAGTTCCAGAAGGTGCTGGACCAGCCGCACGGGATCATGCTGGTCACCGGCCCGACCGGCTCGGGCAAGACCACCACCCTGTACACCGCGCTGAGCAAGCTCAACACCAGCGACGTCAAGATCATCACCGTCGAAGATCCGGTCGAATACCAGATCGAAGGCATCAACCAGATCCAGGCCAAGCCGCAGATCGGCCTGGACTTCGCCCATGCGCTGCGTTCGATCGTCCGCCAGGACCCGGACATCATCATGATCGGCGAAATGCGCGACCTGGAGACCTGCCGGATCGCGATCCAGTCGGCCCTGACCGGCCACCTGGTGCTCAGCACCCTGCACACCAACAACGCCGCCGGCGGCATCACCCGCCTGCTCGACATGGGGGTCGAGGACTACCTGCTGACCTCGACCATCAACGGCATCCTGGCCCAGCGCCTGGTGCGCCGGCTGGAGCCGACCCATGCCGAGCGCTACCCGGCCTCGCCGGAGGAAATCGACAAGTTCGGCCTGCGCCGCTACCAGCCGCAGGGCGAGATCTACCTGTACCGCCCGCGCGGCTCGGCGCTGGCGCCGTCGGGCTACCTCGGCCGGACCACGATCATGGAATTCCTGGTCATGAACGACGAACTGCGCCGCGCGGTGATGCGCCACGCCGGCATGGGCGAGATCGAGCAGATCGCCCGCCAGGCCGGCATGCGCACCATGTACGAGGACGGCATCGTCAAGGCGCTGGCCGGGCAGACCACGATCGAGGAAGTGCTGCGGGTGACCGAGGATGCTTGAAGCCGGAAATGGGGAATCGGGATTCGGGAATCGAAGTGGTCCCGTCTCCGCCATCCTCCAGGTTCCGCGGCCTTTGCTTTAACCGATTCCCCATTCTCCATTCCCGATTCCCCGGCCATGCCCCTCTACCACTACAAAGCCCTCAACGCGCGCGGCGAGTTGCTCGACGGCCAGATGGAGGCCGCGAGCAATACCGAGGTGGTGCAGCGCCTGCAGGAGCAGGGGCATTTGCCGGTCGAGGCCAAGCTGGCGTCGGAGGCGGGCGCGGCTTCGTCGTGGAAGGGCCTGTTCAAGCCCAAGCCGTTCACCGGCGCGCGGCTGGTGCAGTTCACCCAGCAGCTGTCGACCCTGCTCGGCGCCGGCCAGCCGCTGGACCGCGCCCTGACCATCCTGCTCGACCTGCCCGAGGACGAGGCGGCCAAGAGCACGGTCGCCGACATCCGCGACGCGGTGCGCGGCGGCACCTCGCTGTCGGTGGCGCTGGAGCGCCAGCACGGCACGTTTTCGCGCCTTTACATCAACATGGTCCGCGCCGGCGAGGCCGGCGGCAACCTGCACGAAACCCTGGCCCGGCTCGACGACTACCTGGAACGCAGCCGCCAGCTGCAGGGGCGGGTGATCAATGCGCTGATCTATCCGGCGATCCTGCTGCTGATGGTCGGCGCCAGCCTGCTGTTCCTGCTCGGCTACGTGGTGCCGCAGTTCGGCGCGATGTACGAAAGCCTGGACGCCGAACTGCCGATGTTCACCCAGGTGGTGCTGGCGCTGGGCCTGTTCGTGCGCGACTGGTGGATCGTGCTGATCGTCGCCCCGGCGCTGGCCGTGTGGTGGTTCGACCGCAAGCGCCGCGACCCGGCCTTCCGCGAGGCGCTCGACGCCTGGCTGCTGCAGCGCAAGTTCGTCGGCCCGCTGATCGGCAAGATCGAGACCGCGCGCCTGGCGCGCACCCTCGGCACCCTGGTGCGCAACGGCGTGCCGCTGATGACCGCGATCGGCATCGGCCGCAACGTGCTCGACAACCGGGTGCTGGCCGCCGACGTCGATGCGGCCGGCGAAGAGGTCAAGAACGGCGTCGCCCTGTCGACCGCGCTCGGCAAGGGCAAGCGCTTCCCGCGCCTGGCGGTGCAGATGATCCAGGTCGGCGAGGAGTCCGGCGCGCTGGACGCGATGCTGATCAAGACCGCCGAGACCTTCGAGCAGGACACCGGCATGGCCCTGGACCGGATGCTGGCGGCGCTGGTGCCGGTGGTGACCGTGCTGCTGGCCGGCATCGTCGCCACCGTGGTCATGGCGGTGCTGCTGCCGCTGTACGACCTGACCAACGCGATCGGATGAGCATGGAGCGCCTGCCGCCGCCGCCATTCGCCGTCGCCTGGTTGAACGCCGGCTGTACCGGCGCCGGCGCTGGCCGAACTTTGCAAATCCACGCGGAACACACTCCTGGGCGAGCCGCTGTGCGCGCTCGACCCCGCGGCCGCCGCTGGCGCGTTTGAACCCCTGGCCGGCCCGCGTCTTATTCAGCTACCACCACCTACGGATGACGATCGAAATGCGCAATCCCCGTTCGATGACCCGCTCCCCGTCCCCGGCCCGCCAGCGCGGCATGAGCCTGATCGAGATCATCATCGTGATCGTGCTGATCGGCGCGGTGCTCGCCTTCGTCGGCAACCGCGTGCTCGGCGGCAAGGACCGCGGCGACTACAACCTGGCCAAGGGCCAGATCCAGACGCTGGCCGGCAAGGTCGATTCGTTCCAGATGGACACCGGCCGCCTGCCGGGCTCGCTGGAAGAACTGGTCAAGCAGCCGGCCGACGCCAACGGCTGGCTCGGCCCCTACGCCAAGGACGCCGAACTCAAGGACCCGTGGGGTCATCCGATCGAGTACCGCCAGCCGGGCGAGAGCGGCCCCTACGATCTGGTCAGCTACGGCAAGGACGGCAAGGCCGGCGGCAGCAGCGTCGACGCCGACATCAAGAACAACTGAGCCCACCGCCCATGACGCGCCCGCGGCATAGCCTTTCCAGCGCCGGAGGGTGCGGCAACGCAACCGCGGCGCGGAATGCGGCCGGCCGCGACGGCGCGGCGTTCGCTCACCGTAGCTCACCGCGCGCGGCCTCGCCGCGCCGTCGCTCGCGCGGCATGTCCTTGCTGGAGATGCTGCTGGTGATCGCGCTGATCGCCGCGATCGGGGTGCTGACCGTGGCCGCGCTCACCGGCGGCGTGGCCGGCATGCAGCTGCGCAGCGCGGCCAAGGAAGTGGCCGCCCAGTTGCGCTTCACCCGCAGCCAGGCGATCTCCACCGGGCGGCCGCAGAAATTCACCCTGGACCCGTCCGCGCACACCTGGAGCGCGCCGAACGGGCGCAGCGGCGAGATCCCGCAGAAGGTGCGGATCGCTTTCACCGGCGCGCGCGAAGTGCAGCCGCGCCGCGGCGAAGGCGCGATCGTGTTTTTCGCCGACGGCGCTTCCACCGGCGGCCGGGTGCGGTTGTCGATCGAGCAGGCGGCGTGGAACGTCGACGTCGCCTGGCTGACCGGCGAGGTCAAGCTCAAGCGCAGCGAGGCGCCGCGATGAGCCGGCGGCGGATGCGCGTCGCGGCGTCGCGGCCTGCGCGATCGCGCGGCTATACCCTGCTCGAAGTGATCGTCGCCTTCGCTCTGCTCGCCATGGCCCTGACCCTGTTGCTCGGCACCCTGTCCGGCGCCGCCCGCCAAGTGCGCTGGTCCAGCGATGCCGGGCGCGCGGCGATGTACGCGCAATCGCTGATCGACCAGGTCGGCGTCGGCCAGGCGCTCAAGCCCGGCCAGCGCAGCGGCGATTTCGAACAGGGGCGCTATCGCTGGACGCTGGGGGTCCGGCCGTGGCGCGACCCGACGCCGGCTTCGACCCAGCCGATCGATCCCAATGCGCTGCGCTTGATGGAAGTGCAGTTGGCGGTGGAGTGGGGCGACGGCGGCCCGGGGCGGCGGTTGTTGCTGCGCAGCCTGCGCAGCGCGCCGGCTTCGAACGAGATTTCGCCATGAGCGGCGTCGCCATGGGCGTCGTCGTCGTGAGCCGGCTGCGCCGGCGAGCGGGCACGGCCGCGCCGCGCGCGCGCGGCTTCACCCTGATCGAAGTGCTGCTGGCGATGGTGCTGCTGGTGGCCGGCCTGACCCTGGCCTTCGCCACCCTCTCGGCGGCGACCAAGACCGCCTCGCGCGGCGAAACCCTGGCCCAGCGCAGCGAACGCGAGCGCGCGGTGGCCGGGTTCCTGCGCAAGCGCATCGCCGCGACCCGGCCGATCCCGTTCGCCTTCGATCAGGCCACCGCGGTGCCGCAACGCTTCGTCGGCGAGCCCGACCGGCTGCGTTTCGTCGCCGACCTGCCCGACTACCTCGGCCAGGGCGGCCCCTATCTGCACGATTTCGCGATCGAGAACGACGGCGACCAGGCGCGCATGCTGCTGTCGCTGTCGATGGTGCTGGCCGGCGAAACCATCAAGGACCCGCAGCCGCGTCCGCCGGAGCTGCTGATCGACGGACTGAAGTCGGCGCGCTTCCGCTACCGCTCGATCGACCCGCAACGCGGCGAACTGGGCGAATGGCAGGAACGCTGGGCGACGCCGGAACAGTTGCCCTTGTTCGTCGAAGTGAACCTGGTCGATCGCGACGGTCGCGCCTGGCCGCCGCTGATCGTGTCCCTGCCGCTGGCCAGCGCCAGCGGCGGCTTCGTGCCGGAGTTGTGATGAGCGCGCTTCGAGCCAGCAGGACGACAGCCGGCGGCATCGCGCGAGGTTCGCGCGGCGCGGCGCTGCTGTTGGTGCTGTGGCTGATCGCGCTGCTGACCGCGCTGATCGGCGCCTTCGCCCTGACCGCGCGCACCGAGAACCTGCAGGGGCGGGTGATGGTGCGCGGCCTGGTGGCGCAGAACGCGGCCCGGGCCGGACTGGAATACGCCATGACCCGGGTCGCGATGAACGACCCCAGGCTGCAGTGGCAGCCCGACGGACGCCCGCATCGTTGGCGCTTCGGCGACGCGCAGCTGGAGATCGGCATCGTCGACGAGAACGGCAAGGTCGACCTCAACCAGGGCGACCTCACCGTGCTCGTCGGATTGATGCAGAGCGCCGGCGGACTGGAGCAGGCCGACGCCGCGCGCCTGGCCGCGGCGATCATGGACTGGCGCGATGCCGACACCCTGACCCAGCCGGCCGGCGGCGCCGAAGACGCCGACTACGCATCGGCCGGCCGCCCTTACGGCGCCAAGGATGCGGAGTTCGAAAGCGTGGCCGAACTCGAGCAGGTACTGGGCTTCACGCCCGCGCTGTACGAGAAGATCGAGCCTCATGTCACGGTTTACAGCGGCCGCACCCGGCCCGAACCTGCGTTCGCGTCCAGAGAAGTGCTCGATGCTATCGGCATGAACGGTGCGCAGATCGTCGAGCAACGGCGCAGAACGCAGCCCGGATCACAATTGCCGGGCGGCGCCGGCGGCGGAGATCTTCCCGGTCTCGTCGGCGAACGCAGCGGCACCTATAGTATCGACAGCCGCGCCCGGCTAGCGGATGGCCGCGAGGCGGTGTTGCGAGCGGTGGTTCGGGCAGGGGGCGGTTCCATGCCTGGGATGGCCTACACGGCGCTGCGTTGGGAGGAGGGAGCTTCGTCACGATGAATGCGCAGGTTGCCGAAGGCCGGTCGGGCAACGACCGGCTGCGACGTCTAAGCGCCCGGCTCGCGCCGGGAGCGGGCGGCTTTTTTTCCTGGTGGGGGCGCACCCTGGCGTCGTGGCTGCCGCTGCGGACCCGCCAGGCGCTCGGCGTCGACCGCGGCCGCTTGCTGCTGCAGGTCGACGGCGACAGTGTGCATTTGCGCCTGCAACAGGCCGGCGAGGTGCGCGACCTGGCGGTGCTGCCGAGCCTGGCCGACCTGAGCGCGGCCACGGCCTCCGATCCGCTGGCGCCGTTGTTGCCGCCTCGGGTGGCCGAACTGCCGCGCTGGCTGTTGTTGCCGCCGGCGGCCAGCCTGCGCCGGCGCCTGAACCTGCCGGCCGCCGCGGCCGAGCGCCTGCGCGACGTGGTCGGTTTCGAAATCGACCGGCAAACCCCGTTCACCGCCGACGCGGTCGCCTACGACGCGCGCGTGCTGGCGCGGCGCGACGCCGACGGCCAGCTCGATGCGGAACTGGTCGCGGTGCCGCGCCAGGCCCTGGACCCGCAGCTGGCGGCGATCGGCCCGCTGGCCTCGACCCTGTCGGGGATCGAGGTCGCCGGCGCCGACGGCGCCCCGCTCGGGGTCAACCTGCTGCCGCCGGCGCAGCGCAGCACCCGCAGCGACCCGTTCCGCTACTGGAACCTGGCCCTGGCCGCGGTGGCCGTGCTGGCCCTGGCCGCGACCCTGTGGCAGGTGCTGGAGAACCGCCGCGAGGCGATCGCCGACCTCAAGCAGACCATTTCGCGCAACGCCGCCGGCGCGCGCCAGGCCGCGATCCAGCGCCAGCAGCTGGTCGACCTGATCGAGGGCCAGGCCTTCCTCGACCGCACCCGCAAGGCGCGGCCGAGCACGGTCGAGGTGATCGACGAACTCAGCCGTCGCCTGCCCGACGGCACCTATCTGGAAAAGCTGGCGATCGAAGACGAGAGCCTGCTGATGATCGGCCTCAGCGGCGAGGCCTCGTCGCTGATCGGCAAGCTGCAGGGCACGCCGCTGTGGCGCTCGCCGGCGCTGACCGGCGCGGTGCAGCCGGACCCGGCCACCAACCGCGACCGTTTCACCCTGACCGCCGAGATCGGCCCGCCCAAACAGAATCCGGAGGCCGCGCGTGGCCCGTAACTGGCGATCCCTCGGCGCGGACCGCGAACGCTGGCTGGCCCTGGGCCTGCTGGCGGCGACGCTGGCGCTCGCCTATGCGGTGCTGATCCACCCCTGGTGGACGGTGCCGATGATGGAGGCCGGCGACGAGCTGTCCGGCCTGCAGCAGCGCGAACTGCGCCAGCGCATGGAGCTCAGGCAGGCGCCGCAGATCCGCAACCGTCTGGACGACGTGCGCAAGCGCCAGGCCGACCGCCCCGGCTTCCTGCCCGAGGCGACCGCCGAGCTGGCCACCGCCGGCCTGGTCCAGCGCCTGGAAACCGTGGTGCTGCAGGCCAGCCCGGGCAACCGCAGCTGCGGCATCGTCAACCGTTCGCCGCTGGCCGAACCGCGCCGCGACCGCTACGCGCGGGTGGTGGTGCAGGTGCGCCTGCGCTGCGGCGCGCCGGAGACCGCGGCGGTGCTGCATTCGCTGGAAAGCGGTTCGCCGCGCCTGTTCGTCGGCAACCTCAACCTGTTGTCCACCCGCGGCTACTTCGTGCCCGGCACCGCCGGCCCGGCCAACGACGGCGGCCTGGACGTGAGCTTCGACCTGTACGGCTACCTGCGTCCGAACCCGGGCGCCGCGGCCGACGCCGCCACCACCAGCACCGCCGCGGGGGACGCCGATGCGCTTTGACGACGCCAGCCCGCGCACCTGGCTGCTGGCCACCGTGGCCGGCTGGGCGCTGCTGTCCTGGGTGCTGGCCTTGGCCGGCATGGGCCGCAGCGTCGCCGAGCTGGACGAAGACCCGACCCTGATCAAGCCGCTGCCGCAGTTGGGCAAGAGCGCGCCGGACAGCCTCGGCCCGCTGGCCAAGTACAGCGAGATCGCGGCGCGGCCGCTGTTCGTCGACGACCGCCGGCCGAAGCCGTTCTTCATGCAGGGCAAGGGCGAGGGCGAGAACCAGGCCGCGGCGTTCGACTACCTGCTGACCAGCGTGCTGATCACCCCGCAGCTGTCGATGGCCTTCCTGCAGCCGGCCGACGGCAGCGAGTCGGTGCGGGTCAAGCTGGGCGAAGTGCCCGAATCGCATCCGGCCTGGCGCCTGACCTCGCTGGAGCCGCGGCGGGCGGTGTTCGAAGGCCCCGAAGGCCGGCGCGAGCTGGACCTGCGCGTGTTCAACGGCCAGGGCGGCGAACCGCCGACCCAGGTCGCCGGCCCCGCGCCGGGCAGCGTGCCGGGCGCGGCGCCGCAGCCGGGACGGCCGATGCCGCCGCCGCAACCGCCGCAACCGGTACCGCAACCCCAACCGCAGCCCCAGCCGCCCAATCGCAGCGTGTCGCAGGTACCGCCGCCGCAGCCGGTCAAGCCGGCCGAGGCGACGCAGACCGACGGCAACAATTCCGCGCCGCTGACCGAGCAAGCGCAGATGGAAGCGATCCGCAAGCGGATCGAGGCGCGACGCGCGCAACTGCGGCAGCAGCAAGCCGCTCAACCCCCGGCCAATACGCCGTAGAGTGAACGCATGAAGCCACGTCCCCAGAAATACGCAAGCAACGCACTGGTCGCGGCGATCATCGCCACGCAACTGGCCTCGTGCGCCAGCGTGGTCTCGCCGCGCGTGCATCGCGACGGCGATCCGGCCGCGCTGCGCGGCAACCAGGCCGGCGAGCCCGCCGACAGCGGCGTGCGCGTCACCCGCGACGGCGTGGTCCAGCAACCGCTGGACGGCCAGGCCAGCGAGGAGGGGCCGCAGGCGCAGATCCGCCGCGGCACCGGCCAGACCATCAACCGGCGCGCCGCGGCCTCGCCGCCGCCGGGGCTGGGCGCGACCAGCGGCAGCGCCACCTTCAATTTCGAAGGCGAGTCGGTGCACGCGGTGGCCAAGGCCATCCTCGGCGACATGCTCGGGCAGAACTACGTCATCGCCCCGGGCGTGCAGGGCACCGTGACCCTGGCCACGCCCAAGCCGGTCAGCGCCTCGGAAGCGCTGAACCTGCTGGAGATGGTGCTGAGCTGGAACAACGCGCGCCTGGTCTACACCGGCGGCCGCTACAACATCGTTCCGTCCGACCAGGCCCTGGCCGGCAACGTCGCCCCGAGCACCGCTTCGCCGGCGTCGGCGCGCGGCTTCGAAGTGCGCACCGTGCCGCTGAAGTTCATCTCCGCCACCGAGATGGAGAAGATCCTCAAGCCGTACGCGCGCCCCAACGCGATCGTCAACGTCGACAACTCGCGCAACGTGATCACCGTCGGCGGCACCCGCGCCGAGCTGGAGAACTACCTGCGCACGGTCGAGGTGTTCGACGTCGACTGGCTGTCGGGCATGTCGGTGGGCGTGTTCCCGCTGCAGTCGGGCAAGGCGACCAAGGTCGTGGCCGACCTGGAGAAGGTGTTCGGCGAGCAGAGCAAGTCGCCGGTTTCGGGCATGTTCCGCTTCATGCCGCTGGAAGGCGCCAACGCGGTGATGGTGATCACCCCGCAGGCCGACTACCTGGACGACATCAAGGACTGGCTGGACCGGATCGACAGCGCCGGCGACAACGTCCAGCTGTACACCCGCGAGCTCAAGTACATCAAGGCCAAGGACCTGGCCGACCGGCTGGCCGAGGTCTACGGCGCCGGCCGCAGCGGCGGTGGCGGCAACGGCGACGGCGCGCCCTCGCTGATGCCGGGCCTGGAGTCGGTCGAGCTGCGCGACGGCGACGGCGGCTCCACCGCCGACATCGGCAAGGGCTCCAGCGACAGCGGTTCCAGCGGTGGCAGCAGCGGCGGCGGCCTCGGCAGCGGCATGTCGCTGGGCTCGCGCCAGGCCGGCAACGGCGCGGTCACCCTGGAGGTCGACGGCGCCAAGGTCGGCGTGGCCGCGGTCGAGGAAACCAATTCGATCCTGGTGCGCAGCAGCCCGCAGGCGTGGAAGTCGATCCGCGACGTGATCGACAAGCTCGACGTCATGCCGATGCAGGTCCACATCGAGGCCCAGGTCGCCGAGGTCGAGCTCAACAACGGCTTGGAATACGGCGTGCAGTGGTTCCTGGAGCGCGCCACCATCGACAACGGCTTCGGCGACCTCAACCGCCGCACCAATCCGCTGGTGCCGTCGAAGTGGAGCACGATCGCCGGCAGCATCGGCGGCAGGAGCGGCGATGGCCTGGCCTGGTCGCTGATCAAGAACAACGCCGCGGCGGTGCTGACGGCGCTGGACCAGGTCACCGACGTGCACATCCTGCAGACCCCGTCGGTGTTCGTGCGCAACAACGCCGAGGCCACCCTCAACGTCGGCACGCGCATTCCGATCGAGTCGGTGTCGGTCAACGCCGGGGTCGGCAACAACAACACCTACAGCCAGGTCCAGTACCTGGACACCGGCGTGATCCTCAAGGTGCGGCCGCGGGTCAGCCGCGACGGCATGGTGTTCCTGGACATCGTCCAGGAGGTCAGCTCGGCGGGCAATCCGATCAACGCCAACAGCAACAACGTCACCATCAACACCAAGAAGCTCAAGACCGAGGCCGCGGTGCAGAGCGGCGAGACGGTGCTGCTGGCCGGCCTGATCGCCGACCAGACCGACCGCGGTTCCAAGGGCCTGCCGGGGCTGAGCCGGATCCCGGTGGTCGGCGGCCTGTTCGGCCGGCAGAACTCCAAGACCACCCGCCGCGAGACCATCATCCTGCTGACCCCGACCCTGGTCCGCAATCCGATGGAGTCGCGCGACCTGACCGACGAGTACAGCCGCCGCTTCCGCGCCATGGAACCGTTGCAGCCGAAGAAGAAGTAAGCGGGGCGGTCCGGCGGCGGCCTTGCGGCCGCCCCGGCTGCGGGACGGCGCGGGTTCGTGATAGAACCGCGGCATGACAGAACTGCCCATCGTCGTGGTGCCGGTCGGGGTCGACGACGACGCGCTCGACGCCTGCCTGGCCGCGCTGGACCTGTGCACGCCGCCGGGCGCGCGGGTCTGGCTGGCCGACGACGCCCAGGCCGGGCCGCGCGGTTACGCGATCATCGAGCGCTGGCTGGCGCGCACTGCCTTGCGCGCCGATTACAGCCGCCGCCAGCGCAGCATCGGCGAGGTCGCCCATCTGGACGAAGTGCTCGGCGCCTGCGGCGAGGCCGACGTGGCGGTGCTGGCGGCCGACGCGGTGCCCGCGCCGGGCTGGCTGTCGCGGCTGTGCGCCTGCTTCGCCGCCGACGGCGCGATCGCCACCGCTACGCCGTGGTGCAACGCCGGCGAGGCCGCGGCCTGGCCGCGCATCGGCGAGATCGCGCCGCATCCCGACGGCGACGACGCCGACCGCCTGGCGCGCGCGCTGGCGCAGATGCCGGCGGCGCACCCGGAACTGCCGGCGGCGGTCGGCCATGCGGTGCTGTTGCGCGGCAAGGCGCGCCGCCGCGCCGGCGGCCTGGACGCGGCCAGCTACGGTTCCTGGTACGCGGCGTTGACCGATCTGTCGCTGAGGCTGGCCGGATTGGGCTGGCGCAACGTATTGTGCGACACCGCCTACGTCGCCCGCGGCGGCGAAGGCCGTCCCTGCGACGGCGACATGGAAGCGCTGGCCGCACGCTGGCCGGACTGGCACCCGCGGCTGGCGCATTTCCTCATGCAGGACCCGCTGCGCGGGCTGCGCGAACAACTCGCCGAGCGCCTGGAGCGCGTCGGCCCACCGGAACCGCAACGTGATTTTTTCCTCTGAACCCGATCCCTCCGTCCGTCCCGCCGGCGACAGCGGGGTCGAACTGGGCGCGGTCGTGGTCAGCTACCGCAGCGCCGCGACCATCGACGAGTGCCTGACCCGGCTGCGCAACGCCCACGGCGTCGACGCGATCCGGGTGGTCGACAACCAGTCCGACGACGGCACCCTGGAAATCGTCCAGCGCCACGCCTCGCTGGACCCGCGGGTGCGCTTCATCGCCAACCCCGACAACCCCGGCTTCTCGGTCGGCTGCAACCAGGGCGTGGCCGAGCTGGAACCGCCGCCGCCGGGCCGCGATTGCGGCTGGGTGGCGTTCGTCAATCCCGATTGCATGGTCGAGCCGGACACCCTGCAGCGCCTGCGCGCCGCGGCGGTGTCGCTGGGCGAGGCGCTGGTCAGCGCCGACCTGGTCGGCGAGGACGGCGAGCGCGACGCCGCGGTGCGCCGGCGCGATCCGGATTTCGGCGCGATGCTGGCCGGCCTGTTGCGGCCGTGGGCGGCGCCGAAGATGGCGATCGCGCCGGACGACAGCGTGGAGTTGCAGCCGGTCGAGGCGACCTCGGGCGCACTGATGCTGATGCCGCGGCGCCTGTTCGAACGCATCGGCGGCTTCGACGAAGCCTACCGCCTGCACGCCGAGGACCTGGACCTGTGCCGGCGCGTGCGCCAGGCCGGCGCCGCGGTCGCGGTCGCCAACGGCGTGCCGGTGGTGCACGTGCGCGGCGTGTCCAGCCGCTCGCGGCCGTTCTTCGTCGAGTGGCACAAGCATCGCGGGCTGTGGCGCTACTTCCGCAAGTTCGAGGCGCCGCGGCGCGGCGCGGCGATGCGCGCCGGGGTGTTCGCGGCGATCTGGCTGCGCTTTCCGGTCGCCGCCCTGCGCGCCTGGATGCGCTGAGCGGCGGCCGCGGGGCCTGCCGCGCAGGCCCTCCCGCAACGCCGGCCCGGCCTCGGCCCCAGCGAGCCGCGGCCGCGACCGTCGGCGGCGAGCGTGGCCGCGAGGGCCATCGTCACAGCGCGCTGCGGCCGCGCGGGCTAGCGTCTCCGAAGACGTGTGCCGTCAGTCGGAAAACCGCTGCGGCGACGATTGCGCCTGTCACATGCACCGTATAGTCCCGGGACGGTGGCCCACAGGGGGTAGGTCATGTCGTTCTTCAGCAAGTTGTTCGGCGGCAGGCAGGACGTGGCGCAACACGCCGAGCCGATGGATCTGGTGGTGTTCGCCGAGCGCTATGCGCAGGCGATACGCGCGGCCTGGCCCGAGGCCGAGGTCGCGATCTCGCACGGCGCCGGCGCGGCCGACGCCAGGATCGACTGGCGATTGCCGGACGGTTTCCAGGCCACCCATTTCCTCGGCAACAGCTACCAGCGCTATCTGGACGCGCCGGACCGGCCGGAAGCGGTGTTCGCCGAGCAGATCGCCTCGGCGCGCGAACTGCAGTTGGGCATCGGCCGCGGCAGCGATGCGGCGCGCGCGACCATCCTGCCGGTGCTCAAGACCCGCGGCTGGCACGAGATCGCCCTGCAGCAGACCCGCTCGATGGGGATGCGCAACGCGATGCCGTTCATCGTCGAGCCGCTGGCCGGCGACCTGGTGCTGACCTACGTCGAGGATTCGCCGGATTCGATGAGCTACCTGTCGCCGGCCGAGGCCGAGCGCCGCGGCCTGGATGCGCAGGCGCTGCGCAGCCAGGCGCTGGAGAACCTGACCCGGTTCCTGCCCGAGCTGGAACTGCAGGGCGGCGGCGGCCGTTACGCCGCGCGCCTGGACCGCAACTACGACGCCAGCATGGTGCTGCTGTTCGAGCATTGGCGCGACCGGATCGAAATCCGCGGCGAGCCGGTGTTCGCGATCGCCGCGCGCGACGAGCTGATGATCTGCGGCAGCGAAGACGCCGACAGCCTGGCCTCGCTGCAGGGCGTGGCCGACGAAATCGCCCAATCCTCGGCCTACAACCTGTCGCCGCGCCTATACGTGCACCGCGACGGGCGGCTGCACGAATTCGCCGGCGTCGAAGCGCTCAGCGATAGCGGTTGATCTGGTCGCGCAACTCGCGCGCCGCGGCCACGGCCGCGGCGGCGTAGTCGTCGCCCGAGGAGGCGTACAGGATCGCGCGCGAGCTGCTGACCATCAGGCCGCTGCCGTCGGCGGTCTTGGCGTTGCCGACCACCGCTTCGACGTCGCCGCCCTGGGCGCCGACGCCGGGAACCAGGAACGGCACGTCGCCGACGATGGCGCGCACTTCGCGCAGCTGCGCCGGCCAGGTCGCGCCGACCACCAGCGCGCAATTGCCGTGGCCGTTCCAGTCGCGGGCGACCTTCTCGGCGACGTGCTGGTACAGCGGGCGTCCGTCGACGATCAGGTCCTGCAGGTCGCCGGCGCCCGGGTTGGAGGTGCGGCACAGCACCACCACGCCGCGCTCGGCGCGGTCGAGGAAGGGCTGGACCGAATCGCGGCCCAGGTACGGATTGGCGGTGACCGCGTCGGCGCGGTAGCGGTCGAAGGCTTCGGCGGCGTAATGCTGGGCGGTGCTGCCGATGTCGCCGCGCTTGCTGTCCAGGATCACCGGAATGCCCGGATGGGCGGCGTGGATGTGTTCGATCAGCCGGCTCAGCGCGGCTTCGGCGCCGAGCGCGGCGAAGTGGGCGATCTGCGGCTTGAACGCGCAGGCGTACTCGGCGGTGGCGTCGACGATGTCGCGGTTGAAGGCGAACACCGCATCGGCGTCGCCGGCGAAGCGCGCCGGAAACCTGGCCGGTTCCGGATCCAGGCCCACGCAGACCAGGGTGCCGGCCTGCTGCCAGCGGTTGCGCAACGTCTGCATGAAATTCATGGCGATCAAGTCCTATGCGAATGCAAGTTCAAACAAAAAAGCTCTGGTTTCTGCGATTCCCCATTCCCCATTCCCGATTCCCGATTCCCGGCTCTCAGGTCACCACGATCGGCTCGCCCGACGTCACCACCACGGTGTGCTCGAACTGTGCCGCGAAGCCGCGCCGGCACAGCATCGACCAGCCGTCCTCGGCCTCTTCGGTGCGGGTGGTGTGGGTGGCCAGGAAGGGTTCGACCGTGATCACCATGCCCTCGTGCAGGCGGCGGGTGTCGCGCGGGTCGTAATAGCCGGGGATGTTGCCCGGCGCCTCGTGCAGGGCGCGGCCGACGCCGTGGCTGCCGAGGTTGCGGATCACCTTGAAGCCGCGCCGGGCCGCGACCGACTCGACCGTGCGGCCGATGCTGTTGATCGGCTGGCCGGCGCGCAACTGCGCGATCGCGGCGTCGCGCGCCTCGCGGGTGGCGTCGAGCAGCTTCTGCTGCGCGGCGCTGGCCTGGCCGACCACGAAGCTGCCGCCGGTGTCGGCGAAATAGCCGTCCAGCTCGGCCGAGACGTCGATGTTGACCAGGTCGCCCTCGCGCAACACGCTGAGGTCGGGAATGCCGTGCGCGGCAACCTGGTTGATGCTGATGCAGGTCGCGCCCGGGAAGTCGTAGGTCAGCTGCGGCGCCGAGCGCGCCCCGGCTTCGCGCAGCATTGCCGCGCCGATCGCGTCGAGGTCGCGCGACACCGCGCCGGGCACCGCGGCTTCGCGCATGGCGGCCAGGATCGAGGCGACCAGCGAGCCTGCGCGGCGCAGGCCTTCGAGTTCGAATGCGTGCAGTACGGTCATGGCGGAATCCCGGGACGGTGCTGGTGGCAGGGTAACGCCGGCGGCGAGCGGGGAAAACCGCGCTGCGGCGCAGTTCGCGGCACGGTCGCCGGCGGTGCGGTCGCGGCCTCGGCGCGGGAGGGCGCCGGATAGCGCGACGGGACCGTCGCCGGTCCCGTCGCCTGGGTCGCTGCGGCGGCCGCCCGTGCGGGCGGCTGCGGCTTACTTCAGCGCCTTGAAGCGCAGGCGATGCGGCTTGGCGCCTTCCTCGCCCAGGCGGCGCTTCTTGTCCTCTTCGTACTCGCGGTAGTTGCCCTGGAAGAACTCGACGTGCGAGTCGCCTTCGAAGGCCAGGATGTGGGTCGCGATGCGATCGAGGAACCAGCGGTCGTGCGAGATCACGAAGGCGTTGCCCGGGAACTCGAGCAGGGCGTCTTCCAGCGCGCGCAGGGTTTCCACGTCGAGGTCGTTGGACGGTTCGTCGAGCAGCAGCACGTTGCCGCCCTGGAGCAGGGTCTTGGCCAGGTGCAGGCGGCCGCGTTCGCCGCCCGACAGGCTGCCGACCATCTTCTGCTGGTCCTGGCCCTTGAAGTTGAAGCGGCCGATGTAGGCGCGCGACTGGATCTCGATGCCGTTGATGTTGAGGATGTCCAGGCCGCCGGACACTTCGTGGAAGACGTTGTGGTTGCCTTCCAGCTTGTCGCGGCTCTGGTCGACGTAGGCCAGGTTGACGGTCGGGCCCATGTCGATCTCGCCCGAGTCGGGCTTCTCCTGGCCGATGATCATCTTGAACAGGGTCGACTTGCCGGCGCCGTTCGGGCCGATGATGCCGACGATCGCGCCCGGCGGCACGACGAAGCTGAGGTCGTCGATCAGCAGGCGGTCGCCGAACTTCTTCGACACGTTCTTGAACTCCATCACCTTGCTGCCCAGGCGCTCGCCCGGCGGGATGAAGATCTCGTTGGTTTCCTGGCGGCGCTGATAGTCGACCGCCTGCAGCTCTTCGATCCGGGCCAGGCGCGCCTTGCCCTTGGAACGGCCGCCCTTGGCGTTCTGCCGCGCCCATTCCAGTTCCTTCTGGATCGCCTTCTGGCGGGCCTTTTCCTGGTTCTCTTCCTGCTTCAGGCGCTCGTCCTTCTGCACCAGCCACTCGGTGTAGTTGCCCTTCCACGGAATGCCGCGGCCGCGGTCGAGTTCGAGGATCCACTCGGCGGCGTTGTCGAGGAAGTAGCGATCGTGGGTGACCGCGACCACGGTGCCGGTGTAGCGGGCCAGGAACTGCTCCAGCCACTCGACCGACTCGGCGTCCAGGTGGTTGGTCGGTTCGTCGAGCAGCAGCATGTCCGGCTTCTGCAGCAGCAGGCGGCACAGGGCGACGCGGCGCTTCTCGCCGCCGGACAGCTTGCCGACCACCGCGTCCCACGGCGGCAGGCGCAGCGCGTCGGCGGCGACTTCGAGCTGGTTTTCCAGGGTGTGGGCGTCGCCGGCGGCGAGGATCGCCTCCAGGCGCTCCTGCTCCTTGGCCAGGGCGTCGAAGTCGGCGCCTTCCTCGGCGTAGGCGGCGTACACGCCCTCCAGCGCGGCCTGGGCGTTGAGCACTTCGCCCACGCCTTCCTCGACCGCTTCGCGCACGGTCTTCTCCGGATCGATCTGCGGCTCCTGGGCCAGGTAGCCGACCTTGATGCCGTTGGCCGGGCGCGCCTCGCCGGTGAAGTCGGTGTCGACGCCGGCCATGATCTTGAGCACGGTGGACTTGCCGGCGCCGTTGAGGCCGAGCAGGCCGATCTTGGCGCCCGGGAAGAACGACAGCGAGATGTCCTTGATGATCTGACGCTTCGGCGGCACGGTCTTGCTGACGCCGTTCATGGTGTAGATGTATTGCATGCAGACTCCGAAGCAGAGGCGCGCGCCGAGCCGGGCCGGAACGGCCGGGAGGCGGGGCGGGGGGCGTTGCGAATAGCCGATTATCCCGCAGCCGGCGGGCGGGTACCAGCGCGGGGTCTTGCGGGAAGGTGAATCTGCGGGCGGCGGGGCGCGGGCGGACGCACGACCGCGGCCGGCGGGCGGATCCGCCGCTCGGGCCTGGCCGCCCTGCCTGCGCGGCCGATATCCGGAGCCCGAAGCCGTGTCGCGATGAGGCCCTGGATCCCCGCTTTCGCGGGGATGACGACAGGTAGGTTTCGACGCGTACTCCCGGGCCGTCATCCCCGCGAACGCGGTGATCCAGAGGCTTCAGCGCCATGCCGCAGCACTGCCATGCCGCGGCGAGAGAAGGGACGGAGGGGTTAAGCGAGCTTAACCCCCTCCGTCCCTGCGGCCTTTCCTTTCGCGGGGATGACGACAGGTAGGTTCCGACGCGTACTCCCGGGCCGTCATCCCCGCGAAAGCGGGGATCCAGAGACTTCAGCGTCATGTCCCGGCAATGCCATGCCGCGGCGAAAGAAAGGACGGAGGGGGTTAAGCGGGCTTAACCCCCTCCGTCCCTGCGAGGTTTCCAGGCCGCCGCGCTCCGCGGCGGCTCACCACCACACGATCAGAGCCACCACCGCCAGCACCGCCAGGTACTTGAGCGCGTAGTAGGTGCCCTTGCTGCGTTCCTTCAGCGCCTTGGTCTTCAACCGCACCGCGTAGAAGTACTTGAACAGCTTGTTGATCGCGCCGGTCTTGTCGCCTTCCTGGTTCGGCGAGGCGCCGGCGGCGATCAGGCGCTGGGCGATGAAGCGGTTCAGGCCGCGCGCCCAGGCCCAGCGCATCGGCCGTTCGATATCGCAGAACAGGATGATCCGGTTCTGGCCGGAGCCGTTCTGGGCCCAGTGGATATAGGTCTCGTCGAACATGGTCCATTCGCCGTCGCGCCAGCTGTAGCGCTGGCCGTCGACGTCGATGAAGCAGGCGTCGTCGTTGGGCGTGTCCAGGCCCAGGTGCAGGCGCAGCGAGCCGGCATAGGGGTCGCGGTGCGGGCGCAGTTCGCCGCCCGGCGGCAGCTCGGTGAACATCGCCGCCTTGACCCCGGGGATCTCGCGCAGCAGCTGGGTGGTGACCGGGCACAGCTCGGCCGCCGAGGGGTGGGCGTCGTCGTACCACTTCAGGTAGAAGCGCTTCCAGCCGCGGCGGAAGAACGAGTTGAAGCCGACGTCGTTGTAGCCGTCGGCGGCCTTGATCTGCTGCAGCTCGCGCAGGTGCAGGGCCTCGGCGCGGATTTCGCGCCAGCGCGCGCGCAGCGGTTCCAGCTCGGGGAAGTACTGGTCCGGGTTCAGGAAGGCGGTGGTCGGCACCCGCGAGCAGGCGTACATCAGCACGTTGACCGGCGCCATGAAGGTCGAATGGTCGAGCAGCTGGCGGCCGAGCCGGTGCCGGACCTTGCCGCGGAAGTGCACGTACACGGCGCTGGCGAGGAACGCGAAGACGAAGACCCATTTCACGGTCGGGGCATCCAAGGTCGAACGGGCCGGCCGGGGAGCGGCGGGCCTGGGAAGGGGAGGTCGGCGCATTGTCCGCCGGGCCGGGGCGCCGCGGCAGCCCGGCTTTGGCGGTTGGCCGCCATACGCCCCTAGGCTAACATTTCAAGTCTTACGTCAAGCCCACCCCCTGCCACACGGGCCCGGCCTGGCGCGGCGTACCTCCCCCCCTCCCGTCCGTACTTCTTTCCGAGGCCGCGAATGTTCCCCAGCCACACCCGTATTGCCGGATTCGACGACGAGCTCGCCCAGGCCATCGCCGCCGAGGCCCGCCGCCAGGAAGACCATGTCGAATTGATCGCCTCGGAAAACTACGCCAGCCCGCGCGTGCTGGAAGCCCAGGGCAGCGTGCTGACCAACAAGTACGCCGAAGGCTACCCGGGCAAGCGCTACTACGGCGGTTGCGAATACGTCGACATCGCCGAGCAACTGGCGATCGACCGGGTCAAGCAGCTGTTCGGCGCGGGCTCCACGGCAGATATGTACGCCAACGTGCAGCCGCATTCGGGTTCGCAGGCCAACCAGGCGGTGTACTTCGCCCTGCTCAACCCGGGCGACACCATCCTGGGCATGTCGCTGGCCCACGGCGGCCACCTCACCCACGGCGCCAAGGTCAACGCCTCCGGCAAGCTGTTCAACGCCGTCCAGTACGGCGTCGACGCCCAGGGCCTGATCGACTACGACGAAGTCGAGAAGCTGGCCCTGGAGCACAAGCCGAAGATGGTCGTGGCCGGCTTCAGCGCCTATTCGCAGAAGATCGACTGGGCGCGCTTCCGCGCCATCGCCGACAAGATCGGCGCCTACCTGTTCGTCGACATGGCCCACGTCGCCGGCCTGGTCGCCGCCGGGGTCTACCCGAACCCGCTGCCGCACGCCCACGTGGTCACCTCGACCACCCACAAGACCCTGCGCGGCCCGCGCGGCGGCATCATCCTGGCCCAGGGCGCCGACGAGGAGCTGACCAAGAAGCTGCAGAGCATCGTCTTCCCGGGCATCCAGGGCGGCCCGCTGATGCACGTGATCGCGGCCAAGGCGGTGGCGTTCAAGGAAGCGCTGGACCCGGAATTCAAGGCCTACCAGGAACAGGTGGTCAAGAACGCCCAGGCGATGGCCAAGACGATCATCGCCCGCGGCTACAAGATCGTCTCCGGCGGCACCGACAACCACCTGATGCTGGTCGACATGATCGGCAAGGGCATCACCGGCAAGGACGCCGAGGCCGCGCTCGGCCAGGCCCACATCACGGTCAACAAGAACGCGGTGCCGAACGACCCGCAGAAGCCGTTCGTGACCTCGGGCCTGCGCATCGGCACCCCGGCGGTGACCACCCGCGGCTACAAGGAAGCCGACTGCGTGGCCCTGGCCGAGTGGATCTGCGACGTGCTCGACAACCCCAAGGACGCCCAGGTCATCGCCGGCGTGCGCGAGAACGTCACCAAGCAGTGCGCGCAGTTCCCCGTCTATGGTTGACCTGACGGGACTCGGGGCTCGGGACTCGGGACTCGGCATAAAGCCGCGTCCCGACCTAGTAGGCGCGGTCGTTTTCCGACCGGCTTGCCCGTGCCTTTCCTCCGAGTCCCGAATCCCGAGTCCCGAGTCCCGCAGGCGGCGACGCTGATGCACTGTCCCTTCTGCCAGCACCAGGACACCCGCGTGATCGACTCGCGGGTGTCCGACGACGGCGCCACGATCCGGCGCCGGCGCGTTTGCGAGGCTTGCGGCGAGCGGTTTTCGACCCTGGAGACCATCGAGCTCAAGCTGCCGATGATCATCAAGGGCGACGGCCGCCGCGAACCGTTCGACGCGCGCAAGCTGCGCTTGAGCATGGACCGCGCCCTGCACAAGCGGCCGGTCTCGGAAGAGCAGGTCGAAGCCGCGGTGCGCGCGGTGGTGCACCGGCTGCGCATGACCGCCGAGCGCGAGTTGGCTTCGCGCCGGGTCGGCGATTTCGTCATGGACGAGCTGCGCAAACTCGACCATGTCGGCTACGTGCGTTTCGCCTCGGTCTACCGCGCCTTCGAGGACGTGGCCGATTTCCGCGAGGAACTCGACCGGCTCGAGCGCGATGCGCCGGGCGACGGCCAGCTGCCCCTGCTCGGCGACGAGCCGCACGAGCGCAACCGCAAGCGCTGAGCGCGAAGCCGCTGCGTTGCAGCGGCCTGTTCTGATCGGCCTGTTCTGATCGGCCTGACTGCAGTGGGCCTGACTGCAATGGGCATGCTCCAGCCGGGCCCGCCCGACGACCCGACGACCCGATGGGCCGCCCCGCCGCCGTGGGTCGCTATTCGCGCGCATCGGGCCCAAAATGAGCCGATGACCGCCTCCTTCAGCGCCATCGATCACGCCCTGATGGCCCGCGCGTTGCGCCTGGCCGAAAAGGGCGCCTACACCACCAAGCCCAATCCCATGGTCGGCTGCGTGCTGGCGCATGGCGAGGAGGTCGTCGGCGAAGGCTGGCACGAACGCGCCGGCGAGCCGCACGCCGAAGTGCTCGCGTTGCGCGCCGCCGGCGAGCGCGCGCGCGGCGCCACCGCCTACGTGACCCTGGAGCCCTGCGCCCATACCGGCCGCACCGGGCCTTGCAGCCAGGCCCTGATCGAGGCCGGTGTGGGCCGGGTGATCGCGGCGATGCGCGATCCTTTCCCGCAGGTCGACGGCGCCGGTTTCGCCCAGTTGCAGGCGGCCGGCATCGAGATCGCCGACGGCTTGATGGAGGCGCAGGCGCGCGCGCTCAATCGCGGCTTCCTGTCGCGGATCGAACGCGGCCGGCCGTGGCTGCGGGTCAAGCTGGCGACCAGCCTGGACGGCCGCAGCGCGCTGGCCAGCGGCGAGTCGAAATGGATCAGCGGCCCGGCCTCGCGCCTGGACGTGCAGCGCTGGCGCGCGCGCAGCGGCGCGATCGTCACCGGCGCCGGCACCGTGCTCGCCGACGATCCCGAACTGACCGTGCGCCTGGGCGACGACACGCCGTTCGTGGCGCCGTTGCGGGTGGTGCTCGACCCCGGCCTGGCCACGATCGCCCGCGGCCGGGTGCGCGGCGGCGACGCGCCGACCCTGTACCTGCACGCGCCCGACGCCAAGCTGCCGCGCGGTTTCGCCGCCGAGCACGCCGCGGTGCCGATGCGCGAAGGCCGGATCGACCTGGAAGCCGTGCTCAAGCTGCTGGCCGAGCGCGGCGTCAACGAGATCCAGCTCGAAGCCGGCGCGACCCTGGCCGGCGCCTTCCTGGCCGGCGGCTGGGTCGACGAAGTGCTGCTCTACGTCGCCCCCGTTCTGCTCGGCGAACACGCCCGACCGCTGTTCGACGGCCTCGGCATCGAGGCGATGGCGGACAAGCGCCATCTGGAACTGGTCGACGTACGCCAACTGGGCGGCGACATGCGGGTGCTGTTGCGGCCCAAGGGCTAGAAGCGAGCGGGCAGGAGTCGGCGAAAGGCGGCAGACGCGGGCCGCGACTTCCTTCCCGGACGAGCGAAGCCGCTTCGCTACTCCCATCAGCTATCAGCCGGGTCTTGCCAGCCTCATGAGCACGAATCCCTTCAAAGACCACTTCTCCGCTCTTGCGCGCAGCTACGCCGCCTCGCGTCCGGAGTATCCCGACGCCTTGTTCGACGCGATCGGCGCGCATCTGCCGGCGGGACCGGTGCGGGTGTGGGAACCGGGTTGCGGCAGCGGCCAGGCCACCCGCGGTCTGGCCGCGCGCTACCAGCGGGTGCATGCGACCGAGCCCAGCGCGGCGCAGATCGAGCGCCATTGGGCGCGCGAAGCGGCGTTGCGCGGCGAGGGCAAGGTCGAGCTGGCGATCGAGCCGGCCGAGCGGTGTTCGCTGGACGACGCCAGCGTCGAGCTGGTCGCGGTCGCGCAGGCGATGCATTGGTTCGAGCGCGAGCGCTTCTTCGCCGAATGCGAGCGGGTGCTGGTGCCGGGCGGGGTGCTGGCGGTCTGGGCCTACGGCGATTTCCTCGCCCCCGAAGGCATGGTCGAGGCGGTCGAGGCGTTCCGCGCCCGGATCGACCCGTACTGGCAGCCGGAAAACGCCGAGGTCCGCGACCGCTATGCCGGCTACGCCTGGCCGTTCGCCGCCTTGCCGGCGCCGGAGCTGTGGCTGGAGGCCGAATGGAGCCTGGGCCGCTGGCTGGGCTATTTGCACAGTCTGTCGGCTGTCGAGCGCTGCCGCGCCGCCACCGGCGACGACCCGGTGGCGCTGCACCGCACGGCGCTGAGCGCGGCCTGGGGCGCGGCCGAAGACCTGCGCACGATCCAGTGGCCGCTGCACCTGCATTTGCGGCGCAAGCCGGGCTGAGGCCGATCCGGTCGGCCGGTCCGGCGGGCCCGGTCGGGGGCCGGCGCCGCGGAACGCTGCATCGCGCCCGCGGCGGCGCCAGCGCCGGGCCGTCCCGGCGGCGGGTGCTAAACTACGCGCGCCGGTTCGCCGGCACCCACAGGTAACGTCTTCAGGGCGGGGCGGAACTCCCCACCGGCGGTAGGCGCGGCGACGCGCGAGCCCGCGAGCGCTGCCCGGCCCCGCGTCCCAGGACGTCCCGGCCGGGCGGGTCAGCAGATCCGGTCCGATGCCGGAGCCGACGGTCATAGTCCGGATGAAAGAAGACGGCTACGCGCGACGCCCGCCGCGAGGACGGGCGGACCGAGGCTGCGGCGACGCCGCGGCCCGTGCGTTGTCTTCGAGCCTTGAGGCGTTTTTCGCTCAACATCACGCGGGAAACGTTTCATGACCCAGTTCGTTCGCAACTCCCGTCCGGCGGCCCACCGCCCGGAGGCCGGCTGATGTTCACCGGCATCATCGAAGGCGTCGGCGCGCTCGCCGCCGCCCAGGACCTCGGCGGCGACGTGCGCCTGCGCATCGCCACCGGCTCGCTGGATTTCTCCGCTCCCAAGCTCGGCGAGAGCATCGCCGTCAACGGCGTGTGCCTGACCGTGATCGCGTTCGAGCGCGACTGGTTCGAGGCCGACGCCTCCACCGAAACCCTGTCGCTGACCACGCTCGGCGCGCTGCATCCCGGCGCCGTGCTCAACCTGGAGCGGGCGATGCGCCCGACCGACCGCCTCGGCGGGCACATGGTCAGCGGCCACGTCGACGGCGTCGGCGCGGTGCTGGGCGTGCACGAGGACGCGCGCGCGCAGCGCTGGCGCTTCCGCGCGCCGGCGTCGCTGCTGCGCTACATCGCCAAGAAGGGCTCGATCTGCGTCGACGGGGTCAGCCTGACGGTCAACGAAGTCGACGCCGAAGGCTTCGAGGTCGCGCTGATTCCGCACACCGTCGCCCACACCGCCTTCGCCGCGACCTCGGTCGGCGACGCGGTCAATCTGGAAATCGACCTGGTCGCGCGTTACGTCGAGCGCCTGCTCGGCGCGCGCGCGGAGGAAACCGCATGAGCTTCGCCACCGTTCCCGAATTGCTGGAAGAGATCCGCGCCGGCCGCATGGTCGTGATCGTCGACGACGAGGACCGCGAGAACGAAGGCGACCTGATCATGGCCGCCGAGCTGGTGCGCCCGGCCGACATCAACTTCATGGTCACCCACGCCCGCGGCCTGGTCTGCCTGTCGCTGATGCGCGAGCGCTGCCTGCAGCTCGGCCTGGGGCCGATGGTGCGCGACAACACTTCGCCGCACCACACCAACTTCACCGTCAGCATCGAGGCCGCCGAAGGCGTCACCACCGGCATCTCGGCCTACGACCGCGCCCACACCGTGCGCACCGCGGTGCGTCCCGACGCCAAGCCCAGCGACCTGGCCCAGCCCGGCCACATCTTCCCGCTGATGTCGCAGCCCGGCGGCGTGCTCAGCCGCGCCGGCCACACCGAGGCCGGTACCGATCTGGCCCTGCTCGCCGGGCTGGAGCCGGCGGCGGTGCTGGTGGAAGTGCTCAACCCCGACGGCAGCATGGCGCGCCGGCCGGAGCTGGAGGCCTTCGCCGCCGAGCACGGCCTGAAGATGGGCTCGATCGAAGAGCTGATCCGCTACCGCCTGGCCACCGAGCACACGGTCGAGCGGGTCGACGCGCGCACGATCGAGACCGAGCACGGCCCGTTCCAGTTGCTGAGCTACCGCGACCGGCTCAGCCACGCCCTGCATTTCGCCCTGCTGCGCGGCGAGCCCAACCCGGCCGAGCCGACCCTGGTGCGGGTGCATCTGCAGAACCCGCTCGCCGATGCGCTGCACTGGCGCCGCGCTGACTTCGGTCCGGCGATCGGCGAGGTGCTCGGCGCGATCGCCCGCGAGGGCCGCGGCGCGCTGGTGGTGCTGGCCGACCACGCCGACGCCGAGGCGCTGCTGGCGCGGGTGCGCGGCCAGGCCGCGCACGAGCCGGCCGGCGAGGGCGGCCACGACGAGGCCGTGCCGCCGACCCGCGGCCACGCCCTGGCCGAATGGCGCCGCAACGGCGCCGGCGGCCAGATCCTGGCCGACCTGGGCCTGGGCAAGCTGCGCGTGATCGGCACCCCGCGGCGGCAGATCGGCCTGGCCGGTTTCGGCCTGGAAGTGGTCGAGTACGTCGATCCGCACGGGCTCGGCTGAGCCCCGCGCGCACGCGCCAGCGTCGGCGGCGGCCTGCCGCCGGCGCGGCCGCCGGACCTGAGCCGGCCGCCAACCCGTTAAACTACCCCTTTCGTCCGGTCGATCCCCCACCATGCCCCATTACGAAGGCGACCTGCGCAGCCCCCCGGGCGCGCGCTACGCCATCATCGCCAGCCGCTGGAACCCGCGCATCACCGACACCCTGGTGGCCGGCGCCCGCAAGACCTTCGCCGAACACGGCATCGCCGAGGACGCGATCGACGTGATCCGGGTGCCCGGCGCCTGGGAGCTTCCGGTGCTGGCCAAGCGCTTGGCCGCGGCCGGCCGCCACGCCGCGGTGGTCGCGCTGGGCTGCGTGGTGCGAGGCGACACCCGCCACTACGAACAGGTCGCCGACGGTTGCTCGGACGGGCTGATGCGCATCTCGCTGGACTACGGCCTGCCGATCGCCAACGGCGTGCTCGCGGTCGAGAAGCACGAGGACGCCATGGCCCGCGCCGGCGGCAGCCACGGCAACAAGGGCGAGGAAGCGGCGCTGGCCGCCCTCGAGATGAGTCACTTGCTGGAACAACTGCCATGAACCGCCGTCGTCAGGATGGAATCGATCCGGTCGCGCGCTCGCGCGCTCGCCGCCGCGCGCTGCAGGCCGTGTACGCCTGGCAGATGTCGGGCGCCAAGGCCAACGACGTCATCGCCCAGTTCGCCCACGAACAGGCCCACGAAGTCGCCGACCTGGCCTATTTCGAAGACCTGGTGCGCGGCGTCGACAGCCACCGCGCCGAGCTGGACAAGGCGCTGACCCCGTTCCTGGACCGCGAAGTCGAGCAGGTCGACCCGATCGAGCGCGCCGCGCTGCGGATCGCCGCCTACGAACTGCGCCACCGCCTCGACGTGCCCTACCGGGTGGTGATCAACGAGGCGATCGAAACGGTCAAGCGTTTCGGCGCCGAGCACGGCCACACCTACGTCAACGGCGTGCTCGACCACGCCGCGGCCGACTGGCGCGCGGTGGAATTCGCCGCGTCGAAGAAGCGCTGATGCGCCGGCGCTGCGCCGACGCGCAGCGCCACAGCGCGGTCGCGCGTCGGCGCGCGCCGCGCCGGGCGGCGCGATGAGCGCGGCCGAATTCGACCTGATCGCGCGCATCCGCGCGCGCGCCGGCACGCGCGGCGACGTCGCGTTGGGGATCGGCGACGACGCCGCCCTGCTGCAGCCGCCGCCGGGCCGGCAACTGGTCGTGGCCACCGACACCCTCAACCGCGGCGTGCATTTCGGCGAGGCCGCCGCGGCCGCCGATATCGGCTGGAAATCGCTGGCGGTGAACCTGTCCGACCTGGCCGCGATGGGTGCCGAGCCGGCCTGGTGCACCTTGTCGTTGTCCTTGCCCGGCCAGGCCGACCAGCGCGATTTCCTCGACGGTTTTCTCGACGGTTTCCTCGGCCTGGCGGCGCAGCATCGGGTCGCTTTGGTCGGCGGCGACACCACCCGCGGGCCCCTGTCGGTGTGCGTGACCGTGCTCGGCCTGATCGAGCCGGGCGCGGCCTTGCGCCGCGATGCGGCCCAGGCCGGCGACGAGATCTGGGTCACCGGCACCCTCGGCGACGCCGCCGCGGCGCTGGCCCTGGACGGCATCGCGCCTTACCGCGAACAGGCGGTGCGCCGCTGCGCCGGCGATCCGGCCACCGATGCGGCGCGCCTGCACGAGCGTTTGGCGCGGCCGACGCCGCGGGTCGCCGCCGGGCGTGCGCTGGCCGGCCTGGCGCGGGCCGGCATCGACGTCTCCGACGGCCTGCTCGCCGATCTCGGCCACGTCTGCGCGGCCTCGGGCGTCGACGCGCGCATCGATGCCGATGCGCTGCCGGTGTCGCGCGCCTTGGCCGCGGCCTGCATCGGCGATGCGCGCAGGACCTTGCAACTGAGCGGTGGCGACGACTACGAACTGTGTTTCACCGCATCGCCGGGGCGACACGCGGCGATCGAGCAGACTTTGAGTCGGGTCGATTCGGCGGCACGGGTGATCGGCCGGATCGAAGCGCGGCCGGTAGGGGCGGAGTGCGCGGTGCGCGTGCACACGAGCGATGGCTCGACGTGGATACCGAGCCGGAAGGGATATCAGCACTTCGGCTGATCGTTGTTCGCATCGGAATGTGTGCCGTCGTTTAGGCCGGATTTCTGAAGAGTTCAGACCTGCTTAATCGCCTGAGTGCGAGGGTGGCGAAACTTCTAAACCGAGCCCCCGCTGATGCGCCACTCCGCTCCGAAACGCGGTCTGTTCACCCTGGAATCGGAGCGCGCCGGCGGTGTCTGCGCCGGCTTCAATATCGCGCTGGCTTTGGCGATCGGCGTCGTGTCGAGCGGCTGCGGCGCGGTGCGTTCGATCGCCGGCATCAACACGGTTCAGTTGCGCGACGCGCAGGTCAGCGCGATGGAAGCCGACATAGGCCCGGGCGTGGCTACTATCTGTCCGCGTCAGCCGGTGCAGATGCACGTGGCAGTCAGCGCTCGGCTGGGGCGCGAGTCGGCGCCTTCCGAATACGAAACCTGGCATGGCGGCAACGGCACCCGCCGCAACGGCATGCTGGATTTCCGCAACTTCGCCTTTTCCAGCGCGCAAGGCCGGTTCGACGAGTTGGGTTGGTACACGCCCGATCCCGACGTGTTGGTCAGCGTGGACAGCGGTTTCGCGATATCCACGCGATTGCTGCATCCGCGCGCGCAACTGGCGCAATCGCGGCATTACCCGGCCGACTACGGTTGCATCGTCAGCGTCGGCACGCCCGGCGGGCCGGGCCAGCGGGGCCGCGACGGCAGCAGCGGTTACGACGGCCGCGACGGCCGCAGCGGCGTCGACGGAGAGCAAGGCGACCACGGCCGCGACGGCGGCGGTGGCGAACTCGGCGGTCCGGGGTACGAAGGGCCGCGATTGCGCATGTACGCCACTTACGTGAGCACGCGCTCGCATCCGAAATTGATCGCAGTGCGGGTGACCGGCGATTTCGACGACTTCGTGCTGGCGCCTGCCGATCGTCCGCTGACCTTGGTCGCGGCCGGTGGCATCGGCGGCGCGGGCGGCAACGGCGGCAACGGCGGTCGCGGCGGCGATGGCGGCCGGGGCGAAGGCGTGCGGGACCAAGGCGGCAAGCGCCATTTCGACAGTGGCGGCAACGGTGGTTCCGGCGGCGACGGCGGCGACGGTGGCGATGGCGCACCCGGCGGCGTCGGAGGCAGCGGCGGACGGATCGAACTTACCTACGACCGACGCTATCCCGAGTTGGCGCAATGGCTGCGGTTCGATGTGGCCGGCGGTCCGGGCGGCGCGGGCGGCGGTAGCGGCAGTGCCGGCAGCCAAGGCAGCGGCGGCAGTGCGAACGGCGGCCATAGCGGCAGGTCCGGCCGCCATGGCTTCTCCGGCCGTTCCGGCCCGACCGGGGCGCCCGGCCGGCCGGGACAGGCCGAGGCGAATGCGGGCGAGGTCGGAGCGTATTTCAGTGGGTTGCCCGGAGTGCGTCCGCTATGAATCGCGCGCCGGCAGGCTTCGGTCGGCGCGCTACGGATCCGGCAGCAGCTTGCCGGGGTTGAGGATGCCGTCGGGGTCGAACACTTGCTTGAGCTGGCGCATCAGCGCCAGGGTCTGCGCGCCCACCGCCTGCGGCATGAAATCGCGCTTGGCCAGGCCGATGCCGTGCTCGCCGGACAAGGTGCCGCCGAGCGCCAGCGCCAGCGCGAACACCCGCGCCATCGCCGCGTGCGCGCGCTCGCTCTGCGCGGCGTCGGCCGGGTCGTAGAGCAGGTTGACGTGCAGATTGCCGTTGCCGGCATGGCCGAAGCAGACGATGGGCAGGTCGAACTCGCCCGCCAGTGCCTGCACGCCGTCGACCAGTTCGGGGATGCGCGATACCGGCACCACCACGTCTTCGTTGATCTTGCCCGGCGCCAGGGTGCGCAGCGCCGGCGACAGCGCCTTGCGCGCTGCCCATAGCTTTTCCCGCGCGGCCTCGTCGACGGCGTCGTCGAGCGCGATCAGGCCGTCGCCGGCCGCCGCGCGCCGCAGCGCCTCCAGCGCGTGCGGCAGGGTGTACGCGTCGCCGTCGGCTTCGATCATCAGCAGCGCGCCGGCCTGGTGCGGCAGGTCGGCGCCGCCGACGTCGCGCGCCAGGCGCACGCATTGCGCGTCCATGAATTCCAGCATCGACGGCGTGACCGGCTGCGCCATCAGCCGCGCCACCGCGCGCGCCGCGCTGGACACGTCGCGATAGATCCCGCGCAACGCCGCCCGCGCCGGCGCGCTCGGGGTCAGGCGCAGGCTGGCCTCGACGATCAGGGCCAGGGTGCCTTCGCTGCCCACCAGCAGCCGGTGCAGGTCGTAGCCGGTGCTGCCCTTGGTGGTGGCGGTGCCGCAGACGATCAGCTCGCCGGCGCCGGTGATCGCGGTCAGCGCCAGCACGTTGTCGCGGCTGGCGCCGTACTTCACCGCGCGCGGGCCGCCGGCGTTGCAGGCCAGGTTGCCGCCGACCGTGCTGAACGCCGCGCTGGTCGGGTCCGGCGGCCAGAACAGGCCGTGCGGCTTCAGCGCCGCCTGCAGGTCGCCGTTGAGCACGCCGGGCTCGACCACCGCGCAGCGGTCGCCGGGGCGGATCTCCAGGATCCGGTCCATGCGTTCGAACGAAACCACCACGCCGCCGGCCACCGGCACCGAGGCGCCGGTGGTGTTGGTGCCGCGGCCGCGCGCGATCACCGGCACGCGATGGCGGCGGCAGGCGCGCACCAGCGCCTGCACCTGCTCGCGCGTGCGCGGCAGCGCGACCGCGTCGGGCAGGGATTGGCGGCGCGAATTGTCGTAGGCGTAGGCCAGCCGTTCGCCCGGGTCGGTCAGCCAGCCGTCGCCGAATACGGCGGCCAGCTCGCGTTGCAGGGCGTCGGGCAGGGCGATCATCGCGCCGCCTCCGCGCGCGGCGCGGTCAGGCGCCGCAGCGCGACGCCGCACAGGCCGAGGGCGAACGCGGGCAGGACGATCCAGCGCGCTTCCGACCACAGCACCTGCAGGCCGCGCAGGCTGAAGAAACGCGCGCCGATCGGCGAGACTTCGATCGGCCGCCACGGCGCGAACAGGCGCTGCTCCGACCACGGCCAGTACAGGGCGACGCCGAGTCCGCCGTTGGTGAAGGCGTCGAGCAGCGGGTGCGAGACGGTGCACAGGAACAGCCAGGCCGCGGCGCGCCACGGCGGGGCGCGCAGCCACGGCGCGGCCAGCGCGCCGAGCGCGGCGATCAGCGCGGCGAAGACGAAGGAGTGGCTGGCGCCGCGGTGGCCGAAATCGTCGGCGTAGGCGATGCCGAACTTGAACGCGACCACGTCGGCGTCGGGCAGCATCGCCGCGAGCGCGCCGGCGACCAGCAGCCGCGGCGGAATCGCGCGCGCGCCCAAGGCCAGGCCCAGGGCCAGCGGAACGGCGGCATGGGTCATCACGGTCGGCATCGTACGGCTCGGTCTCGGTCGAGTATGGGGCGAGTATGGGTGGGGCTTCAGGCGTCGTCGGCGCGGAACGCGTCGCGCAGCCAGCGCAGTTGCGGCGCGGCGGGGTCGCCTTGCGCTTCGATCACGTCGAAACGGCAGGCGTGATCGGCGTAATGCGGATGGGCGAGCAGGAACGATTGCGCGGCCAGCAGCAGCTTGCGCCGCTTGCGCGCGTCGACCGAGGCGGCGCCGCCGCCGTAGCGGTCGTCGCGGCGATAGCGCACTTCAACGAACACCAGCACCGCGCCGTCGAGCATCACCGCATCGAGTTCGCCGCAGCGGTAGTTGGCGTTCGCGGCGACTTCGCGGAGCCCGGCATCGCGCAAGTGGCGGCGCGCGGCGGCTTCGATCGCGGCGCCGCGGGCGCGCCGCGACGGCGCACCCGCGGGGTGGGCGTCGCGGTCAGCGGCGCGAGGCATCCGCCAGCGGCACAGCGACGCCGCTGCTGAAGGTCGACCAGGCCGGGGTGCGCAGCACGCTGCCGAAACCGTCCACCCGCAGCACGCCGGTAGCGCCGGCGACGAAGGCGTCGGAGCGGCCGGCCAGGCGTTCCAGGTAGGCCGACAGCAACCAGGCGTCGTAGCCGAACGCGAACAGGCGCGCGGCCGGACCGCGCGCGGTCGGCAGGCCGGCGGCGACGCCCGGCGCCGGCGGCAGGCCGCGCACGCCGCCGCTGGTCCAGGATTCGGACGGGAAGGCGATGCCGTCGAGCACGCGGTCCTGCTCCGGCTTGCCGGTGCCCGACAGCAGCTGCGAGGTCGCCACGCGCGGTTTGTCGGCCAGGCCGGCGAGGGCGAGCTTGGGGATCAGGCCGCGCGCGGCGCTGCCCTTGACCGCCAGGAACACCGCGTCGATGCCGCCTTCCTTGCTCGCGAACGGCGCCAGGTCGGCGGTGCCTTCGCCGATCGTGTCGGTGACCTGGGCGCCGCGTGCGCCGAGGCGCTCCTTGAGCGCGGCGATCGCCCGGCGCTGGCTGTCGTCGCCGCCGCCGATCGCGAGCACGCGCAGCGCCTTGCGCTCGAGCAGGTAGTCGGCCGCGGCCACGCCTTCGTCCTCGGGGGTCAGCGAGAAGCTGACGGTGCCGCTGGGCGGGGCGACGTTGCCGCGGTTGAGCGCCAGCACCGGCACCGGTAGCGCATCCTTGCCGAACAGCGCACTGACTTCGTCGCGGCCGAGCGGGCCGACCATGAAGTCGTTGCCCTCGGCGGCGGCCTTGTCGTAGGCGGCGAGGGTGCCGCCGGCGGTGCCGTTGGTGTCGTAGAAGATGATTTCCGGGCGGCGCCGGGTCTCGCCGTAGTAGCCGGCGAGCAGGCCGTCGCGCACCGGCGCGGCGGCGGTGGCCAGCGAGCCCGACAGCGGCAGCAGCACGGCCAGCTTGAGCGGCGGACGATAGCCGTCGCTGTCGGCCGGCGGGCGCTGGGCCGAGGCCTGGTAGCGCCAGTTCGAGGTCTGGTCGAACGGCCGCGGCAGGGGCAGGCCGCGCTGCATCAGCTGGCGGCCGACGAAGTTGTACAGCGGGTCGCCGACCGGCAGCGCTTCGGCCTCGCGCGCCAGCGCGGCGTTGTCGAGCTGAGACAGCAGGCGCTCGATCTGGCGCTCGTTCTCGGTGCGCTGGGCGCCGCTGAGGTCGGCGTTGTTGCGCGCCAGGTGCCCGGCCTGGGCGACCAGCGGATTGGAGGCGTTGACCGCCGCGGTGGGGCGGGTTTCGACCGTGGCGCAGCCGCCGAGCACGGCGGTGGCGGCGAGCAGGCTGAACATCCATGTCATCGCGGGCCGGTTCTTGCTCTGATTCATCGGCTTGCTTCCGCCGTCCAGCGGCGTTCCTGTGGGACCGGTTAGGATTCTACCCGGCCTCACCGCACCCGTACGATGCTCACTTCCGGCACCCTTCATATTGTCGCCACCCCGATCGGCAACCTCGGCGACCTGACTCCGCGCGCGCTGGACACCCTGCGCTCGGTCGCGGCGATCTGCGCCGAGGACACCCGCCACACCCGCCAACTGCTGGCCCACTTCGGCCTGGAGCGGCCGCTGCTGGCCCTGCACCAGCACAACGAGGACCAGCAGGCGGCGCAGTTGGTGGCGCGGCTGCAGGGCGGCGATTCGCTGGCCCTGGTCTCCGACGCCGGCACCCCGCTGGTCAGCGATCCCGGCTTCCGCCTGGTCCGCGCCGCGCGCGCGGCCGGGATCCGGGTCTCGCCGGTGCCAGGCGCCTGCGCCGCGATCGCCGCCCTGAGCGTGGCCGGCCTGGCCTCGGACCGGTTCAGTTTCGAAGGCTTCCTGCCGGCCAAGGCCTCGGCCCGGCGCGAGCGCCTGGCGCGCCTGGCGGCCGAGCCGCAGACCCTGCTGTTCTACGAATCGGCGCACCGGATCGAGGAAACCCTGGCCGACATGGCCGGCGCGTTCGGCGAACAGCGCCCGGCGGTGCTAGCGCGCGAGCTGACCAAGCTGTTCGAGACCGTGCTCGACGGGACCCTGGGCGAACTGGCGCAGAAAGTGGCCGCCGACCCCAACCAGCGCAAGGGCGAGTTCGTGCTGATCGTCGAAGGCGCCGGCGACGACGCCGACGCCAAGGTGGTCGAGGGCCGGCGCATCTACGCCAAGCTCAGCGAGCACCTGCCGCCGTCGACCGCGGCCAAGCTGGCCGCCGAGCTGAGCGGGGCGCCGCGCAAGGCGCTGTATGGGCGCAACGAGGACTGACGCCCCGGGCGGGCGAGGGCGGCTCGATGCGCGTGCATTCCTGCGGCTGAGGCGGACATGAAGCGCATCGGCGCGTGAGCGGGCCCGGCATGCGACAATGCGCCCGCGGAGTCGGCCAGGCAGTCGCGTCATCGGAGCGCAAGTTCCGGTGCCGAGGAAAGTCCGGGCTCCACAGGGCACGGTGCCAGGTAACGCCTGGGCGGCGCGAGCCGACGGAAAGTGCAACAGAGAGCAGACCGCCGAACGGCCCGAAAGGGTGCGTGGTAAGGGTGAAACGGTGCGGTAAGAGCGCACCGCGAGTCCGGCAACGGACCGGCACGGCAAACCCCACCGGGAGCAAAACCAAATAGGGAGACGATGCCGCGGCCCGCGGTGTCTCCGGGTAGGTTGCTTGAGCGTCGCGGCGACGCGGCGCCTAGAGGAATGACTGTCCACGACAGAACCCGGCTTATCGGCCGGCTCCGCGCTTTTCCAGGCTGCGCCTGGAAAAGCCCCAAAATTTGCTTTGCAAATTTCGGGCCCCGCTCCGCATCTCCAAATCCCCGCCCCCGTTGGGGGCGGCGTTTTTCGGGCTTCGCCCTACAAACCCAAAATTTGCTTTGCAAATTTCGGGCCCCGCTATGTGTCTCCAAATCCCCGCCCCTTCGGGGCGCCCCCTTTACTAAAGGGGGCTCTCGGTTGCGTAAGAGTGTCGTTGCTTGCTGCCTTTCCCGATTCCCGATTCCCGATTCCCGGGCTTGTCTCCCTCTCCCGCTTGCGGGAGAGGGCCGGGGTGAGGGCAGGCGGGCTCGGCGGGAACTGCGGCCCGCGCGGCGGGCGACCCCTCCAGTCGGGTGTCCCAGCGCGGCAGCTCCAGGCCGCCTGTGCGCTCGCGGATGTTCCGATAGCTGCCGCCGATCAGGTATCGAACTTCGACCTTTTGCGTCTATCGGCAGGGATTGCTGCTGCGCAACAAGGTCTTAACAACTGTGACGGACATCGCGCGAGGGTCACTTTGTGACGTTCAGAGTCTCAAAACCTGAGACTAAACAAAGGTTAGTGGATAACTCTTGAATAAGACTCTGAAGTTCGCTGCAAGCCATTGATGCGACAGGCGAAATTTGTCCCGGAAAGTTGTTGACAACCCTGTGCGCCCTGCTAATGTGGACATCCGAGGGAAATCCTGGGTTTTTGTGGGGTTTCGAGGCCAGCCGCTCAGCCGGGCGGATGAACTGAGGTGACCCGTCCGGTAGAGACGGGAGCCGCATAGGTGCGCAATGTTCCAAGGCGAAACCGCCATCACGATCGACGACAAGGGCCGGCTGGCGGTGCCCACCGCCTACCGAGATCTTGTCGCGCGCGAATGCGGCAACCGCCTGGTCATCACCTACAACCCGTTCGAGGCCGGTTCCCTCTATCTGTACCCGCTGTCGATCTGGGAACGCGTCCGCGACCAGGTCAACAAGCTGCCCAAGGCCAAGAAGGTCAACCGCAACATGCAGCTCAAGCTGGTCGGTGCGGCCGCGTTCGTCGAACTCGACGGCAACGGCCGCATCACCGTGCCGCCGAGCCACCGTTCCGCGGTCGGCATCGACAAGAAGGCCGTGTTGCTGGGCATGGGCGACAAATTCGAGCTGTGGAGCGAGCAAGCGCATCACGCCCAGATCCGTCAGACGATCACCGACGACGATCTGAGCGACGAGCTGCTCGATTTGCAGCTATGACGGGGGGTGGCATGGAACGCACGCACGCGCGGTCCGGCCACCTTCCCGTGATGTATCGGCAGGTGCTGGACGGCCTGCGGGTGCACGGGAACGGAGCCTATCTGGACGGTACGTTCGGCCGCGGCGGGCATGCCCGCGGCGTGCTCGACCAATTGGACGCCGGAGGCCGGCTGCTGGTGATGGACAAGGACCCGGAAGCGATCGCCGTGGCCGAACGCGAGTTCGGCGGCGATGCGCGCGTGTCCATCTACCGCGGCAGCTTCGCCGAGCTGGGCCACTGGGACGCGACCGCCGCCGGCCTGGACGGCGTGCTGCTGGACCTGGGCGTGTCGTCGCCGCAGCTGGACGTCGCCGAGCGCGGCTTCAGCTTCGGCAAGGACGGCCCGCTGGACATGCGCATGGACCCGGACAGCGGCCAGAGCGCGGCCCAATGGCTGGCGAGCGCGACCGAGAAAGAGATCGCCGACGTGCTGTGGACCTACGGCGAAGAACGCCAGAGCCGCAAGATCGCCCGCACCATCGTCGCCCGCCGCGACGCCCAGCCGCTGCTGCGCACCGCCCAACTGGCCGATCTGATCGCCTCGGTGATGCCGCGCGGCGAGCAGAAGATCCACCCGGCCACGCGCAGCTTCCAGGCGATCCGCATCTTCATCAACCGCGAGCTGGCCGACCTGGAGGTCGGGCTCGACGCCGCGCTGGCGCGGCTCAAGCCGGGCGGCCGGCTGGCGGTGATCAGCTTCCATTCGCTGGAAGACCGCATCGTCAAGCAGTTCATCGCCCGCCATTCCAAAGCCCCGCCGGCCAACCGCCGGATGCCGGTGGAGGTCGCCTTCACCCCGACCCTGCTCGCCATCGACGGCGCGCAGAAGGCCGACGAGGCCGAGCTTGCCGCCAACCCCCGCGCGCGCAGCGCGGTGCTGCGGGTGGCCGAGAAGCTGGCGGAGCAGCCGGGAATCGAGAATCGGGGGTCGGGAATCGGCAAGGGCCACGCCGCGTCCGGCCGAAGCTTCAGCGCGCACTCGCTTTCCCGATTCCCCATTCCCGATTCCCGATTCCCGGCGACTCCGACAGGAGGCGCCCGATGACCCGCCTGCTGCTGGCCCTGCTGATCGTCGCCAACGTCGTCTCGGCGCTGTTGGTGGTGTTCGCCCGTCACGAGCATCGCCAACTGTTCGTTCAGCTCAACAAACTGCAGCGCGAGCGCGATGAGCTCAACATCGAGTTCGGCCGTTTGCAGCTGGAGCAGGCGACCTGGGCCGAGAGCAACCGCATCGACCAGGTCGCGCGCGAGCGCATCGGGATGAAGTTTCCCGAGGGCGCCGAAACCGTGGTGATCCGTCCATGACCGGCCGCAATTCCAACCGTTCCCGCCGCAGCGGCCCGCTCGACCGGGTGCTGGGCGAGCGCGCCGGCCGCGGCGGCGTGCGGCGGCTGGCCGAATCGCTGCGCGAGCGCATCGCCCAGATGCGCGAAGAGCGCGGCCGCGGCGGCGCCAAGCCGCGCAGCCGCAGCGCCCAGTTCAACCTGCGCAACCGGCTGATCCTGGTCGGCGGCGCGCTCGGCCTGTGCGCGGTGGCGCTGGTGGCGCGCGCGCTCGACCTGCAGGTGATCAGCAACGACTTCTATCGCCAGCAGGGCGACGCGCGCTCGCTGCGCGAAATCCCGATCCCGACCTCGCGCGGCATGATCACCGACCGCAACGGCGAGCCGCTGGCGGTGTCGACGCCGGTCGAGTCGATCTGGGGCAATCCCAAGGAGCTGGCCAAGAACCCCGCGCGCCTGCCGGAGCTGGCCAAGGCCCTGGGCGTGTCGCCGGACGAGCTGACCCGCAAGCTGGCCCAGCGCGCCGGCAAGGAATTCATGTACCTCAAGCGCCGGATCAATCCGGACGAGGCGCGCAAGATCCTGGCCCACAAGATTCCGGGCGTGTTCTCGCAGCGCGAGTTCCGCCGCTTCTACCCGCAGGGCGAAGCGATGGCGCACGTGCTGGGCTACACCAACATCGACGATCTGGGCCAGGAAGGCCTGGAGCTGGCGTTCGATCACGAGCTGCGCGGCAAGCCCGGCACCAAGCGGGTGATCCGCGACGGCGCCGGCCGCATCGTCGAGAACGTCGACCTGGTGCGTTCGGCCGAACCGGGCAAGGACATCACCCTGACCCTGGACCGGCGCATCCAGTACCTGACCTATCGCGAACTGCGCCGCGCGCTGACCGACACCGGCGCGTCCAGCGCCTCGGCGGTGGTGCTGGACATCGAGACCGGCGAAGTGCTGGCGATGGCCAACCTGCCGACCTACAACCCGAACCTGCCGGGCGCGGGCAACCGCGACACCCACCGCAACCGCGCGATCACCGACGTGGTCGAGCCGGGTTCGACGATGAAGCCGATCACCGTCGCCGCGGCGCTCGCTGCCGGCACGGTCAAGCCGACCACCCTGGTCAACACTTCGCCGGGGTGGATGCCGAACGGCCGCTACCGGATCACCGACACCCACAACAACGGCGTGCTGACCGTGACCGGGGTGATCACCAAGAGCTCCAACATCGGCGCCGCCAAGCTCGCCCTGCCGTTGCCGAACGACTACTACTACAAGTTCATCCACAACTTCGGCTACGGCAACAAGCCGGGCAGCGGCTTCCCGGGCGAGTCCTCGGGCTTGCTGGCGCCGCCGTCGCGCTGGAGCGGCACCACCAAGGCGACCATGTCCTACGGCTACGGACTGTCGGCCACGCCGTTGCAGATCGCCATGGCCTACGCGGCGATGGCCAACGGCGGCCAGCTGATCCAGCCGACCTTCATCAAGGGCCAGCGCAACGAACCGCGCCGGGTGCTCGAGCCGGCCGTGGCCGGCGAGATCATGCGCATGATGCAGACCGTGACCGAGCCGGGCGGCACCGCCAAGCAGGCGGCGATCCTGGGCTATCACGTCGCCGGCAAGACCGGCACCACGCGCAAGTTCAGCGCCACCGGCGGCTACTCGCGCAAGTACGTGTCGTTGTTCGCCGGCGTGGTGCCGGTGGAGAAGCCGCGTTTCTCGATGGTGGTGGTGGTCAGCGAGCCGGATCCGACCAAGCGCGGCTACTACGGCGGTTCGGTCTCCGGCCCGGTGTTCCGCAACGTCATGGACGGCGCGCTGCGGCTGATGGACGTGGCCCCGGACGACATCGAGACCTGGCTGGCGGTGCAGGCCGCGGCCGAGGCCAAGCGGATCAAGCTCAACGGCGGCAAGCCGACCGGGCCGGTGCTGCCGGCGGCGACGACCGCCGCCGCGCCGCCGCCGATCGCGGCCGCCAGCCTGGCCCAGGGAGGCGCGCGATGAACCGCAGCCTGCCCCTGGCCGAACTGTTGCCCGACATCGCCGGCCTCCCCGGCGATCTGCGCATCACCGGGCTGGTGATGGACAGCCGCGCGGTGCGCCCGGGCAATGCCTTCGTCGCCATCGCCGGTTTCGGCGCGCACGGCCTCGGCTTCGTCGAGCAGGCGCGCGCCAACGGCGCGGCCGCGATCCTGTTCGAGCCGCCGGCGCCCGCCGAGCTGCCGGCGCCGGCCGACGCGATCGCCGTGCCCGGCCTGCGTGCGCGCCTGGGCGAGATGGGCGACCGCTTCCACGGTCGCGCCACCGCGGCGATGGACGTGGTCGGGGTGACCGGCACCAACGGCAAGACCTCGACCGTGCAGTTGATCGCCCAGGCCTGGCATTTGCGCGGCATCGCCTGCGGCACCGTCGGCACCCTCGGCGCCGGCCTGTACGGGCGGATCGTGCCGACCGGTTTCACCACCCCGCTGGTGCTGCAACTGCACGAGCTGCTGGCGCAGATGCACGAGGCCGGCGCGCAGGCGATCGCGATGGAAGTCAGCTCGCACGCGCTCGATCAGGGCCGCGTGGCCGGCGTGCATTTCGACGTCGGCGTGTTCACCAATCTCACCCGCGACCATCTGGACTACCACGGCGACATGGCCAGCTACGGCGCGGCCAAGGCCCGCCTGTTCGCCTGGCCGGGGCTGAAGGCGGCGGCGATCAACCTCGACGACGAGTTCGGCCGCGAACTGATCGCGCAGCTGCCCAAGGGCGTGCGCGCGCTCGGCCTGAGCTCGCGCGGCCGCGACGGCGCCAGCCTGCGCGCCGAGCGGCTGAACTTCGACAGCCGCGGCATCGGTTTCGACCTGGTCGCCGACGGCCGCGCGCACCCGGTGGCTTCGCCGCTGCTGGGACGCTTCAACGTCGACAACCTGCTCGCGGTGGCCGGCGCGCTGTACGCGCTGGGCGACGCGCCGGCGCGGATCGCCGAAACCCTGTCGCAGCTGCAGCCGATCCACGGCCGCATGAACCGGCTCGGCGGCGACGGCCGCCTGCCGCTGGTGGTGATCGATTACGCCCACACCCCGGACGCGCTGGAGCAGGCCCTGGCCTCGCTGCGCGCGCACGCCAACGCGCGGCTGATCTGCGTGTTCGGCTGCGGCGGCGAACGCGACCGCGGCAAGCGCCCGCAGATGGCGGCGATCGCCGAGCACGGCGCCGACCTGGTGGTGATCACCGACGACAACCCGCGCGGCGAGGATGGCGACGCCATCGTCGCCGACATCGTGGCCGGCCTGCGCGACCCGCAGCGGGCGATCGTGCAGCGCGACCGCCGCGCCGCGATCGAACAGGCGATCGGCCAGGCCGGTCCCGACGACATCGTGCTGGTGGCCGGCAAGGGCCACGAGCCTTATCAGGAAATTCACGGCGTGCGCCATCCTTTCGACGACACACTGGTCGCTCACGCGGCGCTGGAGGCCAGGGCATGAAGCGCCTGCCGCTGAGCGAGATCGCGCGCATGACCGGCGGCCGCCTGATCGGCGCCGACGTCGCGATCGATGCCGTCGCCACCGACACCCGCGCCCTGCCGGCGTCGGGCGCGGCGCTGTTCGTCGCGCTCAAGGGCGAGCGTTTCGACGGCCACGATCACCTGCCCAAGCTGGCCGGCACCGCCGCGGTCGCGGCGTTGGTGTCGCGCGAGACCGGCGCCGCCCTGCCGCAGGTGCTGGTCGCCGACACCGAGCGCGCCCTGGCCGCGTTCGCCGCCGCGGTGCAGGCGCAGCGCGCCGGCAACACCGTGGTCGCGATCACCGGCAGCAACGGCAAGACCAGCGTCAAGGCCCTGACCCAGGCGATCCTCGAGCGCGCCGGCCGCACCTACGCGACCCCGGGCAACCGCAACAACGAGATCGGCCTGCCGCTGGCGGTGCTGGACGCGCCGGAAGACGCGCGCTACTCGGTCTACGAAATGGGCGCCGGCAAGCCGGGCGACATCGCCTACCTGGTGGACATCGCCCAGCCGCAGGTCTCGCTGGTCAACAACATCGCCCCGGCGCACCTGGAGCGCATGGGCAGCCTGCTCGGCATCGCCGACACCAAGGCGGCGATCTACGACGCGCTGCCGGCCGGCGGCGTCGCGGTGGTCAACGCCGACGACGCGTTCGCGCCTTACTTCGAGCAGCGCGCGGCGGGCCGGCGGATCGTCCGCTTCGGCCTGGACGCCAGCGCCGAGGTGACCGCGCACGAAGTCCGGGTCGGCACCGAGGGTTCCACTTTCGTGCTCGTCACCCCGCTCGGTCGTGCGCCGATCGCGCTGAAGCTGGTCGGCCGCCACAACGTGCGCAACGCCCTGGCCGCCGCATCGCTGGCGCTGGGCGCCGGCGTGCCGCTGGCGCAGATCGCCGAAGGCCTCAACGCCGCCGAGCCGGTCGACGGCCGCCTGATCACCCATCGCCTGGACAACGGCGCGGTGCTGATCGACGACAGCTACAACGCCAACCCGGGCTCGACCGCCGCGGCGATCGACACCCTGGCCGAGATGGGCGGGCAGAACTGGCTGGTGCTCGGCGCGATGCGCGAGATCGGCCACGAAGAGATCGCCATGCATGCGCAGATCGGCCGCCGCGCCAAGGCCGCCGGCCTGCACCGGCTGTACGCGCTGGGGCCGCTGCCGGCCGCCGCGGCCGAGGCTTTCGGCGAGGGCGCGCAGGTGTTCGACAGCCACGACGCGCTGGCCGCGGCGCTGGCCGCCGAGCTCGGCGACGGCGTGCGGGTGTTGGTGAAAGGCTCGCACAGCAGTGCGATGGACAAGATCGTGACGGCGTTGCTGTCCGCACAGAAGCCCAAGCAAGGGGAGGGCACGACGCATGTTGCTTGAATTGACTCGATGGCTGGAGCAGCTCCAGAGCCTGTTCGGCCTGTTCGGCTACCTGACCTTTCGCGGCATCCTCAGCGCGCTGACCGCGCTGGCGCTGTCGCTGTGGTGGGGCCCGGCGGTGATCCGCAAGCTCGGCCAGCTCAAGGGCGGCCAGCCGATCCGCAAGGACGGTCCGCAGTCGCATTTCTCCAAGGCCGGCACGCCGACCATGGGCGGGGCGCTGATCCTGTTCACGGTGATGGCCTCGGTGCTGCTGTGGGGCGACCTGCGCAATAAATACGTGTGGATCGTGCTGCTGGTGATGCTGGCGTTCGGCGCGATCGGCTGGTACGACGACTGGATCAAGATCGTCAAGCGCGATCCCAACGGCCTGAAGTCGCGCTGGAAGTACCTGCTGCAGTCGGTGTTCGGCCTGGCCGCCGGCCTGTACCTGTGGCTGTACGCCGACGTGCCGGCGGCGACCACCTTCTACGTGCCGCTGTTCAAGTCGGTGGCGCTGCCGCTGGCCGGGATCAGCTTCGTCGCCATCGCCTATTTCTGGATCGTCGGCTTCTCCAACGCGGTCAACCTGACCGACGGCCTGGACGGCCTGGCGATCATGCCGACCGTGCTGGTCGCCTGCGCCCTGGGCATCTTCGCCTACGCCTCCGGCCACGCCGAGTTCTCCAAGTACCTGCAGATTCCGGCGGTGCCGGGCGCGGGCGAGCTGGTGATCATCTGCGCGGCGATCGCCGGCGCCGGCCTGGGCTTCCTCTGGTTCAACACCTACCCGGCGATGGTGTTCATGGGCGACATCGGCGCGCTGGCGCTGGGCGCGGTGCTCGGCACCATCGCCATCATCGTCCGCCAGGAGCTGGTGCTGGTGATCATGGGCGGCATCTTCGTCATCGAGACCCTGTCGGTGATGATCCAGGTCGCCTCGTTCAAGCTGACCGGCAAGCGCGTGTTCCGGATGGCGCCGATCCACCACCACTTCGAACTCAAGGGTTGGCCGGAGCCGCGGGTGATCGTGCGCTTCTGGATCATCTCGGTGGTGCTGGTCCTGGTCGGCCTGGCCACGCTCAAGGTGCGCTGATGGAAAACGCCGCACGCCAGGCAACGCGACTGGACGCCATCCACGGGCGCTACGACCCGTGGCTGATGGCCGTGTCCGTCGTGCTGGCCTGCGTCGGCGTGATCATGGTCGGTTCGGCCTCGCTCGGCGTGGCCTCGACCCACGAGGTCGAGCCGCTGTACTTCCTCAACCGCCACCTGGTCTTCCTCGGCGTCGGCCTGGTGATCGGCGTGTGGCTGATGCGCACCGAGCTGAAGACCATCGAGCGCCACAACCAGTGGCTGCTGCTGGTCTGCCTGGTGTTGCTGCTGCTGGTGTTCGTGCCGGTGATCGGCCGCCAGGTCAACGGCGCCAAGCGCTGGATCAACGTCGGCCCGGTCGGCTTCCAGGCGGTGGAAGCGGTGAAGCTGCTCTACATCGTCTGGCTGGCCAGCTACCTCAAGCGCTTCAGCGAAGACATCTCGGCCACCTGGGGCGCGATGCTCAAGCCGATCGGCGTAGCCGCGGTGCTGGTCGCGTTGCTGCTGATGCAGCCGGACTTCGGCTCGTCCTCGCTGCTGCTGGCGATCACCGCCGGCATGCTGGTGCTGGGCGGGGTCAACATGCCGCGGATGTTCGGCCCGGTGCTGGTCGGCCTGCCGCTGCTGGCGATCGTCGCCATCGCCGAGCCCTACCGGGTGACCCGCCTGACCTCGTTCCTCAATCCCTGGGTCGACCCGTTCGGCACCGGCTACCAGCTGACCAATGCGCTGATGGCGGTCGGCCGCGGCGAGTGGACCGGGGTCGGCCTGGGCGCGTCGGTGCAGAAGCTGTCCTACCTGCCCGAGGCGCATACCGACTTCATCATGGCGGTGATCGCCGAGGAATTCGGTTTCGTCGGCGTGTGCGCGGTGGTCGGCCTGTACACCCTGCTGACCGGCCGCGCGCTGTGGATCGGCCTGAAGTGCGTGGAGATGCGCCGGCACTTTTCCGGCTACGTGGCGTTCGGCATCGCCCTGTGGATGGGGCTGCAGAGCTTCGTCTCGATCGGGGTGAACCTGGGCCTGCTGCCGACCAAGGGCCTGACCTTGCCGATGATTTCCTCCGGCGGCTCCAGCGTGCTGATGAGCTGCGCCGCGCTCGGCGTGCTGCTGCGCGTGTCCTACGAGCTCGACCGCGCCCAGCGCCAGGTCGCGCGCCTGCGCGGCGACGCGGCGCAGGCGCCGGCGGGCAATGGCGCCGCGGTCGCCAGCCCGGCGCCGGCCGCGGCCGCGCGCGGCACCAGCCGCCTGCAGCAGCGGGTCGAACCCTCGCTCGGGAGGTCGGCATGAGCGAGCGTCCGGTCATGATTCTCGCCGGCGGCACCGGCGGCCATATCTTCCCCGGCCTGGCCGTGGCCAAGGCGCTGCGCGCGCGCGGCGTGGCGGTGACCTGGCTCGGCGCCGACGGCGGCATGGAAACCCGCCTGGTGCCGCAGCACGGCATCGACATCGACACCATCGCGATCAGCGCGGTGCGCGGCAAGGGCCTGGCGACGCTGCTGCGCGCGCCGTCGCGGCTGGCCGCCTCGGTGCTGGCCGCGCGCAGCGTGCTGCGCCGGCGCCAGCCGCGCGCGGTGATCAGCTTCGGCGGTTACGCCGCCGGTCCGGGCGGTCTGGCCGCGCGCCTGGCCGGCCTGCCGCTGATCGTGCACGAACAGAATCGCGCCCCGGGCATGACCAACCGGGTGCTGTCGCGCCTGGCCCGGCAAGTGCTGACCGGGTTCCCGGACACTTTCGCCGGCGGACGCGAGACCGTGGTCGGCAACCCGGTGCGCGCCGAGATCGCGGCGATCGCCGCGCCGGCGCAGCGCCTGGCCCAGCGCAGCGGTCCGCTGCGCCTGCTGGTGCTCGGCGGCAGCCAGGGCGCGCGCGCGCTGAACCGCGCGGTGCCCGCAGCGATCGCCGGGCTGCGCGGGCGAGTGCCCTGCGAAGTGCGCCACCAGTGCGGCGAAAAGCTGCTCGCCGATGCGCAAGAGGCTTATGCCAAGGCCGGGGTGATCGCTACGCTGGAACCGTTCATCGCCGACATGGCCGCCGCCTATGCCTGGGCCGATCTGGTGGTGTGCCGTTCCGGCGCGCTGACCCTGGCCGAGCTGTGCGCGGCCGGCGTCGGCAGCGTGCTGGTGCCGTTCCCGCTCGCGGTCGACGACCACCAGACCAAGAACGCGCGCTACCTGGTCGACCGCGGCGCCGCCCAGTTGCTGCCGCAGGGCGGCGACGACCTCGGCGCGCGCCTGTCGGCGACCATCGAAATCCTGGCCGAACGCGGCGTGCTGCTGCAGATGGCCGAGGCCGCGCGCCTGATCGCCAAGCCCGATGCGGCGGAGCGGGTGGCCGACGCGGTGCTGGAGGCTTCGCGATGAAGCGCGGGAATAGGGAATCGGGAGTGGGGAATGGGCGCTTGAGCGCTCGCACCCCTGCCTTTTCGGCTGTTCGTTTTCGCAATCGTATTTTCAGCAGTGGCTGCATTCGCTTGAACCGATTCCCCATTCCCCATTCCCCATTCCCGGATTCGACACCATGAGCACCGCCCTCCGCCGCCGCCTGCAGCACACCGGCGACCTGGCCAAGGCGTTTCCGCGCGTGCATTTCGTCGGCATCGGCGGCACCGGCATGAGCGGCATCGCCGAAGTCATGTGCACGCTGGGCTATCAGGTGTCCGGATCGGACATGGCCGACAACGCGGTGACCCGGCGCCTGGCGGCGATGGGCGCGACCGTGCACCGCGGCCACGCCGCGGCCAACGTGCTCGGCGCCGACTGCGTGGTGGTGTCCAGCGCGATCAAGCGCGACAACCCGGAACTGATGGAAGCGCGCGCCCAGCGCATTCCGGTGGTGCCGCGCGCGGAGATGCTGGCCGAGCTGATGCGCTTCCGCCGCGGCATCGCGGTGGCCGGCACCCACGGCAAGACCACCACCACCTCGCTGACCGCCAGCGTGCTGGCCGAGGGCGGGATCGACCCGACCTTCGTGATCGGCGGCAAGCTGCTCGCCGCCGGCGCCAACGCCGGCCTCGGCGGCGGCCAGTGGCTGGTCGCCGAGGCCGACGAGAGCGACGGCAGCTTCCTGCGCCTGAATCCGCAGATCGCCATCGTCACCAACATCGACGCCGACCACCTGGAGAACTACGGCGGCGACTTCGCCAAGGTCCAGGCCGCGTTCGAGGAATTCCTGCACCGGCTGCCGTTCTACGGCCTGGCGGTGCTGTGCATCGACGACGCCAACGTTGCCCGGCTCGCCGCCGAAACCCCGCGCCATGTCATGACCTACGGTTTCAGCGAGGAAGCCGACGTGCGCGCCGAGGAGGTCAGCCAGCAGGGCGGGGCGATGCGCTTCACCCTGTGCCTGCCCGACGCCAGCCGGACCGCGGTGACCCTGGCCCTGCCGGGCCGGCACAACGTGCTCAACGCGCTGGCCGCGGCCTCGGTGGCCTGGCAGCTCGGCGTCACCAGCGACGCGATCGCGCGCGCGCTGGAGAAGTTCGCCGGCATCGGCCGCCGCTTCAACCTGCTGGCCCAGCTCAAGACCGAGAAGGGCGCGACCGTGCAACTGGTCGACGACTACGGCCATCACCCCAAGGAGTTGGAGGCGGTGTTCGCCGCGGCCCGCGGCGGCTGGCCGGACAAGCGCCTGGTGGTGGCGTTCCAGCCGCACCGCTACAGCCGCACCCGCGACCTGTTCGACGACTTCGCCGCGGTGCTGTCCTCGGTCGACGCGTTGGTGCTGACCGAGGTCTACCCGGCCGGCGAAGCGCCGATCGCCGGCGCCGACGCCAAGTCGCTGGCGCGCGCGATCCGCGCCCGCGGCCGCATCGACCCGGTGGTGGTCGGCGGCGCCGCGGATCTGGCCGGCGTGCTGCCGGACGTTCTGAACGACGGCGACCTGTTGTTGCTGATGGGCGCCGGCGACATCGGCGCCGCCGCGCAGCAGCTGGCGTCCAATGGTTTCCAGGGAGAATCGAAGTGAGTCTGCAGTTCGCACCGCTGCGCGTGACCGACCCGGCCGTGTTCGGCCGCGTCGCCGTGCTCATGGGCGGCACCAGCGCCGAGCGCGAGGTGTCGCTGGATTCCGGCCGCGGCGTGCTCGAGGCGCTGCGCTCGCGCGGGGTCGACGCGTTCGCGGTCGACGGCATTCCGGCGCTGATCGATGCGATCCGCGGCGGCGGCGTCGACCGGGTGTTCAACATCCTGCACGGCAACAAGGGCGGCGGCGAAGACGGCGTGCTGCAAGGCGTGCTGGAAGCCTTCGGCGTGCCCTACACCGGCTCCGACGTGCTCGGCTCGGCGCTGGCGATGGACAAGATCCGCACCAAGCAGGTGTGGATGGGCGCCGGCCTGCCGACCCCGCGCTACAAGCGCATCGCCAAGGGCGGCGACGTCCATACGGCGGCGCGCGAGATCGGCCTGCCGGTGATCATCAAGCCGTCCTGCGAGGGTTCCAGCGTCGGCGTGTCGCGGGTGCTGAAGGACGCCGACATCGACGAGGCGGTCGCGCTGGCCGCGCGCTACCCCGGCGAGATGCTGATGGAGCAGATGGTGATCGGCGACGAGCTGACCGTGGCCGTGCTGGTCAACGGCGAGGCCTACACCGCGCTGCCGTCGATCCGGATCGTGCCCAAGGGCGAGTGGTACGACTACCACGCCAAGTACATCGCCGACGACACCCAATACCTGTGCCCGGGCCTGGACGGCGCGGCCGAGGACGAGATCCGCCGCCTGGCGATGGAAGCCTTCGTCGCCGCCGGTTGCAAGGGCTGGGGCCGGGTCGACGTGATGCGCGATCGCGACAGCGGCCAGCTCTACCTGATCGAGGTCAACACCGCGCCGGGCATGACCAGCCATTCGCTGGTGCCCAAGGCGGCGCGCCAGGTCGGGATCGAGTACGACGAGCTGTGCTGGCGCGTGCTGGAAGCGACCGTGCGAGGAGGTGACGCGGCGTGAACGCCATGCTCCGCCTGGTCGGTTGGTTGCTTGCGCTGGCCTTGGTCGCGCTGCCGGTCGTCGCCGTGCTCAACGGCTGGATCGGCGCGGACCAGTGGCCGCTCAAGCGCCTGCGCGTAACCGGCGAGTTCGAGCGGGTGGATGCGACGCAACTGCGCAAGACCCTGCTGCCGTACGCGCAGCGCGGGTTCTTCGCGGTCGATTTGCCGGCGGCGCAGGACGCGGTGGCCAGGCTGCCGTGGGTCGAGCGCGCCGAGGTGCGCAAGCGCTGGCCGGACGTGCTGGAGGTCCGCGTGGTCGAGCACAAGCCGTTCGCGCGCTGGGGCGAGGACCGGTTGCTGTCCGAGCACGGCCGCCTGTTCCCGGTCGCCGGCATCCAGGTGCCCGACGGCCTGCCGCAGTTCAACGGCCCCGAGGCGCGGGTCGCCGACGTGGTCGCGCTGTACAACGAATCGCGCGAACTGTTCGCGCCGGTCGGGATGGACGTGCGCCGGGTCGAAGTCGACCAGCGCGGCAGCTGGACCCTGGCCCTGGGCAACGGCGCCCAGGTCGTGGTCGGGCGCAGCGAGGCGCGGGCGCGGCTGAGCCGTTTCGTGCGCCTGCTGCCGCAGCTGCTGACCCAGCGCGCGCAGGTGCTGGCGCGCGCCGATCTTCGCTACACCAATGGTTTTTCGCTGTCTTGGGCGCCGGTGCAGGCGACCGGGGCGGCACCGCAACAGCAGCAAGGACAGTCATGAATCGCAAAGGCGACAAGTCGCTGATCGTGGGCCTCGACATCGGCACCTCCAAGGTGGTGGCGCTGGTGGGCGAGTATTCGCCTTCCGACGGCCGGCCGGGCAACCCGATCGAAGTCATCGGCATCGGTTCGCACGAATCGCGCGGGCTCAAGCGCGGCGTGGTGGTCGACATCGAATCGACCGTGCAGTCGATCCAGCGCGCGATCGAGGAAGCCGAGCTGATGGCCGGCTGCGAGATCCGCTCGGTCTACGCCTCGATTTCGGGCAACCACATCCAGTGCCGCAATTCGCAGGGCATCGCCCCGATCCGCGACGGCGAGGTCACCTACGGCGACTTGGACCGGGTGCTGGAAGCGGCCAAGGCCGTGGCCATCCCGGCCGACCAGAAGATCCTGCACGCGATCCCGCGCGACTACGTGCTGGACGATTCGCAGGAAGGCATCCGCAACCCGGTCGGCATGACCGGCGTGCGCCTGGAGGTGCACGCGCACCTGGTGGTGTGCGCGCAGTCGGCCGCGGCCAACATCAGCAAGTGCGTGCAGCGCTGCGGCCTGCAGGTCGACGACCTGATCCTGGGCGTGCTGGCTTCGAGCAACGCGGTGCTGACCAGCGACGAGCGCGAGCTCGGCGTGGTCCTGGTCGACATCGGCGCCGGCACCACCGACATCGCGGTGTTCGTGCAGGGCGCGATCGCCCACAGCGCCAGCCTGCCGATCGCCGGCGACAAGGTCACCGAGGACATCGCCCACATGCTGCGCACGCCGACCCCGGAAGCGGAGCAGATCAAGGTGCGCTACGCCTGCGCGCTGGCGCAGATGGCCACCGCCGAGGAGTCGATCCAGGTGCCCAGCGTCGGCGACCGTCCGCCGCGGCGCATGCCGCGCCATTCGCTGGCGCAGGCGGTGCAGGCGCGCTACGAGGAAATCTTCGAAATGATCCAGGCCGAGCTGCGCCGCTCGGGCTTCGAGCATCACGTCCGCGCCGGCATGGTCCTGACCGGCGGCGCGGCCAAGATGGAGGGCGTGGTCGAGCTGGCCGAGGAAATGCTGCAGATGCCGGTGCGGGTGGGCATTCCCCAGCACGTCACCGGCCTGGGCGAGGTGGTCGGCAATCCGGTCCACGCCACCGGCGTCGGCCTGCTGCTGATGGGCAGCCAGATCGAGAACCCGCGCCGTCCGGTGATCTCCACCGGCCGCGCCGGCAGCTTCTTCAACAAGATCAAGAACTGGTATCGCGGCGAGTTCTGAAAGCCGGGAGTCGGCATTCGGGATTCGGGATTGGTTAGAGCAAAAGACAAAGCTAGGCAAAAGCGGAACAGGGGCGGCGTGGGTGACGAGACGCGCGCCGTAGCGGTTCAACCTGAAGTGGAAAACCGAGACGAGGCGGCGGAGCAGGGCGCGAATCCCGATCTCTGATTCCGAATCCCGGACAAGGCAAGGAAGTCGTAGCGAAGCGGCATTCGTTTTAGCTGTTCAACATAAAAACCATAAACGCCGGGAAGGTGATATCGGATCGGGTCGCGCTTTGCGAATCCCGAATCCCCAATCCCGAAATCCCGGCTCACAGAGGACGAGGACATGGCACATTTCGAACTGGTTGAAAAAATGGCCCCGAACGCGGTCATCAAGGTTGTCGGCGTGGGCGGCGGCGGCGGCAACGCCGTGGCGCACATGGTCAGCGGCAATGTCGATGGCGTGGAATTCATCACCGCCAACACCGACGCGCAGGCGATCAAGAACTGCGGCGCCAAGCTGCAGCTGCAGCTCGGCAGCAACGTCACCAAGGGCCTGGGCGCGGGCGCCAACCCGGAAGTCGGCCGCCAGGCCGCGCTGGAAGACCGCGAGCGCATCATGGACGCGCTGACCGGCGCCGACATGGTGTTCATCACCGCCGGCATGGGCGGCGGCACCGGCACCGGCGCCGCGCCGGTGGTGGCGCAGCTGGCCAAGGAGATGGGCATCCTGACCGTCGCCGTGGTCACCAAGCCGTTCCCGTTCGAGGGCCGCCGCCGCATGCAGGTGGCGCTCAAGGGCATCGAAGAGCTGTCGCACCACTGCGACTCGCTGATCACGATCCCGAACGAAAAGCTGATCACCGTGCTCGGCCGCAACGCGACCATGATCCAGGCGTTCCGCGCCGCCAACGACGTGCTGCTCGGCGCGGTCCAGGGCATCGCCGACCTGATCGTGCGCCCGGGCCTGATCAACGTCGACTTCGCCGACGTGCGCACGGTGATGAGCGAGATGGGCCTGGCGATGATGGGCACCGGCGCCGCGCGCGGCGACGATCGCGCCCAGGCCGCGGCCGAGTCGGCGATCCAGAACCCGCTGCTCGACGACGTCAACCTGGCAGGCGCCAACGGCATCCTGGTCAACATCACCGCCGGTCCGGACTTCACCATGGCCGAGTTCGACGAAGTCGGCCGCACGATCGAGAACTTCGCTTCCGAAGACGCGACCGTGGTCATCGGCACCGTGCTCGACCCGGACATGCAGGACGAGGTCAAGGTCACCGTGGTCGCCACCGGCCTCAACCGCGTCGCCGCCAAGCAGTCGGTGCGCGGCCACGGCCACGCTTACGAACGCGAAGCGCAGCGCGCGCCGATCCAGCTGGTGCGCAACGCCACCACCGGCCAGGCCGAGTTCGGCATGGACGACGTCGGCCATGCGCCGATGCCGAGCTTCGGCGGCAGCCTGCGCGGCAGCGCTCGCCAGGAGCCAACCGGTCCGGCGGTGGCCGACTTCGGCAGTGACAACAGCTACCTGGACATCCCGGCGTTCCTGCGCCGGCAGGCGGACTGAAAGCGAGGGACGAGGGTGGAGTAACCAGGAGCGAGCAGGGCCGATCGCTCGCCGCTCTTTGCTTCCCGCTCGTCTCTGCCTCAAACCCGGGCCGGACTCGTCCCCGGCCCGCAGGGCACCTTGCCCCGGCGCTCAGGCGCACGGGGCGTTTGGGCCGGTCGGCCCGCCCGCGAGGGCAGGTCGACCGGTCACTTTGTCCGCCGCTGTTGACAAGGGCAGGACAGTGTGTCTTTTCCGTTCAGGTTCAGGGACCCGCGTGCTAATCTTGCGCGGTTTCGTGACGCCCCCATTTGGTCCGTCGCCCCCTTCGGGCCGTCGCGCCCCGCCGGGCGCCGGCCGCCCCCCATCGCGGAAGTCCCCACGACCATGCTGCGCCAACGCACTTTGAAGAACGTGATCCGCGCCACCGGCGTGGGCCTGCACAGCGGCGAGAAGGTGTTTCTCACCCTGCGTCCGGCCCCGGTGGACACCGGCATCGTGTTCCGGCGCGTCGACCTCGACCCGGTGGTCGAGATGCCGGCGCGCGCCGACCTGGTCACCGAGACCACGCTGTGCACCGGCCTGACCTACGGCGCCGGCAAGGTCATGACCGTCGAGCACCTGCTGTCGGCGATGGCCGGGCTGGGCATCGACAACTGCTACGTCGAGCTGTCGGCGCCGGAAGTGCCGATCATGGACGGCTCGGCCGGCCCGTTCGTGTTCCTGCTGCAGTCCGCCGGCATCGCCGAGCAGGACGCGCCCAAGCGTTTCATCCGCATCAAGCACCCGGTCGAAGTCCGCGACGGCGACAAGATCGCCCGTTTCGAGCCGTACGAGGGCTTCCGCCTCGGTTTCACCGTGGTGTTCGACCATCCGGCGATCCCGGCCTCGCAGTCGCGGGCCGAAGTCGAGTTCTCGACCGAGAACTACATCCGCGAAGTCAGCCGCGCCCGCACTTTCGGCTTCATGCGCGACCTGGAGTACATGCGCGAGCGCAACCTCGGCCTGGGCGGCTCGATGGACAACGCCATCGTCCTGGACGAGTTCCGCGTGCTCAACGACGACGGCCTGCGCTACGCCGATGAGTTCGTGCGCCACAAGATCCTCGATGCGGTCGGCGACCTGTACCTGGCCGGCCACGCCGTGATCGGCGCCTACGAGGGCTACAAGTCCGGTCATGCTCTCAACAACAAGTTGGTCCGGGCCCTGCTGGCCGAACGCTCGGCCTGGGAACTGGTCAGCTACACCGGCTCGGAGCCCACTCCGGTCGCTTACGGCTCGCCCGAACCGGCCTTCGCCTGAGCCGCTGCAGCCGTCCGCCCCGTCCGGGGCTGCGACGCGCGTCGCACCCGCGAGCCGATCGCGGGCCGGAAAAGTCAGGAACGTTAACCTGATCACAGTCGTGAACGGCACGTGACGGATTAACGATTTTCTAACGAAACTTTTCCGGAATGCTTCCTTCCCTTTAACATTCCTGCGGGTTGGGGTCAGTAGGATGCCCCGACCCGGCATTTGGAACCCCCGCCGGCCGCGTCGGTACGCGGCCCGTCCGAATGTCAGCCGGCGTCGCTGGAACCCGACGGATCGGGCTTCTTCAGCGACGCCAGCGCGGCCTGCAACGCTTTCTGCGTCGTGGCCGACATGGGTTTGGCCTTCCGCACCGGCGCTGCCGCCGGCGGCGGGATCGTCGTCTTGACGACGAATTCGGCCACTTCCAGTCCGATGGATCGGGCTGCGTCGAGCAGTTCCGGAGCCGCGAGCCGCAGTTTGGCGCGCCACACCGGGGCATCGACGACGTATACGAGCCTGCCGCGTTCGATGTTGGCCAGCCGCGCATGCGCGGCGAGCGAAGGCGGCAGGTAGGGGCGTAACCGACGGTCCACTTCGTCGAGCCACAAAGCTCGGCGAATCGGGTTGCCGGCCGGATCCTCGAGCAACGCATCCAGGGCGATGCGCGCGTTCGACGGACCGCGGGCCGGCCGCTTGGGCTTGGAATCAGACATCGGACACATGACCTATCAATCCATCGTAAACAACACGCGAGCCCGGCTGGGCGATTGGTTCCAGCACGCCGGCCGCCTCGGCGCCCGCCGACCGGCGCTCGCCATGGCTCTGCTGCTCGGCACCGGCCTGAGCATCGGCGCCGGCGCCGGCATCGCCGACAACCGCATGCTACGCGGGCAATTGTCGCAGCAGCAGGCGGAAATCGCGGCCACCCGCCGCGACGCGCAACGCGAGATCAACGCCCTGGCCGCGCGCATGGGCGAACTGCAGGCCGAGGCCAACCGCCTCAACGCCCTCGGCGAGCGCCTGACCCGCATCGGTCAGCTGCAGGACGGCGAATTCGACTTCGAAAAGCCGGTCGGCGTCGGTGGCGCCGGCCCGGTGCGCGACATGGCCAAGCCCGAGCTCGACGCCGGCATGGACCTGCTGCAGCAGCAGTTCAAGGCCTCCGGCGAGCAGCTGTCGGTGCTGGAATCGCTGCTGTTCAACCGTCAGCTGGACATGAACGCCGTGCCGTCGCGCGCGCCGATCGCCAACAGCTACATCACCTCCGGCTTCGGCGGCCGCGCCGATCCGTTCAACGGCGGCGCCGCCTTCCACAAGGGCATCGACTTCGAAGCCGACGTCGGCGACCCGGTGTTGGCCGTGGCCGACGGCGTGATCAGCTATTCCGGCGTGCGTTCGGGCTACGGCAACGTGGTCGAGATCGACCACGGCAACGGCTACACGACCCGCTACGCGCACAACTCGCGCCTGCTGCTCAAGGTCGGCGAGCTGGTCCGCGCCGGCCAGGAAGTGGCCAAGGCCGGCTCCAGCGGCCGCTCGACCGGCGCCCACGTGCACTTCGAGGTGTGGGAGAACGGCCGGGTGGTGAACCCGAAGCAGTTCCTCAGCCAGCAGTCCCCGCTTCAGGCGAGCCTGAAGATCAAGCAGTAAAGCAAGGGCGAGCGCCCGCCGCGCTGCGGCGGGCCCGACCCGCGACCGCCCCCGGCGGAAGTCGCCGCCCAAGACTCGTCTCCTAGCTCGGGCAAAGCGTCACGCCGGCGCCCTCGACGAGCGGGGTCGGCTACAGGCGATCGGCCAACACACCCCGCCCCCCGATTCAGCGACTCCCGTCGCGAACCGCAGCATTCGGCAAAGTTCCGCGATTCAGCGGCATCCAACCCCCTTGATACCGTTCAGGTCGCCCCCCACGCTAGAATGGGTGTGGCCAAAGACCAGGCTCGATCCGATCGGGGGCGCACGGCGCCCCCGATCGCGTTTCGGCGACACCGAAACGGTCGGGAGGGCCGGTCGTCCTGGATTCCTGGGGAACTTGCCGCCGGCGGCGCGCTCTTAGAACGTCCCGCCTGCGCAACCCCGTTCGCTTTACACGGACCCGTTCATGCTCAACAGCTTGCTTACCCGCGTTTTCGGCAGCCGCAACGACCGCCTGCTGCGCCAACTGCAACGCTCCGTCGTCAAGATCAATGCGCTCGAAGCGGAGATGGAAAAGCTCTCCGACGCCCAGCTGCAGGCCAAGACGCCGGAATTCCAAAAGCGCATCGCCGAAGGCGAGGCGCTGGACAAGCTGCTGCCGGAAGCCTTCGCGGTCTGCCGCGAGGCGTCCAAGCGCGTGCTCGGCATGCGCCATTACGACGTGCAGCTGATCGGCGGCATGGTCCTGCACCTGGGCAAGATCGCGGAAATGCGCACCGGCGAGGGCAAGACCCTGGTCGGCACGCTGCCGGTCTACCTCAACGCCCTGGAAGGCAAGGGCACCCACGTGGTCACGGTCAACGACTACCTGGCGCGGCGCGACTCGGCGTGGATGGGCAAGCTGTACAACTGGCTCGGCCTGAGCGTGGGCGTGGTCTATCCGGGCATGCCGCACTCGGACAAGCACGCCGCCTACGCCGCCGATATCACCTACGGCACCAACAACGAATTCGGCTTCGACTACCTGCGCGACAATATGGCGCTGTCGAAGGACGACCGCTTCCAGCGCGGCCTGCACTACGCGATCGTCGACGAAGTCGACTCGATCCTGATCGACGAGGCGCGCACGCCGCTGATCATTTCCGGCCCGGCCGACGAATCGCCGGAGCTGTACATCAAGGTCAACCGCATCGTTCCGACGCTGACCCGGCAGACCGCCGAGGACGGCGAGGGCGATTACTGGGTGGACGAGAAGGGCAAGCAGGTGCACCTGTCCGAATCCGGCCAGGAACACGCCGAAGAACTGCTGCGCAAGGCCGGCATCATCAGCGACGAAGACTCGCTGTACGCCGGCCAGAACATCAGCGTGGTCCATCACCTCAACGCCGCGCTGCGCGCGCACGCGATCTACCAGCGCGACGTCGACTACATCGTCCGCGACGGCGAAGTGGTGATCGTCGACGAGTTCACCGGCCGCACCCTGCCGGGCCGGCGCTGGTCGGACGGCCTGCACCAGGCGGTGGAGGCGAAGGAAGGCGTGCCGGTCCAGCGCGAGAACCAGACGCTGGCCTCGATCACCTTCCAGAACCTGTTCCGCATGTACAAGAAGCTGGCCGGCATGACCGGTACGGCGGACACCGAAGCCTACGAGTTCCAGAGCATCTACGGCCTGGAAGTGATCGTGATCCCGACCAACCGGCCGGCGCAGCGCAAGGATCACTCCGACCAGGTGTTCCTCAACCGCAACGGCAAGTACCGGGCGGTGCTGGGCGAGATCAAGGCGGCGCACGAGCGCGGCCAGCCGGTCCTGGTCGGCACGACCTCGATCGAAGTCTCCGAGATGCTGAGCCAGCAGCTGACCGAAGCCGGCGTGAAGCACGAAGTGCTCAACGCCAAGCAGCACGAACGCGAAGCCAACATCATCGCCCAGGCCGGCCGTCCGGGCGCGATCACCATCGCCACCAACATGGCCGGCCGCGGCACCGACATCGTGCTCGGCGGCTCGCTGGAGGCCGAACTGACCGACCTGGCCGCGCAGAACGGCGGCCAGGCCGTCGACGAAGTCAGCCACCAGCGGCTCAAGGCCGCCTGGCAGGAGCGCCACGATCAGGTCAAGACCGCCGGCGGCCTGCACATCATCGGCACCGAACGCCACGAGTCGCGCCGCATCGACAACCAGCTGCGCGGCCGCGCCGGCCGCCAGGGCGACCCGGGCTCGTCGCGCTTCTACCTGTCGCTGGAAGACAATCTGATGCGCATCTTCGCCGCCGACTGGGTGCAGAAGGTGATGGCGCGGATGGGCCTGAAGGAAGACGACATCATCGAAAGCCCGCTGGTGACCAAGCAGATCGCCAACGCGCAGCGCAAGGTCGAAGCGCATAACTTCGACATCCGCAAGAACCTGCTCGACTTCGACGACGTCAACAACGACCAGCGCAAGGTCATCTACGGCCAGCGCGACGAGCTGCTGGAAGCCGACAGCGTGCAGGACAACGTCGACGGCATCCGCGGCGACGTGGTCGCCGACCTGGTCCAGCGCCACGTCCCGGCCAACTCGGTCGACGACCAGTGGGACCTGCCGGGCCTGGAGGCGTCGCTGGCGCAGGAGCTCAACGTGCAGGTGCCGCTGGTCGAGACCGCGCGCAAGGCCGAGGAGCTGGACGCCGAGACCGTCGCCCAGCAGGTCCAGGATGCGGTGACCGCGCATTTCTCCGCGCGCGAGCAGCAGCTCGGCAGCGAGACCATGCGCATGCTCGAGAAGCACATCATGCTCAACGTGCTCGACCAGAACTGGAAGGAGCATCTGGCGCGCATGGACTACCTGCGCCAGGGCATCCATCTGCGCGGCTACGCGCAGAAGCAGCCCAAGCAGGAGTACAAGAAGGAAGCCTTCGAGCTGTTCTCGGAGATGCTCGACAAGGTCAAGCGCGAGGTGGTGACCATCCTGGCCCGCGTGCGGATCCAGAGCGAGCAGGAAATCGCCGAGCTGGAGGCCGCCGAGCGCGCCCAGGCCGAGGCGCAGGCGCGGCAGATGCAGTTCCAGCACGCCTCCGCCGGCGGCTTCGGCGCCGACGAAGAGGCCGCGCAGGTGTCCGAGGAAGCCTTCGCCAACGTCGGCCGCAACGATCCCTGCCCCTGCGGCAGCGGCAAGAAGTACAAGCACTGCCATGGGCAGTTGGCCTGAATCCGGGAGTCGGGAATCGGGAGTAGGGAATAGGAGAGCGGGGGCCGATTCGACTCCCGTCGACGCAGTTTCCGCCGCGGCAGCCGCGACCGATTCCCCATCCTCCATTCCCCATGCCCGCGTGGTGGACGTCGTCGCCGGGGTGATCCGCGACGCGCGCGGGCGGGTGTTGTTGACCCGCCGCACCGAGGGCCGGGACCTGGCCGGGTTGTGGGAGTTTCCGGGCGGCAAGCGCGAGGCCGGCGAGACGCCGGAGGCGGCCCTGGTCCGCGAGCTGCACGAAGAGCTCGGCATCGAGGTCGAACCCGGCGCCGAGCTGATCCGGGTGCCGCAGGCCTATCCCGACAAGCGACTGGTGCTGGACGTGCGCGAGATCCGCGCCTGGCGCGGCGCGGCGCGCGGCCGCGAGGGCCAGGCCCTGGTCTGGGCGCCGCCGCACAAGCTGGCCAGTTATGCGATGCCGCCGGCCGATCGGCCGGTGGTGGCGGCCTTGCAGCAGGCGCCGGCCTACCTGGTCACGCCGCCCCCCGGCGACGACGACGGCGCCTGGCTGGACGCGCTGAGCCGCGCCCTGGCGGGCGGAGTCAGGCGCGTGCACTTGCGCGCGCCCGGGCTCGACGGCGCGCGCTGGCAGCGCCTGGCGGGCGCGGCGGTGCAGCGTTGCCGTGCGGCCAAGGCCGAGGCGCTGATCGGCGGCGACGCCGCGTTGGCGGCCGCGCTCGGCGCCGGCCTGCACCTGCGTGCGGCGCAACTGCGCGAATTCGACCGTCGGCCGCTCGCCGACGGCTTGCCGTTGGCGGCGTCCTGCCACGATGCCGACGAACTGCGCGCGGCTCAGGCCCTGGGCTGCGACTTCGCCGTGCTCGGTTCGATACACGAGACCCCCAGCCATCCGGGCCGACTGGGCATGGGTTGGGAGTCGTTCGCGCGCCTGCGCGAGTCGGTGTCGCTGCCGATCTATGCCATCGGCGGCCTAGCGCCGGACGATCTGGCCCAGGCGCGGCGCCATGGCGCCCAGGGCATCGCCGCGATCCGTTCGCTGTGGCCGGCGGGCTGAGCCCGCCTCCTGCTCAGGCGTCTGCGGCGAGGGCGCGGTAGCGCCGGTCCAGGGCTTCGACCTGGGCCTGTAGCGCGTCCAGCGGGCCGTCGTTGACGATCACGTCGTCGGCGATCGTCAGCCGCGCCTCGCGCGTGGCCTGGGCGGCGATCATGCGCTGGGCCAGTTCGGCATCGATGCGGTCGCGCTGCATGACCCGCGCCTGTTGCGTCGCGACCGGCACGTCCACGACCAGGATCCGCTGCAGCCAGGGATAGGCCTCGCGGCCGCCGCCTTCGGTCAGCAACGGGATCGCGGCGATGGTATAAGATCCCGGCGCCTGCCGGCACTGCAACTGCAGCATCTCGCGCACGCGCGGATGGACGATGGCTTCCAGGCGCTTGCGCGCGGCTTCGTCGCCGAACACGCGCTGGCGCATCGCGGCGCGGTCGAGGCCGCCGTCGCGATCGAGCACTTCGACGCCGAAGGCGGCGACGATTTCGGCCAGGCCGGCGCTGCCGGCCGCGACCGCGGCGCGCGCGGCCAGATCGGCATCGGCGACCGCGACGCCCAGGGCCTCGAAGCGGCGAGTGACCTCGCTCTTGCCCGAGGCCACACCGCCGGTGACGCCGACGCAGAACCCGGCCATCGGCTCAGGCCAGGCCGGAGAAGCGCAGGTAGGCCTGGAGCAGGGAGTCGCCGCTGAAGAACACGATCGCGCCGGCGATGGCCAGGTAGGGGCCGAAAGGGATATGGATCTTCAGGCTCTGCCCCTTCGACAGCAGCCACAACGAGCCAAAGACCGCGCCGACCGCCGAGGACAACAGGATCACCGGCAGCACGCCCTTGAGCCCCACCCAGGCGCCGATCGCCGCGAGCAGCTTCATATCGCCAGGCGCCATGCCGACTTCGGGGACTTTGACCCGCTTGACCACGATCTGATACTGCCGGTGCAATTCGCCGGCCAGCCAAAGCGCGGCGAATCCGGCGATCGCGCCGAGCACCGAGGGCTTGAGCGGGAAATACAGGTTGTCGCTGGCGGCGATGATGCCCAGCCACATCAGCGGCAGGGTCAGGCTATCGGGCAGGTACTGGGTGCGCAGGTCGATCCCGGACAGGATGATCAGGAAGCTGGTGAACACCATCGCCCCGAAGCCCTGCCAGCCGAAGCCGAAGCAGGCCACGCAGGCCAGCATCACCAGCATGGTCAGCAGCTCGACCGCCGGGTACTGGATCGAGATCGGAGTTTTGCAGGTGCGGCAGCGTCCGCGCAGCGCCAGGTAGCTGAATAGCGGGATGTTCTCGTACCAGGACAGCTGGCGCTTGCAATGCGGGCAGTGCGAGCGCTCGACCGCGATGCCGGGCGGCGGCGGGTCGTAGACCTCCGGCAACTCCAGGACTTCGCGGGCGTCCTTCTTCCATTCCCACACCAATCGCTTGGGCAGGCGCAGGATGACCACGTTGTAGAAGCTGCCGAGCAGCAGTCCGAAGCCGGCCACGAGCGGGTACCCGAGGCCGGGGTTCTGATCTAGAAATGCCATGCGGTCAGGATACTTCGCCGATCAGATCGTCGCAGCAAGTTTGAAGATCGGCAGGTACATGGCCACGACCATGCCGCCGACGATCACGCCGAGGATGATCATGATCAGCGGTTCGAGCAGGCTGGACAGGGCGTCGACGGCGTTGTTGACCTCCTGCTCGTAGAACTCGGCGACCTTGACCAGCATGGTGTCGAGCGCGCCGGCCTCTTCGCCGATCGCGGTCATCTGGATCACCATGTGCGGGAACAGGTTGACCTGTTTCATCGCCATGTTGACCTGGTAGCCGACCGAGACGTCGTCGCGGATGCGGTTGACGGCCTTTTCGTAGACCACGTTGCCGGTGGCGCCGGCGACCGTGTCCAGCGCCTCGACCAGCGGCACGCCGGCGCGGAAGGTCACCGCGAGGGTACGCGAGAAGCGGGCGATCGCGGCGTTGTGCAGGATCTGTCCGACCACCGGCAGCTTGAGCATGGCCCGGTCGAGGAAGTGAGCGAACGCCGGCGAGCGGTTCTTGGCCATGATGAAGGCGACTGCGGCGCCGATCACGGCGAGCAGGATGGCCCACCACCAGGCGATCATGAAATCGCTCATGCCGATCACCATCAGGGTGAAGGCCGGCAGGTCGGCGCCGAAGCTCTTGAAGGTCGACTGGAACTGCGGCACCACGAAGATCAGCAGGATCGCGCTGACCAGGATAGCGACCGCGACCACGGTGGCCGGGTAGAACAGCGCCTTCTTGATCTTGCCCTTGAGGGTTTCGATGTTCTCTTTATAGGTCGCGACCGTGTCGAGCACGGTCTCGAGCACGCCGGCCGATTCGCCGGCCTTGACCAGGTTGCGGTACAGCTCGTCGAACTGGACCGGGTGCTTGGACATGGCCTCGTGCAGCGACAGGCCGCTTTCCAGGTCGGTGCGCACGGCGTTGAGCAAATTTCTCATGCGCGGGTTCTTGTGACCCTCGCCGATGATCTCCAGCGAGCCGACGATCGGCACGCCGGACTTCATCATGGTCGCGATCTGGCGGCTGAAGATGGCGATGTCGCCCGGGGTGATGCGCTTGCCGGCGGCGCCGAACAGGGGCTTGCCCTTGGGCTTGACCACGGTCGGGGTGATGCCCTGGCGGCGCAGCTCGGCGCGCAACAGGTTGGCGTTCTTGGCCGCCTGCTCGCCCTTCATCTTGACGCCGCGCTTGTCGGTGCCCTCCCAGACGAACACGTCGAGCGGGTTGGCGCGGCGCACCTGGGGCTGTTGTTTGGTTGCGGCGCGGGTGGCGGATCGGGTCGCGGACATGGCTTAGTCCTTGGTTACGCGGTTGATTTCGGCCAGGCTGGTGACGCCGTTCATCACCTTGACCAATGCCGAGCGGCGCAGGTCGCGCACGCCCGAGCGCTGAGCGGCGTCGGCGATCTGCATCGCATTGCCGCCTTCGAGCACGATCGCCTGGATTTCTTCGGTCATCGGCATGACCTGGTAGATGCCGGTACGTCCTTTGTAGCCTTCGGTGCAGTCCGGGCATCCCGCCGGCTCGTAAAGCTTGAAGCCGGAGGCGATCTCTTCGTGGCTGAAGCCTTCGGCGAGCAGCGCGTGTTCCGGCAGGTGCACCTCGCGCTTGCAGTCGTGCAGACGGCGGGCGAGGCGCTGGGCGATCACCAGGGTGACCGAGGAGGTGATGTTGTACGGCGCCACGCCCATGTTCATGAGTCGGGCGATGGTCTGCGGGGCGTCGTTGGTGTGCAGGGTCGACAGCACCATGTGGCCGGTCTGGGCGGCCTTGATGGCGATCTCGGCGGTCTCCAGGTCGCGGATTTCGCCGACCATGATCACGTCCGGGTCCTGGCGCAGGAAGCTGCGCAGGGCCGCGGCGAAGGTCATGCCGCGCTTGACGTTCATCTGCACCTGGTTGATGCCCGGCACGCGGATTTCGACCGGGTCCTCGACCGTGGAGATGTTGCGCTGCTCGTCGTTGAGGATGTTGAGCGCGGTGTACAGCGACACCGTCTTGCCCGAGCCGGTCGGGCCGGTCACCAGGACCATGCCGTAGGGCTTGACCACCGCGCCGACGAACAGCTCCTTCTGGTCGTCCTCGTAGCCGAGCTTCTCGATGCCGAGCCGGGCCGCGCTGCCGTCGAGGATACGCAGCACGATCTTCTCGCCGAACAGGGTCGGCAAGGTGCTCATGCGGAAGTCGATCTGCTTGGTCTTGGACAGGTTGAGCTTGATGCGCCCGTCCTGCGGCACGCGCTTTTCGGCGATGTCGAGCTGGGCCATGACCTTCAGGCGCGCGGCGATGCGCGCGTGCAGCTTGTTCGGCACCTTGGCGACCTGCTTGAGCAGGCCGTCGATGCGCAGGCGCACCCGGTAGTCGGTTTCGTAAGGCTCGAAGTGGATGTCCGAGGCGCCGCGGCGGATCGCGTCGACCAGCACCTTGTTGACGAACTTCACCACCGGGGTGTCGTCGCCCTTGGCGTCGATGCCGCTGTCGCCGCCGACGCTGGCGATGTCCTCGTCCTTGCCGATCTCCAGCGTTTCCAGGCCTTCGCCGTCGCCGACCGCATTGCCGAGGCTGTCGGAACTTTCCAGCCAGCGGTCCAGGGTGCGGCGGATCAGCTCCTCGTCGACCAGGATCGCCTCGACCGCGGCATTGGTCTGGAACTTGATCTCGTCCAGGGCGCCGGTGTTGGTCGGGTCGGCCAGGCCGATGAACAGCTTGTTGCCGCGCTTGAACAGCGGCAGGGCATTGTGCTTGCGGATCAGCTCCTCGCTGATCGCACGCACCGCCGACTGGCTCGGGTCCATGGCCGATGGGTCGAACAGCGGCACGCCGAACTCGATCGAGTTGGCGGCCGCCAACTGCCCCGACGTGACCAGGCGTTGTTCGGCCAGATACGTGGCGATCGGCTTGCGGTCGGCGCTGGCCGCGGCCATGGCCTCGCGCGCCTTGACCTCGTCCAGGGCGCCGTCCATAACCAGACGCCGGGCAATGCCGGTGATTCCCACCAGATTGGCAGTTGCGATGGACATTGCAGCCCTCAGTTTTCCCCACCCTGACTTTACCTGAATCTCAGTGGTTGGCGAGCTGACCTGTGTCGCTTTTCTGGAGCCGGGTGGTTTGAGCCCCAGCGCACACCGGCTATCCTGCGCCCTGGGGAGGTGACATGCACGTATCCGTAGTATTGCCGGCCAAGAACGAGTCGGAGGGGCTGGGTCGTACCCTGCCATTGCTGCGCCAGGTTCTGCCTGGGGCTGAAATCATCGTGGTCGACGACGGCTCGACCGACGACACCGCTGCGGTCGCGGCCGGGCTCGGGGCCAAGGTCCTGTCTTCGCCGTATTCCATGGGCAACGGGGCGGCGATCAAGCGCGGCGCCCGGGCGGCCCGCGGCGAGGTCATCGTGTTCATGGACGCCGACGGCCAGCACGACCCGAACGAGATCCCGCGCCTGCTGGAGCGGCTCGAAGCCGGCTACGACATGGTCGTGGGCGCGCGCAACGCCAGCGGCCAGGCCAGCGTCGGCCGCGGCGCCGCCAACGCCTTGTACAACCGCCTGGCCACCTGGATGACCGGGCACAAGGTGCAGGACCTGACGTCGGGCTTCCGCGCCGTGCGCGCGAACAAGTTCCGCGAGTTCCTGCACCTGCTGCCGAACGGCTTCAGCTACCCGACCACCAGCACCATGGCGTTCTTCCGCAGCGCCTATCCGGTGACCTACGTCCCGGTGGACGTGGCGCGCCGGGTCGGCACCAACAGCCATATCCGTCCCCTGCGCGACGGCATCCGCTTTTTGCTGATCATCTTCAAGATCGCCACCCTGTATTCGCCGCTGAAGCTGTTCGCCCCGGCGGCGATCGGTTTCGCCGCGCTCGGGCTGGGGCATTACGCCTGGACGTTCGCCACCCAGGGCCGCTTCACCAACATGAGCGTGCTGCTGCTGAGCGCGGCGGTGATCGTGTTCCTGATCGGGCTGGTGTCCGAGCAGATCACCGGCCTGACCTATCTGCACGGCCGCGACGCTTCGATCGACCCTGAAGAGAATCCCGAATGGCGCTAGCCGCGGGCGCGGGACTGCGCGGCCGCTTTCGCGGTTACTCCGGTGCGCGTCCCGACGTGATCCGGCTGCTGCCGGAGTCGGGGCTCGGCCGGGTGCTCGACGTGGGTTGCGGCGCCGGCATGACCGCAGCCCTGGTGCGCGAGCGCTGCGCAGGCGCGCAGGTGGTCGGGGTCGAGCCGATGGCCGAGCTGGCCGAGCATGCGCGTGCCCAGGTCGACGAGTTGATCGTCGGCCGGATCGACGATCCTGCGGTACTGGAGCGACTGGCCGCGCAAGCGCCGTTCGATGCGATCGTCTGCGCCGACGTGCTCGAGCACGTGGCCGAGCCCTTGCCGGTGCTGCGCGCGTTGGCGCAGCGCCTGGCGCCGGGCGGATGCCTGGTGACCAGCCTGCCCAACGTCCGCCATCTGTCCACCTTCGTGGCGCTGGGTTTGCTGGGCACCTGGCCGGCGCGCGACCGCGGCATCCACGACCGTACCCATCTGCGCTTCTTCGCTCGCCGCGACATCCTGCGCCTGGGCGAGCAGGCCGGCCTGGAACTGCGCGCCGAACGGCGCAACGTGCGTCTGTTCGAGTCGCGCGCCTGGAGCCTGGTGTTGGCCAAACCGCTGGATTTCTGGCCGTTTCGCGGCTTCGTCACCTTCCAGTATCTGCATCGCTGGACCTGCGCCGGCCATGACGGCTGAGCGCAGCGGCTGGCGACGGCTGGCGGCGGCCTATGCGCTGGCCGCGCTGGCGCTGTATTTCTGCGTGCGCTACCTGGGCGTGCAGGGCGCGGGTTTCGTCGAAGCGCTGCGACGCCTGCCGCCCGCGCACCTGGCCCTGGCCTTGGCCTGGTTCGCGCTGGGCCTGGGCGTCAACGCCCTGGGCTTCGCCTTGGCCAACCGGGCCCTGTCGGTGGTTGCGCCGGCACGGGTCCTGGCCGGCGCCTGGCTGGCGACGCTGCTGGCCAAGTACGTGCCGGTCGGCATCGGCCATGTGCTCGGACGCGGCCTGGTGCTGTCGCGATACGGCGTACCCGCCCGCGCCACGGCCTGGGTCGGTCTGTTCGAACAAGCGGTCTCGTTGGGGCTGTGCGCGGCGATCGCGCTGCTGGCCTATGCCGCCGGCCACGCCGCCGGGTGGCCGGTCGGGTCGGCCCTGGCGATCTCCGGCGGCGGCGTCCTGCTCGGTGCGGCCTGGTGGTTGCGCCGGCGCACCGCCCTGCGGCCGATGCTGTGGCTGGCGGCGCTGGCTTGCTACGCGATCGCGATGCTGCCGTATGCGGCCGCCTATCTGGTCCTGGTGCAGCCGGCCGAACCGCTGCGATTCGTGCAGGCCTTGTTCGCCGGCACCGTCGCCGGAGTTCTGGCGGTACTGGTGCCCGGCGGCCTGGGAGTGCGCGAGTCGGTCGTGGCGGCATGGTCGGGTGCGGGTGCGGCGGAAACGGTGCTGGCCGGAGTGGTCGCCGCGCGGGCCTTGATCCTGAGCGCCGAAGTGCTGGCTTCGCTGGTCGGACAAGCGCTGCTGCGGACGCGGAGCGGACCGCGGTGAAGGCCGAATTGATCGTCGCGGGCCTGCGCGCTTCGGGCGAGGGATATCCCAACGCCGAGCAGACCATCCGCCTGCTGGGCGAGCGCGGCGACTACGCGATCCGCGACCTCGGCCGGGCCCTGCCGGCCGACCTGCATCTGTGGAAGCTCAGCCGCCTGCCGCCGCATCGGCTGTTGCTGGCCCTGGCGCGCCTGGGCCTGGGCAACCTGCTCAGCCTGGTCCGGGTGCTGCGTGCGGCGACCCCGGACAGCCGCGTCTACGTGCCGTACCCGAGCGTGTTCTTTCTGTGGTTGCTGTCGTGGCTGCCGGCCGCGCGGCGGCCGTACTGCATCGCCGACGCCTACATCTCGGTATGGGACTCGATGTTCCGCGACCGGGCCCGCGGCGGCGATTCGGCGGCCTCGCGCTGGATCAAGCGGATCGAGGGGCGCGCGCTGCGCAGCGCGGCGCGAGTGCTGGTCGACACCGAAGCCAACCGGGCCTGCCTGATCGAAGATTTCGGTTTGGACCCGAACCGGGTGCGGTCGCTGCCGCTGGCGATCGACGCCGCTGCGTTCCGCGCCGCCGCCGCTTATCGGTCGCAACCGGATCGGGCGCTGACGGTGCTGTTCGTCGGCACCCTGATTCCGCTGCACGGTGTGCCCACGATCCTGCAGGCGCTGCAGTGCTTGCTGGATTCGCCGAGCCAGCGCGACCGCTTCCGCTTCCGCTTCCTCGGCGACGGCCAGCTCGGCCCGTTGTTGAACGAGTTCGTGCAACGTCACGAGCCCGAGCGCGTTGCCTGGGTGCGTGAGTGGCAGCCGCTGGATGCCGTCGCGCGGGAAATCGCTGCAGCCGACATTTGCCTGGGCGTGTTCGGCGGCGCGGGCAAGGCTGCGCGCGTGTTGCCGTTCAAGCTCTACATGTACCTGGCGAGCGGCCGGGCCGTCGTCAGCCAAGCGCAACTCTCCGTGCCCTCAGGCGCGCCTGCACCGCCGCTGGAGGCGGTGCCGGTCGACGACCCGGAGGCCTTGGCCGAGCGGCTGGTCGCGCTGGCCGACGATCCGCAGCGCCGCCTCGCCGCGGCCGCCGCCGGCGCCGGCTACTTCGAGCGTTGGCTGGGCGCGGAGGCGCTGTTGCGCGCCTGGGACGCACTGGATACCTGAGCGCCCGCGGCGGCGCGCGCAGCGACCGGCCAACGTTGGTAGCGGATACGGTAGGCCGGCTCGAAGCCCGGCAGGCCGCCCCATGACTCTTCGCGCAGGCGCAAGCGGCGCACCCGTGGCGCCTCCCCGGTAGCCAGCCAACGCCACAGGCCGTCGGTGGACTCGATAGAAGGCGAAATCAGGAAGCCGGCCGCGGCCGCGCCCGGGGCGATGCGCCGGCTGAACGTACGGCCGTCGTCGAGTTCCAACTCCAGGTACAGTCGCGGCGCGCGCAGCACCAAGGACCCGGCGCGGTTCCACAGGGTCGGTTGCGCTTCGATCGAGACCGCCACGGCCGCCTCGCCCGGATCGGGAACTGCGATCGCCTCGCCCTGGCGCGCCTGACTCTGCGCCAAGTCCGAAACAGCCGAGGCCGATGAAGGCCGGCGCTGCATCAACAGCAGTCCGCGCTCGCGCAAGCGCGGCTGATAGGCGGACAGGATCTGCAGCAGAGCCTGCGGATCCTCGCTGGTCGCGAGCCGCCCGTCGATCGCGCGCAGATCGAGCAACACCCAGGCTGGAGCCGCCTTCGAAGCGAACCAATCGCGGTTGAGTCCGGCCAGCTGCGGCGTATAGGCGGAATAGCCCTGGAAGACCGGGCGCGGCCGGTAGTTGAGGTCGTTGAGGAAGATCACGCCCTGGCCGACCGAGACGATGTCGATGGGGGCATCGCCGACAGCGCTGCGCGTCCGGGGCAGCGAGGATTCCTGCTGCAGACGCTGGCGTACCTGCTCCAGCCGCTGCGCCCGCGAATTCCAATCGAACAACAGGTTCAGGCGGGTCAGCGCGGTGTCGGCGCTGGGCATGCCGGTAGCCATGAACAACTTCTGCCCGCTCGGCAGCGTCGGCAAGGCCCACACCGTTGCGGCGCCGAGCAGCGCTGCAGCGACTCCAGCGCGCGTTGCCGCCGCGCTCGCGCTGAGCGCGGTGAAGACCACCAGCGTCGTCGCCAGCACCGGGAAGAAAATCATCAGATGGACCGTGTCGACCCGGGTGAAGCCGGCCTTGAACGCGAGCCCCAGCGTGGCCAACCCGATCGCGGTCGAGGCCAGGCGCGGAGCGAGCGCGATCCGGCTGCGCAGTGCGGTCGCGACCATTACGGCGATCGCCCAGGCCAGGGCCGCCAGCCCCAGCGCATCGGTCCAGCCGGGTCCCGGCCGCTGCATGGCCGTGCCGTAGCCCACTGCGACGTCGATGCACAACTGCAGATGACGGGGCAGACCCGACCACGCTTGTCCGGCGAGCCGCCAGCACACCATTGCAGCCAGCACGCTCGACAGCGCCGCTGCCGTGCCGGCCCAGCGCGTCCGGCGGGTGAGCCATGGGCTGGCCGCCAGCCAGACCAGCCATAGCGGGAACAGACTGAACTTGATCAGCCATGGCAGCGCGCAGGCCAAACCGGCGAGCAAGGCGACTGCGGGCGTCCAGCGCGAGTGGTTCTGGTCGCAATGCCACAAGGCGATGGCGCTGAGCGGAAACACGGTCAGCCACAATACGTCGCCGGCCCAGTGCATGCCGAACCAGAGCAGCACAGCGACCAGGGCGAAGCGCGCCGGGCGCGCCAATGCACGTACGGCGAGGCCGAGCATGACCGCGTACAACGCCGCATACGCCACCTGGGCGATGGCGGCGGTAGCCACCATCGAAGGAAAGTAGCTGAATTGCGGACTCATCCAGCCCAGCGGCCCATAGGTGAACACCAGGTCGCGCCCCCATTGCGCGCCGTGTTCGAATCCCCAGGTCGTCACCGCTGCCCATGACGGGTCGATGTCGTAGCCGGCGGCCTGTGCATCGAAGCGGAAGCCGAGCAAGAACGCCAGTGCGACGGCCGCAGCCCAGGCCAGTTGCGTCGATGAAATCAGATCCTTAGGGCGATCGGCGCGGAAGGACGGCGCGATATTGGTGGCCAAGCTCAATCTCCGGCAGGAGCGTTGGATGGGGTGCGTGCCTGCTCGATCAACCCTCGCACCTCATCGGCTTGCCGGCGCTGGAAGCGGTTGCCGGCTGCGATCCGGGGTTCGGCCGCGCGCAAGGCCTCGGCCGCGCCGTCGAGATCGCCGAGATGGACGCGGGCGCGCGCAAGCAACAGACCGACTTCAGCCGATCCGCCGTGACGCCATGCCAGTTGCGCTTGTTCAGCGACGCGTGGCCATTGTCCGGTTTGCGCCGCGACGATCGCGGTAAGGAAGCGGAACTGCTGCTTGGGCAGGGCGCGCTCGGGCTGGTCGCGGGCTGTCTGCAACTGCCGCTCCATCGCGGCAAGCACCGCATCATCGGTCAGCGCGCCGCAGCGGCCGTCGCGACTGGCTCGCGCCAGGACATCGAAGGCCTGGACTTCGCCGACGGTGATCTTGGGACGGGCATCGGCCATTACGTCTTGGCCGAAGTAGTCCGCAGGCACGCCGAGGCCGGCATAGCACCGCACCGTGGCCAGATCGATCCGCGCCTGCAGCCGGTCGCGTGGGCGGTCGCCGTCGGCGATCCGCTGCAGGATCGCCATGCTCGGCTCGAACGCGCGGGCGTTGAGTTCGCGCATGGCCTTGGTTTGGCTGGCGCGCAGGGATTCGGGATGATGGGTCAAGGCCAGATCGACGATGGCGTCCTTGTCGCGCCAGGTCAGGGCGCGTTGCAGGGTCAGCCACGACAGTGTGGCGAGCGCGACGATCGCAACGGCGGTGGCCGCTCGCCAGGCCTGCCGCCGGCCGCTCAGGGACGCGCCGATCAAGCCCGCGATCGCCAGGAAAACGCCGACCGAGGGCAGGTAGTTGCGGTGTTCGTAGTACAGCTCGAGCGGCAGTATCGTGGACTCGACCGCATGGGCGACGAGGAAGAACATCCAGCCGGCGAACACGCTGGGAAGACGCCGCCGCAAGAGGAACGCACCGACGGTGACCGCAAAGAGGAGCGTCAGGCAGGCGAGTGTCGAGGCCGGTGCGAGCAAGCCGGTCGAGGCGCGGAAATCGTCTGTGTACAGCCCCATCGAATCGATCCGCGGGAACAGCAGTTGCCCGAGGTAGTCGGCAAGCGCTCGGCCCTGGCTCAGCAGGCGCTCGACCGGCGTGAAGTCCAGTACCGCATAGCCGCCGAGCGGCCGCTCGGGTGCGAAGACGAATATGGCTGCGATGGCCGCCGCGGGTAGGGCCAGGAATACGGAATAGAAGGCGACGACCGCGCGATCTCGCTTCGCGCCGGCGAAGTAGGCCAACTCGATGACCGCGCACAGCGCCGGCACGACCGCCGCATTCTCCTTGCTCAACAAGCCGGCGGCGTAGAGCAGCGGAAAGCCCAGAAACAGCCTGAGTCGGGCGCCCTTGTCGTCGCCGGCCAGGGCGTGGGTGCGCGCCTCGACGTAGATCAGCACGCTGGCCAGGCTGAACAGCGTGGCCAACTGCGCCATGCGTTGTACCGCGTACAGCACCGTGCTCGCGTGCAAGGGGTGCAGCAGCCATAGCGAGGCGATCAGCGCGGCTACCGCGTCGGCGCGCGGAGACAGCCGCGCGTCGCGGGCGAGCAGGCGACGCATCAGTTGCCAGATCAGCCAGCCGCAGCCGAGATGGACCAGCAGATTGCCGAGCTTGAAGGTGAAGGCATGATTGCCGAGCGGGCCGGCGGTAAGCAGGAAGCTGGCCATCGAGACCGGCCGGCCGAGCGCGCCGGAATAGTTGCCGAACACCGCCTCGTGCCACGGAATGCGGCCATGCGCCCACTGCTGCACCGGCGTCAAGTTGGCCAGATCGTCGAGCAGGAACGGACCGTCGAGTCCGATCCAGTATGCGCAGACCGCAATGATCAGCGCGGCGATCGTCCAGGCTTTGGCGGTGGGCGCGAACGTCATTCGATGGGCCGGAGTATGGGCGGCCGGTCGAATCCGGCCGCCGACGACATGGAAACGCGAGCGCGCTTCAGCGTGCCTGTTGCAGCAGGGTTTGCGCCTTGGCCAGCTCGGCGCGGCCGGCCGTATCGTAGGGTTTGATCCGCCGGTCGAGTTCGGCGATCAATCGCTGCGCGTCCTCGCGCGCGCCCTGCAGGGCGTAAATCTGGGCCAGCAACACGCCGACCGGCAGGTCGCCGCTGGCGCGCCAGGCCAGCTCGGCCTGTTGCCGCGCCTGGGGCAGGCGTCCGGAGTGCAGATACATTTCGGCCGTCAGGAACCGGGTCAGCCATTTCGAGCGCGAGCGCTCGGCTTGCGACGAGGCTTTTTCCAGCATCGAAGCCAGGCCGCCGGCAAGCACGCCCTGATCGATCCGACCGCAACCGCGTTCGCGGACCACGCGTGCGAGCAGGCGCAGCGCCGGCACTTCTGCCATGGTGACGCTGGGGCGGGCTTCCGCCACTGCGCGCTTCAAGTCCTCGACCGGTACATCAAGGCCGCGGATGCAGTCGAGGGTGATCCAACTGATGCGGCCGACTACCCTGTTGCGCGGATTCTTGCTGGCGAGTAGGTCGGCGAAGGCGTCGTACGCCCCCTGGTTATTGCCCTGGTGCATCGCGATGGTCGCGCGCAGCAATTGTGCCCGCATCGAGTCAGGATGGTGCTTGAGGCCCTGCGCCAGGATCGTATCTTCGGCTTGCCAGACGCGCGCGCGACCGTTGGTTGCAAAAGCGAACGAGAGACAAAAACCCGCGGCGGCGAGGATGCCCAACTGCTTGGGCGTGAGGACATTGGTCGGCAAGTCCTTCGGGATCAGCGCGGTCAGGCCGACGACGGCCAGTATCAAGCCGATCGCCGGCAAATAGTTGCGGTGTTCGAAATACAGCTCCAGCGGCAGGATGCCGGATTCGACGCCGTGCGCGACCAGGAAGAAGAACCAGCCGACGAAGACCATCGGCGCACGCTTGCGCAGGGCGATCGCACCGGCGCTGATCGCCAGCAAGGCCAGCAGCGAGATCAGCGTCGTCGGCGGCGACAGCAATCCGGTCGAGGACTGGAAGTCGTCGGTATACAGGCCCAGCAGCGGCGTGCGCGGGATCAGCAGCGTCACCACGTAGTCCATCAGCGCGCGCGACTGCGAGAGCAGCCGTTCGACCAGGGTGAAGTCGCGTTCGGCGTAATTGACCAGCAAGCGGCTGGGCAAGAATGCCAGCAGGCCGGCGGCGGCGATGGCGGGCAGGATCAGGAATACCCCGAAAAAGCCCTTGATCAGTTTGCCGCGCTGCGCGCGCGCAGCGGGGAAGCAGCCCAATTCAACCACCAAACACAAGGCCGGCGCGACCGCGGCGTTCTCCTTGCTCATCAGGCCGGCCAGAACCAACAGCGGGAACAGGGCGAACAACGCGATGCCGGCACGTCCAGTGTGGCCTTCGGCGAGCTGACGGCGCGCGAACAGGTAAGCCAGCAGCGAGGCGAGCACGAACAGGGTGCTGAGCTGGGCCATGCGCTGCACCGAATACAGTACGGTGCTGACGTTGATCGGATGCAGCAGCCACAGGGCGATGACGATGCTCGCCAGCAGGTCGGCGCGCGGCGCCAGGCGCTCGTCCTGGGCCAGCAGGCGCCGCACCACCTGCCAGCCGAGCAGGCCGCAAAGCAGATGAACGACCAGATTGCCCAGTTTGTAGGCGTAAGGGGTGTGTCCGCTCAGCTCGGCGCTGAGCAGGAAGCTGGCCATCGACAGCGGACGGCCGAGCACGCCGGAGGCGTTGCCGAACACGATCGACTGCCAGGTGGCGGTGCCGTCAAGCCAACTCTGGATCGGATTGAGGTTGGGCAGGTCGTCAAAAAGGAACGGGCCGGAGAGCCCCGTCCAGTACACGAATGCGGTCAGCGCCAGAGCGACGCAAAGCAGAATACGGGCCTGCATGAATCCTGATCCTGAGAAAGGCTGGGGCGACTATACGGGAGATGACCAGATCTGCTGATCGCTGCCTATCCGCGCCGTGATGCAATCCCGTTTTGTTCGCCCCGCTTCCCCTGGTCTGGATTCAACGGCATTCGGCCGGAACGAGAGTCAGATTGGTTCCGCTGGGCACGCTGCAGTCCCACTCCAGGGAGCCGGCCGCGGCCACCGGGCGCAGGGTGTAGGTGATCGCACCGCTCGGAGCGGACGTGGTCGCGGTGATCACGCCGCGGCTGCCGATCGCGACGCTGGCGCAGTAACTGGAGGCGATGAAGCTGTAGCCGGTGTTGGTCGCCGTCACCAGGCTCAGCGAGCCGCGATCCTGCGCGGTCTCGGAGACCGACAGCTTGGCCGCGGCGGCGATGTTGAGGCATTCCGCATTCTTGGTGCGGGAGACATAGTCCAGGTAGGCCGGCAGCGCGATCGCGCTGAGGATGCCGACGATGGCTATGACGATCATCAGTTCGATGAGGGTAAAGCCGTTTTGACGCTTCATGATGGAACCCCGGAATCTGGACGGTGGTGCGAGCCTGGAAGGCGGATCGTCAGGGGGGTGATCCGATCAGTGCCGGAACGCAGGGGCAGTGCGGTCCGTGGAGCGGTGTTGCCGGTATTGCCGGTATTGCCAGAAGAAACCCCGGCGAACCGGGGTTTCTTGGGTCCAGCGATTAGGCGAGACCTGGGTAAAGCATTAGTTGGCGCGGCACTCGGCCGGCAGCAGCGACTGCTTGACGCCGGCGGTGGCCGAGCAATCCCACTCGATGCGGCCAGCGCCCATGGTCGGATCCAGGGTGAAGGCGATGTTCGGGCCGCCGGTGTTGACGGTGGTGGCGGTGATGGTGCCGCCGTTGGCGATCGCGATGCTGTTGCAGTAGCTGCTGGCGACGAAGCTGTAGCCCGAGTTGGCCTGGGTCACGGCGGCGAGCGAGCCACGGTCCTGAGCGGTTTCCGACACGGCCAGCTTGGCGCCGGCGGCGACGTTCAGGCACTCGGCGTTCTTGGTGCGGATGGTGTAGTCCTGGTACGCCGGCAGGGCGATGGCGATCAGGATGCCGAGGATCGCGATGACGATCATGAGTTCGATCAGGGTAAAGCCTTGCTGCTTCTTCATGGTGTATCCCCTAGGAGTGATTGAGTTGCTTCACGTGCCGGCAGGTCCGTTGCTCGGTCCTTCGGCAGCCGTGCGTGCCGCACGTGCACCAGGGAATACGCACATCCCATGCCAACCTCGTGGCTGCGAAGGCCCCGGTCAGAAACTGATAGCGAGGTCACGTATCGCCGGGCATAGGGTCCGGATGAAGTGACGTGGAAGGTCAGTCACGGGGGCTTCACGGTGACCAAATGTGTCAGGTTGAACATTCGTCGTTAAAAAGCGTGAGCTTTATCGCGCAATGGTTTCGCGACTTGCCGGCGAGGTGCTTGAGCCCGCCGCTCGATTTCGGTGTTGCGTGCATGAATCGAGACGTGAATCACATTACAGGCTGAATACGATGGCCGGAAGCGGCCGTGTTTGCTGTACGGACGGGGCGGCATTGGGGGCGTACGAACACGCGCATGCCGGTGGTCGCGGCACGGCGTGAGGAGGACGGTCTGCGCCGGATCGGCGCGCGCGGGCGGGCCGCCGGTGCGGTCGCCAGGCAAGCGCTGGCCGGATGAGTTCTTGCCCGGAGTGGGGTTGGACGTGTGGCGGCCAGCGCCGCGGCCGCAGCCGGGCCCATCGAGGCGATGGGTCGGCCGAAGCGGTGCGGCCGGTGGATGTCTGCGGACGACGGCATTGCTGCTTTCGCCGCAGGGGCTGCGGCCGTGGCGAACCGCCGCGGTTCGCCAGGGGGCCGTCGCGAGCCGCGACGGACCGGGCCGGGTCAGTCGATGCCGAGCTTCTTGAGCTTGTAGCGCAGGGCGCGGAAGGTGATGCCCAGCGCCGCGGCGGTGCGGGTCTTGTTGTAGCGGTTCTCTTGCAGCGCCTGCTGGATCGCCGCGCGCTCGATCTCCTCGATGTAGGAGGGCAGGGCGCTGGTGGCGGTGTCGCGGGGGTTGAGCGTGCGCGGGTCGACGGCCGCGGGCGCGGCCGGTGCGCTGGAGCCGGCCACTGCGCCAGCGCCGGCGCCGGTCTCGACCGGGGCGCCCTGGGTCGCCAGGCGCGGCAGGCGCAGGTCGCTGGCGTTGAGCACCTCGCCTTCGGCCAGGGCCAGGGCGCGTTCGAGGATGTTCTCCAACTCGCGCACGTTGCCGGGGAAGCCGTAGGCGCGCAGCGCGTCCAGCGCGTCGTCGCCCAGGCGCGGCACCGCGCGGCCCTGGTTGCCGGCCAGGCGCTGCAGGATCTTGGCGGCCAGGCCGGGCAGGTCGTCGAGGCGCTCGCGCAGCGGCGGCACGCGCAGCTCGATGACGTTGATGCGGTAGTACAAGTCCTGGCGGAAGCGGCCGTCGGCCACCAGGGCGGCGAGATCCTTGTGGGTCGCCGACAGGATCCGCACGTCGACCACCACCTCGGCCTGGGCGCCGACCGGGCGGATCGATTTTTCCTGGATCGCGCGCAGCAGCTTGACCTGCATCGGCAGCGGCAGCTCGGCGACCTCGTCCAGGAACAGGGTGCCGCCGTCGGCGGCCTGGAACAGGCCGGGCTTGTCGGCGTGGGCGCCGGTGAAGCTGCCCTTCTTGTGGCCGAAGAACTCGCTTTCCATCAGCTCGGCCGGGATCGCGCCGCAGTTGACCGGCACGAACGGGCCGTCGGCGCGGCCGCCTTCGGAATGGATGGTGCGGGCGACCAGTTCCTTGCCCACGCCGGATTCGCCGGCGATATACACCGGCGCCTGGCTGCGCGCGACCTTGGCCAGGGTCTGGCGCAGTTTGATCATCGCCGGCGACTCGCCGTACAGGCGCGAGCCGACCGCCTCGCTTGCGCTGCGCCGGGTCTCGTTGAGCTCCAGCGCATGGCGCACCAGGTCGCGCAGCACCGCCAGGTCCACAGGTTTGGCGACGAAATCGAAGGCGCCGGCCTTGAGCGCTTCCACCGCGGCTTCGACGTTGCCGAAGGCGGTGATCATCGCGACCGGGGTATTCGGATATTTCTGGCTGATCTCGGCGACCAGCTCCATGCCCGAGCCGTCGGGCAGGCGCATGTCGGTCAGGCACAGATCGTAACGATTGCGCAGCAGCTGACTGCGCGCCTCGCCGATGCCGGACGCGGTGTCGCAACGAAGGCCCATCCGGCCCAAAGTCATGACGAGCAGCTCGCGAATATCGCGTTCGTCGTCGACCACCAATGCACTACGGGTTTCAGCCATGAGCCCTCCACCGACCACGATATCTTAACGTGGCGGTGGCGGCCAAGCATGCTCTGCTTGAATATGTCCGGAATGGGATGCGCAGCGGTACGGTCAACGCGTCGGCAAAGCGCTGGGGCCGGTGAGGCGGATACGGAAACAACCGCCGCCGCCGGGCACCGGCACATAATCCAGCGAGGCCTGGTTGGCGCGGCAGAGCTCGCGGGCGATATACAGGCCCAGGCCGGTGCCGTGGCTGGAGGTGGTGAAGAACGGCCGGAACAGGCGCTCGGCGACCGAGTCGGGAATGCCCGGGCCGCGGTCGAGCACGTCGATCGCCGGCAGGCCGACGTCGTCGAAATACACGTTCACGGTGACCCGCGCCGGCTGCCCCGGCATGCGTCCGTAGGTCAGGGCGTTGTGCACCAGCACGGTCAGCGCCTGATGCAGCTGGCGCGGGTCGACCATGGTCTCGACCCGGTGGTCGGGTCCGGTCGCGCGCAGGGTGTCCTGCTCGATCGGGTGGCTGGCGCGGTATTCGTCGACGAATTGGCGGACGAAGCCCATCAGCTCGACGTGCTCGGGCTTGGCCGGCTCGCGCCGGGCCATGCCGAGCACGTTCTCGACGATGCCGTTCATGCGCACGCCCTGCTGGCGCACGATCTCGAGCAGGCGGCGGTCGGACACGGCGATGTCGCGCGACTCCTCCAGCAACTGCACGGCATAGTTGATCGCCGCCAGCGGGTTGCGGATCTCGTGCGCCAGGCTGGCCGAGAAGCGTCCCAGCGCGGCCAGGGTGATCGATTCGGCGTGGCGCGAGACCAGCGAGGTGTCGTCGAGGAAGATCAGGGTCTGGTCGCTGCCGGCGAGCAGACGGGTGAAGCGCGGCACCACCTCGGGCAGGTCCGGAGCCAACTGCATCGGGCTTTCGTCGGGCCGGCCCTCGGTGCGCCAACGGCTCAGGCGCCGGGCCAGTTCCGGCGCGGCCAGGGCCAGCACCCGGTGGCCGTGGCGCTGGCCGTCGTACTCGCCGCTGTCGCCGAGCAGCAGCATCGCCGCCTCGTTGGCCAGGCGCAGGCGGCCCTCGCCGTCGACCAGCAGCACGCCGGTGCGCATCCGGCGGATGATCAGTTCGTTGACCTCGGCGTAGTTGGCCGCCTCGGCGCCGCGCCGCTCGGCCAGCTCCTGGCTCTCGCGCATCTGCCGGCCCAGCGCGCTGGTGAGCAGGGCGATCGAGAGGTAGGCCAGGGCGAACATGATCGGCTCGGCGATGGTCCGGCTCAGGCTTTCGCCGCCGATCCAGTTCCAGATCCATTCGCCGATCAGGCCCAGGCAGGCCACGACCGCCGCGCCGATGCCGTAGCGGGCCCGCAGCAGCAGGGCCGCGGCGCCGACGTTGAACATCAGCATCAGGGCGATGCCGGTGCCGGCGCCGGGCAGGGCGTGGATGGCCAGGATGCCGAAGAACAGGTCGCTGGCGATGCCGGAGAAGACCTGGCTGCGCAGCTCGCCGCGGCCGTTGAACAGGAACAGCAGGCCGGCGATGAACAGGTAGGCCAGGGCCAGCGAGCGGGCGAACAGGTCGTGGCGCGGGCTGCCGATCAGGTTTTCGACCGGGCCGAACAGGAAAAACACCAGCAACGCGGCTTCCAGCAGCCGGTACAGGGTGAAGAAGTACAGTTCGCGCCGTAGCGCGAGATCGGCATCGGCCGGACTGGAATGGGCGAGACCTGACGGCAAGCGGAGTTTCCCGGCGCGGGCGGAATGGCACGCAGTATAGGGCGAGCGGCTTGGCCGGACCGGTCCCGACCCTGGCCGCTGCGGCCCCGGCCGGGCGGCCCGGGCGGCGGGGTTTTGCTCGGCCCGCCCCGATCGGCGACAATGCGGCCCCCTCGCGCGCGCTCCGGCCCCCTGGCCGCGCGTCCGCGCGGGACGTCTTTCACTCCCCTCGGTGACGCATGAATTTTCACGAATATCAGGCTAAGCAGCTGTTCGCCGACTACGGCATCGCAGTGCCGGCCGGGCGCGTTGCGCGCACTCCGGAAGAAGCGGTCGACGCTGCCAAGGCGATCGGCGGCGACTTCTGGGTCGTCAAGGCGCAGATCCACGCCGGCGGCCGCGGCAAGGCCGGCGGCGTCAAGCTGTCCAAGACCTACGACGAAGTGCGCGAGTACGCCAAGGGCATGCTCGGCACCAAGATGGCCACCTACCAGACCGCCGGCGTCGAGCTGCCGGTCGACAGCGTGCTGGTGACCCAGGCCACCGACATCGCCAAGGAACTGTACCTGTCGGTGCTGGTCGATCGCAGCACCCGCTCGATCACCTTCATCGCCTCGGCCGAAGGCGGCATGGACATCGAGCAGGTCGCGCACGAGAAGCCCGAAGCGATCAAGACCCTGAACGTGAACTACGTCCAGGGCCTGCAGCCCTACGAGTGCCGCAACCTCGGCTTCGACCTGGGTCTGAACGCCAAGCAGGTCGGCCAGCTGACCAAGATCATGCTGGGCCTGTACAAGCTGTTCAACGAAAAGGACCTGGCGCTGGTCGAGCTGAACCCGCTGGCGATCCTGACCAACGGCGACCTGGCCGTGCTCGACGGCAAGATCAACTCCGACGACAACGCGACCTTCCGCCACGCCGAACTGGCCGCGATGCGCGACATCCGCCAGGAAGACGAGACCGAGGTCAAGGCCAGCCAGCACGACCTCAACTACGTCACCATGGACGGCAACATCGGCTGCATGGTCAACGGCGCCGGCCTGGCGATGGCGACCATGGACGTGATCTCGCTCAACGGCGGCTCGCCGGCCAACTTCCTCGACGTCGGCGGCGGCGCCACCAAGGAGCGCGTGACCGAGGCGTTCAAGCTGATCCTGAGCTCGGACAAGGTCAAGGCGATCTTCGTCAACATCTTCGGCGGCATCGTCCGCTGCGACATGATCGCCGAAGGCATCATCGCCGCGGTCAAGGAAGTCGACGTCAAGGTCCCGGTGATCGTGCGCCTGGAAGGCACCAACGTCGAAGCCGGCAAGGAACTGCTGAAGAACTCGGGTCTGGCCATCACTGCGGCCGACGACATCAACGACGGCGCGAAGAAGGCGGTTGCCGCCGCCGCCGGTAAGTAAGAGGCCGATGACATGTCCGTTCTGATCAACAAAAACACCAAGGTCATCGTGCAGGGCTTCACCGGCTCGCAAGGCACCTTCCACGCCCAGCAGATGCTGGACTACGGCACCAAGGTCGTCGGCGGCGTGACCCCGGGCAAGGGCGGCACCGAGCACCTGGGCCTGCCGGTCTTCAACACCGTCGCCGACGCGGTCGCCGAGACCGGCGCCGACGCTTCGGTCATCTACGTGCCGCCGCCGTTCGCGGCCGACGCGATCCTGGAAGCCGCCGACGCCGGCATCAAGGTCATCGTCTGCATCACCGAAGGCATTCCGGTGCTGGACATGCTGCGGGTCAAGAACGTGCTCAACGGCTTCGAGGACGTGGTCCTGGTCGGCCCGAACTGCCCCGGCGTGATCACCCCGGGCGAGTGCAAGATCGGCATCATGCCGGGCCACATCCACCAGCCGGGCAAGATCGGCATCGTCTCGCGTTCGGGCACGCTGACCTATGAAGCGGTCAAGCAGACCACCGACGTGGGCCTGGGCCAGTCGACCTGCATCGGCATCGGCGGCGACCCGATCAACGGCACCAACTTCATCGACGCGCTGAAGTGGTTCCAGGACGACCCGCAGACCGAAGGCATCATCATGGTCGGCGAGATCGGCGGTTCGGCCGAGGAAGAAGCGGCCGAGTTCATCGCCCGGTACGTGACCAAGCCGGTGGTCGGCTTCATCGCCGGCGCCTCGGCGCCGAAGGGCAAGCGCATGGGCCACGCCGGCGCGATCGCCTCGGGCGGTTCGGGCACGGCCGAAGGCAAGTTCGCGGCGATGGAAAAGGCCGGCGTCACCACTGTCAAGTCGCCGGGCGACCTGGGCGCGGCGATCGCTGCGCGCCTGGCCAAGTAAGACGGCTGCGGCGGGCCGAAGCCTCGAAGAGCCGCCTCCGGGCGGCTCTTCGTTGTTGGGCGGGCCCTCACCCCAACCCCTCTCCCGCAAGCGGGAGAGGGGCTAGGCATCGCCGGGATCGGGTGGATGCGGGCAGCAGCGGGGAGGGGCCGGGCGGGAATGAAGCCGGAGCCGGGCCCAAAGCTGGGTAGTACCCGGACAGGAGCTGGACAGGAGTTGGGTAGAAGCCCGACAGGAGCCGGGTATTAGCGGGTTTTGGGAGCGGCCTGGCGGCGATTCCCTACGTCGGACCGCGGCAATGCCCCTCTCCCGCTTGCGGGAGAGGGGTTGGGGTGAGGGCCGGGGCTTTCCTAGGTCCTCCACGATCCCGCGCAATCAGACTGAAGTTCCGGATCCCGGATCGTCCTTCTCATGCGCGCAGGCCGAAAACGCGACTTCGCCCGAGAATTGCGCCGGCGCATGACCGATGCCGAACTCCGGCTCTGGTTCCACCTGCGCAACCGCGCCCTGATGGGGTGCAAGTTCCGTCGTCAGCACCCGATCGGCCCGTACGTGGCGGATTTCGTCTGCATCGAACGCGCTCTGGTGGTTGAAGCCGACGGCGGCCAGCATGCCGGCTCGGGTCCGGATTTGGCGCGAACGGCCTATCTGCATGCGCGGGGCTACCGCGTGCTCAGATTCTGGAACAATGCCGTCCTGGTGCGGACCGAAACGGTGCTGGAGCAGATCCATGCCGCCCTCGGCCGCGATCGTGTCGGCGACGACTGACTTGCCTGCCTGTAGATTCCCATGCCCAAGACCCTGCGCATCGCCCTGGCCCAGTTCGACTTCCCGGTCGGCGCGGTGGCCAAGAACGCCGAACGGATCGCGGCGATGATCGCCCAGGCCCGCGACGAGCACGGCGCCGAGGTGGTGCTGTTCCCCGAACTGGCGATCAGCGGCTATCCGCCCGAAGACCTGCTGCTGCGGCCGAGCTTCCTGGCCGAATGCGAGGCGGCGCTGCAGCGCATCGCCAGCGCCGCGCGCGGCATCGTCGCGGTGGTCGGCTGGCCGCAGGCGGCCGGGGCGATCGTCTACAACGCCGCCAGCGTGCTGCGCGACGGCCGGGTCGCGGCCACCTACCGCAAGCGCGAACTACCCAACTACGCGGTGTTCGACGAGCGCCGCTACTTCGACGTCGACCCGGACGGCGAGGCCTGCGTGTTCGAGGTCGCCGGCGTGCCGGTCGGGGTGGTGATCTGCGAAGACCTATGGTTCGCCGAACCGCTGGCGGCGACCGCCGCGGCCGGCGCGCGCCTGGTGCTGGTGCCGAACGCTTCGCCGTTCGAGCGCGACAAGCACGCCCAGCGCGATGCCCTGCTGGAGCAGCGCGCGCAGGAGACCGGGGTCGCCCTGGCCTATCTGAACGTGGTCGGCGGCCAGGACGCGCTGGTGTTCGACGGCGCCTCGGTGCTGGCCGACGGCGACGGCCATGTGCACCCGGCCGCGGCCGCGTTCGAGGACCACTGGCTGATCGCCGACTACGACGACGGCGAGCGGCGCTTCGTGCCGGTGGCCTGGCCGGCCGAGGCCGACGAGGGTCGCGACGCGCTGGCCTGGCGCGCGGTGGTGCGCGGCACCCGCGACTACTGCCGCAAGAACGGCTTCGACAAGGTTTGGCTGGGGCTGTCGGGCGGGATCGACTCCTCGCTGGTGATGGCGATCGCGGTCGACGCGCTGGGCGCGGAGAACGTGATCGCGGTGCGCATGCCCTCGCGCTACACCGCCGACCTGTCCAACGACCTGGCCGCCGAACAGTGCGCGACCCAGGGCGTGCGGCTGCTGGCGCTGCCGATCGAGAAGCCGTTCCAGGGCTTCCTCGACACCCTGGCCGAGGCCTTCGAGGGCAAGCCGGTGGACGTGACCGAAGAGAACCTGCAGTCGCGTACCCGCGGCGCGCTGATGATGGCGATGAGCAACAAGTTCGGCGGCCTGCTGCTGACCACCGGCAACAAGAGCGAGTACGCGGTCGGTTACGCCACCATCTACGGCGACATGTGCGGCGGCTATGCGCCGATCAAGGACCTGTACAAGACCGAGGTGTTCGCGCTGGCGCGCTGGCGCAACGCGATCGCCGGGGCGCCGGTGATTCCCTGGGCGGTGATCGACCGGCCGCCCTCGGCCGAGTTGCGCGAGAACCAGAAGGACCAGGACTCGCTGCCGCCCTACGACGTGCTCGATGCGATCCTGCTGCGCCACGTCGACCAGGAGCAGTCGCGCGAGGAGATCGTCGCCGCCGGCTTCGAGCCGGCGATCGTCGACAAGGTGCTGCGCCTGGTGCGGATCAGCGAATGGAAGCGGCATCAGGCCGCGCCGGGACCGAAGGTGTCGCGGCGCGCGTTCGGCCGCGAGCGGCGCTACCCGATCACCAACGGCTACGCCGGCTGAGCGGATCCGCCCCGCCCCTGTAGGAGCGGCGTGAGCCGCGACAACCGCAGAGGTGTACGCGAGCGCCGCGGCCGAAGCCCGGGCCGTCCGGGCCCGCAGTCTTGCCGCGGGCTGGCTTCGGCTGGGGCGCGGTATCCAACCGTTCCGGTTGTCGCGGCTCGCGCCGCCCCCACAGGAAGCCGCGCAGCCGCGCCGCAACGAAAAACGCCGCCCGAGGGCGGCGTTTTCGTGTCCGGCGTTGCGCGAGGAGCGCTTACTGCTTCTGGCGCTCGGCTTCCAGTTTGTCGCGGTTGTCCACCGCCGACTTCTCGCCCGCGAACGGGTTGAGCTTGCGCAGGTTGCTCGGGTAGTCCGGCCATTCGCCGCTCAGCGCCGGATGGTTGGGGTCGTTCTGCTGCAGCACCCGGCGCGCGTCCGCGGCCAGGGTCTGGTTGCCCAGGCGCTCGTAGGCGGTCAGCAGCACCGCCACGGCGTCGTACTGGTAGCGGCTCTGCGGGTAGGTTTCCAGCAGGTACTTGGCGCGGTCGGCGGCGGCGACGTCGGCGGTGCGGCGCAGGTAGTACAGCGAGGCGTCGAGCTCGTGGCGGGCGAAGGTGTCGCGCAGCACCATCATCCGCTTGCGCGAATCCTCGGCGTAGCGGCTGTTCGGATAGCGCTCGAGCACGATCAGGAAGTCGTTGTAGGCCTGGGTCGGGGTGGCCAGGTCGCGGCGGCTGACGTCCAGGCGCCAGACCCGCTGCAGGAACACGGTGTCGCGGCTGGAATTGACCAGCCCGCGCAGGTAATAGAGATAGGCGATGTTGCGGTGGGTCGGGTAGGTACGGATGAAGCGGTCGATGCTGCTGATCGCGTCGTCGTGCTTGCCCGACTTGTACTGGGCGTAGGCGGTCTCGATCAGCGCCTGCTCGGTGTAGGGGCCGTACGGGTACTGGGCGACCAGGCGCTTGAAGCTGACCTCGGCCGAGGCCCAGTTGCCGTTGGTCATCGAGGTGTGGGCCTTCTGGTAGATGGCCTCGACCGGCTGCCCCTCGTCCGCGTCCTTGTCCTTCTTGAACAACTTGCCGACGCGGCTGCAGCCGGTGCCGGCGACGGCCACGACCAACAGCAGGGACAGCAGGCGAATGAAACCGCGGGACGGGGCAGAGCGTACGGTCATGGCAGGCATCGACGGGCGCCGGAGGCACGAAGAGCCGATAATAGCAGTCCGCGGGTCGAGCCCCTTAACCGAACCCGTACTCCCCTTCGCTGCACAGATCCTGCCGATGACCCCGACCCGCGAGACCCTGACCGCCACCGTGCCCGACAGCGCCGCCGGGCGCCGCTTCGACGCGGTGCTGGCCGAACTGTTCCCCGACTACTCGCGCTCGCGGCTGGCGGCCTGGATCAAGTCCGGCGACGCCCGCCTGAACGGCCGCGAAGCCCGGCCGCGCGACCCGGTGCAGGGCGGCGAATCGGTCGAACTGGTGGTCGTGCTCGACACCCAGACCCATGCCGTGGCCGAGGACATCGCCCTGAACGTCCTGTACGAGGACGAGCAGGTGATCGTCCTCGACAAGCCGGCCGGCCTGGTCGTGCACCCCGGCGCGGGCAACCCGGCCGGGACCCTGGTCAACGCCTTGCTGCACCGCGACCCCGGCCTGGCCGCGCTGCCGCGCGCCGGCATCGTCCACCGCCTGGACAAGGACACCTCCGGGGTCATGGTGGTGGCCCGGACCCTGCCGGCGCATACCTCGCTGGTCGAGCAACTGTCGGCGCGCGAAGTGCACCGGCAGTACCTGGCGGTGGTGGTCGGCGCGCTGGTCTCCGGCGGCACCGCCAACGCCCCGATCGACCGCCACCCGCGCGACCGCCTGCGCATGGCGGTGCGCGAGGACGGCCGCGACGCGGTCACCCACTACCGCCTGCGCGAGCGTTTCCGTGCCCACACCCTGCTGGAATGCCGGCTGGAAACCGGGCGCACCCACCAGATCCGCGTGCATATGGCCCACCTCAAGCACCCGATCGTCGGCGACCCGCTGTACGGCGGCCCGCTGAAGCTGCCCAAGGGCGCCAGCGACGGCCTGATCGAAACCCTGCGCGGCTTCAAGCGCCAGGCCCTGCACGCCGAAACCCTGGAATTCGTCCATCCGCTCAGCGGCGAACCGGTGCGTTGCACCGCGCCGGTGCCGGCCGATCTGTCGCACCTGGTCGCCGAACTGCGCGCCGATTCGCGCGCGGCGGCCGAGGCCGGGCGATGAGCGCAGGCGCCGGCGCGGCGCCCTGGATCGAGCCGGACTGGCCGCTGCCGGCCACGGTGCGCGGTTTCACCACCGTGCGCCGCGGCCTGGGCGTGTCGGCCGCGCCGTTCGATCAGCTCAACCTCGGCACCCGCTACGGCGAGCACCGCGACGACCCCGCCGCGGTGAGCCGCAATCGCGAACTGCTGGCGCAGCGCGCCGGCCTGCCGGGCGAGCCGCGTTGGCTGCACCAGGTGCACGGCGCCGGCGTGCTGCGTTTCGATGGCCAGGCGCACGGCGACGAGCCCGAAGCCGACGCCGCGGTGACCTCGACCCCGGGCACGGTGCTGGCGATCCTCACCGCCGACTGCCTGCCGGTGCTGTTCGCGGCCGACGACGGCGGCGAGGTCGGCGCCGCGCATGCGGGTTGGCGCGGCCTGGCCGGCGGCGTGCTCGAGGCCACGGTCGCGGCGATGCGCGCCGCGCCCTCGCGCCTGTACGCCTGGCTGGGCCCGGCCGCCGGTCCGCAGCATTACGAGATCGGCGCCGAGGTCTACGACGCTTTCGTGTCCGCCGACCCGGCCGCCGCGGCGGCCTTCGCGGCGACCCGGCCCGGCCACTGGCGGGTCGATCTGTATCGGCTGGCGCGCGACCGTCTGGCGCGCGCCGGACTCAGCGCCGATCATGTCCACGGCGGCGGCCTGTGCACCATCGCCGACCGCGAACGCTTCTACTCCCACCGCCGCGACCGCATCACCGGGCGCATGGCGACCCTGATCTGGATGGATTGACGATGCTCTTGGCCCAACGGACGGTCCTGTCCCTGTCTTTGTCCCTCGCCGCGCTGGTCAGCGCCGATGCCGCCGCGGTCGACTGCCAGCACCGCACCTACGACCTGCTGCGCGCCGCCTATCCCGGCGCGGTCGGCGAAACCGGCGACGAGGGCGAGTTGTTGCGCACCGCCGGCGCGTCGACGCGCTGGGTCAACCTGGGCAAGGTCGTCTGCAAGGTCTGGCCGGCCTCGCCGGACAAGACCTTGCTCGCCGTGCCCTTGCAGCACGAAGCCGCCACCGGCCTGGACGTGGACACCGCCGACCTGGAAGTGCTGGTGGTCGACTCGGTCCGCCCGCGCATCCTGCAGCGCTACCGCGAGAACGGCGCGCTGACCTCCGATGCGGTGCAGATCAGTTCGTTGAGCCTGGACACCGCCCGCTACAAGCTCGACGAGCGCACCACCGCGTTCGGCCTGCGCATCGGCTACAGCGGTTCCTCGCGCGCCAACCCTTACGGCAGCACGGTGCTGAACCTGTACGCCGCCGACGCCGCCGGCCGGCTGCGGCCGGTGCTGAGCAAGCTGGAGGTCGAAAAAGAGCGCGGCGAGTGGGACACCAATTGCGCCGGCGAATTCGAAACCGTGCGCCGCACCGTAGCCATCGACCCCAAGCGCGACCGCGGCTACGCCGGGCTGCGCATCAACAGCACGACCGAGCATCGGCGCAACGTGGCCAAGGGCAAGGACTGCGCGGACGTGCCCGGCAAGACCGAGAAGAGCAGCTTGCGCCTGGCCTTCGACGGCCGCCAATACGTCGTGCCGGAAGCGCTGCGCGGGCTGTGATGCGAAACCAGGCAGTCGACAAGGCGCCGCGCGACGCGGCGCGGCTGGGCGCGCGCGCCGGTCTGTACCCGCGCGCGCTCGGCGTGCGCTTCGTGTTCCTACCGCCGACCCTGCGCCAACTGCACGGCCGCGACGGGCGCCGCAGCTATCGCGGCGAGGCCCAGGTCGAGCGCGGCCAGGGCCTGTGCGCGCGCTTGTTCGCCCGCATCGCCCGCCTGCCCAAGGCGCATGCCGGGCCGATCGAGGTCGAGATCGACGCCGGCGCGCGCGGCGAAACCTGGACCCGCCGGTTCGGCAAGTCGACGATGCGTTCGCGCCTGGTCGAGCGCAACGGTCTGGTGCTGGAGCGGCTGGGGCCGATGCGCTTCGGCTTCGCCCTGGAACTGGCCGGCGACCTGCCCGAGGCGGCCGCGTCGGGGGTGCTGTCGCTGCAGGGCGGCGCGCAGGTGACCGTGGCTTCGGCGGTGACGCCGCTGCCGGCAGCGGGCGAGGGCGACGCCGAGGTCGAGGTCGAGGATCCGGGCCTGTGCTGGCGGTTGATGCGGGTGCGCGCGCTCGGCCTGCCGCTGCCGACGAGCTGGTTCTCCGGCGTGCGCGCGCGCGAGTTCGAGCGCGACGGCCGCTACCACTTCGACGTCGCCGCGCGGCTGCCGCTGGTCGGCCTGCTGGTGCGCTACCGCGGCTGGCTCGACGTCGACGACTGAAGCGCGGCCGGCGCCGGCCGCGCATTCCGACATAAGCCGATAACCCATTCGCCGGCGCGCAACCGCCCCAAGCCGGCCGAATCGCGGCACACTCGCGGCTGCGCACTGATCGCAGACCCGCCCGGCATGGAAGCGCCCCTCCCGCGTCCCGAGTACCGTCGATGAGCTACGTTCCTGCTGGTTGGTTGGCATCCTGTTTCGAGTCCGCGCCGGAGCCGGGGCGGGGGGCGCTGTGCGGGGCATGGCCGGCGTGGAGTGGCCGGGGATGGCTGGGGTCGGGTAAGAGGTACGGGGGACGCGGACGGTGAACGGCGGTATGCAGCGTTCTCGGCGCTCGTGGTTCGTCGCCGGCGATCTCAACGGCTTCTTCGGCCTGGTGGTCGACAACCTGTCGATCCTCGGCTTCATCGCCGCCGCCCTGATCGGCATCTTCGGCTTCCCGGCCGAGGTCGTGTACACGCGCATGTTTCCCGGCACCGCGTTCGGCGTGCTGGTCGGCAATCTGATCTACACCCGGATGGCGCGGCGCCTGGCTGCGCGCAGCGGGCGCGAGGACGTCACCGCGATGCCGCTGGGTCTGGACGCGCCGACCAGCATCGGCATGGCCTTGCTGGTGCTCGGCCCGGCCTTCGTCGGCTTCAAGCAGGCCGGCATGGACGAGGCCGCCGCCGCCGACGCCACCTGGAAGCTCGGCATGGCTTCGCTGATCGTGATGGGCGCGCTGAAGTTCGTCCTGTCCTTCGCCGGCGATGCGGTGACCCGGCTGATTCCGCGCGCCGGCCTGCTCGGCTCGATCGCCGGCACCGCGCTGGTGCTGATGGGCTTCCTGCCGCTGATCGAAACCCTGCGCTCGCCGCTGGTCGGATTCATGACCCTGGGGCTGCTGTTGTACGTGCTGGTGGCGAAGGGGCGGTTGCCGGTGAAGCTGCCGGGGGTGTTCGTCGCGTTCGTGTTCGGCACCGTGCTGTTCTACGGCTTCGGGGCGCTGGGGTGGGGAGCGCCGGGCTTCGAGTGGCCGACTCCGCAGCCGCTGCAGCCGGTATTGCCGCTGCCCACGCTGGGCTTCCTCGAAGGCTTGCCCTACACCGTGCCGTATCTGCCGCTGCTGCTGCCGTTCGGCCTGCTGATGGTGGTCGGCGGCATCAATGTCAGCGAGAGCGCGCGCGCCGCCGGCGACGACTACCGCACCCGCGACATCCTGCTGGCCGAGGCCTTTTCGACCTTGATCGCCGGCTTCGTCGGCGGCGTCGCCCAGACCACGCCCTACATCGGCCAGCCGGCCTACAAGCACATGGGCGCGCGCAGCGGCTACACCCTGCTGACCGGCCTGTTCGTCGGCCTCGGCGGCATGCTCGGGCTGATCTCGGGCCTGGTGCAGTGGCTGCCGTTGACGGTGCTGGCGCCGATCATCGTCTACGTCGCGCTCGACATCACCACCCAGGCCTTCCAGGCCACGCCCGCCAAGCACGCCACCGCGATGGTGTTCGGCTTCCTGCCGCCGGTGGCCTACATGCTGTCGATCAAGACCGGCAACCCGGCCTGGATCGACCCGGCCCGGCACGCCCAGCTGATGGGCGCGCTGGACGGCCACGGCCTGCCGGAGCTGGCGGTGATCGTGGCCTTGGGCAACGGCTTCATCATGACCTCGATGATCTGGACCTCGGCGGTCGCGGCGATGGTCGACGGCCGCCTGCGCCGCGCTGCGGCCTTCCTGCTCGGCGGCGCCGGTCTGAGCCTGTTCGGCATCATCCATTCGGTCGACGCGCGCGGCGGGGTGTACCTGCCCTGGGCCCTGGAAGGCCTGCAGCGCACCATCGCCTGGCAGTTCATCGGCGCCTACCTGGGGCTGGCGATCTTGCTGGGTCTGCTGTCTTTGCAGCGCGATCCGGTGGCGTCGGCGCCGTCGGCTTGAGACCGGCGCCGGCAGTCCGCAAATAGCCGGTTCCCCTTCGAACCGGCCCGCGCCATGTCCCTGCAGACCCAACTCGACGCCGTGCCCGGCGTGACCGCCGCGCCCGAAGCCGCGACCCGCGGCTTCGTGTTCAACCACACCATGCTGCGGATCAAGGACCCGGCCGCCTCGCTGGATTTCTACACCCGCGTGCTCGGCTTCACCCTGGTGCGCCGGCGCGACTTCGACGAGGCCAAGTTCAGCCTGTACTTCCTGGTTCTGGTCGCCGACAAGAGCGCGATCCCGGCCGAGGAGCCGGCGCGCGGCGAATGGCTGCTGAGCCAGCCCGGCGTGCTCGAACTGACCCACAACCACGGCACCGAAACCGACGCCGAATTCGCTTATCACCACGGCAACAGCGAACCGCGCGGCTTCGGCCACATCTGCGTCTCGGTACCCGACGTGGAGGCCGCCTGCGCCCGCTTCGAAGCGCTCGGCGTAGCGTTCCAGAAGCGCCTGACCGATGGCCGGATGAAGGACATCGCCTTCATCAAGGATCCGGACGGCTACTGGGTCGAGATCCTGCAGCCGACCTCGCGGATCTGAGCGCCGCGAACCCAACCCCGCTCCGGTTCCTGATGAGCCTCGCCCCTTGCGCCGGCCGTTCCCCCCTTTGAAAAAGGGGGGCTAGGGGGGATTTGCTGTTGCCGTAGCTCTCAACCGCAAAAGCTCAAATCCCCCGCGACCGCTGCGCGCTCGCCGCCCCCTTTTCCAAAGGGGGCAACGACGCTCCACGACCGTCGTCCCCGCCTCGCGAGCGCCGTTTCAAGCGCCGCACAGCAGTTCCCCGCCTGTAAACCGCCACACCGCAGTTCCCCCCTTTGAAAAAGGGGGCTAGGGGGGATTTGCTCTTGCCCATCGCCCCAAAGTCAGCCGCCCCGTCGCGCCCCGACGCTTATCCCCCGCGCCCCGACCATCGACCGGTCCGCTCGCCAGGCGCCGGTCGCGGCCCCCTTGCCTTGAGGCCGGCCCGGCTGCGCGCGCCTTGAAAGGCGTCCCTGCGGCCGCATTAACAGCTCATTCGCGGCCGCCGCGCGACACTCGCGCTCCAGCCGCCCCTACCTTACGGAGAACCCTCCATGCGGATGGACAAGCTGACCTCGCGCTTCCAGCAGGCCCTGTCGGACGCGCAGTCGCTGGCGGTCGGGCGCGACCACAGCGTGATCGAACCGGCGCATCTGCTGACCGCCTTGCTCGAGCAGAACGGCGGCAGCACCCGGCCCCTGCTGGCCCAGGCCGGCGTCAACGTGCCGCTGCTGCGCGAGCGCCTCGGCGAAGCGCTGGAAAAACTGCCCAAGGTGTCCGGCCAGGCCGGTCAGGTCTCGGTCGGCAACGACCTGGCGCGCCTGCTCAACGTCACCGACAAGCTGGCCCAGCAGCGCGGCGACGCCTTCATCGCCAGCGAACTGTTCCTGCTCGCCGCGCTCGACGACAGCGGCGACGCCGGCCGCGCGCTGAAGGCGGCCGGCGCGAGCAAGGCCAAGCTCGAGCCGGCCATCGACAAACTCCGCGGAGGCGAAAGCGTGCAATCGGAAAACGCCGAGGAACAGCGCCAGGCGCTGGAGAAGTACTGCATCGACCTGACCGCGCGCGCCGAGAACGGCAAGCTCGATCCGGTAGTCGGCCGCGACGAGGAAATCCGCCGCACCATCCAGGTGCTGCAGCGCCGGACCAAGAACAACCCGGTGCTGATCGGCGAGCCCGGCGTCGGCAAGACCGCGATCGTCGAGGGCCTGGCCCAGCGCATCATCAACAACGAAGTGCCCGAAGGCCTGCGCGGCAAGCGCGTGCTGTCGCTCGACATGGGCGCGCTGATCGCCGGGGCCAAGTTCCGCGGCGAGTTCGAGGAGCGGCTGAAGGCGGTGCTCAACGACCTGGCCAAGAACGAAGGCCAGGTGATCCTGTTCATCGACGAACTGCACACCATGGTCGGCGCCGGCAAGGCCGAAGGCGCTATGGACGCCGGCAACATGCTCAAGCCGGCGCTGGCGCGCGGCGAGCTGCACTGCATCGGCGCGACCACCCTGGACGAGTACCGCAAGTACGTGGAGAAGGACGCCGCGCTGGAGCGCCGCTTCCAGAAGGTGTTCGTCGGCGAGCCCTCGGTCGAGGACACCATCGCCATCCTGCGCGGCCTCAAGGAGCGCTACGCGGTGCACCATGGCGTGGAGATCACCGACCCGGCGATCGTCGCCGCGGCGACCCTGTCGCACCGCTACATCGCCGACCGCCAGTTGCCCGACAAGGCCATCGACCTGATGGACGAAGCGGCCTCGCGCATCCGCATGGAGATCGACTCCAAGCCCGAAGAGCTCGACCGCAAGGAACGCCGGCTGATCCAGCTCAAGATCCAGCGCGAGGCGCTGAAGAAGGAGAAGGACGCCGAATCCAGGCAGCGCCTGGCCGACCTGGAAGCCGAGATCGGCGTGCTCGAGCGCGAGTTCAACGACCTGGAAGAGGTGTGGAAGGCCGAGAAGGCGACCCTGCAGGGCGCGACCAAGATCAAGGAGCAGATCGAGCAGGCCAAGCTCGACCTGGAGGCCGCCCAGCGCACCCAGGACTTCGGCCGGATGAGCGAGATCCAGTACGGCAAGCTGCCGGAGCTGGAGAAGCAGCTCAAGGCCGCGCAGGAAGCCGAGACCCAGGGCTTCAAGCTGCTGCAGGACAAGGTCACCGCGGAAGAGATCGCCGAGGTGGTGGCGCGCTGGACCGGCATTCCGGTGTCGAAGATGCTCGAAGGCGAGCGCGAGAAACTGCTCAAGATGGAGCAGGCCCTGCACGCGCGCGTGGTCGGCCAGGACGAGGCGGTGCGGGTGGTGTCCGACGCGGTGCGGCGTTCGCGCGCCGGCCTGTCCGATCCCAACCGTCCCAGCGGCTCGTTCCTGTTCCTGGGCCCGACCGGCGTCGGCAAGACCGAGCTGTGCAAGGCCCTGGCCGAGTTCCTGTTCGACTCTTCGGATGCGATGGTGCGCATCGACATGAGCGAGTTCATGGAGAAGCACGCGGTCAGCCGCCTGGTCGGCGCGCCTCCGGGCTATGTCGGCTATGAAGAGGGCGGCTACCTCACCGAAGCGGTGCGCCGCCGCCCGTACAGCGTGATCCTGCTCGACGAGGTCGAGAAGGCGCATCCGGACGTGTTCAACATCCTGCTGCAGGTGCTCGACGACGGCCGCCTGACCGACGGCCAGGGCCGCACCGTGGACTTCCGCAACACGGTGATCGTGATGACCTCGAACCTGGGTTCGCAGATGATCCAGGAGCTGAGCAACGACACTTCGGCCGAGGCCTATACGCAGATGAAGGCGGCGGTGATGGGGGTGGTCCAGACCCATTTCCGCCCGGAGTTCATCAACCGCCTGGACGATATCGTCGTGTTCCACCCGCTGGAGAAGGGCCAGATCCGCGAGATCGCCAAGATCCAGTTGCATGGTTTGGAGAAGCGCCTGGGCGAACGCGGCCTGAAGCTGGCGCTGAGCGAGACTGCGTTGAACCTGATCGGCAACGTCGGTTTCGACCCGGTCTACGGCGCGCGTCCGCTCAAGCGGGCGATCCAGCAGCAGATCGAGAACCCGCTGGCGCAGCGCATCCTCGGCGGCGAGTTCGTCAGCGGCGACACCATCCAGGTCGAGGCCGAGGGCGGGCACCTGGTGTTCCGCAAGGGCTGAATCGAGCCAACGGCGATCGAGAAAAAACGGCCCGCGATGCGGGCCGTTTTTCGTTGTGCAGCCGGTCCTGTAGGAGCGGCGTAAGCCGCGACCGGCGAAGCCACGGATTTCCATACTGCGGCCACGCGACAAGGCGAAGAAACCCTATTGCCTGGGCTGCGGCGACTACGGCTACGCTCGCGTACGTCGCCACTGGGGTCGCGGCTTACGCCGCTCCTACAAAAGGCGCCTCACTGCGCCGCCTTGCGCGGCACGATCCCCAGCGCCCGCTCGATCTGCTCCGGGTCGAACCGCTTGCCGCCCTTGAATACCGCGTCGACCTTGCGGATGTCGCGCATGTCGCGCAGCGGATCGCCGTCGATCAGCACCAGGTCGGCGTAGCGGCCCGGCGCGATCGCGCCGCGCTGGGTATCGACGCCGAACACCTGCGCCGGGGTCAGGGTCGCCAGGCGCAGCACTTCGGCATTCGGGATGCCGGCGCGCGCGTACACCTCCAACTCGGCATGCAGCATGTAGCCGGCCAGAGCGTCGGTGCCCGGCAGCAGGATCACCCCGGCCTCGTGCAAGGCCTTGAGCAGCTTGAGCATGCTCGGGAAGGCCTGGCGGTAGGCCTGCTCCTCGCCCTGCGGCGGTTTCAGCGCGCCCCAGCTGAGATTGCGCTGCGCCTGCGGCGGCAGCCGCTCGGCCACGCCGCGCAGACCGGGCGGGGTCTTGTCGCTGGGATCGCCGCCGAACAGGTCCTCGGCCAGGGCCATGGTCGGGTCGAGCGTGGTTCGGTGGCGCTTGAGGAAGTCGATGAACTCGCGCACCTGCGGGTGCTCGGGCGGGTACTCGTGCGCATGCGCGGCGACTTCGGTCAGCCGCTTCATGGTCTGGGTGTCCTGTACCCGCGGATACATGAAATTGAGTTCGACGAACAGCAGGTGCTGCAGCTCGTCGGCGCCGGCCTCGACGAACTGCCGCGCCGACATGAACGCCGGCACGTGGCCGCTGTAGCGCAGGCCGCGCCGGTGCGCGCGGTCGGCGATCACCGGCACCAGCTCGGGCTTGAGCGAGGAGTAGCTCTTGATCTGCATGTAGCCGCGGTCGGCGTAGAAATCCACCGCCTTGCGCGCTTCCTCGGCCGTGGCCACCAGCATCTTGGTCGGCCCGGCGTAGGGGCCGGGGCCGTCGATGAAGCCGGCCATCATCACCCGCGGGCCGATTTCGCTGCCGGCGTCGAAGCGTTTGACCCGCGCCGGGAAGGCTTCGAAGTCGTTGGCGACGTCGCGCGCGCTGGTGATGCCGGCGGCGATGTCGAGCGCGCCGTCGTGGGCGCCGGTGTAGTGCTTGTGCACGTCCCACAGGCCGGGCATCAGGAAGCGCCCGCGCGCGTCGAACACTTCGGCGCCGGCCGGCGCGCTCAACTGCGCGTCGGGCGCGACCCGGACGATGCGTTCGCCTTCGATCAGCACGCTGCTGCCGGCGGCGACGCTGAGGTCGCGCGGGTCGAACACGCGCGCGTTGCGGATCAGCAGCGGGCCGGTGGGCGCATGGGTCAGGCGCCGGGCCAGGTCGGCGGCCCAGCCCGCGGCGGCGGCTTCCTGCAACTCGATCAGTTTCGGCGTGGCCGCCTCGAACTCGCGATCGACCACCGAGAACCAGCCGGCGGCGGCGATCACCGCCGCGGTGCTGCCGTCCTCGCGCAGCCAGACCAGGCGCGGGGTGAAGTCCAGGCCCTCGATGCCCTGCAGGCGCAGCCTGACCGGGCCTTGCGCGCCGGCGATCTCGTGTTCGCCCAGATCGCGGCTGCTGGCCTCGCCGGCCGGCAGCAGGGCGAGCCGGCGCTGCGGCGCCTTGAGCAGGGCGCGGGCGAGCGCGCCGGTGGCTTCGGGCGCGGCCTGCAGCGGCAGGAAGAATGCCGGCGCGGCGAGGTCGCGCCGGCCCTGCTCGCTGGGATTGCTCCAACGGGCCTGGCTGCCGTCGACCCGGTAGCTCTCCTCGAACGGCGTCTTGAGGTAGTCGTTGCCCTGGCCGCTGTACTCGCGCAGGGTGCCGTCGTCGTTGATCCGCCAGCGCGTGCTGCTGCGGTCGCCGCGGCCGCGGTCGGCGAACTGGTACTCGACCTGCACCGAGCCGTCGGCGGCGGTGGCGACGCTCTGCTCGCCGGCGACGCGGCCCTGCATCAGCACCACGTAGTCGCGTTTGCCGGGCGCAGCGGCGGCGGGAAGGGCGAGGGCGACGGACAGGCACAGCGACAGCACAACGATCGGGCGCATCGACGGGCTCCGGCAGGGTGTTCTGGCGTGCGGCGGCGCGGATGCGCCCCGGCGTTGTATAGCCGATCCGCTGCGCCCGGGATGTGCCGGAAACACGAAAACGCGGCTCCCGGCCGCTGGGCGTTCGCTACGCGCCGCCGGCGCGCCTCGATCCGGGCCGGTCCGAACCGCGAAGAACGTCCCGCCGCAAAAGCGAAGGCCCGGATCGTTCCGGGCCTTCGCGCATCCGTTCGCAGCGTGAGTCCGTCACGCCCGGAGGTTCACCACTTGTAGCCGACCTTGACGTAGCCGAACGCACCGTTGAAGCCGAACGGCGAGGCGGTGTTGTACGGCAGGTAGTTGCGGGTGCCGCGCACCAGCTTGGACTCGTCCGGATAGGCGTCGAGCACGTTGTCGCCGCCGAGGGTGAATTCCCAGCGGTCCAGGCGGTAGGTCGCGGCCAGGTCCAGCGTCCACTCGGCGCCGAAGGTCTGGTCCTGGCGCGGGTCGGTGGCGTGCAGTTCGGTGAACTGGCCGTAGCGGGTGGCGGTGGCGTTGAAGCTCCAGTTGCCGGTCTTCCAGTCGCCGGCGAGGAAGAACTTGTCCTTCGGCGCGCCCTTGGTGATGCGGCCGATCTCGGTGCGGCCGATGCGCACCGCCGCCGGGTCGATCGCCGCCAGCCGCGGCGGGTTCGGCGCGATCTTGTCGATCTCGGTCTTGGAGTAGTTGTAGCCGGCGGTGAGGTTGAGCTTGCCGGAGGCCAGCTCCCAGCCGTAGGTGGCGATCACGTCCACGCCCTGGGTCTTGGTGTCGACCGCATTGGTGAAGTAGCGGCCGCCGCCGATGCCCGGATAGCCGTTGGCCTGCAGGTAGTTGCGCACCGCGGTGCTGGTCAGGTTTTCCGACAGCAGGATGCGGTCCTTGACCTTGATGTCGTAGGCGTCGACGGTGATGTACAGCGCGTCGGCCGGCTGCAGCACCAGGCCCAGGCTGTAGTTGGTCGATTCCTCGGCCTTCAGCGGCTCCGAGCCCAGCGCGACCGCGGCCGGATTGTCGACCCGGAAGGTGCCGATCTCGTAGGGGATGCCGCTGATGAAGTTGGTCGCGATCGACTGGAAGTACTGCTGCTGCAGCGACGGCGCGCGGAAGCCGGTCGAGGCGGTGGCGCGCAGGGCGACCTTGTCGGTGAAGGCGTAGCGGCCCGACAGCTTGCCCGAGGTGGTTTCGCCGAAGTCGCTGTAGCTTTCGTAGCGGGCCGCGGCGCCGATCGAGAACTTGTCGGTGACGTCGGTTTCCGCGTCGAGATAGAACGAGTAGCTGTGGCGGTCGAAGTCGCCGGCGTCGCTGGCGCGGAAGCCGGAGAACACCTGAGCGCCGGGGATGATCTGGCCGTTCGGCGCGGCGACGCCGCCGTTGGCGTAGGACAGCGGCTCGCCGGCGCGCTGGCTGAACTCCTCGCCGCGCCATTCCGCGCCCCAGGACAGGGTCAGCGGGTACTTCCAGCCCAGCTCGATGGCGCGGGTGAAGTCGAGGTTGAGCACGTGCTGGGTGACTTCCAGGGCGCCGGCGTAGAACTCGGTCGGCGAACTCGGGCCCAGGCTGCGGTTGAGGGTGTTCTCGATGTTGAAAGTCAGGCCGTTATGGCCGTAGTTGTAGCTGAAGTCGATCTGGGTGCCGCCGGCGGTTTCGCCGCGCACGCCCAGCACCGCGGCGCGGTCCTTGCTGACGTTGTGGATCTGCGGCAGGAAGCCGTTGGGGTAGATCGAGGGGATGTTGCGCGGGTCGCCGGCGAAGCGGAAGTAGCCGTTGGACAGCACGTCGCGTTCGCTGTAGCTGCCGAACGAATAGAAGCTCAGGTACTCGACCGGCGAGTACTCGGCGTTGTAGGAGAACGCGCCGTGGTCGATTTCCGGGTCGCCGTAGCGCTGTTCGACCCGGCCCTGGAACGGGCGCGCGCGGTTGGTCTGGTCCTGGTGGCCGCCTTGCGCGGCCAGGCGCAGCCAGCCGTTCTCGCCGAGATTGAAGCCGGCGTCGCCAGAGAGCTGGTACTGCTCGCCGTCGCCGGCGCTGTACTGGCCGTAGCGCGCGGCGATCGAGCCGTTCTGGCCCGAGCCCTTGAGCACCACGTTGACCACGCCGGCGATGGCGTCGGAGCCGTACTGGGCCGAGGCGCCGTCGCGCAGCACTTCGACCCGCTCGATCGAGGCGATCGGGATCGCGTTGAGGTCGACCGGCGAGGAGCCGCGGCCCTGGCTGCCGTTGAGGTTGATCAGCGCGGTGGTGTGGCGGCGCTTGCCGTTGACCAGCACCAGCACCTGGTCGGGGGCCAGGCCGCGCAGCTGCGCCGGGCGCACCGCGTCGGTGCCGTCGGTGATCGCCGGGCGCGGGAAGTTCAGCGAGGGCAGGGCGCGCGACAGCGCGGTCGCCAGCTCCGCCGTGCCGGTGGCCTCGAGGGTTTCGGGGGTGATGATGTCGATCGGCGCGGTCGACTCGGCGACGGTGCGGTCGGACACGCGGGTGCCGGTCACGATCACCTGGTCGAGCGTCTTGGCGTCGCTTTGCGGCGCGTCCTGCGCGTAGGCCGGGGCAGCGAGAGCGAGCAGCAGAGCCAGGGCCAGGGGATGGCGCGGGCCGGCGGGGGTACGGCGGACGTGCATGGCGACTCCTTGAGGGACTGACAGCGATGTCATTGCGATTTAACACGCGCATAACAATCGGTCAATAAAGCCGCCAAAATCCGACTATCGGCAATAGTCCAAAAGTGGTAGTGCGCCACGAAACACATCTTGGCGCCGATTCGGCGTTCCGCCTGGTCGCCGTTGCCCCATACAGCGTCGCTCATTCAGGCCAAGCGACCCCATACGCTGGCGTCGCCACCTGGCCCGACTGTTAAGATGCCCGCGCTCAAGGTGATCGCCGGCACATTCGCCGGCGATTGAAACGGGAATCCGGTCGTCGTCCTGCCTCGCAGGCGGCCAAGCCGGAGCTGCCCCCGCAACGGTAGGCGAGTAGACGTACCGCACGCAGCCACTGTGTTTCGACACGGGAAGGCGCGGTACGCGATGCCGGTTCCGCACAGGACCGCATCGGCTCGCGAGCCCGGAGACCGGCCCGGAGCGCGAACCGACAGGCGGTGGGCCGGTCTCGGGGCGAAGGCGCGCGTGCGCCGTCTCCTGGCCGTTTCCGCCTTCTGTCACGACCGATCACGGCCGCGCGGGAGAGCGCGGTCATGGAGACCGCCTGTGACTTTGCCTTGCTACGCCCCGCGTCTGCGTCTTGCTTCCCTGTGTTTCGCCGGCGGCGTGCTCGCCGCTCCCGCGCTGGCCCTCGCCGCGCCGGCCGCGGTCGATCTCGACCAGGTCGTGGTCACCGCCACCCGCACCGCCCAGACCCAGGACGCCACCCTCGCCGCGGTGACGGTGATCGACCGCGCCGAGATCGAGCGTCGCCAGCCGGCCTCGTTGCCGGACCTGCTGCGCGGCGCGCCCGGCGTGTCGCTGGCCAACAACGGCGGCGCCGGCAAGCAGACTTCGCTGTTCCTGCGCGGCACCGAATCCGACCACGTGCTGGTCTTGGTCGATGGCATCAAGCTCGGTTCGGCGACCAGCGGCGGCACCGCGCTGCAGGACATTCCGGTCGAGCAGATCGAGCGGGTCGAGATCGTGCGCGGGCCGTTCTCCAGCCTGTACGGCTCCGAAGCCTTGGGCGGAGTGATCCAGGTGTTCACCCGCCGCCCGCAGGGTGCGTTCGCGCCCAGCTTCAGCGCCGCGATCGGCAGCTACCAGACCCATCGCGCCAGCGCCGGCGTGGCCGGCAAGGGCGAGCGCGGCTGGTATTCGGTCAACGCCGCGCACGAAGACACCGACGCCATCAACGCCTGTCGCGGCAAGCCGGCGCCGCGCGGCGCCGGCTGCTTCACCCACTCGCCCGACCGCGACGGCTACCGCAACCAGTCGCTGACCGTGCAGGGCGGCTACCGTTTCGACGACCGTTGGGAAGCAGAAGCGCGCGCGTTCCGCGCCGAGGCCTACAACGAATACGACGGCAGCCAGAACAACCAGGCCGACAGCGTGCAGCAGGTGCTCGGCGCCAAGCTGCGCTATCGCCCCAGCGAGCGCGTCGGCTTCAGCGCCAGCGCCGGGCGCAGCGAAGATCTCAGCGAGGCCTATCGCAACGGCAAGTACTCCAGCACCTTCGAAACCCGGCGCGAGCTGGGCTCGCTGCAGGCCGACCTCGGCCTCGGGCCGGGCCTGTTGAGCCTGGGATTCGACTGGCAGCGCGACCGGATCGACAGCAACGTCGCCTACGCCCGCGACCGGCGGATCCTGCGCGGCGCCTTCGGCCAGTGGCAGCAGGACTTCGGCGCCCACGCCGTGCAGGCCAGCCTGCGCCGCGACGAGGACAGCCAGTTCGGCGGCAAGACCACCGGCAGCGTGCTGTGGGGCTGGGACTTCAACGACACCTGGCGCCTGACCGCGAGCTACGGCACCGCGTTCAAGGCGCCGACCTTCAACGAGCTGTACTACCCGAACTACGGCAACCGCGAGCTGGGCCCGGAAACCTCGCGCAGCGTCGAACTCGGCTTGCGCGCCGCCTGGGGCGAGCGCCGCCAGCACGTCTGGTCGCTCAACGCCTTCCAGAACAAGATCGACGACCTGATCGCCTACGACGCCTCGATCGGCCTGCCCGGCAACGTCGACAGCGCGCGCATCCGCGGCCTGGAGGCGGCGTTGGACACGCAGCTGGCGCAGTGGGACCTGCGCGCCAGCGCGACCTGGCTGGACCCGCGCAACCTCAGCCCGGGCCCCCATCGCGACAATCGGCTGCCGCGCCGCGCGCGGCACAGCGCGCGCATCGACCTGGACCGGCGCGTGTCCGCGTTCTCCTTCGGCGCCAGCGTCTACGCCGCCGGCGAGCGCTACGACGACCTCGCCAACAGCCGCCGGCTGGGCGGTTACGCGTTGGCCGATCTGCGCCTGGGCTACGCCTTCCATCCGGCCTGGAGCGTGCAACTGAGCGCCAACAACGTGTTCGACCGCCGCTACGAGACCGCCGCGTTCTACAACCAGCCCGGACGCAACTACCTGCTGAGCCTGCGCTACCGGCCCTCCCGCTGAGAACCAGCGCCACCGCCGGCGTGCGCCGGCCCCACCGAGATCCGCCGATGAACCCATCGTCCCGCCCGATCGCCGCCCATGCCCACGCCGTAGCGCCTGCGGCTGCGACCGCCTGGTCCGCGCCGGTCCGCGCTGCGGTGGCCGGCGCCTTGCTGGTGTTGATGCTCGGCACCCGCTTCCACCATCTGGGCAGCCTGCTGCACCTGCCGGATGCCTCGATGGCGGTGTTCTTCCTCGGCGGCCTGTTGCTGCGCCGGCACGCGGGCTTCGTGGCGTACCTGGGCATGGCGGTGGCGGTCGATTACCTCGCCATCACCTCGCGCGGGCTGGGTTTCTTCCAGCACTACTGCGTGACCCCGTCCTATGCCTTCCTGCTGCTCGCCTATGCCGCGCTGTGGTACGGCGGGCGCTGGATCGCGCCGCGGCTGGCGCCGCAATGGCGCGCGCTGGCGACGGTGTTCGCGGTCGCCGCGCTCGCCGCCGCGGTCTCGTTCCTGATTTCCAACGGCGCGTTCTACTGGTTCGGCGGACGCTACGCCGATCCCAACTTCGCCGAGTACCTGAGCCGGCTGTGGCGCTGGGGTCCGCTGTTCGTGCGCACCACCTTGGGCTACGTCGCCGTCGCCCTGGGTTTCTACGCGGTGATCGCCCATCACCTGCGCCAGCTCGCCATCGCCCAGCGTCGCGGCTGAGTTCGCCGAGAACCGCGACGCGCCGCCATCCATCCGTTCCGCCACCGGAGTCCGAGCATGTCCACGACCCACGAACACACCGCTTCCGCCCCCTTGCCGTTGCGTTCGCGCGCCGCCCAGATCGGCGTCGGCCTGGCCCTGGCGGTGCTGATGATCTGCACCCGCGGCCAGCACTTCGCCAGCGTCGACGCGCTGCCCAGCGCGTCCTGGGCGGTGTTCTTCCTCGCCGGCGCGTTGCTGCGCCCGGGTTGGAGCTTTCCGGCGCTGTTCCTGCTGTCCTCGGCGCTGGACCTGGGCAGCCTGGCGCAGGGGCGGATCACCGACTGGTGCCTGTCGCCGGCGTACTGGGCGCTGGCCTTCGCCTACGGCGCGCTGTGGTTCGGCGGCCGGATCTATGCGCGAGCGCATCGCGACGCCTGGAGCGCGGTGCCGCGCCTGGCGCTGGTGCTGCTGGCGACCTCGGTGGCGGCGTACCTGATTTCCAAGGGCGGTTTCTACTTCCTGTCGGGCCGCTATCCCGACGCCAGCCTGGCCGGTTTCCTCGAGCGCGTGCCGCAGTACTACCCGCGCAGCCTCGGCACCCTGGCCGGTTATGTCGGCGCCGGTTTCGCCGTGTACGCGCTGGCCCGGCTGGCCGGCCAGCGCCAGCGGGTCGGAGCGGCGGCATGAGCGCGCACGGGCCTGCCGACGACGCTGCGGAATCGCGCGCCGGCTATGCCGCGACCACCGAGGAGCGCCATCGCGAGCGCATGCAGCGCAAGAAGGAACTGATCGACCGCAAGATCGCCCGCGCCACGGTCGAGCGCGGCGTGCTGGTGGTCAACACCGGCAACGGCAAGGGCAAGAGCTCGTCCGGCTTCGGCATGCTGGCGCGCTCGCTCGGCCACGGCCTGCGCTGCGGCGTGGTGCAGTTCATCAAGGGCAGTTTCTCGACCGGCGAGGAAGCGTTCTTCCGCAAGTTCGAGGAACTGGACTATCACGTGATGGGCGAGGGCTTCACCTGGGAGACCCAGGACAAGCAGCGCGACATCGCCGCCGCGCAGGCGGCCTGGGCGGTGGCGGCGCGGATGCTGGCCGACCCGGATTACGACTTCGTCCTGCTCGACGAACTCAATATCGCCCTGGCGCACCGCTACATCGCCCTCGACGACGTGCTGGCCGCGACCGCGGCCCGGCCCGAGCGCCAGCACGTGGTGATCACCGGCCGCGGCGCGCCCGACGCGCTGGTCGAGGCCGCCGACACGGTCACCGAGATGCGCATGGTCAAGCATGCGTTCAAGGCGGGGATCAAGGCGCAGAAGGGGATCGAGCTGTGAGCACTGCGGGAAACGGGAATCGGGAATCGGGAATCGCCGTCGCGCTTGAAGCAACCGCGAACCCTGCCGTTACAGCTCCCGAGTCCCGAGTCCCGAATCCCGCTTCCTGTCCGGCCCTGCTCGTGTCCGCCCCCGCCTCCGGCCAGGGCAAGACCAGCGTCACCGCGGCGATCGCGCGCTGGCACGCGCGGCAGGGGCGGCGGGTGCGGGTATTCAAGACCGGGCCGGATTTTCTCGACCCGATGGTGCTCGAGCGCGCCAGCGGGCAGCCGGCCAGCGGTTATCCGGCCTATCAACTCGATCTGTGGATGTGCGGCGAGGCCGAGGTGCGCGCGCGCCTGCATCGGGCGGCCGGCGAGGCCGACCTGATCCTGATCGAAGGGGTGATGGGACTGTTCGACGGCAAGCCGTCCAGCGCCGACCTGGCGGTCGCGCTCGGCGTGCCGGTGCTGGCGGTGATCGACGGCTCGTCGATGGCGCAGACCTTCGGCGCGCTCGCCACCGGCCTGGCGCGCTACCGCGACGACGTGCGCGTGTACGGCGTCGCCGCCAACCGGATCGGCAGCGAGTATCACGCGCGGCTGTTGCGCGAGAGCCTGCCGGAGTCGCTGCGCTGGCTCGGCGCCTTGCCGCGCGATCCGGCGATGGCCTTGCCGGAACGGCACCTGGGCCTGGTGGCGGCGGGCGAACTCGGCGATCTGGATGCGCGTCTGGACGCGCTCGCCGACGCCTGGGGCCGACACGCCGACGCCGAACTGCCGCCGCCGGTCGAGTTCGCCGCGAGCGCGCCGCCGCCGGTGCCGCCGGTGCCGCCGGCGTTGCGCGGCAAGACCATCGCGATCGCCCGCGATGCCGCGTTCTGCTTCCTGTATCCGGCCAACCTCGATTTGCTGCGCGAAGCCGGTGCCGAACTGGCGTTTTTTTCGCCGCTGGCGGGCGATGCGCTGCCTTCCTGCGACGCGGTATGGCTGCCGGGTGGGTACCCGGAACTGCATTTGCCGGCTTTGTCGGCGCGCACCGACCTGGGCGCGGAGCTGCGCGCGCGCCGCGACGCCGGCACGCCGATCCTGGCCGAATGCGGCGGCCTGCTGTACGCGCTGGACCGGCTCAGCGACCGCGACGGCGCCCAGGGCGAGATGGCCGGCCTGCTGCCGGGCCACGCCGCGTTGCAGCCGAAGCTGGCCGCGCTGGGGCTGCAATCGGTCGCGCTGCCCGAGGGCGAACTGCGCGGCCACACCTTCCACTACGCGCGCGCCGAGATAGCCGCTGCGCCGATCGCGCATTCGCACAACCCCAACGGCGGCCCCAGCCGCGAGGCGCTGTACCGCGACCGCCGGCTCAACGCCAGCTTCGTGCACTTCTATTTCCCTTCCAATCCCGACGCGGCGGTGCGTCTGTTCTTGCCTTGAATGCCCTGCCATGAATGCTCTGCCATGAGCCCGCCGTCATGAGCCTGTCGTCATGAGCGCCGCGTTGCTGGTGCTGACCCTGTTCGCCGGGGTAATGCTCGACGCCGCGCTCGGCGAACCGCGGCGCGCACATCCGCTGGTCGGTTTCGGCCGATTGGCGCGGGCGATCGAAACCCAGGCGCACGCCGACGGGCGCCTGCGCGGCGTGCTGGCCTGGGTGCTGGCGGTGGTTCCCATCGTCGCGGCGACGGCTTACGTGCAACTGGCGCTGGCCGCGTGGTCGGCCTGGGCCCAGGTGCTGTTCGGCGCGGTCGCACTGTATCTGTGCATCGGCTTGCGCAGCCTCGACGAACACGCGATACCGGTGGCCTGCGCCTTGCGCGACGGCGACCTGGAAGCGGCGCGGGCCGCGGTGTCGCGCATCGTCAGCCGCGACACCGCCGCGCTGGATGCCGAGCGCGTGGCCGCGGCGGCGACCGAGTCGGTGCTGGAAAACGGCAACGACGCGGTGTTCGGCGCGCTGTTCTGGTTCGTCCTGCTCGGCCCGGCCGGCGCGGTCGGCTATCGCCTGGCCAATACCCTGGATGCGATGTGGGGCTATCGCACCCCGCGCTACCAACGCTTCGGCTGGGCCGCGGCGCGTATCGACGACGTGCTGAACTGGGTGCCGGCGCGACTGACCGCGATCACCTATGCCGCGCTCGGCGACACCGCCGCGGCGTGGCGCTGCTGGCGCACGCAGGCGGCGCACTGGGACAGCCCCAACGCCGGCCCGGTGATGGCCGCCGGTGCCGGCGCCCTGCGCGTTCGCCTGGGCGGCGCCGCGCCGTATCACGGCGTGTGGGAACCGCGGCCATCGCTGGGCGAAGGCGAGCCGCCGGATGCGGGCTCGGTCGAACGCGCGCAGCGCCTGGTCGGGCGCGGCGTGTTGCTGTGGTTGGCGGCGATCGCGTTCGGCGCATGGGCCTGGCGCGCGCTGTGACGCGCCGCGTCGGCCGCGCGGCGCGAGCTTCGCGCCATACCGCGCTGTGCAGTTGCGGCGCCTTCAGCGCTCGCCTAAGCTCGCGCCGTCCACAGGGTTCGCCGCGCAAGCCATCGCGCGGCATCGGCCGCAAGGCCGAAGGGAAGTCCGGTGACGCCGGCGCCGCGATGCGGCCCGGCCATTCCGGCGCAGCCCCCGCTGCTGTAAGCCTGACGAATCCGCCCACATGCCACTGGTCGCCGCGACCGGGAAGGCCGGCGGAGGAGGTCGACGGCGAGCCAGAAGACCGACCCTGCGGCGATCAGTCGAACATGCGCTCCGGGGTGCGGGCGCGGGACTGGAGTCGAATCCCGATCGCGTCGCGCCCGGCCCCGGCCGCTGCGTACGCGCGCGGGCCGGGTTCGTGCGTGGACGCGTCGCGGCACAGCGGCGCGCCGGCGCCGGCCGCTCCGGATCTGCAGGCATCCCGTGCGCCAGCACCGGAGACCGCCCGCTTGTCCGTCCGAACTTCCCATCGCAGTACCCGCCGCTTCAGCCGCCATGCTCCCGCGTTGCGCCGCCTCGGCCTGGCCCTGGCCGGCCTGGCGTTCGCGCAGGCCGCCTGCGCCGACGATTCCACCACCCTCGACGCGGTGCAGGTGCGCGCGCAGTCGCCGCTGGAGCGCGTCGCCGAGGCCGGCAGCCGGCTCGGCCTGAGCCTGCGCGAGTTGCCCGCCGCGGTCGAGATTCTCGACGGCGAAACCCTGCGCGAACGCGGCGACGATACGCCGCAACGCGCGCTGGCGCGCGCCGCCGGGGTGGTGCCGATGGGCGCGCCCGGCAACGGAAATTCTTCGCTGAGCCTGCGCGGTTTCTCCGGTCACGGTTCGGTGGCACAGGTCTACGACGGCACCCGGGTGTTCGTCGCCTCCGGCACGCTGAGCTTTCCCGGCGACACCTGGCAGCTCGATCGGATCGAAGTGTTGCGCGGCCCGGCCTCGGTGCTGTTCGGCGACAGCAGCGTCGGCGGCGTGGTGCACTACGTGCCGCGCGCCCTGCAAAGCGCGCCGCGGCGCGAGGCGATGCTGGCGATGTCGAGCTGGGACGGTTACCGCTTCGGCCTCGGCGCGGGGCAGGGCGTGGGCGAGCGCGTGCGCTGGCGCGCCGACCTGACCGGCGCCGGCGGCAACGGCGAGATCGACCGCGCCGGCTACGAACGCTACGGCTTCTCCGGCGCCCTGGCCTGGGACCTGAGCCCGCGCCTGACCGCGACGCTGAAGTACGACGGCGGGCGCCGCCACGATCCGCGCTACTTCGGCACGCCGCTGGCCGACGGCCGCCTCGACCGTCGCCTGCGCGAGCGCAACTACGACGTCGCCGACAGCCATATCCGCTACGACGACGGCCTGGCGCGGCTGCGCTTCGACTACGCCCTCGGCGAACGCGCCCAACTGGTCGCCGAGACCTACCATGTCGCGATCGACCGGCGCTGGCGCAACGCCGAAAGCTACGCCTTCGATCCGCGCAAGAACCTGGTCGTACGCAGCGACTTCATCGAGATCGGCCACGACCAGGAACAATGGGGCCAGCGTTTCGACCTGCTCGCCGCGGGCGAGCTGTGGGGCCGAGCGCAGCGCCTGAACCTGGGTGTGGAAGGCGCGCGGGTGCGTTTCACCCACAGCAACAACGGCCCCTACGGCGGCCGCGACACCGTGCCGGCGTTCGATTTCGCCCCGGGCGGCTTCGTCAACCTGGCCGGCACCCAGCCGCGTTTCGGCACCATCACCCGCCAGCGCGCGCTGTACCTGGAACACAGCGTCGAGCTGTGGCCGCGCTGGACCCTGGTCGGCGGCCTGCGCCGCGAGCGCATCGAACTGCAGCGCAAGGAGCTGCTGACCGGTACCGGCTTCGGCGTACGGTTCGATTTCACCGCCTGGCGCCTGGGTGCGGTGTTCGCGCTCGACCAGCGCACCTCGCTGTACGCGCAGACCAGCAAGGGCATCGATCCGATTTCCGGGCTGGTGACCCTGCCGCTGGCGCAGAAGGACTGGTCGCTGACCCCGGCGCGGCAGATCGAGCTGGGCCTGAAGCAGAGTTTCGCCGGCGGCCGCGGCGATTGGACGCTGGCCGCGTACCGGATCGAGAAGCGCAACCTGCTCAGCCGCGACGAAGAGGACCCGAACCGGGTCCAGCAGATCGGCCAGCGCAGTTCGCGCGGGCTGGAGCTCGGCCTGGGCTATGCGTTGTCGCCGCGCTGGCGGATCGACGCCAATGCCGCGCTGCTGGACGCGCGTTTCGACGATTTCAGCGAAGTCGTCGCCGGCCGTCTGGTTTCGCGCGACGGCCGGACTCCGGCGAACACCCCGGAGCGGGTATTCAACCTGTGGCTGGGCTTCGATCCGATCGAGGCCTGGAACGCCTCGCTGGGCTTGCGCCGAGTTGGACATCGCTACAACGACAACGCCAACAGCTCGCGCATCGACGGCTATACCGTCGCCGACGCACAGCTGTCCTGGCGTGCGCGCGTCGGCAGTCGATTGACTCTGCGCGCGCGCAACCTCGGCGACGCGCTGTACGTTGGCTCCGGCCGCTCGCAGGCCCTGCTCGGCCCGGGACGCGAGTTCGAGCTGGAATGGGCGCAGCGTTTTTGAACGCACTCAAGCGCCAGTTGCAGTGGTGGCATCGCTGGTTGGGCGTGTTCCTGGCGCTGCCGGTGTTGCTGTGGTTCGTGTCCGGTGCGGTGTTGCTGTTCGTGCCGTTCCCGCGCCTGAGCGAAGCCGAGGCGCGCGCCGGGCGTGCGCAGCTGGCGTTGGCGGCGGTGCGCATCGACGCGCGACAGGCGGCGCAGGCGGCCGGGCTGGACGGCCCGCCGCAGCGCGCGCGGCTGGGCATGCTCGGCGCACGGCCGGTATGGCGGCTGCGCGATCGCGACGAGCGCTGGCATCTGGTCGGCGCCGACGACGGCCGCGTGCTGCCCGCGCTCAACGCCTCGGCCGCGGCGGCGGTAGCGCGCGATTTCCAGCGCCGGCGCGGCGAACCGGCCGCGACGCCGCGCTACCTCGGCCGATTGGAGCGCGATCAGTGGACCCTCAACGGCCTGTCCGGCCTGCGTCCGCCCTTGCACAAGCTGCGTTTCGCCGATGCGCGGGCGACCGAGTTGTACGTCTCGGCGACCACCGGCGAGGTGGTGCGCGACAGCACCCGCAGCGAGCGCGGCTGGAACTGGGTCGGCGCGATCGTGCATTGGATTTATCCGACCGCCTTGCGCGCGCAACCGGCGCTGTGGCGGCAAGTAGTGATGTGGCTGTCGGGCGCGGCCTTGCTCGCCGCGCTGGCCGGCGTGGCGATCGGCTCCTGGCGCAGCGTCGACGCCTGGCGGCGCGTGCGCCGGGTCACTCAGTACCGCGGCGTGTACGCCTGGCACCACTGGCTCGGCTGGGGCGGCGGGTTGCTGATGCTGAGCTGGCTGTTCAGCGGCTGGATGTCGATGGGGCCGCTGCGCGCGCCGCCGAACCCGGCGCTGGAACGTTGGCGCGAGGCCTATGCCGCGCCGCCGCCGACATGGCCGGCGCAGTGGAGCGCGCGCCTGCCGGCGGGCCCGGGCTGGCTCGAAGCCGAATTGCTGTGGTTGGCCGGCGAACCCTGGTACCGCCTGGAGTCGCGCCAGGGCGCGACGGCCTGGGCACCGGCGCTGGCCGATGCCGCGCAGGCGCCGGACCTGGGCGCCGCGCTGCGCCGCGCCGAAGCCGCCAGCGGGGTGAAGATCGCTGCGCGGCAGGAACTGCGCGCCTACGACGCCTACTACCTGCACGCCGCGCATCGCGACCCGCCGCCGTTGCCGGTCTGGCGCCTGCGTTTGGCCGATCCGGCCGCGAGTTGGGTGCAGATCGCACCGGCGCGCGGCGAGATCGTCGCCAGCAGCGACCGCCGCAGCCGCGTCGAACGCTGGCTCTACCACGGCCTGCACAGCTGGGACCTGCCGTGGCTGCTGCAACGTCCGCGCCTGCGCCTGGGTCTGTTGCTGGGCGGCCTGGCGATCGGCGCGGCCTTGGCGGTCACTGCGATCCTGGTCGCCTGCAAGCGCCTGCGTGCGATCGCCCTGGCGCGCGCCGCACGGCGTGCGCGCGGCGCGGCCGTGCTGCCGCGGAGGCTGGCCGATGCCGCGGCTTGAGCGCGCTATCGTCCTGCCGGCGCTGCGGGCGCGGCCGCTGCGGGCGCGTCGGTATCCTGAGTTCCGCTTTTCCATCGGCCGTTGCGCTGCCTCGTGCAGCGGCCCCGATCCGGAGTCGACCCATGCTTGAACACGGCGGGCGCTTGCTGCGCGCGGCGCAGCGCTACGGCATCGCGCCGGAGCGCTGGCTCGATCTGTCGACCGGAATCAGCCCGTATGCGTGGCCGGTGCCGGCGATCCCGGCGCGCGCCTGGCAGCGCCTGCCCGAAGACGACGACGGCCTGGTCGAGATCGCTTGCGCCTACTACGGCGCGCCCGCGCTGTGGCCGGTAGCCGGTTCGCAGGCGGCGATCCAGGCCTTGCCGGAGTTGCGCGCGCCGGCGCGGGTCGGCGTGCTCGCGCCCGGCTACGCCGAGCATGCGCACGCCTGGCGGCGTTGCGGCCACGCGGTGCAGTCCCTGCCGGCGGCCGAACTGCTGCGCCGCGTCGACGAGTTCGACGTGCTGGTGCTGATCCATCCGAACAATCCTGGCGGCGACCGCTTCGAGCGCGAGGCATTGCTGCAGGCGCAGGCCACGTTAGCCGCGCGCGGCGGCTGGCTGGTGGTCGACGAGGCGTTCATGGATGCGACCCCCGAGCACAGCCTGTGCGCCGACAGCGCAGGCGAGGGGCTGATCGTGCTGCGGTCGGTCGGCAAGTTCTTCGGCCTGGCCGGGGCCCGCGCCGGCTTCGTCTGCGCCGCGCCGGCGCTGCTGCAGGCGCTGCGCGAACGGCTGGGGCCGTGGACCCTGACCGGCCCGGCCCGGCACGTGGTGCGCGCGGCGCTGGCCGACCGCGATTGGCAGGCGGCGCAGCGCGAGCGCCTGCTCGCGCAAGGCGCGCGCCTGGCCGCGTTGCTGAGCGCGCACGACTTGGCGCCGAGCGGCGGCAGCGCATTCTTCCAATGGCGCCGTTGCGACGAGGCTGCGGCGCTGCACCAGGCCCTGGCCCGGCGCGGCGTGCTGACTCGCCTGTTCGAGCAGCCGTCGAGCCTGCGCTTCGGCCTGCCCGGGGACGAGGCCGAGTGGCGCCGGCTCGATGCGGCGCTGGCCGCTGCGGTGGAGGAGATAGCAACGATGGAGACGCAGCGTTGAGCGCGCGCGTGCTGATGGTGCAGGGCTGCACCTCCGATGCCGGCAAGAGCGCCCTGGTCACCGCGCTGTGCCGCTGGCTGCGCCGGCGCGGCGTGGCGGTGGCGCCGTTCAAGCCGCAGAACATGGCGCTGAATTCCGCGGTCGCCGCCGACGGCGGCGAGATCGGCCGGGCGCAAGCGGTGCAGGCGCAGGCCGCCGGGCTGGCGCCGCATACCGACTTCAATCCGATCCTGCTCAAGCCCAACAGCGACACCGGCGCGCAGGTGATTGTGCACGGCCGCGCGGTGGCCAACCTGGACGCGCGCGCCTATCACGACTACAAACGCACCGCGATGGCCGCGGTGCTGGCCTCGCACGCGCGCCTGTGCGAACGGTTCCAGGCGGTGGTGGTCGAAGGCGCCGGCAGCCCGGCCGAGATCAACCTGCGCGACCGCGACATCGCCAACATGGGCTATGCCGAGGCGGTCGACTGCCCGGTGGTGCTGATCGCCGACATCGACCGCGGCGGCGTGTTCGCCCATCTGGTCGGCACCCTGGCCCTGCTGTCGGACAGCGAGCGCGCGCGGGTGACCGGCTTCGTGATCAACCGGTTCCGCGGCGATATCGCCTTGCTGCAACCCGGACTGGACTGGCTGGAGCGCGAGACCGGCAAGCCGGTGCTCGGCGTGCTGCCGTATCTGCACGGGCTGCACCTGGAGGCCGAGGACGCCTTGCCGCGCGAACCGGCGGCCAAGGCCGGCGCGCGCCTGCGCGTGGTCGTGCCGGCGCTGCCGCGGATCAGCAACCACAACGATTTCGATGCGCTGCGCGCGCACCCGCAGGTCGAGTGCCGCTTCGTCGGCCCCGGCGAAACTCCGCCGGCCTGCGACCTGATCGTGCTGCCGGGCTCCAAGTCGACCCGCGCCGATCTGGACTGGCTGCGCCGCCACGGCTGGGCCGAGGCGATCGCCCGCCATCTGCGCTATGGCGGGCGGGTGATCGGCATTTGCGGCGGGCTGCAGATGCTCGGCCGCGCGGTGCACGATCCGCACGGCATCGAGGGCGAGGCGGGCTCGAGCGCGGGATTGGGCTGGCTGGAGCTGGAGACCACGCTGGAGCCGCACAAGCAACTGCGCAACGTGCAGGGACGGTTCGCGTTCGACGACGAATCCGCGACTGTCGCCGGTTACGAAATCCATTGCGGGGTCAGCCACGGCCTCGCGCTGCAGCGGCCCGCCCTGCGTTTGGACGACGGCCGCGACGACGGCGCGCTGTCCGCCGACGGGCAGGTGCTGGGCACCTATCTGCACGGTCTGTTCGATACGCCGCAGGCGCTGGCCGCGCTGCTGCGCTGGGCCGGGCTGGAACAGGCGCAGCCGCTGGACTTGGCCGCCTTGCGCGAAGCCGGCATCGAGCGGCTCGCCGACGCGGTCGAGGCGCACCTGGACACCGCACGCCTGGCGCAATGCTTCGGATTGGAGGAGCCCGCATGCACAGCCTGATCCTCGGCGGCGCGCGCTCGGGCAAGAGCGCGCTGGCCGAACGCATCGCCGGCGAGCATGCCGAGGTGGTCTACATCGCCACCGGCCAGGCCGGCGACGCGGAAATGGCCGAACGCATCGCCCATCACCGCGCGCGCCGGCCGGCGCACTGGGGCTGTATCGAAGAGCCGATCGCCCTGGCCGCGGCCTTGCGCGCGCATGCCGCGCCGCAGCGCTGCGTGCTGGTCGACTGCCTGACCCTGTGGCTGAGCAATCTGTTGTTCGGCGCCGAACCGGCCGCGTTCGAGCGCGAACGCGCCGACCTGCTGGCGACCCTGCCGTCGCTGCCGGGACGGGTGCTGCTGGTCAGCAACGAGGTCGGGCTCGGGGTGGTGCCGATGGGCGAGGTCAGCCGCCGCTATGTCGACGAGGCCGGGCGGCTGCACCAGGCGCTGGGCGCGTTGTGCCCGCAGGTGCTGTTCGTCGCCGCGGGCCTTCCTCTGGTTTTGAAAGGCGCGCCGCCCGCGCTGGGCGGGACGGGCGCGATAGCAGGAGTCGAACAATGAACGACGATGCATCGTGGTGGCGGCGCGCGTGCGCGCAGCCGCAGGCCGAGGTCCAGGCGCAGGCGCAGGCGCGCCAGGGCCAACTGACCAAACCGCCCGGTTCGCTGGGCCGGCTGGAGGACCTGGCGATCCGCCTGGCCGGCCTGCAAGGCACGTCGACGCCGACCGTCGATCGGGTCTGGATTTCGGTGTTCGCCGCCGACCACGGCGTCGCCGCCGAGGGCGTATCGGCGTTTCCGCAAGCGGTGACCGGCGAAATGCTGCGCAACTTCGCCGGCGGCGGCGCGGCGATCGCGGTGCTGGCGCGCAGCCTCGGCGCGCACCTGGACGTGGTCGACCTGGGCACGGTCAACGACCCCGGCCCGATCGCCGGCGTGCGGCGCATCCGGATCGCGCCGTCCAGCGCCAACTTCTGCCAGGACGCGGCGATGACTCCGGCGCAGCTGCAAGCCGCATTGGCCGCCGGCGCCGACAGCGTGCGCCGGGCGCGCGAGCACGGCGCGCAGTTGTTCGTCGGCGGCGAGATGGGCATCGCCAACACCACCGCGGCGGCGGCCCTGGCCTGCGCGTTGCTGGGGCGCGCGCCGGCGGAACTGGCCGGCGCCGGCACCGGCCTGGACGCGGCCGGGATCGAGCACAAGATCGTAGTGATCGAACGCGCCTTGGCCCTGCACGCGTCGGCCGGGCCGGGCGATGCGGCGCAGGTCGCGGCCGAGCGGCTGCGCCGGCTCGGCGGCTTCGAGATCGCGGCGCTGGCCGGCGCCTACCTCGCCGCGGCCCAGGCCGGCCTGGCGGTGCTGGTCGACGGTTTCATCGCCAGCGTCGCCGCGCTGGCCGCGCGCGCGCTCAATCCGGGCTGCGAGCCCTGGCTGCTGTACGCGCACCGTTCGCAGGAGCGCGGCCACGCCGCGGTGTTGGACGCGTTGCGGGCGCAACCCTTGCTCGACCTGGGCATGCGCCTGGGCGAAGCCAGCGGCGCCGCGGTCGCGGTACCGCTGCTGCGCCTGTCCTGTGCGCTGCATGGCGAAATGGCGACTTTCATACAAGCCGGCGTCTCCACCGGTCACGCGGAGCGGGCATGATGGGGGCTCCCACCGCTCGACGCGCACACGGAACGGAGCCGAAGCGATGACGCTTGCCCAGATCGACCTGCTGCGCCATGGCGACACCGGCCATCGCAGCTATCGCGGACAGCTCGACGACAGCCTGTTGGAGCTCGGCTGGCGGCAGATGCGCGACGCGGTGCGCGGGCGCGAATGGGATGCGGTGGTCAGCTCGCCCCTGCAGCGTTGCGCCGCGTTCGCGCGCGACCTGTCGCAGTCGCGCGGGCTGCCGTTGAGCCTGGAACCGCGCCTGGTCGAGTACGACTTCGGCGACTGGCAGGGGCGCTCGGTCGACGCCATCGCCGCCCACCAGAGCGAGGCGCTGGCGCAGTTCTGGGCCGACCCGGTCGCCTACCCGCCGCCGGGCGCGGAAACCTTCGAGGCCTTCACCGCTCGGCTGGTCGCGGCGACCCACGACCTGGCCCAGCAGCATGCCGGCCGACGCGTGCTGGTGATCACCCACGGCGGGGTGATCCGCCTGCTGCGCTGCCTGGCCGCCGGGCGCCGTTACAGCGACATGCTGGCGATCGACGTCGGCCACGCCTCGCTGCACCCGTTGCCGTGGCCGCCGCCGGCGTCGGCCAGCGCGCCGCTCGGCGCCGGCCATCCGCTGCACCGCGCCGAGCGCAGCGAACGCCTCGAAGCGGACCCGGTCGGCGGTTGATGCGCGCGCTGCTGGCGGCGATCGGGTTCCTGACCCGGATTCCGGTGCCGGCGCGGGTGTTCGAGGATCCGCAGGCGCAGACGCGCTCGCTGGCCTGGTACCCGGCCGCGGGATTGGCGATCGGCGCGCTGCTGTGCGCACTGGCCTGGGCCTTGCAGACCCGGCCGCCGCTGCTGTCGGCGGCGCTGCTGCTGACGGCCTGGGTCGGCCTGACCGGAGCCCTGCACCTGGACGGCCTGGCCGACAGCGCCGATGGCTGGGTCGGCGGCATGGGCGCGACCGCGCAGGAACGGCGCGAGCGCACCCTGGCGATCATGAAGGATCCGCGCAGCGGCCCGGTCGGCGTGGTCGCGGTGGTGCTGGTCCTGGTGCTGAAATTCGCCGCGCTGGCCAGCCTGCCGGCGCCGGCTTGGGCGGCGCTGCTGCTGGCGCCGGTGCTGGCGCGCGCGGCCCTGACCCTGGCGTTTCTGAGCACGCCCTATGTGCGCAGCGGCGGGCTCGGCCAGTCCCTGGTCGCCGCGCCGCGCGCGGCCTGCATCGCCGCATTGCTGATCAGCGCCGCGGCCTGCGCCCTGGCGGGTTGGCGCGGTGCGCTGGCGCTGGGCCTGGCGCTGCTGGTGTTCGCGTTGTGGCGCCGGGCCTGGCGCGAGCGCCTGCAGGGCATGACCGGCGATTGCTGCGGCGCCCTGGCCGAAGCGGTGGAGGCCGCCGTGCTGGTGGGGTTCGCGGCCAGCGTCTGAGCCGCGGCGGGGCGCGAAAGCGCAAGATCGGAACCGCCGGCGGCGCCGGCGCGGGCCATCCTGGCCGCATCCCGCCCGACCTCCCAGAGGACACCGCGATGGCCCCCGTCAACGAAGCCGCACGTCCCGCGCTCAAAGCCGGCACCCGCGACGCGCACCAGCGCCGCATCGAGCGCGCGATCGCCCTGATCGAACGCGCCATCGCCCAGGGCGAAGAGCCGCCCGAGCTGGGCCGACTGGCCGAAGCGGCGGCGTTCTCGCCGTTCCACTTCCACCGCGTGTACCGCGCGATGACCGGCGAGACCACCGGCCAGACCGTAGCCCGGCTGCGCCTGCTGCAGGGGCTGCGCCTGCTCGCCAGCGAACAGCGCAGCGTCACCGATGCCGCGCTCGCGGTCGGCTACCAGAGCCCGCAGGCCTTCACCCGCGCGCTGCGCCAAAGCCTGGGCACCGCGCCTAGCGAGCTGCGCGCCGAACCGCAGCGGCTATGGCGCGAGATCGACCGGCTGGCGCAGCCGCCGCAGCCGGAGCAGGGCGAAGACGCTCCGCCGCTGCGGGTCGAAGTGGTCAGCATCGATCCGTTCCAGGTCGTGGCGCTGCGGGTGGAAGGCGGTTACCAGGCCAAGCACGCCGGCTACGAGCGCCTGTTCGGCTGGGCCGGCGAGCACGGTCTGCTGGACCGGCTGCAGGGTCTGTACGGCGTGGCCGTGGACGACCGTCGCGACGTGGCCGAGCCGCAATGCCGCTTCGACTGCATGCTGGCGCTGGGCGCGGACCTGGACCTGGCGGGCGCACCGGGCCTGCGCCTGCTGCGGCTGGGCGGCGGGCGCTACGCTCGGGTGCGCCATGTCGGCGCCTTCGACGGCCTGGAGGCGTTGACCGATGCGCTGCTCGCGCGCTGGCTGCCGGCCAGCGGCGAGCGCATCGGCGACGCGCCGCTCTACCACGATTACCTGGACGATCCCGATCAAGTGCCGCAGGCCTTGCTGCGCACCGACGTCTACCTGCCGCTGCAAGCCTGAGCCACGGCTTACGAGCGCAACAAATCCCGTGGGACGCCGCTTCAGCAGAAGCTAAGGGCATCCCGTCGACGGAGCTAGGCCCCCGCCGCCTCCAGCCGCGCTTCCAGTTCGGCGAGCTTCGCTTCCAACGCTTCGATCCGTTCGACCAGGGCCGACTGCGCCTCGGCCGAGCCGCCGCCGTCGCCATGCCCGGCGTCGTGCGCGCTGCCGTGCCAGACCGGCTCGCCGCTAAGCAGATGGCCGTAGCGGTCTTCGCGCTGGCCGCTCTGCCGCCCCAGCATCCGCACCAGCGGCGGGCTGTGCTGGGCCAGGCGCTCCAGCGCGTACTGCACGTCGCCGACCGAATCGAACTTGGCCAGGCGCTCGCTGCGCGACAGCAGCTCGTAAGCGGTCTGCGGGCCGCGCAGCATCAGCAGGGCGACCAGCGCCGCCTGCGGACGGGTCAGGTCCAGCACCGCCGCGGCGCGGTGGGAATAGCGCTCGGCGCGCGCGGTGTGCTGCGACTTGACCCAGCCGCGCGGTTCCAGCCGGCGCAGGGCGTTGGCGATCTCGCCCTGCTCCAACTGCATCGTCGGCTCGCGCGCGGTCTTCTGGTTGCAGGCGGTGACGATGGCGTTGAGGGTCAGCGGGTAGACGTCGGGCGTGGTCGCCTCTTTCTCGATCAGGCAGGCGACGATCCGCGCCTCGGCCGCGCTGAGTTGCGGCGCGGCGGATTCGGAAGCGTCCTGGGTCGGGGTCGGGTCGGTGGCTTCGCTCATGACGGTATCGCAGCAGGTCGTGGGAAAGAGTCGTGGGCGCGGGCTCAGGTCAGCGCGGTCGACGGCGGCAGATGGCGGCCGCCACGATACACCGGCGCGGCCATGACCATTTCCGCCAGGCTGTGGGCCAGCTCGCGCTCGGCCATCACCGCGCCGTCGGCGCCGTGTTCGAGCAGGTGCCGGACTTCGTTGTCGCTGTGCGCGCGGGCGACGATGCTCAGGCCCGGGTTGATCTCGCGCAGCTTGGCGATGATCTCGCCGGCCTCCAGCGCCTGCGGGATCGCCAGCATCACCGTGGTCGCGCGCTCCGGTACCGCCTCGCGCAGTACCCGCTCGTTGACCGCGTTGCCGAGGATCGCCGGCAGGCCGGCGGCGCGCGCCTTGGCGATCAGGCTGTCTTCGCCGTCGATCACCACCAGCGGCACGCCGCGGTCGGTCAGCAGCCGCGCCAGTTCGCTGCCGACCCGGCCGTAGCCGATCAGGATCACGTGCCGGTCGATGTCGGCCGGCACCGACGGCACCACCGGATCGGTCTTGGCCTCCTGCAGCGCCGCGGCTTCGCGCGCCTGCTTGCGGTCCAGCCAGGCGAACAGCAGCGGATTGACGATGATCGACAGCAGCGCGCCGGCCAGGATCAGGTCCTGGCCTTCCTTGGGCAGGATCTCCAGGTCCAGGCCGAGGGTGGCGAGGATGAAGGAGAACTCGCCGATCTGGGCCAGGCTGGCGGAAATCATCAGCGCGGTGGTGTGCGGCTTGCCGAACGCGCGCACGATGGCGTACGCGGCCACCGACTTGCCGAGCACGATGATCGCGAACACCGCCAGCACTTCCAGCGGCTCCTGGATCAGGATCATCGGGTTGAACAGCATGCCGACCGAGACGAAGAACAGCACCGCGAAGGCGTCGCGCAGCGGCAGGGTTTCGTTGGCGGCCTGATGGCTGAATTCGGATTCGTTGAGCATCATCCCGGCGAAGAACGCGCCGAGCGCGAACGATACCCCGAACAATTCGGCCGAGCCGAACGCCACGCCCAGGGCGATGGCCAGCACGCACAGGGTGAACAGTTCGCGCGAACCGGTGCCGGCGACGCGCTCGAGGATCCACGGGATCACCCGCCGGCCGACGATCAGCATCACCGCGATGAAGGCGCCGACCTTGGCCAGGGTGGTGAACAACTGCGACCAGATCTGCGCGCCGTCGGTGGCCTCGCCCTTGAGCAGGCCCGACAGCGCCGGCAGCAGCACCAGGGCCAGCACCATCGCCAGGTCCTCGACGATCAGCCAGCCGACCGCGATCCGGCCTTTGCCGGTCTCGACCAGGCGCCGTTCTTCCAACGCCCGCAACAGCACCACGGTGCTGGCGACCGACAAGGCCAGGCCGAACACCAGTCCCGCGCCGTGCGACCACCCCAACATCCACGCCATGCCCCAGCCCAGGGCGGTGGCGACCACGATCTGCACCACCGCGCCGGGCAGGGCGATGCCCTTGACCTCGAGCAGGTCGCGCAGCGAGAAGTGCAGGCCGACGCCGAACATCAGCAGGATGACGCCGATCTCGGCCAACTGCGGCGCCAGGGTCTGGTCGCCGACGAAACCGGGCGTGAAGGGGCCGGCGACGATGCCGGCGATGAGGTAGCCCACCAGCGGCGACAGCCGCAGGCGTTGCGCGATCATTCCGAAGATGAAGGCCAGGACGAAGCCGGCTACCAGAATCGCGATCAGGGACGTGTGGTGCATCGGCTCTCCTGTGGTCTGGTCCTTGCAAGAATGTGTGCAAGCAGGGTTTCGGCGCAAGTGTTTTCGCCGATTTCGATGCTTGCAAATGATTGTTTCTGCTTGATTTTTATCCGGTCGGCCGGGCCGGCGACGAACGGCGCGCAGGCTGCGGGCCTGGATTTCAGGGGTTTGTCCGCAAGCGGGCGCAGGCGGTGTGCGGCGGCGCGGCTAGGCCGCGCGCATGAATGCCGATTCAGCCCGATGCGCCGCTTCGCGTATGCGCCATGTGAATTTGCGCGAGACCGCGCAGCGGCGGCGCGTGCTTCCTGTAGGAGCGGCGTAAGCCGCGACCGCCATCCCGCCCGTTCGCCGCGTCTTTGTCCTGCGCCCCTGTAGGAGCGGCGTAAGCCGCGACCGCCATCTAGCCCGTTCGCCGCGTCTTTGTCCTGCGCCCCCTGTAGGAGCGGCGCAAGCCGCGACCGAGCTGCTGCGGTCTCGCGGCGTCTGTATTCGAAGGCTTCAAAAGCAAAGCTTCCGTCCGCAAGCGGCCGGGTCACTTTCTTTGTCCAAGGCGACAAAGAAAGTGACCAAAGAAAACGCCATAACTGTTTCGAATCAAAAGCCACTATGGGACGAAGTTCGCGCGGGGCTGCTCCGCACAGGCCATCCCTGGCCTGGCTGCGCACGGCCCGCATCCTTGCGGGCCGCCCTTCGGGGCTACGAGTTGCTATCGCGAGTTCGATACGGCGCCAAGCTCATTACGGCAACGGCAACGGCAACGGCAAAAACGAAGGCCGCAATGCGGCCTTCGGGGGGCGGTTCAAGCGCGTAGCGGGTTCACCACTTGTAGCCGACCTTGGCGTAGGCGAAGGCGCCGTTGAAGCCGAACGGGGCGTAGCTGCTGTAGGGCAGCTGGCCGTTTTCGCTGTTGGCGTAGATCGCTTCGTCCGGGTACTCGTTGAGCACGTTGTCGCCGCCGACGGTGAATTCCCAGCCGTTCACCGCGTAGGTCGCGGCCAGGTCGAGGGTCCACTTGGCGGCGAAGGTCTGGTCGCGCGCGCCGCTGGGGTCGTCGTTGAAGGTGTGGAACTCGCCGTAGCGGGTCGCGGTGGCGTCGAAGCGCCAGCCGCCGGTGTTCCAGCTGCCGCCGAGGAAGAACTTGTCGCGCGGCGCGCCCTGGGTGATGCGGCCGCGCTCGACCCGGCCGATGCGCTGCAGGTTGAGGCCGCCGGCGGTCAGGCCGGGCGGGTTCGGCGCGATCCGCTCCAGGGTGGTCTTGTTGCGGTTGTAGCCGGCGGTAAGGTCCAGCGCGCCGCCGGCCAGCGGCCAGCGGTAGCTGCCGACGATGTCCAGGCCGCGGGTGCGGGTGTCGACCGCGTTGGTGAAGTAGCGGCCGCCGTTGATGCCGGGGTAGCCGCGCGCTTCCAGGAAACGCGCCACCGCCGGGCCGCGCAGGTTCTCCGACAGGATGATCCGGTCGTCGATGTCGATCTGGTAGGCGTCGACGGTGATGTACAGCGATTCCAGCGGCTGCAGCACCAGGCCCAGGCCGATGTTGGTCGATTCCTCGGCTTTGAGCGGCTCGGCGCCGAGCGCGATCGCGGCCGGGTCGTCGACGGCGAAGGTGCGGACCTGGAACGGGTTGGGGTCGCCGAGCACGATCACGGTCTGGGTCGACTGGTAGAACTGCTGCTGCAGCGACGGCGCGCGGAAGCCGGTGGACACGGTGCCGCGCAGGGCGACCTTGTCGGTGAAGGCGTAGCGCGCCGACAGCTTGCCCGAAGTGGTCTGGCCGAAGTCGCTATAACTTTCGTAGCGCGCCGCTGCGCCCAGCGACAGCTTGTCGGTGACGTCGGTCTCCAGGTCCAGGTAGAAGGCGTGGCTGTTGCGATTGCGGCGGCTGGCGTCGGCCGGGGTGAAGCCGGGGAACACTTGCGCGCCCGGCGCGCCCGGTTCGGGGCCGGCGACGTAGGAGGCCAACTCGCCCGGCGACTGGTTGAACTTCTCGCTGCGCCATTCCGCGCCGAAGGCGACGGTCAGCGGATAGTCCAGCCAGCCCAGGTCGAAGGCCTTGTTGAAGTCGGCGTTGAGCACGTTCTGGGTGACTTCCAGCGCGCCGATGTAGAAATCGCGCGGCGAGCCTGCGCCGAGGCTGCGGTTGAGGCTGTGGCGGACGTCGAAGTCGAGCTGGTTCTGGCCGTAGTTGTAGCTCAGGTCCAGGTTCCAGCCGCCGGCGGTCCGGCCGCGCAGGCCGAAAACGAAGGCGCGGTCCTGGCTGAGGTTGTCGATCTGCGGCAGGAAGCCGTCCGGGTACACCGAGCGGATGTTGTTCGGGTTGCCGGGGGCGCGGAAGTAGCCGTTGGAAATCGCGCGGCGGCGGCTGGCGGTGCCGAAGGAATAGAACTCCACCCCTTCGGCCGGGCTCCACTGCGCGTTGTAGGCCAGCGCGGCCTGGTCGATTTCCGGGTCGCCGTAGCGGTGCACGACCTTGCCGGGCGGATTGCTGGTCGGCGTGACGGTGCCCAGGTAGGGGCGGGCGCGGTTGGTGTTGTCCTGGTGCCCGCCTTGCGCGGCCAAGTGCAGCTTGCCGTTCTCGCCGAAGGAGAAACCGGCGTCGCCGGAGAGCTGGTACTGCTCGCCGTCGCCGGCGCTGTACTGGCCGTAGCGCGCGGCGACCGAGCCGCCTTCGCCGGCGCCCTTGAGCACCACGTTGACCACGCCGGCGATGGCGTCGGAGCCGTACTGGGCCGAGGCGCCGTCGCGCAGCACCTCGACCCGCTCGATCGCCGCGATCGGGATCGCGTTGAGGTCGACCGGCGAGGAGCCGCGGCCGATGCTGTCGTTGAGGTTGATCAGCGAAGTGGTGTGGCGGCGCTTGCCGTTGACCAGCACCAGCACCTGGTCCGGGGCCAGGCCGCGCAACTGCGCCGGACGCACCGCGTCGGTGGCGTCGGTGATCGCCGGGCGCGGGAAGTTCAGCGAGGGCAGGGCGCGGGCGAGGGCGGTGGCCAGCTCGACCGTGCCGGTGGCCTCCAGGGTCTGCGGGGTGATGATGTCGATCGGCGCGGTCGATTCGGCCACGGTGCGGTCGGACACGCGGGTACCGGTGACGATCAGGGTGTCGAGGTTGGTCGGGTTGGCCTCGGCCGGGGCGTCGGCCGGGGCCTGCGCCCAGGCGGGCGAGGCGGCGAGGGCGAGCAGGACGGCGCTGGCGAGCAGGGACGGGTTGCGGCGTTGCATGGAGACTCCGGACGGATCGAGCGGGGGACGCCGGGCCGAACGCCGCCGCTGCGGCCGGCGCGTGGCGCGCTTTGCCGCAGAAGGCGTCCGGATTGGCGCGTGGGGGCGGTCGGATACCGACGGAGCGATTATTCGACGGCGGTCGCGGCCGCGGCCGAACATGTCCTCATGAGCAAATGCCGATCAGTCATGCGACCATATCGGGATGATTTCCTTCCGTGATTTCGCCCTGCGGCGCGGCGAACGCCTGCTGCTGTCCCAAGTCGACCTGGCCCTGCATGCGGGCTGGCGGGTCGGTGTGATCGGCCGCAACGGCACCGGCAAGTCCTCGCTGTTCGCGGCGATCCAGGGCGAAGTCGAGGCCGACCGCGGCGACATCGACGTGCCCAACCGGGTGCGCATCGCCAGCGTGGCCCAGGAAACCCCGGCCCTGTCCGACCCGGCGCTGGACTTCGTCCTGTCCGGCGACAGCCGGGTCTACCAGGTCATCGTCGCCGAGCGCGAAGCGGTCGAACGCGAGGACTGGGAGGCGGTGGCCGAGGCCCACCATCAGCTGGAAGAGCTCGGCGGCTACGACGCCACCGCGCGCGCCGGCAAGCTGCTGCATGGCCTGGGCTTCAGCGCCGACACCCACGAACGCGCGGTCAAGGAGTTCTCCGGCGGCTGGCGGGTGCGCCTGAACCTGGCCCGCGCGCTGATGACCCCGTCGGACCTGCTGCTGCTCGACGAACCGACCAACCACCTGGACCTGGACGCGGTGCTGTGGCTGGAACAGTGGCTGCTCAAGTACCCGGGCACCTTGCTGCTGATCTCGCACGACCGCGAGTTCCTCGACGAAGTCACCACCCACACCCTGCATCTGCACGACGGCAAGGCCAAGCTGTACACCGGCGATTACACCGCCTTCGAACGCCAGCGCGCCGAACACCTGCGCCTGCAGCAGATCACCCACGAAAAGCAGATGGCCGAACGCGCCCACCTGCAGAGCTTCATCGACCGTTTCAGCGCCAGCGCGGCCAAGGCCAAGCAGGCGCAGTCGCGGGTCAAGCGCCTGGCCAAGATGGTCGGCACCGAGGCGGTGCGGGTCGAGCGCGCGATGCGGATCGAGTTCCCGGCGCCGGTCAAGCTGCCGCACGCCCTGCTGCGCCTGATCCACGCCGATTGCGGCTACGGCGACCACGTCGTGCTGGACGACGTCAGCTTCATTCTCGAAGCCGGCGACCGCATCGCCTTGCTCGGCCCCAACGGCGCGGGCAAGTCGACCCTGGTGAAGTCGCTGGTCGGCGAACTGGAACTGCTCACCGGCGAACGCGGCGGCCACCCCGACCTGCGCATCGGCTACTTCGCCCAGCACACGGTCGAGTCGCTGCACGCCGGGGTCAGCCCGATCGACCATCTGGCCGAGATCGCCCCGGGCGTGCCGACCCAGCAACTGCGCGACTTCCTCGGCAAGTGGAATTTCCCCGGCGACCGCGCCTTCGAATCGGTCGACGGGTTCTCCGGCGGCGAGCGCGCGCGCCTGGCCCTGGCGATGATCGCCTGGCGCAAGCCCAACGTGTTGCTGCTCGACGAACCGACCAACCACTTGGACCTGGACGTGCGCGAGGCCCTGGCCGAAGCGCTGTCGGATTTCCCCGGCGCGATCGTGCTGGTCTCGCACGACCGCCACCTGATCGGCCTGGTCTGCGAAACCTTCTGGCGCGTGGCAGACGGCGTGGCGCAGCCGTTCGACGGCGACCTCGACGCCTATGCGGTGTGGCTGCGCACGCGCGACAACAGCAACGACGGCAAGGGCGCGGCGGTGGCCAAGGCCGCAGCCAAGGCGACCGCGGCGGCCGCGTCCGGCAAGGGCGCGGGTTCCGGCAAGGGCGGGCGCAAGGTCAACCCGGCCAAGCTGGCCGAGGCGGAAAAGCGCGTGGCCGAGCTGGAATCCAAGCTGCATACCCTGGACATGGATCTGGCCGACCCGACCAAGTACGCCGGCGGCGGCGACAACGCCGCCGAACTGGCCCGGCAGCGCGAGCAGGTCGCCGCCGAGCTGGCCCGGGCCGAAGCCGACTGGATGGCGATGTACGAGACTGCCTGAGCCTTGAGGTTCTTGGGATTGCGGGTCAGGGAAGCTCCCGGCCGGCGCCCCGGGCGCTTGCATCCGCGCCGTCCGGCCCCACACTGTGCCCCTCCCACCCGCTCCAATCGTTACCGCCATGCCGATCTACGCCTTCCAGTGCAGCGCCTGCGGCCATAGCTTCGACCGCCTGCAGAAGCTGTCCGACGCCGATCCGACCGTCTGCCCCGAATGCGGCGCCGAGAAAGTCGGGCGCCAGTTGACCGCGCCGCAGTTCCGCCTCGCCGGCGGCGGCTGGTACGAGACCGATTTCAAGAAGGATGGCGACAAGAAGCGCAATCTGGCCGACGGCGGCGCCTCGTCGGGCGCCGGCGAGGCCAAGCCCGCCGACAAGCCGGCCGAGGCCAAGGCCGAAAAGAAGGCCGACCCGACGCCGGCCCCGGCCAGCAAGCCCGCCTCCGGCGCGGCCTGAACCGGCCGCCGCCGGTCGTTGTCGCAGGGGCGCCGCGAGGCGCCCCTTTGCTTTGGAGGAGGCCCCCGCGCCGCGAGGCGCCTCTTTGCTTTGGATGAGGCCCCCCGCGCCGCAAGGCGCCCCTTTGTTTTGGATGAGGCCCACTCCCGCCGCAAGGCGCCCTTCGCTTGGGCCACGGCCGGCCGCAAGGCGCTGCTGCGCATCGGGACGGGGTTTCGGCCGCTAGCGGTCCCCTTTGGGCCCCGGGGCAGGGCCGTTCGGCATTGCGGCGCCGCGCCGGCGCCGCCGGACCCTTCGCCGGCGTGCGGCCTGGACTAGAATGGTCGGTCCCGGCCCCAAGCCGGCGCGGGCCGCCGGCGTTTTGCGGCCCGCCCTCCTGCTGCAACCCCCACGATTCACCGATCGACCAAACGGAGCTTTCATGCGTACCCACTTCTGCGGCCTCGTCGACGAGGCGCTGATCGGCCAGACCGTCACCCTGTGCGGCTGGGTCAACACCAATCGCGTCCAGAGCCACGTGGTGTTCACCGATCTGCGAGATCACGAAGGCGTGGTGCAGATCGTGGTCGATTCGGACATGGGCGAGCTGTTCAAGGCCGCCGGCGACCTCAGCGTGGAAAGCTGCGTGCGGGTGACCGGCACGGTGCGCGCGCGCGGCGCGGCCAACGACAAGATCCGCAGCGGCAAGGTCGAAGTGCTGCCGAGCGCGATCGAAGTGCTGAACAAGGCCGAGCCGCTGCCGTTCCACGCCCACGAGAACGCCGGCGAAGAGACCCGCCTGACCTACCGCTACCTGGACCTGCGCCGTCCGGAAATGCAGAAGATGATGCGCACCCGCATCCGCCTGGTGCAGTCGCTGCGCCGCTGGCTGGACGCGCGCGGCTTCCAGGACATCGAAACCCCGATCCTGACCAAGGCCACGCCGGAAGGCGCGCGCGACTTCCTGGTCCCGGCGCGCATGCATCCGGGCGAGTTCTACGCCCTGCCGCAGTCGCCGCAGCTGTTCAAGCAGATCCTGATGGTGGCCGGCTTCGACCGCTACTACCAGATCGCGCGCTGCTTCCGCGACGAAGCCCTGCGCGCCGACCGCCAGCTCGAGTTCACCCAGCTCGACATGGAGTTCGCCTGGGTCTCCGAGCGCGACGTGCAGGACACCGTCGAAGGCATGATCCGCGAGGTGTTCAAGGAAACCATCGAGGTCGAACTCGATGCGCAGTTCCCGCGCATGACCTATGCCGAGGCCATGCGCCGCTACGGTTCGGACAAGCCCGACCTGCGCATCGACCTGGAGTTCGTCGACATCGCCGAACGGGTCAAGAGCTGCGAGTTCAAGGTCTTCACCGACTGGGCCAACCATGCCGACGGCCGGGTGATCGCGCTGCGCGCGCCGGGCGCCGCGGGCTGGTCGCGCAAGCAGATCGACGAGGCCGGCGCGCACGCGGCCAAGCACGGCGCCAAGGGCCTGGCGTGGATGAAGATCGAGGACGCCGGCAAGGGCCGCGAGGGCATCAACTCGCCGATCGCCAAGTTCTTCGACGACGCCACCCTGGCGGCGATCGTCGCCGCCGCCGGCGCGCAAACCGGCGACATGATTTTCTTCGGCGCCGCCGACTACAAGACCGCCAGCGACTTCATGGGCGCGCTGCGCCTGAGGCTGGGCCGCGACCTGAACCTGGTCCAGGACGGCTGGAAGCCGCTGTGGGTCACCGACTTCCCGATGTTCGAGTGGGACGAGGAAGCGCAGCGCTACGTCGCCCTGCATCATCCCTTCACCGCGCCGGCGGTGGACGACATCGCCGACCTGCGCGCCAACGCCAAGACCGCGGTCTCGCGCGGTTACGACATGGTGCTCAACGGCAACGAGATCGGCGGCGGTTCGATCCGCATCCATCGCCCGCAGATGCAGTCGGCGGTGTTCGACCTGCTCGGCATCGGCGCCGAGGAGGCCGAAGCCAAGTTCGGCTTCCTGCTCGACGCGCTCAAGTACGGCGCGCCGCCGCACGGCGGCATCGCCTTCGGCATCGACCGCATCGCCGCGCTGATGGCCGGCACCGAGTCGATCCGCGACGTGATCGCCTTCCCCAAGACCACCACCGCGCAATGCCTGATGACCGGCGCGCCGTCGCCGATTCCGGACGCGCAGTTGGCCGAAGTGCATGTGATGGTGCGACCGAAGGACCCGGCCTGAGCCACGCGCGCGGCGGTCCGGCGGAGGCCGGGCCGTCGTCGCGACGTTGCGTCTTGGAGCAGGGGCCTCGGCCCCGGCGCATTCGATCGGGCCGTACCGCCCGGGCCGATGCGCCGGCGCCGAGGCCCTTTCGCGTCGAATTTTCAACCCACCGAGTCGAACGACCGCGCACATGAACGCCGACGCCCAGCCCGAGAACTTCAGCATCCGCCGCGCCGCGCCGGCCGACACCGCCGTCCTGGCCGAGATTTCCGCGCGCAGCTTCGTCGAAACCTTCGGCGATTCGTATCCGCCCGAGGATCTGACCCGGTTTCTGGCCGAGACTTATTCGCACGCGGCGATCGACGCCTTGCTGGCCGATCCGCATTACGCGGCCTGGCTGCTCGAACGCGACGGCGTCGCGGTCGGCCACGCCCTGGCCGGCCCCTGCGGCCTGCCGCATGCGGACGTCGCGCCGGGCGACGGCGAACTCAAGCGCCTGTACGTGCTGCGCGAGGCGCAGAACGGCGGCTGGGGCGGGCGCCTGTTCCAGACGGTGCTGGACTGGCTGGAGCGCGACGGCCCGCGCAGGCTGTGGATCGGGGTGTGGTCGGAGAACTACGGCGCGCAGCGCTTCTACGGCCGGCACGGTTTTGAGAAAGTGGGGCATTACGAATTCGTGGTCGGCGACACCCGCGACCACGAGTTCATCCTGCGCCGCGACGCGCGCGGCTGAGCGCCCGCTCCGGGCGCGACGACTGCCCCCTGTAGGAGCGGCGTAAGCCGCGACCGCCGCAGCGACGATCGAAAGCGCGGCATCCGAAGGTGTGGATATCCGGTTTTCGGACGAACCGCTTGCGTATACCGCTGCGGTGGTCGCGGCTCACGCCGCTCCTACAGAAGCGGATTGCCGCTTCCGGCGATGCGCGGCGAGACGGCTCCGCCCGCGAGGGCGGAGCCGTGCGCCCGCTCAGGGCTGGTCGAGCAATACGTTCAGGGTCTTGGCGTCGAGCGCGCCGCGCTTGTGGCCGAGCTTGAGCAGCATCGCCTCCAGATCGCCGGCCGCGGCCGAGACCCGGGTGGTCGCCGCGGCGGCCTTGAAATCGCTGGCCGGCGCGGTGTCGATGCGGACCTCGCGGCCCTTGATCGTCAGCGGCTGCGGCTGGACTTTCGCCGCCGGGCCGCCGACGTGCTCGATCAGGATGCCGTTGTAGCCCAGCACCGGTTCGGCCGCGGCGCCTTGCTTGGCCGGCGCGGCCAGGGCATCGGCCAGACGGCTTTCGATCGCGCGCAGCGAGGCCGGGTCGGTGACGGTCAGCTCCGGATTCGGCCGGCCCGAATACACCAGGTAGGTGATGCGCAGCCCGGGCGATTCGGCGGCGCCGGCCAGGGCCGGGGCGGCGAGCAACAGCAGGGACGCGCACAGGGTCTTGAACTTGGACATGGTCGTGGTTCCTCCGTGAGCCTGGGATTCAGTTGACTTGCTCATGGCCGGCGCCCTCGATGCTGTCGGACCAGACCCGGTAGAAGCCGCAGAAGTCCGAGTACGGGCCGCGGTTAGCGTTGCGCGGGTCGAGGATCTCGTTGCCCGAGTTGTCGCGGTTGGTGGCTGCGGTGCCGCCGGGCTTGTGGGTCCACTTGCCGTTCGCATCGCGACGATACCAGTGGTAGTCGTAACCCGGCGCGACGACCAGGGCGGCGATGTTCTTGTGGCTGAGGTCGTTGATCTGGGTCGCGGCGACCGGTTCCAGGCCGTCGCGGTTGGCCGCGGCGACCACCGCCGTGCAGCTGAGCGAGGTGTACATCGCGCCGGCGGCGCGGCCGGGCTGGGCGAAGGTGTTGGTGGCTTTGTTGTTGGCGTAGTTGTAGCAGTTGTTGTTGCGCTGGCGGGTGCTGCCGTCGTTCCAGTAGGTCGGCTGGAACGCGGTACGCCCCGGCGCCATGATCTGGCCGATGCCGCCGGCGGTATCCGGGATCAGGCTGCGGTTGTAGACCAGCACCTCGTCGATGCGGTCGCTGAAGCGGTAGGAGGCGATGTCCTTGTGTCCGCCGATCAGGAACGGCCCGTCGAAGTTGTCGATGTTGTCCAGCCGCGGCGTCTGCTGGTCGGTGGTGCGGTAGCCGTCGATGTAGAACGAGATCGTCGCCGGCGAAGTGCTGCGGTTGACCGCCACCGCGACGTGGTGCCAGCGGTTCGGGCTCAGCGTGCGGCTGCCGTTGGAGACGTAGTTGTCCCAGGTGGTGCCGTTGTTGAGCTGCAGCAACAGGTGCTGGCCGTTGTAGACGGTGAACGAGTAGCCGCGGCCGGCGCCGCTGGCGCGGTTGTCGATGATGGTCTTGACCGAGGACGAGGACGGGCTGGCCATCCGCACCCAGGCGGCGAGGGTGAAGCTGCCGGTGCCGAAATTGAGGTTGGCCGAGTTCGGCACCTGCGCGTACTTGCCGCCGCTGAAATCGCCGGCGGTGTTGAGCCAGCCCCAGGACGAGGCCGTGCCGCCGACCAGCGTGCCGTTGCGGCCGTAGCCGCTGGTGTCGAATGCGGTGGTGCCTGACAGGTCCAGATGCCATTCCCCGACCAGTCCCTGCGTGACCCGCGGCGGCGCGGCGTGCACGGCGAAGCAGGGCGCGAGGGCCAGGCCCAGCGCCAGAAACCATGACGATCGATTCATACCGACTCCCTGGTGATGCCCGATGCGGGCGTCGGCAATCTAGGCGGGGGCCGGGGCGCGGACCGTGACTGGCGGCGCGCTTCGCAGGCGCCCGCCGCGCCGCCGCAGCAGCGGCGCGCGCATGTGTGAGCGGGACCGGCTTCGTACCGGAACCACCGTGTGAATGTGCTTTATGCAGCGCTGCCCGATGAGCGGGCGGACCGGCGCGCGACCACCGCCACGCCGGCCCGCCGCGGTCACCGACGGGCCGTCGTCGCGACGGTCACCGTCCCCAAGACCAGGCGGCCGCTGCCGTCGCGGCCGAGGTTCTGCGGCGCGATGCCGGGACGGCCCGGCCAGCTGTCGGCGATCGCCAGGCGCAGCGAATAGCTGCCCGGCGCCAGCGTCGCCGGCACCTGCGCGCTGGCGTCGGTCAGCGTCGCCGGCGCGCCCGGCAGCAGCGCGTTGAGCGGATAGTCGAAGCCGGCCTTGGCGCGGGTCACGCCGGTGCCGTCGACCCAGTGCAGTTGGGTGTCGTAGACGTGGTACAGCGGCGCCGAACCGGTGTTCTCGAGCGCGAGCTTGAGCGCGATGGTCGCGCCGGGCTGCATGGCGTCGGGCCAGTTGGCCTGGCGCACGGTGAACTCGTAGCCCAGCGCGCGCTTGATCGTGCGCATCTTGGCCGGGAAGCCGGTGCCGGTGTTCTCGTGCTGGCCGGCCGGGCCGAGCCAGCTGAAGTGGTAGTCGCGCAGCAGCTTGACGATGTCGGCGGTGCGCGAGGTCCAGGTCTTCTTCTGGTCGGCGTAGGGGCTTTCGCCGCCGATCGGGTTGGTCTTCCAGTTCGCGCGCGCGGCCGGCACTTCGTTGCGGTAGCCCCATTCCAGGTTCCACCAGCCGGTGTCGTCGCAGCGCGGCATGCGGGTGGCGAACAGGTTGCACATCGCGGTGAAGGAGGGGAAGAAGTCTTCGCTGATGCCGAAGTCGGCGCCGCCGATGTCGCTGGCGCGGGCGTAGCGGGTGTGCACCGGGGTCTGCACGAACGCGCTCGCGTAGGCGTCGCGCACCGCGGCGCGGGTGGTCGCGTCCGGCTCCCAGGCTTCGCAGCCGGAGGTGTGCCACTCGCCCCAGAAGCCGAGCAGGCCGACGTGCACCGCGGTGATGCGCGGGTCGCCGTCGTAGCGCGCGGCGAAGGCGCGCACGAACTGGCGCAACTGCTCGCGCATTGCCGGGGTGTTGTACTCCGGCGCGCGGCCTGGGCCGTCGCCGCCGCAGCTGCTGTAGTCGTGGCCGACCACGTTGAACGGCGCCTGCTCGAGGAACTTCGGGTAGTCGCGCTCGAGCTGGCCTTCGGCGGCGTTGAAGAAGTGGCTGATGTTGTTGGACACGCCATCGGGATAGTCGGCGACCGGACGCAGCACGAAGGTCGCGTTCGGGTTCTCCTTCAGGATCGGTTCCAGGTGACGTTTCTCGAAACCCGCCCAGTCGTACTGCTCGTCTGCGGTTTCGATTTCCCGCCAGGGGACGTAGACCTGGTACATGGTCGCGCCGTAGTGGTTGTCCGGCAGCCCGCCGTCGGCGGCGACGGTGGTGCCCCAGAGCAGGAAGCCGCGATGAGGATTGGACAGGTCGTCGCTGCTTTGCGCGGGGCGAAGTTCGCCTGCATCCGCGCGTACTGCTGGAAACACCGTAAGCGCGGCCAGCAGAGCCGAAGCGAGTACGTTGGCGATAGGCAGGGGCGAGTGCCGCAGAGTCATACGGGACGTCCGGGGGCGAGGGGAGGTCGTGCATGGTCGCGGCCGCCGGCCTGCGCTGGATCGGAACTGAGTCACATTCCATCCGGACGTTTGTTTTTATCTGCGTCTTTGCCCGCACCGGTCGCGCTGCGGATGGCCGCGGCCGCCGGCGCCGGATCGCGCGCCGGCCGCGGGCTTGGTTTCGGCGCGGGCGGCGACCATAGTCCGGGCATGAGTCCCGTCGCCGCCGCCGCACCCGCCCAGCCCTCCGCCCGCCCGCGCGGTCCGCGCCGTGTGCTGCTGCTGCACGGCATCTGGATGCCGGGCTTGTCGATGGCCTGGCTGGGCGCGCGCCTGGCCCGGGCCGGGTTCGAGCCGGAAGTGTTTGCCTACGCCGGCGCCGGCGCCGGTCCCGAGGCGGTGGTGCCGCGCCTGATCGAACAGATCGAGCGGCTCGACGCGCCCTGCCATCTGCTCGCCCACAGCCTGGGCGGATTGATCGCCCTGCGCGCCCTGGGCGAGCGCCCGCGGCTGCCGGTGCGGCGGGTGGTGTGCCTGGGCTCGCCGCTGTGCGGCAGCGCCGCGGCCGGCGGCCTGGCCCGCCACGCCTGGAGCGCGCCGGCCCTGGGCCGCGCCGCCGAGCTGCTGCAGCGCGGTTGCCCGCCCTGGCAGGGCGCGGCCGAGGTCGGGGTGATCGCCGGCCGCAGCCCGCACGGCCTGGGCCAGTTCTTCGGCCGCTTCCAGGGCGACAGCGACGGCACCGTGGCGGTGGACGAGACCCGGTTGCCGGGCCTGGCCGCGCATACCGTGATCCCGGCCAGCCACAGCGGCCTGCTGTTCTCGGCCCAGGCCGCGGGTCTGGCCGAGGCCTTTTTCCGTCGCGGGCGCTTCGGCGACTGAGGCGGCGGCGCCGGTCGATCGCAGCCGATCGCCGGCGGCGCGGCGCAATCGAGTAAAATCACCGGTTCGTTCACAAAATACGCCGGTAGCGCCATGGGTAGAGGTCCGTCGATCGAAGCACGCAAGAACGCCGAAGACGCGCGTCGCGGCAAGATCTTCACCAAGATCATCCGCGAGATCAGCGTCGCCGCGCGCCGCGGCGGCGGCGACCCCAACGGCAATCCCGGCTTGCGCAGCGCGGTCGACAAGGCCTTGTCGGCCAACATGTCCAAGGACGTGATCGAGCGCGCGATCAAGAAGGCCACCGGCGCGCTGGAAGGCGTGGATTACGAAGAGATCCGCTACGAGGGCTATGCCCCCGGCGGGGTCGCGGTGATCGTCGACTGCCTGACCGACAACAAGGTCCGCACCGTCGCCGACGTGCGCCACGCCTTCGGCAAGTTCGGCGGCAACCTCGGCACCGACGGCTCGGTGTCGTTCATGTTCGCCAAGCGCGGCGTGCTGTGGTTCCCGGCCGGCGCCGACGAAGAGAAGATCACCGAGGTCGCGATCGAGGCCGGCGCCGACGACATCGTTGTCTACCCCGAGGACGGCTCGATCGACGTGCTGACCGCGCCGGACGCCTTCGCCGCGGTCAAGGCGGCGATGGACGCCGCCGGTCTGGCCGCCGGCCAGACCGAGGTCACCTTCCGCGCCGACAACAACATCGCCGTCGCCGGCGAAACCGCCCAGCAGGTGGTCAAGCTGCTGAACTGGCTGGAAGACATGGACGACGTGCAGAACGTCTATTCCAATGCCGACCTGGGCGAAGACGCGTATGCGTGACGCGCGGGACTCGGGACTCGGGACTCGGGACTCGCGAGCGGCTTGCACAGCCGCTTGCGGCTTCTGCGGCTGAGCCCCAGAGCCGACCGCAGCCCTCATGTCGCCTCCCGCTTCCAATCCGAGTCCCGAGTCCCGAGTCCCGAGTCCCGGCAGCCGCCGCATCCTGGGCATCGACCCCGGGTCGCAGCGCACCGGCGTGGGCGTGATCGACGTCGGCGCCGACGGGCGCTGCGTCTACGTGCATGCGCGGGCGCTGAAGCTGCTTGACGCGGAGGACTTTCCTTCGCGCCTGGGCCTGCTGTGCGAGGGCCTGGAGGCGGTGCTGGACGAGTTCCGGCCCGACCAGATGGCGATCGAAACGGTGTTCATGGACAAGTCGGCGACCTCGGCGCTGAAGCTCGGCCATGCCCGCGGCGCGGCCCTGGCCACGGTGGTGCGCCGACGCATTCCGATCAGCGAGTACCCGCCGCGGGTGATCAAGCAGTCCCTGGTCGGCCGCGGCGCCGCCGACAAGCAGCAGGTCCAGCACATGGTGCGGCTGTTGCTGAACATTCCCGAAGCCAAGCTGCAGGCCGACGCCGCCGACGCGCTTGCGGTCGCCCTGACCCATGCCCACATGAGCGCCACGGCCCAGCGCACCGGCATCGCCACTCATCAGCTGCGCAGGCGCGGCGCCTGAGATGGCCGCCGTCCATCCTGCCGCCGGCGGCGGCGCATCGGTCCCGGCGCACGGGGTAGGGTGCCGCGCGCGCGGCTGCGTCGTATCCGGGGCGGGCGTGGATGCTGTCCCGCCGCCCGTCTTCTCGTTCTTCGGTTGCGCCCCGCGTGGCGCGCCGCATCGTCCATCTGGAGTCAGGTCGTGATCGGTCGCCTCAAAGGCATTCTCGTCCACAAGCAACCGCCGTGGCTGGTGGTCGACGTCCACGGCGTCGGCTACGAGCTGGAAGCGCCGATGAGCACGTTCTACGACCTGCCCGAACTCGGCCGCGAAGTGGCCTTGTTCACGCATTACGCGCAGAAGGAAGACAGCGTTTCGCTGTACGGCTTCCTGCGCGAAACCGAGCGGCGCCTGTTCCGCGACGTGCAGAAGGTCAGCGGGATCGGCGCCAAGATCGCCCTGGCGGTGCTGTCGGGCGTGCCGGTCGAGGAATTCGCCCGCCTGGTCCAGGCCGGCGACGTCACCGCGCTGACCCGCATCCCCGGGATCGGCAAGAAGACCGCCGAACGCATGGTGGTCGAGCTGCGCGACCGCGCCGCCGACCTGGCCGGTGCCGGCGCCACGCTCGGCGGCTCCGGCGGCGTGCCGGCCGACCCGCAGAGCGAGGCGGTGGTGGCCCTGCAGCAGTTGGGCTACAAGCCGGCCGAAGCCGCGCGCATGGTCCGCGATGCCGCCGCCGCCGGCGACGATGCTGCCGCCATCATCCGCAAAGCGCTAAAGTCCGCGCTGCGCTGAGCCCCCTCGGGTCGTTCCCGGAAGCATACGAATGTCCTCCACGGTTCCCAGTTCCCAGTCCAAGCATGCGCCCTCCGCCGATGGCGGCCATCACGGCCACCATCCCAAGCAAGGGCTGCCCGGCCTGATCGTGGGCGCGATCGGGGTGGTGTTCGGCGACATCGGCACCAGCCCGCTGTACACGCTGAAAGAAGCGTTCTCGCCGCATTTCCACCTGACCAGCAACCACGACACCGTGCTCGGCATCCTGTCGCTGGTGTTCTGGGCGCTGATGATCGTGGTGACGCTGAAGTACGTCACCATCATCATGCGCGCCGACAACGAGGGCGAAGGCGGGATCATGGCGCTGATGACCCTGGCCCAGCGCACCCTGGCCAAGGGCGGGCGCTCGGCCTATGTCGTCGGCATCCTGGGCATCTTCGGCGCCTCGCTGTTCTTCGGCGACAGCGTCATTACCCCGGCGATCTCGGTGCTCGGCGCGGTCGAGGGCCTGGAAGTCGCCGCGCCCGGCCTGCACCGCTTCATCGTGCCGATCACCGTGGTCATCCTGGTGATGGTGTTCCTGGCCCAGCGCTTCGGCACCGAGAAGGTCGGCAAGGTGTTCGGGCCGATCACCATGATCTGGTTCGTCTCGCTGGCGGCGATCGGCGTCTACAACATCGTCCAGGAGCCCGAGGTGCTGAAGGCGCTGAACCCGTGGTGGGGCGTGCGCTTCTTCATGGAGCACGGCGCGCAGTCGGTGCTGATCCTGGGCGTGGTGGTGCTGGCGGTGACCGGCGGCGAGGCGCTGTACGCCGACATGGGCCACTTCGGCGCCAAGCCGATCCGCTGGGCCTGGTACATCATGGTCCTGCCGAGCCTGATGCTGAACTACCTCGGCCAGGGCGCGTTCGTGTTGCAGCACCCGCGCGCGGTGGTCAACCCGTTCTTCGAGGCGGTGCCGTCTTGGGCGCTGTACCCGATGATCGTGCTGGCGACGATGGCCGCGGTGATCGCCTCGCAGGCGGTCATCACCGGCGCCTACTCGGTCGCGCGCCAGGCCATGCAGCTGGGCTACATCCCGCGCATGCAGATCAAGCACACCTCCAGCAGCACCATCGGCCAGATCTATGTGCCCTACATCAACTGGATCCTGGCGATCGCGGTGATCACCGTGGTCCTGGCGTTCCGCAGCTCGACCGCGCTGGCCAGCGCCTACGGCATCTCGGTGTCGGCGACGATGCTGATCGACACCCTGCTGCTGGCCCTGGTCGCGCGCGCGCTGTGGCCGCGCTGGCGCAAGTGGGTGCTGCCGCTGTGCGTGGTGTTCTTCGTGGTCGACGTCGGCTTCGTGATCGCCAACGGCGCCAAGTTCTTCGACGGCGCCTGGTTCCCGCTGGTGCTGGGCCTGGTGGTGTTCACCCTGCTGCGCACCTGGCGCCGCGGCCGCGAGCTGCTGCACGAGGAAGTGCGCAAGGAAGGCATCCAGCTCGACAGCTTCCTGCCCGGGCTGATGCTGGCGCCGCCGGTGCGGGTGCCGGGCACGGCGATCTTCATGACCGCCGACAAGGGCGTGGTGCCGCACGCGTTGCTGCACAACCTCAAGCACAACAAGGTGCTGCACGAGCGCAACGTGTTCCTGACCGTGGAGACCCTGGGCGTGCCGTACGCGCCGAAGGACAAGCGGCTCAAGATCGAGGCGATCGGCAACGACTTCTACCGGGTGCTGATCCGCTTCGGCTTCATGGAAGTGCCCGACGTGCCGCTGGCGCTGATGCGCTCCTGCGACGCCGGCGGGATCTACTTCGACCCGATGGACACCACCTATTTCGCCAGCCGCGAGACCGTGGTCGCCAGCCGCCACCGCGGCATGCCGATCTGGCGCGACCGCCTGTTCGCCTTCATGCACCGCAACGCGGCGCCGGCGACCGGCTTCTTCCGCATCCCGGGCAATCGCCTGGTGGAGCTGGGTGCGCAGGTGGAGATCTAAGCGCGCGCAGCGCGCTGCCGGGAATGGGGAATAGGGAATTGGGAATGGTAAGAGCCAAGGGCGGGATCTTTGGCTCTGGCGGATTTCAGCTCGAATCCTAGGCAGTGAAGCTGCGAAGGCGTTCCACAGGCCCAGCTACGACGCCACCGCTTGGCCAATCCCCAATCCCAATCCCCGCCCAAGGCAATAGCGTCGCGGGCAACGCTGCGGTGCGCCGGGCGCGACGGGAAGCACCGTTGCAGCGGCGGCGGATTCCGCCGGGCGCCGGCTGCGCCTAGCTTCGTCGGCACTTTCCCGACGACGAGGTGTCCGCGATGTCCCAGCCCCGCGCTTTCGTGATCCAGGAACGAGACGCCGAAACCCTGCACGGCAACGGTTCGCAGCTGTGGCTGCTGGCCGAGGCCAGCGACTGCTGCGGCGCGCTCGGCGCCAACCGGTTGCGCCTGGAGCCCGGCTCGGCCGGGGCCCGGCCGCATTTGCACAAACGTTCCAGCGAAGCCTTCTACGTCCTCGACGGCGCGCTGGAGATGGTCATCGACGGCGAGCCGGTGCGGGTGGAGCAGGGCGGCTACGCGGTGATTCCCGCCGGCGTGGTGCACTCCTTCGCCGCCGGCCCGGATCAGGTCGCCGACGTGTTCGTGACCCTGACCCCGGGCGTGGACCGCTTCGACTACTTCCGCGCCCTGCCGGCGATCCTGCGCGGCGAGGTCGACGCCGAGTCCCTGGCCGAAATGCACGAACGCTACGACGTGCATTTCGTTTGAGCGCCCGGCCCGCCGCATGCCTTTCGTTTGAGCTAGCCCGGCATCGCCTTTGCAATTCCCCCCTTTGAAAAAGGGGGGTAGGGGGGATTTGCTTCTGCTTTCATAGCAAAAAGCCGAAAAGCAAATCCCCCGCGCCGCCTGTCAGGTCCGACTTCGTGCCCTCGCCGGGCGCCAGCCCCCTTTTCCAAAGGGGGCGCCGATTGATGCGCCCGTTTCTCCAGGTCCGATTCCCGCGCATGCGAACCCCGGCGGTCACGGTTCTGCAACGCGGGCCGCCTGCCTAAGCGAAGTCGTAAGCCGAAGCCCGCCGGCACTTCCCACCCCTGCGCCCGCGCCCGTCCCATGCGAACATAGCCGCATGAACGACCGCATCATCGCCGCCGGCGCCACCCGCGAAGACGAGGCCATCGAGGCCTCGATCCGGCCCAAGCGCCTGGACGAATACCTCGGCCAGCAACCGGTGCGCGAGCAGCTGAAGATCTACATCGAGGCCGCCAAGCACCGCGGCGAGGCGCTCGACCACGTGCTGATCTTCGGCCCGCCGGGCCTGGGCAAGACCACCCTCAGCCATGTCATCGCCAACGAACTCGGGGTCAACCTGCGCCAGACCTCGGGTCCGGTGATCGAGAAGGCCGGCGACCTGGCCGCGCTGCTGACCAATCTGCAGCCGCACGATGTGTTGTTCGTCGACGAGATCCACCGCCTCTCGCCGGTGGTGGAGGAAGTGCTGTACCCGGCGATGGAGGACTACCAGATCGACATCATGATCGGCGAGGGCCCCGCGGCGCGCTCGATCAAGCTCGACCTGCCGCCGTTCACCCTGATCGGCGCGACCACCCGCGCCGGCCTGCTGACCGCGCCGCTGCGCGACCGTTTCGGCATCGTCCAGCGCCTGGAGTTCTACAACGCCGAGGAACTGACCCGGATCGTGCGCCGCTCGGCGCAGATCCTGGGCATCGCCTGCGAACCGGAGGGCGCGGCCGAGATCGCCAAGCGCTCGCGCGGCACCCCGCGCATCGCCAACCGCCTGCTGCGCCGGGTCCGCGACTACGCCCAGGTCCGCGCCGGCGGGATGATCGATCGCGCCACCGCCGACGCGGCGATGGCCATGCTCAAGGTCGACCCGGAGGGCTTCGACGAGCTCGACCGGCGCCTGCTCAAGACGATCATCGAGGCCTTCGACGGCGGCCCGGTCGGGGTCGAGTCCCTGGCCGCGGCGCTGAGCGAGGAGCGCGGCACTCTGGAAGACGTGATCGAGCCCTATCTGATCCAGCAGGGCTACCTGGTCCGCACCGCCCGCGGCCGCATGGCCACCCCGCGCGCTTACCGTCATATCGGCCTGGACCCCAGGGAATCGAAAATCGGGAACGGGGAGCCGGGCGAACTGTTCTGAGTCCCGTCCCCGCGAACCTGGAAGTCGCCATGTCCCCCGAATCCCTGATCCCCCAGCCCCCATCCCTCATGTTCAGTTGGCCGACACGCGTCTACTGGGAAGATACCGACGCCGGCGGGCTGGTGTATCACGCCCAATATTTGGCCTTCATGGAGCGCGCGCGCAGCGAATGGGTGCGTGCGCTCGGGTACGGACAGGACGGTCTGCGCCTGCAGCATGGGCTGTTGTTCGTGGTCGCCGGCATGCAGATCGGCTTCCTCAAGCCGGGCCGGCTCGACGACGCGCTCGAGGTCACGGTGGAACTGCGGCGCTGCCGCCGCGCCAGCCTGATCTTCGCGCAGACGGTGCGGCGCGGCGAGGAGGCGCTGATCGAGGCCGAGGTGCGGGTCGCCGCGGTCGACGCGGCGCAGCTGCGTCCGTGCCCGATCCCGCCGGAGCTGTATGCGCAATTGCAGGCGCAGCTGGCCCCGGACCCGGCCGGCTGATCCCGGCGCCATCCACCCCATTTTGACCGGCGGTACGTTACTTCCCACGCACCGCCCGCCCCGACACAGGCCCGCGTTTCGGGCTATGGAGAACCAAGCATGACGTCATCGCTGATCGCGCTTCTGGCCACGACCGTGGAAGCCCTGCCGGAGGAAGCCGCCCAGGCCGTGACGCAGGGCGCGGCCGCGGCCGGCAACGCCGCCGCCTCGTTCAACCTGTGGGATCTGGTGATCAAGGCCAGCATCCCGGTGCAGTTCATCATGCTGCTGCTGGTGGTCGCTTCGCTGACGTCCTGGATCATCATCTTCCGCAAGTGGAAAGTGATCCGCCGCGCCAAGACCGAAGCCGATCAGTTCGAAGAGCGCTTCTGGTCCGGCGCCGAGCTGTCCAAGCTGTACGCCGGCAGCACCGAGCGCAGCCGCGCGATCGGCGGCCTGGAGGCGATCTTCGAATCCGGCTTCCGCGAGTTCAACCGCATCCGCCAGCGCCGCGGCGTCGACGCCCGCGCCCAGCTCGAAGGCGCCCAGCGGGCGATGCGCGCGACCGGCTCGCGCGAACTCGACGGCCTGGAGCACAACCTGGAACTGCTGGCCAACATCGGCTCGACCTCGCCCTACATCGGCCTGGTCGGCACCGTGTTCGGCATCATGGTGACCATGCATTCGCTGGTCTCCGCGTCCAAGCAGGTCGGCATCGCCGACGTCGCTCCGGGCATCTCCGAGGCGCTGCTGGCGACCGCGATGGGCCTGTTCGTGGCGATCCCGGCGGTGTGGGCCTACAACCGCTTCGCCACCGGCGTGGAGCGCCTGGCGGTGCGCTACGACGCGTTCTCCGAAGAGTTCTCCTCGATCCTGCAGCGCCAGGCGCACCTGGACGAGTGATGCGGCGCAAGCCCGTCGCCCCGACCCGCCCGCGCCCGCATCGCCGCGGGCAACGCGCCTAACCGAGGAGTCCGCCATGTCCGGCACCGCCATCCGCCGCCATCGCAAACGCAAGCTCAAGGCCGAGATCAACGTCGTTCCCTACATCGACGTGATGCTCGTGCTGCTGATCATCTTCATGGTCACCGCGCCGCTGCTGACGCTCGGCATCGACGTCGACCTGCCCAATTCCAACCTCAAGTCGATGGACACCAAGACCGACCCGGTCGTGGTCCAGGTCGACGAGAAGGGCAACTTCTTCCTCGCGGTCAAGGCCGGCAGCAACGAGGCGGTCGACCGCGACACCCTGCGCACCAAGGTCCACGCCCTGGTCCAGCAGAACGGCAAGGACAAGCTGCAGGTGTTCGTCGCCGGCGACGGCCGCGCTAACTACCAGCCGATCATGGATGCGATGAACATCCTGAAGGACGCCGGGGTGCAGAAGGTCGGCCTGATGAGCCAGCCGGAGAAGGGCGCCAAGCGATGAGGGAAACCCGCGCCGACACCACCCAAGCGGTGCTGCTGGCCGTGCTGCTGCACGGCCTGCTGGTCGCGGCCATCCTGTTGAGCATGCTGTGGCGGCCGAGCGAGCAGGTGTCCGCCGCCGGTTCGCCCTTGTCGTCCGAGTTGACCGAGTTCAGCGACCTGTCGGCGGCGATGCAGCGCACCCTGCGCAATCGGCCCGAGCCGCTGCCGCAGCCCGAGCCGGAACCCGAAGAGGCGCAGCCGCTGCCGCAGCCGGTGCCCGAACCCAAGCCGCAGGACGCGGTCGCGCCGCAGCAGCAGTCGCCGCAGGATTTCATCCCGGTGCCCGACGAGACCACCCAGGAACAGGTGGTCGACACGCCCACGCCGAACCGCGCCGAAGAGCAGAAGGTGCAGGAGGCCAAGGCCAAGCAGGCCCAGGTCGACCTGACCGAGCAGAAGCGCCAGGAAGAAGCGCAGCAGAAGCAGCGCCTGGCCGAGCAGCAACTGCTGGAAAACCAGAAGAAGCTCGAGCAGATCCGCCGCGAACGCGCGCGCCTGCAGCGCGAGCAGGACCTCAGCGCGCAGAAGCTGCAGCAGATCGCCGACGCCCGCGCCAACCAGGCCAGCCAGGCCGCCGCGGCGTCGACCTTGGCCAATAGCGGCAACCAGGGCGTCGACACCGGCCTGGCCGCGCGCTACGCCGCGGCCCTGCAGGCGGCGATCGTCCAGAAGTGGACCCGGCCCGAGTCGATCCCGGTCGGCGCCGGTTGCCGCCTGAACATCCGCCAGCTGCCCGGCGGGCAGGTCAGCGGGGTCGAGGTGGTCGAGCCCTGCGCCTACGACGAACAGGGCCGGCGCTCGATCGAGGCCGCGGTGCTCAAGGCCCAGCCCTTGCCCTATGCCGGTTTCGAGAAGGTGTTCTCGCGCAACCTCAACCTCAATTTCAGAGCCGAGGACCGCTGAGTGGCGGCCACGGACGGCGATCGAACCCGCATGCGCGGCGCCCGTTGGCCGGCCGTCGCGGTCCTGGCCGCTTGCGCCTTCGCCGCTGGCGCGGCTGGCCCGGCGCCGGATCCTTGCGCCGCCCGGCCCGAGCGCTGCGCGCCGTACAAGGCCCAGCGCTACGCCGAGGAAATCCAGAACGCGGTAATGGCGCAATGGCAGCCGCCGGCCGGCCTGGGCGCCGACCGGGTCTGCGTGTTCGAGTTGCGCCAGCGCCCCGGCGGCCGCTTGGACTCGGTCGCCGCGGTCTCGCCCTGCGCCTTCGACATGCCGGCGCGCGAGTCCTTCATCGCCGCCGCGCGCGCCGCCCAGCCCTTGCCCTACCAGGGCTACGAGCAGGCGTTCCGGCCGGTGCTGCGGCTGGAGATCCGCGGCCCCGACCCCGACGATCCGCCGCCCAAACGCTGGTGGCAGCGCCTGCGCGAGCGCGGCCGGGATCGCTGAACAGGGCAGGGCGGCACTTCCGCCTGCCGCTGCCCCGATCCGCGCCATGCCGATCGTGCCTTTTGCGGCCGAAACCGCCCTGGCCACACGATTGACCCCCGGCTTTGAGCCCACGTTCACTCTTCAGCGTTAACAATGCCGAACCTGAACAAATCCCCGTCGAACTGTCACGGAGTGCCGATGAAACGACCCGCGCGCTGGCTGGCTACGCTGCTGGCTCTCCTGCTTCCTCTGGCGGCCTCGGCCCAGCAGCAGGGGCTGGAAATCGACATCGTCGGCGGCAACGCCTCGGCCCTGCCGATCGCCGTGGTGCCGATGCCCTACCAGGGCGGCGCGGCCGCGCCTGGGACCGACATCGCCGAGGTGGTGCGTAACGATCTCAATCGTTCCGGCCAGTTCCGCGGCCTGCCGGTGGACCAGATGGCCGCCAAGCCGACCCGCGGCAGCGAAATCAGCTACCCGGATTGGCGCGCGCTGAACCAGGACTACATCGTGGTCGGCCGGGTCGCCGACGCCGGCGCCGGCAGCTATCGGGTCGAGTACGAGCTGTTCGACGTGGCCAAGCAGCAGCGCCTGCTCGGCTTCGCCCTGACCGCGCGCTCCAACGCCATGCGCGACGTCGCCCACCAGATCGCCGACGCGGTCTACGAGAAGATCACCGGCGTGCGCGGCGCGTTCTTCACCCGCATCGCCTACGTCACCGCCACCGGCACCGGCCGCAGCAGCAACTACGCGCTGATGGTCGCCGACTCCGACGGCTACAACCCGCAGACCGTGGTCCGCTCGCCGGAGCCGCTGCTGTCGCCGTCGTGGAGCCCGGACGGCAGCCGCCTGGCCTACGTCAGCTTCGAGGGCGGCAACTCCTCGATCTACATCCAGAACATCGGCACCGGCAGCCGCGAGCTGATCGCCAAGTACCGCGGCATCAACGGCGCGCCGGCGTTCTCGCCGGACGGCCGCCGCCTGGCCCTGACCCTGTCGCGCAGCGGCAACCCCGAGATCTACGTGATGGATCTGGGCAGCAAGTCCTTGAACCAGCTGACCAACCACTTCGGCATCGACACCGAGCCGACCTGGTCGGCCGACGGCAGCAAGATCTATTTCACCTCCGACCGCGGCGGCAAGCCGCAGATCTACCAGGTCGCGGCCAGCGGCGGCGGCGCCACCCGGGTCACCTTCCAGGGCAGCTACAACGCCAGCGCCAGCGTGTCCTTCGACGGCAAGAAGATCGCCACCGCCCAGGGCGCCGGCAACACCTACCGGATCGCGATGATGGACGCCAGCCTGGGCTCGCCGCGCTGGACCACCCTGTCGCCGGGCTCGCTGGACGAGTCCCCCAGCTTTGCCCCGAACGCCTCCATGATCATTTATGCTGCGCGCGAAGGACGCCGTGGCGTGCTCTATGCCGTTTCCGCCGATGCCCGGGTGCGCCAGCGCCTGGTCCTCGCCGATGGCGATGTGCGCGAACCGGCCTGGGGACCTTACCGCCTGCCGCGCTGACCCGCCGGCCGCGCCGGGACGCCCCGCGCGCGGATCGCGCCACACCCCCGAACGACTCCTGCCCCACAGCTCCATCTGACGAGGAAACCCCATGAACAACACCGCTCGCCTCCTGCTCGCCGCCGTGCTGTGTACCGCGGCCGTCGCCTGCTCGAAGAAGGTCAAGGAAGTGCCGCCGACCGACACCGGCACCGGCCCGTCGACCTCCGTGCCCAGCGACACCGGCCCGGTCGCCTCCGGCGCCTACGGCCCGAACGACCTGGACACCGACGCCTGCCTGCGTCAGCGCGTGGTGTACTTCGACCTCGACCAGGATTCGCTGAAGCCGGAATTCCAGAACATCGTCGGCTGCCACGCCAAGTACCTGCGCGACCGTCCGTCCTCGCGCATGACCCTGGAAGGCAACGCCGACGAGCGCGGCAGCCGCGAGTACAACCTCGGCCTCGGCGAGCGCCGCGGCAACGCGGTGTCCTCGGCGATCCAGGCCAACGGCGGTTCGGGCAGCCAGATCACCGTGACCTCCTACGGCGAAGAGCGCCCGGTCTGCACCGAGTCCAACGAAGACTGCTGGGCCAAGAACCGCCGCGTCGAGATCGTCTACACCGCCAAGTAATCGGCCGTCGTAGCGTCCACGCAGAACCACGAGGCTCACAGCGATGCGTAAGTTCGCACTAGCCTTGGCGATCGTGGCGGCCTTCTCGGCCGCCACGCCCGCGTTCGCGCAGCGCGCCAGCCTCGCCGACCGCGTCGCGGTCCTCGAGCAGCGCGCCGCCGACAACCAGGCCAATCTCGATCTGCTCAACCAGGTGACCCAGCTCAAGACCGAGCTGCAGTCCCTGCGCGCCCAGGTCGAGGAACTGCAGCAGCTCAACCGGCAGCTGCAGGAAACCAGCAAGGCCCAGTACCTGGACACCGACGGCCGCCTCAACCGCCTCGAAGGCGGCGCGGGCGCGGCGCCGGCGGCCGGGGCCGCGCCGCAGGCCGCCGCTCCGACACCGCCGCCGCCGGCGGTGAAGGACAGCGCGCCGAGCGTGCACGGCGATCCGGGCCTGCTGGCCCAGAGCGGCGACGAGCGCGGCGCCTACGACACCGCGTTCAACGCCCTCAAGGCCGGCCAGTACGTCGAGTCCGCGCGCCTGTTCCAGGCCTTTCTCGGCAACTTCCCCGGCGGCGCCTACGCGCCCAACGCGCTGTACTGGCTGGGCGAAAGCTATTACGTGACCCAGAACTACCAGCTCGCGCAGGAGCAGTTCCAGGCCCTGCTCGACCGCTACCCGACCCACGACAAGGCCGCCGGCGCCCTGCTCAAGATCGGCCTGGCCCAGTTCGGGCTGAAACAGGTCGACGCCGCCGAACGCACCCTCGCCGACGTCGCCGCCCGCTATCCGGGCACCGATGCCGCCCGCACCGCCTCCGATCGCCTCAACGCGATCCAGCTGAGCCGGCTGCGCAACTGAGTCCCACCGTGAATACCGCCGTTACCTCCGAGACGGCCGCCGCGCCGTCCGAGCGCCTGCGGCTCACCGAAATCTTCCTGTCGCTGCAGGGCGAATCGAACAGCATCGGCTGGCCGACCGTCTTCGTGCGCCTGACCGGCTGCCCGTTGCGCTGCCAGTACTGCGACACCGCCTACGCCTTCCACGGCGGCGAGTGGTGGGAGTTCGAAGCGATCCTGGCCGAGGTCGCCAAGCACGGCGCCCGCCACGTCTGCGTCACCGGCGGCGAGCCGCTGGCGCAGAAGCGCTGCATCGCCCTGCTGGAAAAGCTCTGCGACGCCGGCTACGACGTCTCGCTGGAGACCTCCGGCGCGATCGACATCGGCCCGGTCGACGCGCGCGTGTCGCGGGTGCTGGACATCAAGACCCCGGGCTCGGCCGAAGTGCACCGCAACCTGTGGAGCAACCTGCCGCTGCTGACCGCGCGCGACCAGGTCAAGTTCGTGATCTGCAGCCGCGAAGACTACGACTGGTCCAAGGCCGTGGTCGCCGAGCACCGCCTGACCGAAGTCTGCGACGTGTTGTTCTCGCCCAGCTTCACCCAGATCAAGCCCAGCGACCTGGCCGACTGGATCGTCGCCGACCGCCTGCCGGTGCGGTTCCAGCTGCAGTTGCACAAGATCCTCTGGAAGGACGAGCCGGGGCGCTGAGGAGCCGGGATTGGGGATTCGGGATTCGCTTTGAGCGGATCGATCCCCGCGGATAGAGCGGCGTCTGATGTTGTAGCGCCATCTGGTGTTGGATCGGAAGCCGACAGACGTTTCCATTCACCGGCGTTGCTCTGGCTCGTCATCCCCGCGAAGGCGGGGATCCAGAGACTTCAGAGCCATGCCGCGGTAAAGCCCTGGATCCCCGCCTTCGCGGGGATGACGAGCAAGAACAAGCGAAAGGCAAAGTCGCCGTTTTAGCCTTTTCCCGAATCCCGAATCCCGAATCCCGAATCCCGAATCCCGACCATGAAAAAAGCCGTAGTACTCGTCTCCGGAGGCATGGACTCCGCCGTCGTCGCCGCCATCGCCCGCGAGCAGGGCTATGCCGTGCATGCCCTGAGCGTGCGCTACGGCCAGCGCCACACCTCCGAGCTCGACGCCGCCGCGCGCATCGCCGCCACCCAGGGCGCGGTCGCGCACAAGACCGTCGCGGTCGACCTGCGCAGCATCGGCGGCTCGGCCCTGACCGACGAGAGCATCTCGGTGCCGCTGGACGACGACGGCCACGCCATCGGCCAGGACGCGGCCAAGGACGCGATCCCGGTCACCTACGTGCCGGCGCGCAACACCATCATGCTGTCGATCGCCCTGGGCTGGGCCGAAGTGCTGGGCGCCAACGACATCTTCTGCGGCGTCAACGCGGTCGACTATTCCGGCTACCCGGACTGCCGCCCCGAGTTCATCGAGGCCTTCCAGACCCTGGCCAACCTGGCGACCAAGGCCGGCGTCGAAGGCGCCGGCCTGCGCGTGCAGGCGCCGCTGCAATTCCTCAGCAAGGCCGACATCGTCCGCGAAGGCGTGCGCCTGGGCGTGGATTTCGCCGAAACCGTGTCCTGCTACAAGGCCGACGACGCCGGCCGCGCCTGCGGCCACTGCGACGCCTGCCGCCTGCGCGCCGAAGGCTTCGCCGCCGCCGGCGTGCCGGACCCGACCCGCTACGTCTGAGCCGGCGCGCCTGAACCGCGCCGCGAACGGGGGCGCTGACTCGGCCGCACGGGTTTTGCTAGAATGACCGACCCCGGCCGCGCGCTGGGGCCAGCAATCGAGCTTTCGGGTCGTTAGCTCAGTCGGTAGAGCAGAAGACTTTTAATCTTTTGGTCGAAGGTTCGAATCCTTCACGACCCACCAAACACCAAGCCCCGGGCGCCAGCCCGGGGCTTTTTGTTTTCGCAGCCGCCGATCCGGCGCCAAGGGGTAGGAGCGGCGCAAGCCGCGACCGCGTCGCCGCGACCTCGCGCCGAAACCACCGCATCGCCTCGTCGCCGCCGCACCCAAGCCCCGACGCCAGCAAGGGTAGGAGCGGCTTAAGCCGCGACCACGCCGCCGCACCTCGCGCCGAACCCGCGCGAAGGCGTTTCCCACGACGCTCACTCCAGCGGCCGGCCCAGGCTTTCCGCCTCTCCCGCGCTGAGAAACCGCGAAAACACCTCCGTGCCCGAACGAAGCACCTCGGCCTCGATCGCGCAAACCCGTTCGACCCGCGCGAACCGCCACTGCACCTCGCCCTCGACGGTCGCATAACCGACCTCGTCCGCCGGTCCCAGCCGCTCGGCCTGCTCCAGCGCCTGCGCCTGCGATCCGGCCCGAATCAGCACGATCCGCTCCTCCCACAACCCATCCTTGCGCGGCGGCCGATGACAGGCCTGGTACATCAGACTGGCCGCGTACCAATAACCCTCGCCGCCGCGCTCGTCGGTCGGACCTGCTTCGCTGCCGTTCCCCGTCATCGTCCACCTCGCTTCGGATCGCCAACCACTGCCTCGCGCATCGCGTCCGGATCGTCCTCGCGCGTCGGCAAACGGTCGCGATGTTCCAACGCCTGCTTCATTCACGCACGGTCGGTCCCAAGCCGGGTGCCCCTGGCCGATGCCTGTTCGCCGGCAAACCCGAGCAAGCCACCGGCGAACACCTCGACCTTTCTGACCTCGTATCGCTCGTCGTCCAGTTCGCTGATCAGGACGATTGGATCGTGCTTGCCTGCACGATGCCATATGGCCTTTAGATATCGCACTCAGCCGCTCCTGATTAAGGCTGTGATGGGGCTAGAGGGGCTTCCCGTCATTGCAACTGATGCTTTGAAGATCATCCGGCAGCGTTAAGAGGCGGTGGCACTAGTCGCGAATAATCGCAACCGTGAAGCGGATCGGCAGGCCAAGTTTGCCAAGCTCTGCAATTGATGGCGAGTCGATCGCGAACTCGCTTGTTCCACCGCCGCCAGCTTCGGCGGCCTGCGCAATGAAGACATCCACAAAGGCCTCTTCGACTCCGGGGAGGTCGGAGAGGTCGGCACTATTGACCGAAAGTTCAGAGGTGAGCTGCTTCAGCAATGCCGGTAAATCTATTGTCGACTTCTCGGTTCTGGTCAGCTTCCAGAGGCCTGTGCGCCGGGTGATCTCCCTTCCGTTCGCTGAGATGTAATTGTCCCCGCGCCTGTGCGACTCATCTGCTTCAGTACCTATCCGTGCATTCAACTCCTCTGGAACCAAATCGTCGCCTTTCAGGTAGATCGCTACCGTATGCAGAACCCTTGTGTCATTCATATTGATCTTCGGGGCGCGAGGGAAATTCAGTTAAGGTCCATGCGTCCCCGGCGAGACGTTGATGACCCGATCTAATGGTGCTGCGAGTAGTTGAGCTTGCCCCGGGCCTCTTCGACAAGCATTTCAACGGTCGAGGTCGGGCCTGTGATGGTAAGTCCTATGTATGTTTCGGACTCGATCGTAACCAGGACCTCCCCTAGCCCTACCTTGAGCGTTTCGAGTTGCTGCGAGCCGCCCATCCCCCACGACCCGTTAAGGAAGATCGCTTGATTTTCGATAAGGACTGTCCGAAGCGCGTCCCTAAGAGCGTCGTCGTGCTCGTCGCCGAAGTTGATAGTGATTTGATCGGTGCTCATTTTCTGGAAGGCCCGTTGAGGGCGTTTTCCGCAAGTTTGAACGGAAAAACGCTTTGATCAGTTCGGTAAAGTTGCGCGTCCGCCGAGGCTTGAGAGTCATTGCGTGGCAAACGCGCGTTCCAGTGCGTCCGCAGAGTTCTGCAACTCGTCGAGGTCGGGAGATGTCCAGCCGCTTTCCCTGCACGCGGCGAGGACAGCCTTGGCCCGCTTCAGCAAATCGCCAGCGAAAGACGCAGCATCCGCTTCCGCTTCAGCGAACACGTTTCGCCGGCCATCCCCGGTCAAAGCCCTGAATCGGAGGATGCCGTCGGCTTCCTTCTCGATCTCCACGCTGTACGGACCGTCCATGAAATTCACGATCTCCCGCTTACGGCCTCCGACGGTCAAGTTGTAAACGGCTCTTAGCCACCACCTTAGAACCACTACAACGAAGTCGCTCCAGTCCGAGCTTGGAAAGTCCGTTCCGTCCATTGATATGTAGATGCAGCCTAGTGCTGGTCGCGATGCGCGGGCGTCAATGTTGGCGGCGTCGACAATCAGATGGACGTTCATTGCCGATTCGTTGCTGGATATGCAGTTGGAAAGGGTCGGGTCAGAGAGGTTTCCGGCATGTCTAGACGGAAAATTGCTCTGACCCGGTACTCCATTAGATACTGGAAGCCCAATGTTGTCGGCAACCTATCGACGCTGTCGATTAGTTTTCTTTATGTTTTTCGTTCTGACTGGCGCGGCTTCCTCTCTGATTGCATTCAAATCGCTTTCATTTGGCAAGATGTCGTCCTTGCGCTCCATTGGATTCTTCATGCGGCGAATGTCATACCAGACTTGATTGGCGTCGGTCTCAATGCCTAAGTGCAAAAGGTCCATTATGCCGATAAATTCAAAATGATAGCTTGCATCTGGATTTTCATGGTTCGAGAATTGCTCGGATTTTCCCAGTCTGCGGGCTTCGGAAAGAGCCGATTTTGCGCTCTTTGACTCGATCAGGATGATTCGTTCCTCGACTGTGCGCAGGGAATAGCTGCTATCTTCGTTCGAGTATCTGAACTGGAAAAGTAACTTTGCGGCATATCTTCTTCTCATTCGCAAATACCTTCTTGTTCGTTCTGGTCGGGCCCCATGGGGGAGTTGCTCATGAAGGGCATTCTAATATTTTGAATCGTTGCTACGGGAGGCTGTTCGATGGTGCATTCGTTGAACTGGCAGTAGAACGAGCATGCGTTGTAATCGCCTGCCTCGCACTGCTCTTTCCAGAGATTTTCAAGGAGCCAAAGAGGGAGGGCTCCCTCAGCCATTGTGCCGCCACGCTTGATTACTTTTAGGAGCCCTCTGAGGTTGTTTATGTGAGACTTGCTTGCGCCGTTTTTCTTTGCGTCTTTGAGTGCGGCTTCAACCTCTTTGGCACTGGATTTTTTGTTAAGGCTTCCGACGCTTAGATTTCTTTTTTCGCCCTTGCTGAGTCCAAAAGGATCGAGGCTGGCTGAGGGTGAATTATCGACGTAAAGAAAAGTTCCGATTCCCCCTGATAAGCCAATTGGATCACTCTGCACATACCGCCCACTCCCCGCATCGTAATCCCGGAAGTAGTTGTAATTCAGCCCCGTAGCCGCGTCATACCGCTGCCCCGGGAAGCGCAGGTCGAACACGAACGCAGTGCCGTCCTGGTCGGGGTCCTGGTTGGGGGTGTCGTTGCCGAAGGCTTCGCCCTTGGCGTTCCAACTCCAGATGGCGACGTTGCGGGTGGCGTCGATCACCGTGCGCGGGGTACTCCTTGGCGGTGCCGCCGATGCTGGTGGTGTTGCCGACCGCGTTGTAGCCGCGGGCGACGCCGCCGACGTTGCTCAGGCGGTGGCTGGTGGCCGGGTAGGTGTAGTTAGTCGTCTTGCTGCCTTGCAAGACGCTGGTACGGTTCCCGGTCTTGTCGTAGCCGGAGGTTTCGATCGGTGTGTTGCTGGGGCCGTCGCAGGTGATCTGGAGGAACCGGGTCAGCGGAAGAACCGAGTCAGAGCGACTTTCCGACAGGCTAAATGGAAAGGTGCTCTGACCCGGTTTTCCCAGTTTTCGTCTTGGCGAGGGTTCACCCTGATGGTAAACGCGGTCGGGTGCTGTGCGGCACCGTAGTCTCAGGTGGCAATTGGCGCCGTTAGCCAGTGGGGCAGTCAGGGCGTAGGTGGACTGACCAGAAAATAATGATAACTATTTGCCTTGCAGCACGCCTCTCTAATTTTGTTTATATTTGGCACGAAACTGCCAAAAAGAAAGGCCTGGCAAGCTGAGGCCTTTCTCTCTGTTAACTATTCTCGGGGGCTAGCCAAGCTCGGCGATTAACAATTTCGCCGAATTTAGTGTCTCCAAGAAGGCGTCAAGAGGAAGTTCGAAAGTAGCGTCAACAGGCGAGAACCTGGACGGAATAACGAGCTCGCATGCATCCAGCCCCTTGTCTTTATTGAGCTCAGCGATGGGAATTCCTTTGTAGCGAATCTCCACGGTCATCCCCTCGTAATCCAGGTCGCTGAATGGGGCTATTTGAAATTCTGATGAATTATTCATATTTGTGTCTATTCTATAAACCCAGAGAATCGTCCATTGGCGTCAAATCTTATCTCTCTGCCATCTGGCGCCCGTACACTTACTCCTCCTCGCCCTAATGGGGTAAATACAGAGTTGGGGTGTGTAAGAATATCTTCTACCTGAAACTGTCCTGCTGCATTTTTCGCGGCGGGGCCACCTCTCACAGCAGGAAATGGAGAGGTGTCACTACGCTGGCCAGCACCATGTTTGTCGAGCGCGCGCCCAGCTCGCGTTAATCCACTTCGATCAGGGGCCGCAGCAGCTTGAGCCATGGCGTTGACGTCATAATTCTGCCCCGTTAGGCGCCTCGTAATCTCGTCATTGAGCCGGTCGCTATTTTGCCTGCTGCGTGTAGGGCAGCTATTCGGCCAGAGTGATTGATGAGCAGCCCTTGTTAGGTACAGGGTTTGATTGAGTGAATTTACATCCTGCTGATTAGCACTACCTCCTCTCGGACCGATCGATTGAAACCTGAAAGTTGGGTTGAGAGCTTGTATTTGGTTAATCGTTGATCGGGCCTGAGTGGCTAGAGGAGTGTAAACATAGGTCACACTTCCACCGTTACCCCAGGTCCGAGGACCGCCTCCCGATCGTATCGTTTGCAGTCCGTTGGAGTCGATTCCAGTCAATGGATCAGATTCGACATAAGCGTATGTTGATATCCCGCCGTTGAATCCAATCGGATCACTCTGCACATACCTTCCGCTAGCCGCATCGTAATCCCGGAAGTAGTTGTAGAGCAGCCCAGTGTTAGCGTCATACCGCTGCCCCGGAAACCGCAGGTCGAACACGAACGCGGAGCCGTCCTGGTCGGGGTCTTGGTTGGGGGTGTCGTTGCCGAAGGCTTCGCCCTTGGCGTTCCAGGACCAGATGGCGACGTTGCGGGTGGCGTCGATCACCGTGCGCGGGGTGCCCAGGTGGTCGGGTTGGACGTAGTGCAGTTTCTGCGCGGTGCCGGCGCCGGCCAGGACGCCGACCGGGGACTCGCCCAGCCAGACGGCCTGCTGTTTCGTGGCGCCGTTGGCGTCGTAGTCGCCGAGCCAGTGGCCGGCTTCGTCGTACAGGGTGTAGATGGCGACCGGGCCGCTGGCGCCGTTGCTCGCCGCCACGCGTTCGCCCTTGGCGTTGTAGCGGTAGCTGCGGTTGACCACGCCGGCCAGCTTGACCTGGCTCATGCGGTCGTTGCCGTTGTAGACGAACTCCTTGGCCGTGCCGCCGATGCTGGTGGTGTTGCCGACGGCGTTGTAGCCGCGGGCGACGCCGCCGACGTTGCTCAGGCGGTGGCTGGTCGTCGGGTAGGTGTAGGTGGTCGTGGTGCCGCCATGCAGCAGGCTGGTGCGGTTGCCGGTGGCGTCGTAGCCGTAGGTTTCGATCGGGGTGTTGCTGGGGCCGTCGCGGGTGATCTTGAGCCGGCCCAGGTTGTCGTAGTCGTATTTAGCCAGCACCGCGCTCTGCAGGCCGTCCTTGAGCTCGGTCAGCTCGCCGACTTCGTTGTAGCCGTAGCCCAGCGACAGGCCGCCGGCGGCGTTGTCATGAATCGTCTTGGCGCGGTAGTCGAGGTCGTAGCTGCGGGCCAGGCTGCGGCCGTTGCCGTAGGTCCAGCCGGTGGCCGGGCCGAAGGGCTCGTAGGCGACGCCGTTGAGCAGCACCGTGCGCACGCCGCCGGCCGGCTTGACGCCCACTTCGGTGACCTGGTCCAGGGTGTTGCGGACGTAGTCGACGATGGCGTTGTCCGGGTAGGTGATGGTGCGCACCTGGCCGGAGGTCGTGTAGGCGTAGCGCAGGACGAAGGACTTGCTGTCGACCACCTGGACCTTACGCACCAGCTGGCCGTAGCGGTCGTAGCAGTACTTCAGCTCGGTGCCTTCGGTGCGCAGCGCGGTGACGCGGCCCAGGGCGAAGGTCTCGTCCGCGGCGCAGACCGCGTTGACCGTGTCGTAGTCGTATTCGACGTCGTTGCTGCCCGAACCGTAGGAGATCGTCTTCGGCCGGCCCAGGGCGTCGTAGGTGTAGCTGTGGGCGATGGCGTCGTTGGCGTCCTTCTTGGTCGCCAACTGGCCGGCGGGGTTGTAGCTGTAATCGGTGATGCCGGTGTTCGGGCTGCTCAGTTGGGTGCGGTCGCCGAAGCCGTTGTAGGCGTAGACCGTGTTCAGGCCCTTGGGGTCGGTGACCTGGGTGACCTGGTCGAAGGCGTTGTAGGCCAGTTGGGTCTCGACCGCCAGGCCGTTGACGTCCTGCAGCAGTCGGCTGAGCCGGTTGAGCGGGTCGTGGTTCTGGTCGCTGATCCGGCCCAGGGCGTCGGTGGTCAGGTCCGGGTTGCCGTCGGCGTCGTAGCTGAAGGTGGTGGCGTGGGCGGCGGCGTCCTTGGCCTGGTGCAGCTGGCCCAGCGAGTCGAACACCCGCGACAGGGTCTGGCGGACCGTGCCGGTCGGGGTCTGAGTGTCCTCCTGCTTGCGGTTGCCGGCCTTGTCCAGGGTGTACTGGAGCTTGTTGCCGGCCTTGTCGGTCACCGAGGTCAGGCGCTGGGCGGCGTCGTAGTTGTAGGTGACGTAGGCGCCGCCCGGCGGGGTGACCCGGCGCAGCAGGCCGGTCGGCCAGTACTCCATACGGGTGATGCGGTCGTCGGTTTCGACGGCGTTGTCGGCGCCGCGCAACTTGGTCGCGGCCAGCCAGCCGCGCGGGTGGTACTCGTAGTCGGTGACCACGTTGTTGGCATCGAGGATTGACAGCGGCCGGCCCTGCGGGTCGTAGCCGAGGATCTCGGTGGCGCGGCCAAGGGCGTCGACGGTCTTGCGCAGGTCGCCCTTGCGGTAGGTGCACAGCGCCGGCTGGGTGGCGCAGGTGCTGTCGTCGCTGCCGTAGTACTGGTAGGTCACTAAGTCGCTGACGTCGCTGCGCGGGCCGTCGACCGACTTCAGCAGGCCCAGGGTCGGGCAGGTGCTGTTGGCGGCGGCGACGTCGGCGGCTTCGCAGTAGGCGTAGGTGGTGGTGCGGGTCTGGTTGGTGGTGGTGTCGCGCACGGTGACCGTGACCGGCTGCAGGCGGGCGTTGCGGACGATCCGGGTCTCGCGGTTGCCGAGCTGGGTCAGCACGGTGCGGTTGCCGGCGATGTCGCGGCGTTCGAGGCTGGTGCGCTCCTGGGCCAGGCCGACGGCTTCCTTGACCGTATGCGTGCGCGCCGGCTGGCCGGTGACCGGGTCGTTGGCTTCGGCGTAGCTGTGCTTGGTCTGGGTGCCGTTGCGGTCGATGACGGTGTCCAGGCGGCGGCGGAAGTCGCTGGCGGCGTCGTAGAAGGTCTGGGACACCGGGCCACGGCTGTCGGTCAGGCCGGAAATCTTGCGTGGAAGAGCGCCTGCAACCGCCGTAAGGCCGAAGCTTTCCTGAGCGCCGAGCGCATCCGTGACCGTACCGCCGCCCTGCGGAGAGTAGGCCAGAGTCACGCCATCGTTGTCGCCGACATGGACGCTGGAGGTGACCCGGCCCTTGGCGTCGTAGGCAAAGGTGCTGAAGCGCGTATTGCTCTCGTCGGTCACCCCAGTCAAATGGCGGGTGAAGCGGGTGTCCTCATAGTGATACTTGCGCTGCTTCCCGTCGGCATAGGTCGCCGTTTCAACCAGCCCTACAGGGAACTCCGGGTACTCGAAGTAGTAGGTGTAGCTGACCAGCGTGGTGCCTTCCGACGAAATCGATGAGATCTGGGCGTCGCTGGATGTGTCGACATAATGGAATTGGATCGAACGCCCGGTCGAATGGGTGACGCGATCCAGCCGGCCGAACGGATCGTAGGTCAGGCTCAGCGACGTTCCGTCCTCGGCCGTCTCGGAGACGAGCCGCCCGGCGGCATCGAACTGCAGGACGCTGCCGTTGCGGTAAAGCGTCCAGCCGGTACCGGAAGAGACGATCCGGTCTCCGCTGTCGTTGGTGGCGAAATACGCGGCCCCCGTGTTCTTGAAGCGCTGTTGATAGCCGCCGGCATCGAGCAGGCCGATCGCCGTACCGCCGATCGCCAGGCGAGTGCCGAAGGAGTGCGACCATCCAGGACCGAACCCGGCCGTGCTGGTGGAGCTGCCCGAGTGGTAGTAGCGGGTCAGGCTGATCCAGCCCAGGTCGAAATCCGCTTCGATCTGGAATTTCTCGCCCGTCTTGACGTCGCAGGGATTGCCGACCAAGCCCGCCGATGAACTGCCGCCGTCCGTCTCGCAGGAGTTGACCCCGGAGGCCAAGGTCGCCGTGAGTTCGGCCGGATCAATGCAGGTGCCCTTGTCGTCGTTCCAGACCATGAACGGATTGGGGCATTGCAGACGTCGCTGCCGGGACAGCTCAGTCGGCTGAAGAGTTTGGACGGTGCAGGGATTCTCAGGCGTGTTCTCGCCCGTTTTCACCGATGGTAGGTAGCCGCGACGCTCAAACTTGCCTTCTTGTTCCGGGGATGCCGGAGTCCAGGCCTGAGTCGGCGTCATCGCCGCCGAGGGTGCGCAAGCCGGACTGGTGTCGTCGAGCATTTGAATCCAGAGCGCCAGCGCTTCGGCTTCGGTCGCGAAGCCTCCGCCCAGGTCGGAACCGTATTTCCAGTCGGGATCCTTCGGCGGGCCTTCGCCCATCCAGTAGGTGACGTGCAGGTTCCCGTCTTCGTCGACCTTGGTGTCCTTGACCTTGTCGACGTAGAGAAAGGCACCGTCCAACTCCGGCGTCGGCGCCGGCAGTTCCCAGATCGCTTCCGCTGCGAGGTTCTGGGTGTCGTATACGGTTGCGTGCCCGATGGGCTGGCTGATCTTCCACTTGATGCCGCTTTCCTGCGCATGGGCGCCGGCGCTCAAGGCGCAGGCAGCAGCCAGCAGGTAACGGGCGATGGTGGGTCGTGTTTTGCTTGCCCGACGGGCTGTCGGGCCGAGCCGGGGCGGCTCGAAATGTCTGATCGACATACCTGATCCTTGGTTCGAGATATACGGCTGCCGCTCGCTCTCCGGGATGAGCGAGGCGCAAGCCTGATAGGGGAGGGGGAAAGCGAGTGACGCAGAAAACCGAGTAGCGGCGTCCTCCTTCCTTGGCGACGGTATCGATCGGTGGCGGGCCATGCTCCGTGGCCGCGCGATCATGGTCGAAGACGGCAGGCTAAAAGGCAAGCGTCGCGGGCGCTGCGAGCCGCAGTTTTGCCGCATCGGTTTGAACGAATGTGCCATCGGCGCGAACGCGTAAAAACGTCGAAAAACGTCCGTGCCGGCGATCGTTGCGAGAAAGCGTTTCGGGCGAAACCAACGCCCCGGATCATGACATTCGCCACCGCATCGTCGCGGCCGTTGCGCAGCGCCGATTCGCGCCTCCGGCCGCCGGCCCAGCTGTGCTAGTTTTGGGCCAAGTCCTGAGAGCCCCCTATGTCCTCGAATCTGCGTCGCACCAAGATCCTCGCCACCCTCGGCCCGGCCACCGATCCGCCGGGCGTGCTGGACGCCCTGCTCAATGCCGGCGTCGACGTCGTCCGCCTGAACTTCTCCCACGGCGATCCGTCGGGGCAGGTGGCGCGGGCGCAGGCGGTGCGCGAGGCGGCGCAGCGGCAGGGGGTGGAGGTCGGGATCCTGGTCGACCTGCCGGGGCCGAAGATCCGCATCGAGCGCTTCGCCGAAGGCCGGGTGCTGCTCAAGGCCGGCGACCGTTTCGACCTGATCGCCAGCACCGACGCGCCGCCGGGCAATCTGCGCGAGGTCGGGGTTAGCTACCTCGGCCTGCCCAACGACGTCGCCCCGGGCGATGTGCTGCTGCTCGACGACGGCCTGCTGCAGCTGCGGGTCGGCGCGGTCGACGGCGCGCGCATCATCACCACCGTGCTCAACGACGGCGCTTTGTCGGACCGCAAGGGGCTGAACAAGCTCGGCGGCGGCCTGTCGCTGGGCGCGCTGACCGAGCGCGACAAGGAGCTGATCAAGATCGCCGCCGAGCTCGGCGCCGATTTCATCGCGGTGTCGTTCTGCCGCAACGCCGACGACATGCACGAGGCGCGCCGGATCGCCCGCGAGGCCGGCTGCGACGCCGCCCTGGTGTCGAAGATCGAGCGCGCCGAGGCGATCGAGAACCTGGGCGAGATCGTCGACGCCAGCGACGTGGTGATGGTCGCGCGCGGCGACCTGGGCGTGGAGATCGGCGACGCCGAGCTGCCCGGCTTGCAGAAGAAGATCATCCGCGAGTCGCTGGCGCGCAACCGGGTGGTGATCACCGCCACCCAGATGCTGCAGTCGATGGTCGACAACCCGATCCCGACCCGCGCCGAAGTGCTCGACGTCGCCAACGCGGTGATCGACGGCACCGACGCGGTGATGCTGTCGCAGGAATCGGCCGCCGGCCGCTATCCGGTCAAGGCGGTGGAGGCGATGGCGCGCATTTGCCTCGGCGCCGAGCGCCAGTTCGACCACGACACCGACTTCGAGGCCGCGCCGCGCAATCTCGAACGCGCCGACCAGGCGATCGCGATGGCGGCGATGTTCCTGACCGAGCACATCGGCGTGCGCGCGATCGTCGCCATGACCGAGTCCGGCGGCACCGTGCGCTTCCTGTCGCGGTTCCGCTCCAACGCGCCGATCTACGCCTTCTCGCGCCACGCCGGCGCGCGCCGGCGCATGGCGCTGATGCGCGACGTGTATCCGATCGATTTCGACAGTCGCGGCCTGGCCTCGCGCGATGCAGCGCGCAGCGCGGTCAAGCAGCTGTTCGACACCGGCAAGCTGGCCCAGGAAGAGCGGGTGATCTTCACCAGCGGCGACACCATGGAGCAGCACGGCGCGACCAATACCCTGCGCCTGTTGCAGGTCGGCGCGGGCGGCTGCGCCGAGGGGCTGGGCGAGTTGTAAGCCGGCCCGTCGCGGCTTTCATCGCGTAAACGAAAGGCCCAGCTCGCGCTGGGCCTTTCCGTATCCGCCGCAGGACAGGGTCTTTGCGGCTCAGGCGCCGGTGTAGCCGCCCGCGTACACCGGCTTCCATTGGCCGGATTGGCGGGTCCAGATCTGGTACGAGCTGCCTTCGTACTGGTGCAGGCGGAAGATCAGCTCGGCTTCGCCGTCGCCGTCCAGGTCCAGGGCGTCGTGGAAGGAGTGGGTCTCGATCATGTCGCCGCCGGTTTCGTCGCCGATGCTGCCGGCATTGCGGTACTGCTTGCCCGTGGCCTCCAGCACCAGGACCGCATCCAGGACGGTGTCGGCCTGATCGGCGCGCTTGGGCGGCACCGCCGCGTCGGCGGTGGCGACCAGCAGGCGCTGGCCGCCGGCCAGTACGACCGCGTTGACGCGCAGGCCGGCGCGCTGTTCTTCGTCGTAGGGGCGCAGGGCTTTGTCGATCGCTGCGCGGTCCAGGCGCTTGCCGGTCAGCATCGCGCGCAGTTCGCGCTCGACCGCGCGGCGTTCGTCGGCCGACAGCTTGGCCTCGACCCGCGCGGCGCCGGTGCCGAGGGTTTCGTTGCTGGCCAGCCCGGCCAACTTCTCATCGCGTTCGGTCGCGGGCGGATGGCGGACCTTGGCCTCCAGGCCCAGGCCGACCTCTTCGCCGCGTTCGATCACCTGGACCAGGCCGTCGCCGGCGCCGTGGCGGTAGAAGTGGAAGCCGCGCCAGACCGGGTAGGTGTCGTCGCCGGTGGTGGCCTCGGCGTAGCGGCCGCGGCCGTCGATGCGGGCGATCGCGGTGAGGTAGCCGTGGTCGACGCCGAACAGCAGGCGCGGCTCGCCGGCCAGGCGCTCGACCTTGGGCGCGGTCATGCGCTCGCGGCGTTCGATCGCCGCCCTCGCGGCGGCGTTGTCGCCGTCGGCCTGCAGGGCGTCGATCAGCAACTGGTGGCTGGCGCGCGAGAACGGGCTCAGCGCGATCGCGCGTTCGGCGACGGTGCGGCGTTCGGCGCCGGCGGCGCGGCGGTAGTCCTGTTCCAGCGAAGCCGCGGTCGGCGCGCGCGGGCCGAGCAGATCGGCGCGGATCCAGCCGACCGAGGGGTTGGGGCGTTCGGAGGTCGCCCGCACCCAGTCGCCGAGCAAGCACTGCACCAGCACCTCGGCGCCGATCGGCACCGAGGTCACCGCGCCGCCGTCGGCGCGCGGCAGCGAGCGCATCCGCGCCGCGTCGACCACGACGTAGCGGGTCGAGCGCTGCGGCTGGGCTTGGCATTTGGCGACCGCATCGCGGTACTCGCGGTCGGCGTCGCTGGATTGGGCCTGGGCGGCGGGTGCGGCGGCCAGAACGCTCAGCGCAAGCGCGGTCAGGGCCGGACGGAGCAGGGGGCGGGACGAAGAATTCGAAGACATGCGCGCGGTCCTTGTGCGGCGTTGGTTCGGCCGCAGAGCTTAGGGCGGCGGCGGTCGCGCTGTACAGCCCGGATCGGACCGCTGCCGCGCCCATCGATGGCACATCTCGCCGGCAGCGACGGCGGTGGGGTAAAAGGGGCGCGCGGCAGCCGCATGCGGGCGCCGCTTCGAACACCATGCAATCGAGGAAGCAATGAACAAGGAATTCGCAACCATCGTGCGGTCGACGCTGGCCGCCGCTCTGTTGGCCTCGGCGGGCTCGGCCTGGGCGGCCGACGGCGACGCCTACGACTTCGGCGGCATGTACGGCCTGTACCCGGCCGGCGGCACCGTGCAGTACTACGCCAACCCGGCCACCGGCGCGGCCAGTTGCCCGACCGGCTACGACGCCCACCTGGTCTACGGCACGGCCAACGTCGACTGGTCGATGTACCTGTGCACCCGCCCGCACCTCGCCGGACGCGCGCCGCTGTACGACTTCGGCGGCATGATCGGCCTGGCCAACAGTGCCGACAACGGCGCCTTGCCGTGGCGCGGCTATCACTACTTCGTCAATCCGTTCACCCGCACCCACGAGTGCCCGGACGGTTATCAGCGCCGCCAGGCGCTGGGCACGCCGAACGTCGACCACAACCTGTTCTATTGCTACCGGCCGCACGTCGAGGGCGGGTTGCGGATGGATTTCGCCGGCATGACCGGCGACGGCGCCGCGCCGTACGCCAACCCCGCCACCGGCGTCGCCCATACCTGCCCGAGCGGCTATTCGCGCTACACCGCATTGGGCAGCCCCAACATCGACTACACCTTCTACTACTGCGGCAAGCCGCAGAACGCGAGCCTGCAGCCGGCGGGCAAGGGCAGCCTGGGGCTGGGCGAGCCGATCGTGCCGAATGCGGTCTCGCGTTATCCGCACGATCCGGCGCAACAGCAGGCTGACGTCGACCGGCAGGTGCTGTTGGCCAAGGGGCTGCGTCCGCGGGTGTTCCGGATGTGGATGCTCAATACCCACATCCTGACCGACGAAAACACCCTGGGGCCCTATGCCCACCTGCATCAGCGCGCGGTACAGGCCTTGGCCGACGCCAACATCACCCTGGTCGGGGTGGACAATTCGTTTCCTGCCTGGCTGACCGGGGTGCCGGAGCGGTCCGGCGGGGCCTGGATCCTGCCGTGTCCGGAATCGGGTTCGGCGACGTATGCCAGCTTCCTGCAGCGCTACGAAAAGAGCTGGACTACCATCGCCCGTACCTATCCGCAGATCAAGCTGTGGCAGGTCGCGAACGAGACCAATGGCGTGAACGTGTTCGCGGCGCCGCTGGCGGGGCAGCCCGGCGCTTGCGCCAATGGGCGCGTCCAGTTCAACGACCAGGACCGGGTCGACATCACCATGGACCTGATGCTGCATGCGCGCCGCGGCATCAAGGCCGGCAATCCGCAGGCGCTGGCCTTCTTCCCGCCGCCGTCGCCGCTCGGCGACGTCAGCCTTGCGCCGATCGCCAATTTCATAGGCGCGGTCTACGCCAACATCGCCGCCGGCAACCGGCCCAGCACCAGCGCGCGCGACTACTTCGACGGCGTGTCCTGGCATCCGTACATCTTCGGCGATGCGACCGCGGCCAGCTGGCTGCAGACCAACAACGCCATCCACGACGTGCTGGAGAATTACGGCGACGGCGATGTGCCGGTGATCCTGTCCGAGGCCGGCAATTCGTCAGTGTCCTGCAGCGCCGGCTCGTGCCAGGAGCGTTCGGCGACCCAGTTGCGCGACTGGATGCAGCACACCCTGGAGTTGAGCCAGTCGCCGGAGGCCTCGGCGATGCCGTGGCTGACCTATCTGATCTGGTTCCGGATGAGCGACGTGCACAGCGACCTGATCACGGCGCCCGATCCCGAGCACCACTACGGCATCTTGAAGGGCGACAACAACACGCCGTCGCCGTCGTCGAATCTGTTCTGCCAGTACACCGGGTGCTACTCGCTGGAGAGCATTCCGTTCTGAGGTGTAACCGCCGGCGGACGGCCAGACCGTCCGCCGGTGCCCGACGGGATTTCGGCATGGAGCGCCCCGGCGTCGGCTCGCGTGCGGGCGGAGGCGGACGCAACTGTGTAAGCAGCGTGCCTCGGCCGTCGAGTTGACGGCCCGCATGCCTCGGCTGCGGGCTGGATCGGGGTGCGATGCTCCCGATGACATCGGTGTCGGTCGCTACGGCCGCCCCGTTTTGTAACCGGTTACCCGCGCCGCACGTCGCAAGTCCCTGATTGAACAGGGCGCAGTCAGGGCAGTGTTCACCGGCAGCGGCTATAATCGCGGGCTTCCCACCGCTCCCGCAGGATCTCCATGAGCATCGAACAGCTTGCCGAAACCGCCCAGGCCATGGTCGCCGCGGGCAAGGGCATCATCGCGATCGACGAGTCGAACGCCACCATCGCCAAGCGCTTCGCCGGCGTCGGCATCGACAACACCGAAGAAAATCGCCGCGCCTACCGCGAGCTGCTGCTGACCACGCCGAAGATCGGCGACTACATCTCCGGCGCGATCCTGTACGACGAAACCATCCGCCAGTCGACCAAGGCCGGCGTGCCGTTCACCAAGATCATGATGGACAACGGCGTGATCCCGGGCATCAAGGTCGACAAGGGCCCGCAGCCGCTGGCCGGTTTCCCGGGCGAAGTGGTCACCGAAGGCCTCGACGGCCTGCGCGCGCGCCTGGAGGAGTACTACAAGCTCGGCGCCCGCTTCGCCAAGTGGCGCGCGGTGATCAACATCGGCGACGACATCCCCTCGGGCACCTGCATCGAGGCCAACAGCCACGCCCTGGCGCGCTACGCCGCGCTGTGCCAGGAGCAGGGCCTGGTGCCGATGGTCGAGCCGGAAGTGATCATGGACGGCAGCCACGACATCGACACCTGCTTCGAAGTCACCGAAGTCACCCTGCGCTCGCTGTTCGGCGCTCTGTACGAGCACAGCGTGCTGCTGGAAGGCACCATCCTGAAGGCCTCGATGGTCCTGCCGGGCACCCTGGCCGCGGACAAGGCCAGCGTCGAGGAAGTCGCCGCCGCCACCCTGCAGTGCCTGAAGTCGACCGTGCCGGCGACCCTGCCGGGCATCGTGTTCCTGTCCGGCGGCCAGTCCGACGAGGACGCCACCGCCCACCTCAACGCGATGAACCTGATGGGCCCGAACCCGTGGCCGCTGTCGTTCTCCTACGGCCGCGCCATGCAGTCGGCGGCGCTGAAGCTGTGGTCGCAGGACCTGGCCGGCAACGTCGCCAAGGCCCAGCAGACCGTGTACGAGCGCGCCAAGGCCAACGGCCTGGCCGCGCTGGGCCAGTGGCAGAAGGCGGCCTGAGCCGACCCCGTCCGCTGATCCAGCTTCGAAAACGCCGGCCCTGCGCCGGCGTTTTCGTTTTTGCGCCGCAGACCGCGCACCGCCGGTGCGCGCGACCGGCGCCGGCCGTAAGCTGCGGGTCTTGCCGCAGGGAAGCCATGCCATGACCGAGACCTCCATGCCGACCATCCCGCCGGCCGCCGCCGCCGCGGTGCGCGCCGGACACACGATCGAGGCGATCAAGCTGGTGCGGGAGGCCAACCCGGGCATGCGCCTGGCCGAGGCCAAGGAGGCGGTCGAGGCCTATATCGAGGCGGGCGGCTGGAACGCCGCGCCGGCCGCGGCCGAACCGGCATCGGCGCCGCGCACCACCGGCGGGCTGCCGGACGACGCGGTGAGCCTGTTGCGCAGCGGCCGCCGGCTGGAGGCGGTGAAGCGGGTGCGCGAGGCGCTGGGGCTGGGCCTGCGCGACGCCCTGTCCAAGGTCGAAGCGTTCGAGGCGGAAGAAGACAAGGCCTTCGTCTCCGGCCGCGCGCCGGTGATGGCCGCGGTGCCGGGCGATGTCGCCATGGCCTTGTTGCGCGGCGACCGCGAGGGCGCACTGGAACTGTTGCAGAACCGCCACGGCCTGGAGCCGATGGAGGCCCTGCGCCAGGTCTTGCTGCACGAGCGCCAGCGGATCGGCCGCGGCGGCGGACGCCAGCAGGCCACCGTGGCCGCCGGCGACGGCGGCGGACGCTGGCTGGTGTGGGCCGCGCTCGCGGCCCTGCTGGCCGGCGGCGCCTGGTACGTATTGGCCTGAGGCGCAGGCGAGCCGCAAGAGACGCCGCCGATCCCGCCTGAGGTCACGCCCGCGCAGGCGGGCATCCAGGGCTTTATCCGGGTATGACTCCGAACTCGCAGGGACGCAGGGGGTTAAGCGCGCTTAACCCCCTCCGTCCCTGTAACCACGCCTATAACCGCGCTTATCCCAGCGACGCCAGCCACTCGTCGTCGCTGCCCTCGGCGATGCCTTCGAACAGGAAGGTGCTGAGGTAGCGCTCGCCGGTGTCCGGCAGCATCGCCAGGATCACCGCGCCGGGTTCGGCGGTGCGCGCCACTTCCAGCGCCGCCGCCGCGGTGGCGCCGGCGGAGATGCCGACGAAGACGCCTTCCTCGGCGGCGAGCCGGCGCGCGGTGTCGCGGGCGAGCACGTCGTCGACCGACAGGATCGCGTGCGCGGCATTGCGGTTGAGCACCGCCGGGACGAAGTCCGGGGTCCAGCCCTGGATCTTGTGCGGCTGCCATTCCTTGCCGCTGAGCAGGGCCGCGCCGGCCGGCTCGCAGGCGGTGATCTGCACTTCGGGGCGGGCCAGGCGCAGCATCTCGCCGACCCCGGTGAGGGTGCCGCCGGTGCCCCAGCCGCTGACGAAATGATCCAGCCGGCGGCCGGCGAAGTCCTGCAGGATTTCCGCGGCGGTGGTGCTGCGGTGGTAGGCGGGGTTGGCCGGGTTCTCGAACTGGCGGGCCAGGAACCAGCCGTGCTTCTGCGCCAGTTCGGCGGCGCGCCGGACCATGCCGCTGCCGCGTTCGGCGGCCGGGGTCAGGATCACCTTGGCGCCGTAGGCGCGCATCAGCTTGCGCCGCTCGATCGAGAAGGTCTCGCTCATCGTCGCCACGAACTTGTAGCCGCGCGCGGCGCAGACCATCGCCAGGGCCACGCCGGTGTTGCCCGAGGTCGCTTCGATCACGGTGTCGCCGGGCTTGAGCAGGCCGCGCGCCTCGGCGTCGAGCACGATCGCCAGGGCCAGGCGGTCCTTGACCGAACCGCCGGGGTTGAAGGCCTCGACCTTGGCGTACAGGGTCACGTGGTCGGGGGCGAGGCGGTGCAGGCGCACCACCGGCGTGCGGCCGACGGTGTCGAGAATGCTGTCGTGGATCATGGCGAAGACTCCTGACCTAATCCTTGGGGGAAGTGCTGCGAGTATGAACTTCGCCGGCCGGCGCGGCGGCGCCGCCGCGGTTACCGGACTGCAACACCGGTCGCGGCCCGAACACATGGCCGGCACGACTTTGCCGATACGGTGGTCAACCAATGGCCCACGCATGCGTTCATGACCCACCGCTAGACTCGCGCGGTTTGCTGGCCGCGCGCGTCGCGTCCGCCGCGCGTTCCGTCCGCCGCAGCCCCGATCGGGCCGCGCCGGTCCGCGCCGTCGCCCCTCCGGGCCCCCGTTCAGAGAACCGCATGCGATCCAGTACCGGCCTTCCCCTGTGTTTCGTCCTCGCTTCCGCGCTCGCCCTGGCCGCCTGCGGCAAGGGCGAGGCGCGGAAGCGAGGACGAAACACAGGGGAAGGCCGGTACTGGATCGCATGCGGTTCTCTGAACGGGGGCCCGGAGGGGCGACGGCGCGGACCGGCGCGGCCCGATCGGGGCTGCGGCGGACGGAACGCGCGGCGGACGCGACGCGCGCGGCCAGCAAACCGCGCGAGTCTAGCGGTGGGTCATGAACGCATGCGTGGGCCATTGGTTGACCACCGTATCGGCAAAGTCGTGCCGGCCATGTGTTCGGGCCGCGACCGGTGTTGCAGTCCGGTAACCGCGGCGGCGCCGCCGCGGTTACCGGACTGCAACACCGGTCGCGGCCCGAACACATGGCCGGCACGACTTTGCCGATACGGTGGTCAACCAATGGCCCACGCATGCGTTCATGACCCACCGCTAGACTCGCGCGGTTTGCTGGCCGCGCGCGTCGCGTCCGCCGCGCGTTCCGTCCGCCGCAGCCCCGATCGGGCCGCGCCGGTCCGCGCCGTCGCCCCTCCGGGCCCCCGTTCAGAGAACCGCATGCGATCCAGTACCGGCCTTCCCCTGTGTTTCGTCCTCGCTTCCGCGCTCGCCCTTGCCGCAGGCGGCCAGGGCGGCGACCGGCCGGTGCCGGTGACGGTCGAATCGGTGCGGCTGCGGCCGTGGAACGACAGCCTGCAGGCGCTGGGCAACGTCAAGGCGCGCGAGTCGATCACGGTCACTGCCAAGGTCAGCGAAATCGTCCAGACCGTGCACTTCGACAGCGGCGACCGGGTCGCCGCCGGCGCCTCGCTGGTCACCCTCAGCGGCAAGGCCCAGCAGGCCGCCCTGGCCCAGGCCGAGGCCGCCGCCAAGGAGGCCGACACCCTGTACCAGCGCCAGAGCGAGCTGGCCGCGCAGCAGCTGATCGCGCGCTCGGCGCTGGACACCCAGCGCGCCACCCGCGATGCCACCCGCGCCCGGGTCGAACAGATGAAAGCCGACATCGGCGACCGGGTGATCCGCGCGCCGTTCGCCGGCGTGCTCGGCATCCGCCAGGTCAGCCCCGGCTCGCTGGTCACCCCGGGCACGCCGATCGCCACCCTCGACGACACCGACCGGGTCTATGTCGATTTCCCGGTGCCGGAAACCCGCCTGGCGAGCCTGGCCCGCGGCCAGCGCGTCGACGGCGGCAGCGCCGCCTATCCGGGGCGCAAGTTCGAAGGCACGGTCGGCACGGTCGATGCGCGGGTCGATCCGGCCACGCGCGCGATCACCGTGCGCGGCGAGTTCGCCAACCCCGAGCACCTGCTGCGCCCGGGCATGCTGATCCAGGTGACCCTGCTGCAGCCCGAGCGCCAGGCCTTGCTGGTGCCGGAGATCGCGGTGGTCCAGGTCGGTACCGATTCCTACGTGTTCCGGGTCCAGCCCGACCAGACGGTGGAGCGCGCCGACGTGCGGGTCGGCGCGCGCCGCGAGGGACTGGCCGAAATCGTCGAAGGCCTGAAGGTCGGCGACCGCATCGTCGTCGACGGCACCGGCAAGCTGCGCGTCGGCAGCAAGATCGCCGCCGCCACCGGCAAGGCGCCTGCGGCCCAGGCCGCCGGCGAGCAGGGCCGCAAGCATGACTGAGCCCTCGCGCCTGTCCGAATGGCTGCGCGCGCTGCTGCCGGCATTGCCGGGCGCGGCGCGCGATGACGCGGCGGCGGACCCGGCCGCCGCCGAGCGAGACCGCGACGGCGCCAAGCCGGCGCCGGTCTACATCGCGCCCAAGCGCCGCGACGGCCGGAGCGACGGCCGGTGATGCTCTCCGACGTTTCGATCCGCCGTCCCGTGTTCGCCACGGTGATGAGCCTGCTGCTGATCGTGCTCGGGGTGATGGCGTTCTCGCGCCTGACCCTGCGCGAATTGCCGGCGATCGACCCGCCGGTGGTCTCGGTCGACGTGACCTATCCCGGCGCTTCGGCGGCGGTGGTGGAAACCCGCATCACCCAGGTGCTGGAGGACGCCCTGGCCGGCATCGAGGGCATCGAAAGCATCGAGTCGCGCAGCGTCAACGGCCGCGCCTCGATCAGCATCGAGTTCACCCTGCAGCGCGAGATCGAGGCCGCCGCCAACGACGTGCGCGACGCGGTCAGCCGGGTGTCGAACCGGATGCCGGAAGAGGCCGACCCGCCGCAGATCGAGAAGGTCGAGAGCGACGCCGACCCGATCCTGTGGTTGAACATGAGCTCCAAGCAGATGGACACGCTGCAGCTGTCCGACTATGCGGAGCGCTACGTGGTCGACCGGCTGTCCTCGGTCGACGGCGTGGCTCAGGTGCGGATCGGCGGCCAGCAGCGCTACGCGATGCGGATCTGGCTGGACCAGAACGCGCTGGCCGCGCGCGGCATCACCGTCAACGAGGTCGAGGCCGCGCTGCGCGCCGAGAACGTCGAACTGCCGGCCGGCCGGATCGAATCGGAATCGCGCGACTTCACCCTGCGCGTGGCGCGCAGCTACCAGAAGCCCGAAGACTTCGCCCAGATTCCGCTGAGCAAGGGCGCCGACGGCTATGTGGTGCGGCTGGGCGACGTGGCCCGGATCCAGCTCGACTCGGCCGAGCGCCGCGCCTACTACCGCAGCAACGGCGAGCCCAACATCGGCCTGGGCATCGTCAAGACTTCCACCGCCAACAGCCTGGACGTGGCCCGGGCGATCCGCGACGAGGCCGACGTGATCCGGCCCAGCCTGCCGGAAGGCACCGACATCTTCGTCGCCTTCGACACCACCATCTTCATCGAGTCGGCGGTCGAGCGCGTGTACCACACGCTGTTCGAGGCGATGGCCCTGGTGTTGATCGTGATCTGGCTGTTCCTGGGCAGCTTCCGCGCCGCGCTGATCCCGGCGGTGACGGTGCCGGTATGCCTGATCGCGGCCTTCATCCCGCTGTACGCGTTCGGCTTCTCGATCAACCTGCTGACCCTGCTGGCGCTGGTGCTGTGCATCGGCCTGGTGGTCGACGACGCGATCGTGGTGCTGGAGAACATCCAGCGCCGTGCCGACCTGGGCGAGCCCAAGCTGGTCGCCGCCGCGCGCGGCACCAAGCAGGTGGCGTTCGCGGTGATCGCGACCACCGCGGTGCTGGTCGCGGTGTTCCTGCCGGTCGGCTTCATGGAAGGCAACACCGGGCGGCTGTTCCGCGAGCTGTCGGTGGCCCTGGCCGGCGCGGTCGCGCTGTCGGCCTTCGTCGCGTTGACCCTGACGCCGATGATGTCGTCCAAGTTCGTGCGTCCGCACAGCGAAGAGAAGTCCAACCCGATCAACCGCTGGGTCAACGCGCGCCTGGACGGCATCGGCCGCCGCTACCGGCGCCTGCTCGACCACAGCGTCGAGCGGCCGTGGCTGTTCGGCGCGCTGATGCTGGCCGCGCTGGCGCTGAGCTTCGGCCTGTTCAAGCTGGTGCCCTCGGAACTGGCGCCGCAGGAAGACCGCGGCTCGTTCCAGATCTCGATCCTCGGCCCGGAAGGCGCCGGCTTCGACTACACGGTCAAGCAGGTGCAGCAGGTCGAGAAGATCGTCGCCTCGCACACCGGCCCGGACCAGACCATCCAGCGCTACAACCCGCGCGTGCCCGGCGGCTTCGGCGCCAGCGAGGAAATGCATACCGGCCGGATCGCGGTGTTCCTGCAGGACTGGGACAAGCGCGAGCAGAGCACGGCCCAGGTCGCCGACAGCCTGCGCGCCGAGCTCGGCCAGCTGACCGGCGTGCGCGCGCTGCCGCAGGTCGGCGGCGGCCTGGTGCGCACCCGCGGCCAGCCGATCCAGATCGTGCTCGGCGGCCCCGAGTACGCGCAACTGGCGCAGTGGCGCGACCGCCTGCTGGCGCGGATCGAACAGAACAAGGGCATGTTCTCGGCCGACTCGGACTACAAGGAAACCCGGCCGCAGATGCGGGTCGAGATCGACCGCCAGCGCGCCGCCGACCTCGGCGTCAGCGTCACCGACATCGGCCACGCCCTGGAGACCCTGATGGGCTCGCGCCGGGTCACCACCTTCGTCCAGAACGGCGAGGAGTACGACGTGATCGCCCAGGCCGACCGGGTGCTGCGCGCCTCGCCGGAAGACCTGGCGGCGATCCAGGTGCGCGCCCGCGACGGCGGCCTGGTGCCGCTATCGAACCTGGTCACGCTCAACGAATTGGCCGAGCCCGGCAGCCTGAACCGCTTCAACCGCCTGCGCGCGATCACCATCAGCGCCGGCCTCGCGCCGGGCTACACCATGGGCGAGGCGATCGCCTGGCTCAATCAGGTGGTGGCCGAGGAACTGCCGGAGCAGGCCCAGATCGACTGGAAGGGCGAGTCGCGCGAATACCAGAAGGCCGGCGGCGCGGTGCTGATGACCTTCACCCTGGCCTTGCTGGTGGTGTATCTGGTGCTGGCGGCGCAGTTCGAAAGCTTCATCCATCCGTTCGTGATCATGCTGACCGTGCCGCTGGGCGTGCTCGGCGCCTTGCTCGGCCTGTGGATGACCGGCGGCACGCTCAATCTGTTCAGCCAGATCGGCATCGTCATGCTGGTCGGCCTGGCGGCGAAGAACGGCATCCTGATCGTCGAGTTCGCCAACCAGTTGCGCGATGAAGGCCGGTCGATCCACGACGCGATCGTCGAGGCCTCGGCGGTGCGGTTGCGGCCGATCCTGATGACCTCGATCGCGACCGTGGTCGGCGCGGTGCCGCTGGTGCTGGCCGGCGGTCCCGGCTCGGCCAGCCGGGCGACGATCGGCGTGGTGGTGATCTTCGGCGTCTCGTTCTCGACCTTGCTGTCGCTGTTCATCGTGCCGGCGTTCTACGTGTTGCTGGCGCGCTACACCAAGTCGCCCGAAGCCGTCGCGCACGAGTTGGAGAAGCTGGAACAGGAAACCCCGCAGGCCGGTGGCCACGCCTGACGGGCTTTTGTAGGAGCGGCGTGAGCCGCGACAACCGAAGCGGTGTACGCAAGCGTCGTGTCCGCAGACCGGATGAACGGCAAAGGCGACGGCTGGCCGGGGTTCCGGGCTTCGGCCCGTGCGCTTTCGTCTGCAGCTTCGGCTGTCGCGGCTCACGCCGCTCCTACAAGGGAGCGGAGCGGCATTTCGGCTTGCCGTTTGCAGGCCGGCGGCCGGCTAATTAGGCTTACCGCATGAACGCCCCCGCTTCCCCTGCCGGCCCCCTCACGGGCGACGGCTTCGTCCTGCGCCGCTGGCGCCGCGACGACCTGGACAGCCTGGTGGCGCACGCGCACGACGAGCAGGTTTCGCGCGCGACCAGCGACCGTTTTCCCTATCCCTACACGCGCCAGGACGGCGAGCGCTTCCTTGCCGGCGAGGTGGTCGATCTGAACGCCTCGGTGTTCGCGATCGAGGTCGACGGCCAGGCGGTCGGCGGCATCGGCGCGCGTCCGGGCCAGGGCGAGCGCGCCCATTGCGCCGAGTTCGGCTATTGGCTCGGCCGCCGGCTGTGGGGCGGCGGCGTGATGACCCGGGTGGTCGCCGCGTATGCGCCCTGGGCGATGCGCGAGCTGTCGCTGTATCGCCTGTATGCGACGGTGCTCGACCACAACCCGGCCTCGGCGCGGGTGCTGTTGAAGAACGGTTTCGACGAAGAAGGCGCGCAACGCTGCGCCGTGTACAAGCGCGGGCAACTGCACGATCTGCGGGTGTTCGCTAAGGTTAGAAGGAGTCTGGACGATGCGACATGATCCCCCGCGCGGCCCGCGCAAGCCCGGCGGCACGGGCGAGAGCCCCTGGCGCAGCGCGCCCCGTCGCGATGAGCGCCGCGACGACGCGCGGCCGCCGCGGCCGGCCGGCGAAGAGCCGCACAGTCGCGACGCCGTGCCGCACCGCGGCCACGCCCATCCGCATTCGCGTTCGGAACGCCGCGAGCAGCGCCATCGCCACGGCGACGGCCCTTATCGCGACGCCGGCCGCGACGGCGAGCGCGCGCCGCGACCGGAGCGCGCCGGCCATCGGGCCCGCGACGAGGTCCGCGCCCGTTTCGAGGACGGCGACGACGAAGGCTACGACGCGCCCTCGCCGCAGCGCGCGCGCCGCGACGCCGAGGTGCGCCTGTACGGGCTCAACGCGATCCGCGCGGTGTACGCGCGCCGTCCGCAGGCGATCCGCAAGCTGTATCTGGACGCGCCGCGGATCCCGCAATTGCAGCCGCTGCTGGCCTGGTGCGTGGCCAACCGGGTCGGTTACCGGGTGGTCGAGCAGGAAGACCTGGACCGCCTGGCGGCGAGCAGCCACCACGAAGGCGTGGTCGCCGATGTATTGCGCGAAGAGCCGGTGTCGCTGTCGGAATGGCTGCGCGATCTGCCGGCCGGGCCGCAGCTGGCGCTGTGGCTGGACGGGGTCGGCAATCCGCACAACCTCGGCGCGATCCTGCGCTCGGCCGCGCATTTCGGCGTGAGCGCGGTGCTGTTGCCGAAAGAGGCGAGCCTGGCCCTGTCCGGCGCCGCCGCGCGGGTCGCCGAGGGCGGCGCCGAAGCGGTGCCGATGGTGCGCATGGGCCGCAGCGACAATGCCCTGGCGCAGTTGCGCGGCGCCGGCTTCGCCCTGGCCGCGACGGTGGTGAAGGGCGGCGACGATCTGTTCCGCGCGCCGCTGCCCGAGCGCCTGGTCTACGTGCTCGGCGCCGAGGGCGAGGGCATGGACCGCGAACTGGCCGCGGCCTGCGACCAGCGCCTGTCGATTCCGGGTTCGGGCCAGGTCGAAAGCCTCAACGTCGCCGCGGCCACCGCGGTGCTGCTGGCGGCGTGGCGCGCGCGCCGTTGAGCGCACGCGCCGCCGCGGCGCGGTTTCAGACCAGCCGCTTGATCCGTTCCAGCAGCTCGGCGTAAGCCTCGGCCTGCTCCGGCGACTTCAGCATCGCGCTCAGGCACACCGCGCTGGCGGCTTCCTGCAGCACCTGCATCCGCTGCCGGTGCTGGGCGGCGCCGACCTGCTCCAGGGCGGCGACGAAGGCGTCGCTGCAGGCGCGCTGGCCATAGGCGAAATCGCCCGCCGCGCTCAGGACCTTTTCCTGGGTGAAATTCACCGCGTCCTTGACCTGGCCGGAGACTTCGCCGCCGAACTGGGCGTTCTTGGTCGAGGCGAAGGCGTTCAGCGCTTGTGCGGTGTCGTTCACGGCGGTCTCCACTTGTTGCGGGCCTGCGTCGGACGCGGTGTCCACGCTATACAGCTGCATCACGCCCTGGGTCAGGGACGCCTGCGCGGTGATCTGCAGCTGCTGTTGGCCGGTCACGGCGTCCATGTACAGGATCGAAAGCGCGTGCGCGACCGACTGGTAGATCGAGCCCATCGCCATGGCCGGCGCTTGGCCGAGGACTTTGACGTTGGCCTGGGTGATGGCGTCGGTGATTTGCGGATTTACGACGGTGTCCGGCATTGGATTCCCCCTGTGAAAGTGAGCGGCATGCAGCCGTGCGTCCTGGAATAACGCAAAGCGCGGCCGCAACCGGGCGCGCTTCGCGACGATTCTGTGACCGAGCAGAAACTATCCGCGCCGATAGGGCAGGGGCCGCAGGGGGTTAAGCGCGCTTAACCCCCTCCGTCCCCGAGCGCGCCGCTCCGGCGGCAAAAAAAAGGAACGAGCGGACCCCGCTCGTTCCTCTCTACTCGTTCCCGCTCTTGGAGCCTCACTCCTCCGGCGGCGTCACCTGCTTCGGCGCGCTGCCGAAATCGCCCTCGGCCGAGGCCGCCAGATAGGCGAACACCGCGTAGGCGGCGACGTTCTGCGCCAGCGCCTTGGGGTCGATCTTGTCCAGGGTGTCGTCGGGCGTGTGGTGGTAGTCGAAGTAGTCGCTGCCGTCCTGCGCCAGCCGCGCCCAGGCCAGGCCGCCGGCCGCGAACGGCGAGATGTCCGGGCCCGGGCCGCCCTTGCCGGGCGTGTGCTCGATGCCCAGCGGCGCCAGCGCCTCGGCGATCTGCTTGTCCGCCGCCCGGGCGTAGTCCGGCGCCGAGCTGGAATAGGCGTAGATGCGGCCCGCGCCGAAGTCGCTCTCGGCGCCGATCTGGTGCTTGGCCACGTCCTTGGCGTGCTTGAGCGCGTAGGCCTTGCCGCCGTGCAGGCCCTGTTCCTCGTTGGCGAAGGCGATCACCCGCACGCTGCGCGCCGGACGCAGCTTGGTCTGGCCGATCAGCTTGGCCGCGGCCATGGTCAGGCCGACGCCGGCGCCGTCGTCGATCGCGCCGGTGCCCAGGTCCCAGGAATCCAGGTGGCCGCCGATGATCACCACTTCGTCGGGCTTGCTCTTGCCGCGGATCTCGCCGATCACGTTGTGCGAACTGGCCTGGCCGTCCCAACCGCAGTCCAGGGCGACGCGCACCTGCACCGGCCCGCGCGCGGCCAGGCGGGCGAGCTGGTCGGCGTCGGGCGCGGCCAGTGCGGCCGAGGGAATTGGGGTCAGGCCGTCGTCGAAGCGGGTGATGCCGGTGTGCGGATTGCGGTGCGAGTCGGTGCCGGCCGAGCGCATCAGGAAGGCCGAAGCGCCGGCGCGGATCGCCGCCGACGGACCGCGGCTGCGCACCCGCCCGCCGGGGCCGTAGCCGGCGCCGTCGCGGGCCCGCTCCATGCGGTAATCGACGAAGGCGATCTTGCCGGCCAGCGAACCGGCCGGTGCGGCCTCCAGCGCGGCCAGGTCGGCGAAGCGCACCACCTGCGCCTCGACCTTGCCGGCCGGGCTGCCGCCCAGCGCGGTCAGCGCCAACGGCTGGCGATGGACGCCCAGCACTTCGGCGTGTTCGCTGCGGCGCTCCCACTTCGGGAAGGTCACCGGTTCGATCCAGACCTTGTCGAAGCCCAGCTCCTTGAACTTGGCCTGCGCCCACTGCACCGCGCGCGCATCGGCCTCGCTGCCGGCCAGGCGCGGGCCGACTTCGGTGGTCAGCGACTCGGTGATGCGATAGCCCAGGTCGCTGGCCAGGGCGCGTTCGCGCAGCTCGGGCACGGCGTCCAGCGCGGTCTGCGGAATGCGCGTTTCGCGCTGGGCGGCCGCGGCATGGCCGGCCGCGATCGAACCCGAGAACAACACGGCAGCCAACGCTGCCCACAACGGTGCGCGCATCCCCATCTCCTGGTGCTGGCCCGCCGCCCGGGAGGTCGGTCGGCATAAGGCGAAACCGCGAGCTTAGCAACCGCGATGGGCGTCGCTATCTGAGGAAAGTCACGTCGGACTTGAGCGGTTTTTGTCGCTGGCTATCGCCGCGTTTGAGGCGATCGCGGCAACGCTTTGCCGAAATTGGCGGTATGCGCGCTTTCTGTAGGAGCGGCGTCCCACAGGGATTTCCTTCGGTCATGAGCCGCGACAGCCGCAGCGGTGTGCGAGAGCGTCTTGTCCGAAGACCGATTCGGTGAGCAAACGAGCCGGCGCACGGCGACACCGGCTTCGGACGCCGCGCTGGCGTCAATCGCTTCTGCTGTCGCGGCTCACGCCGCTCCTACAAAAGCGCTGGGCGCAAACGCGAACGGCCGCGCAGGGCGCGGCCGTTCGCAGTTGCGGCGTATGCGGCTTACTTCTTCAGCGAGTCGCGGATTTCGCGCAGCAGCAGCACGTCTTCCGGCACCGCGGCCGGGGCGTCGGCGGCCGGCTTGCGCAGGCGGTTGTAGGCCTTGAGGAACAGGAAGATCACGAACGCGATCAGGACGAAGTCGATCGCGGTCTGCAGGAAGCTGCCGTACTTGATCGCGACCTCGGCCGCGACTTCCTTGCCGGCGGCGTCCAACTGGGCCGGCTTGAGCACGTGCTTCCAGTCGCTGACGTTGACCCCGCCGCTGAAATAACCGACCGCGGGCATGACGATGCCGTCGACCAGGGCGGTGACGATCTTGCCGAACGCCGCGCCGATCACCACGCCGACCGCCAGGTCGACCACGTTGCCGCGCGCAATGAACTCTTTGAACTCGCTGATCATGCCCATCGCATGCTCTCCCTGGTTGACGACATGAATGAGGCGCCATCGCGCCGGCGCGGACTATGCCCGGACCGGAGTGATGCGGCCGTGGAGTTCGGCCACGCCTTCCAGCGTCGCCCGATAGCGGTCGCCCGGCTGCAGCGGGCCGACCCCGGACGGGGTGCCCATGTAGACCAGGTCGCCGGCGCGCAGCGCGTACAGGCGCGACAGCTCGTGCAGGATTTCCTCGACGTTCCAGACCAGGTCGTCGAGCGAACCGCGCTGGCGCAGCTCGCCGTTGACCTCCAGGGTCAGCGCGCGCGCGCCGAGCTCGCCGACGTCGGCGGCCGGTACGATGGCGCTGATCGGGGCGGCGTGGTCGAAGGCCTTGCCGATGTCCCAGGGCAGGCCCTTGGCCTTGGCCTGCGCCTGCAGGTCGCGGCGGGTCAGGTCCAGGCCGACTGCGTAGCCGTAGATCAGCCCCGGCGCGTCGGCGACGGACAGTTCGCCGAGCGGCGCGTCGCGGCCGATCGCGACCACCAGTTCGACCTCGTGGTGCAGGTCGTCGGTGCCGGGCGGGTAGGGCACGTCCTCGCCGAGCTCGATCGCGTCGTGCGGCTTGAGGAAGAACACCGGCCGGCCGCGGTCGGCGGCCGAAGTCGGCACCGCCGCGCCCATTTCGCGCGCGTGTTCGGCGAAGTTGCGTCCGACGCAGTAGACGCGGCGGACCGGGAAGAAGGTGCCGTCGGCGACATCGGCGCCGCGGACCGGAATGCGGGTGAGCGGCGGCGCCGCGACGACGTCGGTCATGGGCTCAGCGGGCATTCGGCGTGGAAGAGCGGCCGAGCAGGGCCGGCGCGACGACGCGGTACTCGCCTTCGACCACGTCGCGGCCGCCGCGGCTGCGCGCGACCGGCCGGCCGCGGCGCTTCCACAGCTTGTAGCCCAGGCCGGCGGCGATCATCGCCGCGCCGACGAACACGCTGAACATCACCAGCAAGGCGAGCAGCCCCAGCCCGACCACGCCGAGCGCGAACCGCAGGAGGCGATGGCGCGGCTTGCGCGGCTCGAAAGCGCTGCGCATGCGCGACTGGAACGCATTCCATTGCGACCGGTGATCGGTGAAGCGGAAGCTGTGGGCAAACATTTCGGGTGTCGTGAGACAATGCGGCCATTCGCCGGACACGTGAGTATCGTTGCAGGCATGGACGAGGGTGTGAGAACTTCGTTAAACCCGGCCGGCGGCAGCGACCCCGGCGGTCAACTATTGATCGCCCTCGAGCGCCTGGCCGACGGCGGTTTCGCCGAAGTCGAGGCGACCCTCGACGGCGACGCCGAATCGCTGGTGCTGTACCGCGACGGCGACGCCGTGCGCGCCTGGCTCAACATCTGCCCGCATGCCGGACGCCGTCTGGACTGGGCGCCGGGCCAGTTCCTCAAGAGCAAGGACGGCCTGCTGGTCTGCGCCGCGCACGGCGCCAGCTTCGAACTGCAAGCCGGGCTGTGCACCGCCGGCCCCTGCCGCGGCGAAGCGCTGCGCGCGGTCGCGGTGACGGTACGCGACGGGGCGGTGTGGCTGGGGTGAGCGGGTAGGGTTCGAAGACTGCACAGCTCAAAAGCTCAAAAGCAAATCCCCCCTGGCCCCCCTTTTTCAAAGGGGGGAAGCTGATAGGTGGCGACGTTGCGGCGTGAGCGATTCGGGTAGGCAGCGGGGCCGTGCGCAGGCACTCCTCTCGTGGATGCGACGAACCCGCCGAAGCATTCCCCCTCGTGGATACGACGAATCCCGCCGAAGCATTCCTCTTGTGGCTGCGACGAATCCCGCCGAAGCATTCCCCCCTTTGAAAAAGGGGGGCAGGGGGGGATTTGCTCTTGCTCGCCCAAACCCGCGTCCAGGCCGCCCGCTGCTGCTGGCCCGCCTACTTGCCCCAGAACAACACGTTGACCATCAGCACCGTCACCACGGTGTAGATCAGCGACAACGGGCCGCCGATCTTCCACAGTTCCTTGCCGCTGTAGCCGGCCGGGCCGGTGATCATCGAGATCACCGGGTTGGACGCGGTCATGAAGTTGTTCGACGCCGACAGCGCTACGATCAGCGCGAACGCGGTCGGGTTGCCGCCGGCCGCCAGGGCCAGGTTGACCGCGAGCGGCACCACCACGATGGTCGCGCCGACGTGGCTGATCACTAATGAGAAGGCCGTGGTCAGCAGTCCGACCAATATCTCCAGCAGCCACACCGGCGTCCCGTGCGGCAGCCGCTCGATGCTGTGCCCCGCGATCCACGCCGCCGCGCCGCTGGAATCCATCGCCCAGCCCAGCGGAATCAGGCAGGCCATCAGGAACACGGTCTTCCAGTTGATCGCCGCGTAGGCCTCGTCGATGTTGATCACCCCGGCGATCAGCATCCCGGCCACGCCGGTCATCAGCGCGATCGACACCGGCAGGCGCGAGGACAGCGCCAGCAGCATGGCCACGGCGAAGATCGCCAGGGCGATCTTGAGCTTGTGCGGGCGCTGCTCGCCCTTGGGGTAGTCGGTGACCACCACCAGGTCCTTGCTCGCCGCAGCGCTGGCCAGGTCGGTCCAGATGCTGTGGAACACCAGCATGTCGCCGGCGCGCATCGGCACGCTGCGCACGTTCTCGCGCAGCACGCTCTTGTCGCGGTTGATCGCCAGCAGGCTCAGCCCGGACTGCTTGCGCAGGTGCAGGTCGCCGGCGGTCTTGCCGATGTAGCCCGAGGTCGCCGGCACCACCGCCTCGGAAATGCCGGCGCGGCTGGGATTGAACAGGTCGGCGAAGTTGCGCAGGCGCGAGGACAGGCGCAGGAAATGGTTCTGGGCGAAGTCGGCGACCTGCTGCTTCGGCCCCATCGCGCCGAGCACGCTGCCGACCCAGATCCGGGTGTCGGCCGGCGGCGCCAGGCGCGATTCGTTGTCGCTCTTCAACGCCAGCAGCAGCGGCGCGCCGCGCAGGGCCTCGGCCTCGCCCAGCGACATGCCGACCAGCGGGCTGTCGGCGGTGACGGTGAGCTCGTAGACGTCGCCCTCGATGCCGTAGGCCTTGGCGAAATAGCTCTGGGTACGGGCCGGCGTCGCACCCTTCTCGCCGTCGTCGCGCAGCAGCTTGTCGCCGAAGAAATGGAAGTAGGCCAGCGAGGCGGCGAGCAGGGCCAGGCCGATCGGCAGCGGCGCGAACATCTTCAAGGGCTCGATGGTCGCCGCGCCCGAGGGCAGGTTGCTGTTGGCGTTGAGCAGCAAGTCGTTGAGCAGGATCAGCGGCGAATTGCCGACCATGGTCAGCGCGCCGCCCATCACGATCGCGGCCGCGATCGGCAACAGCAGCCGCGGCAGCGACAGGCCGGTGCGCGAGGACAGGCGCGAGGCGACCGGCATGTACAGCGCCATCACCGACGGGTTCTGCATGAACGAGGAATTGAGCCCGGCCACCGCGGTGGTCAGCAGCAACAGGCGTTGTTCGATGCCGTGCGCGCGCCGCAGCAGCCAGCCGGCCAGCCGGTTCAGGGCGCCGGTGCGGTCGAGCCCGGCGCCGAGGATCATGGTCGCGATGATGCTGATCACCGCGTTGCCGGAGAAGCCGTTGAACAACTCGTCCGGCTCGACCAGCCCGGACAGGCCGAGCAGCACCAGCACGACCAGCGCGACCACGTCGGCGCGGATGCGCTCGAACAGGAACATCGCCATCGTGAACACCACCAGCCCGAGAACGAGCTTCATGTCGGTGGTGAGCGCGAGGGCGGTGTCCATCAGCGGCGGGAATGGGGAATGGGGAGTTGGGAATCGTTAAAGCGAACGAACCCGCCGACCGGCGATTCGGGCCTTTGCGAATGTCGCGAATAGTCCGCCACGGTTTCCAAGCCAGTCTCCGGTCCTATTCCCCATTCTCCATTCCCGATTCCCGGACTCGGTCGTACAACAGATCCCAGACGCCGTGGCCGAGCTTCTGGCCGCGGGTCTCGAAGTGGGTCTGCGGGCGCCAGTCCGGCCGCGGCACGCTGCCGCGCGGGCCGGCGCGGTTGGCCAGGCCGGTGGTGGCGTCGAGCACGTCCCACATCTGCTCGGCATAGTCTTGCCAATCGGTGGCCAGGTGCAAGCGGCCGTCGGCGGCGAGCTTGCGCACCAGCAACTGCGCGAACGCCGGCTGGACCAGGCGGCGCTTGTTGTGGCGCTTCTTGTGCCACGGATCGGGGAAGTAGATCCGGATCTCGTCCAGCGAGCCGTCGGCGATTTCCTGGTTGAGCACCTCGACCGCGTCGTGGTGGTACAGGCGAACGTGGTCGCTGGCGTCCTCGGCCAGGGCGTTCAGCAGCCGGCCGACGCCGGGGGCGTGGACCTCGATGCCGATCAGGTCGCGCTCGCGGTCGTGCTGGGCGGCGTAGCGCAGCGCCTCGCCGTTGCCGAAGCCGATTTCGAGCACGCGCCTGGCCTGGCGGCCGAAGATCGCGTCGTAGTCGCGCGGCGCGCCCTGGTAGTCGATGCCGAAGCGCGGCCACAACTCATCGAAGGCGCGCTGCTGGGCCGGGGTGAAGCGGCCCTGGCGCAGCACGAAGCTGCGCACCTGGCGGCGGCCTTCCTCGATCGTGAATGGCTTGGGCGGGACCTTGCCTTCGCCCGAGCCGGGTTTGTCCCTGGAGCCGGAGTCCGTCATCAGCCGATCAATCCGTCCACCGGCGAGGAGGCGCTGGCGTAGCGCTTGCGCGGGATCCGGCCGGCCTTGAACGCGGCGCGGCCGGCCTCGATCGCCAGCTTCATCGCATGCGCCATCAGGATCGGGTCGCGGGCGCCGGCGATGGCGGTGTTCATCAGCACGCCGTCGCAGCCCAGTTCCATCGCGATCGCCGCGTCCGAGGCGGTGCCGACGCCGGCGTCGACCAGGATCGGCACCTTGGCGTTCTCGACGATCTCCAGCAGGTTGTAGCGGTTCTGCACGCCCAGGCCGGAGCCGATCGGCGCGGCCAGCGGCATCACCGCGACGCAGCCGATCTCCTCCAGGCGCTTGGCCAGGATCGGGTCGTCGGAGGTGTAGACCATCACGTCGAAGCCGTCCTTGACCAGGGTCTCGGCCGCGGCCAGGGTCTGGACCACGTCCGGGAACAGGGTGCGCTGGTCGCCCAGCACTTCCAGCTTGACCAGCTTGTGGCCGTCGAGCAGCTCGCGCGCCAGGCGGCAGGTGCGCACCGCGTCGTCGGCGGTGTAGCAGCCGGCGGTGTTGGGCAGCAGGGTGTAGCGGTCCGGCGGCAGCACGTCGAGCAGGTTGGGTTCGCCCGGGTTCTGGCCGATGTTCGTGCGGCGGATCGCCACGGTCACGATTTCGGCGCCGGCGGCCTCGGTGGCCAGGCGGGTCTGTTCGAGGTCGGTGAACTTGCCGGTGCCGGTCAACAGGCGCGAGCGGTAGGTCTTGCCGGCGATGACCAGCGGATCGGAGAAGGCGGTATTCGTCATCGTTGAATTATGTCGGATATCGGCCGGCGCTTGGACCCCGGGGCTGAGCGGGGACTGACGAGCGAGCGGCGAGCGAAAGGGAGCGAAAGGGACGGAGGGGATTAAGCTCGCTTAATCCCCTCCGTCCCTGGGGCGGTCGCCAGACGCGAGGGGCGCAACAACGGCAGCGACGGCAGAAACCGGCCACTCCGGAGGCCTGCGCGGGCCGCCCATCGCAATCGGCGACCGTTCGTCGTCCGGCTCAAATAATGTGATTGACGTCGCAAAATGCGGCGTATAGTCCGGCCTAGCGGTACCTGGGGAGGGCGTTGCCGATACAGCGCTCTGCAGTGCCGTCGCGGCGCCCGCCAGGGGAAGCGGGTGCCGCCGTTGTACAGGACTCGAAAAAGGCACAACCGGCGCGAGCCGGCGTCGCAAAGCCACGGATGCCGATCCGTACTAGGGGGCGGCATGGCCGAGCTACCGAGCGCGAAGAACTGGGCGCCTACTGCCCCGCTCACGGAGTTCTGACATGTCCACCAACCGACGCTGGCGTCCGCTGCTCGCAGCGGCGCTGCTAATGGCTTCCGTCGGAGCCTTGCCAACCGCGGCTTGGGCCGCCTCGGTGCAACCCACCACCTACCCCGGCAACTTCACCAGTTGCGACGACCTACCCGGCGTCGGCACCTGGCAGGGCGGCGGGGCCAGTTCCGGCGGCGCACCCATCGACGGCCAGGTCTACAACCTGGGCAACGGCCAGACCATCACCTTCAACTACACGCCCTCCGGGCAAAACAAGTACATCGGCTTCACTTCGACCATCCCGATGGACTACATCGTGGTCAAGGGCGGCAACGCTTATAACGTCTTCCACTACGACCCTGCGGTCCTCAGCGACATCAATCTGCATGCGCCGAACAACTCCAGCGGCGAACCCGCGGGCGTCAGCCATGTCGCGTTCTGCTTCCTGCCCAAGCCCACCGGCGTCAAGACCGCTGAGGCCAGCTGGAAGCGCTACACCGACTGGCAGATCGAAAAGACCGTAACGCCAGAAAGCATCACCATGCTCGACGGCGACAGCCACCAGGTCGAGTACACCGTCACCGCGACGCCGACCACCCGCGGCCTGTACCGCGTCGCCGGCACCATCACGGTCAAGGACCCCTTCAGCTTCGGTTGGAAGGCCACCGCGGTCGTCGACACCCTGCAGTTCAACAACAGCGCGACCCAGTTCACGCTGCAATGGACCGCGGCCAGTGGCGACACCGACACCCTCAACTGCGTCAAACCGGCGCCGAATGCGGACAAGATCATCCTGTCCTGCAGCTACGCGTTCGAGCTGAGCAGCATCAGTCATCCGTTCCTGCTTAGCGCTACCGGCGGCATCAACGCCGCGGGCATCACCACCGAGCGCAAGTCCTGCGACTGCAGCGACGACGGCAGCAGCGGAGGCACCACGAGCTACACCTTCACCGCGAGCGCGCCGTTCACGATCCCGGCCAACCCGGCCGAGAGCTACGGCGATACTTTCGCGATCGACGACTCGATCCTGCCGAACAATCCGGACCATAGCTTCAGCCTCGGCAACGGACCGTACGTGTGGACGTATCCGCGTCCGCAGCCGTTCGTGTGCGGCGCCGATCAAGGCCAGCACACCAACACCGCGACCGGCACCTGGAGCACCAGCGCCAGCACCAACGCCACCGCCAGCGATTCGGCGATGGTCACCGTGGCCTGCCGGACCGTGTCGATCATCAAGAACGCGAACACCCGCTACGACCGCGACTATGCCTGGGCTCCGGACAAGCATGTGGTGGTCTCGCCGGCCGACGCCAAGGTGGTCGGCATGCAGGGCTGCCTGCCTAACCCGATCGTGGGCGGCATCTATGCCGGCAACTTCCTGTGCGACGACGTGCAGGTCCTGCTCAATGCCGGCGGCAACTACGAGACGGTCTATCGTCTCGCGGCGACCCGCAGCATCGAGTCGGAAAGCGGCTTCAGGGTCAGCGGCAACATCCTGATCACCTGGCCGGGCGACGTGACGCCGCAGTTCAGCCCCGCGGACCCGAGCGACACGCTGCACTTCGATGGCGGCGCGACTCAGGCCGTGGTTCCGACCTGCGAACCGCCGGGCGCGACCTCGCTGAGCTGCGACTACGCTGCGGACGTGGCCGACAAGACTGCCGGCTACAACGAAGCCAGCATCCAGCGCGTGCTGAAGTGCTACGACGCCGCCGGCAACGCCAGCGACTGCGGTTTCAAGAGCTACACCTCGAACCAGGCCGCGTTCTCGTTCGGCGCGCCCACCACTGAAGCCGACGCTTGCGTCGTGGCCAGCGACCTGTTCAACGGGACGCCGGGCCTCAACCTCGGTGGCAGCTTCGGCTGGATCGTGGAGCCGTTGGTGTGCGACAGCTTCGCCAAGTTCGTCACCGGGGACATCAACCCCGATCCGAACATCGTCGAGAGCCTGGACATCTTCGCCGCGTGGATCCTGCCGACCCAGACCGGTCCGGGCAACACCTGCGAGTTCATGGTTCCCAACGTGCTGACGGTGAGCGGCATCGGCGAAGCGGGCGGCGTCAACGCCAGCGACGAGGCCATCATCACCGTGAAGGTGCCGGAACTGTGCGCCGCCGCGGGTTGTACCTACACCCAGGGTTACTGGAAGACCCACTCGAAGTACGGTCCTGCGCCGTACGACGCGACCTGGGCGATCATCGGAGAAGATACGCTGTTCTTCAGCTCCGGTCAGACCTGGTACAAGGTGTTCTGGACGCCGCCGAAGGGTGGTAATGCGTACTACATCCTGGCGCACCAGTACATGGCCGCTCGCCTCAACGTCGAAGCCGGCGGTAGTGCGCCGCCTGCGGTGCAGAGCGCGATCGCCCAGGCCACGGCGTGGTTCACCGGCCGCAGCAGCGCCGCGCCGAAGGGCGCAGCGCGCGACACGGCGATCAACCTCGCGGGCATCCTGGCTGCCTACAACGAAGGCACCATCGGGCCGGGGCATTGCTCCAGCTCGCCGGCGACCATCATCGACGCCGGTACCTGATACGCCTGATACGAATGCGTGCTTGGAGGTCGTACTTGAGCCCCGGCTTCGGCCGGGGCTCTTTTCTTTTTTGCGGTGGCGACGGACGGTTCGAGGCTCCGGACAGCGGCGTGGCATTGCACCGCTTCGGCTGTCGCGGCTGACGCCGCTCCTACAAGGGGAGGGCGACGCCGTGGCCTGGTTTCTTGGGCGCCGCGGCCCGGCTTCTTGTAGGAACGGCGTCCCTCGGGGATTTCCTTCGGTCACAAGCCGCGACCGCGGCCTCGCAGCTACGGCGCGACCTGGGGCATGGCGGTCGCGACTTGCGTCGCTCCTACCCTCGGTGTCGGACGATTCGCGGCTTCGGATCCGACGTGGTATCCATTGCTTCGGCTGTCGCGGCTGACGCCGCTCCTGCAGGGCAGCAGCGCCGTGCTTGGCCACCTGTAGGAGCGGCGTCGGCCGCGACAACCGCAGCGACGCACGTAAGCGCCGTCGCCGAAGCCCGGTCTGCGGTGCTTTGCTTTCGGACCTGTGAGGAAGCGACGCTTCGGTCGGCGGCGTGGTATCCCACCGCTTCGGTGTCGCGGCTGACGCCGCTCCTACAGGGGGGGGCTGCGCCGCTCGCGGGGGAAGACCGCCGCCTCAGCCGCCGCCCAGCGCGTGCACGATCTCGACCTTGTCGCCTTCGCCGATCGCCTGCTCGGCGTGGCGCCCGCGCGGGACGATTTCGCCGTTGATTTCGACCGCGACCCGGCGCTCGCCGAGCCCTTCCTGGTGCAGCAGTTCGGCCACGGTAAGCGCGGCCGCGAGCGTGCGCGGCTCGCCGTTGAGCTGGATGTTCATGCGCGCATTGTCGCGTGCGCGCCGCGCAGCGGCCAGTGCCGGCGCTGGCGGCGCGTTGCCCGGTTCGTGACCTTCGGCCGCGGTCGTCGGCCGCCGTAGCGGCGATAATCGCCGCGCCGTTTTGACGCGCTGCGCCTTGCCTTGGCCGGTGCGCGCGTGTTTGGATCGGCCATCCGCCGGCGTATGTCGCCCGGGCGGAGCTCCTTCCGGCCCGAGCCGGCCCGTCCGCGGGCCGCGCCCGCCGCCATCACCCGTCACATCACCGCAGGGAAGTTCATGATGAAACCCGTTCGTACCGCGCTGGCCGCCGCTCTGCTGCTGGCGACCGTCCCGGCCCTGGCCCAGGATTATTCCAAGACCGTTTTCATCGGCGACAGCCTGACCGACTCGGGCTGGTTCCGTCCGCGCCTGATCCAGGCGGTCGGCCCGAACGGCGCCTTGCTGGGCCGTTTCACCACCAACCCGGGCCTGGTCTGGTCGGAATACCTGGGCGAGTACTACGGCGGCAACGCCGCCAGCGCCAACCAGGGCGGCGACAACTACGCCGTCGGCGGCGCCCGCACCGGCACCAACACCACCGGCGCACTGGGCACCATTCCGTCGCTGGCCACCCAGACCGCGAACTACCTGGCCAGCACCGGCGGCCGTGCCGACCCGAACGCGCTGTACAGCGTGTGGGGCGGCGCCAACGACCTGTTCGCGGTGGTCGCCGGCGCCCCGGCGCAGACCACCATCGCCAATGCCGTCACCGCCCAGATCGGCGTGGTCGCCTCGCTGCGCAACGCCGGCGCCGAATACATCCTGGTGCCGACCGTGCCCGACCTGGGCGTGACCCCGCAGTTCCGCGCCGGCGGCGCGGCCGCCCAGGCCACCGGCACCCAGCTGGCGACCAGCTACAACAACGCCCTGTACAGCGGCCTGGCCGCGTCCGGCCTGCGGGTGATCCCGCTCAACACCTTCAGCCTGCTGCGCGAGATCGTCGCCAACCCGGCCCCGTACGGCATCACCAACGTCACCGGCACCGCCTGCAACCCGCAGATCACCGCCGCCTCGGTGACCTGCAGCCCGGTCAACTACGCCACCCCGGACGCGCCGGAAACCTACGCCTTCGCCGACGGCGTGCACCCCTCGGGCAAGGCGCACAAGATCCTCGCCGACTACGCCCTAGGCGTGCTGGAAGCGCCGCGCTTCATCGCGGTGCTGCCGAACTCGGCCGCGGCCACCGGCCGCGCCCGCGCCGACCAGGTCACCACCCACATCGGCGAGCGCTCGGACGGCGAGGGCATGCGCTGGTGGGCCAGCCTGCGCGGCGACTTCCAGCGCTACGGCCACGGCGACCTGTACGACGGCGCCGGCCCGGCGCTGACCGGCGGTGTCGACTGGCACCGCGGCAACCTGGTGTTCGGCGCCTTCGCCGGCTACGGCCAGCAGAAGCAGGACTTCGGCCTGCGCCACGGCGAGTTCGAGCAGAAGGAAGCCAGCATCGGCGGCTTCGCCGGCTGGTACGGCGAGCGCGCCTGGGTCAACGGCCAGGTCAGCTACACCAAGCTCGACTACGACATCGACCGCAACGCCAACCTCGGCCCGGTCTCCCGCGTCCACCACGGCTCGGCCGACGGCGACAACGTCACCGTCGCGGTCAACGGCGGCTGGGAATTCGGCCACGACGCGCTGCGCCACGGCCCGGTGCTGGGCCTGGTCTCGCAGACCATCGAAGTCGACGGCTTCGCCGAAAGCGACCCGACCCTGGCCACCTCGCTGGCCTATCCGAAGCAGGAGTTCGACTCGCTGATCGGCAGCGTCGGCTACCAGGTCCACTACACCCACAGCGAAAGCTTCCGCCCCTACGCGCGCCTGACCCTGGACCGCGAGTTCGAGGACGCCCCGGACCAGGCGTTCGCGCGCCTGCAGAGCGTGCAGGGCCTGGGCGACTACGCGGTCAAGGGCCGCCACTTCGACCAGAACTACGGCACCATGCTGTTCGGCGTGCGCACCAAGCTGTTCGGCCTGGACGCCAACGTCGGCGCCAGCGCCACCATCGGCCAGGGCGCCGGCAACAACACCACGGTGTTCGCCCAGATCGGCAGCGGTTTCTGATTGCCGCCGTCGTCGAATAAGGCTGCAAACGAAAAACCGGGCCGCAAGGCCCGGTTTTTTCTTGGCTTGCCGGTTAACCGCCGCACGCCCGGGCCCCGCATTGCCAGCGCCGCGGCCGCGGCTTAGACTGGTCCGGCAAAGCGGGTGTAGTTCAATGGTAGAACTGCAGCTTCCCAAGCTGCTAGCGTGGGTTCGATTCCCATCACCCGCTCCAGAACTAGGAAGTCCTTTTCAATCAATGGCTTGGAAAGGCTTAGGCAGGGCGGATCGTTACACCTTGCCGTTGCATCGTTACACCGATCAAAGCCCGCCAAGTGCGGGCTTTTGTTTTTGCAGTTTGGTTTGAACTACGCTGCAGATCGCTCAATGGGGGGCGCCGGCTGGATGGCCATGGATCCGAGCAGGCAGAAGGAAGAGTTCCAGTACGCATACGTGGCTGCACTTGCAGCCCACGCCGGTCTCAACCGGGGAGACTTCCGTGTTGACAATGACAGCGTGGATGTCACCTTCCAAGGAAGGGGGTTCGTAGCTCCATACAGGAACCCGCAAATCCAGCTGCAGCTGAAGTGCACTTCTCGTGGCCTCATCTCGGGGGGCGTGATCAAGTACCCCTTGCCAAAGAAGAACTACGATGATCTGCGCGGCGATGACGTGGTCGTGCCCCGTTATCTCGCAATATTGGTCGTCCCCGATCAGGTCGCAGAGTGGGTGCTGCACCACGAAGACTGCGTGGCACTTCACAACCTTTGCTTCTGGGTTTCGCTACGCGACGCCCCCGCGTCGAGTAACACAACAAACGTGACAGTCGACGTCCCGATGTCACAACGGCTCACAACGAATGTACTAAGGGACATGATCGTGGCGGCCAGTCACGGGAGGTCAGTGTGAACAATCGGCCGCTTCCCCGCGTTAGTGCTGATCAGATCCAGACCTATCTTCAGATGAAGAATTGGGTGAGCGATGGAGCCATCGGCCGGGTGGCAACTGTCTGGCATCGGAACGACTCATACGATGCTGAGGTCGTGCTCCCCCTTTCCCTCAAGGTCAAAGACTACGACCAGAGACTGAAAGATGCCCTGGTCTCGCTGGCTGCATATGAGCAAAGAGAGATTATCGACGTAGCGGACGACATCGTCGGAGCCGCTGTCAATCTGGTGGCGGTTCGGGTGATCGGCCAGGACACTTCCGATGGGAGCATACCCATAGACGATGGCGTCCTGCTCATTCGGAAGGCGAAAGAGCTGTTTTACGCCGCTGCGATGGCTGTGTATTCCAAGAGGCGACAGTTCAGCGGTGTGCCGCCGAAAGACGCAAAGGAATACATGGATTCCCTGCTGCTAGGCCAAACGGAGATTGGTAGCTACGTTGTAAAAATTATTGCTCCAATCCATCCGATTCCGGCGTCGTCGGACGAGGGGCATAGCGATAGTTCATTGACGGAATTAGTTGCTCATAGCTTGGTCGCTGGCTTGTCCGCGTTGACCGAAGCTAGTGGGCGCTATCAATTGAGCAATGATCTGGGCACTTTTGAGAGAGCTGTTGCGTTGGGGGCTAGTGCCAACATGTGCGATGCCCTTCTTGGGTTCAGCGGGAAGGATCGAACTCGGGGATTTGAGATCAAGGTGTCAGCTCCTTCGGGGCCCTTGTTTGTTCGGGATACAAAGACGTTCTCTTTCGGTTCTAGTGACGTTGAGACGTTGGAGCTGGCGTCTAGCTATTACAAGAACGATTACGTCCTGTTAAATCGAGAAATAATGGGGTCTGTGAAGCATCTGCATCGACCGCAAGTTGATGAAGTTGGGACCATTACAGTTCAAACGGTCGTTGGAGAGTCTGAGCGCAGTGTGCAAATCCAGCTTGGGCCCGAGGACTATCACTTGGGAGTCTTGGCTCACGATAGAAAGCTGATCGTCCGATGCCGGGGGGATGTTCATGTCAAGAGCAGAACTGCCAGACTGCTGAATCCGCGAGACTTTGAGATCGTAGAGCTGCCGACGCTCTTATAGCCTGATGGTCGCGAGTAATTTCTATCGCGAAAATTTCTGCACGCCTTTATAGATGGGTTGTTTCGGCTTGTCCCCCCGCCAGCGCAACTACCAGGCGCACCGTATAGCGCCGTACTTGCGTCCCAGGGTCGCGAGCCGGGCGATCTCCGCCGATCGTGCTTTCGCGGTCAGCGCGTGGCCGGTTTCATGCCCCAGGGTGCTGGTGATGTTGTCGATACGTGCCTGGGGACTGGCGGTCTTGTCCGTGAAGCTGTCGATGCTGACGAAGACCGTTCCGGTTTCCTTGTCGTAGTGGCCGCCCTCATTCTGCTCGGTGGTGACGCCGATGTGTTTGAGGGTCTGCTGGCTGGCGGCATCGATCATGATGCTGGCGAGGTAGGGCGAACTTGCGATCGCCGCTTGGACGTCCTGGGCCGCGTTCGGCGGAACGCCGTTCTGCTTGGAGAGTTCGCCGACGAGGGCGCGCAGCTGCGGAGGCAGCGGCTCAGCCATGGCTCGACTCGGCGTGGTCCGCGTCGATCTCGACGGACAGCACGCAAGGCCGTCCCTTTGGATCTGCGCTGTCGATCGCGCGATAGAGGTTCACAACCAGGTAGAAGGCGATGTTGTTGCTGGGCATATCTTTCCGGAACGACCAGGACTCCTTCAGATGCGGCGCGCTCTTGGAGCGCGAGTAGCCCAGCGCCGCGATATCGTTGTTCAGCGGTGCGAACTCCAGACTGCACGTGGCCAGTGCGTTCTCGGGCTTGCGCGGGTCGCCCTTCCAGCCGGGGGGCGTCCAGTGGATCGCGACATGCCGACCGGGCGTGCCTGGATGCAAGGCATCTACCGTGACGCTGTAGCGACCGCCATCGGTCAGCGGGCCTACGGCCAACTGGCTCTTGGCGTCTTCCGGGTCCGGACCCAGGACCACGCCCAGGACCTGCGCCAACTGGGACGGCTCGGTGTCTCGTGCGGTTTTCAGGTTTCCGATCAGCGTCAGCATGCGCGCCCGCAGTTGCTCGGTCGCCAGGGCGGGGCCTTGAGCCAAAGGGGACGATGGGGAGGATGCTTGAGCGATGTTCGCCGGCTGGGCTGCCCGCGTGGCCAACTCCGCGGCCCGGTCGGCTGCCGCTGCGGCCGTATCGGCGCCGTGTTGCGGGGTCGCGTCGACATGAAGAGGAGCAGCGGTCGATGCCGTCATGGCGGGAGTCTCCTTGGGTCTTTCGGGGGCGGAGGCGGCCGGCGGCCGTGCGCACGCTCCCAGGGCTGCGGTGGATAACGCCACGAGCAGCCACGAAGAGCGCCGGTAGGTGGTCGAGAAGACGGGTATAGAGTTGGGGGTCTTCCGTGCCATGCAATGTCCTGTTTTCGCGAGCGCCCGGTACGCAATCAGGACGCGCGGACGGCGAGTGGCTCCGACCTCCGCATCAAGGCCGTTTTTTCGCGGCCAGTCAAGCGGACGGGCAGAGTAGGGCGCCAGAATGGCGTTGATCGACGTTCGTGTCGGGTGACACATTCGACGCGCTTCGCATCAGGCCAGACACAAGGACTGCTCGACTTTTCGTCTATCGCTTCATCGATGCTTGCGTTTAATGAAGCTGCGCGCGAGCGAACTTCCATTAGCAGGCCGTGCTTCAAAATTGATTCGCCACCGCTCCGGGCCGCAGCACCGCTCGACAAGTCGGCGGCGACTCATCCAAGTCCAAGCGCAGTTGCACCACACCCTCGGTACAAACCGGCGCAGCGCTGCGATGCATCAGCCTGATCCGTCCGCCGAAACTAGGATCCCCGATCGCCGCCTCGGCCAGCAGGTGCAGAACATGCACCAGATAACGCGGCCAATCCAGGCCGCTGACGTCGATCTCCAGTTCCCAGCAAGCTTCGCCTTCGTCCCAGATCAGCTCGATCTCGGTGTCGGGCGCAGGCCCGGTACGGGTCTTCAGCGGCACCAACAGATCGGCCAGGCGCGGGTGGCGGGCTTCGGCGTCGATCAGGGCGAAGCCGAGGGCGTCGGCTTCGATCTGGCTCAGCAACGGGGCGACGGCGGCGCGGCCGGGGTGGCCGGCGAACAGGCGGACCTTGGTGAAGTTGGCCAGCCAGGCTTGGCGGTCGTCGCCGGGCATGTCGGCGATGACCCGGGCGAGGCCTCGCGCGAGGGCGGGGAGGTCGGGTTCGCGGACGACCACGAACAGGGTACGGCGGGTGGCGGCGTGTTCGCCGGCGCGGGCAACCGCGTCCAGCCGCCGCTGCATCAGGGTTTCGTGCAGAGGATCGAGGTCGTTCGGCATGGTCGCGGTCGGGGTCGTCACAGCAGACATTGCATCACCGCGTGGCGCAGGCCGGGGCCGGCTTTCTTCTGTTCCAGTACCGACAGCGCGCCGTAGACGTTGGCGCTGCCGTCGCGCTTGATCAGTTTCGCCAGCGCGGCCTGGTCGGCGGCGGTGAGCGGCGCCGGCTGGTGGGCGGCGAGCAACCGGCGCGCGCGTTCCAGGCTTTGGCCCAGGCCGGCGTCGGAGTAGTTGGCGGGTTCGCGCAGGCCCAGCGCATGCAGGAAGTAGAGGCGGAAGCCGAGGCGGATTTCGCCGTCGCTGGCGCCGCCGGCGACGCGTTCGAGCAGGCGCGCGCCGGTGTATTGCTCCCAGCCGCCTTGTTTGGCGCTGAGCACCAGGCCTTCGACCGGCACGCGGCTGAAGCCGACCCGGCGGCAGGACAGGCCGAAGCGCTGCAGCACCTGCAGCAGAGTTTCGTAGTCGCGCTCGATGTTGGCGTCGTGGTACAGGCAGACCTGGTCGTGCTGTGGTGCGCGGTCGAGCAGGTCGCGCAGGATCGCCAGCAGGTAGTTGGGCAGGCCTTGTTCCGAGATCAGCACCCGCAACGGGCGTCCTTGGTCGGTGAGGTCGAGGTAGACGCCGCCGCCGAAGCGGCGCTGGTCCAGCAGCAGGTCCTGGGCCTGCAGTCGCGCCAGCACGGCGTCCTGGTCGAGGCCGAAGGGCACCGAGTGGAACAGGGCGTCGGGGGCCAGCCCGAGGGTGACGAAGACCCGGCCCCAAAGCGCCAGGATGCGGCGCGAAGCGGCATGCACATAGCCTTCGTTCTCGATCCGGCGCGCGTAGGCGGCGATGCGTTCGGCCGATGGCAGCGGGCCGCTGCGGTGGCATTCCACGTACAGCGCGCCGATCTCGCCCTCGCTCATCGCTTCGAAGTCGGTGCCGGCCTGTTCGCGGTCGAGGTAGTCCCAGAAACGGATGGTCTGCAGCGAGATGTCCCAGGGGCGGCGGTTGTGCCAGATCGCGCCGGGGGTGAACAAGCCTTCGAAGCGGCGCATGAAGTCCAGCAGCAAGGCGCCCTTGAGATGCGAGGGCGTGAGCGGCTTGGTGGGGGTGATGCCGACCGGCGCGTACAGCGTGCTCATGCGGTCATGCCGCTCTCGGCGAAGTCTTCGCGCAACCAGGCGCGCAGCTGCGCCTGGGCCAGCGCCGGCGCCTGGCTGTTGTCGACGATGCGCTGGGCCAGCGGCCGGCCCATCTGCAGTTCGTCCTCGAAGCCGGCCAGGCGCGAGCCGATGTCGCCGTCGCGTTCCAGGCGCGTGCGCAGGTGCGCCTCGACCCGCGCGCGCGGCGCTTCGACCTGGTAGACCACATGGGTCGGAAAGTAGCGCGACAGGCGCTGCACCAGCATCGCCCGCATCATCAGCACGCGGATGCGCCCGCCGTCGCTCTGCAGGGCCTGGCGGGGCAAGCCGTAGCGCGCCTGCAGGCCGAACAGCTGCGCGGTTTCGAGGAAGAAACCGTCCCGTTCGCGCGCGCTGAACTCCTCGTCGTCGACGAAGACATGGTCGGCGTTGGCCGGGTCTTCGTAATGGCGCGGCTTGCGCGTGGTCCAGGTCGGCACCAGCTGGACCAGCCCCTCCCGGCGCAGCGGTCCGAACAGGGTGCTTTTTCCGACCCCGGAAGGGCCGATCACCACCAGAATCTTGGCCATCATGTACTCGCGCGCACCGCCGCATCCTGGAGTGGCAGGGACAACAGCGTCTGCAGGGAAATCGCCGCGATCAGCGGCAGGAACAGGTTGTCGGTGCCCTGGTGCGAGAACGCCTCGATCAGGGTCAGCGCGGCGCCCAGCGCCACGGCGACCAGCACGGCGGTCGTGGCCGGCAGGCCCATCCACACGCCGGCCGGCACCAGGATGGCCAGCCCCGACAGGAAGAACGCCGCGCTGCCGGCGTACGACTTGGCGTGGCCGAACAAGGTGTAGCGGCGGCGGCCGTAGGCTTCGCCGATCACCCCGGCCAGGGCGTCGGAAATGCCCAGCACCAGGTAGGCGGCGACGAAGGCGGGGTAGGACAGGTCGATCGAGGTCGCCACCATCAGCGACAGCGGCAGCAGCAGATCGCCGTAGGACTTGCGCTCCACGCCCATGATCGAGCGCAGCAGCACGGTGCCGCGCAACAGGGCGATCGCGGCGAAACTGCCGGCGGCGATCCAGAACAGATCGCGGTAGCCGATGCCGAACAGCGGGAAAGCCGCGATGACCAGGCAACTGCTGACGTGCACCGACTTGCGCGAGACTTCGGCCGGCGCGCCGAAGCGGCGCACCAGGTCGCCGAGCAGGAAGCAGCCGAGGATGGCGAGGACGAAGCCGATCATCGCAGCGGACTCACGATGCGGTCCTTCACCTGCGGCGGACGCAGGCCGGCGGCGACGCGGTCGCACCATTGCTGGGTGAAGTAGGCCGGCGGCACTTGCCGCACCTCGCCCAGGCGGGTGCCGGCCATCGCCGCGTCCGCGGCATAGGCCTGGCGCAAGGTTTCCTCGCGGATATCGACCGGCTGGGTGTCGTTGCAGGCCACCAGCAGGTCGAGCACGCCCTGCGCCGCGGGTACGAAGGTGAAGTTGCGCAGACGCAGGTCGTACTCGTCGTTGTAGCGGCGCATGAAGCGCAGCAGGGCCGACTCGGGCACCGCCGCGGACTGGGTCAGGCGCCCGGCATAGGCCACCGTGGGCACGCTGCCGGCGCGTCCGGTCACTTCCAGCAGGTCGCCGAGCACGTAGCGGCAGAAGCCCGCGGCCTGGGTCGCCACCACCGCGTAGCTGCCGCCTTCGCGCAGCTCGTGCAGCCGCAACGGCGTCTGCGAGTCGCCGGCCTGGACGTCGAGGAACTCGAAGAACGCGGCGTTGTAGGCCATCACTCCGCGCAGGCCGTCGGCCAGCAGGTGCATGGCCAGCGGCACTTCGGAGGCGGCCAGCGGCGCCGGAAGCACGGCGACGTCGGCGCCGTAGTCGGCGACCACTTGTTGCAGGTAGATCCCGGCGATGCCTTCGTCCCAGCACAGCAGGCGCTCGACCTGCGGCCACACGTCGGCCGGCAGCAGGCGGCCGCGCGCGGCGCGGCGCGCCGCCAGCCGCTCGGCCAGCGCGGGATCGGGCTCGGCGACCGGGCGGCCGGCGAAGCTGCCGTCGGCGAGGTCGGCGAACAGGCGCTCGGCATTGGCGTCGAGCAGCTGCGGTATCGCCGCCAGGATCGCCGGGTTGATGCCGATGAATTGGCGGATGTCGTGGCCCGCGGCCATCCGCAGGCGGAAGTAGAGCCGATCCAGGTCGGCCGGGATGTCCGCCGGCACCGTGGCCCAGGGGCCTTGCGTGCCCGGTTCCAGCAAGGCCGCGCTGCCGAATTCGTTGGCCAGGTTGACCTGGCTCAGGCCGACGTGCGGCGCGCCGCTGGCCAGCACCGAGGTGTCGCGCAGCGGGTCCCACTTGAAGTTGACCGTGCGGTCGCGGCTGGCCGCGAACCCCGGATGGGCGCGCATCGCGCCTTCCAGATAGGTCAGGTAGAACGGATTGAACGCCTCGGCGAAGTAGGCGCGCGGCAGGGGCAGCACTTTGGCCTTGCCGGCGGTGCTGCCGCTGCTGGAGATGAAGCGGAACACGTCGCCGGCGAACAGCACGTCGCGCTCGCCGGCGACGATCCGGTCGACATAGGGACGCAGCTGTTCGTAGTCGCGCAACGGCACCCGGCGCTGGAAGTCGGCCAGGCTGTCGATGCGGTCGAAGCCGTGTTCGCGGCCGAAGGCGGTGTCGCGTCCGCGCGCGATGAGGCGCGACAGCACCTCGTCCTGGGTGCGCGTTGCGGTGTCCAAGCCGCCGATGAAGTCGGCGTAGTGTTGCTGGCCTTGCCCGATGCCCATGACAGTGCTTCCTGCCCTCATGAAGGAGTCTTGCGGTCGTTGCGCAAGCGCCCGGAATCTGCGTGACGCAGTGCCGGCCGCACTATACGAGCAACGTTTGTTTGGTTTTTTGAACGACGCTGGCGTTTCGAATTCTGTCTATGGATCGGCACAAGTCCTTTCCGGAATCGGAGTCACGCCCGGTCTCACCGCAGTGCGACGACGCGCGTCGCGCGCGCATTGCCGCGATAGCTCGGATCGAACGGCGCTCGCCGCTCGAAATCGTCCATCGCGCGACTTTTCTGCGTCGGTCCGTTGCCCTAGTTGCACCATTGCTGCTCGCACGGATCGCCATCGCCGTTGCCGTCCATCTGGACGTTCGGGCAATGGGCGAGGAAGTAGCGGGCTTCGGCGCAGGACCGCATCTGGCTGCAATGGGTGCGGCCGTCGCAGGCGTAGTCGGCGCGGGCCGGCCGCGATCCGATCGTCGGCTGCGCATGCGCGAACGAAGGCTTGGCGAGGCGGTCGCGCGCGTACCAGCCGGCGCCGCCGATCGCGATCAGCACGAGCAGGGCGCCGCTCCAGGGAAAGCCTTCCGAACCCGCGCGCGGGCGGCGCTTGTGCGGCCTGGCGGTTGCGCGGGCCGATTCGTGGGGCCTGCGCACCTGCGCTGCGCTGAGCTTGCCATGCCGGTCGACGACCGTGTCGAAGCTGAAGCGTTCGTTGAGCAGGGGCCGCGGACTGTCGGCGGCGAGGGCGGAGATGTGCAGGAACACCTGCGGCCCGCCGTCGTCCGGCGCGAGGAAGCCGAAGCCGCGCTCGTCGTTCCAGCGCACCAAGGTGCCCGACACCCGATCGCCCCTAGCCATCCACCGTCCGTCCATGCACCCGTATCGGACCCCAACGATATTTGCCGCCGGCGCAGGCCACGCCGGGGCGCTTGCCGCCCCGCTGCGGGTGCTGGGTGTTGGCGTCGGCGAAATCGCGCTCGCCGCGGCGGCGGGGTCTCTTGGGCAGTTGCCGGCGCCGGGGTGTCGCCGGCTCGCGATACCGACCGGCACCGTAGCCGCAAGCGAAGCCGGGCGGGTTGCGGAAGGGACGGAGGGCGTCAAGCCGACCGGTCGATGGAGGGAGGCGATGGCTATCGGGCGGCTTAACGCCCTCCGTCCCGGGGACCGCTCACCTGCGCTCACGCCTTGCTAATGCCGGGGCGAGCACTGTCGTGCCGGGAGGCGGTCGAGGCGGCGATGCGGCGCACATCGACCTGACGCGGGACGCACGCTAGACTGCGCGCCCGGTCCGTTCCGGGACGTGGCGCGGCCGCCCTGGCGGCGGCGCCGGTCGCGACGGAACGGACTCCCAGAGGGCGACCATGAGGTCGCTTTTTTTGTCGCCTTGCGGCGCGATGGAACGACGCCGGCCGTCCGCGGTCCAAGCGCCATCGTCCGAGGGTTCCCATTCGGTCGCGCTCGCTCTGCAGCGGAGGTTCGATGTCATCGATGATCGTCCTCGGCTGGCGCGAGCTGGCCGCTTTGCCGGGCCTGGGCATCGCCGCGATGCGGGCCAAGATCGACACCGGCGCGCGCAGCTCGGCGCTGCACGTGGAGTCGCACTGGAGCTATGTCGAGGCCGGCGCGCCCTGGGTCGGGTTCCGCCTGCGCCCGCGTCGCGGCAGCGCCCTGGTCGAGGCCGCCGCACCGGTGTTCGACGAGCGCTGGGTCACCGACTCCGGCGGCCATCGCACCCGGCGCCTGTTCATTCGTACTGTGCTGAGCCTGGCCGGCACCGAACGCGAAATTGAAATAAACCTGGCGGATCGTCGCGGCATGCGCTTCCCGATCCTGCTCGGCCGCACCGCGGTCATCGGCGCGTTCACGGTCGACCCGGCGCGCTCGTTCCTGCACGGTCGGCTGCGCCGCCGCGCGTCCAGCGTCTGAGCGCGCGTTCCCACCCTCTCTCCGCGAATCCCGCCCGATGAAGCTTGCGATCCTGTCGCGCAACACCAAGCTCTATTCGACCCGCCGCCTGGTCGAGGCCGCGCGCGAGCACGGCCACAGCGTGCGCGTGCTCGACCCTCTGCGCTGCTACATGCGCATCGCTTCGGACGGGTTCCAGATGCACTACAAGGGCCGCGAGATCGCCGGTTACCATGCGGTGATCCCGCGCATCGGCGCCTCGATCACCCGCTACGGTTCGGCGGTGCTGCGCCAGTTCGAGCTGATGGAGACCTACAGCCCGAACAGCTCCGACGCGATCCTGCGCGCGCGCGACAAGCTGCGCAGCCACCAGCTGCTGGCCGCCGAGGGCATCGGCCTGCCGGCGACGGTGTTCGGCGACAACCCCGACGACACCGCCGACCTGCTGTCGATGCTCGGCCCGCCGCCGCACGTGATCAAGCTCAACGAGGGCACCCAGGGCGCCGGGGTGATGCTGACCGAGAAGCTGTCGGCGTCCAAGGGCGTGATCGAGGCCCTGCGCGGGCTGTACGCGAATTTCCTGGTGCAGGAGTTCGTCGCCGAGGCCAAGGGCGCGGACCTGCGTTGCTTCGTGGTCGGCGGTAAGGTGGTGGCGGCGATGAAGCGGCAGGCGCCGAAGGGCGATTTCCGCTCCAACCTGCACCGCGGCGGCAGCGCCAAGGGCGTGCGCGCCAGCGCCGCCGAGCAGGAGGTGGCGATCCGCGCCGCGCGGGTGCTGGGACTGGGGGTGGCCGGCGTGGACCTGATCCGCTCGGCCCGCGGCCCGCTGGTGCTGGAGGTCAATTCCTCGCCGGGCCTGGAGGGCATCGAGGAGGCCAGCGGGGTCGACGTGGCCGGGGAAATCGTCCAGTACGTGGCCGGCCGGCTGCGCGAAAAGGCCCCCCGCCGCGCTGCGGTGCGACGCTGAACAGGGCCCCGGCCAGGCCGGGGCCTTGCCCGATCCTCGTCAATGGCAAGCCTGGCAGGTCATCTGTCGGCGCTCCGCCGAACGGCAGCGCCCCGGCGCGGAAGGGCTGGGCCGGGCCTCGGCCAATTTCAAGTTGCATTTAACTTGCTTTTAACGCGATCTTTAACGACCGTTTAATCGAAATCCGCGTAGCGTTACCCGGACCGAAGCACTGCAGCTCCACCAAATCACGCTCCTCGTCAGACGTATCTGGTCGAAGCAGGTTACGGTAATCGGGGCAATACCCTTTTGGCCCAGGCGCGGTGGCCCCGCGTCTGGGCCTTTGTTTTTTGGGCCGCGATTGGGGATTCGGGATGAACGCCGGGGTGACTTCCGGCGGATGGGGGCGGGGCGTTTCCCGTTCATTTTACAAACGCTCTGGCATCATCCTTCGCTTGCCGTCGCGGCCTCGCGCGCGACGCCTACGGAACCCGGGCGTGCGGCCGCGGTCGAACGCCAACCCACTGGGACGAGCCCATGCGCATACTTGTGATCGAAGACAACCAGGACATCGCCGCCAACCTCGGCGACTTTCTCGAAGACCGCGGGCATACCGTGGACTTCGCCGCCGACGGCATCACCGGCCTGCACCTGGCGGTGGTGCACGATTTCGACGCCATCGTCCTCGATCTGAACCTGCCCGGGATCGACGGCCTGGAGGTCTGCCGCAAGCTGCGCAACGAAGCGCGTAAGCAGACCCCGGTGCTGATGCTGACCGCGCGTGACAGCCTCGACAACAAGCTGGCCGGTTTCGATTCCGGCGCCGACGATTACCTGATCAAGCCGTTCGCGCTGCAGGAAGTGGAAGTCCGCCTCAACGCGCTGTCGCGCCGCGGCCGCGGCGTGCAGACCCGGGTGCTCAACGCCGCCGACCTGGAATACAACCTGGACACGCTGGAAGTGCGGCGCCAGGGCAAGCTGCTGCAGCTCAACCCGACCGCGCTGAAAATCCTGCAGGCGCTGATGGAGGCCTCGCCGGCGGTGGTCACCCGCCAGGAACTGGAAACCCGGGTCTGGGGCGAGGAACTGCCCGACTCCGACAGCCTGCGCGTGCACATCCACGGCCTGCGCGCGGTGGTCGACAAGCCCTTCGACACGCCGCTGATCCAGACCCGCCATGGCATCGGCTACCGGATCGCCGCTCCGGACAACGGTTGACGCGTGGCCTCAGGCGAACCCGCCGCGAGCGCGCGGCTGAGAAAGAAGAAGCGCTTCCGGCGGCGCCTGCGCAGCCGCATCATCCTGTCGTTCGTGCTGTTGGGCTTCGGCCTGACCACGATGTTCGCGTTCGCGACCAACTGGACCCGCACCCGGGTCGAGAACCAGCTGGTCGAGGACGTGATGAACCGCAATATCGACGAGTACGCGCGCCAGTTCTACCTGGCGCCGGATTCCAATCCGCAGGTTCCGTTCCAGCAGACCCGCGCGCGGGTGGTCAAAAGCGACCGCTTCGAACAGCTGCGGGTCGAGCAGCCCGACTGGTACGCGCTGCCCGACGGCATCCACAACATCCAGGGCAAGGACCCGGACGGCAGCCCGTTCTCGTACAAGCTCGGGGTGCGCAAGACGCCGACCGAGTGGTTCTTCCTCGCCTACGACATGACTCAGGCGAGCCGGGGCGAGGCCCAGTTCAACCGCGCCCTGTACCTGTCGGTGCTGGTGTTCACCCTGTTCTCGCTGCTGGTCGGCTGGTGGGCGGCCTCGCGGGTCATGAGCCCGGTGTCGGAACTGGCCAACCGGCTCAAGCGTTCCGGCCGCAGCGCCCAGTCCGAAGCCCTGGCCGCGCACTTCCCCGACGACGAGGTCGGCCAGCTGGCCGAGGCGCTGGACGACTACGCCGAGCGCCTGACCAACGTGGTCCAGCGCGACCGCGAGTTCAACGCCGACGTCAGCCACGAGCTGCGCACCCCGCTGGCGGTGATCAAGGGCGCGGTCGAACTGCTGCTGTCGCGGCCGGACCTGGAGGACAAGACTCGCAACCGACTATTGCGTATCCAGCGCGCCGAGCAGCAGTGCACCGACCTGATCAGCGCCCTGTTGCTGCTGTCGCGCAACGAGCGCGGCCACGGCTCGACCGACATCGCCAAGCTGTCCGAACAACTGCTCGACGCCCACCGCGCCCAGCTCGGCGGCAAGCCGCTGGCGCTGCGCATCGAGGGCGAGCGCGGGCTGGTGGTCGACGCGCCCGAGGCGGCGGTGGCGGTGGCGCTGGGCAACCTGATCGGCAACGCGGTCAAGTACACCACCGAGGGCGAGGTGGTGGTGCGCCTGCACCCCGACTCGGTCGAGGTGATCGACTCCGGCCCCGGCCTCAGCGCCGAAGACGCGGCCAAGCTGTTCGAGCGCGGCTACCGCGGCACCCACGCCGGCCATTCCCAGGGCGGCGGCATCGGCCTGTCGATCGTCCGCCGCCTGTGCGCCCTGTACGGCTGGGACGTGCGGGTGAAGCCGGGCGAAGCGCGCGGGGTGGTGGCGACGTTGACGTTCTGAGGGCTGGGAATCGGGAATCGGGAATAGGTAAAGGCTTAGAGCTAAAAGCAGAACGCCCGGCTTCGAGGAGCCGGGCGTTCTTGTTTGGTACGGGGGGGCGCAGGATCAGCAGGACAGGACGAACCGCTTCTACGATTCCCTATTCCCCATTCCCCATTCCCGGCTCTTAAGCCACCGGTTCCAGCCACCCGTACTTGTCGGCCGTCTTGCCGTTGAACAGGCCGAAGAACAGCTCCTGGATGCGTTCGGTGACCGGGCCGCGGCGGCCGCTGCCGACCTGGCGGCCGTCGACCGAGCGGATCGGGGTGATCTCGGCGGCGGTGCCGCACATGAACAGCTCGTCGCACAGGTACAGGTACTCGCGCGGCAGGTCGCGTTCGATCACTTCGATGCCGGCGTCGCGGGCCAGGGTGATGATGGTGTTGCGGGTGATGCCGTTGAGCAGGGCCGCGCTGACCGGGGTGGTGTGCAGGGCGCCGTCGAAGACCAGGAACAGGTTTTCGCCCGCGCCTTCCGAGAGCAGGCCGGTCGAGGCCAGGGCGATGCCTTCGCCGAAGCCCAGGCGGCGCGCTTCGCGCGCGACCAACTGGCCGGACAGGTAGTTGCCGCCGGCCTTGGCGCCGGCCGGGATGGTGTTGGGCGCGAAGCGCTGCCAGCTCGACACGCAGGCGTCGATGCCTTCCTCGAGCACGCTCGGGCCGAGGTACTGGCCCATCTTCCAGGTCGCCACGGCGACGTCGGTCGGGGTGTCGGCGGACAGGCCGAAACCGCCGAGGCCGCGGTAGGCGACCGGACGCAGGTAGTCGGTGCTGTGGCCGTTGGCCTTGATCACTTCATGGCAGGCCTGGTTGATCTGTTCCAGCGAGTAGGGCACGGCCATGTCGTAGATCTTGGCCGAGGCGTACAGGCGCCGGTTGTGGTCGGTGAGGCGGAAGATGATCGGCCCCTGCGGCGTGTCGTAGGTGCGGATGCCCTCGAATACGGACGAGCCGTAATGCAGCGCGTGCGACATGACGTGGGTGGTCGCTTCGGCCCAGCGCTTGATCGCGCCGTTGTGCCAGATCCATTCGGGGTATTGCATCGTCGGCTTCCGTCGTGGGGTGGAGAACCTCCTATTGTGCCCTGCGCGCGTGCGCAGGCCCAACGTACGGGCCAGTCTGTGTGCGGTGCCGGTGCGTGCCGAGTCGGTCGCAGGCGGGTTCAGCCCTTGATCCACCAGCAGCCGAAGTGCCGGGTCAGGCCGAACACGGTGCGCGACGGGGTGATGCCGTTGCCCAGGGTCTGCTCCAGGCGCAGGCCGACCGGCGCGCGCCGGCGCGGCGTCGCGGCGACCGCGGCCGCGGCGCTGGCCGTGCCGGCGCCCGCGACGGCGGGCTCGGCCTGCGCGGCCTCGCCTTCGGCCTCGGCCGCAGCGGCGCCGCTGGGGCGGCCCAGCGGGCTGGCCAGGGCAGGCGCGGGCGGCTCCACGGGCGGCAGCGGCGCGGTGGCGGCGTTCGGCGCCGGCGGCGGCAGGGTGGTCCAGGCGCCCGGTTCCGGCGGCGGCGACGCAGGCGCGGCCGGCAGCACCGGGGCGATGTCGAGCAGCGGCCGGTGCGCGATCGCGTCCAGCCGCTGCATCACCGCATAAGCCTGGTCGTCGGACATTCCGGTCCAGTGGTAGACCGCGGCCAGTCGATTGCCGTCCTGGGCGTCGATGGCCTGGGTGATCTGGCCGACCAGATCGCGCAGGTTGCGCGCGCAGCCGCCGCCGCTCTGGGCCGGACTCTGCGTCTGGGCGGCGCCGCGCGGCAGCCGGTCGACGCCGCCGACCGCGCTGCATTCGCGGTCGGTATAGACCGAATTGCCGTGCGCATCGGTGCAACGGCGGATCTGCGCCGCGGCCGGCGCGCAGTGGAGCGCGGCGGCGACGGACGCGACGGCGGCAAGCGCGGACAGCGGCAGCGACAGGCGCAGATCGGATCGGGAGCGGGCGTACCAAGGCATCCGCCCAGCCTAGCGCCGCGCGCGTCCGGGGGACAGTGCGCCCATACAGGAATGGTGCGGTAGCCGCCGCAGGCGACGGGCGCCGTCGCCTGTGCGGCACCGGCTCCGGTCTGTGCGGAACGATTGCGCAGGCGGCGCGCGCGAGCGCCGCCTGCGCCGGGGCTCAGCGGAACGCCGCCACCGTCGCGGCGCGTTCGTTGAGCACGCGGGCGTTGTTGCTCTTCGCCGCGGTGCCCATCGGCACGCCGTTGTAGGTGATGTTGGGGTTCGACCAATACTTCAGGCGCGGGCAGTTCGAGCCGCAGTTGTAGGCCATGATGGTGCGCCAGGTCTTGTTCGGCGCCCAATAGCCGTGGCCGTAGGGGTAGACGGTGTTGGTGCCGCTGTTGGGATCGTGGTGGGCGCCGAAGTTGTGGCCGATCTCGTGGGCGAAGCTGTAGTAGCCGGTCATGCAGCTGTGGCTGACCACGCTGAAGGCGCTGGCCGCGTTCGAGTTCAGATAGCCCAGGCCGCAGTACGCGTTGTCGGTGATGATCAACACGTTGACGTCGGCGGTGATGGTGTTGCGGGTGGTGTGGTAGCTGTCGAGGTAGCCGTCGCTGGTGCCGCGGAAGCGGCTCAGGTCGCTGTCGAAGCCGGCGCTGACGTAGCTGCTGGTGTACTGGCCGGCGAGCTGGAAGCGCACGTTGACCGCGCTGTTGGCGAAGCTCTGGTTGCTCTCGGTGATCGCCAGGTTGGCCTTGGCCAGGGTGTCGCCGACCGCGTTGGCCGCGGCCTGGGTGTAGACCACCATCACCCGCACCGTGTACGGCGCCTTCTGGTTGAAGGCGGCCTCGTCGAAGTTGGGATCGTTGAGGAAGGGCACGACGGGCTTGGCGCGGTAGCCGGAGGCCGGGTGGTCCGGCGGCAGCCGCGATTCGTCGATCAGGCTGACGGTGTGGCCGCCGTGCTTGAGCGGATCGATGCGGTACAGCTTGCCGCCGCTGCGCACGGTGCCGGCGATCTTGTCGCCGTTGCGGACGATGATCGCCGACTCTTCCGGATCGTCGATCAGCTCGGCGCCGGTGAAGCTGTTGATGCGCTTGAGTTGCTTGTTCGGGTCGCCGACCAGGCCCTGCCAGATCACCACGCCGTCGGCCTTGCGCTCGGCCTCCAGCTTGTGCGCCTTGAGCACGACGCCGGGGGCGAGGTTGAGCAGCAGTTCGTCCTGGGTCTCGGTGATCTGCGCGGTGTCGGCGCGGACCAGGTCGACCCGGACCGCGGCGCGTTCGGCCTGGACCGCGCGGTAGGCGGAGTCGCTGCCGACGCTGCGGGCCAGGCTGGCGGCGGGGGAACCGAACAGCGGGGCGGGCTCGGCCGCGGCGGCGGCTCCGGCCAGGCCCAGGGACAGTACGACGGCGACGCTGAGGGACAACGACGTGTGGCGTGCGGACATGGTGCGTTCTCTCCTTTGAGGGACCGCGGCTCGCCGCAGCCGGAGCCGCGGCGGCGGTCGCGAGGGCATCGCTCGTCGCGGCGATGCATCCTGCACCCAGTGAGCCGCCGCGGCGTCGCAGGGCTCAAGAACGAACTTGTCCGACCGCAAATGCGGGTTGAGAACTGGGCTGGCAGTTCGAACGAACGGCCGTACCGGGTCAGACGAAACTGCGACGGCTGCGCTTGTCTTTCGCCGTGGCTGAACGATTAAGCCGGCGCGCTCAGGCCAGGCGCGCCAATACGGTCTGGGTCGGCTTGGCCAGGTTCAAGGTGTAGAAGTGCAGGCCCGGCGCGCCGCCTTCGACCAGCCGGCGGCACAACTGCGCGACCACGTCGGCGCCGAACTCGCGGATGCTGTCGGCGTCGTCGCCATAGGCCTGCATGCGTTGGCCGATCCAGCGCGGGATCTCGGCGCCGCACAGGTCGGAGAAGCGGCGCAGCTGGCTGAAATTGGAGATCGGCATGATCCCCGGCACGATCGGGATATCGATTCCGGCCGCGCGCACATCGTCGACGAAGCGGAAGTAGGCATCGGGGTTGTAGAAGTACTGGGTGATCGCGCCGTTCGCGCCGGCGCGGACCTTGCGCTTGAAGTTCTCCAGGTCCGACAGCGCGTCGCGCGCCTGCGGATGGGTTTCCGGATAGGCCGCGACTTCGATATGGAAGTGGTCGCCGGTTTCGGCGCGGATGAATTCGACCAGTTCGTTGGCGTAGCGCAGGTCGCCGGCGCTGGCCATGCCCGAGGGCAGGTCGCCGCGCAAGGTGACCAGGCGCTTGCAGCCCAATTCGCGGTACAGGCCGAGCAGCTCGCGGATCTCGCCGCGCGTGCCGCCGACGCAGGACAGATGCGGCGCGGCGTCGAGCCGGTGCTCCTGGCGCAGGCGGCGGATGGTCTCGGGGGTGTAGCTCAGGGTCGAGCCGCCGGCGCCGAAGGTGCAGGACACGTAGTGCGGGGCGTGGGGCTTGAGCTTGGCGGCGGTCTTGTCCAGTTGCGCGCGCTGTTCGTCGGTCTTGGGCGGGTAGAACTCGAAACTGATCGGCAGCATGGGCGAGGGCCGCGGCGAAGGATGAGGCCGATAATATCTCTTTATCGCGATGAAATAAAACTGTGCGTTCGGCCGGGGAAAATCTCCGGCCCGCGGGCCTGGCGGCACGGGGCGCCGTCCATGCGCCTGTCCCGGCCGCGGGTCCGGCGTCGGCTGCGGCCGCGGCGCGGCTGCGCTATAGATGGTTCATTCCTCCCAGCGTCCGGCCCGGCATGAGCGCGCACGTCCTGGACAACCCGATCTGGCAGTCGCTGCTGAGCCGGCATCTGCAGTTGGCGCAGCGCCACGAGCCGGCGGCGCGCTACCCGGCCCAGGTCGCGCCGTTTCTGGGCGTGGCTGCGGACGGCGCCGATTCCGACGCGCTCGGCGCCGCGTTCGCCGCCCTGATTCCGGCCGACGACACCGCGTTGTTGCTCGGCGTGCCGCCGCCGGCCGCGCCGGGCTGGGAGCTGCGCCACCTGGCCAACCTGGCGCAGATGCTCTGCGCCGCGCCGGTCGCCGGCGAGGCCGACCCGGACGGCATCGTCGAACTCGGCCCCGAACACCACGGCGACATCCTGGCGCTGACCGCTCTGGTCTATCCGCACTATTTCCGTCCGCGCACGCCCGAGCTGGGGCGTTACTTCGGCCTCTACTGCGACGGCCGCCTGGCGGCGATGGCCGGCGAGCGCATGGGCACTCACGACTACACCGAACTCAGCGCGATCTGCACCCATCCTGACTTCGTCGGTCGCGGCTACGCGCGCCGCCTGCTGGTGTTCCTGGCCAACGACAACCACGCCCGCGACCGCGTGCCATTCCTGCACGTCAGCCGCGACAACCCGCGCGCGATCGATTTGTACGAGCGCAATGGGTTCGAACTGCGGCGAGATATTCCGTTCTGGGCGTTGCGGCGCAGCGCATAGGCAAGCTGAGCGCGTCGCGCACACGGCGGATCGGCAAGCGGAAGCGAGCGAAACGAACGACGATGTCGACGCGTCGACAAGTGTGCTTCGTAGACGAACGTCCACTGCAAAATCAGACTTTTCCTACGGACAGCCGCCAGCGGGTTGGCGAGACTGGTCCTGTCGCCGTCGCGACAGGAGAGCAAAGTGTCGATCACCCGCATACCGTTCCATCTGATGCTGGCCGCCGTCGTGGCGTTCGCGGTTTCGCCGTCCGCACTGGCCGAGTCGCGCAAGCCGCAGCGCGAAGCCGCTCAGGCGCCAGCGCCGTCGAGCCTCGCCTTCAATGGCGCTCGCTACGCCCATCGCTGGTCCAAGGGCAATCAGCACGAGTTCACGCCCGCCGGGCAGGAAGACCTGTCCGCCTGGCGGGACATGATCACGCTGGTGCCGCGGCAAGAGGTCCGCGACGGTGAAACGCTGGCCGCGCTGGCCGAATCCCTGCTGGCTCAATACAAGTCCGCCGGCAAGATCATCAAGACCGGATCGACGCCGCGCACCGACAGCCGGCCCGCCGAGCACTTCCTGATCGCGCTGCTGCCGGGCCAGGGATTCCTCGAGACGGTGTTCGTGCGGTTCAAGCTGGTCGACGGCACCGGAGTGATGGCGATCTACGCCCACCGCAACTACGGCGAGGCCGCCGCGCAGGACTTCGGCGTCTGGCTGCAGGCCAATGGGGCGACGGTGGAGCAGGCCTTGATGGCCTGGAGCGATATTCCTGCTCCGGCCAGCCTGGAAACGCTGCCGCAAAGCCGATGAACCCCGCATCGCGGCCGGGCCCGGAGTTGCGGGAGGGCGTCGGACCGGACCAACATGATTCCGGCGGCCGCCGGACTTCAGCGGCACTGAATCGCATGAACGGACGGATTCCATGAGCCAACGCATCAACCACTGCGTTCTCGCTGTATCGCTGCTGCTCGCGCCGTCGTTGGCGGGCTACCAGTCGCCCGGGGGCGTGATGCCGCCTGCGCAAGGCAAACAAGCGGCGAGCGAAGCCAAGGATGTGACCCGGGTACTCAACAAGAATCCCAAGCACATCGTCCGCATCGAAGGGCGGGTGCCGGATTCCTTGCAGATCGTCCTGGATGCCGCCTACATCGCCGACAGTAAGGACAGTGCCTGCTTCAAGCTACCCGAAGCGATGACGGTACCAGGGCTGAGCTACCAGGTGGACGAACTCGATATCGCGAGGTCCAAGGGGCGGTACACCGCTCAATTGGTCATCGACAAGTATCTGCCGGGGCCTTGCAACTGGATACTCTGGCGGGTCAATGCCGGGATCAGGCAAGCCGACAAACCCGACGAGGAGATGGACGTCGTCGAGCAGGTCATCCAGGCGCGCAGCTTCTACCACGATGAGTACGACGCCTCCGGCTGCAGCTTGAGTCCGCGATCCGGAGACCATAGGCGTTGTCCGACCGAGCAGAATTCCCTTGATGCGCCGGTCATCGTCCCGTGCAAGGTCCAGAGCTACAAGAGCTTCCCGGATACGCCGCCCAGTTTCTTTTGCCCGGCGACCTCGTCCACGAAAGCTGATTTCAAAAGGGTGCATCGAATTGAACGCGGTCAGAAAGTCGTGGTAATCGATTTCTACGATCTAGACCAGGAACGCGATCCGACCGAGTGAGTAGATCGGCTAACAAGGACGCAGTGATATGAATGCAAAGGTTCCTACTTTTCCAGGAGCAATGCTGGATCTCAAGGAAGATGCTGCGTATGCGATGCTGTCCGACGCCGTTTATGGCGAGCATGCCGACTTGGTGGCCGCGCGCGACGGCAAAAGCGCCGAGTATCAGCTTCCCGAAAGGTGGTCCCTGCTGGGTGCGATGGAGTCTCTCCAGCGAGACAACTTTGAGGACGACCGCGGAAACGGATTAACGGTTGCCGCCTTCGAAAAACAAAACGATCCGGAGCGGCGCATCGTGCTGGCGTTTCGCGGTAGCGACGAAAGGCAGGACTGGACCGGTCCCAACATCCAACTGGCGGCGGATGGCGATTTACTGGGTGCGGTGGGGCTGCCCGGACCCAAAAACAAGCACACCGAGCAGCAACTAGGCGATGTGCAACGCTCCGTCGCAGGGTACTCGTCCCGCGGCGGCAAGGACTGGGACACACAAATAGAAGCGGCACTGAACTATGCCTTGGCCATGCACAGGAAGTACGGCGCCGATCATAAGATCGAAGTAACCGGCCATTCGCTCGGCGGCGCGCACGCCCAGATCGTCGCGCATACCTTCGGCTGGGGCGGGCGCACTTTCGATGCGCCAGGCGCGAAGAACATCCTTGAATCGGAAGGTTATAGAAACTGGTGCAACAAAAACGGCATCGTTCCCCCCGGCGCCCCCGCCTACGAACACGGCACCGTCCAGCAGGCCAGCCTGCTCAACTACACCGTCAACAACAGCGCCGTCTCCGCCCGCACCGGCGACCATATCGGCCCCAAGCTGTCCATCTCCAGCCTGGCCGGCCGCCAGGGCGTGCTCGAGCACGGGCAATGGGCGTTGGGCCTGGTCGGCGGCGCGATCGCCGAAACGCCGCTGTTCGATCAGACGCTCGGCCGGACGCTGGGGACGGGCGCTAAGTGGGTGGAGTATCTGTCCAAGGGCGCGGCGATCGGCGCCGACGCCAACGAGCGCCACGACATGAGCCGGATCTCGCGTGCGTTCCAGGAGGACGTCGCCAACGGCAGGACGCTGCCTCGCCAATACGGCGACGCCGAGCCGGCGCGGGGCGACGACCGGCGGTTGGCGCGCGACCCGAGCCAGCCCGCGCATCCGGACCACGAGATGCTGGAGCAGATCCGCCGCGGCATGCGGACGATCGACGCCGGCATCGGCAAGCCCTACGACGAGGCCAGCGAGCGGATCAGCCGCTGCCTGCTGGCGGCATGCAAGGACAACCGCGAGATGTATCCGGGCCGAGAGGTGTCGCTGTCGGCCAATGCCCTGACCCGGGTGGACCATGTGGCGATGGGCCACAACGGCCATGTCTTCGCGGTCGAGGGTCGGCTGGACGACCCGGCCAGCAAGCGCGTCTGCGTGTCCGCTGAGCAAGCGTTGAACACCCCGGTCGAGCAATCCGACCAGAAGCTCGCCGCTGCCAACCAGGCCATCGCGCAGGAACAGGAGCGCGAACGCGCGCTCGCGCAGAGCCAGCAGCGCAGCGGGCCGAGCCTGGGTTGAGCGGGCGGATCCGCGAGCGTCGCTGCGTCAGCCGTCGCCTGAAATAGCAGTCGGGTCGCCGACGCTGCGATTGAGTTCGATCGCCGCCTTGACCAACTTCTTGGCCTGCGCAGGTGCGATCTTGTCGCCCTCCCGCAGCTCCATCGTGGCCAGTTCGTACTTGCCGCCGGGCTTGAGCCGCGGTTCCAGTCCGACCAGGCGCTTGCCGCGCCAGAAGCCGAACAGCACGCGCTTTTCCTCGGCCCGGATCAGCAGCACCGGGCCGTTGCTGAAGTAGACCAGATGGCCCCATTTGATCCGTTCGTCGAGCGTGCCGGCGCCCAACGTGGCGCGGCGCAGGCTTTCGACCAGGGGCCGGTGCCAACCGTCGAGCGCGGCGACGTAGGCGTCGGGGGAGGCGGCAGGAACGGACTTCTTCATCGGCAGTCTCGTCGGCGCGCCCGGAGCGGGGCAAGGCGATTCTGGGCGCGCAGACTGGGTCGATCAAGGTAGGACGAGCGCCTCTACCTTTCCGCGGCCTGCGGCACGTCCGCGGGTACGCGGCTTGCGGTACGCCTGCGGGTTCGCGGTCGCGGCTCGCGCCGCTCCTACCTCGGTCTCCACGCGCGCCGTGCTCTTGCCGTTCCCCCCTTTGAAAAAGGGGGGCAGGGGGGATTTGCCGTTGCTGTCTTGAAACGCCAAGGCCAGGGCAAGCCCGGGCCCAGGCGCAGCAGGCGGGACACCGCCTCGCGGCCCCGGGGTGCCGCGCCGCCTACAGACTCTCGAAGAAGTAAGCCAGCACCGTGTCGTCGATGAAGCCGTGGGCCAGCATGCGCCGCGACAGGCTGGTGCAGGCATCGGCGAAGGCGAGCCGTTTGAAACCGTGGCGGCGCAACTCGTCCAGCAACGGCGCGCAGCGCAGTTCCAGCTCGTCGTCGTCGATCGCCAGGTGGCGCAGCGCGCCTTCGACCCGGTAGGCGAGCACGACGAACACGCGCAGATCGAAGCGCAACAGAATGTCGGCGCGGGCTTCGGGGCCGAAGCGGATATCGAGCCGATGGCTGTAGGCGTCGTTGCCCGGCCGATGCGCGCGCAGTTGCGGGTAGTGGCGCTCGAAGCCGTCGAGCATGCGCTCGGAGTCGGCATCGGCCGGGTCGGCATGCGGCAGGTAGTCGCGGTCGTGGGCGTAGGTCTGCAAACGAACGAGCAAGGGCGTCATGGGCGCATCCGGCGTCGGCGGCGGCCCCGGGGGCGAGCGTGTCGCCCCGAAAGCCGCGGTTCGACGACGATATCCGATTCCGGCGCCGCGCAGGCGCAAACAGAAACGGGCGCCTGGGCGCCCGTTTCTGCGTCGCATCGTTTCGCCTTGCGGCGAAGCCGATCAGTAGCGGTAGTGATCCGGCTTGTACGGACCGTCGACCGAGACGCCCAGGTACTTGGCCTGGTCGTCGGTCAGGGTGGTCAGCTTGACGCCGATCTTCTCCAGGTGCAGGCGCGCGACTTCTTCGTCGAGCTTCTTCGGCAGGATGTAGACCTTGGCCTCGTAGCTGTCCTTGTTCGCCCACAGGTCGATCTGGGCCAGGGTCTGGTTGGAGAACGAGTTCGACATCACGAAGCTCGGGTGGCCGGTGGCGCAGCCGAGGTTGACCAGGCGGCCTTCGGCCAGCAGGAAGATCGAATTGCCGTTGGCGAAGGTGTACTTGTCGACCTGCGGCTTGATGTTCAGGCGCTTGGCGCCGGAGGCGTTGAGCGCGTCGACCTGGATCTCGTTGTCGAAGTGGCCGATGTTGCAGACGATGGCCTGGTCCTTCATGCCCTGCATGTGGGCCAGGGTCAGCACGTCCTTGTTGCCGGTGGTGGTGACGTAGATGTCGCCGCGGCCGAGGGTGCTCTCGACGGTGTTGACCTCGAAGCCTTCCATCGCCGCCTGCAGGGCGTTGATCGGGTCGATCTCGGTGACCACGACGCGGGCGCCGTAGGCGCGCAGCGAGTGGGCCGAGCCCTTGCCGACGTCGCCGTAGCCACACACCACCGCGACCTTGCCGGCCAGCATCACGTCCATCGCGCGCTTGAGGCCGTCGGCCAGCGACTCGCGGCAGCCGTACAGGTTGTCGAACTTGGACTTGGTGACCGAGTCGTTGACGTTGATCGCCGGGACCAGCAGGGTGCCGGCTTCGGCCAGCTGGTACAGGCGGTGCACGCCGGTGGTGGTCTCTTCCGAGACGCCCTTCCAGTCGCGCACGACGGTGTGCCAGAAGCCCGGGCGCTCGGCGTGGACGCGCTTGAGCAGGTTCTTGATCACCTGTTCTTCGTGGTTGCCCGAGGCGGTGTCGACCCAGGTGTCGCCCTTCTCGAGCTCATAGCCCTTGTGGATCAGCAGGGTCACGTCGCCGCCGTCGTCGACCACCAGCTCCGGGCCGAGGTACTTGTCGGTGCCGTTGCCCGGGAAGGTCAGCGCGGCCAGGGTGCAGTCCCAGTACTCTTCCAGGGTCTCGCCCTTCCAGGCGAACACCGGGGTGCCGCTGGCGGCGATCGCCGCGGCGGCGTGGTCCTGGGTCGAGAAGATGTTGCACGAGGCCCAGCGCACGTCGGCGCCGAGGTCGCGCAGGGTCTCGATCAGCACTGCGGTCTGGATGGTCATGTGCAGCGAGCCGGTCACGCGCACGCCCTTGAGCGACTGCGCGGCGGCGTACTTCTTGCGGATCGACATCAGGCCCGGCATTTCGTGCTCGGCGATGTCCAGCTCCTTGCGGCCCCAGTCGGCCAGGGAGATGTCGGCGACCTTGTAGTCGCCTTCGGTCGAGAAGGTCTTGGGTACTGCGTTCATCGAGGGTGCTCCAGTTCTTTGGGGAGCCGGCGGATGCCGGGTCCGGCGAGCCACCGCGGTCTGCGGTGGAGCTCAAACCGGGCGCCGTTGGGACTAGGCCTCGCCGAGCCTGGCCGTGGATCGCACGGTCGCAGCGCCCCTCGGCGGGCTGAGCGACCAGTATATCGCGGCCTCCCCGAGTGCCGCACGACGGCCAGGCCGAGCCTGAACGCAGGCGGCCGCAGCGGTCGTCGCGCCGTCGCCTGCGAACCAGCCCGAATGGCATAGGCCGGCGGCCGTCGACGCCGGCTAAGCTCGGGGCGGGGAGCGCGCCCGCGCCATGCGGCGGCCGTCCGCGTCGGCGGCCGCGGCTCCTACGCTCATTCACTCAGGAACCCATCGCCGATGAGACCTCTTGCGCGACGCCGCGGCTGCGACCGCCGGCCTGCTTCGATCCGCCTGCCGCAGGCCTTGCTGCTGTCGGCCCTGCTGCTGGTGCTGCCGCTGGGTGCCACCGCGCAGACCGCCGCCGCCGCGGGCTACCAATTGCCGCCCAAGCCCCTGCAGGCGATCGTCGATGCGCCGCGTCCGCCGCAGCTGGCGCTGAGCCCGCGCCGCGACTGGATGGCGCTGGTGCAGACGCCGTCTTTGCCGGGCATCGACGTGGTCGCCCAGCCCGAACTCAAGCTCGCCGGCATGCGCCTGCATCCGCGCATGCGCGCGCAGAGCCGCTTCAGCTTCGGCAGCGATCTGAGCCTGCTGCAGATCGACGGCGCCAAGACCCACAAGATCGAAGGCCTGCCGTCGCCGCTGTCGCTGGCGACGCTGGAGTGGTCGCCGGACCAGCGCTGGCTGGCGTTCAACCGCGTCGACGCCGGCAGCGGTGCCAACGAGTTGTGGCTGGTCGAGCTCGCTTCGCGCCGCGCGCACCGGGTGGCGTCCGGGCTCAACACCGTCGCCGGCCGCGGCTATGCCTGGATGCCCGACAGCCGCCGCCTGCTGGTGCAACTGCGGCCGGAAGGCGAGGGCGAGGCGCCGGCCAGCGCTACCGTGCCGACCGGCCCGGCGGTGCAGGAGACCGAAGCCAGCGCGACCGTGCGCCAGATCCGCACCTTCCAGGACCTGCTGCGCAACGAAAGCGATGCGCGCCAGTTCGAGTACTACCTGCGTTCGCAGCTGGCCGTGGTCGACCTGACCGGCGCGGTCGCCCGGCTCGGCGCGCCGGCGCTGTACACCGGCGCCAAGCCTTCGCCGGACGGCCGCCATCTGCTGACCACCAAGATCGAGCGGCCGTTCTCCTACCAGGTGCCGGCGAGCATGTTCCCGCAACGCATCGAGGTGCTGGACGCCGACGGCAAGTTCGAGCACGAAGTCGCGCGCCTGCCGCTGATCGACGGCCTGCCGAGCGGCAACGACGCCGTGCCTACCGGGGTGCGCAACATCGACTGGCGCAGCGACGCGCCGGCGAGCCTGGTCTGGGCCGAAGCGCAGGATGGCGGCGACCCGGGCCGCGCGGCCGAGATCCGCGATGCGGTGATGATCCAGGCCGCGCCGTTCGACAAGCCGCCGCAGACCCTGATGCGGCTGCAGTCGCGCTTCGCCCGCGCGCGCTGGGGCCGCGGCGACCTGGCGCTGATCGACGAATTCTGGTGGAAGACCCGCCAGGCCAAGCGCTGGCGCGTGGCTCCCGACGAGGGCGGACGCGAGCCGGAGCTGCTGCACAGCGGCCTGAGCGAAGACCGCTACAACGATCCGGGCGACCCGCTGCTGCAGCGCGACGCGGCCGGCCGCGAGCGGCTGCAGTTGTCGGCCGACGGCGCCAGCCTGTTCCTGGCCGGCGAGGGCGCTTCGCCGGAAGGCGACCGTCCCTTCCTCGACCGCTACGATCTGGCCAGCAAGGCCAAGACCCGGCTATTCCATTCGCAGGCGCCGCATTACGAAGCGCCGTACGCGCTGCTCGACGATGCCGGCCAGCGCCTGCTGACCCTGCGCGAATCGCCGACCGAGCCGGCCAATCTGTTCCTGCGCGAGCTGGCGCGCGCCGAGGCCGCGCCCGCGCCGCTGACCCGCTTCGCCCATCCGACTCCGCAGTTGAAGCAGATCAAGAAGGAGCAGATCCGCTACAAGCGCAAGGACGGGGTCGAGCTGACCGCCAACCTGTACCTGCCGCCGGGCTACGACCCCAAGCGCGACGGCCCGCTGCCGATGCTGATGTACGCCTACCCGGGCGAGTTCAAGTCGGCCGCCGCGGCCAGCCAGGTCACCGGTTCGCCGTACCGCTTCAATCTGGTCAGCTTCTGGGGGCCGCTGCCGTACCTGGCGATGGGCTATGCGGTGCTCGACGACCCCTCGATGCCGATCGTCGGCGAAGGCGAGCGCGAACCCAACGACAGCTACATCGAGCAGCTCACCGCCAGCGCCGAGGCGGCGGTCGAGGAAGTGGTACGGCGCGGCGTCGCCGACCGCGAGCGGATCGCGGTCAGCGGCCACTCCTACGGCGCGTTCATGACCGCCAACCTGCTCGCCCACACCCGCCTGTTCAAGGCCGGCATCGCCCGCAGCGGCGCCTACAACCGCACCCTGACCCCGTTCGGCTTCCAGGCCGAAGAGCGCAATTACTGGCAGGCGCAGTCGACCTACCAGGCGATGTCGCCGTTCAACTACGCCGACAAGATCAAGGACCCGTTGCTGCTGATCCATGGCGAACAGGACAACAACTCCGGCACCTTCCCGGTCCAGAGCGAACGCCTGTTCGCGGCGATGAAGGGCCTGGGCGGCAAGGCGCGACTGGTGATGCTGCCCAACGAAAGCCACGGCTACCGCGCCCGCGAGTCGATCCTGCACATGCTGGCCGAGACCAACCGCTGGCTCGAGCTGTACGTCAAGACCGCCAAGCCGCAGGCGGGCAAGCCCGCTGCGGCCGGCAAGGCCGCGACGGGCAAGGCGGCGGCATCGAAATAAGCGCGCCGTAGACATCGCGACGGCGATCGCGCAGCGGCACCGCGCGATCGCCGCGGCGCCGACGAGGCAGTGGAGACGGAGCGCCTGGCGCTCCGTTTCTGTTTGCGCCGCCGGATCGGCCGCGATGCGGCGACGGGCGGCGGATCCGCCCACGACAGCGTCGTGCGAGCCGCGAGGCAAGCGCCAATCCGCGGGGCGTCGCACGGGCCAATCGCGCCGCTCGGGCCTGGCGGGATCCGCGTTTGCCGCGGATGCGCGCGATTTTGTCCTCATCGCGAGATCGGCGCCGAAGCGCGATCCGCGCACAGCGCGCGGCGGAGGCAGGAGCGCAGGCTGATCGCGTACCGCACCCCGCATGCCTGGGCATGCGCTGCGGCGCGATCCCCCACTCGCACCGGAGGTCCTCCATGTACCTTGCTCCAGACAGCATCGGCGGCGCGCCGGTGTTCACCCCGCAATCGACCCCGACCACGCACACGGTCGGTCCCGGCGAAACCCTGCTGCAGATCGCCGACACCTATGGCGTCACCCCGCAGGCCCTACGCGAAGCCAATCCGGAACTGTTCCAGGACAAATGGCGCCAGGACGAGGCCCAGCAGGCCGGCCGCGCCGACCCGATCTTCTACGGCGACACGCTGAAGATCCCGGCGGCGGCGATGAGCGTGACCGAGGGGCCGATCGACAGCCCTTACGACGCCGGCCACGGCACCAGCAAGAGCGAGTACGCCGGCGCCGTCGGTTCGGTGAAGGTCATGCACAACCCGGGCGACAACGTCACCCGGACGACCCAGACCAACGAGACCGGCAACTACTCGATCTTCAAGATCAGCAACGAAGTATCGGTGGAAGTGGGTTGGACCAAGAAGGACGGGAGCACCGAGTTCAGCGTGGTCGGCGCCAACGTCACCTTGGTACGCGCAGAGGGGCGGGCGGGACAGTTCGAGGCGGAGGGCGCCACCGGCATCGGCTTCCGCGCCCGCTACAAGGTGATCCTGCCCGGAGAGAACCACGATCCGGCCAAGGTCGCGCAGATCAATCCCTTCGACCCCAGCACGATTCCGCCCGGCGCTTCGGTGATCATGGACGGACAGCAGTACGAGCAGACCGATCTGGCCGGCTCGTTCAAGCACATCGGCGGCGAGAGCCAGGTCAAGGATGCGCGCGGCTCCGCCTATGTGATCACCCGCGACCCGCACAGCAACCAAGTCACGGTGATGAAGGGGCCGTGCTCGGCGCTGGAGTCGTTCAGCGGCGGCGGCCTGCGCTTCAATCAGCATGGCGTGGAGGCTTCGATCAGCGTCGGCGGGCAGACCAACGTCAGCGATTCGACCCTGCGTACGGCGCGTTTCGACCTCGACAGCTCCGAAGGCCGCGCCGCCTACGAGCGCTTCGTCGTCACCGGCCGCGCCGAGCAGGGAGACCCGGGCGTGGAGGGCGTGGCGACGGTGCAGCGCCTGGACGTGTCTTCGCAGGGCCGGGTCAAGCTCCACCTGGCCACCGGCGCGGCCGAACTCGAAGGCGATATCGCCATGGGCGGCGCCAACGCCGGCAGCGTCGTCCAGACCACCTATCCCGACGGTTCGATCGCCTTGACCCGCGAATTCAGCTATGGCGACAACGTGCCCTTGACTATCACCCAGCGTTTCGACGCCCAGGGCAACGAGGTGCGGTCGGAGCGGACCTACGAATACACCGTCGACACCGGCGGGCAGGGCAATCATTCCGCGCAGCAGATCAACTGGGTGCTCAGCGGCGGGGTCACCGAAAGCGGCCCGGCGCAGCCGGGACAGAAACTCAAGCTGACCTTCACCGAGGCGGAAATGGGCGCCCTGAACGCCAAGGCCGAGAAGGCCGGCGACACCATGCCGCAGATCGCCCACTTCACCGACGACGGCGACGGCCGCTCGGCCAGCACCCTGCAGTTCGCGATCGGCATGGCGCGCAACATGAACCAGAACAAGTACGGCTTCGCCGGGACCCTGCTGGACATTTCCGATGCGGCCGACGGCCATGCGGGGCGCGGCTTCGTCCGCCTCGACATGGACGTGGGGTAGCAGGTTCCCGGCTGAAGCCGGGGCGCGGCTCGCCGGCCCGCCCGCCGACGACCGTCGAGCCGTCGCCCGCTTATGCCTGCGGCAGCGTCGTGATCGGAATCCGCCGCCGCTTCGGCTTGGCCAAGGCGTTCTCGTGCTCGGCCAAGGACGAGCCCCAGAACTCCTCGACGCTGGGGCCGCGGCGGGTGCGGCCGCCGGCGAAGAAGAACTCGAACAACTCGCGCAACCAGACCCGCCGGCCCATGCGCACGTACCAGCGCATGCCGCGCAGGACTTCGCGGTCGGGGTGCAACAGGCTGCGGTACAAGGCGCGCGGACGCAGCTGCATGATCGCCTCGATCGCCTTGACCCACAGCAGCACCCGCCACGGCGGCACGCCGCGGGTCGCCAGCACCTGGTGTTTGTAGTCCCACTTGCGCGGGTCGGTCTGGATCACTTGGCGCGCCGCGACGCTGTCGTAGTACGGCGTCCAGCGGTGCGGGGTGGCGTAGAGCAACTGGATCTGGTCCGGGTCGTAGCGCAGCAGATGGCGCAGCGAGTTCCAGTAGTCGCGATCGCGGTCCTCGTCGAAGCCGACCACGTAGGTGGCCATCGAGATGATGCCGTGCTCGCGCAGCAGCCGGATCGCTTCCTGGTCCTCGCGCACGCTGGCGCCTTTGCGGATCGTTTGCAGGGTCGTTTCGGAGTAGCTTTCGATGCCGAGCAGGAAGCGGATCACCCCGGCGCGTTTGTACAGATGCAGGATGTCGGCATCGCGCACGATGTCGCCGGCGCGGGTCGAGCCGACCAGGGTCAGCTCGACGTTCTCGGCGATCAGCGCCTCCAGGAACGCCTTCCAGGCCTTGCGCGAGCCGGTCGGCAGCTCGTCGGCGAAATTGATCAGGCGCACGCCGTGTTCGCGATACAGGCGCGCGAGCTCTCGGGCGAACCGGACCGGATCGCGATGGCGCCAGCGGGTCCAGAAGCCGCGCTGGCCGCAGTAGCTGCACAGATAGGGGCAGCCGCGCGAGAACTGCACCACCACCGCCTTCATTCCGCCCCAGTAGGAATAGCGGTCGTGATCGATCAGCTCCCAGCCGACCCGGGCTTGGTCCAGGTCGGTCAGCATTTCGGCCTGGCCGGTATCGACGATGCGGCCGTCGCGGCGGTAAGCCAGGCCCGGCACGCCGGCCAGGTCGTCGCCGCGCGCCAGGGCGGTGGCGAGCAGCACCGCGGTGCGCTCGCCTTCGCCGCGGACGATGCAGTCCACCGCCGGCTCGCGGCTGAGGATGTCGTACCAGTGGTAGGTCGGGAATACGCCGCCGTAGACGATCCGCAGTTGCGGCCGCGCCTGCTTCAGCTGCGCGGCGATGCGGGCGATGGTCGGGTGCGCCGAGGTCGAACCGGAGTGGCCGACCATCAGCAGGTCGGGCGCGCGTTCGAGCACCCGGCGGACGATCTCGTCGATCGGCATCGGCCCGAACTCGGCATCGAGCAGTTCGACCGCGAAGCCGGCGTCGAGCAGCGGGCCGCCGATGCTGAGCAGGCCCAGCGGCGGCAGTTGTTCGCGCGGTATGCGGCTGCCGATCGCGGTATGCGGCGGATTGAGCAGGAGGATGCGAAGCGGGGACATGGCGGGTCGCGGGCAAGCCGGCGGCGCGCCGGCGCGAGCACTGTCGGCGGCGGCGATGGGCGCAGGATGAGGCCGGTGTGAGGCCGATGCGGGGGTTCTGTGACGGCGGTCGGCGCGCCAGGCCGGCCGCGCGGGTGTTTTGCGTAGACACCGATGCCGCGCGCGAACGGCGTGCGCCCACCCACACGGAGAGAACGATGAACGCACGCGTCAAGGTCGGCCTGGACGAATGGATGGCGGCCGATGCCAGCAAGGCCGACCTCATCACCGACGGTCTGTCCGGCTGTGTCGCGGTCGGCCTGGCCGGCAACGGCAGGATCGCGTTGTCGCACGTGTTCTCCGGCTGCGATGCCGGCCACTGGGAGGGCTACCGGGCCAGGCTCGATGAGGCCTTGGCGGCGTCCGATCTCGGCGACCGGCCGCAGGCGGTGCTGGTCTGCGCGCAGGGCGACAGCCAGCTCGGCAGCAACGCCTGGCTGCCGTGGAAACTCAAGGACTGGCTGCACGGCCACGGCATCGAGGCGCAGATCCGCCAGGACAACGGCTGCCGCATCGGCGCCGGCGGGGCCGGCCTGCGCTGCACGCTCAAGCAGGCCGATCGCGAGGACGATTACCGCTACGGCTACCAGGTGTCCGCCGACGCCGGCGATGCGGCGAGCCGGGTCGGCGCGCTGTCGGACCAGGCCAAGCCGGCCGGCGCCGCGCATCCGCCGCGCGCCGACCTCGCCGCGGGCGGCGCGGCGCTGACCGAGGAGGGGCATCCGGCCTACGGCCTGTATCGGCAGATCCTGGCCAAGATTCCGCCCGAGGCGGTCGGCGCCGACAACGCCGGCGAACTGCCCGGTTCCTACGCCGCGCGCCAGGCCGCGGCGGCGCTGACCGTGGAATGCCTGAAGCAGCAGATCGGCCAGGTCGATACCGTGATCACCGGCGGCGAGGACCACGCCTCGCTGTTCGCGATCAAGGGCAGCCGGCGCGAGTCCATGCAGCACGCTTCGGTGGTCACCGACGACGCGCTCGACCTGTCGATGCCGGCGCTGAGCGCGCAAGCGCGGCGTTTGCATGCGGCCTTGCCGGCGCTAGGCGCATCGGCTCCGGCTCAGCCGTCGCAGGCGCAGAGCAACGGCGGTGCGCTGACGGTCTGATCCACGGGCGGCGGGTGCCAGGACGCAGGACAGCGATGCGGGTGGCGGAGAGCGAGCGATGAACGACCGGGTCAAGGTGGGCGTGGACGAATGGTTGAGCGTGCAGGCAGGCGGCTCCGATCTGATCACCGACGGCTTGCTCGGCTGTGTGGCGGTCGGCCTGGCCGGCAACGGCCGGCTCGCCCTGAGCCACGTGTATTCGGCGTGCAACGACGAGGCCGGTTGGCGGGCCTACGAGGAACGGTTGAATGCGGCCTTCGAGGCCTCGGCGCTGGGCCCTCCCGGGCAGATCAAGGCGGTGATCGTCGACGTCGACGACACCGGCAAGTTCTTGCCGCAGCGGCTGGCCCAATGGCTGCAGGACAAGGGCGTGCAACAGATCGACTTGCTCCGGGACGAAGGCTGTCGGGTGTTGGCCTCGCCGGACGGCTCCGGGACGCATTACCTGCTCAAGGGCGGCGACAAGGCGTCGGATTACGACCGCGGCTATCAAACCAGCGAGGACGGCCGCGACGGCGTCGAACGAGCGCTGCTGTCGGAACATGGCGGAGCGGCGACCAAGATCTTCGCCGACATCTCGCCGCAGCCGTCCGCGAGCGGCGGGACGCTGCTGACCCACACCGAGCACCCTCACGGCGGTCTGTATGGTTCGATCCTGCGATGCATCGGCGAAATGGAGGCGCCGGGGCTGCTGAAAGACTGCCCGTACTGGCAGGAGCAGGTCGCCGCAGAGCTGACCCGCGGTTGCGTCGCCGCCAAGATCTACGATTCGATCGATGCCGTCCGCTACGGCCAGGGCGACAGCAGCCACGAACTGTTCGTGTTCAAGGGGCCGCAAGAATCGTCCTACACCGGCGTGGGCGTGAACATCTTGGAGACCGATGCGCAGAGCCTGGCCAAAGCCAGCCAGGAAACTCTGGATGCGCCGCCGCCGGGCTTGGGCTTGCCGATGCAGCAGCAGAAGGCCCAGACGCACTAGGCCGCCGCCGTCGGGGCAAAAGAAAAGGGCCGCGTTCGCGGCCCTTTTCTCGTGGCTTCGGCGATATAGCGCCGGCGCGGGCTTACTTCTTCAGCCCGGCGTCCTTGCGCAGATCCTCGGCCTTGTCGGTCTTTTCCCACGAGAATGCGGTCGCGGTGTGCTTCTTGCCGGCGGCGTCGACGTAGCTGACTTCCTTCGGCTTGCGGCCGAAGTGGCCGTAAGCGGCGGTCAGCTGGTAGACCGGGTGGATCAGGTCGAGCATCTTGACGATGCCGTACGGGCGCAGGTCGAAGTGCTTGCGGATCAGCTTCTCGATCTTGTCGTCGCTGATCTTGCCGGTGCCGAAGGTGGTGACCGAGATCGAGGTCGGCTCGGCCACGCCGATGGCGTAGGAGACCTGCACTTCGCACTTGTCGGCCAGGCCGGCGGCGACGATGTTCTTGGCCACGTAGCGGGCGGCGTAGGCGGCCGAACGGTCGACCTTGGACGGATCCTTGCCCGAGAACGCGCCGCCGCCGTGGCGGGCCATGCCGCCGTAGCTGTCGACGATGATCTTGCGGCCGGTCAGGCCGCAGTCGCCGACCGGGCCGCCGATCACGAAGATACCGGTCGGGTTGATGTGGACCTTGTTCTTCGGCAGCTTTTCCAGCCACGCCTTCGGCAGCACCGGCTTGAGGATGTGCTCGTACACGCCCTCGACCAGGTCCTTCTGCTTGATGCCCGGGTCGTGCTGGGTGGACAGCACCACCGCGTCGAGGCCGACGACCTTGTGCTCGGCGTCGTAGCGCAGGGTGACCTGCGACTTGGCGTCCGGACGCAGCCACGGCAGCTTGGAGTTCTTCTGCTTGCGGATCTTGGCCTGCTGCTCGACCAGGCGGTGCGAGTAGTAGATCGGCGCCGGCATGAATTCCGGGGCTTCGTTGCAGGCGTAGCCGAACATCAGGCCCTGGTCGCCCGCGCCCTGTTCTTCCGGCTTCTTGCGGTCGACGCCGGCGGCGATGTCGGGCGACTGCTTGCCGAGCATGTTGATGATCGCGCAGGTGTGGCCGTCGAAGCCGACATTGGAATTGTTGTAGCCGATGTCGTTGATGACCTTGCGCGCCAGAGCCTCGATGTCGACCCACGCGGTGGTGGTGACTTCGCCGGCGACGATCGCCGCACCGGTCTTCACCAGCGTCTCGCAGGCCACGCGCGCGCGCTTGTCCTGGGCCAGGATGGCGTCGAGGACGGCATCGGAAATCTGGTCGGCGATCTTGTCCGGATGGCCTTCGGAGACGGATTCGGAGGTGAACAGGTAGCTGCTGGACATCGAGGCTATATCCTCGTATTCGGATAGAAAGATGGCCGGATATGATACAGGCTCGGCCGCGAACGCGCATTGTGCCGCTTTCGGGGGTTGCCGGGGGTTAATTCGCTGGCCGATCGCGGGCAACGCCGGTCTACGCCGGTCATCTTCGGCCAAAGCCGCCGGGCACCCGGCCGGCGGCTGTCATCGCACTGACCGCAAACCGCCACAGGCCTGTCGCCGCCCCGGCGCAGGCTCCGCGGCATACCGCCGCCGACTGCGACGCCGATGCTGCCTCTCGAACGCCGACTGCAAGAGCGCTTCCCGCAATGGTTCCGGGGCCGCCGCGGCAGCCTGGCCCGGCCGCTGTTGCGCACCCTGGGGCGCTGGTCGCGTTTCGACCTGGTCGACCGCTTCCTGGCCGAGAACGGCCACCTGCGCGACTTCGCCTTCGTCGGCGGCGCGCTGGATTTCCTCCAGGCCCGTTACCTGGTCGATCCGGCCGAGCTGGAGCGGATCCCGGCCCGCGGCCGGCTGCTGATCGTCGCCAACCATCCCTCCGGCGCGCTCGACGCCCTGGCCCTGCTCGACGCGGTCGGCCGGGTCCGGCGCGACGTGCGCATCGTCGCCAACGACCTGCTGTCGGCGCTGGAGCCGCTGTCGGGGCTGCTGCTGCCGGTGCGGATCCTGGGCGGCCGGCCGAGCGCCGAGAGTCTGCAGGCGATCGAGGCGGCGCTGCGCGCCGAACAGTGTGTGATCGTGTTTCCGGCCGGCGAAGTCGCCCGGCTCGGCCTGCGCGGGGTCGCCGACGGGCGCTGGCGCCGCGGCTTCCTCAGCTTCGCCCGCAAGACCGCCGCGCCGGTGCTGCCGGTGCGGATCGAGGCGCGCAATTCGGCCCTGTTCTACGGCGCCTCGGCCCTGTTCAAGCCGGCCGGCACCGCCTTGCTGGCGCGCGAGATGTTCGCCCGCCGCAGCCGCCGCATCGCCCTGCGCATCGGCCGGCCGCTGCAACTGCCGAGCGACGGCGACCCGCAGCAGTTGCTGCGCGAGGTGCGGCGCGAGCTGCATGCGATCGGCACCGCGCACGAGCGCGCCGCGCCGGTCGGTCCCGAACCGCTGGTCGAGGCGGTCGACCCGGCCCTGGTCCGGGCCGGGGTCGAGGCGATGGAGTCGCTGGGCCACACCCTGGACGGCAAGCAGATCCGGGTCGGCCAACTCGACGCCGGCGCGCCGCTGCTGCGCGAGATCGGCCGGCTGCGCGAGCTGACCTTCCGCGCGGTCGGCGAGGGCACCGGCCAGCGCCTGGACGTGGACCTGTACGACGGCTGGTACGAACACATCGTGCTGTGGGACGCCGCCGCGCAGCGCATCGCCGGCGCCTACCGGATCGGCCGCGGCAGCCGGATCCTGGCCGAACGCGGCCTGGCCGGGTTCTACACCGCCTCGCTGTTCCGCTTCGCCGACGACGCGGTGCCGCGCCTGGCCCAGGGCATGGAGTTGGGGCGCAGTTTCGTCGTGCCGGAGTACTGGGGCAGCCGCAGCATCGACTACCTGTGGCAGGGCATCGGCGCCTATCTGATGCGCCACCCCGGCGTGCGCTACCTGTTCGGCCCGGTGTCGATCAGCGCCGCGCTGCCGGCCGACGCGCGCGAGCAGATCGTCGCCTACTACGCCCGCTACTACGGCGCGGCCGCAGCCGATGCGGTCTCGCGCCAGCCCTTCGTCTATCGCGCCGCGCCGCCGCAGTTCGACGCCGTCGACGCGGCGACCGCGTTCCGCGTGCTCAAGAACAATCTCGATGCGCTCGGCGCCACCCTGCCGATGCTGTACAAGCAATACACCGACCTGTGCGAACCCGGCGGCGCGCGCTTCCTCGCGTTCGGCGTCGATCCGGCGTTCAGCGATGCGGTCGACGGCCTGATCGAAGTGGACCTGCTGCGGCTGCGGCCGAAGAAGCGCGAGCGCTATCTCGGCGCGACGGCGCCGGCCGCCGGCGGTTCCGCGAGCGATTCCGACGCCGAGTCCGTCGCCAGCGAGGCCGTGCCATGAGTCCTGCATCGATCGCGCAATTGCCGGTACGCCGCCGGGCGGTGTTCGTGTCCGACGTGCATCTGGGCTCGAAGCACTGCCACGCGGCGGAACTCGCCGATTTTCTGCAGAGTCTGCGTTGCGATCGCCTGTACCTGGTCGGCGACATCGTCGACCTGTGGTGGATGGCGCAGCATCGCGCCGCCTGGGGCGCGGCCCAATACCGGGTGGTCGAGGCCTTGCACGCGCTGACCCGCGCCGGCACCGAGCTGATCTATGTGCCCGGCAACCACGATCGTTCGATCCGCCGCTTTTGCGGCCTGGCGCTGCCGCGCATGCAGGTGCGCCGGCGCGCGATCCACCTCACCGCCGACGGCCGCCGCCTGCTGGTGGTGCACGGCGACGACTACGACGCCGCGACCCAGTTCGGCGGCATGCAGGAAAAGTTCGGCGACTGGCTGTACGAGCGCATCCTCACCGGCAACCGCCTGACCAACCGGGTGCGGCGCCGCTTCGGCCTGCGCTACTGGTCGCTGGCCGACTTCCTCAAACGGCAAAGCGGCGCGGCCGAACGCTACATCGCCCGCTTCGTCCAGGCCGGCCTGGGCGACGCGCGCCGGCGCGGCCTGGACGGCATCGTCTGCGGCCACATCCACCGCGCCGCGTTGTTCGAGCGCGAGGGCTGCGTCTACGCCAACGACGGCGACTGGGTCGAAAGCCTGACCGCCTTGGCCGAAGATCCCGACGGCACGCTGCGCCTGTTGGCCCACACCGGCGAAACCCTGGCCCTGCTGCCGGCGCGCGCGCCGCGGCGGCTGGGCGGCGCGCTGCCGCACGCGGCCTGAGCGGCGCCGCGCACCGGGCACGAGGGCCCTCTCCCTTTCCAGGACGGAAGGGGAGAGGGCGAGGGCGGGACGGTCAGGGCGTCGCCGCCGCGGCGCCGAGCGCGCGGCGCAGCGCGGCCCGCGCCAGCAGCCGGGTCGAGTCCAGGGTCGGCAACGGCGAATTGGCGTCGTCGACGATCAGCGGGATCTCGGTGCAGCCCAGCACCACCGCGTCGCAGCCTTGCGCCTGCAGCCCGGCGATGACCTCGAGGAAATAGGCGACCGTGTCGGCTTCGAAGCGGCCGTACACCAGCTCGTCCATGATCAGCCGGCCGATCCGCGCACGCTGTCCGGCATCCGGGCGGCGGTAGTCCAGCCCCAGCGCGCCGAGCTTTTCCGGGTAAACCTCGCTCTCGACCAGCCACTGGGTGCCGGTGAGGCCGAGCCGGCGGTAGCCGCGCGCCTTCGCTTCCTGCGCCACCACCTCGGCGATGTGCAGCCACGGCAGCGGCGAGCGCGGCAGCACGTAGGGCATGGCCTGATGGATGGTGTTGTCCGGGCAGATCAGCAACTGCGCGCCGACCCGGGCCAGGGCCTGGGCCGAGTGCAGCATCAGCTCGCCGACCCCGGCCAGATCGCCGCGGTCCAGGCACTCGACGTAATCGGCCAGCGACAGGCCGTGCAGGGACACGGTCGGATGCGCGTGCGCGCCGAGCAGCGGCGCGGCCTCGGCGCAGATCGTGCGGTAACACAGCGCGGCGCCTTCGGCGGAGCAGGCGACGATGCCGATGTGCAGGGGCGGGGCGTCGGTCATGCGCGGAGTCGGTCGGGGCGGGCCTGCGAGTATGCGTCGCCGGCGTCTGCGCGTGCAGGGCCGCGCGGCAACGAAAAACAAACCCGGCCCGGTCGCGGCTGCGGTTAGCATCCGCGCATGGATTCCCTGACCCAGATCGTGCTCGGCGCGGCCCTGAGCGCCGCCATCGCCCCGCCGCAACATCGCCGCGCCGCCCTGCTCGCCGGCGCCGCGCTGGCGACCCTGCCGGACCTCGACGTGATTCCGGTCAACCTGCTCACCGCCGACCCGGTCGAGCGCATGACCTGGCACCGCAGCCTCAGCCATTCGCTGCTGGTGCTGCCGTTCGTGGGCTGGCTGGTCTGGGCCCTGTTCCGGCGCTGCGGCGGGCGGGTCGCGCAGGCGCCGCAACGCTGGTTCTGGGCGATGCAGGCGGCCTTGCTGACCCATCCGGTGCTCGACGCCTTCACCGTCTACGGCACCCAGCTGTGGTGGCCGCTGCAGCCGCCGCCGGCGATGTGGTCGAGCGTGTTCATCATCGACCCGCTGTACACGCTGTGGCTGGCGATCGCCTGCGTGTGGGCCTGGTTCGCGCGCGAGCGGCGCAGCGCGCAACCCGCGCTGCTGCTGGGCTTGGCGTTGAGCACGCTGTACCTGGGCGGTTCGCTGTGGGCCAAGCAGCAGGTCGAACGCGCCGCCGAACCGGCGTTGGCCGGGCTCGGCCTGCAGGACGCGCCGCGTTTCTCGGTGCCGATGCCGTTCAACATCCTGCTGTGGCGGGTGGTGGCGATGACGCCGGACGGTTTCGTCGAGGGCGAGCGTTCGTTGGCCGCCGACCGCGGGCCGATGCGGTTCCGCTTTTACCCGTCCGATACGGCAGGGTTCGCCGCGGTCGCCGACTACCCGGCGGTGCGCCGGCTGCGTTGGTTCAACCATGGCTTCATGAAGGCCGAGCAGCGCGACGGGCAGATCGTGCTGACTGACCTGCGGATGGGCGCCGAACCCGACTACAGCTTCCGCTTCGTGGTCGCCCAGCGCGACGGCGGCGGCTGGCGCGAAGTGCCGCCGCAGCAACTGAAGTGGCCCTGGGACGCGGCGCGCAAGCTGCCGGCGATGTGGAGCCGGATCTGGCGCGAGCCCGAGCCGGTCGGCGCGCCGGCGGAGGCGCGGACGGCGCCGGCCGCCGCCGCGCGTTGACCTCGCGGCCCGCTTAGTAGACGGTCGCGCGCGCCTGCACGAACGAGTAGAAGAACACCGCGTTGGGGTCGTTCTGCACCTGGTGCATTTCCCGGCGCATGCCGTCGACCACGTCCTGGGTCACGCAGCCGGCGGCGAGCAGTTGGTCGGCCGCCGACAGCAGCAATTCTTCCCAGAACGCGATCATGGTCTTGCGCCGCGCCGGCTCGCGGTTGTCGAAGTAGAAGGTCTTGATCTCGGTGCCGACGTCGCGGAAGCCGCCCGCCAACAGCAGATTGCCCAGCTTGGCGCCGACGAAGGGATCGCCGCCGCTTTCGTACTGGAAGTCGTTGAACGCCATCCAGTAGCGCCAGACATTGGGCGAATAGGGGTCGAGCAGGAAGGACGAGTTCATCACCTCGGTGATGTACACCGGCGAGCCCGGCGACAGCACCCGGCGGACCTCGTTCAGCACCCGCGCCGGCGAGGGCACGTGCTCCAACACCCAGCACAGGAAGGCCGCGTCGAAACTGCGCGGCTCGAACGGCAGGTCGGTGGCGTCGGCGCGCTGCAGCGAGTAGCGGCCCTGCAGCCACGGCATCCGGCCCAGGTTGTCGCGAGCGGCGTCGAGCTGGGCCGCGTTGAGGTCGACGCAGCTGACGTGCAGGTCGGGGAAGCGGCGCAGCAGGATTTCGGTCTGCGCGCCGACGCCGCTGCCGACTTCAAGCAGCCGGCGGGCGTTGCCGTAGTCGATGTTGTGGAAGATCGTCGATTCGGCCAGCCGCGCCTGTTTCATCAGCCGCGCCTGCTCGGTCGGCGAGAATCCATGCAGGTAGGGGAAGTCGGCGGTTGCGGGGGATTCGCTCATGGGGCCTCAGGCGGCGGATGCCAGCGCCGGGCTGACCCCGGCGACCAGCGCGTCGAAGTAGTCGCGGGTCAGGCGCAGTTGCAGCTCGGCGCTGTCGGCGCGGTTGACCACGGCGCGGAAGGCGGCGTTTTCGGGGCGGTCCTTGGCGTACCAGCCCAGGTGCTTGCGGGCGATGCGCACGCCGGAGACTTCGCCGTAGAAGGCGTGCAGGTGTTGCAGATGGCCGAGCAGCCAGTCGCGCACCTCGGCCAGGGTCGGCGGCGGCAGTTCTTCGCCGTGTTCCAGGTAATGGGCGATCTCGCGGAAGATCCATGGCCGGCCCTGCGCGGCGCGGCCGACCATGACCGCGTCGCAGCCGGTATGGGCCAGCACCGCCGCGGCCTTGCGCGGCGAGTCGATGTCGCCGTTGGCGATCACCGGGATGGTCAGCGCGGCCTTGATCGCGGCGATGGTGTCGTACTCGGCCTGGCCGGTGTACTGCTGGTCGCGGGTGCGGCCGTGCACGGTCAGCGCGGCGATGCCGGCGTCCTGGGCGATGCGGGCGATGGCCGGCGCGTTGCGCTGGTCGTGATCCCAGCCGGTGCGGATCTTCAGGGTCACCGGCACCTCGACCGCGCCGACCACCGCCTCCAGGATCCGCGCGACCAGGCCCTCGTCGCGCATCAGCGCCGACCCGGCCCAGGCGTTGCAGACCTTCTTGGCCGGACAGCCCATGTTGATGTCGACGATCTGGGCGCCGTGGTCGACGTTGTAGCGCGCCGCCTCGGCCATCACCTGCGGCACGGTGCCGGCGATCTGCACGCTGATCGGGTCGGGCTCGCCGGCGTGGTCCATGCGGTGGCGAGACTTGGCCGTGGTCCAGAAGCGCGGGTCGCTGGTGGTCATCTCCGACACGCACAGGCCGGCGCCCAGGCGCTTGCACAGCACCCGGAAGGGTTTGTCGGTGACCCCGGCCATGGGGGCCAGGATCACCCGCGGGACGATGGAATGGCGGCCGATCTGCATCGGCGCATTGTATCGGCTCGGGCGGGAGCGGGCCGCGAAGGCGCGGCGTTCCGCGACCGGCGCCCGGCGCGGAGAGCCGACGGGTTCGCAGGCCGGACGCGGCGACGGCGCCGCGGGGCGGCGCCGTCGGCGGGCGGCGGGGCGATGGGCCCGGCCGCGATCAGGCGGTGGTGTCTTCGATCGTGGTGGTCGGGCCGTTCTGCTTGACCGAAGCGATGCCGTTGTCGCGGGCGTTTTCGCTGGAGTAGAGCTCGCTGGTGCCGATGACCTGGTGATTGGCCGCGGTCAGGACGAAGTAGGGCTTGTCGTTGCTCGAAGTCTTGCGCTTGTAGCGCTCGTCGTCGACGCTGTTGGTCTGCACCGAGGCGATGCCGTTGCGGCAGCCGCCCTTGTCGTCGTAGCCCTCGCTGCCGAGGATGGTTTCGCCGTTGCCGGCCTTGAGCACGAACTGGAATTCGCCGTTGCTGCGCTTGCTGATGACGTACTTGCCTGCCATGAGTCCTTCCCTCGCGATGTGGACGGCCGCTCCGGATTGAGCGGCCCGACTTCCTGCTATACGTCCGTAGAACGCAGTCGTGAATGCGATCCGGCCGGATGGCCCGGCGGCAAGCCCGGCGCCCGGCCGGGCGGACCGCCGCGAGGGTCGGCGGTCCGCAGGGCGCGCGAGGCTCAGAACTCGTAGCGCAGGGTCGCGCTGAGGTTGCGCTCCTCGCCGTAGTAGCAGTACAGCAGGCTGGCGCAGGAGGAGACGTAGCGCTTGTCGAGCAGGTTGTTGGCGTTCAGGCGCAGGCTCAGCCCGCGCATGGCCTGGCTGAGGCGGCCCAGCTCGTAGCGCAGCGACAGGTCGACCAGGGTGTAAGCCGGCACCTTGAGGGTGTTGGCGTTGTCGGCCCAACTGGTGCCGACATAGCGCACGCCGGCGCCCAGGCCGACGCCGCCGGCGAAGGCGTAGTCGCCCCACAGGCTGGCCATGTGCCGCGGCGCCTGGTACGGGGTGTTGCCGCGCGGCGCCATCTCGCCGCGGCGGTATTCCATGTCGGTGAAGGTGTAGCCGCCCATCAGGCTGAAGCGGTCGCTGAGCTGCGACTTGGCTTCCAGCTCGATGCCGCGCGAGCGCACCTGGCCGGCCGGCTCGTAGTAGTCGGTGGCCAGCACCCGCGAGGCGACGTTGTCCTGGACCAGGTCGTAGGCGGCCAGCGAGAGCAGGGTTTCGCTGCCCGGCGGCTGGTACTTCACCCCGATCTCGCTCTGCCGGCTCTCGGTCGGATCGAGCAACTGGCCGTTGCGGTCGGAATACAGATTGGGGTTGAACGACTCGCTGTAGCTGAGGTAGGGCGAGACGCCGTTGCCGAACAGGTACACCGCGCCGACTCGCGAGGTGAAGCGCGAGCCGCTCCAGGTCGAGCGGGTGCCGAAGTCGCGGTCGAGGTTGGCCATGTGCACGCGGTCTTCGCGGCCGCTGAACGAGAACCGCCACTGGTCGAGGGCGAGCTGGTCGTGCAGGTACAGCCCGGTCTGCTCGAAATCGTGGCGCCAGTGGCTGCGCCCGGACAGCACCTGGCTGCGGCCGTAGCGCGGCGCGAACGCGTCCAGCGGTTCGGCCAGGCCGGATTCCCAGTAGCCGATGTTGTCGCGGTTCTGATAGTCCACGCCGACGGTCAGGGTATGCTTGATCCGGCCGGTGTCGAAGCGGCCCTGGACCTGGTTGTCCACGGCATGCGCGCGCAGCGATTCGTCGCCGCCGGTGTAGTAGCGGTTGAGCTCGCGCTCGCCGGCCCAGCCATAGCCGTAGATCTGGCGCAGCTCGACGTCCGAATCCAGGTGCCGGTAGTGCTGGCGGAAGCTCCAGTCCGGATTGAAGCGGTGTTCGAACTGATAGCCGTACAGGCGCTGGGTGCGCGAGTAGTCGTCGTTGCCGGGTTCGCCGTCGAACAAGCGCGGCGAGATGCGCAGGCCGTTGTGGTGGGTGTTGAGGGTGGCGTCGGCCGGCAGGCCGCTGTGGAAGCCGGCGCTGGGGTCGTGCTGCAGATTGGCCTGCAGCAACAGGCTGGTGTCCTCGCCGAACTGCAGCAGCAGCGACGGCGCCAGGGCGTAGCGTTCGCGGCGGGTATGCGCGACCTGGGTGTCGGAGGCGCGGCCCAGGCCGGTCAGGCGGTAGGCGGCGCGCACGCCGTCGCCTTCGCGCAAGGGGCCGGCGAAGTCGAACGCGGCGCCGGCCTGGCTGCGGCTGCCGACGGTCATCTCGACCGAGCGCAGGTAATCGAATTGCGGCTTCTTGCTGGTCAACGCGGCGAAGCCGCCGGGCGAGGCGCGTCCGTACAGCACCGAGGACGGGCCGCGGAACACGTCGATGCGCTCGAGGAAATACGGGTCGATCTGCACCGAGTTGTAGGCCGAGGAATCGCCGAGCAGCTTGAGCCCGTCGAGGATGCTGTTGTCGGTGCTGTTGTCGATGAAGCCGCGCAGGGCGATGTAATCGTAGCGGTCGGCCGAGCCGACCAGGCCGACGAAGGCGCCGGGGGTGTAGCGCAGCGCTTCGGACACGCTGCGCGGCTTCTGGTCGTCGATCTGCTGGCGGCTCACTACCGAGACCGAGATCGGGGTTTCCAGCAGCGGCGTGTTGGCCTTGGTCACGCCGGTGCTCCAGCGCTGCAGATAGCGCGCCTGGCGCTGGGCCTGCACGGTGACTTCGTCGAGGGTCTCGATAGTGTCCTGAGCAGCGGTCTTGTCGCTGTCGGCGGCGGACTGGGCCAGGGCGGGCGCGGCGAAGGCGGCGCAGAGCAGGGCGAGCAGGTTGCGGCGCAGCGGCGCGGCGAGGGCGGAGCGGTACGGCGACTTCATCGAGCGTCCAGGAAAACGATAATGCTTATCATTTTCGCATTGGCGCAGCGCGTTGTCAGCGCTCCGGCTCCTGTAGGAGCGGCGTCCCACAGGGATTTCCTTCGGGTCATGAGCCGCGACAGCCGAAGCGGTGTAGTCCCACGCCGTGCCTCGAGGCGAAACGCTCCACCAATTCGGGCGTGCGGCATTGCAATTTCGGCCGTAACGCTCGCGTACACCGCTTCGGTTGTCGCGGCTGACGCCGCTCCTACAAAAGGCTCAGCGGCCGCGGCGGCGGCGCCAGAACAGGAAGCCGGTGACCAGCAGGAACGGCGGTACCAGGCCGACGACGGCGGTGACGGTCTGCCAGGCCAGGCCGCCGACGAAGCCGCCGTGCAACGGATAGATCGATTCGTAGATGCGCGAGCCGCGCCCCTGGCGGGTCGCATCGAGGGTGCCGAGCAGCGCGCCGCGATACGGGTCGATCCACACCTGCGAGCGTCCGACCGGATGCCATTCGCCCGGCATCCGGGCGCGGATCGAGACCAGGCCGCTGCCGGCTTTCGGCAAACCGATGCGGCGCAACTGCGCGCCGGCCATCGCTCCGCCCGGCGCCGCCGCGGCGTCGGCGGCGCGCAACACCGCGGCCCAGTCGACCGGGCCTTCGCCGGCCGCCAGCTTCGGCGGCTTGGCCGGCTTGGCCTCGGCGAAGGCGGCGCGCAGCGCGTTGCGGGCGATCTCGTCGTAGACCATGGCGGTGCCGGTCAGCGCGGCGAGCAGGGTCAGCGGCAACAGCCACAGGCCCAGGCCGCGGTGCCAGCTGAACCAGCGCCGGGTCGGCGGCCCGGCGTACCAGCGCAGGCTGGCGCGCCAGGCCGACCAGCGCGGCCACCACAGGTACAGGCCGCTGAGCAGCAGGAACAGCGCGATCACGCCGGCGACGCCCAGCACCTGCTCGCCGGTCTTGCCGGCCAGCAGATGGATGTGCAGGTCGCGCAGCCACAGCAGCAGGTCGTTGCTGGTGTTGCGGGTCAGCAGCAGTTCGCCGCTGGCCGGGTCGAAGTAGCGGCGTTCGTTGTCGGGGAAATACCCCTGCCACACCGGCAACTGCGTGCTGGGCAGGTCCAGCGAACTCATGCCCTGCGCCTGCCAATGGCCGACGATGCGCTCCAGCGCCTGCGCGCGTTGCGCCGGCGACGGCAAGGCGTGCTCGCCCAGTTGCGGATAGGCCCACAGCATCAGCTCGCGCTGGAACGCGAGCACGGTGCCGGACAGCGCGACCACCGCGAACACCGCGCCCGCACCGAGGCCCAGCCACAGGTGCAGCCACTTCAGCGCACCGCGCAGGCGCTGGCGGAAGGGGATGGGGGCCTGGCGTGGGCTCATGCTGGGCGCGACGGCGGGGGCGGCTTAGAAACGATACGACCAGTTGAGGTTGAACACCCGTCCGCGGCCGGCGACGTAGGTGTCGTTGCGCGGCGTGCTCTGCGAGTAGTAGGTCACGTACTGTTCGTCGAACAGGTTTTCCACGCCCAGGTTGAGCTGGCCGACCGGCAACCTGACCCGCGCCTGCAGGTCGACGGTGGTGACGCCGTCGGTACTGGCCACGCGCACGCCCTTGGCGTCGAAATCGCGGTCGAAGGCGCGGCTGCCCTGCACCCGGGTCGAGAGACGGTCGTTCCAGGTGTGGTCCCAGAACGCGGTCAGCCGGTCGGGGCTGATGTTGATGCCCGGCAGGTCGCTGTCGACCCGGTCGTCGCCGTCGCTGTCGTAGCGGCCCTTGGCGCGCGCGTAGCCCAGGCCGACCCGGCCGGCCTCGGAGAACTGGAACGCGACGTTGCCTTCGATGCCGCGGATCTCGGTGCGCTCGCGCACCACGTTGTAGCTCTGGGTGTTGCGGTCGAAGGCCAGGCGCGAACCGAGGTCGGAATCGGACCAGTACGCGGCCAGGTGCGCCAGCCAACGCCCGTTGTCGAAGTCGACGCCGACTTCGCGGTTGTCCGAGACCACCGGCGACAGGTCGACCAGGTTGTCGACGCGCTGGTTCGGCGCGGTGATGCCGCGCAGCACCCGACCGATGTCGGCCACCGTGTAGCCTTCGGAGTAGGAGGCGTAGAACTTCAGCGCGTCGCTGGCTTCGAACACCGCGCCGAAGTTGGGCAGGGTCTCGCGGGTCTTGGGCGAGCCGCCGCGGACGAAGCGGCTGCCGCCGGCGTTGGCCGGGATGGTGGTGAAGTCGTCGACCTGCAGCTTGCCGCGCTCGTGGCGCACGCCGGCGGTCAGCATCAGCTTGTCGGCCACCCACCATTCGGCCTGGACGAACGGCGACCAGGATTCGTATTGCGTTTCCGGCACCCACTTGAGCTTGGCCACGACCAGCTCCTGATAGGTCTTGTCGCGGTTCCAGTCCAGGCCCAAGGTGGTGCGCAGGCGCAGGCCGAACAGGTTGTCGCGCGACCAGCCGAACTTGGCGCCGAGCTTTTCCGACACGTTCTGCGACTGGTCCCACCAGTGCCGGTCGCGGCCGTCGCGCCAGAAGTCTTCCCAGTCGGTGGCGCCGTACAGGCCCTTGAAGTCGACCCAGAACAACTGGGCGTTGAAGTAGCCGCCGGCCAGCGACTTGTCGCTGTAATCCAGGGTCAGCGAGGTCGAGCGGTTCTGCGCGCCGCGGCCCTCGCGGCTGCCCGGCGCCGAGGTCGCCAGCTTGCCGGTGCGGATGTCGCCGTTGACGGTGATGTAGTCGTTGTTGCCGCGCAGCTGGTAGCGGTTGGCGGTCAGCTGCAGGCGTTTGTCGTCGTCGATGTCCCAGCCGGTCTTGGCGAACAGGTTGTAGCTGCGCGCGTCCATCAGGTCGCCCTGGATGTCGTTGACCGCGATCGCCTCGCCGTTGCCGTCGTAGTACAGGCCTTCGCTGGCGTAGCTGAGGCCGCCGACGAAGTCGACCGCGCCGCTGCGGACGCCGAACAGGTAGGAACCGCGGTAGCCGACGCTGTCGCTGCGGTTCGGCAGCGCGGTGCTGGCGCCGAGGCTGAGCTCCTGGAAGCGCTCGCCGTCCTGACGCGGCGCGCGCTTGGTGATGATGTTGATGATGCCGCCGGAAGCGCCCAGGCCCTGCAGCGCGTTGGCGCCGTGGATGACCTCGATGCGCTCGATCATCGCCGGGTCGATGGTGTGGCCGTCGCGGCCGCCTTCGCGCAGCGGGGTCGACTGCGGCACGCCGTCGACCAGGTACAGCGGCTTGCGTCCGCGCAGGGTCTCGCCGCCGTTGGTCAGCTTCTGCCGCGAGGGCGCGAACGAGGGGATCAGGTTGGCCAGCACCTGCGACACGTCCTGGGTCACCGCCAACTGCTGCTGCAGCTGTTCCTGGTCGATCACGGTGATGGTGTTGGCCAGCGCGGCCTCCGAGTTCGGCATCCGGCTGGTGCTGGCCGAGACGGTGACCCGGTCGAGGTCTTTGGCCTCGTCGGCGTGGGCGAGGGGCGCGGCGAGGGCGGCCAGCACGGCGCTGGCGAGAAGCGGAAGGCGGGGCATCGAAGGGGGCCTGGGAACTGCGACAGGGTTGGCATGTTAATGCGAACCATTCTCAAATCAAGGCTTGGCTGAGGCCGAGGCCGGGGACGTGCGTCCTCGAAGGGAAGAAACACCAATTTTTTCAGATGCTTAGCTGCATCGGCGCGCGGCCGGAGCGGGTTCGGAGGCGAAGCCTGCGTCGTGGGTGCGTCCCCGCGGTCGCGGCTCGCGCCGCTCCTACAGGGAGATCGCGTAGTGCCGGAGCCCCCTTGTAGGAGCGGCGCAAGCCGCGACCGCGACAACGCAGCTGCGGCGAAACCTACGGCGCGAGCCGCGACAATCCGACTGCGACAGAATCTGCGCTGCGGACCGTGGTTCGCCCGCCCCGCGGCCTCAGCCGAACCGCGCCCGGACCTCGGCGTCGCGCGGCATCGCCGCGGCCGCGCCGGGGCGCTCGGTGGACAGGCCGGCGTAGCGGCTGGCGTAGGCGATATGGCGTTCGAACGCCGCCGACGGGTCGCGCGCCAGAGCAGCGGCGAGGGCGCCGTTGAAGGCATCGCCGGCGCCGGTGGTGTCGACCGCCCGCACCTCAGCCGCAGGGCAGCGGTAGTGCGCACGGACGTCGCCGCGCAGGGCGCCGTCGGGATGGGAGACGAAGCAGCCGGCCTTGCCCAGGGTCACCACCACGCTGCCGTGCGCGAGCAGGGCGCGGCAATGGCCGTGCAAGACCGCGTCGTCGAGCCCGGCCAGGGCGTCGGGATCGAGTTCGATCCCGCAGCGGCGGCGCAGTTGGGCGCAGAACTCGGTTTCGTTCGGAGTGATCACGTCGGCCAGCGCCCACAAGGCGTCGCTGGCGACCGCGTCGGCCGGGGCCGGATTGAGCAGGGCGACGGCGCCGGCGCGGCGGCCGCGTTCGAACGCGGCGCAGGCCGAGTCGACCGGGGTCTCCAACTGGCTCAGCACCACCTGGGCCGCGTCCAGCGCATCGGCCTGGGCCTGGACCCAGGCCGGCGACAGCTCGGCATTGGCGCCGGCGCCGATGACGATGCTGTTGCGGCCGTCGGCGTCGACGTAGATGCCGGCGGTGCCGGTCGGCAGATCGCTGCGCAGGTCGTGCAGTTCCAGGCCGTCGCCGGCGGCGAGCGCGCGCGCCAGCTGGCCGCCGGCGTCCTCGCCGAGGGCGCAGACGAAGCGGGTCGGCGCGCCCGCGCGCACCGCCGCGATGGCCTGGTTGAAGCCCTTGCCGCCGGGGCCGGTGTGGTAGGTGCCGGCCAGGGTCTCGCCCGGGCGCGGCAGCGCCGGCAGCGACCAGACGTGGTCGACGTTGAACGAGCCGACCACGACGACCCGGCCGGAAACTGGCTGGCTCATGCGCTCAGACCGAGAAGTGGGTCAGCACGCCGGCGATGGTCGCGGTCATGAAGGTCGCGATCGAACCGCCGAGCACCGCGCGCAGGCCGAACCGGGCCAGGTCCTGGCGGCGCTCCGGGGCCAGCCCGCCGATGCCGCCGATCTGGATCGCGATCGAGCTGAAGTTGGCGAAGCCGCACAGGGCGTAGGTGGCGATCAGGCGGCCCTCGTCGCTGAGGGCGACGCCGGCGACCTTGCCGTTGACGATGTCGGCCAGGTGGGTATAGGCGACGAATTCGTTGAGCACGACCTTCTCGCCGATCAGGCCGCCGACCACGTTGGCGTCGGCCCACGGGGTGCCGATCACCCAGGCGATCGGCGCCAGCACGAAGCCGAGCAGGGTCGACAGGTCGGTCGGCTTGCCGATCGCCGCGGCCAGGCCGGTCTGCTCGCCGATCCAGGTCAGCGGCGCGTTGACCAGGGCGATCAGGGCGATGAAGGCCAACAGCATGGCGCCGATGTTGAGCGCCAGGCGCAGGCCGTCGCCGGCGCCGGCGGCGGCCGCGTCGATGACGTTGGCGGTGTGCTTCTCGACTTCCATCTTGACCGTGCCGCGGGTCAGCGGCTCGCCGGTTTCCGGCACCAGGATCTTGGCGATCACCAGGGTGGCCGGCGCGGCCATGATCGAGGCGGCGAGCAGGTGCTTGGCGTAGAAAGCCTGGGCGTCGGCGTCGCCGGCGCCGAGCATGCCGACGTAGGCGGCGAGCACGCCGCCGGCGATGTGGGCCATGCCGCCGATCATCATCGTGATCAGCTCCGACTCGGTCATCTTCGGGATGTACGGCCGCACGGTCAGCGGCGCCTCGGTCTGGCCGATGAACACGCTGGCGCAGACGCTGGTGGTCTCGGCGCCGGACACGCGCATGACCTTGGTGATCGCCCAGGCCATGCCGCGCACCACCGCCTGCATCACGCCCAGGTGGTACAGCACGCCCATCAGGGCGGAGAAGAAGATGATCGTCGGCAGCACCTGGAAGGCGAAGATGAAGCCGAATTTGCTGACGTCCATCAGGTCGCCGAAGATGAACTTCGAGCCGGCGCCGACGAACTCGAGCACGTGCACGAAGCCCTTGCCGATCGCGTCGAACACGTCCTTGCCGCCCGGCACCAGCAGCACCACGGCCGCGAAGGCGATCTGCAGGCTGATGCCGGTGACCACCAGCCTCCAGTCCACCGAACGACGGTTGACCGAAAACAGCCAGGCGATGCCGACCAGCACCGCCAAACCGAACAGGCCGAAGCCCACGCGTACGATCGAATCCACTCCACTCTCCCCGGCGCCGGAGCCCCGGCGGCTTGTCAGCGTTCTAATAGTCGGCGCAGCCTAGTGGCTGGCCGCGCCAGCGGCAAGCCGCGGCTGGCTCGGAAGCGCGAAAATCGGCCCCGAACCGGGCTCGATCCGGGCCGGATCGGCGCACGATGCGCCCATTCCGGCGACGCCGGGCGGGCCCGCAGGCGGCGCGCCGATGCCGCCCGCGGCGCGGACGGACGAGCCGACCGTGCCGTTTGCGGCGATTCGGTTCAGATATCCCGCGCCATGACCCGATTGCGCCCGGACTGCTTGGCCCGCTGCAGGCGCTGGTCGGCGCGGCGCAGCAGGCGCGAGAGGTCGCCGCCTTCCTGCGGAAAGGTCACCAGGCCGGCGCTGAAGCTCAGCCACAGCGGCTCGGCGCCGCGGCCGGGTTCGAACGGGCGTTCGGCGACGGTGCGGCGGATCGCGTCGACCTCCTCGAACGCCGTGCCCAGCGGCTTGCGCATCACCAGCAGGAACTCGCCGCCGGACAGCCGCACCAGCCATTCGCTGGGCTCGGCCTGCTCGCGCAGCACCGCGACCAGGTGGCGCAGGCTGCGGTCGCCCAGGCGATGGCCGTACTCGTCGTTGATCCGCTTGAAGTGGTCCAGGTCGATCAGCGCCAGAGTCAGGCTGCCGCCGTCGCGGCGCACGGTGTCGAACAGGCGCGGGATGCGATGGGTCAGCCAGGTCCGGTTCGGCAGCCGGGTCAGGCCGTCGGTGCCGGACATCTCGATCAGGCGCTGCATCCGGTACACCACCATCGAGGTGGCCACGGTCATCATCGCCAGCAGCACCAGGCGCTGGGTCTGGCTGCCGAGTGTGACCGCGCCGTAGTCGCTGGACAGCAGGTCTTCCGGCGAGGTCGCCGCGGCGAACACGCCCACGATCAGCAGGCCGTACTCGACCAGGGCCAGCAGGCCGGCGAACAGCGCCACCCGGCCGTCGCTGCGCAGCGCGGTCAGCAGGATCGCGAACAGATAGCCGCACCACACGATCAGGCTGTTGAGCCCGGCCGGCAGGTGCTGCGCCGCCAGCGCGATCAGCACCAGGGTGGTGGTGGTGACGTCGAAGGCGGCGGTGACGAAGGGCAGCCAGCGGTAGCGGCGCTGGCGCCGGGCCAGGGCCAGCCACAACTGCGAGAACACGTTGACGAAGATCGCCCCGCCCAGCCCGATCAGAGTTTCCTTGACGCTGCCGCCGCCGATCGCGTTGAACAGCGGCAGCAACAGCAGCATCGCCGCCAGCAGCGCGCGCAGCCGCGCCACCAGCAGCTCGCCGCCGGCGCCGATCTCGAGCATGATTTCGTCGGGCCGCACCAACAGCGCCAGCACCACGCCGCGCAGCCTCCCGCCGATGCCGTGCATCCCTACCCGACTCCCCTGTTTGCGGTCGCCGCGAGCATAGCGCGAGAGCCGCGCGAGCGGCTCCCGCCGGGGCAGGAATCGGCCGGGAATCAGCCGATTCCGCGCAGGGCGACCCAGATCGCGAGGGCGGCGAACACCGCCGCGGCCAGCAGGCGCGCGGTCTTCAGCGGCAGACGGTCGGCGAAGCGGCTGCCGAGCAGGGCCACCGGCACGTTGGCCAGCAGCATGCCGACGGTGGTGCCGGCGATCACGCCCCACAGCGGTTCGTAGCGGGTCGCCAGCAGCACGGTCGCGACCTGGGTCTTGTCGCCGATCTCGGCGAAGAAGAAGGCGATGGTGGTGGCGAGGAAGGCGCCGCGGGCGGAGAAGCGCGGTTCCTCGTCGTCGAGCTGGTCGGGCTTGAGGGTCCACAAGGCGACCGCGAGGAAGCTGGCGGCGACCACCCAGCGCAGCATTTCCGGGCGCAGCCACTGCGCGATCAGGGTGCCGAACCAGGCGGCCAGGGCGTGATTGAGCAGGGTCGCGACCAGGATGCCGGCGATGATCGGCCAGGGCTTGCGGAAGCGGGCGGCGAGCAGCAGGGCCAGCAACTGGGTCTTGTCGCCGATTTCGGCGAGCGCGACGGTGCCGGTCGAGACCGCGGTGGTGGCGACCGAGGCCGGCAGGAAGGACAGATCCATGGAAACTCCGGGGTCGGGCATTCGCGTGGACGCGAAGGCGGACGCCGCGCGGCCCGACCCGGGTTACGCGCAACGCCTGCCTTCGGTCTTGCCCGTGGTGGCTGGCGGCCGCGCCGGAATGCCGGATCGCGGACCTGCTGGCTGCCGCTCATGCGCCATGGCCGGTTGGCCAAGTGTGTTGACGCATGCCCCCGCGGACTCGCGTCGGCGGGTGGGCTACTCCCCGGAGGAGGAAAGTGCGGCGATTGTACGTCAGCTTCGGCGATACCCGGCGAATGAGAACGTTTCGCAACCGCCCGATTGGGACAGGCCGCAAGCCGCGAGCCGAAGCGAGGCAGGAGCGGGGCAGGAGCGGGGTAGGAGCGACGCAAGTCGCGACCGCGCCAACCCGGCTACCGCGCCGGCTGCCGGCACCGCGTCGCCCGCGCCGACCGCTCCCTGTAGGAGCGGCGTCAGCCGCGATCGAAGACGCGAGGATCTCCGGCCAGCGGCGTCGATGCCGAAGCGGCGTGGTCGCGACTTGCGTCGCTCCTGCCCCTTGGGCGGTGGCGGCGCGCGGTGGTGCATGGCGTCGGTCGGCGACGCAGGCGAGGGATGCTCTGCGCGTCCCCGGTCGCGGCTTACGCCGCTCCTGCAGGCGAGGGGTAGCTCTTGTAGGAGCGGCGTGAGCCGCGACCGAAGACGCGACGTCCTCCGGCCAGCGGCGTCGATGCCGAAGCGGCGCGATCGCGACTTGCGTCGCTCCTACCCCTTGGGCGGTGGCGGCGCGCGGTGGTGCACGGCGTCGATCGGCGACGCAGGCGAGGGATGCGCTGCGCGTCCCCGGTCGCGGCTTACGCCGCTCCTACAGGCGAAGGGGTAGCTCTTGTAGGAGCGGCGTAAGCCGCGACCGGAGACGCGAGGATTTCCGGCCAGCGGCGTCGACGCCGAAGCGGCGCGGTCGCGACTTGCGTCGCTCCTACCCCTTGGGCGGTGGCGGCGCGCGATGGTGCACGGCGTCGGTCGGCGACGCAGGCGAGGGATGCTCTGCGCGTCCCCGGTCGCGGCTTACGCTGCTCCTGCAGACGGCGCGGCGGCGTTGCGGGCGTCGGCCAGCGCGCCTGTCAGGGTTGCGAACAGGGCGGTCCGGCGTTGTCTTCGGAGAACAGGGTCGCGAAGCCGCCCGGCATGATCCGCGGCAAGCGCTGCAGCGGCGGTTTGACCGTGGGGAAGTAATCGCGCTGCCATTGCGCCGCCAGCGCCGCGGCTGCCGGTTCCAGCGCGGCGTAGCGGGCCTCCGGCGGATCGGCGTTCTTGCCCGCCAGGCGGCCGACCAGCAGCCGCATCGCCCGCGCCTTGGTCGGGTCGTTCGCCACCAGCCCGGCGATCGGCGACGAGTTGTCGCTGTAGGCGACCATCAGGTCGAATACCGAGGGCAGATAGCCGGCCTCGAACGAGAGTTGCAGCATGTTGCCGGCCTCGGCGCGCCAGCGGTCGAACTCCGGCGTGGCCATGCGCGAGTAGTCGGCCAGCACCGAATCGCCACGCGCATAGCGGTACATCGCCTCCGGTTCGCCGGCCAGCGCCGCCTGGCGCAGGTAGTGATTGCCCTGGTGCCAGGCGTCCTCGGGGGCGTTGCGGCACTCGGCCAACAACTGCCGCGCCCGGTTGACCGTGCGTTCGTGGTAGGCGCGCTGCTCGGCCGGCATCTGGGTGCGCGAATTGGCTTCGGCATTGGCCAGCACCTGCTCGGCCGGAGTCAGGTCGACGCAGCGCAGCAGGTCGACGCCGAGTTCGCAGGCGGCGCGGCTGTCGCCGCCGTCGGCGCGTTGCTTGAGATCGGCCAACTGCGGATTGCGATAGGCCGGGCCGCGGCTGGGCTGGATCTTGCGCTCGGCCTGCGTCGCGGCCGGCGCGCCGGCCGCGTCCTCGCCGGCGGGCGCCGGGTCCGCGGTCTGCGCCGGCTCGGCCGGGCCCGCCGGTGGCGGCGCTTTCGCGCGCCATAGCTGCCAACCCAACAACGCGACCGCGATCGCGATCAGCGCCGCCGGCAGGATTCGAATGCCCGATTTCGCCACAAGCCGTCCTTCGCCTTTACGTCCGTGGGCGTAGCATGCCCGCAATCGCCGATCCGCGGAGCGCCGCCATGCAATATCGTCGACTGGGTTCGTCCGGGCTGCAATTGTCGGCGCTGTCGTTCGGCGCCTGGGTCACCTTCGGCAGCCAGATCGGCGCCGATCTGGCCCGCGAGCTGATCGCCACCGCCTGGGACCACGGGATCAATTTCTTCGACAACGCCGAGGGCTACGCCAACGGCGAGGCCGAGCGGGTGATGGGGCAGGCGCTGGCGCAGTTGCGCCTGCCGCGCGACGGCTACTGCGTGTCGAGCAAGGTCATGTTCGGTTCGGTCGAGGACCCGCTTCCGACCCAGAAGGGCCTGTCGCGCAAGCACGTGGTCGAAGCCTGCCACGATGCGCTGCGCCGACTGCAGGTCGAGCACCTGGATCTGTACTACTGCCATCGCCCCGATCCGGACGTGCCGATCGAGGAAACGGTGTGGGCGATGGACGGCCTGATCCGGCAGGGCAAGGTGCTGTACTGGGGCACCTCGGAGTGGCCGGCGGCGTCGATCCGCGAAGCGCACAAGATCGCCCGCACCCAGCACCTGCATCCGCCGACCATGGAGCAGCCGCAGTACAACCTGCTGCACCGCGAGCGGGTCGAACTGGAATACGCGCCGCTGTACGCCGAGCTGGGCCTGGGCACCACCACCTGGTCGCCGTTGGCTTCGGGCCTGCTCAGCGGCAAATACCGCGACGGCTTCTCCGGTCAGGGCCGGCTCGGCCTGGCCGATACCGCCTGGCTGCAGCGGCTGGTGGTCGGCGGCTCGGAGCAGCGCCGGCTGGCCCGGGTCGAGGCCTTCGCGGCGATCGCGCGCGAACTCGGCGAGCCGCCGGCGCCGCTGGCGATCGCCTGGTGCCTGCGCAACCCGCATGTGTCCAGCGTGATCCTCGGCGCCAGCCGCAGCGATCAGCTGCGGCAGAACCTGCAGGCGCTGGAACTGGCCGGGCGGATCGGCGAGGCGGACTGGCTGCGGATCGAGAACGCGGTGGCCTGAGCCGGGGCATGAACAGGGCAGGGCTGCCGGGCGGCGCGAGCCCGGCTTTGCCGCGTTTGACCTCAGTCGCAGTTCCGGCCGCCGGGGTGTTGACGGTTAAATGAGAATCATTATCATTTTTACCGAGCCCACCCCCGAACGAGTCACCGCCATGTCCATGCGCAACCCGGTGCTGCAGCTGAAGCCCCGTACTGATCGTTCCGTGTCCATCGTCGCGCCGGCCCCGCCGGTCGCCGCCGTCGCCCCCGCCTCCGTGACCTCGGCCGTCGTCGCCGCGGCCCAGGGCGTGCTGTTGGAAAGCACCTCGTTGCTGCGCGGCGCGCGCGAAGTGCTGATCCGCCACGGCGGCGAGGTCTACCGCCTGCGCCATACCCGCAACGACAAGTTGATTTTGACCAAGTAAGCCCACGTTCGGCGCGCCCCGGCCAAGCACGAGAAGGCAACATCCCGCTTTCTCGCTCAAGCCGGTCCGCTCCAAACAAACCCGCGTTCGATGCGCCCCGATCAGGCACGAGAGGCATTCGCTCTCCGCCCAGGCCGGCACGCTCCAACGCACCCGACGGCGCTCCCTCCCCACGTCGGTCGCTTGCGCCGTGCACGGCGCAGCGCGACCGAGGCGCCGGCACGCAACGCCATCGCCCGCACCACCCGCACCGCGCCCGGCATGGGCGCGGTGCGATGCGTCGGCCCCGCCGACCCGCCAGCACCTTCTCTCTCCAAAGGCTGCCAGCCCCGATCTATGCGGACGCCAGCTCGCCTCGGCCCCACTTCCCTATCCGAGTCGAAGCATGTCCCGCGTCCACGCCCGTGTTGCCTCCTTGTCTTCCGTCGCCCGCTCCCATCCCGCCCGCTGCGCGCTCGCCCTGGCCTTGAGCCTGGCCTTGCCTGCGCTGGCCCACGCCGCCGACGCGGCCGACGCCTCCGGCGACGTCAACGAACTGCAGCGCGTGGTGGTCAGCGCGACCCGCACCGAACGCGCGGTGCAGGACGTGCCGGCGACGGTCAGCGCGATCGACCGCGAGCGCATGGACCGTGAGCTGGTGCGCGACCTCAAGGACCTGTTCCGCTACGAGCCCGGGATCGAGGTCGGCTCCAACCGCGAACGCTTCGGCCTCGGCGACATCCGCATCCGCGGTCTCGGCGGCAACCGGGTGCGGGTGCTGGTCGACGGCATCTCGATCTCCGACGGCTTCTCGATCGGCAGCTTCTCCAGCGCCGGGCGCAACTTCGTCGACCTGGACACGGTCAAGGAAGTCGAGATCGTGCGTGGCCCGAGCAGCGCGCTGCACGGTTCCGACGCGCTCGGCGGCGTGGTCGCGTTTGTCAGCAAGGACCCGCAGGACTATCTGAAGGACGGCGCCGGCAGCTATTTCGGCCTCAAGCTCGGCTACGAGGGCAAGAACGAGAGCCTGTTCGGCGGCGCCACCGCCGCGTTCGGCGGCGAGCGCTGGTCCGGCCTGGTGGTGCTCAACCACCACCAGGGCGAGGAGACCCACAACCAGGGCGAACGCGCCTCGCTGGATGCGCGCCGCACCCGGCCCAACCCGCAGAGCAACGACGGCCGCAGCCTGCTGACCAAGCTGGTGTACGCGCCGAGCGAGAACCAGCGCTTCCGTCTGACCGTGGAAGGCAGCGAGGACCAGACCGACACCGACGTCTACAGCGCGCGCGGCACCGCCTTGTCGATGCCCGGCGCGCCGGCGGTGCGGGTGCTGTCGCAGACCGGCAACGACCGCCAGACCCGGGCCCGGGTCGCGTTCGCGCACGAAATCGACGCGCTCGACAGCGCCCTGGCCGATTCGTTGCGCTGGCAGGTCTATCGCCAGGACAGCGAAACCAACCAGCGCACCCGCGAGCACCGGGTCAGCGTGATCGGCGGCCGCGAAACCAGCCCGACCCTGCGCCTGCGCGAGTTCGACTTCGACCAGCGCGTCTACGGCGCCGAGGCCACCGCGCACAAGGACTTCGCCACCGGCGCGGTCGAACACACCCTGACCTACGGCTTCGAGTACGAGGCCACCGAGTTCCGCCAGAAGCGCGACGGCCGCGCGGTCAACCTGACCACCGGCGCGGTCAGCAACGCGATCCTGCCCGACGTGTTCCCGGTGCGCGATTTCCCGGTCAGCAAGACCCGCAATGCCGGCGTGTTCGTCCAGGACGAGATCCGCTTCGCCGACGGCGCCTTCCGCCTGGTGCCGGCGGTGCGGGTGGACCGCTATGAGTTGCGGCCGCAGAAGGACGCGATCTGGAACGGCGACAACCCCGGCGTGCAGGTCAGCGATCTCAGCAAGACCAGCGTCTCGCCCAAGCTCGGCGCGGTCTGGCACTTCGCCCCGGACTGGTCGCTGTACGGCGGCTACCAGCGCGGCTTCCGTGCGCCGCCCTACAGCGACGTCAACCTGGGCTTCACCAATCTGCAGTTCGGCTACACCGCGATTCCGAACCCGAACCTGAAGCCGGAGACCAGCGACGGCTACGAACTCGGCCTGCGCTTCAGCAACTCGGTCGGCTACGCCCAGCTGTCGGCGTACTACAACGATTACCAGGACTTCATCGAATCCAACCGCCAGGTCAGCGCGCCGCCGCAGACGCCGTTGATCGTGTTCCAGTCGCAGAACGTGGCCAAGGCGCGGATCCGCGGCGTCGAGCTGCGCGGCGGCATCGACTTCGGCGCCTGGAACGACGCGCTGGCGGGCTGGTCGCTGCGCGGCGCGGCCGCCTACAGCAAGGGCGAGGACAAGACCGCGAACCGGCCGTTGGAATCGATCGCGCCGCTCACCGCCAGCCTGGGCGTGGCTTACGACCGCGAGGCCTGGGGCGTCGAACTGGCGGGTCGTTTCGCCCGCCACAAGACCGAGCTGCCGGCGCCGGGCCGTTTCGCCGCACCGGGCTACGGCGCACTCGATCTGCTCGCGCACTGGGACTTCGCCCCCGGCGCGCGCTTCAACGTCGGCGTGTTCAACCTGACCGACAAGACCTACTGGGACGCCGGCGACCTGCCGGGCCTGAGCGCGAGCAGCGCCATCCTGGACCGCTATACCGCGCCGGGCCGCAACGTCGGCGCCAGCGTCTCGGTGAGCTGGTAAGCCATGCGCGCGCCGTCGCCCGCCGTTGCCGCCGATGCAGAGGGCGCCGCCATGCCGGCGCCGGAGCATCTGGCCGCGGTGGCGACGGTGCTGTGCGTGTATCCGCCGCGCCATCGCGATGCGCTGGACGGCTGGTTGCATGCGCAGCGCGCCGAGCGCCTGCTGCGCCGCGACGGCGAGGACCGCTGCGAGGCGGTGCTGTTCCGCGACCGCGCCGGGCGCGCCTGCTGGTGCCTGTACCTGTTGCCGGACAGCGATTTCCTGGCCTGGGACGACGCCATCGCGGCGCTGCCGGCCTGCCGCGGCGGCGAGGCCCGCAGCAGCGCCTGGGCGCGCCTGCGCCGGCGCTGGCTGCGCCGGCTGCGCGGGCCCTGGCAGGCGCAGATCCTGCGCCTGCAGGTGCTGGCCGACGAGGCCGGCCACTGCATCCTGCTGGCCGATCGCGCCGAGCCGTCGGCGCTGGGCCTGGCGCACGCGCGGCGCATCGCCGCGGCCGAGGGCGCGCGCCTGCACGCGCAGGCCGACGCCTGTTGCTGCCTGGCCTCGCGCCGGTCGGACCGCGCCGAGGCCGCGGCACCGGCCTGAGCCGCGCCGCATTCCCTGTTCTTCTTTTGTTTCTTTCTACTCCGACGACTTACGAGCTTCCGCCATGACCCGACTAACTCACCGCGCCAGCCTGCTGGCGATCTGTCTGCTGACTCCGCTCGCCGCATCGGCGGCGTCCGCGCCCGAGCGCGATCGCGCCTCGATCCTGGCGATGCAGGGCGAATACATCGTCGATTTCGCCTTCGACGAAACCGTGCTGCTCAAGCCGGGCTACGAGCGCGCGCCGGCGATGCGCAGCGGCGGCAACGAGACCGTGATCGTGGTCGAGGACCGGCCCGGCAAGATCGTCCTGCAGCACATCCTGGTCGACGCCAAGAGCGGCCATGTGACCAAGCACTGGCGCCAGGACTGGAGCTTCGAGGCCCCGCAGCGCTTCGAATTCAGCGCCGACCAGACCTGGCAGGTGCGGCCGATCGCGGCCGAGCTCAACCGCGGCGCCTGGACCCAATGCGTGTACGAAGTCAGCGACGCGCCGCGCTACTGCGGCACCGGCCGCTGGGACTACGCCAACGGCGTGGCGACCTGGACCAGCGACGCGAGCTGGCGGCCGCTGCCGCGACGCGAGTACACCAAGCGCAGCGACTACAACGCCATCGTCGCGGTCAACCGCCACACCCTGACCCCGGGCGGCTGGACCCACGAGCAGTTCAACACCAAGGTCCTGCGCAAGCCCGACGGCAGCCAGGAGGAGCTGGCGCGCGAGTTCGGCTTCAACGACTACCAGAAGACCCGCGAAGTCGATTTCAAGCCGGCCTACACGTACTGGACTGCGACCAAGGACTATTGGGCGCAGGTGCGCGAGCGCTGGGAGCGCTATCTCGGCCAGGCCCCGGGCGTGCGCCTGAAGACCAAGGTCGACGGCATGGCCATGATCATTCCCTTGTTCGAGCAGGCCGGCCAGCGCGAAGCGGGCAAGCCGGTCGGCGCCGGCCAGATCGACGCGGTGTTCGCCAAGTGGGTCGAGCGCGCGCCGGCCGAGTAAGCGCGGATGCGCGCCGCGCGCCGGGCCGACCGGCGCAATGCAGAAGGCCGGAGCGCGAGCTCCGGCCTTCGTCGTTTCTGCGTTCCGGTCCGCACCCGGCTCAATACACCGCGTGGATCCGGGCGCTGTCGGCCCAGCTCGGCGGCGCCGGTGGAGCGGGCGGCGCCGGCGGCGCGAAGGCCATGGCCGGCGATCGGGCCGATGCGCTGCGCTTGGGCGGCGCGGGCGGCGCCGGCGGCGTCGGCGGAGCCGGCAGGTCGGACGCGGACGGCGGCGCCGGCGGAGGCGGCAGGTCGGGTGCGGACGGCGGCGCGGGCGGTGCCGGCGGCGCCGGCGGGCGCGGCGGCGTCCAATTGATCGCCTTCGGCACTTTCAGCTGGGTCTGGGCGTTGCGCCGGTCGCGCAGGTAATCGACCGCGACCTGGCTGCCCTCGGACTTGCCGCGCAGCGCCTCCATCGCCTGGCGCGGGGTGTCGACGCGACGGCCGTCGATGCTCTGGATCACGTCGCCGGCTTCCAGCCCGGCCAGTTCCGGCCCGGTGCTGAGCACCAGCACGCCGCGCTGGGCGCCGAAGTAGCGTCCGAGCTTGGCGTCGACCGAGGCCAGGTTGAGGCCGTTCCAGCGCAGCGCTTCGCTGATCGCCGGCCACTTGCAATCGCCGCCCTTGCAGCGGTCGTTGCGGCTGAGCCGGATCACCTCGCTGCGCACCTGCGGCGCCACCGCCGCGGCCACGGCCGGGGCGACCGCGGCATCGAAATCGAAGTCGAAACCGGCGTCGTGGAACTCGAAGGTCTCGCCGTCGCCGATGCGGTGGATGCGCACTTCGCGGCGCGGGCCGGGTCCGGCGCCGTCGGCGCGATCGAGCACCACTACCCGGTTGCCGAGCTGCGGGACGACCGCGACCGTGGCGTCGCGGCCGTCGCGGCGGTAGCGCAGTTGCGCGGCGCGCTCGGTTTGCAGCTTGCCGAGCAGGGTGCGGGCCTTGGCCAGGCGCGCGTCCTGGTCGGCGCCGTCGATCGCGCTGCCGTCGATCGACAGCAGGCGGTCGCCGCTGCGCAGCCCGGCCTTGGCCGCGCCGCCGTCGGGAGTGACCGCGAGCACGCGCACGCCGGCGGCGTCGTCGGCGTCGATGATCACGCCCAGCAAGGGCCGCTTGACCCGCTGCGCCAGCGGCGCCGGATGGCCGTCCGGATGGGCGACGACGATGGTCTTGCGCTGCACCTGCGGCGCGGCGCCGGCCGGTTCGGCCGCGGAACTGGCCGCGGCGACGCTGGCGAGCGCGCCGGCGACGGCTGCGGCGAGCAACAAGGGAATCAGGATCGGGCGTTGCATGGCGGTCTCCGCGGTGATGCTGGGTGGGTCGGGTAAGACGGGAGGAGGGCGGCAGCGGGGCAGGGCGACGGGCGAATGCTGGACGGCTCAGTCGACCCGCACCAGCGCGTCTTCGTAGCGCTCGCCGCGGGCCGCGTACCAGCGCTGCGAGCCTTCGACGCCGGCGAGCGCGCGCAAGGCGTCGACGCGTTGTTGCCACAGTGCGACGCGCTCGGTTTCGCCGATGCCGCTGGCGGACAGGGCGGCGTCGATCGCGGCGATGCCGTGGTCGAGTTCGGCGCTCATCAGGGTCGCCGCGCCGCTGCCGACGCGGTCGTCGCGGGCCAGGGCGACCAGGGATTCGAGCTGAGCCGATTCGCCTTGCAGGCGCGCCAATGCGGCGGCGCCGAAGCTGCCGCCAGCGGCTGCGATGCGGTCGACGGCGGCGCCGTCCTCGGCGCTGGTGCCGGCGACGGCGGTGTCGACGGCCGAATCGGTAGACAAAGCGGCACCCGGTGCGGGCGCCGCGGCGCGCTCGCGGTCGCCTGCGCCCGTCGCGCCACGCGGCGTTCGCTGGGCCAAGGCGGCCGGCGCCGATGCCGCGGGCGTGCGCCGCTGGCCCGGTGCGGCGGCCGGCACGGTGGCGGCCGCCGCGCTGCGGGTGTCGGCCGCGACGGCCGGCGCAATAGTCGGCGCAATAGACGGTGTGATCGCCGGCGTGGGTCCGGCCGCAGGCGTCTGCGTCGCCGGCAGCGCGGCGGCATCGACCGCGGCGACCGGCGCGGCCGGCAGCGGCGACGGCACATCGGCCTCGCGCTGGACCAGCCACAACGCAGCCAGCGGCAGCGCCGCGGCGACAGCAGCGGCCCAGGCCCAACGCTGGACGGCGCCGCGTCGGCGCTGCACCGGCACCGCGGCCAGCGGTTCGACCGCGGCGTGGGCCTGCAACTGCGCGGACAGGCGCGCCCAGCCGTCGGCGGGCGGGGTTTCCGGACCGAGCCGGGCGAACGCGTCGGACCAGTCCTGCGGCGGCGAGAGGGAATGGTCAGGCATGGGCCTGCTCCAGGGAGTTGCGTTGCATGTCCGGTTCCAGCAATTGGCGCAGGCGGCGGCCGCCGCGCGCCAGTTGCGATTTGGAGAAGCTCGGCGTGCGCTGCATCAGCGACGCGATCTCCTCGTGGGTGTAGCCCTCGGCGTGGTACAGCCACAGCACGCTGCGGGTCGCGGCGGGCAGCTGGGCCAGGGCGCGGCCGAGCGCGGCGGCGTCGGCCGCGGCCGGCGGCGGCGGAGTGCGGTCGTCGGCCAGGTGTTCGTCCTCGGCCTCGACCGCGTGCTCGTGGCGGCGCTGGCTGCGCAGCCGCATCAGCGCCTCGTTGACCGCGATCTGGCGCAGCCAGCCCCAGAACGGCGTGCCGCTGCCGTCGCGGTGGCCGCGGAAGTCGCCGATCCGCGTGAGCACTTTGAGCATCGTCTCCTGCAGCACTTCGGTGGCCTCGTCGCGGTCGCCGGCGATCCGCATCGCCAGGGTGAACACCGGCCGCTCGAACCAGCGGTAGATCTGCTCGAAAGCCGGGCCTTCGCCGGCGCGGGCGCGGGCCAGCAACGTCTCCGGGACGTCGATGGCGAAGCTCGACAGCGGGCGCGTCGGCTCCGGCGGGGACAGCGGCATGGGCTGGGATTCGGGCGGCATTCCAGGACAAGGATGCAGCAGGGGCGTGAAGGGTCGCAGCCGGTCGGCAGGCCTATACTGAGGCCACCGGACAAGGAGAAGGGGGAGTCATGGGTACGTCGTTGCTGGCCATGGTGCTGGTGTTCGCCGGGGTGGTGCTGCTGTTCAAGACCGTGCGCATGGTCCCGCAGGGCTACCAGTGGACGGTCGAGCGCTTCGGCCGCTACACCCACACCATGGACCCCGGGCTGCACTTCCTGGTTCCGGTGATCTACGGCGTCGGCCGCAAGATCAACATGATGGAGCAGGTTCTGGAAGTTCCGAGCCAGGACGTGATCACCAAGGACAACGCGGTGGTCAAGGTCGACGGCATCGTGTTCTTCCAGGTCCAGGACGCGGCCAAGGCGGCCTACGAGGTCGCCACCCTGGAGATCGCCATCCTCAACCTGGTGATGACCAACATCCGCACCGCGATCGGCTCGATGGACCTGGACGAGTCGCTGTCCAAGCGCGACGAGATCAATACCAAAGTGCTCAACGCGGTCGACGCGGCGACCCATCCCTGGGGCCTGAAGGTCAACCGGATCGAGCTCAAGGACATCCAGCCGCCGCGCGACCTGGTCGATTCGATGGCGCGGCAGATGAAGGCCGAGCGCGAAAAGCGCGCCAACATCCTCGAAGCCGAGGGCCACCGCCAGTCCGAGATCCTGCGCGCCGAGGGCGACAAGCAGGCCGCGATCCTGGCCGCCGAGGGCAAGCGCGAGGCGGCCTATCGCGAGGCCGAGGCGCGCGAACGGCTGGCCGAGGCCGAGGCCAAGGCCACCCAACTGGTGTCGGACGCGATCTCGCGCGGCAACGTGCAGGCGATCAACTATTTCGTCGCGCAGAAGTACATCGAGGCGTTCAAGTCGCTGGCCGAGGCGCCGAACCAGAAGTTCGTGATGATGCCGATGGAGTCGGCCGGGGTGATCGGCTCGCTGGCCGGCATCGCCGAACTGGCCAAGGAAGCGATGGACCGGCAGGCGCCGGCGCGCGGCCCGGGCGTGCCGCCGCGGTCGGGGGGCTGAGATGATCTGGAACTGGCAGACCATCGCCTGGGCGGCGATCGCGCTGCTGTTGTTCGCGGCCGAGGCGCTGGCGCCGGGGGCGTTCATGCTCTGGCTCGGCCTTGCCGCGGCCGCGGTGTTCGCCCTGGTGCTGGTGTTTCCCGGGCTGACCGTGCTGGCCCAGGTGGCCGCGTTCGTGCTGCTGAGCTTCGTCTCGATCCAGGTCTACCGGACCTGGTTCCGCGGCCGCGAGCGCGCCAGCGACCGGCCCTTGCTGAATCGCCGCGCCGAGCAATTGGTCGGCCGGGTCGTGCCGCTGGAGCGGGCGATCGTGCAGGGCGTGGGTCGGGTGCAGATCGCCGATGCGTTCTGGGACGTCAGCGGCCCCGACCTGCCGGTCGGCACGCCGGTGCGGGTGATCGGCACCGACGGCATGAACCTGCAGGTCGAGGCGGCGGACCGGCCATGAACGCGCTGCGCGCCCCGGCGATCGCCGCGCTGCTGTGGGCCGCGGCCGGCGCCGTCGGCGCCGCGCCGCACGGCCCGCACAAGCCGCAGGAGCCGCAGGAGCCGGCGCGCACGGATTTGGCGAACGCCACGAACTGGGCGAACTGGATTGGCCGGGTGGTGCCGCCGTTCCCCGAGGGTTTCCGCTCCAATACCGGCGGCTGCGTCGGTTCCGGCAGCAATGCCGAGCAGATCTGCGCGCGCAGCATCGGCACCGTCGACGACGCCGACGACCGCTCGGTGCGCCTGTATGCCGCCGAGCTGGCCGGCCGCAACGGCAACGAGGCGCGCTGGAAGATCACCGACCTGGTGCCTTACCCGAAGCTGCAGCGCGGCGAGCGGGTGTCGATTTCTACCTGCACCGTCGACGGAGTCGCCGACGCCGGCGCGATCGCGGTCGTCGACACCGCGGTCGAGGACGCGCAGGCGCGCGAGACCTTCGCCGCGGTGCGCTGGGCGGTGCGGCTGGATCGCGCCAGCGGCCGTTTCGTCGATCTCGATCCGCGCCAGGTGCAGTGCTACAACGAAGGCATCGACGGCGAGTGAACCGCGCGCCGTGCCGGCGCGAGGGCCGGCGCCGCTGCGCGCAATTTCCATTCGCCTGCGTACTCAATCGCGGGCAACGCGCGCGGCGCGCGCTTCTGGGATAATCGGCGGCTCCATCTCCCCGACCCAGCAGGCCGCGCCCCCATGAGCCAAAAGACCATCCTCAACGACGCCCACCGCGCACTCGGCGCCAAGATGGTGGATTTCGGCGGCTGGGACATGCCGATCAACTACGGCTCGCAGATCGAGGAGCACCACCAGGTGCGCCGCGACGCCGGCATGTTCGACGTCAGCCACATGACCGTGGTCGACCTGCGCGGCGAGCGCGTGCGCGAGTTCCTGCGCCGGCTGGTGGCCAACTCGGTCGACAAACTGCAGAAGCCGGGCAAGGCCCTGTACACCTGCATGCTCAACCCGCAGGGCGGGGTGATCGACGATCTGATCGTGTACTTCCTCGACGAAAGCCACTTCCGCCTGGTGGTCAACGCCGCCACCCGCGACAAGGACCTGGCCTGGATCGGCGAGCAGGCGCAGGCCTTCGCGGTCGAAGCGACCGAGCGGCCGGAACTGGCGATGATCGCGGTGCAGGGCCCGAACGCGCGCGACAAGGTGGTCGGCCTGCTGCGCGAGGAAGACCGCGCGCGGATCGGCAAGCTCGGCAAGTTCGTCGCCGGCGAGGCCCGTACCGCCGACGGCATCGAGCTGTTCGTCGCCCGCACCGGCTACACCGGCGAGGACGGTTTCGAAGTAGTGGTGCCGGAAGACCGCGCGGTGGCGTTGTGGGACGCGCTGCTCGCCGCGGGCGTGAAGCCGGCCGGCCTGGGCGCGCGCGACACCCTGCGCCTGGAAGCCGGCATGAACCTGTACGGCCAGGACATGGACGATGCGGTGTCGCCCTACGAGGCGGCGCTGGCCTGGACCATCGCCCTGGACGAAGGCCGCGACTTCATCGGCCGCGCACCGCTGGAACAGCTCAGGGCCAGCGGCGCGGCGCGGCAGATGATCGGCCTGGTGATGGACGAGAAGGGTGTGCTGCGTCACGGCCAGAAGGTGCTGACCGCGCAGGGCGAGGGCGAGATCCTGTCCGGCACCTTCTCGCCGACCCTGAACAAGTCGATCGCCTTCGCCCGCGTGCCGGCCGGCGAGATCCCGCTCGGCGCCGCCGGCAACGTGCGCGTCGACATCCGCGGCAAGGAAGTGCCGGTGCGGGTGGTCAAGTTCCCGTTCGTGCGCGACGGCCAGGCCCAGGACGGCGTGCTCGGCTGAGCCGGAGGCGGCGGACATGGTCCAGGTCGAGTACTACTTCAGCCTGCTCTCGCCCTACGCCTACCTCGGCCACGCCGCGGTGGTCGCGGTGGCGCGCGAGCACGGCGCGCGCCTGGCCTACCGGCCGGTGCGGATCTTCGAACTGTTCGCCGCCAACGGCGGCCTGCCGCTGGGCCAGCGCGCGCCGGCGCGCCAGCGTTACCGCCTGTTCGAATTGCAGCGCGCGCGCGCCGAGCGCGCGCTGCCGCTGAACCTGGCGCCCAAGCATTTCCCGGTCGACCCGTCGCTGGCCGACCGCTGCGCGATCGTCCTGGACCAGGCCGGCGCCGATCCGGCCGGTTACATGGATGCCGCGTTCCGCGCGGTCTGGGCCGAAGACCGCGACCTCGCCGACCGCGACACCGTCGCCGCGCTGCTGCGCGCGCACGGCCACGACGCGGCGGCGGTGCTCGCCGCCGCCGAGTCCGAAGCGGCCGACGAACGGTATCGGCGCAATACCGAGGCGGCGATCGCCGCCGACCTGCCGGGCCTGCCCGGCTATGTGTTGAACGGCGAACCGTTCTGGGGCCAGGACCGCGTCGAGGCGCTGCGCGAGGCTTTGCGCAGCGGTCGCGCGCCCTATCGCAGCGAGGCCCCTGGCGCGGCGCGCTGAAGTTCCGGCGCCGCCCCTGTCGCATGTCCGCTCCGCATCGTTAAACTACGCGCCATCAACCAGCCGCTCCCGTCACGTTCGAGGCCAGCCATGAGTGAAATTCCCGGCGATCTGAAGTTCATGAAGTCCCACGAGTGGGCCCGCGTCGAAGGCGACGGCAAAGTCACCATCGGCATCTCCGACCATGCCCAGGGCCTGCTCGGCGACCTGGTTTACGTCGAACTGCCGAACGTCGGCGACCGCGTCGAGGCCGGCAACGCCTGCGCCGTGGTCGAGTCGGTGAAGGCGGCCTCGGACGTCTACTCCCCGGTCACCGGCACCGTGACCGCGGTCAACTCGGCGCTGGCCGACAAGCCCGAGACGATCAACGAAGACGCCTACGGCGAAGGCTGGATCTTCGCGGTGGCGATCGAGGAACCTGACCAGCTCAACGAACTGCTCGCCCCGGACGACTACGCCGAACTGCTCGAAGACGACGATCACTGATCCGTCGCCGTCGCCGCCTGCGGGCGGCGCCGGAACCACGGGGAGCGCACTGCGGCCGCGAGCGGCCGACCAGGCGCTCCCCGTTTTCGTTTGTGGGCACCGGGTGCGCCCACGCGCCTGCGCCGGCGACGGCTGCCGTTGCCTTTCCGAACGAGGCCGAAGCAACGACTTCGGTCTGCCTCCCGCGGCCCAGACGGCAAAAGCAAATCCCCCGCGCCGCCGGTATCGCGCCTGGATTCGGCGACGCAAGGCGCGCGCCCCCTTTGTAAAGGGTCTTAGGAAGCAAAGCTGCCTCATAACGCAGCTATCTTCCTGAAATGAATAAGAAAAATAGGTACTACAGCCGTTCGAAAATCAGCGAGGCCCGATTTCGGGCCCTCGTGCGCTGCTGGGCCCTGGACCTGACCGCGACCAGCACCGCGCAACTGACCGGGTTGAGCGTGCGATCGGTCAACTCGATCTTCCTTGCCTTGCGTCGTGCCATCGCCACCGAATGCGAGCAGCATTCGCCGTTCACCGGCCAGGTGGAAGTCGACGAATCCTTCTTCGGACCGTGGCGCGTGCGCGGCAAACGCGGCCGCGGCGCCGGCAAGAAAACCATCGTCTTCGGCATGCTCAAACGCGGCCAGCACGTCTACACCCAGATCGTCCCCAACTGCAAAACCGCCACGCTTCAGGCCTTAATTCGTGGGCATATTCGCCTGGAGAGCGAAATCCTCTCCGACTGTCTGTCCAGCTACGACGGCCTGGTCGACCTGGGCTATGCCAAGCACTGGCGCATTCGCCACAGCGGCAATCATTTCGCCGAGGGCGACAACCACATCAACGGCATCGAGAGCTTCTGGAGCTTCGCCAAGCGGCGCCTGGCCAAATTCAACGGGGTGCCCAAGGCCACCTTCTACCTGCACCTGAAGGAGTGCGAGTTCCGCTTCAACCACCGCCACGAAGACCTCTACCGGGCGACCCTCAAGTTGCTACGATCCAACCCACTCTGAGGGGCTGTTTGCTTCCTAAGACCCTTGTAAAAGGGGGCGATGCGGGTGGGCCGGCTTGGGCGAAGGGAGCGATCCGCGGCGCCGGCATCGCATCCCACTGTCGTCCGGCTTCGCGGTTGCCTTGCGGTAGCGGGGCAGGTACTTGCTTCGGTTTCCGCCTCGCGTGAGCTGCGGCAAGAAGCAAATCCCCCGTGCCGCCGGTCTCGCGTCCCGGGTCCGGCGACGCAAGGCGCGCGCCCCCTTTGTCGAAGGGGGCGATGGAGACGGGTCGGCTTGGTCGGTGAGCGGCGATGCGAACGTCCCGCCCTGCTCGATGGGGCGCCGCTGTCGTCGTCCGGATGCGGCTGTTCCCCCCTTTGAAAAAGGGGGGCAGGGGGGATTTGCTCTGGACTCTGCCTTGAGCGGCACCGCCGGCAAACCGCGGTGCAGTTGCTCGCACCCGACGCAGTAGGACGCGTCTGTTCGTCGGAGTGGCGATAGACAAGCGGCCTCGACCGAGGCAGCGCCCACCTCCACCGTCGGCGCCGCGCGCGTCGCGCCGCCCGGGTGCGGCGGCGTTGGCCGCGTCCTGCCTCCGAGCGCATGCTCCCGCGTCGGCCGCGCGATCGCCGACGGCGCGCGACCGGCATCGAACGCGCGCCGACGAACGGTCGTCGGTGGGTGGCCGGCGCGCGCGGGCTTCACAGTGGATGCCTCGGCACGTCTTCGCTTCGGCACGGCGTTCGCCGTCGGCCGCGCCGACCGCAACCGGGGCGCGTCGCGCGCCGGCGCTGTGGCGCTCGCCGCGCGCCCGGGCGGCTTCGCGTCGTCGTCACGCGCGTCCGCAGCGGTTTCGCCGGCGGCGATGGAAAACCGCTTATTTGCAGGGATTTTCTGTTTCGCCGCGGCGGCGTCGCGATCCGCGCGGAGGTCGCCGGCGCCGCGCGGCCGGCGCGAGCGCGACCGGGTTTTCGCGCCGCGCGCGGTCGGCGGTTTGCGCGCGCACGCGCCGCGCGCGCCTCGTCGGCGTCGCGCTCGCGGCTAAAAACCGTTCGCGCACTTTTGCGCAAATCGGCTTGTGCGACGCGAAATCGACCGGGGCGAGGGGAAGGAATTTTTTCTTCCGGAAACGTCCGTCGATCGCCGCTTCGACATGCGCGATGCGAACCCGAAACGCTTGCGGAAATTGTCGAATCGATTTCTTGATTCGCTCTGAAACCCGCGCCACGCTTGGGTTTCAGCGCGCTCGAAAAAAAACTTCCGCATGCGTTCGCGATACGCGCGCGCGTTTGTCGAAGCGGCCGGCGACGCGCGCGAGGCGTCGTCGGGGCGGGGGCGGCGGAAAGAAAAAACGGCGGGGTTGTTGACAGTGCGAAAAAGCGTGATTAGGTTTCGCCCAGCAGACGTTTCCTGCAGACGAGAGTGAGAAAACCCAGCGCGACAACATGCAGCACAAATCGGACCTCCGCCCGGACAGTCAAAACGGTGGACGCAGGGTTCGCTTCCTCTGCAGAAATGTTGACCGCACTCTCTTCGCCGATGACATCCACCTTCCCGATGACATCGCTGGCGTCCCGCACCCTGCAACCCGGTTCGCACTCGGCGCGCCGGGTTTTTGTTTGGCCGCCGGTTCTGGCGGCCGCCTTCGTCCGCCGTTCCGGCCGACGCGCCATCGCCCCCGCCGCGCCCGCGGCCGGACGCGATCCCCGATCCGTTCCGGCGCGCCTTGCGCGTCGGCGGCTGCACGCGGGTCCGACTCCCGCGGCTCTGTCTTCACAGAGTCCCTTTCCACTGGGCCTACCGCACTACCACTGATCAATCCCTGATCACCACTGACGAGGAGCCATCCCATGGCCGTTAAGAAAGCCGCTAAGAAATCCGCCGCCAAGAAGGCGACGAAGAAGGTCGCCAAGAAGGCTGGCGCGAAGAAGGTCGCCAAGAAGGCCACCAAGAAGACCGCCAAGAAGGCCGCCAAGAAGGCCGTGAAGAAGACCGCCCGCAAGGCCGCCGCCAAGAAGACCGTGAAGAAGGCCGCCAAGAAGACCGCCAAGAAGGCTGCCAAGAAGACCGCCAAGAAGGCGGCTAAGAAGGCGACCAAGAAGACTGCCAAGAAGGCCGCCAAGAAGACTGGCGCGAAGAAGGTCGCCAAGAAGGCCGCCAAGAAGACCGCCAAGAAGGCCGCCAAGAAGACGGCTAAGAAGGCCGCCAAGAAGGCCCCGAAGAAGGCCGCCAAGCGCGCCCGCAAGGCGAAGTCCTCGGCTGCTCTTCCGGCCACCCCGGCGCCGCTGATCTAATAAGAAACCCCGATACGCCGTAATCCAGCTCTCTCCCCGCAGCCCAGGCGGGGGGAGAGTTTTTTTATGGGCGCGGCGAAATGCGGCATCGGAGCGGTACGCGCTCGCCGCGCCTCGTCCCCGTCCGCAGCCGATCGGCGGTAGCGCACCGCGTGAGCTTGGGTGAGCGAGCGCAGTCGCGCCCCGCGGCCGACACGTCGCATCTCACCAGGCGCCGCCGCCGACCACGATTCCCAATTCCCGACTCCCGCCCCCCCCGCCGAAGTGTGCCAAGCGAATCGGCACGCACCGCGGCCGACCTCTCGTCGGCCGAGGCCGGGCATCGGCGTCGTCCCGCCGCGGCAGCGGTTAGGATCGGCCGGGACAGACCGGCCGCGACTCGGCCGCAATCCAACCTCGGGGGAGCCGCGATGAAGACCTTGTTGAAGGGGGCGCTGTACCTGTTGCTGTTGCTCGGCATCGTGTTCGTGGCCGGCGGCTTCCTGCTGCCCGCCAGCAGCCATGTCGAACGTTCGATCGTGATCGAGCGGCCGCCGGGCGAGGTCCACGCCATGCTCAACTCGTTCCAGCGCTTCAACGAGTGGTCGCCCTGGTACGAAATGGAGCCGACCGCGAAGTACGCCTACAGCGGCCCGCAGGCCGGCGTCGGCGCGGCGATGTCGTGGCAGGGCGACAAGGTCGGCAGCGGCAGCCAGCGCATCGTCGAGTCCACTCCGCCGAGCCGGATCGTCAACGCGCTGGACTTCGGCGGCACCGAGGCGACGGCGCGCTTCGACCTGCAGGAAGAAGGCGCCGGCACCCGCGTGACCTGGTCGCTGGACAGCCAGCACGGCTACAACCTGGTCTCGCGCTGGTTCGGCCTGGCGATGGATTCGATGGTCGGTAAGGACTACGAGAAGGGCCTGCTGAAGCTCAAGCAGACCCTGGAAGACGCCCCGCACTGAGCCCGCAGTCTTCGCGGGCGGCGCAAACGCAACGGGCCGCGGCATGCCGCGGCCCGTTGAGTCGTTTGGATGCCGCTGCGCTTACTGCGGCGCGGCGGTCGACTTCTGCGCGTTGCTGCCGCTGGGGTTCTGCGGCGCGCCTTCGGAGGCGTAGAGCAGGGTCTCGTCGAAGCCGTCCACATCGAGCCAGCGTTGCGCCGGCATGCCGATGGCGCGGTCGAGCATGGTCGGCAGCAGGCCGGTCGGCAGCGCGCTTTCGCTGTTCCACAGCACCGCGAAGCCGAGGTCGCGTTCGGGCAGCAGGGCGACCATGCCGCGATAGCCCTGCACCGCGCCGGCATGGAACACCACCCGGTGGCCGGCGTAGTCGAACACGCGCCAGCCCAGCGCGTACCCGGCCGAGCTCAGGCGCTGGCGGCGCCAACTGGAGCCGCGGATCTCGCCGGGGGTGTCGACCAGCGGCTGGTGCAGGGTCGCCAACAGCGGCAGGGGCAGCACGTCCGGACGATGCCCGGTCTGGGCGATCAGCCACTGCGCCATGTCGCTGGCGCTGGCGTTGACGCCGGCGGCCGGCGGCAACTGGTAGTAGGTCGGTTTGGGCGTCAGCGAGGCCCAGCCGCCGCGGCCGCGCACGTGCGGCTTGGCCCAGCGCGCGCTGGCGGTGATGCCTTCCAGACCGAGGCTGGCGTCGTTCATGCCCAGCGGCTTGAACAGGCGGCGCTGCACTTCCTGGCTGTAGAAGTCGCCAGTGGCGGCGAAGACCACGTCGCCGATCAGGCTGAAGGCGATGTTCTGGTAGCCGTAGCAGGTGCCCGGCTGGCAGGTCATCGGCGCATAGGCCAGCTTCTGAGTCAGGCTGCGGTAGTCGGCGTAGTTCTCGAGGTCGCGGTCGTAGGTGTTGTGGCTCAGGCCGACCCGGTGGCTGAGCACGTCGGCGACGGTGATGGTGCGCGCGGCGTTGGGGTCGACCAACTGGAAGCTGGGCATGTAGTCGACCAGCTTGCTGTCCCAGCGCAGGGTGCCGTCGTTGACGAGCAGGCCGGTCAGGGTGCCGGCGAAGCTCTTCGACAGCGAGGCCAGGCGGAACACGGTGTGGCTGTCGATCGGCTCGGCGTTGCGCACGTCGGTGATGCCGTAGCCGCGGGCGCTGAGGACCTGGCCGTTGTGCACGATCGCCATCGCCATGCCGGGGATGCGCTGGTCGGCGACCATCGCCTGGGCCATCGACTCGAACTGCTGCACGTCGAAGCCGGCGGCCAGCGGCTGGGCGCGGGTGTTGCCGACGCTGCGCGCGGTGGAGAACTGGCCCGGACGCACGCTGCCGTCGACGCCCTGGCTGCGCGCGACCGCGGTGGCCGGATCCTGGCCGCTGCCCCAGCGCAGCGAGGTCTGCGCGCTCGAACCCAGGGTCAGGGTGAGCAGGGCGGCGAGGGTGCCGAGGCGCCAGGGAGTGAATGAGCGTCGTGAGGAGTCGTGTTTCATCGCTCGGCGCCTGCATGGATCGGATGGGCCGATTCTAGCTCCGATCTCAGGGAATTGAACAACAAGCGTGTTCAGGTTTCTGTTTTTTCAGGGATTAATGGCCGGTGCGCCGATCGGCCTACCAGCGCGCGAAAAACGCCGACGAAGGGTCGCGCCGGCGCCGCCGCGAACGCGGGCGGCGCCGGCATGCGGCGCTGCGTCATGGCCGATGCGCGAAACCGTCGCGAAACCGTCGCGCAAGCGGCCGGCGCAAGCGGCCGGGAAGCGGGGCGCCGACCCTGCCGGGCCGGCCGCCGCGGCTCAGAGCCGGCCGCGGATCAGGTCGCTGGCGCGCTCGGCGATCATCATCGTCGGCGCGTTGGTATTGCCGCCGATCAGGCTGGGCATGACCGAGGCGTCGATCACCCGCAGGCCCTCGACGCCGCGCACGCGCAGCTGCGGGTCGACCACCGCGGCCTCGTCGTTGCCCATCCGGCAGGTGCCGACCGGGTGGTAGACGGTTTCGGCCTTGGCGCGCACGAACTCGACCAATTCGGCGTCGCTGAGGTCGTTGCGCTTGGGGAAGATCGGCGCGCCGCGATAGGGATCGAAGGCCTTCTGCGCGAACAGCTCGCGCGAGAGCTTGGCGCACTCGACCATCATCTTCAGGTCGAAGCCTTCCGGATCGCTGAGGTAGTTGGCCTGGATCCGCGGCTTGTCGCCGGCGCTGGCGCTGGCCAGCGAGATCGCGCCGCGGCTACGCGGGCGCAGGAAGCAGGCGTGGGCGGTGTAGCCGTCGCCGGCGAGGCGGCGGCGGCCGTGGTCGTCGAGCATCGCCGGGACGAAATGGAACTGCACGTCGGCGCGCGCGTCCGGCGCCAGCGCCGAGCGGACGAAGCCGCCGGCCTCGGCGATATTGCTGCTGCCCGGGCCGCTGTGGCCGCGCAGGTAGTAGTCGAAGGCGATGCGCACATCGCTGACCCGGTCGTAGGTGATGCGCTGGGTCGAGTGCTGCAGGGTGCAGACGTCGAGGTGGTCCTGCAGGTTCTGCCCGACCTGCGGCGCGTCGTGCACGACCTCGATGCCGTGCCGGCGCAGCTCGGCGGCCGGGCCGACGCCGGACAGCATCAGCAACTGCGGCGAATTGATCGCCCCGCCGCTGAGCAGCACTTCGCGCGCGGCGCGCTGGTGGTAGGCGCGACCGCCGGCGCTGTAGACCACGCCGGTGGCGCGGCCGCGTTCGAAGGTGATCCGGCCGACCAGGGCGCCGGTGACGATGTGCAGGTTGCGCCGTTCGCGCGCCGGGTCCAGGTAGGCGACCGCGCTGGAGCAGCGCGCGCCGTTCTTCTGGGTGACCTGGTAGAAGCCGAAGCCCTGTTGCTCGGGGCCGTTGAAATCCTGGTTGCGGACGTAGCCGGCCTGGACCCCGGCCTCGATGAACACCGACGACAGCGGGTTGGTGTAGCGCAGGTCGGACACGTACAGCGGGCCCAGGCTGCCGTGCAGGGCGTCGTCGCCGCGGCTGTTGCGCTCGCTGCGGCGGAAGAACGGCAGCACGCCGTTCCAGTTCCAGCCGTCGGCGCCGGCGGCGGCCCAGTCGTCGTAATCGCCGGGCACGCCGCGGATGTAGCACATGGCGTTGATCGAGCTGGAGCCGCCGAGCACCTTGCCGCGCGGCCACCACAGGCTGCGGCCGTTCAACTGCGGCTCCGGCGCGGTGTCGTAGCTCCAGTTCACGCCCTTCTTGTCGACCAGCTTGGCCAGGCCGGCGGGCATGTGCAGGAACGGGTGGCGGTCGCGCGGACCGGCCTCGATCAGCAACACGCGCGCGTCGGGATCTTCGCTGAGGCGGTTGGCGAGCACGCAGCCGGCCGAACCGGCGCCGATGACGATGTAGTCGAACTCTTGGGACACGGTATCCGAAGCCGTTGTGCGCCGAGTGCGGCGCCGTGCGGGGACCGTAAGCGGCAAAACTAGAGCAAATGCTCCCAATGCGCGCTCGGCGCCGCCGCCGCGCTTGCCGCCCGGCGCAGTGGTGGCGGTCCTCGACCCGTTCGGCTACCGTGCCGGCCAATGGAGGACCGGCGGCGACCGGTCCGCCGACGGCGATGCGGTCGGGCCCGGTTTGCGCCGCGCCGACCCGCGCCGAACATCCCCGAAGCGCCGGCCGCGTGCCGGCGCCCTCACGGAGCGACGGAATGTCGGCAGTCCAAGACGCCAGCCTGCGGCCGGGGCGCGTCCACACCGGAGAATGGACCGCGGTCGCGTTCTCGCTGGGGTATTTCTTCTGCGTGCTGACCGCGTACTACGTGATCCGGCCGCTGCGCGATCAACTCAGCGGCGCGGTCGGCTCGACCCAGTTGCCCTGGTTCTACGCCGCGACCCTGGTCGCCACCCTGGCCCTGACCCCGGTGTTCTCCGGCCTGGTCTCGCGCTACCCGCGCCGGGTCGTGGTGCCGCTGGTGTACGGCTTCTTCATCGCCTGCCTGCTCGGCTTCGTGCCGCTGTTCGCCGAGCACGGCCCGCTCAGCCCGCGCGCTCTGGGCACCTTGTTCTTCGTCTGGATCAGCGTGTTCAACCTGTTCGTGGTGTCGGTGTTCTGGAGCTTCATGACCGACATCTGGAACGAGGGCCAGGCGCGGCGGCTGTTCCCGCTGATCGCGGTGGCCGGCACGGTCGGTTCGCTGGCCGGCCCGGCGCTGACCCGGGTGCTGGTCGAACGCATCGGCGTGGCGCCCTTGCTGTTGGTCTCGGCCGGGCTGCTGGCTTCGTCGCTGCTGTTCGTCGGCCTGCTCGGGCGCTGGGCGCGCGTGCACGGCGCGCGCCGGCACGAGGCCGCGCACGACGCGGCGATCGGCGGCGGCATGTTCGACGGCCTCAAGCAGGTGTTCGCCAATCCGTTCATGCGCTCGATGGCGATCCTGCTGCTGCTCGGCGACTGGATCGGCACGGTCAACTACGGCCTGGTCGTGGACTACTCCAAGGCGACCTTCGTCGATGCGGTCGCGCGCACCCGCTTCGCCGCCGACCTGGACCTGATGACCAACCTGCTGGCGCTGGCGACCCAGTTGCTGATCACGCCGTGGCTGCTGGCGCGACGCGGCGCGGCGACGGTGATCGGCGCCTGGTCCCTGGTCACGGTCGCGGCGCTGCTGACCGTGGCCCTGGTCGCCGATCCGCATGCGCCGCTGGCGCGCGCGTTGCCGCTGTTCGGCACCGGCCTGGCCTGGCTGCCGGACGGCGTGGCGGCGACGATCGGTGCGATGCCGGCGGTGGCGCTGGCCCTGATCGTCAGCCGCGGCCTGGCCTACGGCATGGCCAACCCGGCGCGCGAAAGCCTGTTCGCCAGCGCCGCGCGCAGCCTGCGCTACAAGGGCAAGAACGCGGTCGACACCGCCGCCTGGCGCTTCGGCGACGTGGCCGTGGCGACGGCGATGGTGGCCCTGCGCAGCGCCGGCGTCGGCGTCGCCGGCCTGGCCGGCATCAGCGCCACGGTCGCCGCCGGCGCCGGCCTGATCGGCTGGAACCTGGCGCGCTGGGTGCAGCGCGGCGCCGCCGCCGAACCCGGGCCGCGCGGGTGAACCGCGCTTGGCGGCCCTGGCCGCGCCAGCCGTGGCTGCAACGTCTGTTCGTCGGCACGGTGCTGATCGCGGTCGGCTGCCTGAGCTGGGGCTTCTTCTGGGAACCGCGGCAGTTGGTCGAACGCGGCTACGACCTGCGCCTGCCGCACTGGAGCCCGCAGTGCGAGGGGCTGCGCATCGACGTGGTCGCCGACATCCACACCGGCTCGCCGCACAACGGCCTGGACCGGCTCGATCGCCTGGTCGAGCGCTTGATCGCCAGCGACGCGCGCGCGGTGCTGATGGCCGGCGACTACGTCATTCTCAGCGTGCTCGGCGGTACCTATGTCTCCGCCGACCAGATGGCGCCGCATCTCAAGCCGTTGACCGCGCGCAAGCCGGTGTATGCGGTGCTCGGCAACCACGACTGGTGGAAGGACGGGCACAAGGTGCGCGCGGCGCTGGAATCGGCCGGGGTGATCGTGCTCGAGGACGAGGCGCGCGCGACCGAGCTCGGCGGCTGCCGCTTGTGGGTGGTCGGCATCGGCGATAAATGGGAGACCCGCCACGACGTGGTCCGGGCCTTTTCCGCAGTCAACGACGCCGCGCCGGCGCTGGCCCTGACCCACAATCCGGACATCTTCCCCGACATCCCGCCGCGCGCTTCGCTGACCCTGGCCGGCCACACCCACGGCGGCCAGGTGAAACTGCCCTGGATCGGCACGCCCGTGCTGCCGGCCGACCAGCGCTACGCCGGCGGCTATCTGATCGAACACGGCAAGCATCTGTTCGTCAGCACCGGTATCGGCACCAGCATCCTGCCGGTGCGCTTCGGCGTGCCGCCGGAGATTTCCCAGCTGACCTTGCGCGCGGCGGCGCGCGAGCCGGCCAGCGCTCCCAACCGCGCCGACGCCGCTCCCGCCGCGCGCTGATCGCCGCGCCGCCGCCTGCGTCGGCAAAACGAGGCCGCGGTCGGAGCCCCTGCCGAAGGTTGGGATGACCATCCGCAGATGGCCGAGCGCGGGGCCGGCGTTAGCGTGAGCGGCGGCCAACGGGAGAACGGGCAATGCGCGAGGACGCCACGGTGCCGGCATGCATGGTCGCGCTCGCCGCCGGCCGCGATTCGCCCGGGGCCGGCGCGTGCGCATGAGCGCGCTGGCGCGGCTGCGCGCCGCCGCGAGCGCGAGCCCGCCGTTGTGGTGGTCGCTGCTGTACTTCTTCTGCCTGCTGTGCGGCTATTACGTGCTGCGGCCGGTGCGCGACGCGATGGGCGCCGCGGCCGATGCGGCGACGGTGTTCCCGGCGGCGTGGATCGACTGGGCGCAGGCGCATGGATGGGCGTTGAAGGACTTCGTCCTGCAGTTGCTGTTCACCTGCACCTTCGTAGTCATGCTGCTGTTGCAGCCGCTCTACGGCGCCCTGGTGGCGCGCTTTCCGCGCCGGGTGTTCCTGCCGCTGGTGTACCTGTGCTTCATCGTCTGCCTGCTCGGTTTCCACTGGGCCTTCCAGGCCCAGCTGTCCGGTCGCGGCATGCTGTTCTTCGTCTGGATCGCGGTGTTCAACCTGTTCGCGGTGACCGTGTTCTGGAGCTACATGGGCGACGTGTTCGACGAGGCCCAGGCGCGCCGCGTGTACGGCTACATCGGCGCCGGCGGCACCGCCGGCGCGGTGCTCGGTCCGCTGCTGACCCAAGCCTTGGTCGGCCGGATCGGCGTGGCCCAGTTGTTGCTGGTGTCGGCGGCGCTGCTGTCGGTGTGCGTGCTGTGCATCGTGCGCTTGCGCGGCTGGGCGATCCGGCGCGAGCGCCGGCAAGGCCTGGCCAGCGGCGAGGCGGCGATGGGCGGATCGGTCTGGGCCGGCCTGCGCCTGGTCTGGCAGCGGCCGTTGCTGCGGGCGATGGCGATCACCCTGTTCTTCAGCGTCGGCGCGGCGACCCTGCTGTACAACCAGCAGGCCGCGATCGCGCGCGAGTTCTATCCCGACCCGGCCGCGGCGACCGCGTACTTCGCCCGCATCGACAGCGCGGTCAATCTGCTGGCGATCCTGACCCAACTGCTGCTGACCCGCTGGTTGCTCGGCCGCTTCGGAGTGGCGCCGGCCTTGCTGCTGCCGGCGCTGGTGCTGCTGCTCGGCTTCGGCCTGCTGCTGGCTTCGCCGCTGCCGGTGATGGTGGCGATCGTGCAGGTGGCGCAGCGCGCCGGCGAGTTCGCCCTGGCCAAGCCGGCGCGCGAAACCCTGTACACCCGGGTCGATCGGCCTTCGCGCTATCAGGGCAAGGCGGTGATCGACACCGCGGTGTTCCGCGGCACCGACCTGGCCTTCGTCTGGATCCACAAGGCGGTGGCCGCGGCCGGCACGGCGACGGTGTTCGCCGCTGGCGCGGTGGCCGCGGCCGGCATGCTCGGCGGGGTCTGCGCGATCCTGCGCGCGCGCCGCGGTCTCGGCGAAGCGGCGCCTGCGCCCGGTCCGGGCCTGCCTGCTTCGACCCTATCCGCTTCGGCCTTATCGACTTCAGCCTTATCGACTTCTGCCCAACCCCTGCGAGGTGAGACATGACTACCAGCCGCCGCGACTTTCTCGCCGCCGGCGCGGCCGGCGCCGGCCTGCTGGCGTTGCCGGCCTTTGCCCAGGCCACGGCCAAGCTCAAGCCCAAGCTCAAGCCGATGACCCTGCTGGTGCTCGGCGGCACCGGTTTTCTCGGTCCGCATTTCGTCGAAGCCGCGCGTCGCCGCGGGCACAAGCTGAGCTTGTTCAACCGCGGCAAGACGGCGCCGGAAAAGTTCGCCGGCGAGGAGTTCAGCGACATCGAGCAATTGCACGGCGACCGCAAGACCGACCTGAAGGCCTTGGAAGGCGAGCGCCGCTGGGACGCGGTGCTGGACACCTCGGCCTACCTGCCGGCCGACGTGACCCGTTCGGCCGGCCTGCTGGCGCCGCGCATCGGCCAGTACCTGCTGGTGTCGACGATCTCGGTCTACGCCCGCAACGACGTGCCGGCCGACGAGAACTCGCCGCTGGCCCAGCTCGCCGATCCGAACGTAACCGAGGTGACCGGCGAGACCTACGGCGGGCTGAAGGCGCTGTGCGAGGCCGCGGCCGAGCGCGAGGCGCCGGGCCGCACCACCATCGTCCGGCCCGGCCTGATCGTCGGCCCGGGCGATCGCACCGATCGGTTTACCTATTGGCCGGCGCGCGCCGATCGCGGCGGCGAGATCCTCGCCCCGGGCAGCGCCGAGGACCCGACCCAGTTCATCGACGTGCGCGACCTGGCCGAGTTCCTGCTGACCGCGATCGAACGCCGCCACTTCGGCATCTACAACGCCGACGCCGCGCCGGGCACGCTGAGCATGGGCGCGGTGCTGCGCGAGTCGCAGCGCGCGGCCGGGGCCGAGTCGAGCCTGACCTGGGTGCCGGCCGAGTTCCTGGAAACGCAAAAGGTCTCGCCGTGGCAGGACATGCCGGCGTGGATACCGGCGCGCGGCGAGTACGCCGGTTTCGGCCGCACCTCGGTGGCCAAGGCCCAGGCCGCCGGCCTGCGCCACCGCCCGCTGGGCGAAACCGTGCGCGATACCCTGGCTTATTGGCGGCAACTGCCGGCCGACCGGCGCGCCAAGCCCAAGGCCGGCATCGCGCCGGAGCGCGAGGCGCAGGTGCTGAAGGCCTGGCATGCGCGGGCTCGGTAGGAGATACCGCCAGGCGTCGGCAGAAGGCGGGTAGGAGATAGCGAAGAGCGCAGCGGCGTCGGCCGCCGCCGCTCGGCGGCTTTCGACCCGTCACCTTCCATCTCCCGATCCGCTATCTTCTGTTCCATCGCACACCCGCCCCGGACCGCCGCGCCATGCCCTGGATCGCCATCGCCCTGATCGCCCTGGTCGCGCTGCTGCACCTGTACTTCCTGGTGCTGGAGATGTTCCTGTGGACCAAGCCGCTGGGCATGAAGGTGTTCCGCAACAGCCCTGAAAAAGCCGAGCTGACCCGAGTGCTGGCGGCCAACCAGGGCTTGTACAACGGCTTCCTGGTCGCCGGCCTGGTCTGGGGCCTGGTCTGCGCGCGCACCGACGTGGCGACCTTCTTCCTGGTCTGCGTGACGGTCGCCGGCGCGTACGGCGCGGCGACGGTGAGCCGGCGCATCTTCTACGTGCAGGCGGTGCCGGCCCTGGCCGCGCTGGCGGCGCTGTGGCTGTTGTAAGCGCGCTCGGATCGCTGTTGGCGAGCGATCCGGCACGGCGCTGCTGAAGCGCGCTGCGCCGTCCGCAGGGCGATGGCTTGCGCCGATCGCGTCGGCATAACGGCGCAAGCCTGAGCCAGTCGCCGCGCCGCGACTAGAGCGCATCGCGGGATAAACCTTCCCGGATCGCCGCGATCGCGCTAAGTGCGCGATTCGCAAAGCGCGAAAGCGCTGTTCGCGTCGCGGAACGATGCGGCCGCACGCGGCCGGTTTATCGCCGTGCGCGCGTCGCCTAGATTGGCCCGCATGCGCCGCACCGCGGCGCGGTCTTCCGCGAATCCTTCCCCTTTGCTCTCGCCGCGACGGCTGCGCGCCGTCGTCCGGCGTCCCTGCGCCTTTCGGAGCCTCCCGTGCTATTGCCCCTGTTGCTGCTGTCGGCCGCCGGATTCACCGTGCTGACCACCGAATTCATCCTGGTGGGCCTGCTGCCGCCGCTGGCCCGCGACCTCGGGGTCAGCGTGTCCCAGGCCGGCCTGCTGGTGACCTTGTTCGCCTTCGCGGTCGCCGCCAGCGGCCCGTTCCTGACCGCCTATTTCTCGCGCTTCGAACGCAAGCGCTTGTTCATCGTGGTGCTGCTGCTGTTCGCCGTGTCCAACGCGATCGCGGCGATGGCCCCCAGCCTGGGCGTGATGGCGCTGGCGCGGTTGATTCCGGCGCTGGGCGTGCCGGTGTTCTGGGCCCTGGCCAGCGAGACCGCGGTCGACCTGGCCGGGCAGGAGCGCGCCGGCCGGGCGATCTCGGTGATCTCGTTCGGGGTGATCTGCGCCACCGTGATCGGGGTACCCACCGGCACCCTGATCGCCGATGCCTTCGGCTGGCGCGCGGCCTTCGTCGCCCTGGCGATCGCCTCGCTGGCCAAGGCGGCGATGCTGTTCGCGTTCCTGCCCGACCACCGCAACGACAAGCCGCAGCCGCGCCTGCGCGAACAGTTCCGGGTGCTGCGCGACCCGCGCGTCGGCGGCCACGTGCTGCTGTCGGTGATCCTGTTCACCGGCATGTTCACCGCCTACACCTACCTGGCCGACCTGTTCGAGCGCCTGGCCGGCTTCGACGGCCAGGTGGTGGGCTGGGCGCTGATGGCCTTCGGCGCGGTCGGCCTGATCGGCAACAGCCTCGGCGGCCGCTACGTCGACCGCCACCCGCTGGCGGTGTCGCTGCTCTTCAGCGCGCCGATGGCGTTGGGCCTGGTGCTGGTGGTGCCCTCGATCCAGTCGCTGCCGCTGTTCGCCGCGACCCTGGCGCTGTGGGGCGTGACTCAGGCCGCGCTGTTCCCGGTCAGCCATGTGCGGGTAATGAAGTCGGCCCCCGAAGCCCCGGCCTTCGCCGCCTCGCTCAACATCTCCGGCGCCAACCTCGGCATCGGCGTCGGCGCCATCGTCGGCGGCCGGGTCATCGACGCGATCGGGGTCGGCGCGCTGGGCTATGCCGCGGCGGCCATCGTCGGGCTGTCGGTGCTGGTGGGGGTGGGGCTGCTGGCGGCCGGGCCGTCGCCGGTCCAAGCCGAACCGGCATGACCGACTGGTCGGCCTGCTTCCATTGGCGACGACTCTTGAGTGCGGCCGAACGGCCGGTTTGTTCAGAGAGGCTGGATCGCTGCTTGTTCCAATAGAATGTGCGACAGCTTCGACCAAGACGGTTTAGGGGAACGAATGTCGATATCGGCCTCGATCGACATGGATTTTGTCGACGCCGCGCCGGCGCAGGGCCTGGCCTGGGTCGCGCTGCCTGTCTTGATCGATGCGGGTTGGCGGCTCGAGCCCGCGCAGCTTTACCTGCCGCTGGGCGACAAAGAGGATTTCGACTGGCGCACGGGCGAGATGACGGTCGAATCGCTGGCGAAGCAAAAGGCCGCGGCCGGCGAGTGGGTCGGCGTATCGCTGGTATGGGAGGAAAGCGGAATCGGCGGAAACTTCGTCTTCGAAGCCGGTAATACGATGTTCGTCAGCCTGTGCATCCACCGGCGATCCATCGGGTCCACGAACCTGGTGGATTTCAACTGGTACGCGATGCGTATTCTCACGCCGCTCCCCCACGTGTTGAAGGTCTCGTCGTACCGTTGCGACGTCGTCTATCGATTTTCGACGAGCGGCGCGCGGCACGATGCAATACATCGGGGCCGAAGCGTGGGCCGGGCTACGCCGAAGGCCGTTGCGCAACGCGGGCCGCGAAAGAGAGCACGCCGTCGAGGAACTGGCCGAAGCGAGCGAGGTCCTCAGGCGCATACGAGGTGCTCCTGCGGCCATGGGATATGGGGTGTCGAGTGATCGGTGGCTCCAAAGATCGGTTTCCCCAAACTCTGGTGATCGCCATGGCGGAATATGTCGCTTCGGGCGCGACGGACGCGATGTTGGCGCCGGCCGAGGCGCTTGTCGGACGCCAGGATTTGCGGTTCGTCTGTATTACGCTTCTGTCTTGGCTGAAGTCGCGTGCGCGTTTCCCGCGCATGACGACGATGCGTGTCGGTGAGTTCGGGTCGGGGCGCGAATCGGCAGTTGCGCTGTTGCGATCGGATCCGGCGATCGCAGCCGTTTTCTGTCTGGATGAAGGCCGGGTGTCGCTTCGCGGCGAACTGGCCGAGGCCGATATCGCTGCGGCGTTGGAAATGGCGCAGCGGCTCTATCGCCCTCGGAGATTCGTCACTTCGCCCAGGCGCGGCCCCGGTGCCTGATGAAAGCCGGGTCGCTCCGCCGGAACGGCCATGCTGTCGCGCCGGGGCTATGATCAGCGGCGATGTCCGGGAGAACAGTCCGTGTCGAATTTCTATGCGCTGGAAATAGTCGGCGCCGCAGGTGCCGAGATGGTCAGGGCGGCACTGCTGTCGGTCGGTCCGCAGGGCGCGATCCGGCGAGGCGGGCCGGATGGAGCCTTCAGCACGCGCTTTCCTGAAACGCTCATGCTTGCTTCGTTCTACCCCTGCAGATCGGCGGTATCGGCCGACATGTTCCGCGATGAAGGCTGGCTGCTGTCCGCCTATGTCCTGTTTACCTTGCACAATGCCCGCCTGACGCAGTCGTATCGGGAAATCGACGGCTTGATAGGACTATTGCGGCGACAAGCCGATTGCGATTTCGTGCTTTCTTTCATGTACGAAACCGCCTGCGCTTATAAGGTCGCAGACACTTTCTTCGCTGCCGCGCCGTTTGCCGGGTGAGCCATGGCACCGGCGGTAGCCGGCTCGCAGGCAAAAGCCAGCCGACTGGCGGGCGGCGAACGCCGGCGAGTTGCCGCAACGCGCCTTGTGGCGACAGCCGCTTTCCGAGTTGAGCCGGGCAAGGCCGGCGTTCGGGATCGCGCGCTCTGGCGACTGGCCGCGGACGAATTCGTCGGCAGGCTCCGGGCTGTTTACGACGCATGCGTGGACGGGGTGGCGCGCGACGATGCGACGACTGGGCAATTCGAGCCCCTTCGCTCTATCTCTGGGCTGTCGCCTACCCATCGCTGCATGGGCTGCTTGATCTGCCGCAGAGCGCCAGGAAGCGGGTGGTCGACGCCTATCTCATGCACGACATCTTCCGTCGTTACTTGACCGAGGATGGGCGCGGCTTGGAGGTGCGCTGAACGCTCGTCGGCCTCGGCCCCATGGCGCTGCGTAGTGGAGTGATCGAGGTCGAAGTCGAGGGATCGGCCGAACCCTGTCCCGACAAGATGGGGGGCCAGGGCACGCCGTCCGGAGGAAAATCGGTTCGCAAATGGTGCTATACAATGCGCGATCGGATGAGAGGCTTTGGCGGCGGGGTTGGTATCGCCGAATGCGCGGGCTATCTAAAGGTGCTGTGGCCTATTCCGACTCCAGCGGCGGGGGGGCTTCCCCGGCGAGTACACTCAAGAAATTGTCGCGCTTCTGAAGGGGATATTCGCGATGGGCGCGATCAAAGCCTGGATGTCGCTGCCGCGTCAGCACGGCCGCACCGTTGAGGCGCAGCAACACGTTGCGGATGAGGGCGAGGTGATCCATGATCCGGCGGCTTTCGATGTCTGGGCGAAGGTGAAAAAAGGATCCGCGGTATCGCTCGCAGACTGGCTTTCGGCACAGTGCTCCATTGGCAAGATGGGAGCCTATCGCGCGATTAGGTCGGCTGTCGAAGCTGGAGCTTACGTCAGACTCTATTTCTATCGCGGCGCGAGTCAGTTGCCCCAGCTGTTGTCCCAAATGCCCGCCTGGATAATCGACGAGACGGTGGTTGTCACTGAATCCGATTGCGACCCGAACAATTCAGCCTGTCATTGCGCGGTGCACGACATACTTCATTCGCCGCCCGTCTGTCCGGTCTGCTCGGGGGACTTCATCTACTGAGCTCAAGCGGCGGACCGAGGGCTGCCTCTTTGCTGCGAGCCATCCGGTAGATGGCGGTCGAGTTCGAGTCCGCCAAGGACTCTGGAAAAAGGCGTAACAATCGGTGCGCGGCGGGCAGAACTGGCAGTGCCAAAGAACGTGTCACACAGATTGGGCGTCGCTCCCAAGGCTATGGGATCTCGGTGGAGCCGACCGTGGATGCCGTTGTGCCTTCAGAGGGCGAAACGCGCCCTGATTTCTTGACGGCTGACTGGACGGATGATGGACGCTCACGAGATCAAGCTCGAAGACCTGCTTCTGGACTCCGATCGATTCCTTGATGCTCGGGTTTCCATTAGAGGCCTTCTCGCCGTGAAACACGGCGGCGTCGCCTTGTGCGTCGATCGATGGGGCGGGGCACAACTGACCATTTCAGATCAAGATATTCTGGATCGTCTTCTGGAGAGTGTTCCTTGCTATGTGGGTGGGCAGTTTCTTTACTGTGACCCGGCGTTGATTACGGGGAGCCTGTATGCCGGCGAAGGTGGGCTTGCTCTGCGCGAGGTGTCGGATTTTAGGGTTTTCAGGGGTGCCGAGGTTTTTGCTTTGCAAGAGCCGGTTGAGGCGGGCATCAAGAAACGAGCCGCGAATGCCGGTAGTGGCGAGTCTTTCGCATGTTGCGTGTGTCTGATGGACTCCGCGAGTCCGGAATTGTGTACCGAGTGTGGCGCGAGAATCGAGCATCTCGATCTGCGGGATATGATCTTCGTGCCGCCGCATCAGGTTAGGTTCAAAGTCCCTTTTTCGGTCTTGACCGAAAAAGAGTCTCGGCGCTTGATCGAGTACACCGCCAAACGATTCTTCCAGCATTACGAGATTGTCCCGGCGCCGGATGGTTTGGTGATCGAGTCCAACGACATCGCTTTTGAGCGTTTGTTGGAGGAGCTGAGCCGGTTGATGACGGTGCCGAAGGACTCTGTCCTCGATCGGCTTGTGGTGCTGTAAGCAGGATAGGGGCGCGGAGTTCCTTTGGGTTCTGCTAGAGGTGAGAATCGACCAGTCGCCGTAAACGGGTAAGGGCACAGCAATCCGAGTCCAATGCGCTACCAATGGGCGCCGGCGCGCTCCGATCAATAGAACAAAGGCGCAGAAAAAATCGCCGCCCCCAACACGAACAGCGCAGTCAGCGCATGCACCATCGGTCGGCTGATCCGCAGGAACACGAAGGTTGAGATGAATTTGATTTGCGCATACGAAGATCTCGTCCCTTACGGGCACATGCTCGGCCATTTCAAATTTGATGATGTTGTATGCATCGGCTGGCTAGATGTTCGTGGGCCCGTGCCAACTGGCGAGGTGCCGTCGGAATTTACAGAGAAGCTTAAGCGAATAGCCTGCTCTGACGGCCCGCTAAAAGCGCTAGTCGAGCCAAGTCGAGCTCCGCCGAGCTGTCCAGAATGTGGTTCGCTGTACATCAAATGCAATGATAGTTATCTCCCCGGTGCTGAAATTTGGATTCCTGGGAGTGGCCGAATTTACTCATCTCCAGTTGCTGTCATTCATTACATTGAGGCGCATGGCTATTCGCCGCCAAAAGAGTATTTGGATGCGGTTCTCTCCCTGGACCTAAAAACAGATTTCTTGGCGGATGCTGTCTACAGAGAAAAGCTTCTTGCGAGTGGATGGTTCGAGAGTAAGCTCACTAGATGATTGGAAAATATGGTGTCGGAGGTGTGGCTGGTGCATCGGCCACGAAAGGCAGTTTAAGCTGTAGATGTTTAAAAGTGGCTCTGACCCCGATTTTCGACGCACTTGGACTCCGGATTAAGACCATGGCCTTCTATGTTCGACTGAACAAAACGGGTGAAAGCGAATCGTCTGCTCGCTATGTTTTTGAGAGCGATCAAGGACGTCGCGGCGTGCTTAGCTTCGATAAGGTGACAGGTGAGGCAAGTCTGATTGAACCAATGCCGGGTGATGAAAGGCTTCATTGCTTCAACCGCGCCGCCATTAAGGTTGCGCGCGAATGGAAGGCGGGAGTTTTGCCCGAAGTTTTGGAATGGGCTTCATAGTGATCTAGCGGTTCGCGCCAGCTGCTGAAAGTCCACTCGCCGCCCGGCACAGCCGGGCGGTGGTGTTGTTGCAAACGGCGGTAAGCCTTTTCGCCCTCGACTCCACCTGCACCCGCACCTCGGGTTCGGGCGGAGTCCAATAGACCGGGTCAGAGTGACTTTTCGACAGTGAAAAGCCTCTGATCCAGCTCTATGTTGACCGCCGAGGGCGGCGACTCCTACCTGCTGGGCTATGACGCCGGCGGCAATGCGGTCAGCCGCACCTTCTACCGCGGCAGCCAGCTGAAGGTGCAGTACAGCGGTTACGACCTGCGCGGCAACCGCACCGTCGAGTACCACGAGCAGCTGTCCGGCGCCGGCGGCTATTTCGGCATCGACCGCACCTTCAGCTACGACGCCAATAGCCGCCTGACTGGTACGCGCCGCTACTTCGCCGCCGGTTCCAGCTGGACCCGGACTTCGCGCCCGGGCGAGATCTACGAGGAGTACGAAACCTACGACTTCAGCGGCTGGCTGAGCGATGCCGAAAACTATTCCTATGACGCCGACGGCCGACTGATCTACCAGGAGAGCTGGCGCCGCAAGGACAACTACGAGGGCTGGGTGCCGTTGGCGTCGCAGTACAACACCGACAACCGCCAGACCTACGACACCAGCGTGCTCGACACGCTCAAGAGCCGGGTCGAGTACGTCGACGCCGCCGGCAACAGCATCTACGACAGCACCGGCAAGGCGAAGGGCTTCCGCACCTACGCCCCGGGCTACATGCACACCTACACCACCACCTACGAGGGCTGGGAGAGCTACAAGGAAAAGACCGTCAGCGGCGTCAGCACTAACAGCAATTACAAGCCGACCACCAACACCCTGAGCTACGACCTGGTCGGCCGTCTGACGTCCCTGTAGGGGTCAGAGCCCCTTTTTGATAGAGTTGAGCGGCGAATTCCTATGGTTAAGGACAGTGCGCCTTAACTAGGGTAAGGGTCTCTACAAAGGAGGCCCTTATGCTCCGCCAGCCACGTCCCGACCTCGCCGGCGTGCCCCAACACGTCGTTCAACGTGGCAACGACCGTCAGCCTTGTTTCTTCAGGTCAGCCTATTACGCATGCTGCCTCGTTGCGTTGCGTGAAGCGCCGCTACGGTACGGCGTAGCCGTCCACGCCTATGTGCTCATAACTGATCACGTGCATTCGAACCCATCTGTAGCAGCGAGAATGGTGCAGTCCGAAGCTTCAGCATGCGATAGTGGTACAGTTCGGCCGATTTGCACAGGTGGGGCCTGTGCACCGGCCACGAAAGTGCGTTCTATCCGTAGCCGTTGAAGGTAGCTGTGATCCGATTTTTATTTGGAGGGTTTAATGGATTTCTCAGCTGCTAAACAGTTCGCGCTTGAGTCGTTCTTTGCGCTCCACCCAAGAGAGCATCTGCCTGAGTGGGTCGAACGATGCGTAACCATCGGCGGCCGTAGGGCCTCGGGTTCTTGGCTGATTGAGCTAACGGTGAACCCGAGAGTTCGCTTGAAGGAGGGCGAATTTTGGGAGATGCGTAATGGGCGAAAAGTACTCGCGAAGATAGATGTCTGCAGCGGTCAGAAGAGAATCATCATTCATCGCTCTGGCGTCTGTCCTATCGTCTTGTTCAGCGCTCTGATCGATTCGAGTACTGCCGCCGTTCGGGTCGAGATGGATAGCGATATCGCCGACATGGATGGTGGTCTGTACGAATCTGTAGGGTAGTTGCACCTGGCTTCGGGCGACGTTGCCGCGAGCCATGCTCAGGGCGCGGAGAAACGCTCGGGGTAACGAGATCAGAGCCTCTTTTTTGATTCTGCTGATCCTGTGGCAGTCAGTCACCGTCAACGGGAAGGGCAAGGCAGTCCGAGGCCGATCCTCCACCAACGGGTGCCGACGCGCTCCGATCAATAGCACAAAGGCGCAGAAAAAATCGCCGCTCCCAACACGAACAGCGCGGTCAGCGCATGCACCATCGGTCGGTTGATGCGCAGGAACACGAACTGCTCCACCGTCCGCCCCACCCAGAACAAGGCCATGCCAATCAGCGCCGCACGGCCCAGCGCGGTGTTCTGCAGTTGGTCGGTGTGGAAGAAGTACAGCGCGGCGATGCCGAGCAGGACGTAGATCAGGCGCAGATTGAGGATCTGCAGGATGGCGCGGTCGGCGACGGCGGCGGTCTGCAGGGGACAGCAAAGCGAGATCAGACCCGTTTGTCGGAGTAGCGCGCAGCCGCATATCGCGGGGTGTTCGACGAAGTACCGAGTGAGCAGGGTACAGGCGAGATCCGAACCTGCCTGTAGCAGTAGTGAGTATCGGGCAGTTCGAAATTCAGCATGCAATGCCCATCGGGTGCCAAGCCCGTTTCGTTCGGGCGCAATATTGCCAGTCGCACAGCAGATGGTAGGTTGAGGGTTCCTGTGCCAGGTTGGGGCAGTGCGGGATACTGGATAGATGGTGAGATTTTTCTATGGGAACTCCTGAAGGTGAGGTTTGTGAGTTGGAGGGGCTGGTTCTGAAATGGAGTCAAGGGTTGTTTCCTGTTGATGTTGTGGCATTTCGAGTCGGCGAATGCATCATCAGGTACAAGGATCCAGCGTTGCTGGATTCGATTCCGAAACAAGTAGTGGCTGTGATTGAGGAAATGATCTATGTATACAAAAGGGACGGCGCGGTAATTTCCTACTCGAGCCTTGGGGCGGTTGATAGAAGTGATTTCGTGGCCCAGCTGATTGGGGTCTTGGATAGGTAAGGCTTTCTTAGCAATGGGGTTGGAATGGACTGCCCTGCTGAGCTTTTTCAGATGCGCGTAGACAGTGGTGTAATGAAGGGGTTTGGGCGGTGATATTTATGCAAAGGCACTATGGAGAGTCGTTACTGGCTACCGTCCCGTTGGTTCGGGAGATATTTTCAAAATTGAGCTCGGGTTTTTCTGTTTCGGAGGTGGCGGTCGGGAGCAATAATCAATGGGTTGTTGATGTAATTATCGATGCTTTCAAGCGGTACCCTGAGCTGCCTGTTAATTTTGATAAATACTCTGATGAGTTGAATGATCTGGGTAGGGGAATGGTCGCGCGATATGTGTCAGATAGATCCGCTATTTTTTTGATCTGGCCGATGCCGTCGCCGCGAAAGTTTTTGAAGACTCTCCTCTCTATATTTATGGCCTCATGGATCGTTTTGTGGATGAGGGCAATATAGAGGCTTTGTATCAGTGCGTTCCCGAGCGCGATAGGCCGTTGAAGCTATATAATCTGATGCATGCCGATGTTGACGGGTGTGCTGACGAAACGTATAGGGCGGCGCTGCGAAAATTTCAGTCGTTGCATCGGGATGACATCATCCCGGAGTGGAAAGATCTTCTTTGAAATAACAATGGGGTCAATGTGCATTAGGAGCGGGGCCGGAGCGCCATCGGCCAAAAACGGGGTCAGAGCCCCTTTCCGATAGTAAATAAACGAGGTCGGAGTGAATTTTCGACAGTGAAAAGCCTTTGATCCAGCTCTATGCTGACCGCCGAGGGCGGCGACTCCTGCCTGCTGGGCTACGACGCCAGAGTATTATAAATCCGGGAGGATTTTTTCAGGGATCTGGTGCCAGGGCCGGGGGCGGTTTGCGTACTGGTGAGCCTTATGTTCCTTCTGGGCCGCTCACAGTCACGAAGGGTGGGCGTGTTGTTCTAATTCCCCCTGGGGGGGGATGAAGTTGGTTGTTGATGGAGTGCAGGAAAGTTTTTCTTCCGTTACGTTTTCGGAGTTGGCTCATTTTGATTCAGATCCGCAAGGCGCATGCAGTTATGAATTGCATTTAACGGAGGGGTGCTTTGTTGATGTATTTGATTCGATTTATAATGAGTGCATAGATGAGCTGGTTCGCGATGATGTGATTGTCGGTAAGTTTAACCCGCCCTATGAGGGGGCGGTCGGCTATCCCACGCTTTATGAGTTTTTACGATTGCCTGAAAGTTCTCGCATGGAGATGGTTCGCGCTTTCTTTGTCTTCGATGTCCTCGGAATTTTCTTTGCTGAGGATAAAATGACGGCGGATGCTCGCTGGTTCATTACCAGTTTGGAGTCGATTTTGTTGCGTGAGGAGGATGTTGTAATTAGTGGTCGAGTCTTGGCTAGATAGGGGTAGAAGCGAAAACGGAGTTAAGGGTTCAGAGTGCCTCTGGGTAGGTCTCTTGACCGTGCTCTGTTGCTAGCCGCCGAGGGGGCGGCGACTCCTGCCTGCTGGGCTACGACGCCGGCGACAACGCGACCAACCGCACCTTCTGCCGCGGCATCCAGCTGAAGGTGCAGTACAGCGGCTACGACCTGCGCGGCAACCGCGCCGTCGAGTATCACGAGCAGATGTCCGGCTCCGGCACCTGCCTCGGCGTCGACCCGGCCTACTGATTCGACATTGCGGGGCTGGGGCGGCAAGCCGAGATGCGAACAGCCGCATAGCGCGGACTGTTCGAAGAAGTCCTGAGTGAGCAAGATGTATTCGAGCCTATCCGTCGCAGCAGCGAGCATGGGCGGTCCGAAGTTTCAGCATGCAATGGCGCCGCAGCTCAGTCACTTTACACAGTAAGGTCTGCGCGCCGACCGCGAATGCCACTTTATCCGCAGTCGTTGAAAAGTAGCTGTGCCCGGTTTTATCAAGCTACAATTGAAGCGCACTCACTCGGGCCCTTGAATCGCGGAAGGGCGGGAGCGGCGCCTAGTGGCTTGCGCTTCATGGGTATCTCTATAATCAAGGCGCGTTGCTTTCTTTCTTCCCAGATTTTGAATCAAGGACTTTTATGGATTTCCCTCTGGTTCTTGACGCGGACATGTTTCCCGTGCAGGCCTTTTTCAATGCTATGCCAAGTAGGGATTTCGTCGAAACTTTAAGGGCGTTTTCCCGGGGCGTCGGGGTGGGGTTCAATGATGCGGTTTGCGAGTTTCCGGGAGAGGTTGGTTTCGACGAGGGAAAATTTGAGGGGGTTAAGCTTTATATTTTTTCCGAAGAGCTGGTTGTGTCTGGCGAGCATTTCTTTCGTTTGCTCAATGATGCCGCTGAGATGTACCTGGCCCAACATCCGAAAGATCTGGGGGTGGTAAAGCAACTGATGCAGGCGGTCGCTGAGAAGCTGGAAACCCAGTAATGGAGAGATGTCGGCGACGGGTTAGGGTGATCGTCCAACTTTCATAGATAAAAATGGGGGCAGAGCCTCTTTTGGGTAGAACTTGGCGGTGAATTCCTATGACTACGGTCAGTGCGTCCTAACTAGGGTAAGGGGCTCTGCAAAGGAGGCCTTAGACCCCGTGAGCCACGCCCCGGCCTCGCCGGCGGGCGACAATACGTCGTTCAACGTGGCAACGACTGTCAGCCTTGTTTCTCATCAGGCCCCCCGATAGCAAAGACGAGCCGGAGCCCCTTTGATTTTTCGGGAGATGAGAAGCAATCAGTCGCAGTACGTGCGAGGGCAAGGCAGTCCGAGCCCAATCCTCCTCCAACGGATGCCGACGCGCCCCGATCAGTAGAACAAAGGCGCAACAAAAATCGCCGCTCCCAACACGAACAGCGCAGTCAGCGCATGCACCATCGGCCGGTTGATGCGCAGGAACACGAACTGCTCCACCGTCCGCCCCACCCAGAACAAGGCCATGCCGATCAGCACCGCGCGGCCCAGCGCGGTGTTCTGCAGTTGGTCGGTGTAGAAGAAGCACAGCGCGGCGATGCCGAGCAGGACGTAGATCAGGCGCAGGTTGAGGATCTGCAGGATGGCGCGGTCGGCGACGGTGGCGGTCTGCAGGGTTCGGCGCCAGCCGAACAGTTTCCAGAAGGCCATGTGGAAGACGGCGAAGGCCAGGCTGTGCAGGCCGCCGAGCCAGATCCAGGCGCTTGCGCTCATGACGGGTCTCCCGGTGCGGAATGCCTTGTGGCGGGATGCTACGCCGGCGTCCGGCCGAGGATTGTGCCAGGAGCGCGAATCAGCCGCGCTTGGGCTTGGGCGAGACGCGCATGGCGATGCGGGCGCGGAATACGGCGTCGCCGCTCGGGTCGGTGACGACGACGTCGACCGGCAGGTCGTAGGCGCTGCCGGATTCGACGATGGGCGTGGCCGGGGTGGCGACGGCTCGGACGGTGCCGACCGCTTTCTTCAGGTATTCCACGCTCATGCCGACCGGGATCCAGCGCATCGACTGGGGGATGCTGACGTCGGTCATCACCCCGCCGGTGAGTTCGGCCAGGTTGCACATGGCGATGGCGTGGACGGTGCCGAGGTGGTTGGTGATGGCGCGGCGGTGGCGCATGGTGGCGCTGCAGCGGCCGGGTTCCAGGGATTCGAAGCGCGGCGAGATGCTGGCGAAGTAGGGCGCCCTGAAGCAGACGGCGCGGGTGAACAGCCAGTGGCCGGCGGGGTAGCGGGTGAGCTTGCGGTAGAGGGCGAGGACGTTGGCGCTCATGGCGGCGGTTATGAGGTCTGTTTGAATTGAGTGATGAGCGACGCGGCGTTTGCGGGGGGCACGGGGGAAAGCGGGAGCTAGAGACTTCAGGGGCATGCTGCGGTAAAGCCCTGGATCCCCGCGTTCGCGGGGATGACGGTAGGTGGGAGGCGCGGGCGCTGCTGGATTCGGTAGAGATGCCTGGAGTGCGGTTCCGAGGTCCTCAGTACCTCGTTTTACGAACCCCAATCGCTAATCCCCGGGTCCAGTTCCGCCTGCCAACTTCAGAACCCAAAATCCCAATTCCCGATTCCCAATTCCCAATTCCCAATTCCCGACTCCCGACTCCCATTCCAGAACCAAAAACGGCGGCCCCAGGCCGCCGTTTTTGGTTCCGCCAGGCTTACGCCGCGGCGCGGGTATCGCCGTGATGGCCACCGTCGTCGGCGTAGGGCTTGTAGCCCGCCGAACGCAGTTCCGCCGCGTCGAAGTCGTCGACGCTGATGGTGTCGATGGTCATCTCGCGCAGCTCTTCCAACTGCTTGCGCTCCTCGGCGGTGATCCAGCCTTCGCGCACGCCCTCGTCGAGCTGGCTGGCGAAGTCCAGCGCCTGGATGTCGCTGTTCTTCAGCGCCTTGAGGAACTTGCGCTCGACCGGCTCGGCCAGGATCACCTTCTGCAGGTAGCTGTTGATGCGGCCGGCCGGGTTGTTCGCGCAGGGGGTGGTGAACACGCCCTCGGCGAGGCGGTCGCGGGCGTCGTTGGGCGACATCAGCAAGGACGCGGCGCGGTGGCCGAGGCGGTCGCTCGGGGCCTGGGCGCGACGGCCCCAGGGGAAGATCAGCGCCCACAGCAGCCAGCCGACCGGACGGATCGGGAAGTTGCGCAGCGCGCCGGACAGGGCCAGCTCGATCTTGTGCACGGCGTCGTGGAAGGCCCAGGCCAGCAGCGGCTGGTCGCCGGCCGGGCGGCCCTGGTCCTCATAACGCTTGAGCATGCTGCTGGCGATGTACAACTGGCTCAGCACGTCGCCCAGGCGGCCCGACAGCGATTCCTTGAACTTCAGCTTGCCGCCGAGCAGCAGCATCGAGGTGTCGGCCATCAGCGCCAGGGTCGCCGAGTAGCGGTTGAGCTTGCGGTAGTAGCGGCGGGTGTAGGTGTCGCCCGGGGCGGCGCCGAGCTTGGCGCCGGTGATGCCGAACCACCAGCTGCGCACCGCGTTGGAGATCGCGAAGCCGATGTGGCCGAACAGGTTCTGGTCGAACTCGCGCAGCGCCTGCGCCTTGTCCGGCAGCATCGCCGCCTTCATTTCCTTGAGCACCCACGGGTGGCACAGGATCGCGCCCTGGCCGAAGATCATCAGCGAGCGGGTCATGATGTTGGCGCCTTCGACCGTGATCATGATCGGCAGCGCCTGCCAGTTGCGGCCGGCGTAGTTCTTCGGGCCGAGGATGATGCCCTTGCCGCCGTGGATGTCCATCACGTCGGTGGCGACTTCGCGCGCCATCTCGGTGCAGTGGTACTTGGCGATGGTCGAGGGCACGGCCGGGTTTTCGCCGCGCGCGACCGCGGCCGCGGTGGCCTGCGACAGCGCGCTGATCGCATAGGCCTTGCCGGCGATGCGGGCCAGCGCTTCTTCGACGCCTTCGAAGCGGCCGACCGACAGGCCGAACTGCTTGCGGATGCGGGCGTAGGCGCCGGTCACGACCGCGCCCATCTTGGCGCCGCCGCTGCCGGAGGAGGGCAGGGTGATCGAGCGGCCGATCGACAGGCATTCGACCAGCATCTGCCAGCCCTTGCCGGCGTAGGCTTCGCCGCCGATCAGCTGGCTCAGCGGGATGAACACTTCCTTGCCGTGAATCGGACCGTTCTGGAAGGTGCAGTTGAGCGGGAAGTGGCGGCGGCCGACTTCGACCCCGGGGGTGTCGCGCGGCAACAGGGCCAGGGTGATGCCGATGTCGCGCTTGTCGCCGACCAGGCCGTCCGGGTCGTACATGCGGAAGGCTAGGCCGATCAGGGTCGCGACCGGGGCCAGGGTGATGTAGCGCTTGTCGAAGGTCAGCTTGACGCCGACCACGCGCGCGCCGTTCCACTCGCCCATGGTGACGATGCCGTAGTCCGGAATCGAGGTCGCGTCGGAGCCGGCCCAGGGGCCGGTCAGGCCGAAGCAGGGCACTTCGCGGCCGTCGGCCAGGCGCGGCAGGTAGTGATCCTTCTGTTCCTTGGTGCCGTAGTGCATCAGCAGCTCGGCCGGGCCCAGCGAGTTGGGCACGCCGACGGTGGAGCTGACCACGCTCGACACCGAGGCCAGCTTCTGGATCACCTTGTGGTTGGCCAGCGCCGAGAAGCCCAGGCCGCCGTATTCCTTCGGGATGTTGAGGCCGAAGAACTTGTTCTTCTTGACGAAGTCCCACAGCGCCGGCGACAGGTCCGCATCGATGTGCGTGATCTGCCAGTCGTTGGTCATCTTGCACAGCTCTTCGGTCGGGCCGTCGAGGAAGGCCTGCTCCTCGGCGGTCAGCTCCGGCTTGGGCTGGGACAGCAGCTGCTGCCAGTCCGGCTTGCCCGAGAACAGCTCGCCTTCGAAGCCGACCGTGCCGGCCTCCAGCGCGGTGCGTTCGGTTTCCGACAGCGGCGGCAGGATCTTGGTGTAGAAGCCGAGCAGCGGCTTGGTGATCAGCGGCAGGCGGATCTGCGGGATCAGCAGCGGCACCGCGATCAGCGCGACCAGCACCGCGGCGACGACGGTCGCGGTCGGGTTGGCGCCGAGCAGGTAGCAGCCGACCAGCACGGTGGCGGTCAGCGCGGCCCAGACCGGCAGGCGGAGGCGGTGATACGCGGCGATGGCGCCGACGAAAAGGAAAGCAAGGAAGGGGATCGCGATACTCATGGCGGCGCTCCGGAGGATGCGGCTAAGACTCAAGCTAGTCGGATGCGCGTGACGCCGGCGGCGATGGCGGGACCGACCTCCGTGCGGCGCCCCGGCATTCAAACGCTGGCATCAAACGCGTAACATACGGCCGAGTATGGAATCGCGTTTCCGAGCTGTCAACCAGACGGCGGGAATCGGGAATGGGGAATGGGGAGTCGGCGTCGCGGGGGAGGGTGGCGCGGGGTTTCTGAATGGGGGCTCAGGCTTTTGCTTGAACGAATCCCGAATCGCAAATCCCCAATTGCGTCGCTTTTGCTGCACTGCGTACTGTTCCCGACCATGCCGTATGGTTAAACTTGTCATCCATGAGCCAGCCCGCCCCGACCAAGCCCGAGCACAAGCTCGACACGACCGCCGCGACCGAGTCCAAGGCCGAAGCGAAGCCCGAGCGCAGCGGACGATTGAGCGCCGACGATTGGGCGCAGGCCGCGCTCGATCTGATCGCCGAACAAGGCGTCGCCGCGGTCGCGGTGGAACCGCTGGCGCGCCGGCTCGGCGTCACCAAGGGCAGCTTCTACTGGCATTTCCCCTCGCGCGATGCGCTGCTGGTCGCCGCGCTCGAGCGCTGGGAAAAGGTCGAGCAGGAAACCGTGTTCGGCCAGCTCGAACCGATTCCGGATCCGCGCCAGCGCCTGCGCTCGCTGTTCCACCTCGTCGCCCACGAGGTCAAGTCGCACATCATCTATTCCGAGCTGCTCAAGGCGCTGGATCATCCCGCCGTGCAGCCGGTGATCGGCCGCGTCTCCGAACGCCGCCTGGATTACCTCACCGCCTCTTTCCGCCAGGCCGGCCTCAGCCGCACCGATGCGCAGCACCGCGCCCGCCTGCTCTACGCCGCCTACGTCGGCTTCCTGCAGCTGAACCTGCAGCTGCACCAGACCCGCATGCAACACGACGAATTCGAGGCCTATGTCGAGCACATGATGGCCACGCTCATTCCTTCGTCGTAAACAAGTTACCCATCGTTTCCCCGGCTGGAGAGCAATGCCGTGAATGCCAATTTGAAAGATCCCGCCCCCGCGACTGCCGTGCCGGGGAGCGCGGGCAGTTCGTTGCCGGCCCTCAATCACTGGGTGGCGCAGGTCGCTGCGCTGACCCGTCCGGACAAGATCCACTGGTGCGACGGCAGCGATGCCGAGAACCAGGCGCTGATCGCGCAGATGCTCGCCGACGGCACCCTGGAAACGCTGAACCAGGACACCCATCCGGGCAGTTACCTGCACCGCTCGCATCCCGACGACGTCGCCCGCGTCGAGCACCTGACCTTCGTCTGCACCCGCGAACCCGACGACGCCGGTCCGAACAACCACTGGATGGCGCCGCATGAAGCGCACGCCAAGATGGACGCGCTGTTCGACGGCTGCATGCAGGGCCGCACCCTGTACGTGATTCCGTACTGCATGGGCCCGATCGACTCGCCGCTGGCGCGTTGCGGCGTGGAAATCACCGATTCGCCGTACGTGGTCGCCAACATGCGGGTGATGACCCGGATGGGCGCCGCGGCGCTCGAGCGCATCGAGCGCGGCGATTCGTTCGTGCGCGGCCTGCACTCGATCGGCGAGCTCGATCCGGAGCGCCGCTTCATCATGCATTTCCCCGACGAACTGACGATCAAGTCGTTCGGTTCGGGCTACGGCGGCAACGCCCTGCTCGGCAAGAAGTGCCACGCCCTGCGCATCGCCTCGCACCAGGCGCGCCAGGAAGGCTGGCTGGCCGAGCACATGCTGATCGTCGGCATCGAGAATCCGCAGGGCGAGACCCATTACGTCGCGGCGGCGTTCCCGTCGGCCTGCGGCAAGACCAACCTGGCCATGCTGATTCCGCCGGAAGGCTACCGCCGCGACGGCTGGAAGGTGTGGACGGTCGGCGACGACATCTGCTGGATGCGCCCGGGCGCCGACGGCCGCCTGTACGCGATCAACCCGGAAGCCGGCTATTTCGGCGTCGCCCCGGGCACTTCGGCCAAGTCCAACCCGAACGCGCTCAAGTCGATCCAGAGCAACACCATCTTCACCAACGTCGGCGTCACCGCCGACGGACAGCCGTGGTGGGAAGGCCTGGACAACGGCCAGACCCCGGTCACCGACTGGCGCGGCAACGCCTATGACGCCGCCAAGGGCCCGGCCGCGCATCCGAACGCGCGCTTCACCGTCTCGGCCAAGCAGTGCCCGAGCTACTCGCCGGAAGCCGAGAACCCGGCCGGCGTGCCGATCTCGGCGATCGTGTTCGGCGGCCGCCGCGCCTCGCTGGTGCCGCTGGTGTTCGAGGCCCGCGACTGGACCCACGGCGTGCTGGTCGGCGCCGCGATGGGCTCGGAAACCACCGCCGCCGCGACCGGCGCGGTCGGGGTGATGCGCCGCGACCCGATGGCGATGAAGCCGTTCTGCGGCTACAACTTCGCCGACTACTTCGGCCACTGGCTGTCGTTCGACCAGGCCGGCGCGAAGCTGCCGAAGGTCTTCCACGTCAACTGGTTCCGCAAGGGCGACGACGGCAAGTTCCTGTGGCCGGGTTTCGGCGACAACCTGCGCGTGATCGAGTGGATGATCGGCCGGGTCAAGGGCGAGGCCGGCGCCAGCGACACCCCGATCGGCCATCTGCCCCAGGCCGGCGACCTCAACCTCGACGGCGTCAGCCTGAGCGAGGAAGCCCACGCCAAGCTGTTCGGCTTCGACCACGCCGGCTGGAGCGCCGAGTTCGACAGCATCGGCGAATACCTGCGCGAGTACGGCCCGCGCATGCCGCAGGCCCTGCACGACGAGCAGCAGCGCATCGCGGCGGCGCTGAAGGGCTGATCGCACTGCCGGCCCCTTCTGCGAGAAAGTGAGAAGGGGCGCCGAGCCTCGACCTCGCGGCCCGAATGCCCCGCATTCGGGCCGTGTTGTTTGACGCTGTGTTCTTTCCTGCGGGCCGTCGTCCTTCCCCGATGTCATCCCCGCGAAGGCGGGGATCCAGAGACTTCAGAGTTCTGTCGCGGTGAGGCATTGGATCCCCGCCTTCGCGGGGACGACGGCATAAAAAGATGTGTCGCCATCCCCACCCTGCCAGCGCTGGCAGGGCCGGCATCCCGATTCGCCCCCGTTCCGCCCCGATCCCGCTGTCAACACCTCTCAACCGCTTAAACCCTGAGCCCCGGCCCCGCATCGGACTCAGTATGCTGACCGCCGTGACCGACTCCGTTCCCGATTTCGCCGCCCCGGCCGAGGCCGACGACGACCGCGCCCTGGTCGCCGCGGCCGCCTCCGGCGGTGTGGCCGCCTTCGAGGCCTTGTACCGGCGCCATGCCGGCCGCGTCCACGGCGTGATCGCGCGCCTGGTCGGCCATGCCGGCGCCCGCGCCGAGGACCTGACCCAGGAAGCGTTCGTCCGCGCCTGGCAGGCGCTGCCGAACTTCCGCTTCGAGTCGGCCTTCGGCACCTGGCTGCACCGGCTGGCGGTCAATACCGCGCTGATGGAGCTGCGCGGGCGCCGCAGCCGGCCGCTGGAAGACAACGACGAAGACGCCTTCGACGGGATCGGCAGCGCCGATTCCGCCGGCCATGTCACCGCCCTGTCGATGGACCTGGAGCGCGCGGTCGCGACCCTGCCGCCGCGGGCCCGCGCGGTGCTGGTGCTGTACGACGTAGAAGGCTGGAAACACGAGGAGATCGCCGCCGAACTCGGCATGGCGGTCGGCAGTTCCAAGGCGCAATTGCATCGCGCGCGCAATCTGCTGCGCGCGCGGCTCGGAGAACAGGCATGAACGAGCGCGAGCTTCCCCCCAACGATGTCCCGTCGCGCGAAGGCGAGCTGCCCGACGCGCTGCGCTGGCAGCTGCGCGCGATGCGCCGCGACCAGCCGCCGGCCGCCGACCTGTGGCCGGGCATCGCCGCCCGGCTGGGCCCGCAACAGGCTCCGGGCACCGTCCCCCTCGCCGAGGCTCCCGCGCAAGCGCATCCCGCCAGCGTCGTCGCTCTGTCGCGCCGCGAGCGCGACGTGCGTTCGCGCTGGATGGCGCCGGTCGCGCTCGCCGCGGGCGTGGCCGCGCTGGCGATCGGCATCGCCGCGCATTTCCGCGCGCCCGACACCGGGCCTGCGACGGAGCGCATGGCGGCCCAGGCCGGCGCGCCGGCCAGCCTGGTCCAGCGCGAGGCCGCCGGCATGACCCGCCAGTACCAGGCGGCGCTGCAGGAAGTCGCCCCGGCCGCCGGCCAGCACCGCGAACTGCAGCCGGCCTTCGACGAGCTCGACCGCAACGCGGCGCTGATCCTCGATGCGCTCGCCCACGACCCCGATTCGCGGCTGCTGCTCGACCAGCTGCGCCGCACCTACGCACGTCGCCTCGCGCTGGCCCAGCGCGTGGCCTACACCTGACCAGGAGGACGCCCATGTCTCATGTCCATTCTTCGTTCCGCCGCGTTCTCCGCGCAGGCACCGCGCTCGGCCTGCTGAGCCTGGGGCTGGCCGCGGCCCTGCCGGCCCTGGCGGCGACGCCGATCAACCAGACCCGGCCGCTGGATCCGCTGGGCAGCGTCGAGATCGACAACGTCAAAGGCCTGATCCAGGTGCGGGTCTGGGACCGCCCCGAGGTCAAGATCGAAGGCAGTCTCGGCGAAGGCGTCGAGAAGCTGGAGATCGAGGGCGATCGCGAGCGCCTGTCGATCAAGGTGCGCTATCCCAATCGCGGCAGCGGCATCGGCTTCCTGGTCGGCGGCGGCGACAGCGGCGAGCCCACCGAACTGCGGGTGACCCTGCCGTTGCAGGCCGCGCTGGAGATCGATGCGGTTTCGGCCACGGTCGACGTCAACGGCGTGGCCTCGCGCGAACTCAGCATCGACAGCGTCAGCGGCGACGTCACCGTCGCCGGCGCGCCGCGCAGCGCCGAGATCGACAGCGTCAGCGGCGACCTGCGCCTGACCCTCAACAGCCGCAAGGTGTCGGCGCAGACGGTCAGCGGCGACCTCAGCCTGCGCGGCCGGCTCGGCGGCGAAGTCGACCTGGAAACCGTATCGGGCAAGATCGACCTGGCCACCCACGAGTCGCAACTGACCAAGCTGTCGGGCAATTCGGTGTCCGGCGACCTGCGCGCCAACGTCAGTCTGGCCCAAGGCGGCGAGATCTCGCTGGAAACGGTCAGCGGCGACGTGCGCCTGAGCTTGCCGCGCAACCTGTCGGCGAACGTGCGCGGGCAGAGTTTCAGCGGCGACTTGGAAGCGCCGGACGCGCAGATCCAGCGTCCCAAGCACGGCCCGGGTTCGAGCTTCGAACACCGCTACGGCAGCGGCAGCGGCAAGGTCCGGATCGAGACCTTCTCCGGCGATGCGAGGCTGGACCTGAATTGAGCCGGCCCGCCAGGCGGCTGGCAGCATGCGGCGGGTGACAGGCCGGCTGGCGATGGACCTGTAGTGATAGGCATGTAGCGATAGGCATGTAGCGACGGGCAGGGGCGGGCCGCTCCTGCCCGTTCGCTTTGCGCGACCACAGCGCGCGCCGGGCGCGGTATCGTGCGCCGGTATTCCAACGAGGCGGGGCCGCGCTTGAGCCAACAGATCGATCAACTGGTCCAGGCCGCGGGCCTGGCTTCGCGCGCGGGGCGTTGGCAGGAAGCCGAGCGGCTGTGGCAGCAGGTGCGCGCGTTGGCGCCGCAGCATCCGCAGGCGCTGTACAGCCTCGGCATCCACGCCCTGCAGCGCGGCGACGCCGGCGCCGCGGTCGGGTTGCTGCAGGCCGCGCACCAGGCCGCGCCGAGCGATCCGATGGTCCTGCTCTCGCTGGGCATGGTGCAGCGCGAGCGCGGCGACGCCGACGCGGAGTGGCAGGCGATCAACGCCGCCCTGGCGCTGGACCCGTACTTCCTCGCCGGCTTGCTGGCCAAGGCCAACCATCTGGAACGGCACGGGCGCGCGCGCCTGGCCGCGCAGGCGTACAAGAACGCGCTGACCGTGGCGCCGCCCGAGCCGCATTGGCCGGACATGCTGCGCCAGCAGTTGGCGAACGCCAAGGCGCGGGTCGGCCAGTACCAGGACGAGTTCGCCGAGTTCCTCGCCCACCACGTCGGCGGACCGCGCGCGGCGCTGGACGCCGGGGTGCGCGGGCGCTGGGACGAGGCCGCCTCGATCATGGTCGGGCGCAGCAAGCCCTACCACTCCGACTGCAACCAGCTGTGCGTGCCGCGGCTGCCGGCGATCCCGTTCTACGATCGCGCGCAGTTTTCCTGGGTGCCGGAACTGGAGGCGCGCACCTACGAGATCCAGCGCGAAATGCGCGAGGTGCTGCGCAACGAGCAGGCCGAGTTCACTCCGTACATCGAGTACCAGCCCGGCGACCCGGTCAACCAGTGGCAGGAACTCAATCACTCGCGCCGCTGGAGCACCTACAAGCTGTGGAGCTACGCCCAGCCGGTGCACGAGCACCTGCAGCGCTGCCCGCAGACCCGCGCCGCGCTGGAAGCGGTGGAGATGGCCCAGATCGCCGACGTCTGCCCGAACGCGATGTTCTCGGTGCTGGCCCCGCACACCCACATCCCGCCGCACCACGGCGAGACCAACGCGCGCCTGGTCGTGCACCTGCCGCTGATCGTGCCGGAAGGCTGCAGTTACCGGGTCGGCTACGAACGCCGCGGCTGGAACGTCGGCGAAGTGCTGATCTTCGACGACTCGATCGAGCACGAGGCGCGCAACGACAGCGACGAACTGCGCGTGGTGCTGATCTTCGACGTCTGGAACCCGCTGCTGTCGCTGGCCGAACGCGAGATGGTCGACGCGATGATGCGCGCGCACCGGGAGTTCCTGGCGGGCTGACGGACGTGGGCGGGGCGTAGGCGCGGATTGGCGCTTGACCCAGTTGGCGCGGTCGCGGCTTGCGCCGCGCCTGTCCGGTTTCCAGCCGGCAGCGGCGCGAAACTGAGCCATCGCGGTCGCGACTTGCGTCGCTCCTATAGGGTAGGGTTCGGTGCTTCCCTCTTCAAACGAGAGCAAAGCTTCCGTCCGCTGGCGCGGCCTGGTTACTTTCTTTTGCTGAGCCAAAAAGAAAGGTAACCAAAGAAAAGGGCTTTCCTTGACAAGGCTCCCCTGCGAGTTCGCAGCGCGCGCCGGGATTTTTCGATAGGACATTCTTGTCCTATCGAAAAACGGCGCACGTCCTGTGCGCCGCCCTCCGGGTCAGCAGGCGGCTTCGCTAGTTCGGTGCTGCGCCAAGCTCTTCGGAACAGCAACAGCAACAGCAATTGCTACGGCACATCCCATTGTTTTCGGCCGGGCACAAAAAAAGGCGGGCCGAAGCCCGCCTCAATTCGACTCGGATGATGCTTTTTATTAGAAGCGCATCGTCAGGCCGAGGGTGTAGTAGCGGCCCAGGGTGTCGTAGTACTGCGGGAAGGTGTTGCCGCTATTGAAGCCGGTGCTGCCGATGTTGCTGCCCACGACCGGCGGCTTCTTGTCGGCGACGTTGTTCACGGTGAAGTTGATGCGGGCGTTCCACGGCAGTTCGTAGGCCATGGTCAGATCGAAGTAGTCGTACGCATCGATCGAGGTGTAGGCCGGGAACCATTCGATCGGGCCGTCTTCCACGTCCACCGAGCTCAGGTGGCGCCAGTTGAAGCCCAGCTCGAAGTCCTTGATCGACCACACCGCGCGGAAGTTCGACTTGTAGTCGTACACGATGCCGGCGATGACGTTGCAGGACACGCCGTAGACGCCGACGCAGTCGTGCTTGGCCACCTGCGGGTCGCCCTGGTAGTCGTAGGAGTCGGTCTTGGTCAGGTCCAGGGCGAAGTCCAGGCGGCCCCACTCGTTGGCCAGCGGGAAGCCGTAACGCACGCCCAGATCCCAGCCGTCGGTGGTGATGCGGCCCTTGTTCGAGCGGTTCAGGAACGGACCGCGCGCTTCGCCGTTGAGCGAACCGTCGACCGCTTCGCGCGCGCCGATCATCAGCTGGCACATCGGGTGCGACACGCTGAGGGTCGGGTTGAATTCGCGGTCGTAGCAGCCGAACAGCGCGTCGCCGAGCACCGGACGGGTGATCGCGTCCTTGATGTCGATCTTCCAGTAGTCCAGGGTGATCGACAGGTCGTCCATCGGCTGCCACACCAGGCCCAGGGTCTGGGTGTCGGCCTTTTCCGGGCCCAGGATCGGGTTGCCGCCGACGAAGGCGTTGGCCTGACCCGCGCTCGGACCGTCGACGCCGCCCTGGCTGTTGAGGATCGCCTGCGGCACGCCGGTGGCCAGACACAGCGCGGCCACCTGGCCGGTGATGCCGCCGTTCTTGGCCAGCTGCGAGGCTTCGCAGGGATCGACCGCGGTGTTGTCCAGGCCGGTCACGACCGGCTGGAACAGCTCGTTGACGTTCGGGGCGCGGGTCGCGCGCTGGAACATGCCGCGGAAGCGCAGCTGTTCGATCGGCGCCCACTCCAGGCCGTACTTGTAGCTGCCGTAGTCGGTGTCGGTCTGGCCGGACTTGAACTGGCTGTGGCGGTAGCCGGCTTCGAAGTTCAGCGCCTGCGCGCCGGTGCGGCCGCTGATCAGCGGCACGATGGCTTCGACGTAGGCCTCACGCAGGGTGAAGTTGCCTTCCACGTCCGGGTTGGCGCCGCCGGAACCCTGCACTTCCTCCGGATCGCGCGAGGCGGCGTCGGCGCGGTTCAGCGCTTCCATCTTGCGGCCTTCCAGGCCGAACGCGACGCCGATCGGGTAATCGGCCCACGGGCTCTTGAAGTTGTCGCCGAGGTCGCCGTTGACCGAGCCGGACCACACTTCCTGCTCGACGCGCTGGGTGGCGAAGGTCAGCACTTCGAGGAACTTCTTCGAGTCCTTGCTGATCGAGCCTTCGGGGCCCCACAGGTTGAGCGGGATGCAGCCGTTGGTCGGGTCGACGCAGTTGACGCCGTCGGTCGACAGCAGCGCCTGCTGGGTGCGGGCCTTGGACAGGAAGCCGGCCGACACGGTCAGCTGATCGGCTTCGCCGTGCGACCAGCTGACGTCGTAGCGCCAACGGTCGTTGATGTCGCCGCGCAGGCCGAGGGTGGCCTGGAAGACCTTGTTCTGGAAGTCGGTCGAGCGGGTGCCCAGTTCGGTGGTGCGGCGGTTCAGCGTGGTGTTGACGGTCGCAGTGCTGCCGACCACGCAGTTGGCGGCGGAAACGCCGAACTGGTTGCAGATCTGCTGGCGCGCGGCGTTCGGGATCAGCGGGTTGCCGATGCCCAGGTCGAAGCGGCCGCCGAACAGGCCGCCCGGAGCGATCTGCGAGAACACGTTGGAGCGGGTGTACAGCAGCTGGGTGTAGGCCTCGGCGTGCTCGTTGATCTCGTAGCGGCCGAGCGCGGTGGCCTGCCAACGATCCAGCGCGGTCTGGTTGAAGTTGTACGGGTTGTAGTTGAACGGGGTGACGATGCCGTCGAAGCGGCCGGTGGCCGGATTGATCTGGCCGAGCGGGCCGACGCGGGTCGGAATCGAGGTGCCCGAACCGCCGGCTTCGCCGTTGGTCGAGTCGAGGTTGAACTCGGAGAAGCCGCGCGCGCCCTGCAGCAGCGGGTCGTTATCGGTCTTGCCCAGGCTCAGCACGAAGTTGCCGCGGCCGTCGTCGAGGTTCATGCCCAGGGTGACGGTGGTGTTGCGGCGGTCGCCGTCCTGCTTGCTCGACTGGCCGTAGCTGGTGTTGACCTCGACGCCTTCGAAGTTGCGCTTGAGCACGAAGTTGACCACGCCCGCGACCGCGTCGGCGCCGTACACCGCGGACGCGCCGCCGGTGACGATGTCCACGCTGTCGATCAGCGCCACCGGAATGACGTTGGTGTCGACCACGCCGAACAGGTTGAACGGAACCACGCGGCGGCCGTCCATCAGCACGACGGTGCGGTTGTCGCCCAGGCCGCGCAGGTTGATGGTGGCGCCGCCGTTGGCGCCGTTGTTGGTGCCGGGGCCGATCGCCGGAACCGCGCCGGGCACGATCTTGAGGAAGTCTTCGGCGGTGACCGGCTGGTTGCGGTCGATCTCTTCGCGATCGACGGTCATGACCGGGCTGTTGGTGGTCAGGCCGGGAATCGAAATGCGGCTGCCGGTGACCTGGATGCGGTCGAGGGTGGTGGCGTCTTCGGACGCCGCCGGCGCCGGGGCCGGGGTGTCCTGGGCGGAGGCCAGGCCGGTGCCGGCGAGGCTGGTGGCGCCCACGCACAACGCGAAAACGATCGCGTCGCGCAGCTTGGTGGTCTTCAGGGTCATCTCTCTCTCCAAGTGTCCTGAACGAACGGATCCCGTAAGGGGGCTGGCCAAGGGGCGTGAAAAAACAGGCCTAAGTTGGCAAAGCCGCGTCGATAGTAGACGGCTTGGCGCACTAATTAAAGTGTTGTTAAGTGCGAATTTCTGTCGCTTGTCGTTCTGCGACGCAGTTCCGCAGGCACAAAAAAACACGGCCCCCGAGGGGGCCGTGTTCATGTTGCGGTGCCGCGGTGTTGCTTAGAAGCGCTGCTGGTACTTGAAGTACACGAAACGGCCGATGTCGTAGCCGCCGTAGTACGAGTAGCCCGAGTTCGGCTGATCGTACTGCGGAGCGGCGTAGTGCTCGAACACGTTGTTGGCGCCGACCGCGATGGTGGCGTTCCACGGCGCGTTGAAGCGGACCTGCATGTCGTGGAAGGTGTTCGAGCCGATCTCGTTCTTCGGCGACACTTCGCCGTTGGTGTCCGGAGCCATGTAGTCCGGCAGCGAGCAGCGGTCGTCGAAGTAGCACTCTTCCTTCACGCCGGAGTAGTAACGCATGCCCCAGGTGAAGCCCCACGGACCCTTGTCCCAGCTCAGGTTGAGGTTCGAACGGATGCGGAAGAAGCCGCCGAAGCCGTTCTGCTGGGTCGGAGCGGCTTCGCCGAGGATGTCGGTCTGCAGCTCGTTCTTGGTGGTGTAGCTGTTGAGCCAGGCAACGCCGAACCGGCCCCACTCGGTGTCGAGACGATAGTTCACATCGAAGTCGAAACCTTCGACTTCGTTGTAGCCCACGTTGATCGGCGCGAAGATGAAGCTGGTGATGTTGCCGGTGATCGGATCACGCACGAAGCGCGAGCGGGCCGGATCCTGGGCGGTGTTGCAGCGCGATTCGATGCCACGGGTGTAGCAGTCGGCCAGCACCTGGGTCGGGGTGTCGGCGGTGATCGCGTTCTCGATCTTGATGTTCCACCAGTCGAGCGACAGGTTCAGGTTGTCGACGAAGGTCGGGCTCCACACCACGCCGAAGGTCTTCGAGGTGGAGGTTTCCGGAACCAGCTTGTCGTTCGAACCCGACAGGAACGGCGTGTTGGTCTGGGTGCCCGGGCCCGGGGCGAGACCGCTCGGGGTGTTGGCGGCCTGACGGAAGCCGACCGGCACGTCGCGACGGCAACGGGTGTTGCCGGCGGCGTCGCCGAACAGGGTGTCGCAGGCGTCGGTGTAGAACGAGAACGACTGACCCAGGCCGCCGTACAGGTCGGCGATGGTCGGGGCGCGGAAGCCTTCCGACCAGGTGCCGCGGACCAGCAGCGAGTCGATCGGCTTCCACTTGAAGCCGAACTTGCTGTTGGTGGTGTTGCCGAAGGTGTCGTAGTCGGAGTAGCGGGTCGCGACGTTGAAGGTCAGTTCCTTCGCGCCGGTGACGTCGGCCAGGACCGGGATCTGCAACTCGGCGTAGAACTCGTCGAGGTTGTAGGCGCCGGAGGTCGGGCCGCTGGCCAGGTCGGTCGAGCCGCCGGTCTGCGAGATCGCGTCCGGCGAGAAGAAGCCGCTTTCCTTACGGTGCTCGTAACCCACCGCCAGGCTCAGGTCGCCGGCCGGCAGGGTGGCGATCGCGCCGCTCAGGTTGACGAAGTAGTCGACCGTCTTGGTTTCCGAGGTGGCCTGACCGTTCTGGTACAGGAACTTCTGCACGTTCGGGTCGTTCAGACCGTTGGAGCCGGCGTAGCCGAACGGCAGCAGCGGGTTCCACGGGGTGCACTGGCCGCCGCCGACGCCGAGCGGAATCGGCGCGCCCGGGGTGCCGCACTGGACCTGGCCGTTGGCGTTGAGGAACGACGGGCCGACCGCACGGCGCACGTTGGCGACGTTGAGGTTGCCGGTGCTGATCTGCACGCCCTTGTTCTGGTTGTACAGGTAGCCGGCGTCCCAATCCCAAATCTTGTCGCCGACTTCGAACGAACCGCTGAAGGTACCGGTGAAGCGGTAGGTGGTCAGGCTGTTGCGGACCTGACGCGGCACTTCCCAACCGCGGCGCACGAAGTGCACGAAGGTCGGAGCGGTCACGCCGGCGGGCAGGGCGCCGGTGCGCTGGTTGCCGACCGGGTTGAAGTAGCTGTCGACCGAGATCGGGCTGTTGAAGCCCGGCGACAGCACGGCCGACTGGTACGGATAACCGGCGTTCTGGGCGAACGATTCGCGGTCGGTGTACAGCATGTCGGTTTCGAAACGCAGCCAGTCGGCGATGTCGTAGCTGGCGTTGACGAACAGCGACTTGCGCTCGATGCCGCTATACACGGTCGACTGTTCGGCCGGCAGCGAGACGTCCGAGCCGTTGCGGGCGCGGAAGTTGGCGATGTTGCGCGGATCCAGGCCCGGGGTTTCGCGGGCGAGGAAGCGCGGAGCGCCCATGGCCGGGGTGCCGTTCGGCAGGGTGGCGCCGGTCGGGATCAGCAGCGCGCCCCACTGGGTGGTGCCGGAGAAGCCGAAGTCGCGCGGCTCGCTCTTGTCGCCGGTCGGGAAGCGGGCGATCGAGAACCAGCGGTCGCGGGCCCACACCGGATCTTCCTTGGTGTATTCCGCACCGATGGTCACCGAGCCGCGGTCGCCGGTGAAGCCGATGGTGAAGTCGTAGTTCTGGCGGGTGCCGTCGCCCTGGCCCCACTGGCCCATGTAGGCGTTGGCTTCGGCGCCTTCGAAGTTCTTGCGGGTGATGATGTTGATCACGCCCGCGATCGCGTCCGAACCGTAGATGGTCGAAGCGCCGTCCTTGAGGATTTCGATGCGCTCGACGATCGCCGAGGGGATCGAGGCCACGTCCTGCAGACCGTCGTTGGTCGCGCCCAGGCGCTTGCCGTTGACCAGCACCAGGGTGCGGTTGGCGCCGAGGTTGCGCAGATCGATGTAGTAGCCACCGACCGCTTCACCCGAGCTCAGCGGCGAGGTGCGGCTGATCGCCGGCGAGCCGGCGGCGGTGATGTTCTGCAGGATGTCGGCGACCGACTTGAAGCCCTGCTTCTCGATCTCGGCGCGGCTGATCTGCAGCACCGGCGCGGCGGTTTCGATGTCGACCTGGCGGATGCGCGAACCGGTCACTTCGACGCGATCGAGCGTGGTGGCTTCCTTGCTCTCGGTTTCCTGCGCGAAAGCCACGCCGGTGCCGACCAGGGCGGTGCTACCCACCGCGAGCGCGAATGCAATCGCGTCGCGGAGCTGGGTGGTCTTGAAGGTCATTTCTCTCTCTCCGAGTCTGTTTTGTGTTACCCGTGGACCCGCTGGGTGGGGCAAATAGGCACACCAAATCCAGCAAGCTCGCCGGATCGTAACTGCACACTTCGGAAAATTAAAGTGTTGTTAAGCGTCGCGAATTGTCGATTTGTGGCATCTGTGTGAGCAGGTGCAGCAAAGTGAATCGGCAAACAGGTCGGTAGATAAATTATGAATAGGGAGTTAGGGTGGTAAAAATCGTGTTTAGACCCAGAAATGGGGCCTGAATGCAACCGATTCTCGTCAGGCGCCGGTCTTTGCTGAATTGGGCGATCCGTCGGTTGGGGGCGGCGCTGCGAAGCGGTCTGGGGTAGGTGGCGCGCCGTCCCGGCGCCGATGCCGGAGGCCTGGTGCGCGCGGGCCGCGGTTCCTGCTCCCGTCGCGGGGCGGCCCGGCCGAGGTACCGGCGCAGCGGCGTGCCTACGACAATGTGCCGAGTGCGAGCGGCCGGCGGGGCCGGGCCCGCGGCGCGTGCTTCGAAGGGGTTCGCCCGGGAATCATCGGCGACGATGACCGTCGCTTCCGGATGGCGGCCGTGCAGGCCGCAGTCGGGCAAGGCGCGCGAACGCCGCAGGCGCCGGCCTGCCGCTATCTATATAGAGAAAGAGAAAAGGCGCTCGATAAAGAAGCGCGCTCGCTGCGCCGCGACGACGCCGGACTTACAGGTCTTGTTCGTAGCGGACGTAGGGCACGGTGCCCTCGTCCTTGTTGCCGTTGCTCGGCGCGAACGGGTTCTTGCCGCGGGTCACGACGTTCTCGGCGCCCACGGTGAGCTGGCCGCTCCACGGGGTGCGCCAGGTCAGGCCGACGCCCAGCGCTTCCCACTGGCCGGGCGCGGGCGTGTTGACCACCCGGCCGACGATGTTGGCGGCGAAGTTGCCGATCCCGGCGCCAATGCTGAAGCTCTTGCTGCTCCAGCGGTCGGCCACGTTCGGTACTTCGCCGGCAGGGATCAGGCGCGCGCGCGCCTTGGTGCCGCCGATCGAGACCATGGCCTCGTCGCCGATCTTCTTCTGCACGTAGACGGTCAGGGTGTTCTGATCGACCCGGCTGGTGCGGCTGTTCGGGCTGAGCCAGGCGGGCAAGGTGTCGCGGCCGCTGCCGAGGGTCACGCCGACCCGTCCACCCGGACGGTTGAGGCTGGCGCCGGCGGAGATCTGGCGGCTGTCGTCGCCGTCGTCGTCCAGGGCGGCGAGCAGGCAGTGATTGGCGAGGTTGCCGATCGCGCCGGCCAGGCCGGTCCTGCGGTCGCAGACCAGGCCCAGGCCGTCGCCCGCATCCAGGCCGAGGGTGGCGTCGACGGAGCTGTCGCCGAGCTTCCAGCGGGTGGCGGCCTGCTGATTGGCCGGCTCCAGCTGCAACAGGTATTCGAGCTTGCCGTTGTGGTTCCAGACCGGCAAGTAAGTGGTGTCCGCGCGCTTGCCCGGCATGACCTGCGCGTGCGCGCCCGTCGCCACGCCGAAGGCGAGCGTCAGGGCGAGCGACAATGGGCGCAGGAGCTTGAGCATGGATCTCGCAGTGCGTGGACCGACCGTTATGACCGGATGAAGCCGGTCGAAGTTCCCCGTTAGGCAACTCCGACTATAGTCGGTTTATGTTTATTTAACAATCGGATATGGATCCCAAATCTCGGATCCACGAGACCGTTCGTCGCGGATCCGGCCGCTCATTGCAGGCGTTGCGGCGCCTCGACTTCGGCCGCGGCGGCGGCGAACAGGCCGGCGATCTGGCCCTGGTCGAAGCGGTAGCTCTGGCCGCAGAACTCGCAGCGGACCCGGGCCTCGCCGTCGGCCGCGGCGGCGTCGGCCTCCTCGCGGCCGAGCGAGACCAGCATCGCCTCGACCCGCTCGCGCGAGCAGGAGCAGGCGAAGCCCAGCGGCTTGCCGCCGAGCAACTGGACCCCGTCCTCGTGGAACAGCCGGGTCAGCAGGGTTTCGGTGGGCAGCTCCAGCAGCTCGCCGGCGCGCAGGGTGTCGAACAGCGCCCCGACCCGGGCCCAGCCGTCGTCGTCGCCCTGGTCGCCGGGCAGCTTCTGCAGCATCAGGCCGGCGGCCTGGCGCTCGTCGGCGGCCAGCAGCAGCCGGGTCGGCAGCTGTTCGGACTGGCGGAAATAGCCCTCGAAGGCGCCGGCCAGGGAGTCCGACTCCAGCGCCACCAGGCCCTGGTAGCGGACCGGCTCGCGGCCGTGCAGGCCGGGGTTTTCGATGGTGATCGCCAGCATCGCCTCGGGGCCGAGTTCGCGCAGGTCGCGCGAGACCGTGCCGCCGTCCTCGGCGAGCTGGGCGATCCCGCGCAGGGTGCCGGCGGAGGTGCATTCGGCGAACAAGGTGCGCAGGGCGCCGTCGCCGCGCAGCTGCACCGACAGCCGCCCGTCGACCTTGGCGTGGCCGGTGAACAGGGCCGCCGCAGCGGCGGCCTCGCCCAGCAGTTCGGCCGCCGCGGCCGGGTACTCGGCGCGTTCGCGGATCTGCCGCCAGGTGTCGTGCAGGTGGACGCGCACGCCGCGGACCCCGGCGCCCTCGATCAGGAAGCGGGTCAGACGGTCGTGGTCGGCGGCGGGGGCGGTCTGGGAATCGGTCATCTTGGCGGTCTCGAACGCGCGAGCGGCCCCGGCTGCGAATGCGGGCGCGGCTTCGCGGATAATGCGCGCGTTCCTGTAGGCGTTCTGGTGAAAGGGGGAGTAGGCATGCCGACGCGATCGGTACCGAGGGCAGCGATGCGGGCGCGCGTCGCATCCACAGTGGGGTCGGAGGGGCGTCGGTGCAAGACTTGACCCCCCGTCCGGATGCCGCCGCGACCGGGGCGGCCGCCGTTTCCGCGCCGCGGCCGCGCCGGCTGCGGCGCTGGCTGCGCTGGCTGATGGCGCTGCCGCTGCTGTTCGTGTTGGCCTCGATCCTGCAGGTCGCGACCCTGCGCTTCGTCGACCCGCCGCTGTCGGCGTTCATGCTGATCCGCCAGTTCGAGGCCTGGGGCCAGGGCGAGTTCGGCTTCCGCATCGCCTACGACTGGCGCGACCTGGACCAGATCTCGCCCAACCTGCCGGTGGCCCTGGTCGCCTCGGAGGACCAGAACTTCGCCGAGCACTTCGGCTTCGACCTCAAGGCGATCGAGAAGGCGCGCAAGAACAACGCCCGCGGCCGCAAGGTGCGCGGCGGCAGCACGATCAGCCAGCAGACCGCCAAGAACCTGTTCCTGTGGAGCGGGCGCAGTTGGGTGCGCAAGGGCGTGGAGGCCTGGTACACCCTGCTGATCGAGACCCTGTGGCCGAAGCGCCGGATCATCGAGGTCTACGCCAACATCGCCGAGTTCGGCGACGGCGTGTACGGCGCCCAGGCGGCGGCGCGCACCTACTACCGCAAGGACGCCGCGCGGCTGGCGCCGGCCGAGGCTGCGCGCATGGCGGCGGTGCTGCCCAATCCCAAGCGCTACAGCATCGCCCGCCCCGGCCCCTACGTGCAGCGCCGGGCCGGCGCCATCCAGCGCCAGATGCGCTACATCGGCGGCGACGGCTACCTCAAGCGGATCGAATGAGGCCGGCGGCCGAGGCCGCCATGGCGGGGCCCGCCGCAGCCGGCGCGATCACGTTCCGCAACGCCGCGGCGCGGCTACTATGCGCGGCATGAATCGCGAACGCGTCACCGTCGTCCTGGCCGCCTTCGAGGAAGAGCAGAGCCTGCCGCTGCTGCAGCCGCGCATCGCCGCGGCGCTGGACGCGCTGGCGGCGGACGGCGTCGACGGACGCGTGCTGTACGTCGACGACGGCAGCCGCGACCGCACCTGGGAGATCCTGCAGGCGTTCGCCGCGCACGATCCGCGCGTGGCCCTGCTGCGGCTGTCGCGCAACTTCGGCAAGGAAGCGGCGCTGACCGCCGGCCTGGACCGGGTCGAGCAGGGCGCGGCGCTGATCCTGGACGCCGACGGCCAGGACCCGCCGGAACTGATCCCGCAGTTCGTGGCGTTGTGGCGGCAGGGCTACGACGACGTCTATGGCACGCGCATGGAGCGCGAAGGCGAGGGCTGGCTCAAGCGCGGCACCGCGCACGCCTTCTACCGGATCATCGGCCGCCTCTCGCGCACCCCGATTCCGGCCGATACCGGCGATTTCCGCCTGCTCTCGCCGCGCGCGCTCGATGCGCTGCGCCAGTTGCGCGAGCGGCACCGCTTCATGAAAGGCCTGTTCGGCTGGGTCGGCTACAACCGCGTCGCCCTGCCGTACCACCGCGAGGCGCGGGTGGCCGGGGCCAGCAAGTTCAACCTGTGGCGGCTGTGGAACCTGGCCCTGGAGGGCATCACCAGTTTCTCGACCGCGCCGCTGCGCCTGGCCACCTACCTGGGCCTGGCCACGGCGCTGGTGGCGTTCGCGTTCGCGATCAAGGTGGTGCTCAAGGCGTTGCTGTTCGGCGACCCGGTGCAGGGCTGGCCGACGATGATGGCGGTGATCCTGTTCCTGGGCGGGGTGCAGTTGATCGCGCTCGGCCTGATCGGCGAGTACCTGGGCCGGCTGTACGAGGAGTCCAAACAGCGGCCCCTGTACCTGATCGACACCTGGCAGCCCGCGCCAGGAGTATGCTCGGAGCCGAAGCGGTTTCCCCAGCTTGCGGAAGGAGACGGCCATGCGCACGGTACGACAGTTGTTGGAGGCGAAAGCGCCTGAGATCCACGCGATCGGGCCCGATGCGCCGGTGATCGACGCGATCCGGCTGATGGCCGAGAAACGCATCGGCGCGGTGCTGGTGATGGAGGGGCCGCGACTGGCCGGGATCCTCTCCGAGCGCGACTACGCGCGCAAGATCGTGCTGCAGGGACGCTCGTCGGCGGACACGCCGGTGCACGCGATCATGACCGCCGAGGTGGTGGTGGTCGGGCTCGGCGACAGCGCCGACCGCTGCATGCAGATCGTCACCGAGCGCCGCATCCGCCACCTGCCGGTGGTCGACGCCGGCCGGGTGGTCGGAGTGGTGTCGATCGGCGACCTGGTCAAGGCGGTGATCGAAGACCAGCAGCTCGAACTCGACCAACTGCAGCGTTACATCGCCAGCTGAGCGCGACCGTAGTGCGGCGCAGCCTTGCCGCACGAGGCGCGCATTCGACTATGCTGCGCGGCGGCGACGCTTCGTCGCATGCCCGAGTGAAGGATCACCATGCGTTCCGGTCGTTTCGTAATGCTGCGCCCATCGCTGGCCGCCCTGGCCGTCGCCGTTCTGGCCGCTTGCTCGTCGCAGTCGCAACCGGCCGCCGCGGCGGTCAAGCCCGCCGCCGCGCCGGTTCCCGCCAAGCCGCCGGCGCGTCCGGCCCAGGCGGCGGTCGCCGCCGACGGCCAACGCGTCGACGTGGTCACGGCGATCCGCGAATTCCCGATCGAAATCGCCGATGTGTTCGACGGCCGGGTGCGCAAGATCGACCGGGTGACGATCCTGGGCCAGGAGGACAAGGGCGAGCGCTTCGACCTGTTGCTGCGCATCGAAGGCGCCAGCGATCCCAAGGCCGAGGGCGGCCGCTGCCGCGACGGCCGCGAGGTGGTGCTGCGCACCCTGGCGTTCGACGGCAACGACAACCAGGTCAGCGGCAGCCACGATCTGGAATCCTGCCTCAAGCGCACCCGCCTGGTCGCCGAGCGCCGCCAGGGCGATCGGGTCGAGTACGACCTCGAACACACTTATGCCGAAGGCGATACCTGGCCGGTTTACCTGGTGTACGACCTGCGCCATCCGGGCGCCGACATCACCCTGTAGATCGCGCGGCGCCGTCGCGTCGACCTCGCTGGTCCGGCGGTTCCGGTCCGATCGGATCGCTTCATAGGCGACGGTCTGCGGCGCACACCCTAAGCCGAATGCTTTCGTCGCGCCTCGCGAATCCACGGATCTGGGCGGAAGCGTTCCTGCCTGTCTGACCAAGGAACCGCATGAATCGATACCGCTTCGCTGTGCGCTGCGCCAGCGCGATCTTGATCGTCGTCGCCGCGCTGGGCTGCACCCCGGCGGCCGCGCCGCCTGCCGCGGACGAGGCCGCCGAGCGCAGGCGCGCGCCATCGAGTGCGCCAGACGATTCGACACAGCGGATTCGGCAGGACGAGGACGAGCGTCCGAAGCCGCCGCCGCCGCGGCGGGAACCGCAACGCCCGGCGCAGGTCGATGTCGCCGGCGATGGGCGAAGCCTGCAGCTGACGAGCGCGGTGCGCACGTTCGCGCTGCCGATGGAGCAGATCTTCGCCGACCCGGTGCGCCGGATCGAACGCGTCGCGATCCTGGGCCAGGAAGATCGCGGCGAACGTTTTGACCTGTTGCTGCGGGTGGAAGCGTCGAGCGATCCGGAGGTCGACCACGGACGCTGCCGCAAGGGGCGCGAGACGACGCTGCTGAACCTGGCGTTCGACGCCGCAGGCGGCTCGGTCAGCAACACCTCGGTGATTGCCTCCTGCCTGAATCGGATTCGCCTGGTCGGCGAGCGCCGCCTGGGCGACGGACGCAGCGAGTACGCGCTCAGGCAGAAGCTGGACGACGGCAGCGACATGCAGGCGAACCTGGTCTACGACCTGGCGCATCCCGGCCGGGACATCGAACTGTAGCCGTAGCCGCGCCGGCGTTCAGTTCGCCGCGTGCCCGGCGCAGCTCGCGTCCTTGCCCGGACCCAGTTCCAGCGTCGCCAGCAAGGCCGCCGGCGGGGCGATGCTGCCCAGGGCCAGCGCCGCCGCGCCGCGCAGGCCCAGGCGGCCGAAGTCCGGGCGCGCGCTGGGCTGCTTGAAGCTGCCGCCGACGTACAGCGGCGTGCGCAGGGCCAACAGGCTGCGGTCCTTGGGCCGGGCGCGGATGGTCAGGTCGAGTTTTTCCTGCGCCAGATCGATCGTGCCCTTGCCGACCAGCAAGGTGTCGCTGGTGTCGAAGGCCAGCGCGCGCGCGGTCATTACTCCGTCGGCGACGGCGAAATCGCCGAACGCGCAGCGGATCGGGATCTTGCGGTCGCGGGTGAGCTTGAACTTGAGGATCTCGGCCAGGTCGAGGCCGGTGAATTCCATCAGCAGGTTGCTGATCTGGCCCGGACCCATGCCGACCGCGACCTCGCCGTCGCTGCTGCCGAGCATGCGCGCGATCGAGTTGCCCTGGCCGTTGAGGGCGATCCGGCCGCCGACCTTGCCGACCGCGTCGCTGGCCAGCTTGACCTTCGGCAACAGCTTGGCCAGGGTCAGGCCGCGCGCGTCGATGTTGGCGCGGGTGCGGATCGGCGCCTGGCGCGCGTCCATGACGATGCTCGAGCGGATCTCGCCGTCGGCGACGCCGAAGTTCAGCGGCGCCAGGCGCAGCAGGCCGTTCTCCAGCAGCAGGTGCGCCTGCATGTCGTCCAACGGCCAGCCCGGCGCGTTGATGCGGTTGGCGCGCAGGCGCACGTCGGCGTCCATCGCGCGCAGCTTGTCGAGCTGGTAGGGCGTGTCCGGCAGCAGCTTGGGGCTGGCCTGCAGGCGCGCGTTCTCGGCGGCGAGTTCGGGATTGGTGCTTTCGCCGCGTCCGGTTTGCGGCGGCGCGCCGACGAAGCCGGCCAGGTCGTCGAAGTCCAGCCGCTTGGAGACCAGGTCGGCGCGCAGGTACGGACGCGGCCCGCCGGTGGCGACGCTGGCGTCGCCGGACAGATCGCTGTCGCCGACCCGGCCGCTGAAACGCCGATAGCGCCAGTTCGCGCCTTCGCGGCTCAGGCGGCCGTCGAGCGCATAAGGCGGGGTGTCGGGAATGGCCAGGCCGAGCAGCGGATACAGGTCGGCCAGGTTCTTGCCGGCCAGGGCCAGTTGCAGCTCGAAGTCGCGCAGGTGGAACGGGTCGACCACCTCGCCGCGTGCGTGGGCGCGGGTCGCGCCGGCGCTGGCGCGCAGGTCGAGTCGGTACGGTCGCTGCGCGTGCTGCAGTTCCAGCGGCGATTCGGCGCGGCCGTGCAGCTTGAACGGATTGCCCTTCCAGCGTCCGCTGCCCTCGACCTGTACCGGCGGCGCGGCATCGGCGCGTTGCGCGGCGCGGCTGGCGACGCGCAGGTTCAGATCGGTCTTGCCGGCCGGATCGAGGAATTCCATCCGGCCGTCGTCGATCCAGATCCGCCGGAACACCGGCAACTCGCCGTCGCCGCCGCGTTCGAACTTCCAGTTGCCGCCGTGCTTGGCGTCGCCCTGCAGGTTCAGGCGCGGCTGGCGCAGGCGGATTTCGGCAATGCGGACCTTGCCCTTGAGCAAAGGCCACAGCTCGATCGCCAACTCCAGGCGCTGCGCGCTGGCCATCAGCGGCCGCCGCGCCCAAGACGCATTGGCGAAGCTCAGGCCGTCGGCGCGGATCACCGGCGTCCGGCCCAGGTCGACGTCGAGGTCGCCGGCGATTTCCAGCCGGCGCCCGGTGCGCGCCTCGACCTGGCGTTCGATCGGGCCTTTGAACCAGTTCCAGTCCCACAGCAGGATCAGCGCCAGCACGGCGAGCGCGAGCAGGCCGAAGCCGGTGCGCAGCGGGTGGCGGCGCAGGCGCGCGCGCCAGGACGGCGCGGCGGCGTCGGTGGACTGCGGAGTCTGCGGATGGGACTCGCTTGTCGGGAGCTGGCTTATCGGAAGCTGGCTTGTCGGGAGCTGGCTCATCGCGGGGGCTGGCGCCGGCCGATCGTGCCGGAGGCGCTTCGGCGCACTCCATTCGGCCCGCGCGTGGGGACCTGTTCGCTACGATGGGCCCACCATCGCCAGACCCCGGTAAAGCGGAAGTGAACGCGCCGTGGACGGGCGCCGCGGCGTTCAGGCCGGCGACGGCACCACTTGCGACAGCACCGCGATGTAGTGGCAGACGCTGCCGGCGACGACGAACAGATGCCAGATCGCGTGCGAGTAGCGCAGCGAAGGCCGGTGATAGAACACCGTGCCGAGGGTGTAGCACAGGCCGCCGGCGAGCAGCCAACCCAGGGTCCACGGCTCCAGCGCCTGCACCAGTGGCTTGATCGCCACCAGCACCAGCCAGCCCATGGCGATGTAGATCAGGGTCGACAACAGCTTGAAGCGGCCGGTGTAGAACAGCTTGAACACGATCCCGGCCAGGGCCAGGCCCCAGATCGCCGCGAACAGGCCCCAGCCCCAGGGGCCGCGCAGGCCGATCAGGGTGAACGGGGTGTAGGTGCCGGCGATCAGCAGGTAGATCGCGCAATGGTCGAAGACCTTGAGCCGGCCTTTGGCGATCGGGTGCTGGATCGCGTGATACAGGGTCGAGGCCAGGTACAGCAGCAACAGGCTGATCCCGAACACGATCGAGCTGCCGAGCTGCCAGGCGTCGCCGTACAGGGCGGCCAGGGTGATCATCACCGAACCGCCGGCGAGCGCGGCGGTGGCGCCGAGGCCGTGGGTCAGGGCATTGGCGATCTCTTCGCGGATCGAATGGTCGCCGTGAGCGGGGGCATGGGCGATAGGCATGGTCCCAGCATCCTAGCGCGGTCTGGAGCAAATGCTCGGCCCCGGCGCGAACCGACCGACGCGGTAAGGCGACGGCGGTCCGGTTTCGCCAAGCGCATCACGCCGGCGCTGCGGCGCACGTCGTCCGCGGAATCCCGGCCGGGACTCCGCGGACCGGGCCGATGCGCTCAGCCCGCCGGCGCCGTCGCGTACTGCGACATCGACGGCATGCCGACCAGGATCAGCACGATGCCGACGACATAGATCGCCAGCGGGATCTTGTTGGCGGCGAAATTCATGATCGCGAACACCAGCGCCACGAACGGTATCAACAGCGAACCCAGCCCCCACCAGATGCTCTTGCGGAACGCGTTGACCACGATCCACAGACCGCCGATCAGACACAGCGCGATGCCCAGGTAGTACATGATCCCCTCCCGTATGGACGCCGGCCGGCTCGGCCGACCGGACGATGCTAGTCGATGCTGCCGCGCAGCATCGGAGCGGGCGGACTTACTCGAGTTCGTTCAGACGGCGGATCCGGCGCAGCCGGCGCTGGATCTTGGCCGGACGGGCGAAGCGGTACTCCTCGACTTCGACCGGCAGCGCGCACTCCGCGCCGAAGGCCTGGCGCATCGCATACAGGCGGCCGTTGCCTTCGAAGGCCAGCCAGCGCGCGCCGTCGCGGACCACCTTGATCTGCGAGACCGAGGGAATGATCTCGCTCAGCGCGGCCAGATCGAGCTTGCCGCGCGCCAGCAGTTCGTCGCGGCGCGCGAGCAGCGCCAGGGCGCGCGCCGCGGTGGCCTGCTGCGCCGATTCGCGGTCGATGCGGTGGATCGGGTGCAGCTCGCGCAGCGGCACCAGCGCCTGCGCCTTGTCGGCGCGCAGGCGGTGGATGTCCATGATCACCTTGGCCATGTAGGCGTCCTTGTAGTCGAGCGCGGCGACTTCGCTGCGCTTGCTCAACAAGTACAACCACCATTGGCGCAGCGGCGACATCAGTCGACGGCCACCGCGTGCGCGTGTTCGCGGGTGGCCAGGAACTCGACGCCGGGGGCGCGTTCCTGGGCCAGCTGCAGGTTGACCCGGGTCGGCGCCAGATAGACCAGCTGGCCGGCGGCGTCGACGGCCAGGTTGAGCGCGTTCTTGTCGCGGAACTCTTCCAGCTTCTTGGCGTCGCTGCAGCGGATCCAGCGCGCGGTCGCGACCGAGACCTGCTCGAAGCTGGCGTCGACGCCGTATTCGTCCTTGAGCCGGTAGGCGACCACGTCGAACTGCAGCACGCCGACCGCGCCGAGGATCAGATCGTTGCTCATCAGCGGGCGGAAGAACTGGGTCGCGCCTTCCTCCGACAGCTGGGCCAGGCCCTTCTGCAGCTGCTTGAGCTTGAGCGGGTCGCGCAGGCGGGCGCGGCGGAACAGTTCCGGGGCGAAGTTGGGGATGCCGGTGAAGGCCAGGCTCTCGCCTTCGCTGAAGCTGTCGCCGATCGAGATCGTGCCGTGGTTGTGGATGCCGATCACGTCGCCGGGGAAGGCGGTTTCGGCGATCTCGCGGTCGCTAGCCATGAAGGTCAGCGCGTTGGCCAGCTTCACTTCCTTGCCGGTGCGCGGATGGAAGGCCTTCATGCCGGCGCTGAACTTGCCCGAGCAGATGCGCATGAACGCGACCCGGTCGCGGTGCTGCGGGTCCATGTTGGCCTGGATCTTGAACACGAAGCCGGACAGCTTGTCTTCGTCGGGCTGCACGTCGCGGCTGGTGGTCTCGCGCGGCTTCGGCGACGGTGCGTGCTCGACGAAGAAGTCCAGCAGCAGCTGCACGCCGAAGTTGTTGACCGCCGAGCCGAAGAACACCGGGGTCTGCTCGCCGGCCAGGTACTTGGCCTTGTCGAACGGATGCGAGGCGCCTTCGACCAGTTCCAGTTCCTCGCGCAGTTCGGCCAGCATGCCGACGCCGATCCGCGCTTCCAGCGCCGGGTCGTCGATCGAGGCGAAGATGGTCGAGTCCTGGCGGGTGAAGTTGCGGCCCTGCTCGTACAGGTGCACTTCGCCGCTGATCAGGTGGACTACGCCCTTCAGGCGCTGGCCCATGCCGATCGGCCAGGTGATCGGCGCGCACTGGATGCCGAGCACCGACTCGACCTCGTCGAGCAGGTCGATCGGGTTCTTGCCTTCGCGGTCGAGCTTGTTGATGAAGCTCATGATCGGCGTGTCGCGCAGGCGGCACACCTCCATCAGCTTGATCGTGCGTTCTTCGACGCCCTTGGCCACGTCGATGACCATCAGCGCCGAGTCGACCGCGGTGAGCACGCGGTAGGTGTCTTCGCCGAAGTCGGCGTGGCCGGGGGTGTCGAGCAGGTTGACGATGCGGCCCTCGTAGGGGAACTGCATCACCGAGGAGGTCACCGAGATGCCGCGCTCCTTTTCCAGCGCCATCCAGTCGGACGTCGCATGGCGCGCGGCCTTGCGGCCCTTGACCGAGCCGGCCATCTGGATCGCGCCGCCGAACAGCAGCAGCTTTTCGGTCAGGGTGGTCTTGCCGGCGTCGGGGTGCGAAATGATCGCGAAAGTGCGGCGGCGGAGGGCTTGCTGGGTGACTTCGGACATGGGAACGGCGCGCCCGGGGCGCGTCGGGAGTCGAGAGGAAGGCGGCGATTATACCCGCGTGCGCCGCCGGCGCCGGGTGGGCCGGGTCCGCGGGGCGGCCCGCGGCCGCCGGGCGGGGCTCAGCGCGCCCCGCCGCCCAGGTGCAGCGGGCCCTGCGGGCCGCTCATCCGGAACGGGATCGATTCCAGGCGCATGCCGCGGTTGACCTGGACCGCGAAGTGCAGGTGCGGGCCGGTGCTGAAGCCGGTGTTGCCGGACAGGCCGATCTGCTGCCCGGCGCGGACCCGCTGGCCGAGCCGGACCAGCACCCCGCCGTCGTCCTTGAGGTGGGCGTACAGGGCCATGCTGCCGTCGTCGTGGAGGATGCGGACGAAGTTGGCGCGGTCGCCGTACTTCTCCAGGTTCAGCCCGGCCTTGTCGAAATCGGATTCGACCTGCATCACCGTGCCGTCGCGCGCGGCCAGCACCGGGGTGCCGATGTCGGCGGCGAAGTCGACCGCGTAGCGGTGTTCGGGCTCGCTGTGGCTGAAGTGGCCGCCGTAGCCCTGGTCGATGCGGAACTGCTGCTGTTGCAGCGGCAGCAGGTAGTCGACGTTGCGCGCGCGCGCGTCCGGGTCGCCTGGGGTACTGCGCATGTTCAGTTCGAAGTCGCCGCCGCGGGTCGGATCCTGGGCGCTGAGCACCGCCACCACCGCGCTGCTGCGCGCGTCCAGGATCGCCCGCGCCGGCAGGTGCGGCGAGCCGACGATGTTGTTGCTGTGGGTGAAATCCAGCCGCACCTCGATCGGCCCGGCCAGGCTGTTGTCGGCCCAGGCCAGGTAGCGCTCGCCTTCCTGCAGCACGCGCAGGCGGGCGATCGCGCCCGGCTCGGTGCGGAACGGGATGCGTTCGATTTCCGCCGGCGGCGCACGGTCGGGCGCGCGATCGCCGTAATGGACGATGCCCTGGCGGTCGGTCCAGCGGTACAGCTTGCCCGCTCGCGCGTCGGCGCCGGCGAGCGCGGTCAGGCAGAGCAGGGCGGCAAGATAATGAGAGGCACGCATGAGCGGATCGGAGGCGGGTCGTCAGTTCAGGCAGGAAGAGGACAGCGACAGGGTGCGGGCGATCTCGCCGAGGTCGAACGCGGCCACCGAACGGTCGTCGTGCACCGCGTACAGCGCGCCGAACGGGAACCCGGCGGTGCCGGCGGCGTGCAGGACGATGCCGTCGGTGTGGGCGGTGACCTCGCCGCGGAAGCTGCCGCGCGGGGCCAGGGTGGTGCGGTCGAAGACGTGGAAGACGGTGCGCGGCATCAGCTGGTCGACCGCGATCCAGTAGCCGCCGCCGTCCGCGCAGCTCCACAGGGTCACGCCCTCGGCCTGGGCGTCGAAGCTGCGGTCGGGCAGGCGGCGGCCGGTGTAGCGGCCGGCCAGGGTGTACTCGCGCAGGGTCGACAGATGGCGCTCGTCCTCGTCGGCGATCAGCAGGCGGTCGCTGGCCGGGTCGCCGGCGATCGACTCGACCACGCGCAGGGCGGCGTCCTCGCTGGTGTCGCCGAACGCGCCCTGGTACTCGCTGCTCAGGCGGCCGTCCTGGTCGAAATGCAGGCGGTAGCGGCGCACGCGCTGATCCAGTTCGCTCAGCGGCGGCACCTGGTCGTACTTGTCGCCGTACATGAAGCTGTCGGTGACGTAGGCCTCCAGTTCGCCGGGCGCGGTCTCGTGCAGCCACAGGCCGTAGGGGCTGCGCAGCTGGGCCTCGCCGAAGCTGGCCAAGGGGGCGAAGTCGGGCAGGCGCAGCACCTGCACCCGGCGGTTGTCGCGCTCGACCACGAACACGTGGTCGCCGAACACCGCCAGCCCGTTGGGGCGCTTGAACTGGCCCAGGGCGGTGCCCTTGCCGCCGACGCTGCGCAGGCGCTCGCCGGTATCGGCGTCGTAGACCTGTAACTGGTGGGTGGACTTGGCGCTGGCGATCAGCCAGGTCTTGCCGTCTTCGCCGGGCCAGGTCGCCAGCGAGTCGAGCTCGTCCTGCGGACTGGGCGCGGACACGAAGCGCTCGGGCACGGTGCGCAACCGCACCGGCCCCGCCGAGGTGGTGCGGGTTTCCGATTCCAACACCGGGCGGCTGGCGCAGGCGGCGAGCAGGGTCGCGCTGAGGGCGACGGCAAGGAGGCGGCTAGTCATCGTGGCAAGTGTATGCGCGACGCATGGCGACCGGGGGACGGTTGCGATTGCGACCGCGGTCCGGTTGCCGGGAGCGTCGGCCGGGGCAGGGTCTCATAATAAATCGCTATATGCGGATGAAGCGATTGACAGCCCCCGGGGGCGCCGGCAGACTGTGCCCATCCATCGAGACCGGCTGAGGGACAGGCCCTTAGAAGCCGGGGCAACCCAACGCGGCGCAAGCCGCGCGAAGGTGCCAATTCCTGCGGCCCGCCCCCGCCCTAGAGGTGTGGAGGCGTCGGTCGGAAGATGGTTGCGAAGTGCGCCCCTCGCGGCGCACCTGCGACTTGCAAGCTCGATGGCCCCGTTCCTATCGGATGCCCGCCATGAGCTTCGCCCACAGCCCCGTTGCCAGTTTCGACGCCAGCGAACGCTTCGTTTCCCACGAAGCCAGCGCGCTGGCCCCGGCTCCCGCCGTCGAGCGCCTGAGCGCGCGCGGCGCCGCGACCCGCGGCGAAATCGCGATCGAACTCGACTTGCGCCACGCCGGCCGCCGCCGCGTGACGCTGCGTTACGAAACCCAGGGCGAGGCCGGTCTGCCGGCCTTGTTCGTCGCCGGCGGCATTTCCGCCCACCGCCACCTGGCGCCGAGCCGCGAGTTCGCCGAGCCGGGCTGGTGGCATAGCCAGGTCGGCGCCGGCCGCGCGCTGGACCCGCAGCGTTTCCATCTGGTCTCGTTCGACTGGGTCGGCGCCGACGGCGAACTCGACGCGCCGCTGGACCCGGCCGATCAGGCCGACGCCATCGCGGCCCTGCTCGACGCGCTGCGCATTTCCTGCCTGCAGGCCTTCATCGGCTACTCCTACGGCGCCATGGTCGGCCTGCAGTTCGCTTCGCGCCACCCCTCGCGGCTGGGCGAACTGGTCTCGATCAGCGGCACCCACCGCGCCCATCCCTATGCCGCGGCGTGGCGCGCGCTGCAGCGCCGCGCGGTCGCGCTCGGCGCCCTGCAGTGCGACGAGAGCCAGGGCCTAGCGCTGGCGCGCGAGCTGGCGGTGCTGAGCTACCGCACCCCGGAAGAGTTCGCCGAACGCTTCGGCGCCGCGCAAGTGCGCGACGGCCGGGTCCGCGTCGACGCCGAGGACTACCTCGACCATTGCGGCCACAAGTACGTCGCGCGCACCCCGACCACCGCCTTCCTGCGCCTGTCCGAATCGATCGACCTGCAGCAGGTCGACCCCTCGACCATCCGCCTGCCGGTCACGGTGGTCGCGGTCGGCGAGGACCGGCTGATCCCGCTGAGCGAGTCCTACGACCTGATCGAGCGCCTGCGCGGCGAAACCCGGCTGCGCGTGCTGCGCTCGATCTACGGGCACGACGCCTGCCTGAAAGAAGAAACCGACATCGACACCATCCTGCGCGAAGCGCTGGCCGACTGTAGCCAGGTGGCCGCATGAGCATTGACATCAACGGAGCGGCCCACGTGACCCAGACCTCGACCCAGGCTTCCAACGCCCCCACCCGCAACGCCTGTACCGCCGCGGTCCGCGCCGGCATCGATCGCGACGCCGCCTACGGCGCGGTGACCCCGCCGATCGTGCTGTCGTCGAACTTCAGCTTCGCCGGCTTCAACGACAAGCGCCAGTACGACTACACCCGCAGCGGCAACCCGACCCGCGACCTGCTCGGCGAAGCGCTGGCGGAACTGGAAGGCGGCGCCGGCGGCGTGGTCACCTCGACCGGCATGTCGGCGATCACCCTGGTGCTGCACGCCTTCCTCAAGCCGGGCGACCGCATCGTGGTGCCGCACGACGGCTACGGCGGCAGCTGGCGCCTGTTCAACGCGCTGGCGGCGAAGGGCGCGTTCGAGCTGATCACCGCCGATCTCACCGACCCGCGTTCGCTGACCGAAGCGCTGGCGAGCAAGCCGGCGGTGGTGTGGATCGAAACCCCGTCCAACCCGCTGCTGCGCATCACCGACCTGCGCTTCGTGATCGAGGCCGCGCACGCCCAGGGCGCGCTGACCGTGGTCGACAACACCTTCCTGTCGCCGGCGCTGCAGCGTCCGATCGCGTTCGGCGCCGACCTGGTCGTGCATTCGACCACCAAGTACATCAACGGCCACAGCGACGTGGTCGGCGGCGCGGTGGTGGCCAAGAGCGCCGAGCACCACCAGCAACTGGTGTGGTGGGCCAATGCGCTGGGCCTGACCGGTTCGCCGTTCGACGCGTTCCTGACCCTGCGTGGCCTGCGCACCCTGGACGCGCGCCTGCGCGTGCACCAGGAGAACACCCAGGCCATCGCCCAACTGCTCGACGCCCATCCGGCGGTGCGGGTGGTGCATTACCCGGGCCTGGCTTCGCACCCGGGGCATGCCCTGGCGGCGCGCCAGCAGAAGGGTTTCGGCGCCATGCTCAGCGTCGAGATCGAAGGCGGCGAGGACGCGGTGCGCGCCTTCGTCGACGGCCTGAACTGTTTCACCCTGGCCGAATCGCTGGGCGGCGTCGAAAGCCTGGTCGCGCATCCGGCGACCATGACCCATGCGGCGATGTCGCCGGAAGCGCGCGCCGCCGCCGGCATCGGCGACGGCCTGTTGCGCCTGTCGGTCGGCATCGAGCATGTCGACGACCTGATCGCCGATCTGGAAGCCGCGCTGGAGCGCGCTTCGGCGGCGGTGGCCACCGCGGCGCGCGTCAAACGATGAGCGCGGCGGCCAGCGCTCTGTCGGCGCCGGCGTCCGCCGCGCGCATCGCCGCCGCCAACGCGCCGGCGCTGCCGGCGCGGGTCGCGCTGCTCGGCACCGGTACGGTCGGCGGCGCGGTGCTGGCGCGGCTCAAGGCTTGGCACGGCACGCGCCTGGGCGAGCGCCTGGCGCTGGTGCATGTGGCCAACTCGCGCCGCGCCGCGGTCGACCGCGCCGGGCTCGCGCCCGAGCGCGCCGCCACCGCGCTGACCGCCAGCGACCGGCCGAGCTCGCTCGACGAGGTCGCCGCGGCCCTGTCCTGGGAGGGGCTGGCCGGCGAAGGCGCGCGGGTGGTGGTCGACGCCACCGCCAGCGAAGCGGTCGCCGAGCGCCATGCCGAATGGCTGGCGCAGGGCATCCACGTGGTCACCGCGTGCAAGATCGGCCAGGGCACCTCGCTGGCGCGCTGGCGCGCGATCCGCGAGGCCTGCGCGCACGGCGGCAGCGGCTACGGCGACAGCGCCACGGTCGGCGCCGGCTTGCCGCTGCTGCGCAGCCTGCGCGAACTGCAGGCCGGCGGCGACCGCATCCACGCCATCGCCGGCGTGCTGTCGGGTTCGCTGGCCTGGTTGTTCAATCATTACGACGGCATGCGCCCGTTCTCGGCCCTGGTGCGGCAGGCGCGCGACGCCGGCTACACCGAGCCCGATCCGCGCGACGATCTGTCCGGCGAGGACGTGCGGCGCAAGCTGTTGATCCTGGCGCGCGCGGCCGGGGTGGCGCTGGAAGCGGGCGAGGTCGACGTGGCCTCGCTGGTGCCGCCGGAACTGGCGATCCTGTCCAGGGACGGCGTGGACGCGGCGTTGCCGGCGTTGGATACGCCGCTGCGCGATCGTTACGCGGCGGCCTACAAGAACGGCGAGAAGCTGCGTTTCATCGCCCGCCTGGACTGCGGCGAAGACGGCCGCCATACCGCCCGGGTCGGCCTGGAATCGTTGCCCGGCGATCATCCGCTGGCCGGCGGCGCAGGCACCGACAACAAGGTCGCGATCTGGTCCGACCGTTACCGCGACCAGCCGCTGGTGATCCAGGGGCCTGGCGCCGGCGCCGGCGTCACCGCGGCGGGCCTGCTCGACGACGTGCTGCGCCTGGTCGGCTGAGCGCCGTCCTTCCGCGTCTTTGTCCTGTTCCCTTGTAGGAGCGGCGTCCCACAGGGATTTCCTTCGGTCACAAGCCGCGACCACGGGACGCGTAGAAAATCCAAGGCTGACGCCATCGATCGAAGCCCAAAGCCATCGCCTGTAGGAGCGGCGTCCCACAGGGATTTCCTTCGGGCACAAGCCGCGACCGCCATCTCGCCCGGTCGCCGCGTCTTTGTCCTATGCCCCTGTAGGAGCGGCGTAAGCCGCGACCGCGTTCTTACGGTCTCGCGCCGTCTGTGTTCGAAGGCATCTAAAGCTTCAAAAGCTTCAAAAGCAAAGCTTCCGTCCGCAAGCGGCCGGGTCACTTTCTTTGTCCAAGGCGACAAAGAAAGTAACCAAAGAAAACGCCATAACTGTTTCGAATCAAAAGCCACTATGGGACGAGGTTGGCGCGGGGCTGCTCCGCACAGGCCATCCCTGGCCTGGCTGCGCACGGCCCGCATCCCTGCGGGCCGCCCTCCGGGGCTGCAGGGCGTTCTCGCGAGATCGGTGCGGCGCCAACTCTTTACGGCAACGGCAACGGCAACGGCAACAGCAACAGCAACGGCAGCAACAGCAACAGCAACAGCAACAACTGCGATAGCAACAGCTAACGCAACTACTGCAGCTGATGTGCCGGCTACGACAAAAACGAAATCGGAGCGCCGATCGGGGGGGTGATCGGCGCTCCGTTGCAGATCACCGCGGCGTATCGCTCGCCGCGGCTTTGCAAAACTGGACCGAGGGGCTAGCGCAGCCGGCCTCGCGATGCAGGAAATCCGAGGACGGGACGGAGAGAGAGTTCCGTCCCGGCCCCTCTCCCGCGCACGGGAGAGGGGTGGTGCGCGAATGGCTTACTTCAGGCCGTTGCTGATCGCGTTGACCAGCTCGCCCTGGGCGTCGTCGCCGCTGAACTCCCAGAAGAACGCGCCGCCGAGGTTCTGGGTCTTGACGTATTGCATCTTCTCGCCGATCAGCGCCGGCGTGTCGTAGCTCCAGAAGGTGTTGCCGTCGTACTTCCAGGTGGCGCGGGCGTTGGCGTCGGTGTGGATCGTGCCCGGCTTGCCCTTGAGCACCTTGTAGTCCTCGATGCCGGCCTCGTAAGTGCCCTGGGCGGCGCTGCCGCTCTGGTACAGGCCGTTGTTGACGTTGGCCACGTTGGTCCAGCCGCGGCCGTAGAAGCCGATGCCGAGGTTGATCTTCGAGGCCGGAACGCCGCGGCTCAGGAAGGCCTCGATCGCGTCGTTGGAGTTGTAGAACTTCTGGTCGCCGGTGGACGGATCGTTGGGCGAGGCGAACAGGGCCGAGTGATGATTGGTCTTCGGATCCCACGCGCCGTGGAAGTCGTAGGTCATCACGTTGATGAAGTCCAGGTACTGGTGGTACGCGGCCGGGTCGGTGACGCGGATCTTGTCGATGCCGGCGCCGACGGCGACGGTCAGCAACAGGCCCGGGCGCACCGCATCGAGCTGCTTGCGGAACTCGGCCATCAGCGCGTTGAAGTTGGCCTTGTCCTCCGGCGTGCCGCAGGTCAGGCCGCAGGCGACGGGATATTCCCAATCGATGTCGATGCCGTCGAACACGCCGGCCGCCGCGCCCGCGCCGCCGGCGCCGTCGGTGACCGGGAGGTTGCCCTTGATGTAGGCGTCGACGCACGAGGCGACGAAGGCCTGGCGGTTTTCGGCGCGCGCCGCGCTGGAGAAGCCGCGCGACCAGGTCCAGCCGCCGAGCGAGATCAGCACCTTGATGTTCGGGTGCTTGGCCTTGAGCTGCTTGAGCTGGTTCCAGTTGCCGCGCAGCTTCTGGTCCCAGGTGTCGCCGACGCCGCTGACGCTTTCGCCGGCCTGGAACGACTTGGTGTAGTCGGCGAAGGCATCGCCGCCGACGCCGGTGTTCGGATCCGACGGCACGGTCAGGCCGACTTCGCAACGGTTGTTGCGCACGTTGCCGAAGGCGTAGTTGATGTGGGTGAGCTTGGACGCCGAACCGCTGGTGTCGATGTTCTTGACCCGGTAACCGCGGCCGTAGATGCCCCACTGGGCGAAGTAGCCGATCACCTTCTTGTTGCCGCCCGGCGTGGCCGGCTTGGTGGTGGCGCTGATCGAGGCGCTCTGCGCCGAGGCGTTGCCGGCGTTGTCGCGGGCGCGCACGGTGAAGTTGTAGCTGGTGCTCGCGGCGAGATTGTTGACCACGTGGCTGGTGCCGGTCGGCGAGCCGGCGAGGCTGCCGTTGCGGTAGACGTCGTAGCCGCCCACGCCGCTGCCGCCGCTGTTGTCGGTGGAGGCGTTCCAGCTCAGCGAAACGCTGCTGGAGGTCTGCGCGGTCGAGGCCAGGCCGGCGGGGACGCTCGGCGGGGTGGTGTCGGCCGGGCCGGAGCTGACGCTGACGCTGACCGCGGACGAGGTGGTGGTGGCGTTCTGGTTGTCCTTGGCCACCGCGGTGAAGCTGTGGCTGCCGGCGCTGGCGTTGCTCCAGGTCACGCCGTACGGCGCGCTGGTGTCGACGCCGAGCGAAGTGGCGCCGCGGAAGAATTCGACGCTGGCGATGCTGCCGTCGCTGTCGCTGGCATTGGCGCTGACGGCGATGTTGGCGCCGACGTTGTAGCTGGCGCCGTTGCTGGGCGAGGTCAGCGCGACGCTCGGCGGCTGGTTGACGGGGCCGGTGCCGCACACGCCCAGGTCGGTGTAGTAGTTGCAGCTCGGACAATGGGTGGGCGGGGTGTTCCAGATCGGGCCGTTGGCCTGATACAGGTGATTTTGGTAGGTCAGTTTGTCGCCGGCGGCGTAGATCGTGGTCGGGCTCCAAGCCGGAACGCCGTTGCAGGAGGCCTGCGCGTACGCCGTCGACAGCGACGACGTGGCGGCCAACGCCGACAACAACAGCAGGTTTGCGGACCGTGCGTGTCTCATGAGTGCTTCCTCTCCCGTGCGTAGTCAAGACTTCGCCGGCCGCGAACGGCCGACGGCAGATCCCCGCCGTGTTTAGAAGAAGGGCCGCTGGCCCTCCGCATTGCCGGGGAGCTCGGGCCCCCTCGAGTGATCGGCGCGGCGCGCCGTCGGGTGCTGCTGCTTGTCCTGCCGCGTACTGCCGCCGCAGCGGCGCGACCGGTGCGATGGGCCGGTCGTACGCGTTGTCGCGATCCCCTGTGGAGAGAGCGGCTTCCTCCTGTGCCTGGCGCGCCTGGCTCGACCTGGACGGCGCGCTGGACGCGTCCGATCGGTTCGCTGTGCACGCTGGCGATGCGTGACAACGTTGTCAACGCGCTTGCTAGGCCTTTGCGCTGCAGTTCACAGAATCCCCTGACAACGTTGGTTTCGTGAATGGCCGTTTGCTGCGCCGCAACGAAATGATGCGCGAAAAGCGTCTGAAAAACAGTGAGATAAGTCCATGTCCGTTGGACATTACTTGTCATGTCGAGACAAGCGCGACGCACTTCTCGTCTTGGTCAGCGGCTTCATGTTGCGTTGCGCAATCGTGCGCGACGACGCAGCCGGATGCCGCTGCTCGCCACACTCGGAACGGGGCCGGGGGAACGCAGGGCGCGGCCTTCGCAGTGCGCGTGCGGGCACACATTTTCGGCGCGCGCCGCCCTGGCTATAGTCCGCGCGTCCGGCCGCCGCTGGCCGGTGTTGCGGGGGCGCGATCATGAATGCGAAGGCGTGGATCGGCGGTGCGTTGTGGTGCACCTGCGCCTGGGCGGCCTCGGCCGCGCCGCCGGTGATCGAAGCCGATCCCGGTTGCCGCTATCGCCGGCTCGGTACGGTCGCGATCGAGGCCGGCACTCGGGTGAAAGAGAATTCGTTCGACCGCGATCCGACCCCGGTCCACTACCCGCGTGCGTTCGCCCGTCTCGCCGATGCGGCGGCGCAGCAAGGCGCCAACGCGGTGATCCTGCGCAAGCATCGGGCGACCTATTACACCCGCGCCGGACGGCGCACGCCCGAAGCGGTGCACGTGCAACTGGGCGGCGCGGCGATCCTGCTCGAAGACCCGCAAAGCTGCACTCTGGAGCTGTCCGACCCGCGCGCCTACGCGACCAGCGGCAAGAGCGAGCGCATCGTCGACACCACCTCGGACCACGCCTACGGCGAGGATTGAGCGCCTGGATCGGCAACGCAGCGAATGCGGAGCAACGAGTAACGAGCGAAAGCCGGACTCGTCGTCCCGCGCCGGTTCCGCTGCACTCGTTCCTGTTTACTCGTTGCTCTGCACTTCCTGTCGGCGCCATCTCGCCGGCGGCAAGCCGGCCCAACGCAGCTCCAGCCCCAACGTCCGGCACCGCGCGCGTCAGCGGTGCGGCGGCGGCCGGCTCTCGCGCAGGGCGCGCACTTGCTGCGCCGCGACCGCTTCGCTGCGGCCGCCGTAACGGCTGCGCAGCCATTGCGCCAGCTCGGCCAACTGCGCGTCGTCGAGTTCGTCGCCGAAACCGGGCATGTCCTGCATCCGTTCCAGCCCGGGCAGATCGTGTTCGGGCAGGCCGTCGAGCAGGGCGACGATCAGGTTGTGCGGCTGCGGATCGCGCAGGCCGCTATTGCCGCGCAGCGCCGGGGCGACGTGCGGCACGCCCTCGCCGTCGCGGCCGTGGCAGCCGGCGCACAAGGCCAGGTAGCGCTCGTGGGCCGGCGCGGGCGGCGCCGGTACGGCCGGTGCGGGCAAGGCGACGGCGGGCGCGGCGCGGTCGCCGGTCAGATAAGTCGCGATCGCATCCAGGTCCGCGCCGCGCAGACGGCTGGTGGACAGGTCGACCACCTTGAGCATCTCATCCGAGGCCACCGCCGGCGCGGCGCTGCCGGTGGCCAGGTAGGCGCGCAACGCGGCGCGGTCCCAACCGCGTTCGGCCAGGCCTTGCGGGGTCAGGTCGGGCGCGGCGAAACGGCCCAGTTCGGCATTGCCCTGCAAGGGGCGGTCGCGCTCGATCTCGCCCAACAGGCCGCGCGGGCTGTGGCATTCGCCGCAATGGCCGAGGGTTTCGACCAGGTACTCGCCGCGTTTCCACTGCGCCGACTGTCCCTGCGAGGCCGGCGTCGGTCGCGCACCGGCGAACAGCCAGTTCCAGGCGTGGATGCCGCTGCGGATGTTGAACGGAAAGCCGACTCCGTTGCGCCGGTTGGCCTGTTTCACCGGCGCTCGGGTCATCAGATAGGCATAGATGGCATCGCTGTCGGCGCGGACGATGCGGCGATAGGACACGTAGGGCATCGCCGGATACAGCTGATGGCCGTCGCGCGCTTCGCCGCGGGTCAGGGCGTGGTGGAAGTCGTCGGCGGTGTAGCGGCCGATGCCGGTGTCCGGATCGGGGGTGATGTTGGTGCCGTGGATGACCCCGAACGGCGAGGCCAGCGGTACGCCGCCGGCGAACGGCGCGCCGCCCTCGGCGGTATGGCAGGCGGCGCAGTCGGCGGCGGCGGCCAGGTAGCGGCCGCGCTCGATCTGCTCGGCGCTGGCCCGGACCGTCTGCACCGGACCGCGCTGCGCCCACCACGACCACAGCCAGCCGATCAGCCACGCCAGCGCGACGGCCAGCGCCAGCCACAGCAACCAGCGTTTCCAGCGGTGCCGTTTCATCGGTCTTGCTCCCGTGCGTCGCCGTCGCGGACCAGGCCCGGCGTGTCCAGGGCCAGTTGCCGCACCGCCTGGTAATAGCGCACGTAGCCGGTGCAGCGGCACAGGTGCGGATCCAGGGCTTCGGTGATGGTTCGCTCCAGGTCGGCGCGCGCCACCGGTTGCTTGCGCAGCCGTTCCAGCAGCACGGTGGCGGCGTTGACGAAGCCCGGCGTGCAATAGCCGCACTGGAAACTGAAGTGGTCGAGAAAGGCCTGCTGCACCGGCGAGAGTTCGACGATGCGGCCGCTCTCGTCGCGGCGCGCATGGCCTTCGACGGTGCGGATGCGCTTGCCCTGGAAGTAGTGCGCGCCGGTGATGCAGCTGCGCAGCTCGCGCGGGCCGCGCTCGTCGTCGACGATCACGGTGCAGGCGCGGCACACGCCCTGGCCGCAGCCGAAGCGGGTGCCGGTCAGGCCGAGGTACTCGTGCAGCACATCGACCAGCATCATGTCCTCGGGCACCTCGACCGGGCCGTAGGCGCGGCCGTTGACGGTCAGGCGCAGCGGGCGGGTGCGCAGGCCGCTGCGATCGGCGTCGGCGCTCATGCGCGGGCCTCCTCGGCGTGGGCGTCGTCCTGCGCCAGCGCGGCCAGGACCTTGTCCGGAGTGATCGGCAGCTCGCGCACGCGGCGGCCGGTGGCGTGGGCGAAGGCGTTGGCGATCGCCGGCACCACCGCGATCATCGTCACCTCGGCGATGCCCTTGGGCGGGTCGCTGTCCGACAGCGGCGGCAGCACTTCGCCGGTCTGTTTCCACACTGCGACGTCGCGCGCCCGCGGCAGGGTGTAGCGGTTGAAATTCCAGGTGCCGTTGCCGGGGCCGTCCTCGTACAGCGGCAGGTACTCGTGCAGGGCATGGCCGATGCCCATCGCCAGGCCGCCCTGCAACTGGCCGGACACCAGTTCGGGCACGATCGGCGTGCCGCATTCCATGATCGAGTGGTGGTTCAGCAATTCGATCCGGCCGGTCGCGGTATCGACCGCGACTTCGGCCAGGGTGCCGACCACGCTGTAATAGACCACGCCGGCGTTGTTGCGCTGGGCCGGCGGGTAGTCCACCCGGCGCCGTTCCAGCATCCGATAGCCGTTCGCGGTCGGCGTGCCGAGGCCGGCACCGTCGCCGTCGCCCCAGCGCAGCGCCAGGCCGTCCAGCGGCAGCCGCGCTTCGTCGCGGGGCAGGGGAAACTCGGCTTGCGCCCATTGCCAGCGGTTGAAGGTGTGCACCACCGCGCCGGTGGCCAGGCCCAGCTCGTAGGCCGCGGCGGCGAGTTCGGGCAGGGCCAGCGGCTGCAGGCTGCCCGCGGTCAGGCGGCCTTCGACCCAGCGCGCGTCCTCGCGCCGCACCGCCAGCGGCGCGAGCTGGCCGCCGCCGTAGCCGCGGCTCCATAGCGCCAGCGCCGCCGGCCACAGGCCTTGCACGAACACCTGCCGCGCCGCCTCGCGGGTGGCGTGGCCGAAGAAATACGCCGAATTGCTGGCGCTGCTGGGGCTGGCGTAGTTCGGCGTCCAGCGCGGATCGCCGACGTGCGCGTCCTGGGTCGCCTGCGACATCAGCCAGGGGTCGTCGGTGGCGACCATCGGCAGTTCCGGCCAGGCGGTCTCGCCGGTGCGGACCTCGTCGGCGGGGCGGCCCAGCCACGGCGCGCACAGCGCGGCCTGGCTGGTGGCCATGCCGGTGCCCATCTCGATGCCGATATGGCGCAGCGCGATGCGGCCGTCGCGGCCCAGCGCGACTTCGGCGAACGCGGCTTCGGCGCCGGTGCCGTAGTCCTTCTGCACGCAGCCGAACCCGACCCCGTAGCGATGGCCGGGATGGGCCGCTTCGTACTCGCGCTTGCGCGCGGCGCGCTGGGTCCACAGCGGGTGCATGCGCGCCTTGCGCAGCACCTCGCCGGCGCGCTGCACGCCGCCGGGAATCGCGCCCTGGGTGTTCTTCATGCCGGTGTCGAACACGTTGCGCAGGCGCAGTTCGATCGGATCCAGGCCCAGTTCGCTGGCGATCTCGTCGACCAGCATCTCGGTCGCGCCCATGCTCTGCAAAGTGCCGTAGCCGCGCGCCGAGCCGGCGTCGAGCGCGCGCGAAGCGATCACCGTGCTGGCCAGGTCGCTGCGCGGGAAGTAATAGATCGATTGCGCCGCGGTCGCCGCGACCAGGCATACCGAAGGCGAGAAGTTGCGCCGGCCGCCGCCGTCGCCCTGCATGCGGCCCTGGAAGACTTCGAAACGCCCCGTGGCCCGATCGAGCTTGAGCCGGTAATGGATGCGGAAGCTGTGCCGCTTGAGGCTGGACTGGAACTGCTCGTAACGGTCGTTGGCCAGCCGCACCGGCCGGCCGTCGCCGTACAGCGCCGCCATCAGCGCATAGAACGGAAACGGGTTGTGGTCCTTGGAGCCGTAGCCGACGGTGTAGCAGGGGTGCAGCACCAGCGCCTTCACTCCGAACCGGCTGGCGGCGAGCATGCGCGCGCCGTCCTCGGCGACTTCGTTCGGCGACTGGGTCGCCGACACCGCGTGCAGGGTGCCGGTGGCGGTGTCGAACCAGCCGTTGCCGTTGTCCAGTTCCATCGCCGCGGTGTCGATCGACTGCGAGAAGTACTCGCGCTCGAACACCTGCTTGCCGGCGCCGGCCGCGCCCAGTTCGGCCTCGATCGCCTCGGCATGGGCCATGCCCTGGGCGTCGAGCTTGCCGGCCGCGTCGGCCGCCGGCCACTGCGGCACTTGCTTGCGGTAGCCGGCCGGGAACAGCGGCGTGTCCTTGAGGCTGGAATAGGCGTCGTCGTCGAAGGGCGTGGCGCCGCCGACGCGCACGTAGCGGAAGCTGGCCCAGGGTTCGCGTTCCAGCGGCCCGGTCTGCGCGCCCCAGCGGATGACCTCGTCGCGGAACTTGAGCCGGCTCTTGGCCGCGCGGAAGCGGGCGAAGTCGTGCCAGACCAGCAGGGCCACGGCCTGGCCCAGGTAGGCCGGGGTCTTGCCCTGCGGCAGCAGCATGTCTTCGCCGTAGAACGGCGGCAGGGCGACGCCGTCGCGGGCCAGGTCGGCGGCGGTCGCGATCCGGTCGGGCTGCAGGCCGGCGCCGAGCGCGGACAGGTCGAAACCCGCGTAGACGCGATCGGCGCGGGTCGCGCGCAGCAGCATCGCGTGCGCCTGCTGGCTCGGCCAGCCGGGCAGGTCGCGGCCGCGCATGTCGTAGCTGAAAAGCTTCTCGCCGGTGACCTTGGCGGTGGCGTCGGTGCGGTAGCGCAAGCGGCCGCGCGCGGGGTCCCACGGCGGCGGACGGATGCGTTCGCGTTCGAACAGGGCGGCGAGGGCGTCGCTGCCGGGGGCGGCGACGTACACGGCGATGCCGGCGACCAGGCTGGACTTGAGGAAGTCGCGACGACTCAGGCGAGCGGGCATGGGCGGGCTCCGGCTGGCTGTGCCGATAGTAGGCACATGCTGCGGAGCAAAATGCGGTGAAGTTGCGAGAGCGAGGCGGTTCGGGGACGCAGCGGCCGGGTCGCCCGGCCGGATCAGGCTCGCGTCGGCAGCGCCGCGGCCCAGGCGCAGATCGCCTGCGCGGCGGCGGCCGCCCGCACCTGCAACAGGAAATGCGGAGCGTCGAGCGCGACCTCGCTCAGGGAAGGGACGCGGGTGCGAATCCGGGCCAGGCTGTCGGCGGACACCAGCCGGTCGCGCTCGGCGCGCAGGTACAGCAGCGGGCCAGCGATCGCGGCGAGAGCCGCTTCGGCATCGACGCGGCTGGCCTCGCGCAGGCGATGGTGCAGCACCGCCGGGGCGACCGAGTGCAGCAAGCCCTGCAGGCGCTCGATCCGCTCCGGCGTGCGCCAGCGGCCGAGCAGCAGCGGCGCCGCGAGCGCGGCCGGCAGGTACTGCAGCGGCAAGGCGGTGGCGAGGCGAGCCAGGGTTCGCGTCGACAACGGCGACCCGGGCAAGCTCGGCGCGCTGGCGAAGCTGGCGCACAGCACCAGTCCGGCGAGCCCGGGCGGGCGTTGCGCGGCGAGACGGATCGCGATCGGGCCGGAAAAGGACTCGCCGAGCAGCAGATAGGGCTCAGCCTGCGGCAAGTGCGGTCGCACGAAGTCGACCAGTTCGTCGTAGCCGAGCGCGCGCTGCGGCGGGTAGGCCAGGATCTCCACCGGCAGCCGCGGCGCCATCGCCGCGGCGAATTCGTCCAGCCAGGCGCCGCTGCCGTCCATGCCGGGCAGGACCAGGCAGCGCAACGGATTCACCCGCGGGCCCGGACGGCGTCGGGCCGCATCCTGGCATGGCGCCGCGGCGTCATCGGCGGCTCAGCACTCGATGACGTTGACCGCCAGGCCGCCGCGCGAGGTTTCCTTGTACTTGTCCTGCATGTCGCGGCCGGTGTCGCGCATGGTCTTGATCACCTTGTCCAGGCTGACCTTGTGCTTGCCGTCGCCGCGCATGGCCATGCGGTAGGCGTTGATCGCCTTGACCGCGCCCATCGCGTTGCGCTCGATGCAGGGGATCTGGACCAGGCCGCCGATCGGGTCGCAGGTCAGGCCGAGGTTGTGCTCCATGCCGATCTCGGCCGCGTTCTCGACCTGGCTCGGGGTGCCGCCGAGCGCGCCGACCAGGCCGGCGGCGGCCATCGAGCAGGCCACGCCGACTTCGCCCTGGCAGCCGACTTCGGCGCCGCTGATCGAGGCGTTTTCCTTATACAGGATGCCGACCGCGGCCGCGGTCAGGAGGAAGTTGCGCACGCCCTGCAGGTTGGCGCCGGGGCAGAAACGGTCGTAGTAGTGCAGCACCGCCGGGATGATCCCGGCCGCGCCGTTGGTCGGCGCGGTGACCACGCGGCCGCCGGCGGCGTTCTCTTCGTTCACCGCCAGCGCGTACAGGTTGACCCAGTCGAGCACGGTCAGCGGGTCGCGCATCGCCGCCTCGGGCTTGGCCGACAGTTCGGCGTGCAGAGCCGGCGCGCGGCGCGAGACGTGCAGACCGCCGGGCAGGGTGCCGGTCTCGCGGATGCCGCGGCTGACGCAGGACTGCATCGCGTTCCAGATCTCGTCCAGGCCGGCGTTGATCGCTTCGTCGCTGCGCCAGACCCGTTCGTTGGCCATCATCAGTTCGGCGATCGACAGGCCGCTGCGCTGGCACTGCGCCAGCAGCTCGTCGCCGGAATGGAACGGATAGGGCAGGTCGGTGGTGTCGGCGACGATGCGGTCTTCGGCCGCTTCGTCCTGGTTGACCACGAAGCCGCCGCCGACCGAGTAGTAGTCGCGGGTGGCGATGACGCCGCCGTCGGCGTCGTAGGCGGTGAAGCGCATGCCGTTGGTGTGGAACGGCAGCTTCTGGCGCTTGTTCATGATGAGGTCGTGCTTTTCGTCGAAGCCGATCTCGTGGCGCCCGAACAAACGGATGCGCTTGGTGGTGCGGATGCGTTCCAGCGCGGCCGGGATGATGTCCGGGTCGATCTGGTTCGGCCAGTGGCCTTCCAGCCCCATCAGCACCGCCTTGTCGGTGCCGTGGCCGCGGCCGGTCAGGGCCAGCGAGCCGAACACCTCGGCGCGCACGCGCGCGGTGCGGGCCAGGTCGGCGCCGGCTTCGCCGGTGCCGCAGCCTTCGATCAGCCAGCGCTCGATGAAACGCGCGGCGGCGCGCATCGGGCCGACGGTGTGCGAGGAACTCGGACCGATGCCGATCTTGAACAGGTCGAAACTGCTGACTGCCACGGGTTGGCTGCTCCAACGTAGGGTGTCGGACGGGGCTGGCGTCCTGGGCGGGCGGACGCCAGCGCGCCCGGGCCGCGCAAGGGCGGGAAGGACGCTTATTCTACGCGGGCGCCGTTGCGCGCGTGCCCTGCGACGACCGCGTTTTCCGCCATACCACAGCGAATTGACGATGCCCGAGACCGCCCCTGCTGCGCTGATCCTGTTCCAGCGCGACGACTGCCACCTGTGCGATCTGGCGCTGGAGGTGCTGGCGCAGGCGCGGGCGCCGGAGTTCGACAGCGTCTTCATCGACGAGGACGAGGCGCTGGAGTCGCGCTATGGAGTGCGGGTGCCGGTGTTGCGCGACCCGGGGCGCGGGCGCGAGTTGGACTGGCCGTTCGATGCGGCGACGTTGTCGGCCTGGTTGGCGGGCGCCTAGGTCCGCTCCCGCAGCTTCGGGGCGGGGGGGTAGGAGCGGCGCAAGCCGCGACCGCCATCGTTCAATCTAGCCGCGTCTTTGTCCTATGCCCCTGTAGGAGCGGCGTAAGCCGCGACCGCGCTGCTGCGGTCTCGCGCCGTCTGTCGTTCGAAGGCTTCTAAAGCGCCAAAGCTCTTAAAGCAAAGCTTCCGTCCGCAAGCGGCCGGGTCACTTTCTTTGTCCAAGGCGACAAAGAAAGTAACCAAAGAAAACGCCATTCCTGTTTCGAATCAAAAGCCACTATGGGACGGAGCCGACGCAGGGCTGCTCCGCACAGGCCATCCCTGGCCTGGCTGCGCACGGCCCGCATCCCTGCGGGCCGCCCTTCGGGGCTTCAGGGCGTTCTCGCGAGTTCGCTGCTGCGCCAAGCTCATTACGGCAACGGCAACGGCAACGGCAACGGCAACGGCAACGGCTGCCGGTGGCGTGCCAACTGGGTTTACTTCGCCGGCGCGAACGTCACCTTGGTGCTGACCGCGACTTCGTTGGGGATGATCGAGGTGTCGGCCCAGTCGCCGCCGCCGACGTTGTAGTCCAGGCGCTTGACCGTGGCCTTGCCGGCCAGTACCGGTTTGGCGCCGGCGGTCCAGGTGAAGGTCAGGGTCACCGGCTTGGTCGCGCCGCGCAGGCTCAGGCTGCCGTCGGCGGCGTAGTTGTTGCCGCCCAGGCTGCGGAATTTGGTCGCAGTGAAGCGCGCCTGCGGGAACTTGGCGATGTTGAAGAAGTCCGCGCCCTTGAGGGTGTCGTCGCGCTCGGCGTTCTTGGAGTTGGCGCCGGCCAGCGGGATCACCACGTCGAGCTTGGACGCGGCCAGTTGGGCCGGGTCGAAGCTCAGCCGCGCGGTGAAGCCGGGGAAGCTGCCGGCGAAGGTCTCGCCCTGGTACTGGGTGGCGAAGATCAGGGTCGAGCCCGGCTGCGAGACGTAATCGGCGGCGAGGGCGGGCGCGGCGGCGGCGGACAGCAGGCTGGCCAGGGCCAGGGACTTAAGGCGCATCGGGGGTCTCCGGAAGGGAATGGGAAGCGGGGGCGGCGACGCGGCGGCGGCCCGGCAGCATGCGGACCAGGGTGGCGTCGTTCTGGAACAGATGGTGGTAGAAGGCCGCGCCGGCGTGCGCCAGCACCAGCGCCAGCAACAGCCAGAAGCCGTACTCGTGCAGATTGCGGCTGAGCTGGGACAGTTCTTCGCTGCGTTGGGCGATCTTGGGCAGGTTGAACAGGCCGAAGTACTGCAGCGGATAACCCGAGGACGAGTTGAACACCCAGCCCGAGATCGGCAGGGCGAACATCAGCGCGTACAGCGCCCAATGGGTCAGCGAGGCGATCCGCTCCTGCCAGTGCGGCGTGCCCGCGACCGGGCTTGGCGTGCCGGCGTACAGGCGCCACAGCAGGCGCAGCGCGACCAGGCCCAGCAGGGTCAGGCCGAGCGATTTGTGCAGGGCGTAGATCTTGATCTTGGACGGGCCGTTGTTCATGTCGACCATGGTCAGGCCGATGATCGCGATCGCCGCGATCAGCAGCACGACCGCCCAGTGCAGCAACTGGCTGATCGGGCCCCAGCGGTCGGCGGTGTTCTTCAGGGTCATCGGCGTGGCTCCGGTTCGGTCGTGGCGGCGCTGGGTTGGGAAGCGGGGACGGGGTCGGCCGGCTCGTCGGCGGGCGGATCGAACGCCGGGGTTTCGACCGCCTCGGCCGCGGATGGTTCGAGGTAGGCGCCGCGCACCGCTTCGGCCTCGATGCGCAGCTCGACTTCGTCGCCGATCGCCGACTTCCAGGCGTCGATGCCGTAGTCGGCGCGGCTCAGGCGCGCGCTGGCGGAGAAGCCGGCGGTGCGGCGGAACGGCGGCAGCGGGTGGCGCTTGAGCGCGTTGAGGCGCACGTCCAGGCACAGCGGCCGGTTCGCGCCGTGCAGGCTGAGCCGGCCGCAGACCTGGGCGCGGTCGGGGTCGGCCGGGTCGGGCTCGACCCGTTCGGAGACGAACCGCGCCAGCGGATGGCGCTTGCCGTCGAGCAGCTTGGCGGCCAGCGCGGCCCGGTTCCATTTCGCGTCGCCCAGGTCGAGCCGGGTCAGCGGCACCTCGACTTCGAGCCGGGCGCTGCGCCAGTCGGCGCGGTCGAAACTCAACCGGCCGCGGCTGCCGGACACCGTGCCGATCGCCTGCGAGAAGCCGGCGTGGGACACCGCGAACATCACCCGGGTGTGGACCGGGTCCAGGCCGTAGGTCTCCGGCCCGGCCGCCCGCGCGGGCGCGACCGCCGCCAGCGACGGCAGGATCAGCGCGACGGCGACGCAACGGCGAATGAGAGACATGACAGCTCCGGCAAGGTTCGGGGAATTCTAGGCACAGTGTCGCGAAGCCGGCGCTAAACGCGCGCAACGATCCGTTTCGGCGTCCTGTCCGGCGGCCGCCCGGCCGCGCCCCCCTTGCCGCTGCCGCCGCTATCGCCCAGCCTAATGGGCGAGGACACATCGATGGACCGAGGTTGGGACGCCACGTTCCACCAGGGGAGGGAACCGAATGCTGCGATCCTTGCTATGCCTGTGCGCGGCCGCGCTCGTGTCCGCGATCGCGGCGCCGCGCGATGCCGCCGCGGCGGTGCCGGAGGCGCCGCGCGCGCGCCTGATCGGCGTCGCCGACGGGCTGCCGTCGAGCAAGGTCAACGGCATGGCCTTCGACCGCGCCGGCTACCTGTGGCTGGCGACCACCGACGGCCTGGCCCGCTACGACGGCATCGGCGTGCAGGTGTGGCGGCATGTCCCCGGCGACGAGCGTTCGCTGCCCGGCAACGACCTGGCGATCGTGGTCGTCGACGATCGCGACCGGATCTGGGTCGCCGCCGAAGGCCGCGGCCTGAGCATGATGGGACCGCAGCGCGACGGCTTCGTCCACTACCGCCGCCAACAGCATCCGCAGATCGGCAGCGACGACACCTTCGCCGTCGCCAGCCGCAACGGCGAAGTCTGGTTCGGCACCTACGGCGGCGGCCTGCACCGCATGCGCGGCGAGCGCATCGAGCGCTTCGCGCCGCGCCCCGGCGACGCCCGCAGCCTGCCGTCGGAGACGGTGTTCGCGCTGACTTACGACGCGCGCGGCGAGTTGTGGATCGGCACCTTCAAGGGCCTGGCGCGCTGGACCGGGCGCGATTTCGAAACCGTGGTCCTGCCCGGCGAGGATCCGCTGCCGTGGGTGTATTCGATCGTCGCCGACGGCGAGCGGCTGTGGGTCGGCACCCGCACCGGCCTGTACCGGCGCGAAGCCGACGGGCGCTGGACGGTGCCCGAGTTCGCGCCGATGTTCGGCCAGCTCAACGCGGTGCTGAGCCTGGCGCCGGATCGCGGCGGCCATTACTGGCTCGGCACCCAGCGCAGCATCTGGCGCGCCGCGCCGGGCCAGGTGCCGGTGCCGGTGGCGCTGGGGCCGACCCGGCCGGCCCGGCCGGTGCAGCAGATCCTCGGCCAGGGCGACGGCGCGTTCTGGTTTCCGCTGGCCGGCACCGGCGTGGGCTATCTGCGCGCGGACTGGCGCCGCATCGCCCAGTACTCGCGCGAACGCCACGACCTTTCCGCCGAGTTGTACTCGGCGCTGGCGCCCTCGGCGCAGGGCGGCTGGTGGCTGGTCGGTTCGCGCGGCGAGATCGAGCGCCTGCATCGCGACGGCCGCATCGAGGCCTTCGGCGACGGTCCGCATCCCGCGCTCGCCAAGGGCGTGGTCTACGCCGCGGTCGAGGACCGGCGCGGCCGCCTGTGGGTCGCCACCAGCCGCAACAGCGTGGTCCGGATCGAGCCCGACGGCAGGGCGCGCGAGTGGACCGCGGACATGGCCGATGCGGTGCTCGACGGCAAGCCGGACCGGATGCTGATCGCGCCCGACGGCAGCCTGTGGATTTCCTATCTCGCCGCCGGCCTGCAACGGCGCGACCCGGACAGCGGCAAGGTGCTGGCTTCGATCCGGGTCGGACCCGGCCAGGGCATCGGCAGCGGCGACATCGACGGCCTGCGCTTCGCCCCCGACGGCGTGCTGTGGGCCGCGACCGGGCAGGGCCTGCTGCGCTACGACGCGGCGCGCAACCGGATGGATGCGGTGCAGGGCATCGCCGCCGATCGGGTGTTCGGTTTCGTCTTCGAGTCCGCCGACAGCCTGTGGCTGCATCGCCTGAACGGCCTGGAGCGCTATCGCCGCGACGGCGCGCAATGGCGGCTGCAGGAACGCGCCGGGGTCGAGGTCGGCATTCCCGCCGCCGAAAGCACCGGCTTGTTCCGCGATCGCGGCGGGCGCTTGTGGCTGACCACCGCGCGCGGCCTGTTCCGCTGGGATCCGCAGCGCCGCCACCTGCGCCGCTTCGGCGTGCAGGACGGGATGAGCAACCAGGAATTCGTCCGCCGCACCGCCGCGCTCAGCGACCAGGGCGTGCTGGCCGCGTCGTTGTCGGACGGCAGCGTGGTGCTGGTCGATACCGCGTTGCCGGATCCGCCGCCGCGCCGCTCCAACCTGCAATGGCACCAGTTCGCGGTGCGCCGACACGGGCGCTGGATGCCCTTGCCGCTGCAGGACGGCCCGGATACCGCCGGCGCCGCGCGCCCGGCGCAGTACCGCGACTTGCCGACCCTGTCGCCGGACGATCGCGAACTGCGCGTGCAACTGCGCCTGCTGTCGTTCGACGACCCGCAGGCCAATCGCTACTACACCCGCCTGGACGGCTACGACACCGACTGGGTCGCGGTCGGCGACAGCGGCGAGCGCGTGTTCGCCGGCCTGGGCTCGGGCAGCTATCTGCTGCACGCGCGCGCCGTCGACGCCAACGGCAATCCCTCGGCCCAGCGCACCCTGGCGTTCAAGGTGCTGCCGCCGTGGTGGCGCACGCCGCCGGCGCTGGCGGCGCTGGGCTGCGCGCTGATGCTGCTGGGCTGGTGGGGCGCGGCGGCCTACCAGCGCCGGCTGCAGCGCCGGCTGTCGTGGCAGCGCGCCGAGCACGAGCGCGAAGTAGCCAAGCAGGCCTCGTTGGCCAAGACCCGCTTCCTGGCCACCCTCGGCCACGAGGTGCGCACGCCGATGACCGGCGTGCTGGGGATGAGCGAGCTGCTGCTGGATACGCCGCTGGATCAAAAGCAGCGCGAATACACCCAGTCGATCCGCCGCGCCGGCGAACACCTGCTGCGCCTGGTCAACGACGCGCTGGACCTGGCCCGGATCGAGTCGGGCAAGCTGGAGCTGGCCGACGAGGCCTTCGATCTGCGCGCCCTGGTCGAGCAGGCGGCGAGCCTGATGCGGCCGTTGGCGCGGCAGCGCGGGCTGGAGTTCGAGATCGCGATCGCCGCCGATGCGCCCTGCGGCCTGCGCGGCGACGCCAGCCGGGTGTGCCAGGTGCTGCTCAACCTGCTCGGCAACGCGATCAAGTTCACCGAGGCCGGCCAGGTGCGGCTGAGCGTGGCGGCGTTGCAGCCGCGCGGGGTGCGGTTCGAAGTCGCCGATACCGGGCCGGGGCTGAATGCCGAGCAGAAAGCGCGCCTGTTCCGCCGTTTCGAGCAGGCCGACGGCGCACGCACCGCGGCGCGCTACGGCGGCAGCGGCCTGGGCCTGGCGATCTGCCAGGAACTGGCGGCGGCGATGGAGGGCCACATCGCGGTGTTCAGCGAACCCGGCGAGGGCGCGCGCTTCGTGTTCGACCTGCCCCTGCCCGCGGCCGAGCCGCCGCCCGCGGTCGCGCCCGGCGCGCCGGAGCGGGCCGCGCCGACGCCGGCCCTGTCGGTGCTGCTGGCCGAAGACGACCCGACCGTGGCCGAGGTGGTGGCCGGCTTGCTGCGCGCCCAGGGCCATCGCGTGGCCCATGTCGCCAACGGCCTGGCGGCCTTGGCCGAGGCCGCGACCGCGCGCTTCGACCTGGCCTTGCTCGACCTCGACCTGCCCGGCATCAACGGCCTGGATCTGGCCCGGCAACTGCGCCTGCAGAACTTCGCCGGGCCGCTGATCGCGGTGACCGCGCGCGCCGACGCCGAGGCCGAGCCTCAGGCGATCGCGGCCGGCTTCGACCGCTTCCTGCGTAAGCCGGTCACCGGGGCCCTGCTGGCCGAGGCGCTCGCCGCCGTGGCGGGTGAGGCATGATCGGCCGGTACGGGTCCGCACATGGGCGCTGGCGCGACCGGCGGCGCGGTGCGGCGTACCCTGGCGTGGGGGCGGCGACCGGCGTCGCGGGCGGCGCAGCGCCGCAGTCGCGGCGACAAGGAGGGGAGCGGGTGGTGCGAGGCCTGGTGTGTCTGCTGCTGGCGCTGTGGACGATGCAGGTGCAGGCGCGCCTGCCGGAAACCCCGCGTTTCCGCCGTTTCGGCCAGGAACAGGGCCTGCCCAAGTCGGTGGTCAGCATGGACCTGGACCATCAGGGCTATCTGTGGATCGCCACCGAGGACGGCCTGGCCCGCTACGACGGGGTCGAGTTCGCGCGCTGGCGCCACACCATCGGCCTGTCGGGTTCGCTGCCCGACAACATGATCGCGGACGTGCACGTCGACGCCCGCGACCGGGTCTGGGTCGCCAGCCGCGAAGGCCTGAGCTGGCTCGGCCGCGACCGCAAGGAATTCGTCCGCATCGCGTTCGAAGGCGATAACGCGCGCTGCAGCGACGACGTGATGTATCTGACCGGCACCCCGGACGGCGCGATCTGGACCGCGACCTATGCCGGCGAGATGTGCCGGCTGGCCGCCGACGGCAAGGTCAGCCGCTACGAGCCCGGCGTCGGCGCCGGCGAGCGCCTGCCGGCGGGGCCGGTCACCGCCTTGCTGGTCGACGAACGCGGACGCCTGCTGGTCGGCACCCTGCACGGCCTGGCGCGGTTCGAGAACGAGCGCTTCCACCCGGTCGGCGAAGACGCCACCGCCGGCGAGCGGATCGGCGACCTGTCGCGCGACAGCGACGGCACGATCTGGATCGGCACCGAGCGCGGCCTGTTCCGGCTCGGCGCCGACGACCGGCTGAGCCCGGCGCCGTGGGCGCTGGGCGACGATGCGACCAACGCGATCGTGGTCGGCGAGCGCTCCGGCGGACGCTGGATCGGCACCACCGCCGGCCTGTACCGGGTCGGCCGCGACGGCGAAGTGCGGCTGATGCAGGACGAGGCCGGCGACGGCGTCTGGGACCGCCGCAGCGGCGTGATGCAGATGCTGCGCGACGGCGAAGGCGGGCTGTGGTTCGTGACCTATTCGCAGGGCCTGGTGTATCTGCCGCCGGACTGGGACCGCTTTGCCTCGATCGCCGCGGTCGGCAGCAGCCCGCTCGACCGGCTCGACGTGCGCGACCTCGCGCCGGACGGCGACGGCGGCTTCTGGGTGCTGTCGGCGACCGATCTGTACCGGCTGCGCCGCGGCGCGCGCGCGCTGGAGCCGGTCGCCGACAACCGCAAGCTCGGCCTGAAGTGGCTGCACACCCTGTTCCTGCGTCCGGACGGGCGGCTGTGGATCGGCCACTCCAACGGCCTGAGCCTGTTCGACCCGGCCAGCGGCCGGGCCCAGTCCTGGCCGCGCGGCAAGAGCGACCTCGGCGCGGTGTGGTTCCTGCACGAACTGCCCGACGGCAGTCTGTGGCTGTGGTTTTCCGACGCCAGCATGCGCCGCTACGGCGCCGGCGGCGAACGCCTGCCCAGCGGCGAGATCGAGCGGGTGCTGGCCAACACCGGTTTCCCGACCGGCGCGTCGACCTTCGTCGCCGGCCCCGACGGCCAGCCCTGGTTCGCCGGCAACGACGGCCTGCAGCGCTGGGACGGCGCGCGCTTCCTGCCGGTGCCCGGCGGCGGCTTCGGCGACATCGATGCGATGGCCTTCGCCGGCCGCGAGCGGCTGTGGCTGGCGCGCAAGGGCGTGCTCGAGTCGTACCGCTGGAACGGCGAGCGGCTGACCCTGCAGCAACGCATCGACAACGCCGCCGGCTATCCCGACACCAATGTCGCCGGCCTGATCGTCAGCGACCGCGGCACGGTCTGGGCCGCGACCACGCGCGGCCTGCTGATGATCTCGCCGCGCGACGCGCGCCTACGCCTGTTCGGTTTCGGCGACGGCATTCCCAACGTCGAGCTGGCGCGCACCGCGCCGCAGCGCAGCGGCCACGGCGGCATCGCCGCGGCCTTGTCGGTCGACGGGCCGGTGCTGTTCGACATGGACATGCCGTTCCCGAGCACGCGCCCGCCGCGGTTGTCGCTGGAAAGCCTCAGCGTGCGCCGCGGCGAAGACGAGCAGACCCTGGAAACCGGCTACGGGCCGGTGCAGCTGGAATCCGGCGACCGCGATTTCCGCGTGGTCGCGCGCCTGCTGTCGTTCCTCGATCCGCGCGCCCACGTCTACCGCTTCAAGCTGGAAGACTACGACCCCGACTGGATCGAGCAGCGCGCCAACGGCGAGCGGGTGTTCTCGCGCCTGGAGCCGGGCGAGTACCGCTTGCGGGTCAAGGCCGCCGGCGCCGACGGCATCTGGTCGGACGCCGCCGCGTTCACCCTGCACGTCAGGCCGCCGTGGTGGCGCACGGTCTGGGCCCAGCTCGGCTTCGCCCTGGCCGCGGTCGCGGCGCTGGCGATCGGCGCGGTCGCCTACCGGCGCCGGCTCGGCCGGCGCAACGCCTGGCAGCTGGCGGTGCACAAGCGCGAATTGGCCGAACAGGCCTCCGAGGCCAAGACCCGGTTCCTGGCCACGCTCGGCCACGAAGTGCGCACGCCGATGACCGGCGTGCTGGGCATGAGCGAGCTGCTGCTCGATACGCCGCTCGACGAGCGCCAGCGCGGCTACACCGAGTCGATCCGGCGCGCCGGCCAGCATCTGCTGCGGCTGGTCAACGACGCCCTGGACCTGGCCCGGATCGAATCCGGGCGGCTGGAACTGGCCGACGAACCGTTCGACCTGCGCGCCCTGGTCGACCAGGTCAGCGGGCTGATGCAGCCGCTGGCGCGCCAGCGCGGCCTGGAGTTCCGGGTCGAGGTCGCGGCCTCGGCGCCGGCCGGCCTGCGCGGCGACTACAGCCGGGTCTGCCAGATCCTGCTCAACCTGCTCGGCAACGCGATCAAGTTCACCGAGGCCGGCCGGGTCGAGCTGCGGGTCGATGCGCTGGCGCCGCAGGGCGTGCGCTTCGAAGTCTCCGACACCGGCCCGGGCCTCAACGAAGAACAGAAAACCCGTTTGTTCCGCCGCTTCGAGCAGGCCGAAGGCGCGCGCACCGCGGCGCGCTACGGCGGCAGCGGCCTGGGCCTGGCGATCTGCCAGGAACTGGCGGTGGCGATGGAAGGGCATATCGCCGTGCACAGCGAGCCGGGGCAGGGCGCGCGCTTCGTGTTCGAACTGCCGCTGCCGGCGGCCGAGCCGCCGCCGGCCGGCCGCGGTGCCGCCGAACCGGCGCGGCCGCCGGCGCGCAGCGGCCCGCGCGCGGTGCTGCTGGTCGAAGACGACCCGACCGTGGCCGAAGTCATCGCCGGCCTGCTGCGCGCGCAGGGCCACCGCGTCACCCACGTCGCCAACGGCCTGGCCGCGCTGGCGGAAGTGGCGACCGCGCAGTTCGACCTGCTGCTGCTCGACCTCGACCTGCCCGGCATCAACGGCCTCGACCTGGCCCGGCAACTGCGCGCGCAGGGCTGCACCCGGCCGATGATCGCGGTGACCGCGCGCGCCGACGCCGACGCCGAACCGCAGGCCAGCGCCGCCGGCTTCGACCGCTTCCTGCGCAAGCCGGTGACCGGGGCGATGCTGGCCGAGGCGATCGACAGCGTGTTGACCCAGTTGGACGAAGGCTGAGCGTCGCGGGCCGAGCGGCCCGCGGTCGCATAGCCGGGCGATAGGCCGCGCCCCAGCTTGCGCTGCCCGGCACACATTGCGACGATTCCCCGTCGCCGCGCGTTTCGCGGCGCGGGAGCGGCAATGCGGCGCACAATTCGACGGCTGTTCGCGCTGAGCGCCGCAGCGATGTGCCTGGCCGCCGCGACCGCCGCCATGGCCGGCCTGCCCGAGACGCCGCGGCCGCGCCAGCTCACCGTCGCCGACGGGCTGCCCTCCAACACCGTCAACCGGGTGGTCGAAGACCGCCACGGCTATCTGTGGATCGCCACCAGCGAGGGCCTGGCGCGCTACGACGGCCTGGGCTACCGGGTCTGGCGGCGCGAGCAGGGCCTGCGCGACAACTATCTGTGGACGGTCCACGTCGACGCCCGCAACCGGATCTGGATGGGCACCGGCCAGTCCGGCCTGGCGATGCTCGACGCCGACCGCAAGACTTTCCGCTACTACAACCGCGCCAACACCCCGCAGATGGGCGACGACAACGTCTGGTCGATCGCCTCCACGCCCGACGGCGCGCTGTGGTTCGGCACCGCCCACGGCGGCCTGCACCGGCTCGACCCGGACGGCCGGGTCAGCCGATTCCTGCCGCGCGAGGGCGATCCGCGCAGCCTGCCCAGTGAGGGTGTGGCCAATCTGTCGGTGTCGCCGGACGGCACCTTGTGGATCAGTACCCTGGCCGGCGCTGCGCGCTGGACCGGGCACGATTTCGAACGCGTGCCGGACAAGGCGCTGAGTTCGACCATCGTCAATGCGGTCACCTTCGAGGCCGACGGCACCGGCTGGTTCGGCAACCCGCACGGGGTCGGCGTGCGCCGTCCGGACGGCCGCTACGAGGCCCATCCCTGGGCGGCGATCGCGCCCGAGCTGAAGGTCGTCGATGTGCTGCGCCGCGACCGCTCCGGCCAGTACTGGTTCGACCTGCCGCAGGGCCTGGGCATCGGCAGCGGCGACGGGATCGAGGTCGTGCCCTTGTTCAGCAGCACCAGCCAGGGCCTGGTGCGGCCGAGCTGGTCGCACGCCTACGAAGACCGCGAAGGCGGGCTGTGGTTCGCCAGCACCGGTTACGGCCTGTGGTACCTGCCGCCGAACTGGCGCCAGTTTTCGGTGCTGATGCGCCGGCTTGGCGACGACAGCAGCCTGTCCAACGCCGGCGTGCTCGGCATCGCTCCGGCGCGCGACGGCGACATGTGGCTGGTCGGCACCGGCGGCGTGCTCGACCGGCTGGACCCGGAGACCGGCCGGGTCGCCCATGTCGCCCGCGACTTCAGCGACGGCATCGGCCTGGACCGGGTGCTGGAAGACAGCCGCGGCGTGGTCTGGGTCAGCAACTACGGCGGCCTGACCCGGATCGATCCGGCCAGCGGCGCGCGCCGGCACTGGAACATGGACGACGGCCGCGACGCGGCCTTCTCCGGCACCGCCGAACTGGTCGAAAGCGACGGCGCGGTCTGGGTGCTCGGCAGCGACGGCGATCTGCAACGGCGCGATCCGCAAGGCCGGGTGATCGATGCGTTCGCGTTCGGCGAGCGCGGCCTGCCCAAGCACATGTCGCTGGAATACGCGCACAAGGGCCCGGACGGCTCGCTGTGGCTGGCCGGCGCCCAGGGCCTGTGGCGCTGGCTGCCCGGTGCGCAGCGTTTCGCCCGGGTCGACGGATCGCCGGCGCAGCCGGTGAACTCGTTCGCGGCCGGCAGCGACGGCCGTGTCTGGCTGGGCGGGTTCGGCAGCCTGGCCGCGTATCGCTGGGACGGCCTGCGCCTGCAGCCCGAGTTCGAACTCGGCGCGCGCGCCGGATTGCCGATGAGCGAGGCCCAGGGCCTGACCGTGGACAGCGCCGGCCGGGTCTGGATGACCACCACCCGCGGCCTGGTGCGGGTCGATCCGAACACCCGCTCGGCGCGCGTCTACGGGGTCAAGGACGGTCTGCCGAGCCAGGAATTCTCCGGCCGCCCGGTGCCGCGTCCGGCCGACGGCCGGATCCTGGTCGGCAGCCCGGAAGGCCTGGTGCTGTTCGACCCGGCGGTGGTGCGGCCGGTCGAGCAGGCGCCGCCGCTGATCGTGGAAACCATCGAAGTGCGGCGCGGCAACGAACGCCTGGCCTTCGCCACCGACGCCGCCGGCCAGGTCGCCGCCGGCGGCACGGCGCGGCCGATGCCGGGCATCCGCCTGGCCGACGGCGATCGCGACTTGCGCATCGTCGCCCGCCTGCTGTCGTTCAACAACGCGCAGAGCAACCGTTACCGTTTCCGCCTGGACGGCTACGACCCGGGTTGGGTCGATGGCGGCAGCAGCGGCGAGCGGATCTTTTCGCAACTGCCGCCGGGCGATTACCGGCTGCAGGTCAAGGCCAAGACCGCCGACAACGTCTGGTCGCCGATGCAGACGGTGGAGCTGCACGTCGATGCGCCGTGGTGGTGGAGCGGCTGGGCCTTGCTCGGTTTCGTCGCCCTGGCGCTGTTGCTGCTGGGCTGGGTGCTGGCCGCGCACCGGCGCCGGCTGCAGCGCCGGCTGGCCTGGCAGCGCGCCGAGCACGAGCGCGAGGTGGCCAAGCAGGCCTCGCTGGCCAAGACCCGGTTCCTGGCCACCCTCGGCCACGAGGTGCGCACGCCGATGACCGGCGTGTTGGGGATGAGCGAACTGCTGCTGGACACGCCGCTGGATCAACGGCAGCGCGAGTACACCCAGTCGATACGGCGCGCCGGCGAGCACCTGCTGCGCCTGGTCAACGACGCGTTGGATCTGGCGCGGATCGAATCGGGCAAGCTGGAACTGGCCGACGAGCCCTTCGACCTGCGCGCCCTGGTCGCCGAGGCCAGCGACCTGATGGCGCCGCTGGCGCGGCAGCGCGGGCTGGAATTCCAGGTCGAGATCGATCCGTCGGCGCCGGCCGGGCTGCGCGGCGATTCCAGCCGGGTGTGCCAGATCCTGCTCAATCTGCTCGGCAACGCGATCAAGTTCACCGAGGTCGGCCGGGTCGGATTGCGGGTCGAGCCGCTGCGGCCGCAAGGCGTGCGCTTCGAGGTCGTCGACACCGGCCCGGGCCTCAGCGAAGAACAGAAGGCGCGCCTGTTCCGCCGCTTCGAGCAGGCCGAGGGCGCGCGCACCAGCGCCCGCTACGGCGGCAGCGGCCTGGGCCTGGCGATCAGCCAGGAACTGGCGGCGGCGATGGACGGCCACATCCGGGTCGACAGCGAGCCGGGGCGCGGCGCGCGCTTCGTCTTCGACCTGCCCTTGGCCGAGGCCGAGACGCCGTCCGCGCGCGGCCGCGCGCCGGCGGCGCCCGAGGCGCCGATCGGACCGCGTTCGCTGTTGCTGGTCGAGGACGACGCCACCGTCGCCGAGGTCATCGCCGGTCTGCTGCGGGTGCAGGGGCACCGGGTGACTCACGTGCCCAACGGCCTGGCGGCGCTGGCCGAGGCGGCGATCGCGCGCTTCGACATGGCCTTGCTGGACCTGGACCTGCCCGGCATCAACGGCCTGGACCTGGCCCGGCAACTGCGCGCGCAGGGCTTCGTCCAGCCGCTGGTCGCGGTGACCGCGCGCGCCGACGCCGAGGCCGAACCGCAGGCGATCGCGGCCGGCTTCGATCGATTCCTGCGCAAGCCGGTGACCGGCGGCATGCTCGGCGACGCGATCGCGCAGTTGTGCGCGCCGCCGCGCGCCTGAGCGGGCGCGGCGGCGCGAACGCCGCCGATGCTTCGATGTGGGGCGTAGCGGCCGCGCGGCGCGCGACCGCCGGACTCAGCGCGCGCTGAGCTCGTGCACCGCCGCGACCAGCGCGGCGACGTGGTCCGGCGACATGTCCGGCGACAGGCCGTGGCCGAGATTGAACACGTGGCCTTCGCGCGAACCGCCGTTGCCGTCGCGGTAGGCGTCCAGGGCCAGGCCGACCTCGGCGCGGATCGCCTCCGGCGAGGCGTACAAGGTCACCGGGTCGAGATTGCCCTGCACCGCGACCCGGCCGCCGATCCGGCGCGCGGCCTCGTCCAGGCCGACGGTCCAGTCGACCCCGACCGCTTCGGCGCCGCTGCCGGCCAGGTCTTCCAGGTAGGGGTCGTTGCCCTTGCCGAACAGGATCAGCGGGGTGCGCTGGTCGCCGTCGCCGCGCTCCAGTTCGGCGGCGATGCGCTGCAGATAGCGCAGCGAGAACTCGCGGTACATGCGCGGCGACAGCACCCCGCCCCAGGTGTCGAACACCTGCAGCGCCTGCGCGCCGGCGGCGCGCTGGGCCTTCAGGTACTCGATCACCGCGTCGGTGACCACGCTCAGCAGCTTGTGCATCGCCGCCGGCTCGTTGAGCGCCAGCGCCTTGATCCGCGAGTAGTTGTCGCTGCCGCCGCCTTCGACCATGTAGCAGGCGATGGTCCAGGGGCTGCCGGAGAAACCGATCAGCGGCACCGAGCCGTTCAACTCGCGGCGGATGGTGCGCACCGCGTCCATCACGTAGCGCAGCTCGGTTTCCATGTCCGGAACCGCCAGGCGCTCGATGTCGGCGACGCTGCGTACCGGGCGCTCGAACTTCGGGCCTTCGCCGTCGGCGAAGTACAGGCCCAGGCCCATCGCGTCGGGCACGGTGAGGATGTCGGAGAACAGGATCGCCGCGTCCAGCGGGAACCGGCGCAGCGGCTGCAGGGTGACTTCGCAGGCCAGCTCCGGGTTCTTGGCCAGGTTGAGGAAGCTGCCGGCCTGGGCGCGGGTGGCGCGGTACTCGGGCAGGTAACGGCCGGCCTGGCGCATCAGCCACACCGGAGTGCGGTCGACGGGCTGGCGGCGCAGGGCGCGCAGGAAACGGTCGTTGACGAGGCTGGGCTGGGACGAGCTGGGCTGAGACATGAAGGCGTCGTGGCGAGGGCTAAGGAAAGAGGCGAAGTGTGCGGCGTCGGCGCGCGCTCGCGCTGCGGCGGTTTGTCGCGGCGGCGCGCGGCGTCCTGCGCGCGGGCCCGGACGCGGCCGCGGCGCGTTTCAGCGCGGCGCTTCGGCGCCCTGGGTGAACATCAGCTGGAAGCCGCGCTTGAGCTGCTGGTCGCGCGCTTGTTCCAGCGCGGCGAAGGCGGCGTCGCGGTCGAGGAATTGCTCGCGCCGGACCGTGCTGCGGCCGCCGATCTGGCCGGTCTCGCGGACCAGGGTCCAGCCGCCGAGCAGATCCGCTTCGAGCATCAGTTGCACGAAGCGCGGGGCTTCGCGGCCGTCCGGACGTTGTTGGAGGAGTAGGCGCACGGGGGGATTGTAGCGGCAGCGGGGGGCGGACCAGGAACGAGTGCGGAGAAACGAGGAACCAGTCCGGGAAGGACGGCCGGCGGGGAGAAGAGGGGAGAAGCGCGAGCGACCTGCGGTGGCGGTACGGGGACTCGTTTCCAGTTCCTGTGCACTCGTTCCTAGCCACGAAACCCCCGCCGATACGCCGACGGCGAGATCCCCAGCTGGGCGGCGAAGTGCTGGCGCAGCGAGACCGCGCTGCCGAAGCCGGTCTGCGCGGCGACCGCGTCCAGGCCCAGTTCGGTGGTTTCCAGCAGGCGCTGGGCGCGGGCCAGGCGTTGCCCCGCCAGCCATTGGCCGACGGTGGTGCCGGTGCTGTCGCGGAAGCGGCGGGTGAAGGTGCGCCGGCTCATCAGCGCGCGTTCGGCCAGCGCGTCCAGGCCCAGCGGCCGGTCCAGATGGCCCAGGGCCCAGTCCAGCACGCCGGCCAGGCGGTCGTCCTGTGGCGAGGCCGGCAGCGGGTGTTCGATGTACTGGGCCTGACCGCCCTGGCGGTGCGGCGCCAGCACCAGGCGGCGGGCGATGCGGTTGGCGGCCTCGGCGCCGTGAACCCGGCGCAGCAGGTGCAGGCAGCAGTCCAGCGCCGCCGCGGTGCCGGCCGAGGTGGTGATGCGGCCGTCGTCGACGTACAGCACGTCCGGCAGCAGGGCCACCTGCGGGAAGCGCGCGGCGAAATGCTCGCTCCAATGCCAGTGGGTGGTGGCGCGGCGGCCGTCGAGCAGGCCGGCGGCGGCGACCACATACGCGCCCAGGCACAGGCCGACGATGCGCGCGCCGCGCCGGTGGGCGCGGCGCAGCGCTTTCAGCAAGGGCTGCGGCGGGGTTTCGTCGGCATCGCGCCAGGACGGGACGATCACCGTGTCGGCCCAATCCAGCGCCTTCAGGCCGTGGCGGGTGCCGATGTCGAAACCGGCGCGGCTGCGCAGCGGGCCGGGCTCGGCCGCGCATACACGCAGCTGGAAGTCCGGCAGCTGGAAGTCCGACAGTTCGGAGTCCGACAGCCCCGGCTGGGGGCGCGGTTCGAACACCAGGCAGGGCACCGACAGGTGGAACGGGCTGACGTCTTCGAACGCGACCACGGCGATGCGGGCCAGCGGGTCGGACGCGGTGGCACCGGGCGGGGCGGAGGCAAGGGCGGCAGTCATGGCCCGATTCTATCGAATATTGGCAATCGGGCCACTCACGCCGGGTCCGGGCCGGGCCGAGAATGAGCGCCACTTCCCCCGCCACCTCTTGGAGCCGGACATGAACCACGAAACCCGCAAGCGCGCCCTGGTCGTCATCGATGTCCAGAACGACTACTTCGCCGACGGCTTGCCGATCGAGTACCCGCCGGTCGCGCGCACCCTGCCCAACATCGGCCGCGCCATGGACGCCGCCCGCGCCGCCGGGGTGCCGGTGGTGGTGGTGCAGAACACCGCGCCGGCCGGCACGCCGGTGTTCGACAAGGGCACGCCGGGCTGGGAGCTCAACGAAGCCGTCGCCGGCCGGCCGCGCGATCACTACATCGAGAAGGAACTGCCGAGCGTGTTCGCCGGCACCGACTTCCAGGCCTGGCTGCAGGCGCGCGGCATCGACACCCTCAGCGTGATCGGCTACATGACCCACAACTGCGACGCCTCGACCGTGTTCGAGGCCGCGCACCTGGGCTACCACGTCGAGTTCCTGCACGACGCCAGCGGTTCGCTGTCGTACGAGAACAGCGCCGGCCATGCCAGCGCCGAGGAGATCCACCGGGTGTTCAGCGTGGTGTTCCAGAGCCGCTTCGCCGCGGTGACCGGCACCGACGAGTGGATCGACGCGGTCCGGCAAGGCCGCAGCCTGCCGATCGACAACCCGCACGCGTCCAACCAGCGCGCCCGCGCCCGCCGGCAAGCGGCCTGAGCGCAGCGACCGCCCTGCGCGCTTGGACCGTGCGCAGGCGCTGCGAGCCGGAACAGCGCGTCCGGCCCGACCAGCGCAGCCCCGCTCCGGCGGGGCTGCCTCGCGTCCGGCTCAGAACGACGGCGGATTCTTCAGTTTCACGTCCTGCACCCAGGTGCCGAAGCCGTTGCTCAGATGCACGACCTCGCCGAGCAACTGGCCGCCGATCGCTTCGGCGTTCACGAATACGCAGCCGTTGTTGTACTCGGCGATCGAGTACTCCGAACGGCCCTGGACCACGGTGCGGGTGGCGTTCACGTACTGCAGGCCGGTGAGGACGATGTTCCACTGCCGGCCGTCGGCGCTCAGGGTCGCCGCCGCCGAGCCGCCGGCGACGCCGCCGTTGACGTAGGTCAGCACCGCGCGGCTGATCGCATCGGTCAGCGCCGACCAGGTGACGTTGAAGATCACCGTGCTGGTGTGGGCGTTGGGGTAATTGCCGAAGCGCTCGTACGCGGCCTGCGCGGCCACCTCGGGGATGTCGGTCGGGTCGTAGTGCTTGTCGAGGAATTCGAATTGGTTGGGCATGGGCGGCTCCTGGGACTTGGCGGCGGGCGGCGTGGTGGCGGTGGGGTCGGCGCCTGGGCGCGGCGCCGAAGGCGACGGACGCGACAGGCCGAGCAGCAACAGCAGCAGTTCGAGCGTGTTGAGGGCCATGCGGGCCGGTTCTCTGCGCGAGTACAAGGCAGAGAACGCCGCGGCGGACCGCACGTGAAGCCGGCCGCGGCCGTTTCACGGCGGTGCCTGCGTAACGTTGTTGTCGGCGACGGGCGATGTCCTTCAAGGGGAAGGGCGCGCCGCCATCGCCACACCGACCAGGAGCCGGTCCATGCCGCAACTCACCGATGCCCAACTGCAGGGGCTCGCCAGCGCCAATCTCGGCGCCGGCACCGAACTCAACCCGGCCTGGCCCGATCCCTATCCCGATGCGCCGTGCTGGGGCTTCGCCCTGTTCGGCGGCCCGGGCGGCCATGCCGCCAACACGCCGCCGTCGATCTACGACCAAGCCTGGGTCTACGACGCCGAAGAAGAGGAGTTCGTCTACAACCCAGGCTTCGTCGCCTGGGTGCGCGACACCTTCGCCAACCCGGCCGCCACCGCCCAGGCGCAGGTGGTCGCGGACAACGCCGTCACCGCCGCGAACGACGCCGCGCCCGGCAGCGCCATGGCCAAGCGAGCGATCACCGGCGCGCTCGCGCGCCTATGCATGACCCTCGCCGGGCTGACCCTGTCGAACAACAACGGCACCACCCCGACGCGTTACTCCATCGTCATGGCTTCGGACGGCTATCGCACCTGGGAGCATTGGGCGCTGGGACTGGCCAACAACGTCGGCGCGCCGGGCAATGCCGCGGTGCAGTACGTGCAGCGCGACGCCGGGGTCAATCCGGTCAATACCCGCTCGGCGCAGGTCTGGGGCCACCACCCGATCCTGACCACGGTCTACATCACCGGCCTGCTGGACGGCCACATCGAATATCTGCGCCACGCCGCCGGCTGGCCCTGAGCCGTGGCGCTGCGACGCGGCGGGTGCGGCGCGCAGCGGCCGCGCCCGCCGCGTCCGGGGCGCCCGAACGGCGCCTGCCGAAGCCGGGCGCCGGGCGATCGATCAGGCGACTAGCGTCGCCAGTACCGCATCGTCGGCGATGCCGGACACGATCCGCGCCGCGCCGGCCTTGTCCCACAGGATGAAGCGCAGGCCCGCCGCGTCGGCCTTCTTGTCCAGGCGCATGCGCGTCAGCAGCGCTTGCGGATCCAGGCCGGGCGGAATCGCGGTCGGCAGGCCGAAACGTTCGAGCAGGCGCTGCAGGCGCTCGGCGTCGGCGGCCGGGGCGCGGCCCAGCGCGCTCGACAGGCGCGCCGCCAGCACCATCCCGACCGCGACCGCCTCGCCGTGGTTGAGGCCGTCGCCGGTGGTGCCGGCGTAGCCCTGCTCGGTTTCGATCGCATGGCCGAAGGTGTGGCCGAAATTGAGCATGGCGCGGTCGCCGCGCTCGAACGGATCGCGCGCGACCACTTCGGCCTTGTAGCGGCAACTGCGCGCGATCGCCTCGGCCAGGGCCTCGTCGTTGCGGGCGAGCAGGGCGTCGGCGTGCGCTTCCAGCCAATCGAGGAAGGTCGCGTCGAAGATCGCCCCGTACTTGACCACTTCGGCCAGGCCGGCGCGCAGCTCGCGGTCGGGCAGGCTGCGCAGGGCGGCGGTATCGGCGATCACCGCGCGCGGCGGATGGAAGGCGCCGACCAGGTTCTTGCCGCTGGGCAGGTCGACCGCGGTCTTGCCGCCGACTGAGGAATCGACCATCGCCAGCAGCGTGGTCGGCACCTGCACGCAGTCGATGCCGCGCATCCAGCAGGCCGAGGCGAAGCCGGCCAGGTCGCCGACCACGCCGCCGCCGAGCGCGATCACGCAGGCGTCGCGGGTCGCGCCCAGCGCGGCCAGGGCGTCCAGGCACTGGCTGAAGCGGGCCAGGGTCTTCTCGTGTTCGCCGGGTGGGATCACGAACCGGCCCAGCGCCAGTTCCGGCCGCGCCGCGCGCAGGCTGCCCTCGACCCGCTCCAGGTACAGCGGGGCGACGTTGCCGTCGCTGACGATCAGGGCGTGGCGGCCGCGCAGCGGGCGGCTCAGGCGGGCGCCGTCGTCGAGCAGGCCGGGGCCGATCTCGATGGCATAGGCGGCTTCGCCGCCGACTTCGACCTTGCGTACGGCGTTCATGCGTCGGCTCCGGAATGGGGGGAAGCGGATGGCGCGCCGGTGGGGCGCTGCCAGTGGCGGCTCAGCGCCAGGACCAGCCCGGCGGTGGCCTCGGCCGAGCCCAGCGAACCGGTGTCGTAGCGCAGGTCGGCGATCTCGGCGTACAGCGGCGCGCGCCGCTGCGCCAACTCGCGCAGCACCTGCTCGCGGTCGCCGCGCGCCAGCAGCGGCCGGCTGCGGTCCTGGGCCAGGCGTTCGAGCTGTTGTTCGACCGTGACCAGCAACTGGACCACGAAGCCGCGTTCGCGCAACAGGCGACGGTTGGCTTCGGCCAGCACCGCGCCGCCGCCGGTGGCCAGCAGCAGGCCGTCGTGCTGCAGCAGGTCGGCCAGCACCGCGCTCTCGCGGGCGCGGAAGCCGGCTTCGCCTTCCAGCTCGAACAGGGTCGCGACGCTGGCGCCGGCGCGCTGCTCGATCTCGCGATCGGCGTCGACCAGGCGCAGGCCGAAGCGTTCGGCCAGGCGCCGGCCGATGCAGGTTTTGCCTGCGCCCATCGGGCCGATCAGGATCAGATTGCTGGCAGGGTTCATGGCGCGATTGTAGGCCAGGTGGGGCGGCGCGCTTGCGCGCTCTTAACGGCGGCCGGCCTAGGCTCGGGGTCCGGCGTCGCGGCGCCGGCCCATTCCCAAGGAGATACGATCATGGCGGTCGCCAAAGTCATCGAACTCAACAGCTCTTCCAAGAACGGCATCGAGGATGCGGTCAAGACTGGCCTGGCGAAGTGTGCCGAGTCGGTGAAGAACATCCAGGGCGCCTGGATCAACGACATCAAGGTGGTGACCGACGGCGCCGGCAACGTCACCGAGTGGCGGGTCAATCTGAAGGTGACCTTCGTCGTCCAGTGACGGCGGATCCGGCGCGCGGCGCGGATTCGGCCAGCGGCCGTCGCGCCGCGTCCAACCGCACGCAGCGTTCGGCCAGGCCGGGCAGGTGCGCCAACGCCTGCCGGCTGACCCGTTCGAACAGCGCGACGAAGCGTTCGAGCTGGGCCCGGTCCATCGCCCGGCACTGCGGCCGGCGCCGCTGCATGGCTTGCTCCTGCTGCCAGCGCCACTGCGCGACCACTTCGAACCCCGGCGGCTGCAGGAACAGCAACCGATCCAGGCGCGCCCACAACGGCGGATAGTCGCCGGCGAGGGCGCGGTTGCAGTAGTCGCGCCAGACGCCGTGCGGGTCGTGTTCGCGTTCCAGCGCGTTGACCGGCGCGGCGAGCGCAGCGGCGTCCTGCGCCGGGGTCTTGAGGAACCAGCCTTCGAACAGCACCAGGTCGACCGCGTCGGCGCGCGCCCAGCGCGACGGCGGCAGGCGCGTGTCGCGCAACTTGTCGAAGCGCGGCCAGCGCGCCGGCGCACCCTCGCGCAGACGGTCCAGGACCGAGCAGGCAAGGGCCGCATCGTGGGTGCCCGGCGGGCCGCGGCTGGCCAGCAGCGGGTGCACCTCGCGCGCCAGGCGCAGGCGTTCGCGCCGGCCGAGGTAGAAATCGTCGATCGACAGCACCGCACAGCGCAGCCCGCGTTGCCGCGCGAGGCCGGCGATCTGCGCCGCAAGGGTCGATTTGCCGCTGCCTTGCAGGCCGCAGATCGCGTAGACGCGGGCCTCGGCGGCGAGCGCATCGTCGAGCGCGGCGGCGACGAAAGCCTGATCGAAGCCGGACGCTGCGGGGCCGGTTCGCTTCGCGCCGTCCGCGGCCGGCGCTGATGGACCGATTGACCCCGGACCGATTGACCCAGGCGGATGCAGGCGCGACGACATGGGCTCACAATAGCGCAATGAACCCGACCGACGCCCTGCTGACCGAAGCCCTCGCCACCTTCGATGCGCTGTTCGCCGAAGCGCATACCGCCGGCGAGCCCGATCCGACCGCGATGACCGTCGCCACCGCCACCCTCGATGCCCGCCCGTCGGCGCGCACGGTGTTGCTGAAGGCCCACGACGCGCGCGGCTTCGTGTTCTACACCCACCTCGACGGGCGCAAGGGCCGCGAACTGCAGGACAACCCGCACGCGGCCCTGCTGTTCCATTGGCCGCGCGTGCGTCACGGCGTGCAGGTGAGGATCGAGGGCGCGGTGGAGATCGTCGCCGACGCCGAAGCCGACGCCTACTTCGCCAGCCGCCCGCGCGGCAGCCAACTCGGCGCCTGGGCCTCGAAGCAGTCGGAAACCTTGCCCGACCGCGACACCTTCGAACAGCGCCTGGACCAGGTCGAGGCGCAGTTCGAAGGCCGCGAGGTGGCGCGGCCGCCGCGCTGGACCGGGCTGCGGGTGCGGCCGGAGAAGATCGAATTCTGGTACGGCGCCGATTTCCGCCTGCACGAACGCTGGTACTACGAGGCCGACCGCGCCGGCGGCTGGAGCAAGCGGATGCTGTATCCGTGAGCGCGGCGCGGCGGGTGCGCGCCGCGACCGCGGCCGACTTCGCCGCCTGGGCATTGCTGCGCCATGCCTTATGGCCGCAGGCCACGGCGCAGGAGCATGCCGCCGAACTGCCCGAGCTGTTGGCGCAACCGCAACGCCTGAGCGCGTTCCTGATCGAGGACGGCGACGGCCGCGTGCAGGGTTTCGCCGAGGCCAGCCTGCGCCACGACTACGTCAACGGCACCGAATCCTCGCCGGTCGGTTTCCTGGAAGGCTGGTACGTCGCCCCCGAGCGACGCGGCCAGGGCTACGGGCGCGCCCTGATCGACGCGGTCGAAGCCTGGACTCGCGCGCAAGGCTGCAGCGAACTGGCTTCCGATGCCGAACTCGACAATCGCGACAGCCACGCCGCCCACGCCGCCTGCGGCTTCGCCGAAACCGAGCGCGTGGTGTACTTCCGCAAGCGCCTGGCGGACTAGCGGCAATCGCCTCGTAACCCCGCAAGTGTTCCCCCCTTTGAAAAAGGGGGGCTAGGGGAATTTGCTCTTGCTCTAGCTGTCGCCCAAAGCCAAAGCAAATCCCCCGCGCTGCGAACATTGCTCGGCCGCCGACGTCACGCCGGGCGCTCGCCCCCTTTTTCAAAGGGGGTCGTGGATCGCGCTGAAGCTCCGTCACGGTCACGGTTTTCATCATCGCCGCAGTTCCCCCCTTTGAAAAAGGGGGCTAGGGGGGATTTGCTCTTGCTCTAGCTGTTGCCCAAAGCCAAAGCAAATCCCCCGCGCTGCGAACATTGCTCGGCCGCCGACGCCGCGCCGGGCGCTCGCCCCCTTTTTCAAAGGGGGCCATGGATCGCGCTGAAGCTCCGCCACGGCTACGGCCATGGTCACGGCACCATCGCCGCAGCTCCCCCCCCTTTGAAAAAGGGGGCAGGGGGGATTTGCTCTTGCTTTTGCTGTTGCCCAAAGCCAAAGCAAATCCCCCGCGCTGCGAACATTGCCCGGCGGCCGACACCACGCCGGGCGCTCGCCCCTTTTTTCAAAGGGGGCTATGTAAAGGGGGCTATGTTCAAAAAAAGGGCGCGATGGTTCGCGTCTGTCGAAATGGCGCTGGCGCCGCGACTTCGCCGCCGCCGCAGCGGCGTTGTTTTTTCGGCGCGCCCCGTTGTCCGGGCTTGCTTCGCTCCCGCAAGCGGTGCCGCCGCGTTCAACCGCGCCTTGCGGCCCAGCCGTGGATCAGCGCGGTCAGCGCGTCCAGTCCCGCGCTCAAGGCCGCCGGCCCCGGTTGCAGGATGATCGGCGACTTGATCTCGTGCAGTTCGCCGTCGCGCACCGCCGGCACTGCGTCCCAGCCTGGCCGCGCCGCGACTTGCTCGGGGCGGAATTTCTTGCCGCACCAACTGCCGAGAATCAGGTCGGGCGCGCGCCGCACCACTTCCAGCGGGTCGGCGAGGATGCGGTCGCGCGCCAGCGGCATCGCCGCGTGCTCGGGAAACACGTCGTCGCCGCCGGCGATGGCGACCAGTTCGGAGACCCAGCAGATGCCGGTGATCTGCGGCGTATCCCATTCCTCGAAATACACCTTCGGCCGACGCGGCAGCGCCCGGGCGCGCTCGCGCGCGGCGGCGATGGCCTGTTCGTAGCCCGCCGCCAGCGCCTGGGCGCGGTCGCCGGCGCCGACCAGGGCGCCCAGGCGGCGGATGTAATCGAGGATGCCCTCGACGCTGCGGTGATTGCTGATCCAGACCTCGACCCCGTGCTTGATCAGCTCGGCGGCGATCTCGGCCTGGATGTCGGAAAAGCCGATCACGAAATCCGGACGCAGCTTGAGGATCTCGCCGATCTTGGCGCTGGTGAAGGCGCTGACCTTGGGCTTGTGTTTGCGCGCCTCGGGCGGACGCACGGTGAAGCCGCTGATGCCGACGATGCGGTCCTGCTCGCCGAGCAGGTACAGGGTCTCGGTCGGTTCTTCGGTCAGGCAGACGATGCGTTGCGGGCCCATGGGCGGTCCGATGGCGAGGCGTGGCTCATTATCCGCCATTCGCCGCGGAGCGCCGCTCCGCCGCTTCGGTAGGAGCGGCGGCCCACGGGGATTTCCTCCGGTCATGTCGCGACAGCCGAAGCGGTGTGCGAGCGTTCTCCGCAAAAGGCCGGATACGGGCCGCGGACGGACTGCAGCCGGAGCGCTTTCGATCGTCGCTTCGGCTGTCGCGGCTCACGCCGCTCCTACAGGAGGCGGTGGGACGCCGCTCAGAAAAAATCGCGATGGAAGCGCAGCGTCTGCCGCTTGCCGTCGGCGCGGATCGCGACCACTTCGAAGCGCAGGGTCTCCGGCGGCGACACCGTCGCCACGCCGACGTAGTCCAGCAACTCGCCGTCGCGCATTTCGCGCATCGCCAGTGCCTGGTCGCGGCCGAGCAGGTCGCTGGCGACGACCGTCACCCGCGCCGGCAGGGCGACCGCGGTGGCGTCGTCGCCCTGGCGCAGCGAGACCACCACCAGCACCGTGCGTTCGTCGTGGGCGGCGCCGTAGCGCTGCGCGATCGCCGGCGACAGCAGCCGGGTCTGGATCGCGCTGGCGCGCAGGGCGATGTCGCCGTCGCGCGCCACCTCGTCGCTGCGCGCCGCGTTCGGATCGGGCGCGACGCGCGAAGACGGTTCCCGGCCGCAGCCGGCCAGTCCGGTCAGGACCAGCGTCGGGATCAGCGCCAGGGCCAACGCGCCGGCGCGACGCTTCATTCGTTCGCCGCCGACAACTGCCGGCCGCGCTCGGTCGCCGCGGCGATGGCCCGGTCGACCAGGGAGCGGAAACCTCCGGCTTCGAAGGTCTCGATCGCCGCCTGGGTGGTGCCGCCTGGCGAGGTCACCCGCGCGCGCAACACTTCGGCCGGCTCCTCGCTGCGGGTCAGCATGGTCGCCGCGCCGAGCAGGGTCTGGCCGACCAGGGCGCGCGCCGCCTCGGCGCTGAGGCCCTGCGCCTGGCCGGCCTGCTGCATCGCCTCGGCGAGCAGGAACACGTAGGCCGGGCCGCTGCCGGAGACCGCGGTGACCGCGTCCATCTGCGCCTCGTCGGCGATGCGCACGGTCGGCCCGACCGCCGCCAGCAGATCGGCGGCCTGGTCCAGGCGCGCGACCGCGGCGGCGTTGGCGTACAGGCCGGTGATGCCGGCGCCGAGCAGGGCCGGGGTGTTGGGCATGGCGCGCACCACCGCGGCGCCGCCACCGAGCCAGCGGTCGAGCTGGCCGGCGGTGATGCCGGCGGCGATCGATACCGCCAGCGGCGCCTGCGCGCCGGCCAGGCCGGCCAGGCCGGTGCAGACCTCGCGCATCACCTGCGGCTTGACCGCCAACAGCCAGACCGCGGCGCCGTCGGCGGCGGCTGCGGCGTTCTCGTGGACCTGGACGCCGAAGTCGCGCTGCAGCGCTTCGCGCAGCGCGGCCACCGGCTCGGCGACGCGGATCTGCGCGGCGGGAACGCCGCGGGCGACCAGGCCGCCGATCAGGCTGCGCGCCATGTTGCCGCCGCCGATGAAGGCGACCGGGCCGGGGAGGGGAGAAGACTGGGTCATGAGCGAACCATGCGGGAAACCGCCGGCAGGATAGCAACCGCCGCCGCCCGCCGGCAGCGCCGCCGGCGGACTGCGCGAGGGCGTCGCGGCGGGTTGCATTTACGCAACGAAACCGGCCGGCGCACCGCCGGCGCCGGCCTCGCTCAGGCCGGCCGCGAGCGCGCGCCGAACAGCGCGGTGCCGATCCGGACCAGGGTCGCGCCCTCGGCGATGGCGACCGCGAAGTCGTCGCTCATCCCCATCGACAAGGTGTCGACGCCGGCGTGAGCCTGGGTGAGCGAGTCGAACAGCACCTTGCTGCGGCGGAACGCCGGACGGCGCAGTTCCGGGTCCGGGTGCGGCGTCGGGATCACCATCAGCCCGCGCAGTCGCAAGCTCGGTTGCGCCGCGATCGCCTGCGCCAGCGCCGGCACGTCCTCGGGCCGGCAACCGTGCTTGCTGGCTTCGTCGTCGATATTGACCTGGATCAGTACGTTAAGCGGCGGCAATTCGACACTGCGATGGCGCGCCAACGCCGTCGCCAGCTTCGCCCGGTCCACCGTCTGCACCCAGTCGAAGCGAGCGGCGGCGTCGGCCGCCTTGTTCGACTGCAGGTGCCCGATCAGATGCCATTCCAGGCGCAGGTCGGGGGCCGCGGCGGCCAGCGCGTCCTGCTTGGCCAGGGCCTCCTGGACGTAGTTCTCGCCGAACGCGGCCTGTCCCTGCCGGGCCAGATTCGCGACCGCCGTCTCACCCTGGGTCTTACTGACCGCAAGCAATCGAGGTACCGGCCGTCCCGCGTCATGCGCCGCTCGCGCCAACTGTTGCAAGATGTCGTGCAGTACGTGCTCGTGCACGTGGGGTTCCTGTTCGAAAGGGCTGGATCGATGGCGCCGTTGGAGGGCTATACTGCCTCTCGGGGGTGGTCGGGTTCCAGCTTGAAGTTGCAATCGGGCCCCTGGGGCTGGCTTTTTACCGATCCGTTGACGGGTCGCTGCAGTGCGGGGAGCACTCATGGATATCGCCGAACTTCTGGCGTTTTCGGTCAAGAACAAAGCATCCGACTTGCATCTGTCGGCGGGCCTGCCGCCGATGATCCGGGTCGACGGCGACGTGCGCCGGATCAACATCCCGGCCCTGGACCACAAGCAGGTCCATGCGCTGGTCTACGACATCATGTCGGACAAGCAGCGCCGCGACTTCGAAGAATTCCTCGAGGTCGACTTCTCGTTCGAAATCCCCGGCCTGGCGCGCTTCCGCGTCAACGCCTTCAACCAGAACCGCGGCGCCGGCGCGGTGTTCCGTACCATTCCCTCGGAAGTGCTGAGCCTGGAAGACCTGGGCTGCCCGCCGATCTTCCGCCAGCTGATCGAGCAGCCGCAGGGCCTGATCCTGGTCACCGGGCCGACCGGCTCGGGCAAGTCGACCACGCTCGCGGCGATGATCGACCACATCAACAAGAACGAATACGCGCACATCCTCTCGGTCGAGGATCCGATCGAATTCGTCCATACCTCGCAGAAGTGCCTGATCAACCAGCGCGAGGTCCATCGCGACACCCACGGCTTCAACGAGGCCCTGCGCTCGGCGCTGCGCGAAGACCCCGACTACATCCTGGTCGGCGAGTTGCGCGACCTGGAGACCATCCGCCTGGCGTTGACCGCCGCGGAAACCGGCCACCTGGTGTTCGGCACCCTGCACACCTCCTCGGCGGCCAAGACCGTCGACCGCATCATCGACGTGTTCCCCTCCGGCGAAAAGCCGATGGTGCGCTCGATGCTGTCGGAGTCGCTGCGTGCGGTGATTTCGCAGGCGCTGCTGAAGAAGGTCGGCGGCGGCCGTACCGCGGCCTGGGAAATCATGGTCGGCATCCCGGCGATCCGCAACCTGATCCGCGAGGACAAGGTCGCGCAGATGTACTCGGCGATCCAGACCGGCCAGTCCTACGGCATGATGACCCTGGACCAGCACCTGCAGGACCTGGTCAAGCGCGGCATGATCCTGCGTCCGCAGGCGCGCGAGTACGCCAAGGACAAGCGGTTGTTCGATTGACCGCGCGCGTCGGCGGCGCCGTCGGCGCCGCCGGCCGATGCGATCGGCCAGGACGCAACAGGCCACGGCCGGCACCCACGAATTCTCTTTGCCGCTTTACACCTCCAAAGGAGGTCGTCAGATGAACAATCCCACTCCCAACGCCCCGGCCAGCCCTGCGACCGGCGCCATCGACTTCACCTCCTTCCTCAAGCTGATGGCGCACCAGCGCGCCTCGGACTTGTTCATCACCGCCGGCATGCCGCCGTCGATGAAGGTGCACGGCAAGATCAGCCCGATCACCCAGAACCCGCTGACCCCGCAGCAGAGCCGCGACCTCGTCCTCAACGTGATGAGCCCGCAGCAGCGCGAAGAGTTCGAAAAGACCCACGAGTGCAACTTCGCCATCGGCGTGACCGGCGTCGGCCGGTTCCGCGTCAGCTGCTTCTACCAGCGCAACCAGGTCGGCATGGTGCTGCGTCGGATCGAGACCAAGATCCCCAGCGTCGAAGAGCTGAACCTGCCGCCGATCATCAAGACGCTGGCGATGACCAAGCGCGGCATCATCATCTTCGTCGGCGCCACCGGCACCGGCAAGTCGACCTCGCTGGCGGCGATGATCGGCTACCGCAACCAGAACTCGACCGGCCACATCATCACCATCGAAGATCCGATCGAGTTCGTGCACCGCCACGAGGGCTGCATCATCACTCAGCGCGAAGTCGGCATCGACACCGACAGCTGGGACGCCGCGCTGAAGAACACCCTGCGCCAGGCGCCGGACGTGATCATGATCGGCGAGGTGCGTACCCGCGAGGGCATGGACCACGCCATCGCCTTCGCCGAAACCGGCCACCTGGTGCTGTGCACCCTGCACGCCAACAACGCCAACCAGGCGATGGACCGCATCATCAACTTCTTCCCCGAAGACCGCCGCGGCCAGCTGCTGATGGACTTGTCGCTGAACCTCAAGGGCGTGGTCGCGCAGCAGCTGATCCCGACCCCAGACGGCAAGGGCCGGCGGGTGGCGATGGAGATCCTGCTCGGCACCCCGCTGGCCCAGGACTACATCCGCGACGGCGAGATCCACAAGCTCAAGGAGCTGATGAAGGACTCGGTGCAGCTGGGCATGAAGACCTTCGACCAGAGCCTGTTCGAGCTGTACCAGGCCGGCGAGATCAGCTACGAAGACGCGCTGCGCTACGCCGACTCGCAGAACGAAGTGCGCCTGCGCATCAAGCTGGCCCAGGGCGGCGATGCGCGGACCTTGTCGCAGGGGCTGGACGGGGTCGAGGTGGCGGAGGTGCGTTGAGCCCCGCGCTTAGGATGCGAATACGAACAACCCGGCTTCGGCCGGGTTTTTGTTTACGTTGTTGCGTTTTGCGAGAGACTGCCTGAGTAATGTGACAAGCTTAAATTGCGATATAAATCATTAAAAAACGAGATGCATGTCAGGCATCATCGCAGCGGCCTCCGCACAGGGGGCGCGGACTCAGGCTGCGGTCGATAGCGACTGCAATGGTCAACAATGGATTTGGCTAGGACGCAATCGCGGCGCGATGTCGGCCGGCGGCCATGCCATGGAGCGGTGCTATGTGGGCTGGATTGGGACGTCGCGGAATCGGCGCTTTGCCGGCGCTGTTCGGGCTGTTTCTCTTGTACGTCAGCGGTTCGGCGTATGCGGGCTGCAGCCTGGGAGCTCGCTACATGAGCTCCACGAACGTGCGTGTAGACGGAGCCTGTGCGACCTACGAGGACGCCCGTCAGGCTTGCCTGAGCTTTCTGGCTTCGATGAATCAGCAATCCGGCTGCATGGCGGGGTCGGGGTATTACACCGCGGGCTGGTTCCGCAGCAGCGAAACTGATGCCCAAGGCAGCTGGATCTGGTATTACGGCGGTTTCCATTCCCCTCCCGTGATCGAAGCAAAGCCTGCAGAGAACGCGGGTCCCCCAGCGTGCCCCGATCAGTGTCATGGCGATCCGATAAACGTCGGCACGGGAAACAAGTTCGAGTCGCGGACCGAGTACTCCGGCGAGGGCGCGTTTCCGCTGACGTTCAAGTGGACCTACAACAGCTTCAGCGCTCCCGACGTGCTTCGGACGGAAGCAAAGACGCTCGGGCGCAACCGCACTCACAGCTATTCTTCGTCGATCGTCCACTATCGGACCGTGGGGATGGCATATGTTGCGCGTCCCGACGGAAAGGTCGTCCGTTTTGCCGATATCAACGGGGTCTGGACCGCCGATGCGGACGTCAATGGACGGCTGACGCGAACGGTCGTCGCGGGGGCGACCACCGGGTGGGAGTACGACGATGGCAAAGGAATGCACGATTTTTTTGACGCCCAAGGGCGTCTGATTCGCATTGTCGATCCTTCGGGGTTCGCACAGGACCTCAGCTATTCAGCCAGTACTGGGCTGTTGGAGCGTGTGACCGACGTCCAGGGCCGAACGATCGAATTCGTTTACAACACGGCCAAGTTGATCGCGCGGTTGAATCTTCCAGATGGTTATCTTGCGTTCGACTATTCGCCTGCGGGCGATCTGAGCAGGGTCGAGTACGCCGACGGCAGCTTTGTCGGGTACCTGTACAACGAGGCGGGTTTGGTGGCGAGCGGAGCGGCGCCGGGCTTGCTGACGGGCGTCGTGGACGAGGCGCAGAGCCGATACGCCTCCACCACTTACGACGCGAAATCCAGGGCCACTAGCACATACCTGGGAAGCGGTGCTGACCTGCATACGGTGGCTTACGGCTTGAACGGCGATGTCGTTCAACAGGCGGTCATGGGCATGCCTGGTGGTAGTACCTACACGATGGGCATCGAAGTGCGCGGTGGCGTCGCGCTGCCGATGTCGCGAACCACGACTTGTTCGGACTGTGTTCCGACGCCGAAGCAGTACACCTACGCCGCGGATGGGCGTCCCGATGTAGTCACGACGGCCGGGGTGCAAGCCGACTACGACTATAGCTCTCGCGGACAACTGGTAAGGCGCATTGATGCGGCCAATGATGCGAGTGGCACTCGCCGTTTGGTCGAAATCGATTGGCACCCACAGTTTGTGTCAAAACCCATCGAGCGCCGCACCTTCGACAACGCCAACGCCCTGGTCGCCAAGTCCAAGTGGAGCTACAACACCCGCGGCCAGCGCCTGACCTCGACCCAGATCGACCCGGCCACCAATGCCGAGCGCACCACCACGACCAGCTACTGCGAGGCAGCGGACGTAACTGCGGGGACCTGCCCCATCGTCGGCCTGCTCAAGTCGGTCGACGGCCCGCGCAGCGACGTGGCCGATGTTGTCAGCTATACCTACTACGCCAGCGACGATCCGGTCTGCGCCACGGTGCCGGCGACCTGCGCCTACCGCAAGGGCGACCTGTGGAAGGTCGTCGACGCGCTCGGCCATACGACTGAGTACCTGCGCTACGACACCGCCGGTCGACTGCTGTCGAGCAAAGACGCCAACGGCGTGGTCACCGACCTGGAGTACTACCCGCGCGGCTGGCTCAAGGCCAGCAAGGTGCGCGGCGCCAATGCGGCATCCGAAACCGATGACGTCATCACCCGCTACGAGTACGACCTGATCGGCCAGGTCAAGAAGGTGGTCCAGCCCGACGGCGCCTTCGTCCGCTACGACTACGACGCGGCGCACCGGCTGAGCGACGTCTACGACAACGCCGGCAACCGCATCCATTACACCGTCGATGCCGCCGGCAACCGCACTCAGGAAGATACACGCGACGCCAACGGCGCGCTCAAGCGCACCCTGTCGCGGATCTACAACCAGCTCGGTCAGCTCAAGACCGCCAAGACCGCGGACGGACACCCGACCGCGTTCACCTACGACGCGGCCGGCAACGGCGATCTGACTACCGACGCGCTGAACCGCAAGACCGACAACGACTACGACCCGCTGAACCGCCTAGCCAAGACCCTGCAGGACGTCGGCGGCATCAACGCCAAGATCGAGTACCAGTACGACGCCCTCGATCGCCTGACCCAGGTCAACGACCCGAAGGGCCTGAATACGACCTACGGTTACAACGGCTTCGGCGACCAGGTCCAGCTGTCGAGCCCGGACACCGGCGTCACTACCCGCACCTTCAATGCCGCCGGCCAGGTGGCGACCAAGCAGGACGCCAACGACGCTAATCCGCACACCTATACCTACGATGCGCTGGGCCGGCCGAAGACCGTGTCCTATGGCAGCGGTGCGAACGACGTCGAGTACGACTACGACACGGTCAACGCGGCCTGCACGACCGGCGAAACCTTCGCCGTCGGCCGGGTCACCGCGATGCGCACCGAAGGCACCGAGCTGAAGTACTGCTACGACCGCTTCGGCCGGGTGGTGCGCAAGGTCCAGTCGGTCGACGCCCAGTCCTTCACCCTGCGCTATGCCTACACCCTGGCCGGCGAACTGAGCGCGCTGACCTACCCGGATGGCGCGGTCGCCGACTACGTGCGCGACGCCCAGGGCCGCATCGTCGAGATCGGCGTGACCGCGGCCGGCGGCGTGCGCAGCGTGCTGCTGAACAACGTCGGTTACCTGCCGTTCGGCCCGGCCACCGGCTGGACCTACGGCAACGGCCGCAGCCTGAGCCGGACTTACGACCTCGACTACCGCGCCAAGACTATCTTCGATCCTGCCGCCGGCGGCCTGTCGTTGGCTTATGGCTACAACGAAGTAGGGGAGCTAACCGAGCTTAAGGACGGCCTGCAGAGCGCCTTCCTGGCCAAGTACGACTACGACGCCTTGGGGCGGCTGAAGATCACCCGCGACGGCCCCACCGGCACGCCGCTGGAGACCTACGGCTACGACGCCACCGGCAATCGGACCAGCTTGCTACGCGCGGGCACGGCGACGACCTACAGCTACCCGGCCACCAGCCATCGCCTGACCGATGTGGGCGGCATCGCCCGCGGCTACGACGCGGTCGGCAACACCACCAGTATTGGTGGTGCGGCTAAGGAGTTCGTCTACAACGCCAACGACCGCATGAGTCAGGTCAAGTTGGGTGGCGTGGTGAGCCGTAGCTATCGCTACAACGCCAAGGGCGAACGTGTCGCAGCGACCAATGGTGTCGGCGGCTCGGTTGCGGTCTACACGCTGTACGACGAAGCCGGACATTGGGTGGGCGACTACGCTTCCGATGGAATGCCCAATCAGCAGGCTGTGTGGTTCAGCGGATCACTCGTCGGCATTATTATCAGTGCAGGCACCGCTCAAAATCTGGATTACGTCCAATCCGATCATCTTGGTACTCCACGTGCGGTAATCGATGCGAATCGCAATGTTGTCATTTGGTCTTGGGGCGCCAAAGGGGAGGCGTTCGGTAATGACACTCCGAATCAAGATCCGGATCAAGATGGCGCTATGTTTGCGTTCGATCTGCGCTTTCCGGGGCAAAAATATGATGCCGCTGCTGCACTAAATTACAACTATTTTCGGGATTACGATGCGGCATTGGGGAGATATGTTCAGAGCGACCCGGTTGGATTGTTGGGGGGCGTCAGTACATTTGTATACGTCGGGGGAAATCCGCTGGCCTGGGTTGATTCGCTGGGTCTTGCTAAGGACAAGACCGAAATGCGTTGGTCATATTGTTCTGCAGAGCAGGAGTTGCAATGCCAGCGTCGCTGCGCGCCACGCAAGTTAATTTCATGTCGCGTTAGGGCCATTAAGGCAACAAGTATTGTCGGCGGAACTCCCGTTAAGGGCTGGGTTAATAAGGAGTTGAGTTGCAACTGTGAAGAACCATGTAGTGGGGGGGCGTGCCCGGTTGATGTCAATGCGGGAAGCGAAGATGTGTGGAACAACATAGGGAAGGCGGGGGCTGCCGCTTGTGGTCTGCTCATCCTTATTGGATTATCTGCACTTGGTTTTGCGAGCTGATTCTCATGAATGAAGCGATCCATGCTTTTGGTCGTGCCTCGTTGAAGGTCGGCTGTATCTATTTCCTTGTAACATTTGTTGACGCGGAAATGACGGTTCCAGTCGTTCAAACTTTGCGGTATCTGGAGAAGAAAGAGGCTTCGGGACAAGGGGTGGTAGCGCTGTTCAATGAGCTCAGTGCAGAGGATGAGCCTCTTTTTTTTGTAAGAGAAGAAGATGTGGCTCACATGGTTCTCGATGAGCAGCAACTCATATCGACTCTCGAGCGAAGCTTCTACCGTAGTTAGACATTGCTCGGAGAGCAGCGCGGGATGGACATTTCGGGCGCGCGGTAGGATTGGTTCAAGTGCCGCGTGGTTGATATGGCAGTGTTTGCTTTTCAGTCGGTATCCCGCTGGCCCAGGATGCTCAGCGCCCGATCCGCGCAGCCAACCAGCGACGTCGTTCAAGCGAGCTTGCGTGCCGGGAGGAAGAGCCTCCGCTTGCAGTTGACGCACCACCCGCCCAGAGGCCACGGACGGCCTATGAAGCTCTTCTTGTAGTGGCCGACATGCTGGTCGCAATGAGGGCAGCGCGCCATGGCGCATAGCATGCCTATCAGGTGCAGGGCGACTGCACTGATCAAGATCCAAGCCGGACTGCGGGTAAAGCAAATTGCGCCGAAGCAGAGAAAGCAGGTCCAGTAGAAGATCCGTACGATTCTGTACTTACTCCACGCCTGTTTGCTTGGATCGGTTCCGGTATTCATGCGGGCATTGTAGCCAGCGCAGACTCGTGCCTTAGCGAACTATCTTCAGCTTCGATCAGAACCTGATCCGCGCATCAAACCGGACTCCCCCCGTCGCATCCCCGGTCCGCGCATCCATCCGCCCGAATCCGCCCAGGCTCCAGGACACGCCGCCCTGGTCGAAGCGCAGGCCGGTGCCGCCGTTGACGCTCTGTAGTCCGTCGTGGTCGAAGTTGAGGCTGCCCTGGGCGTAGGCGTCGAGGGCGTCGTCGACTTCGTGGGTCAGCGTGGCGTTGACGTTGGCGTTGCGCAGGCCGTTGGGGTCGAAGTTGACCGCGGCGCTGAGGTCGAAGGCGTTGACCGTGCCCAGGTCGAAGTGGGCGGCGGCGTTGAGGCCCAGGCCGGGCGTGGCGCCGTTGCCGAAGGGGCCGGCGGTGAAGCCGAAGCGCGCCGAGTCGAAGGCGTCGGCGATGCCGATGTGGCCTTGCACGGTCGCCGTGCCCGGGGCCGGGGCGTAGGTCGCGGACAGGGCGCCGGTGATGTTGCCGTCGTAGGTCAGGCCGACTTCCAGGCCGATGGCGTTGATGTCGGCGTTGGCGATGTCGGCCGGGTCGAAACCGGTGATGGCGAAGCTCGGCGAGAAGGCGTTGAATTCTTCGACCGCCGGCGCGGCCGGCAGGCTCTGCGCGACTTCGGCGTAGTTGGCCGGGGTCGATACCACGCCGCCCAGCGCGTTCAAGGACGAGAAATCCAGGGCGGGTGCGTCGACGGTCATGGCGTTGAGCTGCGACAGCGCACTGACTGCGATGCTGAGGTCGACCGGTGCGGCTTCGACCAGCGAGGGCGTGGGGACCCCGCCGAGCGCGGAGATGGCCTCGGCCAGCTGCGACTCGGCGACTTCGTTGGCGGCCTGGCTGTGTTGCGCCGAACTTGCCGAGCTGGCCGAGTCTCGCGATGAAGCGCCCGATACGCCGGAACTTGCGTCTGCCATGAGCGGTTCCTCCCTGGATGAGTCCGGCTTTGCGCCGGCCTTGCCTCGTATGAAAACGTTTTTAGTCGATTTTCAGACTACGCTCTGAAGGGGGCAGCGGGTATCTGGGGCCGACCCTAGGCGCAGCGGGCCAATCCGGCCATGCCGAGCGAGCCGTCGCGGACGGAGCGGGGCGTCGGTCCGGTTTCGCCACGGCGGTCGCGGCCGCATCCGCACCGGGCCGCAGTCCGCACCCGCGTTCCCATTTCCGTCGCCCTGTTGCCTAATGCACCTGCCGCGCGGGATGCCGGCGATGAGGCGATAGCGAACCACCGGCGCCGTGCCGGCCGGGATGGACGATGGCGAATGTATTGATCCTGGGGCCGCGCGCTCCGGCGGCTCTGGAACTGGCGCGCAGCTTCGCCCATGCGGCGTGGACGGTGCATGTCGCCGACAGCGTGTCGTGCCGGCTCGGGGCGTGGTCGAGCGCGGTGTTCCGGGCGCACCGGTTGCCGTCGCCGCGCACGGACGCGGCCGGTTTCGTCGCCGCGCTGTCGCGCATCGCCGCGGCCGAACGCATCGACCTGATCGTGCCGACCTGCGAGGAGGTGTTCACCGTCTCGCGTTACCGTCAGGCGTTGCCGCGCTCGGTGCGGGTGCTCGCCGAGGACTTCGAAACCCTGCGCGCCTTGCACAGCAAACGGCGGTTTCTCGAGCTGGCGCGGGACTGCGGCGCGCGCGTGCCGGACAGCGTCGCGGTGACGAGCCTGGAGCAGGCGCGCGAGTGGGCCGGCGACCGGCCGCTGGTGCTCAAGCCGGAGTATTCGCGCTTCGGCGTGCATGTGCGTCTGCACCCGGATGGGTTGCCGGCCGATGCCGCGCCGCTGGGGCTGGGCCAGACCTGGGTCGCGCAGCGTTTCCACGCCGGCACCGAGCTGTGTTCTTACGGCATCGCCGATCGCGGCCGGTTGCTGGCGCACGCGGTGTACCGGCCGGCCTACCGGCTGGCGCGCAGTTCCAGCTTCTATTTCGATCCGCAGCCGACCCCGGCGATCCGCGAGTTCGTCGCGCGCTTCGTCGCCAGGCTCGGTTTCAGCGGTCAGATTTCCTTCGATTGGATCCTCGGCGAGGACGGCGTGCCGACCGTGCTGGAATGCAATCCGCGCGCGATCAGCGGCGTGCACCTGTTCGCGCCCGACGCGCCCTTGCCGGCGGCCCTGATGGGCGCGGACATGGCCTGCATCGACGCGGGCGCGGGTCGGGCGCGGATGATCGCGCCGATCATGCTCGGCCCGGGCCTGGTCCAGGCCCTGCGCGACGGCCGCGGCGCGCAATGGCGGTGCGACTGGGCGCGCGCCGAGGACGTGCTGTCGCCGTCGGGCGATCGCGCGCCGACCTGGGGCGCGCTGGTCGACGTGGCGGCCTATGCCGGCGTCGCGCTGCGCCGAGGCTGCAGCCTGCGCGAGGCGGCGACGCGCGATATCGAATGGGACGGCGAGGATCTGCCCGAGCTATGAACGGGGCGACGACGACGGCGACGGCGATCGAGGCGTTCAACCGCGCGTCGGCGGCGTTCGCCCGACTGCATGTCGGCCGCGATCCGCAGCGCTATGTCGCCAACCTCGCCACTCGGGTCGAGATGCTGGATGCAGGCGAACTGAGCCTGCCGGTGACGATCAACGAAGACGAACCGGACAATGCCTGGGTCTGTTCGCCGCGCACCGCTTACGCCGATTACGCCGCCGAGGAGGCGATCCGTTACGCGCCGCCGTGGGCCGCGCCGCTGCTGCGCGCCCTGGGGCGGTTCGGCGCGGGTCGGCTGCAGCGGGCGCGGATCGACCGCGCGGTCGCGATCAACAACTGGCTGCTGTCGACCAATCTGTATCCGCCGCTGGCGGCGACGCCGCTGCGACAACTGCTCGACGTCGCGCGCCAGCGCTGGCCGCAGCATGCGCTGTGGCTGCGCTCGCTCAACGAGTGCGAGCACGGCGACTGGCTGGCGCAACTGCAAGCGCTGGGCTTCGAACTGATCGGCAGCCGCCAGGTGTATCTGTACCGCGACGTCGCTAGCCTGGCGCGGCGGCGCCACAACCTGGCGATGGACTTGCGCCTGGCGGCCAAGCATCCGGGACGCGCCGGCAACGGCGAGATCGGCGAGGCCGACTACGAACGCATCGCCTACTTGTACCGGCGCCTGTACCTGGACAAGTATTCGGCCTGCAATCCGCACTATCGCGCCGAGTTCATGCGCCAATGGCACCGCCAGGGACTGCTGCATTTCGACGGCTTCCGCGACCGGGACGGGCAACTGCTGTGCGTGGCCGGGCAGTTCCGCCTCGGCGGCTGCCTGACCACCCCCATCGTCGGCTACGACACCGGCCGGCCGCAGCGCGAGGGGCTGTATCGGCTGGCCACCGCCTGCACCTTCGAGCACGCGCTGCGCAGCGGCGAGACGATCAACTTCAGCGCCGGCGCGGCGCACTTCAAGCGCCTGCGCGGCGGCGAGCCGGCGATCGAATACAGCGCGGTGTATGCGCGGCACCTGCCGCGCGCGACCCGGCGCGCGATCGCCTTCCTGGCCGCGGCGACGCAGCACGTCGGCGTGCCGATCATGCGTCGGTTCGCGCTGTGAGCGGCGAGGGCGCGCGATGAGCGACTGGCACCCCAGCCATGCCTCGCGCTGGTTCGCCGCGCTGTGCGCCGAGCGGTTGCGGCGCACGCCGGTCGCGGTGCGCTTGCTCGACCGGCCGGTGGTGCTGGCGCGCACCGGCGATGGCCAGGCCTTCGCCCTGGAAGACCGCTGCCCGCACCGGCACGCGCCGTTGTCGGCCGGTTGCGCGACCGGCGACGGGCTGGTCTGCCCGTACCACGGCTGGCGCTTCGACCGCGACGGCCGCCTGTGCGAGATCCCCGGCCTGTCGCCCGATGCCGCGTTGCCGTCGGTGCGCGTGCGCCGCATCGCCGTGCGCGAGCACGACGGCCTGATCTGGCTGCGCCTGGACGGCCGCGACGAGGGCGAGCTGGCGCCGTTGGTGCGCGAGTTCGGCCCGGGTTCGCGGCGCTTCCTGTGGCAGACCCGCTGGCCGGCGCACGTGGTCGATGCGGTCGAAAACTTCCTCGACCCGTTGCATACGCATTGGATCCATCCCGGCCTGGTCCGGCGCGGCGGCGCGCGCAGCGAGGTGCTGGCGCGGTTCGCACCGAACGCGGACGGGTTCGAGGTGAGCTATCGCGGGCAGGCGCAGCAATCGGGCCTGTTGTACCGGCTGTTCGAGTCGCCGCGCGACAGCGAACGCGCCCGCTTCGACGCGCCCGGCAGCGCGCAGATCGAATACCGCTACCGCAACGGCGGCACGGTGCGGATCAGCCTGCATTTCAGCCCGGAAAGCGCGGCGTCCACGGCGGTGTTCGCCAGCCTGCACGTCGAGAACCGCTGGGCGCCGGCCTGGCTGGTGCGGCGGCTGGTGTGGCCGTTGCTGAAACGGGTCAACGACCAGGACGCGCGCATGCTCGGTTTGCAGTCGGCCAATCTGCGCCGCTTTCCCGGCGTGCGCGGCGCCTCGACCGAACTCGACCTGGTGCGGCCCTGGGTCGAAGCGTTCTGGAACGACGGCGCGGCGCCGCCGGCGGCGCCGCGCGAGGTGCGGATGCGGTTGTGATCGCGCCGCGGGTTCAGCGGCGCGGAGCGTCCCGCAAACGCTGCAGCGCGGCCGGATCGACCGGTTCGCTGCGCTGGGGCGAGGTGTCTTCGTTCAGCGAGAAAGGCTTGCCGTCGCCGAAGCGCAGTTCCGGCCAGCGCGGCGGCACCGCCTCGACCTTGCCGGCCCGCATCGCCGCCTCCAGCGCCTCGGTCCCGCGCTCGCGGGTGCCGATGAAGCTGCGCGCGGCCACGCCCCAGCGCCCGCCGTCGAGGGCGTAGAGGGTGCAGGTCGAGCCGTATTCCTCGATTTCGCACAGCAGGTATTCGCGCATGCCGTCGCGGTCCAGGTCCGGCGCCATCAGCACGCAGCGCGCGTCCTCGCGCAGGCAATCGGGCGCGGACAGCTCGCGCTCCAGCACCGCTTGCAGCCAGACCGGTTCGACCGGGTCGAGGCCGGGCGCGCGCGCGATCCGCTGCAAGGCGTTGGCGGCGGTGCGCGGCGCCTGTTCGCGCCGGTCCGCGGGGCTGTACCAGGGGCTGTCCGTCGCGATCGCCTCGGCGAGCGCATCGCGCGCGGCCGGGGTCGCGAACTTCGGCTCGCGACGCAGCGCGAGCAAGGCCTGGTAGCCGCGGCGGCCGCTGTGGAAGCGCAGATGCTTGAGGTCGAAATCGGCGACCGTGGCGCGGCCGTCGCGCAGGCGCGCGAGCTGGTCGCCGACGCTGAGCCGGTGCGGGTCCAGCAGCAACGAATTGGCCGCGACCGCCAGCGCCAGCGCGATCAGCGAAACGATCACGTTGACCCGGGCGATGCCGTGCAGCCAGCCGCGTCGCGGGCGCAGCACGGCCCAGGCGTAGCCGCAGGCGTAGGCGGCCAGCAGCACCGAGGCCAGCAGGGCCCAGAAGCGGTCGCCGGTCCAGCCGTACTGGACGATGCGCAGGCCGAGCGCATACAGGCCCAGTCCGGCGTAGACCGGCAGGCTCAGCAACGCGGCGTCGACCACCCGGCGCAGCGCGCGCGGATAGGGCGGCTCGCCGCTGCCGTCCTGGAACACGGCGTTGACGAACAGCACCAGCAGGGCGATCACGCACATCAGGATCAGCGTCGCCGCGCGCGTGCGCCACAGCGCCTCCAGGCCGGTGAACGGCAGGCTCAGCACGAACAGCACCGCGACCAGGGCCAGCAGCGGCAGCAGGCCCTTGAAGATCGCGAACAGCACCTGGCGCGCGATCTGCACCGGCTTTTGCTGGGTGCGGCCGACCAGCAGGCCGAGGCCGGCCATCAAGCCGCTGACCGGCCAGGCGAAGCCCGGTTGCACGAACAGCTCGGCGAACACGCCGATGCCGATCAGCTTGAACAACACCGCGCACAGGCCGAGCACGCCCCAGCAGATGGCGACGAAGACCCCGGTCAGGGCCAGGGTCAGCGCGTTCTGCCAGCCGTGCTCGAACAGCGCCTGGTACGGCGCGCACCAGCGCTGGTGTTCGATCCGGCATTGCAGATAAGGCAGGGCGATGAACCAGGCGATGGCCAGGCTGACCGCGAACGGCGCCAGCACCGATTCGGTCTCGATTTGCGGCGCGCCGGTGGCGCTCCAGGCGGCCCAGGCCCCCAGCGCGCCGACCAGCAGGCCCAGGCCGACGGTCTGCTGCCAGAAGCGCGCATCGCGCAGGCCTTGCACGCTCAGCAGCATCGCCGCGGGCACCGCCAGCAGCAATGCGTACAGGGCGATCGGCAGGCCGCTGCCGCCGAGCGCGGCGGCGTAGCGGCCGGTGAGGTACAAGGCCAGGCCTTGCAGCACGGCGACGGCGACGATGAACCAGCGGGTGGAGCGGGGCAGTGCTGCGGGAGACGGATGCATCCTGGATCCTGGCGGTGGCGCGGACGACGCACCGGTGCGCCGGCCTGGCGGCCGGTCGCGATGTCGTCCATGACGTGCGCGGCCATGGTAGATCAGTTCGGGCTGCGATCCTTGTTGTGTGGGGGCGGATGGGTTGGGGTGGAAGCTGGAGCAAGAGCAAATCCCCCCTGGCCCCCCTTTTTCAAAGGGGGGAACGGCGTGTGGTCTCTGGAGGGAAGGGGGGCTGCGGCGGGCGGCGTTGGTCGATCGCGATCGGGCTGGGATCGGCTGGCGCGAAGCGGGAGGGGGCCTGGCCGGGTTCCTATTCCCCGCCGCCCGCATCGACCTGTTCGATCGCCAGGTTCTCGCGCCAGCGCTGGGTGTCCAGCGGCCGCTCGGCGACGGCGTCGCCGGGGCGGGTCTGCACCCACAGCATGCAGCAGCCGGCATAGGACTTCAGGTAGCTGCTGCGGAACGCGATCACCGTCGCCGCGTAGCAGGCGCGCGGCGTGCGCACGCGGGCGGTCGCGGCGAAGTCGAAGCTGTAGTGGCCGGCGCCGTGCCAGGGCCAGACGTCGTCTTCGGCGGGCGTGCCCGGCGGCGCCGGGCAGCGCGCCTCGGCGGCGGGCAGGCGCTGGCTGCCGTCGCGATTCAGGCGCACCTCGGCCAGGGCGCGGTCGGCGGCGGCGGCGAAATCCGCATCGGCGTCGAGCGCCGCCTGTTCGGCATCGTCGCCGCGCGCCTCTGCGCCGGCCGGCAGCACCCGGTGGCGGTAGCGGTAGCGCAGCACCAGGGCCGGAACGGTCGCGCCCGCGGGCGGCGCCGGCGACATGGCGCGTTGCAGGGTCAGCGTATCGCGCCCGTACACACCGTCGCGGTAGGCGGCATAGCTGCGGCCGTCGATGCGCAGCCAGTACAGGGCCTGGTCGCCGCCGCGGCCGTTGATCGAAAAGCTCGCGCCGCGGTCGGCGTAGCCCGTCGCGGGATCGTTGCGCAGGGTCGAAACATAGCTATACAAGCCGGTGCCGCCGACGTACTGATCGACGATCAGGTCGCGATGGCCGTCCTGGTCCAGGTCCAGAAAGGTCAGGCCGGCGCCGCCGTTCTCCGATTCGATCGCGATCGCGCCGGTCTTCCAGGCGGCGAGGAACGCACGCCACTCCGCATCGGACAGTCCCAGCGGGCGCTTGCGTTCCAGCGCGCCGGCCTCGTCGTCCTGTTCGACCCGCAGTTCGATCCCGCTGCGGTCGGCGTAGCGCTCCAGCGCGCGATCGATCGGCATCGGCTCGTCGGCGGGCAGGGCGGCGATCTGCCCGGCCAGGCGTTCGAGCAGGCCGCGCGCATCGGCCGGCGGGGCGGCGAGTGTCGGGCCGGCGACGGCGGCTGCGGCCGCCCCGGCGGCGATCAGCGCAGCGGCGCGCATGCGCGGGCCGCGGCTCATTCGGCTGCGGTCCGGCGCGGGGTCTTGGCCGAGGCGACGGTGGCGCCGCCGGCCAGGCGCTCGGCGCGGCGCCAATACGGGCCGATGGCTTCGATGCGGCGATAAGCGGGGCAGCTGTCGCGGTGCGCGCCGGGCAGATAGCTCAGGCTCATCAGGAATTCGCCGGTGATCTCGCCGCCGGTGAAGCGGAAGCTGCGCTTGAACAGCTTGACCCAGCCGGCCTTGTCGCGCGGCCGGCCGTCGAGCAACTGGTGCGCGTCCAGCCACTGGGCGAAGCCGCCGTGGCTGGCGCGCAGGCCCTGCACCACCCCGGCGTTGTGGATCGCCGCGTCGACTTTGAGCCGGTTGCGGATGATGCCGGGGTCGTCGAGCAGGCGCAGGCGGTCGGCTTCGCCGTAGCCGGCGACGCGGTCGACGTCGAAACCGTGGTAGGCGCGGCGGAAGCCCTCGCGCTTGCGCAGGATGGTTTCCCAGCTCAGCCCGGCCTGGTTGATCTCCAGGATCAGGCGTTCGAACAGCTCGGCTTCGTCGCGCTGCGGGAAGCCGTACTCGTGATCGTGGTAGTGGCCGTGGACCGGATGGCCCGGGGCGATGTCGCAATAGCCCGACATGGAGACCTCGTGGGAGCTCGGGCCTGGATTGTGGTGTGCCGCGCAGGCGGAATCCAGGGCCGTACGGCGGGGTCCGCGCGGGGCGGCGGCCGGGTCGGCGCGGCGGGCGGCCCGCGGTCCGCCGCGGGCGCTGGATCGCCGAAACGTGCGCCGGCCAGCGCCGAATTCACGCCGGGCAGGCTAGAATGCGAGCCATGTCCGCCATGCCCACACCCCTCGCGAACCAGGTCCTGATCGCGCTGCCCGCGCTGGCCGACACCAATTTCTCGCGCAGCGTGGCCCTGATCTGCCAGCACGACACCGACGGCGCCATGGGCATCGTCGTCAACCGTCCGTCCGAGTACACCCTGGGCGAGGTGTTCGGCCAGATGGGCGTGGACGGCGGCGACGAGAAGCTGCGCGCGCAGATCGTCCTGGCCGGCGGCCCGGTGCATCCGGAGCGCGGCTTCGTCCTCCACGACGGCGGCACCCGCTGGGATTCGACCCTGGTGATCGGCAGCGACCTGTTCCTGACCACCTCGCGCGACATCCTCGAAGCGATGGCCAAGGGCGAGGGCCCGTCCAACGCGATCGTCGCCCTGGGCTGCGCCGGCTGGGGTTCGGGCCAGCTCGAACACGAAATCACCGAGAACGACTGGTTGACCGCGCCGGCCGACGCCGAACTGCTGTTCCGGCTGCCGCTGGACGCGCGCTGGCATGCCGCCGCCGGCCGCATCGGCGTCGATTTCGCCCACCTGGCCGACTACGCCGGGCACGCATGAGTTCGGCGGCGATTCGACGCGACGGCACCGTCCTGGGTTTCGATGTTGGCGCGCGACGCATCGGCGTCGCGGTGGCCAGTGCGTTCGGCCACGGCGCGCGCGCGCTGGCGGTGATCGACGTGCACGGCGTCGGTCCGGACTGGAACGCGATCGACCGCCTGCACAAGGAATGGCGCCCCGACGGCCTGATCGTCGGCGACCCGATGACCCTGGAGGGCGGCGACCAGCCGGCCCGCGCCCGCGCCCACGCCTTCGCCCGCCAGCTGCGCGCCCGCTACCGCCTGCCGGTGGTGCTGGTCGACGAACGCTCCAGCTCGATCGAAGCCGCGCACCGCTTCGCCGCCGACCGCGCCGAGGGCCGCAAGCGCCGCCGCGACGCCGAGGCGCTGGACGCGGTGGCCGCCGCGGTCATCGTCGAACGCTGGCTGGCCGCTCCCGACGACGCCACCGATATCGAACACGTTTCCAACGCATGAATACGACCGCTCACGATTCCCCCGGCTCGCGCCACCTGCTGAGCCTGGCCGACGCCACGCGCGAATCGCTGGAGGCGCTGCTGATCCGCGCCCAGGCCTTCGCCGAAGGCCACTACGACAGCCGCGCCCTGGCCGGCATCGCGGTCTGCACCCTGTTCTTCGAGCCCTCGACCAGGACCCGGCTGAGCTTCCAGTTGGCGGCCCAGCAGCTCGGCGCGCACGTGCTCAACTTCGACGCATCGACTTCGTCGACCAGCAAGGGCGAAACCGCGCTCGACACGCTCAAGAACATCGAGGCGATGGGCGTGCGCGGCTTCGTGGTCCGCCATCGCGAGGACGGCGCGGTCGCCGCGCTGGCGCGGCAGGCGCGCGCGGGCAGCTGCCTGGTCAACGCCGGCGACGGCCGCAGCGCGCACCCGACCCAGGGCCTGCTCGACATGCTGACCCTGCGCCAGGCCAAGGGCCGCGATTTCTCCCGCCTGCGCGTGGCGATGGTCGGCGACGTCAAGCATTCGCGCGTCGCCCGCTCCGACCTGCAGGCCTTGCGCGCGCTCGGCGCCGGCGAAATCCGGGTCTGCGGCCCGGCTTCGCTGCTGCCCGACGACGGCAGCCTGGACGGCTGCATCGTCACCGACGACCTCGACGCGGCGCTGGACGGCGTCGACGCGGCGATGATGCTGCGCCTGCAGCGCGAGCGGATGGAAGAAGGGCTGGTGTCCTCGCTCGAGGACTACCACCGCGACTACGGCCTGACCGCGGCCCGGCTCAAGCGCGCCGCCGCCGACGCGGTGGTCATGCATCCCGGCCCGATGAACCGCGGCGTGGAGATCACCGACGAGGTCGCCGACGGCCCGCAGTCGCTGATCCTGACCCAGGTCGCCAACGGCGTCGCCGTGCGCATGGCTGTGCTCGAAGCCCTGCTCAAGGGCTGAGCCGCGGCACAGGATTTCCGTCGCGGCCGCGCCTTGGCGCGGCCGCGGCGTTTTTGCCCGAAGGAGAACGCAATGATCGTGAAAGACAGCAACGGTACCGCACTGGCCGACGGCGACTCGGTGCTGGTGATCAAGGACCTCAAGGTCAAGGGCACCTCGGTGACGCTCAAGCGCGGCACCCTGTGCAAGAACATCCGCCTGACCGACGACGAAGAACTGATCGAGTGCAACGTCGACAAGGTCAAGGGCCTCGTGCTGCGCACCGAGTTCGTCAAGAAGGCCTGAAGGGCCGGGATTGGGGATTCGGGATTGGGGATTGGGGATTGGGGATTGGTCGAGCGTCAGCGCCGAGTGGTGGCGTTGCGCGGAATACGATCTGTCGAATCCGCTTTTGCCAATCCCGAATCCCTAGGGGCCGGGATTGGGGATTTGGGATTGGTTGAGCACTAGCGCCGAGTGGTGGCGTTGCGTCGCATGCGATCCGCCGGATCTGCTTTTTGCCAATCCCTAATCTCTAATCCCGTCGCTGCAACCACAGCCAGTCCCAGAACTCGGGCGTGGCGTAGGCGGGGTCCCAGGCGTTGTGGTCGGCGTCGGCGAATTCGGTGTAGCGGGCGCTGGAGCCTGCGCGATGCAGCGCTTCGACCATCTCGCGCGAGCGTTCCGGCCGCACGATGTCGTCGCGGGCGCCGTGGAAGATCCACAGCGGCGTCGAGGCCAGCCGCCGCGCCGCTTCGTCCAGCGTCGTCACCCCGCCGAGCGCGGCGATGCGGCGCGGATTCCAGCCGTGCGGCGGGTCGAAGCCGCCGCAGATCGGGGCGACCGCCGCGAACCGCTCGGGCCGCATCAGCGCCAGCTCGTAGCTCAGGAACCCGCCCATCGACAGGCCGGTCAGCAGGATGCGCTGCGGATCGGGATCGAACTCGGCCTGGGCATGGTCGAGGATCGCCAGCGCGGTGAACGCGTAATGGCCGGGGTCGTCGCGGTCGGCATGCATCTGCGGAAACACCACGAGCGCCGGGAAACTGTCCATGCGCGCGCGGATCACCGGACCCAGGCCGACCTCGAGCTGGCGCCGGTTGTCGTCGCCGCGCTCGCCGGAGCCGTGCAGGAACAGGATCAGCGGCGGCCGCTCGCCGCCGGCGCGGCGCGAGGGGACGAACACCTGATACCGATGCAGCGCGCCGTCGGCGAGCAGCAGTTCGCGTTCGAGGAAACAGCCGTGTTCGCGAAGATCGGGCATGGCGGCGGACTCGTGGGCGGCGGCGCCGAGCGCGTGGGTTCGCCGCCGCGGCGGGATGCGGGCTGCGAGCATCATCGGCGCGAGCGGCCGGCCAATCCAGGACCTGCGTCGCGGCCCGTGTCCGGCGACTGTCCGGGCTGGAGCCCAGGGTTGCGACGACGCCGGTCGATCCGACGGCGCCGGGGGGCGCGGTGGCGCGGTCGCGACTTGCGTCGCTCCTACCCTGGTACGTGGCCTTGGGGTAGGAGCGGCGCAAGCCGCGACCCATCGCAGCGATGTACGCAAGCGCGGCACCAAGACCAGCCATTTGGTGGGTCGCGGCTTACGCCGCTCCTACAAGGGCGGCGCGGCTTCTTGTAGGAGCGGCGTTAGCCGCGACCGCCGAAGCGGTGTGCGCGAGCGTCGGTCTCGAACGTACGAAGGCAGGCCAGTGCAGGCGCTTCGGCAGGGCCGGATCGGCGCGGCACCGTCCACCCGACAACGATGCGACAGCCTCAGCGCTGCCGCATCGACCGCGACCGCATCCAACGCTGCCGCATCAACGCAACAGAATCAGCGTCGCCAGCCCGAGGAAGCTGAGGAAGCCCATGACGTCGGTCAGGGTGGTCAGGATCACGCCGCCGGCCAGGGCCGGGTCGAAGCCCAGCCGCTTGAGGGTCAGCGGCACCAGCACGCCGCCGGCGGCGGCGGTCAGCAGGTTGATGGTCAGGGCGGTGCCGATCACCAGCGACAGGCCGGGCTGGCGGAACCACAGCAGCACGATCAGGCCCAGGCCGACGCCGAGGCAGAGGCCGTTGATCAGCGCGACCGACAGTTCCTTGCGCAGCAGGGTCCAGACGTTGGACGCGCCGATCTGGCCCAGGGCCAGGCCGCGGATCATCAGCGCCAGCACCTGGGTGCCGGCGTTGCCGCCCATGCCGGCGACGATCGGCATCAGTGCGGCCAGGGCGACCAGCTTGGCGATGGAGTCCTCGAACTGGCCGACCACGCTGGCGGCGAGGAAGGCGGTGCACAGGTTCACCGACAGCCAGATCAGGCGGCGCCGGAATGCGCGCCGCACCGGGCTGAACAGATCCTCGTCCTCGTCCAGGCCCGCCGCGCTCAGGGCCTGGTGCTCGGCCTCTTCGCGGATGATGTCGACCACGTCGTCGATGGTGATGCGGCCGAGCAGGATGTTGTTGTCGTCGACCACCGGCGCGCTGATCCAGTCGTGGTCGGAGAACTGCCGCGCGACCTCGCCGGCGGTCTCGCCGACGTCGATCGCCGGCTGCTCGTCGTCGACCAGCTTGTTGATCGCGGTGCCGGGCTCGTGGGTCAGCAGCGCGGCCAGGGCGATCCGGCCCAGGTACTGGTGGCGGCGGCTGACCACGTACAGGTGATCGGTGTGCTCGGGCAGCTCGCCGCGCAGGCGCAGGTAGCGCAGCACGACTTCGATGGTGGTGTCGGCGCGCACCGTCACCACGTCGGGGTTCATCAGGCGGCCGGCGGTGTCCTCGGGATAGGACAGCACCTGCTCCAGGCGCTCGCGGTTCTCGCGGTCCATCGACTTGAGCACTTCGTCGATGACCGTGTCGGGCAGATCCTCGACCAGGTCGGCGAGGTCGTCGATGTCGAGGTCTTCGACCGCGGCGACGATCTCGTCGGTGTCCATGTCCGCGAGCAGGCTTTCGCGCACCTCGTCGCCGACGTGGACCAGCACCTCGCCGTCGTCCTCGGGGTCGACCAGTCCCCACACCACCACGCGCTTGCCGGGCGGCAGCGACTCGAGCAGGTTGCCGATCTCGGCCGGCGAGAGGGTGTTGACCAGGCGCCGGACCGGGCCGAGGCGGCCGCTGTCGAGCGCATCGGACAGCAGGCGCAGCTGACGCGCGGTCTTGTCGTGGCGGACGGCTTCGGCCATGCGGTACTTCCTCGCAGGTGACGGACGCGGCCACGAAGCCGGCGAAAGTCAAACGTTCATGCGCGGATTATCGCCCCTCGTGCCGATAAAGCCCAGCCTTGAAGCCGGCCCGGAGCTCGCGTTCGCGCAGCCGGCCGGCGAACGCGCTCAGGCGTTCAGCCAGGCCTCGATGCCGGCGCGGTCGCGCGCGCGCATCAGCGCCGGCGCGCGCTTGCGCAGGCCGGCCAGGTCCAGGCCGCGGATCGCGCGGCGCACTTCCAGCAGGGTCGCCGGATGCAGGCTGAACTCTTCCAGCCCCAGCGCCAGCAGCAGCGGCGCGAAGGCCGCGTCGCCGGCCATTTCGCCGCATACCGCGACCGGCTTGCCGCGCGAACGGGCCAGCCGGATCACGTCGCGGATCACCCGCAGCACCGCCGGATGCAGCGGGGTGTACAGGTTGCCGAGCGCCTCGTTGTTGCGATCGACCGCGAGCAGGTACTGGACCAGGTCGTTGGTGCCGATCGACAGGAAGTCGACGTTGCCGATGAAGCCGGGCAGGGCGATCGCCGCGGCCGGCACTTCGATCATCGCGCCGAGCGGAATCTGCTCGGCGACCTCGTGGCCCTGCTTGCGCAGGTCGGCGGCGACCTTCTGCATCAGCCGGCGCACGGTGCGCATTTCCTCGGCGCAGCTGACCATCGGCACCAGCACCCGGGTCGGGCCGTAGCCGGAGGCGCGCAGGATCGCGCGCAGCTGGGTCTCGAGCAGGCCCTCGCGCGCCATCGACAGGCGCACGCCGCGCACGCCCAGGGCCGGGTTGGGCTCGTCGCGCAGGGCCAGGCCGGTCTTGTCGGCCTTGTCCGCGCCCAGGTCGAGGGTGCGGATGGTGACGGTGCGGCCGGTCATGCCCAGCACGACATCGCGATAGGCGCGGAACTGTTCGTCTTCGTCGGGCAGCTCGTTGCGCTGCAGGAACAGGAATTCGGTGCGGTACAGGCCGACCCCGGCCGCGCCCAGCGCATGCGCCTCGGCGACGTCGTCGCGCGATTCGGCGTTGGCGTAGAGCTTGATGTCGACCCCGTCGGTGGTGCGGGTAGGCTCGCGGCGCAGCCGGTGCAGTTGCTTGCGCTCGCGCGCCAGCTCGCGGGTCCGCGCGCGGTGCGCGCGCAGGTCGGCGGCGTCGGGCTCCAGGATCACCGCGCCGGTGCCGCCGTCGACCACCAGCGCATCGCCGTCGTTGATCTTGAGCAGCGCCTGGGCCGCGCCGACCACCAGCGGCAGGTGCAGGCTGCGGGCCAGGATCGCGCTGTGCGACAGCGCGCTGCCGGCCGCGGTCACGATCGCCATCACCCCTTGCGCCTGCAACTGGGCCAGTTCGGCCGGGGCGACGTTGTCGGTGACCAGGATCTCCCCGGCCACGCCGAGGGTGTCGTGGTCGCGCCGGTGCAGGGCGGCGTGGATGCGCCCGATCACCTGGTCGATGTCGTCGACGCGGCTGCGGAAGTAAGCGTCGTCCATCGCCTCGAACACCGAGGCGATGCGGTCGCGCTGCAGGCGCAGGGCGTAGTCGGCGGCGTAATGGCCGGTGCGGATCAGTTCGTCCAGGCCCTGCAGCAGTTCGGGATCGTCCAGCAGCAGGGTGTGCAGGTCGAGGAATTCGCCGACTTCGTGGGCCAGGGCGCCGTGCAGGCGCTCGCGCAGGGCGTGCATCTCCTGGCGCACGCTGTCGATCGCGGTGTGCAGCCGGCGCAGCTCGGCCTCGACCTGATCGTGGGCGATGCGCTCCTCGGCGACCTCCAGCGCATGCGGCAGGCGGACCCGGGCGCGACCGAGCGCGCTGCCTCGCGAGGCGCCGTGTCCCTGGAATTCCTGCCGCATCCCGCGCCTCCTCAGCTGTCTTCGTCGAAACGGCGTTCGAACAGGGCGATCACGGCGTCGGCCGCGTTGCTTTCGTCCTCGCCTTCGACCCGCAGCTTGACCGCGGTGCCCTGGCCGGCGGCCAGCAGCATCACGCCCATGATGCTCTTGGCGTTGACCTCGCGGCCCTTGGCGGTGAGCGTGGCGTTGCTGCGGAAGGCCGACAGCACCTGCACCAGCTTGGCGGTGGCTCGGGCGTGCAGACCGAGGCGATTGGAAACGGTGAGTTCGCGTTCGATCATGTCGGGGTCCTCAGGCAATGGTCAACGCGATTCGGGAAGCGGCGGCTGCGGCTGCGGCCGGTAACACCTGGATGGGAGAAGCGGAGTGCGATGGCGTCATGCGTTCAAGCGTCGTCCTGGATGACCCCGTTGCGGGCGCCGGCGGCGGCGACCACCGGCAGTTGGTCGAGTTCGAGTTCGGCGTAGTTCATCACCCGCAGCAGCATCGGCAGGTTCAGCGCCGCGACCCGCCGCACCGGCGTGCCCAGATGGGCCACGCGCGCGGCGAGGTTGCTCGGCGACGCGCCGTACAGATCGGTCAGCACCAGCACGCCGTCGCCGTCGTCGACCCGGCGCAGGGCGGCGCTGGCTTGCGGCAGCAGCGCGTCCAGGTCGGCGTCGAACGGCACTTCGAAGGCCTCGGTGCGCAGCGGCAGCGGATTGAGCAGACGGTTGGCCACCGCGACGAGCGCGCTGCCGATGCCGGTGTGAGTGATGAGAAGGACGCCTACGGACATGGCGTCAACTTAGCAGAGCGGGGTGACAGGCCGGAAGCGCCAAATGCGGCGAGCTGCGCCGAGTTGCGCCGAACCTCGGCCAAGCCCGCCGGGCCGTGGCCGGGTCGGCGCGCGGCCGGCCCGGGTACGCGGCGCCGGCAGGCGACGCAGCGCGGGCCGCGAGGCGGTCTTCGGCCGTCTCGCGGCGCGTCGGAAAAGCCGCTCAGGCGTTGGGCGGCGCGGACGGATCTTGCGCCGGCGGTGGCGGCGCGGCCGGGTCGGCCGGAGTCGGCACGGCCGGCGGGGTATCGCTGGGCGGCGCGTCGCTGGGCGGCATGTCGGCCGGCGGCGGCAGTTGCGCCGGTGCGGCGGCGTCACCCGAGGTCGCCGCCGCGTCGGCCGGTGCGGTCGGCGTCGCGACCGGTTCGGTGGTCGCCGGCGCGGTCTCCGCCGAGACCGCCGGAGGCTCGGGCTCGGGACGCTGGCAGGCGCTCAGGCCGGCGACGGCCAGCAGCGCGCCCAGCGCGACGCCGAGACGGTGTGGGTTGGCGAACGGGATCGAGGTCATCGGTGGCTCCTGGCGAGGGTGAGCCCTGGCGAGCTCGGTGAAGACGCCGCGCGGCCGGATCGGGCGCGCGGCTGCGATCGGCGCGCGCGGCTGCGCTTACTTGTCGCCGCTGCGCTGGCCGTGGCCGGCCTGGAATTCGGCGATCGACAGACTGCCGTCGCCGTCGAGGTCGCGGCTGGCGAAGTTCGCCGCCAGGCGCGCGTCCAGCGCGGCTTCGTCGCGGCTGATCTTGCCGTCGCCGTTGCCGTCGAGGTCGGCGAAGGCCGGCGGCACGGTGGTGTCGGCCGGCGGCGGTCGGCGCGCGTCGCCGCGCTGGTCGTTGACCGGCGGTTCGGTGCGTTGCATTTCGTGCGCCGGCGGCGTGCGCTCCTGGGCGACGGCGGCCGGGGCCAGGATCAGCGCGCTCAGGCTGAGCAGCAGCGGCGCGCAGCGGCGGATCGTAAGAAGGGCGTTCATGTCGCGGCTCCGTAGCGGGACGGATGCGCCGGCGCGGTGCTCCGGCACGACTCGACGCTACGTGCGCGCGTGCAAGCGCTGCGCCACAAAGACGCGAAAATTTCGTGAGCGCGCGACGCCGTTCCGGGCTCTGGCTCAGAACGCGTTCAGTCCGGCGCAACGCGGCGCCGGCCGCGGTTCAGTCGAGCTCGCGGTGATGCACGGCCACTTCGTTCCAGCCGCGCAAGCGCGCGTGCTCGGCCATGCGTTCGGCCAGGTACACCGAGCGATGGCGGCCGCCGGTGCAACCGAAGGCGATGGTGGCGTAGCTGCGGGTGCTGTCGGCCTGCAGCCGCGGCAGCCAGGTGTCGAGGAACTGGCTGATCTGGGTGACGTAGAGGTTCACGTCCTCCTGCGCCTCCAGGTACTCGCGCACGCCGCCGTCGCGCCCGGACAGCGGCCGCAGGGCCGGATTCCAGTGCGGGTTGGGCAGGCCGCGGGCGTCGAACACGAAGTCGGCGTCGGCCGGCACGCCGCGCCGGTAGGCGAAGGATTCGAACAGCAGCGACATGCCGGCGTCGCTGCCGAGGCCGAACTCGGTGATGACGTGGCGGCGCAACTGGTGGATGTTGAACTCGCTGGTGTCGATCACCGTGTCGGCGATCTGGCGCAGCGGCTTGAGCACCTGGCGCTCGAGCGAGATCGCATCGGCCAGGGCCAGGCCGAACTGGCTCAGCGGGTGGCGCCGGCGGGTGTCGGCATAGCGCTTGAGCAGGACCGAGTCGCCGGATTCGAAGAACACCAGGCGCGGGTCGGCGCCGAGCGCGCCGACCGCCGACAGCCACTCGGGGATGTTGGCCAGGTCGCTGTGGCGGTTGCGCACGTCGATGCTGACCGCGAGCTTGGTCGGCATGTCGTCTTCGGCGCGGATCACGTTCTGCACGAACTGCGGCAGCAGCTCGGCCGGCAGGTTGTCGACGCAGTAGAAGCCCAGGTCCTCGAGCGTGTGCAGGGCCACCGACTTGCCCGAGCCGGACATGCCGCTGACGATGACCAGGGTGAACAGACTCGGCTCAGGCGCGCCGGCGACGGGGTTGGATTCGGCCTCGGGGCTCACGATTCGCCACGCTCCAGGAAGTTGCTGTGCCGGGCGATGAACGCCGCGGCCGGGTCCAGGCCCTTCATGCGCAGGCTGTGCAAGCGCGTCGCCGCTTCGGTCAGCACGGCGAGGTTGCGGCCGGGCATGACCGGCAGGGTGATCATCGGCACGTCGAGGTCGAGCACGCGGCGGATGCCGGTGTCGCCGGTCAGGCGTTCGATGCCCGACGGCTGCGGTTCGCTCATCGGCCGGGTCAGGTGCACGATCAGGCGCAGGTACTTGTTGTTCTTGACCGCGGTGTCGCCGAACATCTGGCGGATGTTGAGCACGCCCAGGCCGCGCACTTCCAGCAGGTCCTGCAGCATGTCGGGGCAGGTGCCGTCGAGCACGTCGGGCGCGATCTGGGTGAACTCCGGCGCGTCGTCGGCGACCAGGCGATGGCCGCGGGTGACCAGCTCCAGCGCCAGCTCGCTCTTGCCCGAGCCGGATTCGCCGGTGATCAGCACGCCGATCGAATAGATCTCCATGAACACCCCGTGCAGGGTGATCTGCGGCGCCAGCGCGCGGGCCAGATGGTATTGCAGGTGATTGAGCAGCTCATGGCCGCGCCGCGGCGAGACCCACAGCGGGGTGTCGCTTTCCTCGGCGGCCAGGCGCAGGTCTTCGGGGCAGGGCTGGTCCTTGCTGATCACCAGCGCCAGCGGGCGGAACTGGATGATCTTCTCGATGGTTTCCCAGCGCAGGCGCGAGTCCAGGCCGTCGAGCCAGGTCAGTTCCTCGGTGCCGAGGATCTGCACCTTGTTCGGATAGATTGCATTGAGATAACCGGCCAGCGAAGGCCGCCGGGCCACCGTGTTGACCGCCTCGACCACCCGGCCGTCGCCGCGCTGGCCGGCGATCCAGCGCAGGTCGAGTCGGTCGCGCTGTTGTTCGAACAGGTCGCCTGCGCGGATGCTCTTGCTCATGGGGCCGCAGTGTACGAGCAAAGCGCCGCCGTGTCGCAGCCCGACCGCTGTCACGAATGTGTCGCGACCGGCGCCGCAACCGCGCGAACCGGACTCAGGCCGCGCTGCGCCGGCAGTGATCGAGCAGGCGGTCGGCGAGTTCGGCGCGGTCCGGCGCACTGCGCAGGCGTTCGCGGAAGCCGGCGTCGGCGAAGCGCTCGGCGAGCTCGGCCAACAGCTGCAGATGCTGTTGGATGTGGTGTTCCGGGATGGCCATCGCCAGCACCAGGTCGATCGGCTGGCCGTCGGCGGCGGCGAAATCGACCGGCGCGTTCAAGCGCAGGAAGGCGGCGCGGCTGGTTTCGACCAAGTCGGTGCGCGCGTGCGGAATGGCCACGCCGTGGCCGATCGCGGTGCTGGCGAGCCGCTCGCGCTCGCCCAGGCGGGTGCGCAGGGCGAGCGCGGCGGGAGAGTGGCCGTCGGCGAGCAGGCGGGCGGCCGAGTCGAGCACGGTATCGCGATCGCCGGGCTGGTCGAGGATCGCGACCCGATGCGCGCTCAGCAAATCGTAAAGCGGCATGACGGCGTGGATGGGTGACGCGGTGGGCGTTGCCTGTCTGGAAGCGTTATGGGCTCAGGCGATTTCGCCGTTGCGGGCCAGGCTTTCGCCGCGGTGATGATCGACCAGCTTGCTCTTGTGCTTCATCAGCAGGCGGTCGAGCTTGTCGGCGAGCAGATCGATCGCGGCATACATGTCGATCGCGGCGGCGTCGCAGTGCAGGGTGCGGCCGGCGAGCGAAACGGTGGCCTCGGCCCGATGGTCGGGCTTGTCCAGACTGAGCTGGGTACGCACGTCGAAGGGTTGGTCGTAATGGCGTTGCAGACGGGCCAGCTTGCTTTCCACGTAGTCGCGCAGGGCGTTGGTGACTTCGATCTGCTGGCCGTAGGTTTCGATACGCATCGGGGACCTCCTTCACGTCGCGGATGAATGCAGACAGGCTCAGGATCGGATCGCGGAGCGATCGCTCCGGAGCCTGGCTCACGCCCTGGCCGGAGCCAGGATGTCCAGCATCTCACTCTGGGCCGCAGGCGCAAGGGCCCGGCCTAGCACCTTGGTCGTAGGCCGGGCGCCGGGCATTGATTCGCAAGGATTTTTCCCGGCGGGTGGAATTTGCCGGGTGTGGCGGCCTAGCCGATGCGGACCCGGTCCTGCGAGGACGGGATGCTCATTGCTTCGCGGTACTTGGCCACCGTGCGCCGCGCCACCGGCACGCCGGTGGCCTTGAGGGTTTCGGCCAGACGCGCGTCGGACAAGGGTTTGCGCGGATTCTCGGCTTCGATCAGGCGCCGGATCATGGCCTGGATCGCGGTGCTGGAGGCCTCGCCGCCGGCGCCGGTGTCGATGCCGGAGGCGAAGAACGCGCGCAGCGGCAGGGTTCCGCGCGGGGTGCGCGCGTACTTGCGCGCGATCGCGCGCGAGACCGTGGATTCGTGCAGGCCGACTTCGTTGGCGACCTCGCGCAGGGTCAGCGGGCGCAGCGCGCTGTCGCCGAATTCGAGGAAACCGGCCTGCTGCTTGAGCAGGCAGCGGGCGACCTTGAGCAAGGTGTCGCCGCGCGCTTCCAGGCTCTTGAGCAGCCAGCGCGCCTCCTGCAGGTGGCCGCGCAGGTAGCTGGCGTCGGAGGCGCTGGCGTGGCGGATCATGCTCTCGTAGCCGCGGTGGATGCTGATCCGCGGCCGCATCGATTCGGCCAGGGCGACCCGCCACAGGCCGTTCTGGCGCCAGATCACCACGTCCGGGGTCACATAGGTGTCGCTGGAGACGGCGCCCATCTGCGAGCCCGGGCGGGGGTCCAGCGAGCGCAGCAACTGCACCGCGACTTCGACATCGGCGACGTCGAGCTTCAGTTCGGCGGCGATCCCGGCCGGGCCGATCCGCGGCAGGCGCTCCAGCGGGCCGTTGGCGATCTGCTGGGCCAGGGCCTTGCCCGGGGTGTCGTCGGACAAGGTGCCCAGCTGCAGATTCAGGCATTCGGCCAGCGAGCGCGCGCCGGCGCCGACCGGGTCGAAGCGCTGCACCTGGTGTAACACGGTGATCACTTCTTCTTCGCCCGGAGCCGGATTCAGCTCCGCAGCCAGCGAGGCGACGATCGAATTCATCGGCTCGCGCAGGTAGCCGTCGTCGTCGATGGCCTCGATCAGGGCCACGCCGATGCTGCGGTCGCGCGCCGACAGCGGACTCAGGTGCAACTGCCACAGCAGGTGGTCCTGCAGGGTTTCGGCGTTGGCGACCTGCTCGGCGGCGGGCGTTTCGTCGTCGTGGTCGGCCGGCCCGACCCGCTCGTACCAGGTCTCGCCGTCGTCCATGGTCCATTCCGGCTCGGGCGTCGGCGCCTCGGGGCCGTCCTCGGCGCCGGCCGTCGGGCGCGGTTCGTCCTCGCCGCCGGCGGAGGGCTCGGTCCAGTCGAGCAGGGGATTGCTCTCCACCGCCGTCGCCAGCTCGGCTTCCAGCTCCATAGCCGACAATTGCAGCAGGCGGATCGCCTGCCGCAGTTGCGGCGTCATTACCAGCTGTTGTCCGAGTGCGGCTTGGAGGCGGGGCTTCATGATCTTGGGCTGGTGCGATGGCGATCGGCCGAGTCGCACGCCTCGGGCGTCGTTTCGCGCCCGGCAACCGCTAGGTTACAGACGGAAAGTCTCGCCCAGGTAGACCCGGCGTACGTCCGGATTGGCCAGCAGCGCGTCCGGAGCCCCCTGCGCGAGCACGCCGCCGTCGTTCAGGATATACGCCCGGTCGCAAATGCCCAAGGTTTCGCGGACGTTGTGGTCGGTGATCAGCACGCCGATGCCGCGATTCTTGAGGTGGCGCACGATTCGCTGGATCTCGCCGACCGAAATCGGGTCGACGCCGGCGAAGGGTTCGTCGAGCAGCATCAGGCGCGGGCGCGCGGCCAGGGCGCGGGCGATCTCGACCCGGCGCCGCTCGCCACCGGACAGGCTGGCGCCGAGCTGGTCGGCGACGTGGGTGACCTGCAGCTCGTCCATCAGGCTGGCCAGCTCGCGTTCGATCCCGGCCTTGTCCAGGTCCTCGCGCAGCTCCAGCACCAGGCGCAGGTTGTCGGCCACGCTGAGCTTGCGGAATACCGACGGCTCCTGCGGCAGGTAGCCGACGCCGTACTTGGCCCGGGCGTACATCGGCTCGGCGGTGATGTCCTTGCCGTCGAGCACGATCTGGCCGGCATCGGCCGGGACCAGGCCGACGATCATGTAGAAGCAGGTGGTCTTGCCGGCGCCGTTGGGGCCGAGCAGGCCGACCACTTCGCCGGCGTCCAGGGTCAGGCCGAAGTCGCGCACGACCTCACGCGCGCGATAGGCCTTGCGCAGGCCCTGTGCGACCAGCATCAGCCGCCTCCCTTGGCCGGCTCGGCGGTCTTGTTCTTGGGCAGCATGCGGATGTTGACGCGGCCGCCGGTGCCGCCGCTCTCGACCTGGCCGGTCTTGGAGTTGTAGACGATGCGCTCGCTCTTGATGGTGTCGCCGTTCTTGTCGACGTAGGCGTTGCCGGTCAGGACGATGGTGTCCTTGGGTATGTCGTACTCGATCTTGTTGGCGCGGCCGTTGAACGGCGAGCCGTCGTCGAGCTCCTGCTTCAGCGTCGCCTGCGAGCCGGTCAGGGTGACGAAGCTGGGTTCGCCGCCGGCGCGCTTGATGTCGGCCTTGGCGGCATTGATGATCAATGTGCCTTGGGTGATCTTGACGTCGCCGGTGAGCACGCAGGGGCCGGAATCGTTGCTGATCGAGCAATTGCTGCTGTTGGCGCCGGCGTCCATCGGCTGGCTGCGGTCCGACGAGCGTGCGAACGCGGCCGCCGGCGCCAGCGCGAGGGCGGCGGCCAGGCACAGCGCGGGCCAGTTAGCGGGCTTTCGCTTCATAGCGGACCTTGACGTTGGGGATGGTGATGTTCTTGGTTTCGAGATCGGCCTGCAGTCCCGAGCCGGTCATTATAGTGCCCGGCTGAATCAACCTGACCGGAACCGCCGAAGTGGCCTTGTTGGCGTCGGGGAACACGTTCAGTTCCTCGGTGGCGATGTTGATCGGCTTGCCGTCGGCGTTGGTGCTGTCGGCCTTGACCTGGCCGCGCAGGCGCAGCTCGTCGCCTTCGGCGCTGACCCAGCCGCGCTGCGAATGCACTTCCCAGGGCCCGCCGTTGCCGCCGGCGCGCGGCGGCACCAGGAACACCGGGGTGGCGATGTCCATGGTCTTCTGGTTCGGGTCGCGCTCCAGCTTGGGCGCTCGCATGGTGAACGATTCCTTGCCCTGCTTGTCCAGCACCACCACTTCGAAGTCGTTGAGCACGTAGTCCGGGCGCACTTCGCCGCCGGCGCTGCCGGGCTTGTCGCGTTGCGACCACAGCGCCCAGCCGCTGAGCGCGGCGGCCGCCATCAGGATCAGGATCAGCATCCCGCGCCAGCTCATCCCAGCGCCCCCGCCAACGCCTGCTCGGCGTGGCCCTGCGCGCCCAGCAGCAGATCGCACAGCTCGCGCGCGGCGCCTTCGCCGCCGCGGGCGACCGTGCGCCAGTGCACCCGTTCGCGCACCCAGGGGTGGGCGTTGGCCGGCGCCACCGACAGGCCGACGTGCGGCAGCACGCGCAGATCGGCGAGGTCGTCGCCCATGAAGGCGACCTGGTCCAGGCCCAGGCCCAGGCCGGCGGCGATCTCGCTCACGCAGGCCAGCTTGTCGGCGACGTCGCCGTGCGCGGTCGCGCCGAGCTCGGCCGCGCGCTGGGCGGCGATCGCGCCGCCGCGCGCGGTGACGAAGTGCACCGCGATGCCGAACCGGCGCAGCAAGGCCAGGCCCTGGCCGTCCTGGACGTGGAAGCACTTCGACTCGCGCCCTTCGCTGTCGTAGATCAGCCGGCCGTCGGTCAGGGTGCCGTCCACGTCGAAACAGGCCAGGCGCACGCGCGCGGCGCGTTCGCGGATTTCGGCGGGGTAGTCGTTGAGGTGGCTGTAGGGCATGGAGCCGGGAATGGGGAATGGGGAGTCGGGAATTGGGAATCGGGAATCGGAGAATCAAATGCCGGGGATTGAAGCGCCGAGAACCGCTGTCCGATTCCCTATTCCCGATTCCCCATTCCCGGCTGTTAAACCACCCGAGCGCGCAACAGGTCGTGAATATTCAAGGCGCCGACCACGCGGCGTTCAGTGTCGACGACCAGCAGGCCGCTGATCTTGTGGGTTTCCATCAGCTGCGCGGCTTCGACCGCGAGCGCGTCGGCGCCGATGGTCTTGGGCGAGCGGGTCATGACTTCGGCGATCCGGGTCGAACGCAGGTCGACGCCGGCGTCGTCCAGGGTGCGGCGCAGGTCGCCGTCGGTGTAGAGGCCGATCAGGCGGTCCTCGGCGTCGACCACCGCGGTCATGCCCAGGCGCTTGTGGCTCATCTCGACCAAGGCCTCGCTGACGCTGGCGTCGGCGGACACCCGCGGCACGTCTTCGCCGGCGTGCATGATGTCGGTGATGTGCAGCAGCAGGCGCCGGCCGAGCGCGCCGGCCGGATGCGAGCGGGCGAAGTCGTCGGCGGTGAAGCCGCGCGCGTCGAGCAGGGCGACCGCGATCGCATCGCCCATCGCCAGCGAGGCGGTGGTGCTGGAGGTCGGCGCCAGGTCCAGCGGGCAGGCTTCGACCGGCACGCTGACGTCCAGGTGCACGTCGGATTCGCGCGCCAGGGTCGACTGCGGCCGGCCGGTCATCGCGATCAGGCGGTTGCCCTGGCGCTTGAGCACCGGCAGCAGCATCAGCACCTCGTCGCTCTCGCCCGAGTAGGACAGGGCCAGGACCACGTCGGCGTCGGTGATCATGCCCAGGTCGCCGTGGCCGGCTTCGCCCGGATGGACGTAGAAGGCCGGGGTGCCGGTCGAGGCCAGGGTCGCGGCGATCTTGCGCGCGATATGGCCGGATTTGCCCATCCCGGTGCAGACCACCCGGCCGTGCGCGGCCAGGATTAGCTGGCAGGCGGCGGCGAAATCGCCGTCGATGCGCGCCGCCACCGCGTCCAGCGCCCGTCCCTCGATCTCGAACACCCGCCGGCCGCTGGCGGCCAGGCTGGCGTCGGCGACGCCGGCGGGCGGAAGCGGGCGGAGGTCGGGCGCGGGGCGGGCGTTGGGGGTCATGGGAAAGGCCGTTTCTGTGGTCGCCATTCCGGATCGCAGGGCTTTCCGCTAGGCTAATCCGTCAATTCTAAGCGGTTCGCCCGCCCAGCGCCGGCCCCAGCGGCCGCGGCCGCCGGGCGGCGGCCACCCCGCATTCAGCCGACCCGGCCGCGTATCGCTGCGGCCCGCCCGGCCGTCCCCACCACCAGAGGTTCCTGCCGTGAACGCCGACATCATCCGCACCCTGATCGAACAAGGCCTGCCCGGCGCGCAAGCGCAGGTGCGCGGCGACGACGGGGTCCACTTCGAAGCCACCGTGGTCGCCGAGGCCTTCCGCGGCAAACTGCCGCTGGCCCGCCACCGCCTGGTCTACGCGACCCTGGGCGAGCGCATGGGCGGCGAGATCCACGCCTTGGCGCTGAAGACGTTGACGCCCGAAGAGGCCGGGAATCGGGAATAGGGAATCGGGAGTCGGAGAGCGGTGGCGCGGCGATCTGCAAAGCCTGCGGACGCGCCGATCGATTTCAGCGCTTCTTCGCACTTCATCGTGACCTCACCCGTTTGCGGCAATCTGCTTTAGACCATTCCCGATTCTCCATTCCCTATTCCCGGCTCCCAAAATGCAAAAAATCGTGGTCGAAGGCGGCCAGCCGCTCAACGGCGAAGTCCAGATTTCCGGCGCCAAGAACGCCGTCCTGCCGATCCTGTGCGCGACCCTGCTGGCCGACGCTCCGGTGACGATCCGCAACGTGCCGCGGCTGCACGACGTGCTGACCACTGCCAAGCTGCTCGGCGAGCTCGGCGCCGGCGTGCATAGCGAGGGCGCGACGATCACCGTCGACCCGACCACGGTCAACAGTCATGTCGCGCCTTACGAACTGGTCAAGACCATGCGCGCCTCGGTGCTGGTGCTGGGGCCGCTGCTGGCCAAGTACGGGCAGGCCGAGGTTTCGCTGCCGGGCGGTTGCGCGATCGGTTCGCGTCCGGTCGACCAGCACATCAAGGGCCTGCAGGCGCTGGGCGCCGAGATCACGGTCGAGAACGGCTACATCAAGGCCCAGCGCAAGGGCCGGCTGAAGGGCGCGCGCTTCGTGTTCGACGTGGTCACCGTCACCGGCACCGAGAACGTGCTGATGGCGGCGGTGCTGGCCGAAGGCACCAGCGTGATCGAGAACGCGGCGATGGAGCCGGAGGTGATCGACCTGGCCGACTGCCTCAACGCGCTCGGCGCCAAGATCGAGAACGCCGGCAGCGGCCGGATCGTGGTCCACGGCGTGGAGAAGCTGCACGGCGGCGGCCACGACGTGCTGCCGGACCGGATCGAGACCGGCACCTTCCTGGTCGCCGCGGCGATGACCGGCGGCCGCGTCACCGTCACCGGCAGCCGCGCCGATACCCTGGATGCGGTGCTGGACAAGCTGCGCGACGCCGGCGCGACGATCGAAGTCGACGGCGACCGCATCACCCTGGACATGGGCGGCCGCCGCGCGCGCGCGGTCGACCTGGTGACCGCGCCGTATCCGGCGTTCCCGACCGACATGCAGGCGCAGTTCATGGCGCTCAACTGCATCGCCGAGGGCGCCGGGGTGATCAACGAAACTATCTTCGAAAACCGCTTCATGCACGTCAACGAACTGCTGCGCCTGGGCGCCGACATCCGCGTCGACGGCCACACTGCGGTAGTGCGCGGCGTGCCCAAGCTCAGCGGCGCGCCGGTGATGGCGACCGACCTGCGCGCCTCGGCTTCGTTGATCCTGGCCGGCCTGGTGGCGCAGGGCGAGACCACCATCGACCGCATCTACCACCTGGACCGCGGCTACGAGAACATCGAGGCCAAGCTGTCCAAGTTGGGGGCGAAGATCCGTCGGGTGTGAGCCGGCGGCGACAGCGGTTCGACGACTCGCCCCTCGGATAATCCGCCCCCTTTGCAAAGGGGGCTGCGCCTTGCGTCGATCGGTTTTGCGGTGGATCGGCTGGCGCGGGGGGCTGGGTCAGGTCGCGGTGATCGGGTGGAGCAAAAGCAAATCCCCCCTGGCCCCCCTTTTTCAAGGTAATTCCCTACGAATCTGGACCAGATTAGGCTGGTTCCAGATGCAAAAATGTCCTGTTTGCCAACGTGCGCGGCCATGGAAATTGAGCGATGGACGGCTCAAGTGCCGGGCGTGCGCCCATCGCTTTCGTCCGGCCGTCTTGGCCTGGGAATCGGTCCGATTGAGCGCTTCCCAGAAGCGGCAACTGATCGAACGTTTCGCTCTGGGCGTACCGGTCTACCGGCAGCGATTCCGGCCCGTATGCAGCCCGGCCACGGCAGAAAAGTTCTACCGCGTCCTGCGGGCTTGCTGCGCCTTCGAAGAGCAGTGGCGAGGGCCGTTCGATGGGGTCGTGGAATGCGACGAAACTACGTTTGGCGGCATACGTCATGGCAAAACCGGTTGGGGCGCCGCCGGCAAGGTGATCGTGTTCGGCATCGTCAAGCGCAACGGCCAGGTCAAGGCCATGCCGATCGCGGCGCACGATCGCGACAGCGTGATGCAGCAGATCGAGGCGCACACCCGCGAAGGGTCGCTGTACTACACCGACCGCTGGCAGGCGTACGCCACGCTGAAGCTACGAGGCGACCACGTGATGATCCGCAAGGAGAAGGGCAAGCCGGTCGGACGCGACCACATCAACGGCATCGAAGGCTTCTGGAGCTACGCCAAGAACTGGTTAGCCCCGTACCGTGGGGTGCCCCGCCAATTCTTCCATCTGTATTTGGGTGAAGTTTGCTACCGCTACAACCACCGGGCCGAAGACCTGCAAGCCTTGCTGGACAAGGCTCTGCGGGTCATAGACCTTGACCAAATCACTCCACTTTTGGTCCAGAAACGTTAGGAATTACCTTTTTCAAAGGGAGGAACAACAGCGGCAACGGCATGTGGCCGGATGGTCGTCCTCGAAGCGTCCAGGTAAAGAAAAGCCCCGCCGAAGCGGGGCTTTTCGTTTGCGTGCGTCGTTCATGCGCGCTTGCGGCGGCGCAGCGGGATCAACGCACCGACTGCACCCGCAGGTCGATCGCGTCGCTGCCGTTCTCGCGTTGCAGGATGCGCACCGGCACCGGCACGCTGGGCACCACCCAGGCGATGGTTTCCTTGTCGCCGTTCTTGCTCGAGACCTTGGTCGCCTGCTGCGACTTGCCGGCGACGTTGATCGCTTCCTTGCCGACCACGGTGTAGGTCAGCTGCTTGACCCGGCCGCCTTCGACCATGCGGTAGCTCATCGGCTTGCCGGCGGCGGCGTCGCGCACGATCGCCAGGTTGATCAGCAACGCGTCCAGGTCGCCGGTCTGCAGCTGGATCGGGCCGGCGCGGTCGGCCTTGACGTCGCCGGTCCAGGTGGCGACGCCGCGGGTCCAGTCGTAGCTCGCGGCGGTGTTCTTCTTCTTGGTCAGCACCTTGCTCGAGTCGCTGCCGCTGATCGGGCGCAACTTGCCGGCGTTGTCTTCGAAGGTGGTCGACTGGCGCAGTTCGGCCAGCGGGCTGGAAATCGACAGTTCGTACTTCCAGCGCTTGCCGTCGGCCGGGGCGACGGTCATGCGTCCGGCGCCCTGCATGCCCATGTAGCTGGCCGAGTAGTCGGCGCTGAACGGCTTGACCGCCAACGCGGGGGCGCTGACCGCGGTCAGCGCGACGGCGGCGAGCAGGCCGCGCAGCGTGGTGTTGCGGATCGTCATTCGTTGGCTCCTTTGTATTCGACCAGGCGCAGGTCGTAAGTGTCCTGGCCGTTCTCGCGTTGCAGGATGCGCACCGGCGTGGGAACGCCGTCGACCACCCAGATCGAGGTTTCCTCGTTGCCGCTCTGCACCCGGTTCACGCGCATCGCATTGAAACTCATGTCGTCGACCTTGACCCCTTCCAGCTCCTGCGCCACCACATATTGGTGCGGACGGGCGCGGCCGGAATCGACGAAGCGGTAACTCAGCGTCCTGCCGGGTTGGGCATCGCGCACCACCGCCAGGTTGATCAGCAGGCCGCTCATGTCGCCGTCCTGCAGCGCGATGGGCTTGCGCCGGTGGTCCTTGACGTCGCCGCTCCACTGCGCGCTGCGTTTGTTCCAGTCGTACACGCCGTTGACGACGCGCTTGGAGAACAGCAGCTTGCGCACCAGGGTCTGGCTCAGCGGCCGATACACATCGCCGACGGTGTCGAACCGCGTGCTCTGCTGCGCGGCCGCGCCGGCCAGGCTCATCATGCCGTGTTCGGCGCGGATGTCGAGGTCGATGCGCCAATGGCCGCTGTCGGGCTTGACCTGCATGGTCGCGTCGCCCAGCGCCTTGCCGCCGTTGAACACCTGGTAATGGGCGACGAACGGCTCCAGCGCGGCCGCGCCGGCGGGCGAGGCGGCGCCGAACAACGCGGCGGCGAACAAGGGCAGTAGCGACTTCATGACGACGCGGAGATCCTGGGCTCTCGTGAATGCTGCGCAAGCGGCGCATGTCGGGCGACACGCGCGCTGCGGCCGGGCGCTGGGTCAGGCCGCGATGCCGGTGGCCGGATGGGTCAGATCGCCGGCGAAATCTAAACGCAGCGGCGTAAATAGCGGATGACCGTCGAGGGTGACGGTTGCACCGTGTTCAGCCAGGCGGCCGCTCACCGCCAGTCTCATTACCGCCAGCAACAGCGGATGTTCGACCGCGAGCACGCGTGCGGCCAGCGCATCGGCATCGTCAGCGGGCAGGACCGGCACCACCGCCTGCGCGATCACCGCGCCGGCGTCGAGTTCGGGAATGACGAAATGCACACTGCAGCCGTGCTCGGCTTCGCCGTCGGCGAGCGCGCGCGCATGGGTGTGCAGGCCGCGGTATTTGGGCAGCAGCGAGGGGTGGATGTTGATCATCCGGCCGCGGAAGCGTTCGACGAAGGCGTCGCCGAGGATGCGCATGTAGCCCGCGCACAGCACCCAGTCCGGGCGTGCGGCGGCGACCGCGTCGGCCAGGTCGGCGTCGAAGGCTGCACGGTCGGGGTAGGTCTTGGCCGCGGCCGACCAGCGCAGCGGCGGCGGCACGCGTTGCAGCGCGGCCGCGGTCGGCCTGTCGGAGAACACCCCGACCACCTCGCCGGCGAGGCGGCCGGCGGCGATCGCGTCGAGCACCGCCTGCAGGTTGCTGCCGCGGCCCGAAGCGAGGACGGCGATCCGGGGAAGCGGCTGGGTCATTGCGGCGGCGAGGCGGGAGCGGAGCCGCATTTTAGGCGATCCGGCCGGCTCGCGGCCGGCGCTTCGCCCTCCGCCCGGCCCCGATCGCACCGGCGAAGCTGAACGCACGACTGTGACGCAGTCGCCGAAGACGGCATGCGACACCGTCCGGTCCGCCGCGGTCGCTTTCGCTGCGGCCGCGGATCGGCAAAGCTGCGGCCAGCGGACAGGGAGCGGAGCGTGGCTGAAGACAGGGGCAGCCCGTGGCGTCGGGCGGCAGTGTGGAGCGCGGTTCGAATCGCGGTTCTGATCGGCGGCGGGCTGCCGGCCTGGGCGCAGGCGCAGGCGGTCGACGGCGCGCCGGCGTGCAAGCCGGTCGACGCGCCCACGGTTCGCGCCGATCCGCAGGCCTGCCGGCGCCGCTATCTGTTGCAGGGCGTGCGCGAGTCCGACCTGCAAAGCCTGTACCGCGCCGCCGACGCCAAGCGCAGCGGCGGCGACTTCGACGGCGCCGCGGACGCGTTGGATTGCGCCGAGGCGGTCGCCGGCGCCGATGCCGGCTGGCCGGCCGATTACGAACTTGTGCGCCGGCGCGGCGTGCTCGATTACTACCGCGAATGCACGGTCGAGGCCTTGACCCGGTTCCGCCGCGCGCTGCAGCTGGCGCAACGCCACGAAGACCGGGCCGCCGAGGCCAAGAGCTGGAACAACGTCGGCTCGGCGCTGCGCCGGCTCGGCGACTACCGCAGCGCCCTGCAGGCCTTCCTCAGCAGCCTGCAGGTGCAGCGCAACGCGCGCGAGCCGGCGCCGGGGCCGGTGCTCAACAACATCGCCGACATCTACCGCGACCTCGGCGACACCGCCAACGCCCAGCGCCATTACCAGCAGGCCCTGGGCGAATTCCGCCGCATCGGCAACCGGATCGAGGCCGCGCACGTGCTGCAGAGCCAGGGCGCGCTGGCCCTGGAGGCCGGCGACCCGGCCGGCGCCGAACGCCTGCTCGAACAGGCCTTGGCCGGCTATGTCGAGGCCGGCGAACGCACCTATCAGCTGCGCCTGTACGCCGAACTGGCGCGGGTCGCGCTGGCCGGCGACGACGCCGCTAAGGCGCGGCGCTGGAGCGAGCGCGGCCTGGCCCTGGCCGCCGCCGACGGCACGCGGCCGCCGGCGCCGCTGCAGTTGCAGGCGGCGCGCGCGGCGCGTTCGCTGGGCGAGCCGCGCGCCGCGCTGACCCGGGTCAAGGACGCGCTGGCGCAGTTGCCGGCGCAGGACAGCGACCGGCCGGCCCTGCTGGCCGAATTGGCCGCCGACCATGAGGCCCTGGGCGAGTGGCCGCAGGCACTGACCGCGCTGCGCGAGTCGGAAACCGCCGCGCGCCACCTGCGCGAGGCGCGCTACGACCGCGAAATGAAATGGATGCAGCTGCGCTTCGAAACCGCCGAGCGCGACCGCACCATCGCCGCGTTGGCGGCCGAGAACCGCCTGCGCGCGGCCAGCCTGCGCCAGCGCACCCTGGCGTTGTGGCTGACCGCGGTGTCGGCGGTGGCGGTGGTGCTGGGCCTGATCGTGTTCTTCCTGCGCCGCCAGCAGCGCGCGCGGCTGGCCGAGGCGGCGCGGCAGGCGCGCCTGGCCGAAGAAGTGGATTACTACCGCCGCGCCGCGGCCGACCTGGGCGTCGACCGCACCCGGCTGCAGGCGGCGCTGGACAGCCGCGAGGACGCGGTGCTGATCCTCGACGCCGGCGGCCAGGTGGTCGCGGCCAACCGCAGCGCCGGCCGCTTGCTCGGCGAGACCGGCGGCGGCGCCAGCACGCTGCCCGGACGCTCGTTCGGCGAACTGCTGGACGAACCGGCCGCCGGTGCGCTGGCGCAGGCCCTGGCCCGGCTGGAAGAATCCTCGACCCCGCAGCGTTTCGAGTTCCGGCCGCGCGACGGCGAGCGGCTGCAGGCGCGGCTCAGCGAGACCGGGCAGGGCGAGGGCTCGGTGGTGCTGGGCCTGGATCCGCTGGCGCCGAGCGCCGAGGCCGCCGTCGCCGAACCGGTGCCGGGCCCGGCGCCAATCCCTGTCGAACCCGTCGAGGTCGAACACGAGGTCGGCGACGAGGAAATGCGGTCCTCGTTCCGGCGCGCCCTGGTCGAGCTGATGCTGGCGGTGGTCGAAGCCTGGGAGCGCAGCACTGGCCAGGGCCGGCTGGAGCTGGCCGAGAAGAGCCGGATCTGGCGGGTCACGGTCGACGACGGCCGGCTGCGGGCGCGGGCGATGGAGCGCTACCTGAGCCTGGCCAAGCTGCCGCGCCAGCCGCGCTGGCGCGACGTGCTGCGCTCGGGCTACTACGTGCTGGCCGAGTGCCCGCTGGAAGAGGCGGTGCGCAGCGAACTGCAGCGCCATGTCGATGCGGTGCTGACTTATACGCGGCGGCACGCCTTGGTTTGAGGCGGGAATGGGGAATCGGGAATCGGGAATCGGCAGAGCCAGCGTTCTGCTGTTCCGATTCCCGATTCCCCATTCCCGATTCCCGATTCCCAAAAAACGCTTAAGCACCAATCGCTTACGGATCAAATATACCCGCTGCGTCCCGATTCGATCCCGGCTCGTTCCTCGTCAGCGGCGGTCGGCGGGGGTAGAAATGTGCCGGGCCGAACGACGCCGACGCCACGGCTGAGGTCGGTCCGACCGGAGCCGGACGGGCCTGCCAGGAGGGCGGGCGCCGACGGGACTTCAGGGCGATCGAATCGCTGCCGGGTTCGATCGTCTGCGGCCAGGACGGCCGCCAAGTCGACGGTCGCCGCGACCAGGGGACCCGCCTCACGGTGGGAGAGGGGGGCGGCGACCGTCGGCGACCGGCAACGAACACGACAACGAAGAACGCGGTCGGTGCGCCGGCCGGTGCGGCCTGCGGGCCGTCACGGACACCGGCAGGGCGCCGGGCCGCGGTCTTCGAAGGTACAGGGACGTACCACCCGCGCCGCGACGGCAGGAAGCTGCTGCGGTCAGGTGTCCGACGACGCTGCGGGGAGTGGCCGGTCCGGCGGGGAGACACCGGAACCGGCAAGGCGGGCCATGGCGGAACGACGCCGCCATGGCCCGTCGATGGATGCAGGGGCCGCGCGGACCCGTCCGATCCGGGCCCGGCTGGATCGCGGATCGCAATGCCGCGGACGATCGATGCCGACGCGCCCGACGGCGCCACGCGACGCCAGCGAGTGGCGCAGGCCGCTAGCGCGCGCCGCGGCTGCCGCGCGGCCAGGCCGCCAGCGCGCCCAGGCTGGCCAGGAACATGTCGACGTGCGCATCCCAGACATCGCCCTGCTGGCCGTTGTAGGACTCCGCGTCCTCCGGCGACATGGTCAGCGCGATCGCCCACTCGACCCATTCGTAGATCAGGCTGGTGCACATGATCGCCGCGACCGCCAGCACGAAGGCCTGGCGCGCGCTCAGCGCCGGCCAGCGCTGGCGCAGGTACTCGCGCACCGCCGGGGCGAAGCAGACCCCGTAGAGGAAATGGATCAGCCGGTCGAAGTGGTTGCGCTGGAAGCCGAACGCGCGGTCCAGCGACCAGCCGCCGGTCAGCCATTGGATCCAGCGGTCGTAGGGCACGTAGGAATACAGCCAGCGCGCGGCGATGCAGTGGGCCAGCATGAAACCGCAGATCGCCAGGAAGTGGCCGTCGCGCAGCGGCCAGCGGCGGTCGTGGCGCCACAGCCAGAGCAGGCCGACCACGGTCAGCACGCTGTGCATGCCTTGTTCGAACGGGCTGGTCGGCGCGATCCAGGTCAGCGCGAACACCAGCAACACCACGGCCAAAGCCGACTTCTTGACGAGGTTCATGCACACCGAAGGAGCGAAGGGAATCGAGCGAGCTTAATTCCCCGCGTCGCGTTTGGGGGCGCTGTACGAACGGGCTGTCGGTGCAGGCTAGGGACGCAGGGCGTTAAGCGCATGCGCTTAATGCCCTCCGTCCCTTCGTAGAACAGGCCCTTCGCAGCAGTAGGCGCAAACGAAAACGGCGGGCCGAAGCCCGCCGTTTGTGGCGATCGATGGCCGGCGCCGATCAACCGATATGCACGCGCTCGCCGCCGGCGTGGGCGACGACTTCGCCGATGCGCCAGTGGGCCAGGCCCAGCCGCGCCAGATCGGCCTCGGTCGCCGCGACCGCTTCGTCCGGCACCACCAGCACGAAGCCGATGCCGCAGTTGAAGGTGCGCCACATTTCCTCGCGCGGCACCGCGCCTTCGCGCTGCAGCCAGTCGAACACCGGCGGCAGGGCCCAGGTGGCGGTGCGGATGTCCAGGCCGAGGCCGTCCGGAATCACCCGGATGATGTTCTCGGTCAGGCCGCCGCCGGTGATGTGGGCCATGCCATGGATCGAATGCTCGCCGCCGTTGGCGCGCAGCAGCTCCAGCACCGGCTTCACGTACAGCGCGGTCGGCGCCATCAGCGCGTCGATCAGGCGCACGCCGCCGACGGCGACGTCGCCCGGCCGGCCGGCGCGGTCGAAGATCCGGCGGATCAGCGAATAGCCGTTGGAGTGCGGGCCGCTGGAGGCGATGCCGATCAGCACGTCGCCCTTGCGCACGCGCGCGCCGTCGAGCAACTGCGACTTCTCCACCGCGCCGACGGTGAAGCCGGCCAGGTCGTACTCGCCGGGCGGGTACATGTCGGGCATTTCCGCGGTCTCGCCGCCGATCAGCGCGCAACCGGCCAGTTCGCAGCCCTTGGCGATGCCGCCGACCACGGCCACGGTGGTGTCGACGTCGAGCTTGCCGGTGGCGAAGTAGTCGAGGAAGAACAGCGGCTCGGCGCCCTGCACCAGCACGTCGTTGACGCACATGCCGACCAGGTCGATGCCGATGGTGTCGTGGCGGTTGAGTTGCTGGGCCAGCTTGAGCTTGGTACCGACGCCGTCGGTGCCGGACACCAGCACCGGCTCGCGGTATTTGCCCGACAGGTCGAACAGGGCGCCGAAGCCGCCCAGCCCGCCCATCACCTCGGGACGGAAGCTGCGCTTGACCAAGGGCTTGATGCGTTCGACGACCTCGTTGCCGGCGTCGATGTCGACGCCCGCGTCGCGGTAGGTCAGCGGCTTGGGAGAGGTGTCGGAGGAGGAAGCGGTCACGGCGGCCCCGGGGTGGTCGCGGAGGGAAGCCGACGATTTTAGCAGGCTGGGGCGGGGCAGGAGTGAGCGGATAGGCGTCGGCAGATAGCGAAAGCCAAGCCGGCCGGGCTTTTCGCTATCTGCCGGCGCCCATGGGCTATATCCCGCTCCGCACCCCATTCAGCCCCGCAATGGACTCCCCGCCCCGCCTGCGGCACCATTTCGAACCTTGAGCGCCGTCGTCCGGACCGGTTCCGGCGAGCGGTCTTCGGGCCGGGCCGGCGGCTCGCAACGCGGGCGGGAAGCCCGCTCCACAGACAGATAGGGACAGCGATGGGCTGGTCGATGGGTAAGGCAATCCGGGGTTGGACGATCGCAGCGCTGCTGCTGGCGAGCTTCGCCGCCGGCGCGCAGCGGGTCGAGGGCGATCGCGCCCAGGCCGAAGGCGCGTTCTCGGCCGAGGTCCAGGTCAACGGCCAGGGCGAAGCCGAGCGCAACGGCGCGATGGCGCGGGCCCTGGCCCAGGTGCTGGGCAAGATGTCCGGCGACCGCGGCGCGGCCGGCCGCCCCGGCGTCGGCCAGGAACTGCGCCGGGCCAAGGACTACGTCACCGGCTACGACTACCGCCAGGACGAAGGCGTTTCCGCGGTCACCGGCGCGCCGACTTTCCAGACCACCCTGGTGGTGAATTTCGATCAGGCCAAGGTCGAAGCCCTGGCCTCGACCCTGGGCCTGCCGGTCTGGCCGCAGCCGCGGCCCAAGCCGGTGCTGTGGATGGCGATCGACGACGGCAGCGGCCCGCGCCTGGTCGGCCTGGCGCAGGCCAACGCCGCGCGTTCGGCGCTGAACCGCGCGGTCGACCGCGGCTACCGCCTCGGCCTGCCCAGCGGCAGCGCCGCCGAACAGGCCACCGTCGGCGCGATCTGGCGCGGCGACAGCGCCGCCGTGGCCCGCGCCTCGGCCCGCTACAGCCCGCCGATGCAGCTGATCGGCAAGGTCTACCGGGTCAAGACCGGCGGCTGGAAGGGCGACTGGGTGTTCGTCGACGGCGGCAAGACCCTCAACAGCTGGTCGACCACCGACGCCGATGCGCGCCGGGTCATGGCCGGCGGCGCCGACGGCGCGGCCGACGCGCTGATGAAGCGCTACGCCAAGCGCAGCGTGGCCGGCCCGCCGGGCACCTACCGGGTGGTGTTCAGCGGCGTGCACAGCGCCGAAGGCTATATCCGCCTGTCCGGCTATCTGCAGGGCCTGCCGGTGGTGCGCAAGATGACCCCGGTGCGGGCCACGCCCGACAGCGTCGAGTTCGATCTCGAGCTGCTGTCCGGCCTGCCCGGCCTGAAGCGCATGGCCGATACCGGCGGCACGATCGAGGCCCTGGAAGGCCTCGAAGGCCAGCCGACCGTCTACCGGCTGCGCTGACCGATGCAGCGCGCGCCTGTCGACGACATCGCCCTGTTCCTGCGCCGCCTGCAATGGGCGGCGCTCGGCGTGGGCGCCTGCTGGTTGCTGTGGGTGCTGGCCCCGGTGCTGACTCCGTTCGTGATCGCGGCCATGCTCGGCTGGCTCGGCGATCCGCTGGTCGACCGGATCGAACGCACCGGCCGCTCGCGCAACACCTCGGTGACCCTGGTGTTCACCTTCATGGCGCTGCTGGTGGTGCTGGTGCTGGTGATCCTGGTGCCGCTGATCGAACGCCAGATCAGCACCCTGATCGTGTCGCTGCCGCGCTACCGCGAATGGTTCACCGCCACCGCGATTCCGTGGCTGGAGCAGCGCACCCGCCTGGAAATCAGCGACTGGCTGGATCTCAACCACCTGATCGAGCTGGTGCGCAGCAACTGGGAGCGCGCCGGCGGCTTCGCCACGACCCTGCTCGGCTACCTGTCGCGCTCGGGCTTCGCCCTGATCGGCCTGGTCGCCAACATCGCCCTGCTGCCGGTGCTGACCTTCTTCTTCCTGCGCGACTGGGACGTGCTGGTCGACCGCGTCGCCTCGTTGATCCCGCGCGATTACCTGGCCACGATCAGCCGCCTGGCCAAGGAGTCCGACGAGGTGCTCGGCGCGTTCCTGCGCGGCCAGTTCCTGGTCATGCTGGTGCTGGGCGTGATGTACGGCGTCGGCCTGTGGGGCGTGGGCCTGGACCTGGGCATCCTGATCGGCATCGTCGCCGGCCTGCTGACCTTCGTGCCCTACCTGGGCCCGGCCAGCGGCATCATTCTCGGCGTGATCGCCGCCCTGGTGCAGTACGGCGACTGGAAGCACGTGCTCGGCGTGCTGGCGGTGTTCGGCGTCGGCCAGGTGGTGGAAAGCTATTGGCTGACCCCGAAGCTGGTCGGCGACCGGATCGGCCTGCATCCGGTCGCGGTGATCTTCGCCGTGCTCGCCGGCGGCCAGTTGTTCGGCTTCCTCGGCATGCTGCTGGCGCTGCCGGTGGCCGCGGTCGCCAACGTGCTGCTGCGCTATGCGCAGGAGCGCTACACCCACAGCCGCCTGTACGCAGGCGAGCACCCCACCATCCTGATCGATCCGGCGCGTGCGCCGGTCGTGCCCAAGGCGGACGACGCCGGTCGTACGGAGCGCGAAGTCGAGTGAGTGTTCCGCAGTTGCCGCTGACCCTGCGATATCCGCCGGATCAGCGTTTGGAAACCTATGTGGACGCGCCGGAGGGAGCGATCGCGCAACTGCGCGCGCTGGCCACGCATACCCACGAGACCGCCGGTTACGTCGATCCCAGCGGCGCCGACTGGGTTTATCTGGCCGGTCCGTCCGGGGTCGGCAAGACCCATCTGCTGCTCGGCGCCTGCGCCGAGGCCGACGCCGCCGGGCGTCGCGCCGCCTACCTGCCGCTGGCCGCCGCGGTCGGCCGCCTGCGCGAGGCCTTGCACGCCCTGGAAGGCAACGACCTGCTGGCGCTGGACGGGATCGAGGCCATCGCCGGCCGGCGCGAGGACGAGATCGCCCTGTTCGATACCCACAACCGCGCCCGCCAGGCCGGCATCGCCCTGATCTACGCCGCGCGCGAAAACCCCGACGAGCTCGCCCTGACCCTGCCGGACCTGCGCTCGCGCCTGTCGCAATGCACGCGCATGGTGCTGACGCCGCTCAACGACGAGGGCCGGGCGCAGGTGCTGCGCCAGCGCGCGCAGCGGCGCGGCCTGGCGTTGGAAGAGGCGGCGCTGGAGTGGCTGCTCAAGCGTACCGACCGCGACCTGGGCGGGCTCACCCAGACTCTGGACAAGCTCGACCGCGCTTCGCTGGCCGCGCAACGCCGCATCACCGTCCCGTTCCTGCGCCAGACCCTGGGCGCGGATTGAGCGCGCTTCTGGCGGCTTCTAAAGGGTAGGAGCGGCGCCCCACAGGGATTTCCTTCGGTCACAAGCCGCGACCGCGGGACGCGCAGCAGAAACAGGGCCCGATGCCGTCGATCGAAGCCCCGGGCCATCGCCTGTAGGAGCGGCGTCAGCCGCGACAGCCGCAGCGGTGTTCGCGAGCGTTGCGGCCGAAGATCGGATCTAAAGCCGCGCTATCCAAGGACGCGTTGGTGCGTGGCGTCGCGGGCTTCGGGTCGCCGCGTGGTATCGCGCCGCTTCGGTTGGTCGCGGCTCACGCCGCTCCTACAGGAAGTTGTGGCGCTCAGGCCTGCGCGTCGCCTGGCGCGACCGCCGCGCGCAAGGCCTCGTCCTCGATCGCGCCGCCCCAGCCGTTGCCGTGGATCAGCTCGTGCAGCGGCAGGCGCGAACGCCAGCCCTGCGCTTCCAGTTCGGGACGCGGCAGGAACTCGCTGACATAGCCCAGGCACAGATAGGCCAGCGGGAACACGCCTTCGGGCAGGTTCAGCGCGCGCGCCAGTTCGGCCGGTTCGAGGATGCTGACCCAGCCCACGCCGATGCCTTCGGCGCGCGCGGCCAGCCACAGGTTCTGCACCGCCAGGCAGGCGCTGAACAGATCCGCGTCGAGCAGGGTGTTGCGGCCCAGCACGTGCGGCCCGCCGCGCTGGCGGTCGCAGGTGATGCACAGGTTGACCGGACTGTCGACGATGCCTTCCAGCTTCAGCCGCCGGTACAGCGTCGCGCGTTCGTCGCGGTAGTTCGCCGCCGCCTCGGCGTTGGCGTCGTCGTACAGCGCCTTGATCCGCCGCTTGAGCGCCGGATCGTCGACCAGAACGAAGTCCCAGGGCTGCATGAACCCCACCGACGGCGCGTGGTGCGCGGCGCGCAGCAGGCGCGCCAGCACCTCGGCCGGAATCGGATCCGGACGGAACTGCGAACGCACATCGCGGCGTTCGAAGATCGCCCGGTACAGGCCGCGGCGTTCGTCGTCGGAGAAGCGGTGGTCGGCGCTCATGCGGGCACTCGGTTCAATCCAGCAGGGCGGCGTACGCGGCCCGATCGGCCTCGGAGTAGCAACAGAACACGACTTCCTCGACCCCGCCGCCGGCATGCGCGCGCGCCGTGTCGATCGCGATCCGCGCCGCGGCCTGCAGCGGATAGCCGTAGATTCCGGTGCTGATGCAGGGAAAGGCGATGCGACGCAGACCGTGGCGTTCGGCCAGGGCCAGCGCGTTGCGATAGCAATCGGCGAGCAGCTCGGGTTCGCCCTGGTCGCCGCCGCGCCAGACCGGGCCGACGGTATGGATGACGTAGGCCGCGGGCAAACGATAACCGCGGGTGAGCTTGGCCTGGCCGGTCTTGCAACCGCCGAGCAGGCGGCATTCGGCGACCAAGTCCGGGCCGGCGGCGCGATGGATCGCGCCGTCGACGCCGCCGCCGCCGAGCAGGGACGAATTGGCGGCGTTGACGATCGCGTCCACGCCCAGCGTGGCGATGTCGGCGCGGATCGCGTGCAGCCGCATGCTCAGTCTCGCGCCGGCCAGTCGATGAATTCCGGCGCCACCGCGTCGGTCAGCCAGACGCCGTTTTCGGATCGGAAGAAGCTCAGGCCGCGCGCGTGCATGTCGCCGGCGCGAACCGACAGCACCAGGGCCTTGCCGTGGCGGCTGCCGACCTTGATCGCGGTGTCCGCATCGGCCGACAGGTGCACGTGCTGGCGGCTCTGCTTGATCAGGCCGAGGTTGCGGATCGACTTGGCGAAGCGGGTCGCGGTGCCGTGGTAGAGCACGGCCGGCGGCGCCAGCGCGGTCAGCGCCAGGTCGATCTCGATCGAGTGGCCCTGGTTGGCGCGGATGCGGGTGCCGTCGGCGCTGATCGCGAAGCGCTGCTTGTCGTTGTCGCGCACCACTTGCTCGATCAACGCGCGCGTCACCGGCTTGCCGTCGGCATTGGCCAGGCGGATCAGTTCGTCGAGGTCGGCCCAGCCGTTGCCGTCGAGGCTCAGGCCGATCGCTTCGGGTTCGTGGCGCAGCACCAGGCTGAGGAACTTGCTGGTCTTGGTGAGGTTGACGGCGGTCATGGGATTCCGGTTCGCAGGGAGGAGAGGCTGCGGTGGTTCAGACCGCGCGATATCGATTCGTTGGTTGCATTCAGCCGTGCGCTGCCGCGATCAGCGCGGCGTCGAGTCGCTGCAGGCGCTCGGGCGTGCCGACGTCGGTCCAGCGGCCGCCATGGTGCGAGCCGCTCAAGCGGCCGGCATCGGCGGCGGCGCGCAGCAACGGCACGGTGCTGAAGCGCGGCGGGTCCAGCCCGGCGCCGGCGGCGTCGCCGAGGATCTCGCGCCAACGCTCGAACAGCGAGGCGCGATACAGGCCGATGCCGGAATAGGTCAGTTTTGCCGCGCCTTCGTTGCCGATGCGGCCGTCGTTGCCGAGATGGAAATCGCCGTGCGGATGCTGGGCCGGATTGTCGACCAGCAGCAGGTGCGCATCGCCGTCGAACGCGCGCGGCAACGCGGCGAAGTCGTAGTCGGTCCAGATGTCGCCGTTGGCGACCAGGAACGGCGCGTCGGCGGCGACGCCCTCTTGCAGCAGCGACAGCGCATGCAGCATGCCGCCGCCGGTTTCCAGCGGCGTCGCGCCTTCGTAGGAGTAGCGCAGCCGCAAGCCCCAGCGCGCGCCGTCGCCGAGCGTGGCCGGAAACTGTTCGGCCAGCCAGGAGGTATTGACCACCACCTCCTCGACGCCGAGCGCGGCGAGCTTGTCCAGGTGCCATTCGATCAGGCGCTTGCCGCCCACGCTCAGCAAGGGCTTGGGCGTGTGCAGGGTCAGCGGGCGCATGCGCTCGCCCAGGCCGGCGGCGAAGATCAGTGCCTTCATGCCGGCGCGCCGTCGAGCGCAGCGTTCCGGGCCAGGGCCGGACGCACGTAGCGTTCGACGATCTCGGCCAGCGGCGCCAACTCCGGATAGCGCGGCAGCACGACATCGAGATAGGCCAGGAAACGCGGCGCGTCGGCCAGGTACTTGGGCTTGCCGTCGCGATGGTGCAGGCGCGCGAACAGGCCGAGGATCTTGATGTGGCGCTGCAGGCCGGCGAAGTCGGCGTCGCGGCGGAAGCGCGCATAGTCGGGCAGGGCGATGCCGGCGGCGACGGCGCGCGCGTGGTAGCGCGCCAGCCAGGCTTCGACGCGCTGCTCCGGCCAGCTGACGAAGGCGTCGCGGAACAGGCTGATCGGGTCGTAGGCGATCGGGCCGCGCAAGGCGCCCTGGAAGTCGATCACCGCCAGGCCTTCCGCCACCGGCATCAGATTGCGCGGCATGAAGTCGCGGTGGATGAACGCCTGCGGCTGCGCCAGCACGTTGTCGAGAATGCGCCGGTAGGCCAGGTCCAGCCGCTCCAGATCGCCGCAGTCCAAGGTCAGGCCGAGGTGGCGGCCGAGGAACCACTCGTCGAACAGGCGCAGCTCGCGGCTGAGGAAGGCCTCGTCGTAGGGCGGCAGGTCGTCCGGGCAGGGCAGGGCCTGGATCTTCAGCAACTGATCGAAGGCCTGCTCGAACAGCGCGTCGGGATCGGCTTCGCCGGCCTCGACCGCCTGCAGGAAGGTGCGCTGGCCCAGGTCTTCCAGCAGCAGGAAGCCAAGCTGCGGATCGGCCCGGAACACCTGCGGCACGCGCACCCCGCCGGCGGCCAGCACTTCGTGCAGGCGCAGCCAGGGACGCGGATCTTCCAGCTCGGGCGGCGAGTCCATCACGATCACGCTGGCGCCGTCGCCGGTACTGCCGCGCCAATAGCTGCGGAAACCGGCGTCGAACGAGGCGCGGACCAGATCGAGGCGGTCGTCGCCGGTCGCGGCGCGGGCCCAGGCCAGGCGGGCGGTGTCGCGGTCGGAAGGGGACGGCTGGGTCATGCAGGCTCCATGCGGCGAAGGCCGCAGGCGCACAGGGTAGCCGCCCGCGCCGCGTTGGCAACCTCACGCGTTCAGGGGCAGCAGCGGCGCGAGCCGCGACCGCGCGTCCATCGGCGCCGGCACCGCGGTCGGAGCGCAGCGCCGGCGCAGGCGTCGGTTCGCCGTCTTCATGAAACGGCGCGGCAATCCATCGCCGCAAAAGGTGTAGGGCGAAGCCCACGTCGCCGTCGTCCGGATGCAGTCGCCACCGCTGCTTCCGGCCTAGGACGCCGTGGGCCCCGCCCTACGGGTGCCCGGTGTGCAGGCCGCGGCCTGCGCAGTTGCGGGATGGAGCCGGCGCGGCGCCGGTCCGTTGCGGCGGCACGTGCGCATCGAACCGCGCCCGGCCCCATCCCGCGGGTCGAACGAGGTCAGGCGGCGGCCGTCTCGCGCGCTTCCAGCGACGCCAACCACTCGTCGTCGGAGCCTTCGGCAACGCCTTCGAACAGGAACGTGGACAGGTAGCGCTCGCCGGTGTCGGGCAGCATCGCCAGCAGCACCGAGCCTTCCGGCGCCTGTTCGGCGACCTGCAAGGCAGCGGCGACGGTGGCGCCGGCGGAGATGCCGACGAACAGGCCCTCCTCGGCGGCGAGGCGGCGCGCGGTGTCGCGCGCGCTGAGGTCGTCGACCGGACGGATCTCGTCGGCGACGCCGCGATCGAGCACGCCGGGCACGAAGTCCGGGGTCCAGCCCTGGATCTTGTGCGGCTGCCAGTCCTTGCCGCTGAGCAGCGAGGCGCCGGCCGGTTCGGAGGTGACGATCTTCAAGTCGGGACGCGCCAACTTGAGCACCTGGCCGGCGCCGCTGAGGGTGCCGCCGGTGCCCCAGCCGGTGACGAAATAGTCCAGCCGCTTGCCGGCGAAATCGCGCAGGATTTCCGGGCCGGTGGTGCTGCGGTGATAGGCCGGGTTGGCCGGGTTGTCGAACTGGCGGGCCAGGAACCAGCCGTGCTGCTCGGCCAGTTCGGCGGCCTTGCGCACCATGCCGCTGCCGCGTTCGGCGGCCGGGGTCAGGATCACCTTGGCGCCGTAGGCGCGCATCAGCTTGCGCCGCTCGACCGAGAAGGTTTCGGTCATCACCGCGACGAAGGGATAGCCGCGCGCGGCGGCGACCATGGCCAGGGCGATGCCGGTGTTGCCCGAGGTCGCTTCGACGATCGTCTGGCCGGGCTTGAGCGCGCCGCTGCGTTCGGCGTCGAGCACGATCGCCAGCGCCAGGCGGTCCTTGACCGAGCCGCCGGGATTGAACGATTCGACCTTGGCGTACAGCGATACGTGCTTGGGCGCGATGCGGTGGAGCTTGACGATCGGCGTGTTGCCGACGGTGTCGAGGATGCTGTCGTACAAAGGCATGAGGGGCTCCCGTGGCGTGGGTTCGGATGCGGTGAAGGGCTCAGGCGGCCGCGGCGTAGTTCGCGCCTGCCGGCTCCGTGGCGCCGTCGCCTAGCGGGGCGCGGCCGAACCAGTGCAGGCGTTCGGACAGGGCGGCGACTTCGCCGATGATCAGCAGCGCCGGCGAGCGCACCTGGTGCTGCGCGGCGCGCTCGGCGAGGTTGGCCAGGGTGCCGGCGACCACGCGCTGGTTCGGGCGCGAGCCGTTTTCGATCAGCGCGAACGGCGTGTCGGCGGCGCGGCCGTGTTCGATCAGCTTGTCGCGCAGCACGTCGAGGCCGGACACGCCCATGTACACCGCCAGGGTCTGCCGTTCCAGCGCCAGCGCGCGCCAGTCCAGCGGTTCGGCCGAGTCCTTGAGGTGAGCGGTGACCAGGCGTAGCGACTGCGCGTGTTCGCGATGGGTCAGCGGAATGCCGGCATAGGCGGCGCAGGCCAGGGCCGCGGTGACGCCGGGCACGACTTCGAAATCGATGCCGTGTTCGCGCAGCGCTTCCAGTTCTTCGCCGCCGCGGCCGAACACGAACGGATCGCCGCCCTTGAGCCGGACCACGCGCTTGCCGGCGCGGGCGTGCTCGAGCATCAGCGCGTGGATGCGCTGCTGGGTGGACTGGTGATCGGTGGGGTGGGTGAGTTCGATCGCGGCGCAAGCGGCCTGCTTGCCGACGTCGATCAGTTCGGCGTCGCGGCGCGCGAGCTTGAGCACCTCGGCGCTGACCAGGCGGTCGTGCAGGATCACGTCGGCCTCGTTGAGCACGCGCAGGCCGCGCAGGGTCAGCAGGCCGGGATCGCCGGGACCGGCGCCGACCAGGGCGACCGAGCCGCGGCCTTCGCCGCGCCCGGCGTCGTCGGCCAGCGCGGCGTCGAAGGCCTGCTGCGCTTCGGCCTGGCGGCCCTGGCGCAGCAGCGCCTGCAGCGGCCCGGCGAGCAGGCGGTCGAAGAAGCGACGGCGCGCGCCGAGTTCGGGCAGGCGCGCGCGGATGCGTTCGCGCTGCGCGGCGAGCAGTTCTGCCAGCGCGCCCAGCGATTCGTCGTAGCGGGTTTCCAGGGTTTCGCGCAGGTGGCGGGCGAGCATCGGCGCGCCGCCGCCGCTGGAGATGGCGATCTGCACCGGGCCGCGTTCGACCCGCGCCGGCACGTGGAAGCTGGAGGCCTCGACGTCGTCGACCACGTTGACCCAGATCCGCCGCGCTGCGCCGGCCTCGGCCACGGCGCGGTTGACCGCGGCGTCGTCGGTAGCGGCGATCGCCAGCCACACCCCGTCCAGCCACTCGTCGACGAAGCGGCCGGGGCGGTGTTCGATGCGGCCCTCGGCGGCCCAGGCGGCCAGGGCCGGGATCAGTTCGGGAGCGCCCAGGCGGACCCGCGCGCCGGCCTCGAGCAGGGCGCCGGCCTTGCGCAGCGCCACTGCGCCGCCGCCGACCACGAGTACCTCGCGTCCGTTCAGATCGGCGAACAGGGGAAACAGAGCGCGGGTCATGGCGGCGACCGGGTAGCGGGGGTAAGAGGACGATACGACGCTACGGCCCCGCGGCGGCGACGGGAAATGACGGCGCCGCCTTTGCACATGCCGCGGCGTAATGAGCCGCGCTACCCATTACTTGCGTTCAGAAACCAAAACTGGACAAGCTGTTGCCGCGCTGGCTAATCTAGAAATCCTTCCATCCGAATAGAGCGATAGATCACGTGGACGCGATCCGCCCGAGCAGCCTACGACCGCACCGTCCCACCCGTTCCGGGACCGGCTGTTGTCGCCGCCTGCGCCGCCGCGCCGCCGATCCCTCCCTCTTACGGACCGCCACGCCATGACCCTGACCCAACTGCGCTATCTGGTCGCGATCGCCGATTCGGGCTTGAACATCACCCTGGCTGCCGAACGCGTCCACGCGACCCAGCCCGGTTTGTCCAAGCAGCTCAAGCAGCTCGAGGACGAGCTGGGTTTCCTGTTGTTCGTGCGCAAGGGCCGCAGCCTGGAGGCGATCGCCCCGGCCGGCGAGCGGGTGCTGGAGCACGCCCGGCGGATCCTGGAAGAAGCCGCCAACATCCGCGCCTACGCGGCCAACGAGCGCGGCCAGCACGCCGGCCGGCTGGTGCTGTCGACCACCCACACCCAGGCGCGCTTCGTGCTGCCGCCGGTGATCGCCCAGGTCAAGCGCAACTTTCCCCAGGTCAGCGTGCACCTGCAGGCGGCCTCGGACGGCGAAGTGCTGTCGAACCTGTCGCACGGCAACGCCGATCTGGCGGTGATCAGCACCGCCGGCGCCGCGCCCGAGGGCGGGCTGGCGGTGCCGCTGTTCCGCTGGCGCCGGGTGGTGCTGGTGCCGCGCGCGCACGGCCTGGCCAAGCTAGGGCGGCCTCCGACCCTGGCCGAGCTCGCGGCCGAGCCGCTGATCAGCTACGAATCCTCGACCCGGCCGGAGTCGTCGCTGCGCCGCGCCTTCGTCGCCGGCGGACACGAACCGCTGCTGGCGATGACCGCGCGCGACGCGGATCTGATCAAGACCTATGTGCGCGCCGGCCTCGGCGTCGGCCTGCTGGCGGAAATGGCGGTCACCGCGCGCGACGAAGACCTGCGCGCGCTGGCCGCGCCGGATGCGCTGCCCGAGTGCGTGACCTGGGCGGTGATCCCGCGCGCGCGGGTGTTGCGCGACTACGCGCTGGAGCTGATCCACGGCCTGGCGCCGCAGGTCGACCGCCGCGATCTGCGCCGGGTGCTGGAAGGGAATCTGGAACCGCAGTGGCCGGTGGCGCCGACCTGGACTGAGCTGACCCAGTCGATCGGGACTTGATGGGGCGGTAACGACAACGGCAACAGCAAATCCCCCCTGGCCCCCCTTTTTCAAAGGGGGGAATGCTTCGGGTGGGGGCGTTGATGTGTGGGTGTCTGCACCGCTTCGACGTGCCACTCGTGCCGGTACGCCGCTGACGCGGGCGCACCGTTGCGGCCGACGCGGGCACACCGTTGCGGCCGATGCATCGCATCGTTGTCTTCTTCTTGAGGCCCGTGTCGTTCCCCCCTTTGAAAAAGGGGGGCAGGGGGGATTTGCTTCTGCTTTTTGCTAGCGCTTCCGTCCGTATCGCAGCTTCAAGCCGAAGCTCGGATCAGGCCGCCTGCGGCTCCGCCGGCTCGCTGTCGAAATGCAGGCCGCACTCGCGCTTGAGGCCGAAGAAGCGGGTGTCTTCTTCGCGCATCCCCGGCTCCAGCGGCCGGGTGGTGTGGATGTCGCCGATCGAGACGTAGCCCTGGTGCCACAGCGGGTGGTAAGGCAACTCGTGCGCGTGCAGGTAATCCCAGATGTCGCGGTCGCTCCAGTCGGCCAGCGGATGCAGCTTCCAGCGGCCGTCGCGCAACTGCAGGAACTCGATCCCGGCGCGGCTGCCGGACTGGCTGCGGCGCAGGCCGGCGATCCAGGTGCGCACGCCCAGTTCGGACAGCGCGCGCTGCATCGGCTCGACCTTGCGCATGCGGTTGTAGCGCTCGATTCCCTCCACGCCCTGTTCCCACAACCGGCCGAAGCGTGCCTCCATCCAGGCCACGCCGATCTGCGGCCGGTAGACCTTGAGGTTGAGCCGCAGGCGCTCGCCGAGTTCGTCGATGAAGCGGTAGGTTTCCGGGAACAGGTAGCCGGTGTCGACCACGATCACCGGGATGTCCGGCGCCTGCCGGGTGACCATGTGCAGCGACACCGCCGACTGCGCGCCGAAGCTCGACGACAGCGCATGTTCGCCGGCGGTGTTCTCCAACGCCCAGGCGACGCGCTGCTCGGCGCTGCGGCTGCCCAGCCAGGCGTTGAGTTCGGCCAACGCGCGCGGCGATTCGGCGGCGGTGACGGGATCGATTGGAGCGCTCATGCGGCGGCCTCTGCAATCAGGGCGACGGGAATGCCGGTGGGTGTGGGATAGGGAATCGCGACCGCGCCGCTGCGCACCAGATAGTCGCCGAAGCCTTCGCCGGCGCCGCCTTCGCGGGCGTAGCCGGCCAGCAGCGGATCCAGTGCGGCGAGGATCTCGGCCTCGGCGATGTTTTCGCGGTACAGGGTGTTCAAGCGCTGGCCGCGATGGTCGGCGCCGAGCATCAGGTTGTAGCGGCCGGGCGCCTTGCCGACCAGGGCGATCTCGCCCAGGTAGGGACGCGAGCAACCGTTCGGGCAGCCGCTGATGCGCAGGTTGATCGCGGCCTGGGGAATGCCGTGGCGATCGAGCAAGGCCTCGACCTGGGTCACGAAGTCCGCCAGGTAGCGTTCGGCCTCGGCCATCGCCAGGGCGCAGGTCGGCAGCGCCACGCAGGCGATGGCGTTGCGGCGCAGGGCGCTGGCGGCGCGGTAGCCGTCCAGGCCGTGCGCGGCGACCAGCGCGTCGATCTCGTTGCGCAGCGCCGACGGCACCCCGGCGACCACCAGGTTCTGGTTCGGGGTCATGCGGAACTGCGCGCCGTCGTGGGCCAGCAGCAGGCGCGCGATCTCGCGCAGGCCGCTGAGGTGGGTCACCTGCTCGCCGCGCCCGTCCAGCGCGCCGTCGACGATGCGTCCGGCCGGGATGCGCAGGGTCAGGTGGCCGCGGCCGTCGTCGCCCTCGACCCAGCCGAAGCGGTCGCCGTTATGGCGGAAGGCGAACGGGCGCGCCGGAAGGAGAGGAAAACCGGCGCGCCGTTCGACTTCCGCCTTGAACCAGTCCAGACCGCGATCGTCGATGGTGTACTTCAACCGCGCGCGCTTGCGCACGGCGCGGTTGCCGAAGTCGCGCTGGGCGGTGACCACCGCCACGCCGACCGCGATCACCTGCTCGGGGGTCACGAAACCGATCACGTCGCCCAGGCGCGGATAGGTTTCCGGGTCGCCGTGGGTGGCGCCCATGCCGCCGCCGACGGTGACGTTGTAGCCCTGCAACCGGCCGTTCTCGATCACCGCGATGTAGCCCAGGTCCTGGGCGAACACGTCGACGTCGTTGTAGGGCGGAATCGCGAAGCCGATCTTGAACTTGCGCGGCAGGTAGACCTCGCCGTAGATCGGCTCGTCCTCCTGGCCGCTGCCGCCGACGCGTTCTTCGTCGAGCCAGATCTCGTAGTAGGCGCGAGTGTTCGGCAGCAGATGTTCGGACAGCGCCGCGGCCTGGGCGAACACCTCGGCGTGGCTGGCCGACAGCTGCGGGTTGGCGGCCACCGCGACGTTGCGGTTGACGTCGCCGCAGGCGGCCAGGGTGTCGATCAGCGCGGCGTTGATCGCCTGCATGGTCGGCTTGAGTTCGGTCTTGATCACGCCGTGGAACTGGAACGCCTGGCGGGTGGTCACGCGCAGGCCGCGCTCGGCGTAGGTGGTGGCGATGGCGTCGAGCTTGAGCCACTGCTCCGGCGAGACCACGCCGCCCGGGGTGCGGGTGCGGATCATGAAGCTGTAGGCCGGTTCCAGGCGCGCCTGGCGGCGCTCCTCGCGCAGGTCGCGATCGTCCTGCTGGTAGCTGCCGTGGTACTTGATCAGGGTCTGATCGTCGTCGGCGAGCGCGCCGGTGACCGGGTTGGCCAGGCTTTCCAGCAGGCTGCCGCGCAGCCGCGCGCTGGCGCGCTTGATGTCCTCGACCGAGTGCGCGCTCATGCCGCGGCTCCGGCGGCGCGCGCCGCGAACGGCTGCCTGCCTGGCGAACGCAGGCCGGACAGATGCAGCCCGAACGGAACGCGACCCGCGAGCGCCGGCGCGCTCTTGCCGGCGCGCTCGACCGTGTCGGTGATGCTCCCGCGTTCCATCCGGGCCGCCGGGGCAACCTGCGATCCGTTGCGATCAGTAGACACGAAGCCGAACCCGGCGGCCTGCGACGTGCGGCCCGATTCGATCGATTGGCGATGGCCGACAGCGCGCATCAGTACACGTCCCGGGCGTAGCGGCCCTGTTGTTGCAATTGGTTGAGATAGTCTTCGGCGTCTTCCGCGCTCTTGCCGCCGTGCTCGGCGATCGCCGCCAGCAGCGCCGCGTGCACGTCCTTGGCCATCCGCGTGGCGTCGCCGCACACGTACAGGTGGGCGCCGTTCTGCAGCCAGTCGTAAAGTTCGCGGCTGCGTTCGCGCAGGCGGTGCTGGACGTAGACCTTGTGGCTCTGGTCGCGCGAGAAGGCCAGGTCCAGGCGGTGCAGTTGGCCCGACTTCAGCGCCGCCTGCCACTCGGTCTGGTAGAGGAAGTCGGTGCGGAAATGCGGATTGCCGAACAGCAGCCAGTTGCGGCCGCCGGCGCCGTCGGCGGCGCGTTCCTGGACGAAGCCGCGGAACGGGGCGACGCCGGTGCCGGGACCGATCATGATCACGTCGCGCGCGCCGTCGGCAGGCAGGCGGAAGCGCTCGTTGTGCTCGACGAACACCGGCAGGCGCTCGCCCTCGGCGGCGCTGGCCAGTTGGTGCGAGGCCGCGCCCCAGCGGGTGCCGGCGGCGGTTTCGTACTGCAGGTGAGCGACAGTGAGGTGGACTTCGTCGCCGACCAGCTTCTGGCTGGAGGCGATCGAGTACAGCCGCGGGGTCAACGGCCGCAGCGCGGCGACCAACTCGTCGGCGCTCCAGTGGCCGTCGTAGCGCTGCAGCAGGTCGATCACCTGGCTGCCCGCCAGCAATTCGGCCAGCGCGGCGGATTGGTCGGGAGCGAGCAGGCGATTGAGTTCGTCGCTGCGCGCATGCGCGGCGTGGCTGGCGACGAACGGCCGCGCCAGCTTGGTCAGCTCGCGCTTCTCGCTCAGCCACTGGCGCAGCGGCAGTTCCTGGCCGGCGTGGACGACCGCGGCGTCGCCGTCCAGGTCGAGGGTCTGCAGCACCGCCTCGACCAACGGCGCCGGGTTGCGCGGCCACAGACCGAGCGCGTCGCCGGGCTGGTAATGCAGGCCGGAGCCCTCCAGCGACAGTTCGATATGGCGCACGTCCTTGTCGGAACGGTAGCGGCCGGCGACCGCCTGGGTCAGGCGCTGGTTGCCGATCAGCTCGGCCGCGAACGGCGCGTCGCGATGGTGCGTCGGCGCGCTCGGCAGCGGCCGCAGCGGGGTCACAGTGGCCAGGTGCGCGGCGGCCGGCTTGAGGGTTTCCTTGGCCTGGGCCAGGGCCTGCTGCAACCACGGCGCGGCCACGGTCTCGATGTCCAGGTCGGCGTCGCCGCGGGCGAACAGCCGGTTGGCGCCGAGTTCGGCCAGGCGCGCGTCGAGCTTGAGCCCGATCGCGCAGAACTGCGGATAGCTGGAATCGCCCAGGCCGAGCACGGCGTAGCCGAGCTGCTTGAGTTCGGGCGCGCGCTTGCCGGCGATGAACTCGACCAGGCCGCGGGCGTCGTCGGGCGGATCGCCGTCGCCCTGGGTGCTGACGACGAGGTACAGCAGGCGCTCGTTCTTGAGTTCGCGGGTCGGGTAGGCGTCGGCGCGCAGCAGGCGCACGTTGAGCCCGGCCGCCTCGGCCTGGCCGGCGAGCTGCTCGGCCAGACGCTTGGCGTTGCCGGTCTGGCTGCCGTAGACGATGCTCAGGCGCTCGCCGCTGCGGGTTTCGGCCAGCGGCGCCTGCGCCGCGGCGGCGAGGCCGCCGCCGGCGCGGGCCAGGCCGGCGGCATAGCCGGACAGCCACCACAGGCTGTCTTTGTCCAAACCGTCGGTGAGACGGGCGAGCGAGTCGAGCCGGTCCGCGGGCAGCGGAGTGGCGAGCAGGGCGGGAGCGGACAGGGCGGCGGCGGGCACGGCGGTCGGCTTCTGGCTTTGGGAGTCAGCAGGCTACGAGCCGGCCCCGGGGCGGCGGAAAGGATGCTCGGTTATGCGTTCATGACCTGCGCTCATTTCTCCCCGATTCCGGGGGGATTTCTAATGGCCTCCGGGGCCGAGGCTCCGGACCGGCCGTGCCGGGCCGGCCCGCTCCGGCCCCGCCGGCCTGCCCGGCACCCGTAAGGCCGCGCCTGCGACCGCCGTCGCCGGCAACCCGCACAATCTCCGCCGGCAGCCGCCGCCGAGCACCACGAGTCCGCTTGCATGAGTGCGTTACCCGAACCGAGCCCGCTGTTCGACATCGCCGCCGACCCGGCCGCGCCGCCGCGACTGGCGGCGCGCACGCTGAGCCATCTCGACCGGCTCGAGGCCGAAAGCATCCACATCCTGCGCGAGGTCGCCGCGGAGTTCCGCAATCCGGTGATGCTGTACTCGGTCGGCAAGGACAGTTCGGTGCTGCTGCACCTGCTGCTCAAGGCGTTCTATCCGGCGCGCCCGCCGATCCCCCTGCTGCACGTCGACACCGGCTGGAAGTTCGGCGAGATGATCGCGTTCCGCGACCGCCGCGCCGCCGAAACCGGGGTCGACCTGCGCGTGCACGTCAACCCCGACGGCCTGGCCCAGGGCGTCGGCCCGATCAGCCACGGCGCCGCCGTGCATACCGACGTGATGAAGACCCAGGGCCTGAAGCAGGCGCTGGACTGGAACCGCTTCGACGCCGCGATCGGCGGCGCGCGCCGCGACGAAGAGAAGTCGCGGGCCAAGGAGCGGATCTTCTCGTTCCGCAATCCGCAGCACCGCTGGGACCCGAAGAACCAGCGACCGGAGCTGTGGAGCCTGTACAACACCCGCATCCACGGCGGCGAAAGCGTGCGCGTGTTTCCGATCTCGAACTGGACCGAGCTCGACGTGTGGCTGTACATCTACCGCGAGCGCATTCCGGTACCGTCGCTGTACTTCGCCGCGCAGCGCCCGGTGGTGGAGCGCGACGGCAGCCTGATCCTGGTCGACGACGAGCGCCTGCCGTTGCGCGAGGGCGAAGTGCCGCAGCAACGCAAGGTGCGTTTCCGCACCCTGGGCTGCTATCCGCTGACCGGCGCGATCGAATCCGAGGCCGACACGCTGGAGGCGATCATCGCCGAGATGCTGGTCGCGACCACCTCCGAACGCCAGGGCCGGGTCATCGACCACGATCCGTCGGCGTCGATGGAGCGCAAGAAACAGGAAGGGTATTTCTGATGAAGCCGGGATTCGGGATTGGGGATTCGGGATTGGTCGAGGCGGAGCGCGGCGACGTGGAAGCGGAATCGGTAGGCGGGGAGGTTCTGGCTTTCGCCGATCCCGAATCCCGAATCGCCGATCCCGTCGCCGACGAAGTCGCCGACTACCTGCGCCAGCACGAGCGCAAGAGCCTGCTGCGCTTCATCACCTGCGGCAGCGTCGACGACGGCAAGAGCACCCTGATCGGGCGCCTGCTGCACGACACCAAGCGCCTGTTCGACGACCAACTGGCCGCGCTCAGCGCCGACAGCCGGCGCCACGGCACCCGCAACGGCGAGATCGACTTCGCCCTGCTGGTCGACGGCCTCGCCGCCGAGCGCGAGCAGGGCATCACCATCGACGTGGCCTACCGCTTCTTCGATAGCGCGCGGCGCAAGTTCATCGTCGCCGACTGCCCCGGACACGAGCAGTACACCCGCAACATGGCCACCGGCGCCTCCACCGCCGACCTGGCCGTGGTCCTGGTCGACGCGCGCAAGGGCCTGCTGACCCAGACCCGCCGGCACAGCTACATCGTGTCCCTGCTCGGGATCCGCCACGTGCTGCTGGCGGTCAACAAGATGGACCTGGTCGATTTCGACCGCGAGGTGTTCGAACGCATCGCCGGCGAATACCGCGAGCTCGCCGCCCAGCTCGGCATCGAGCACGTGCAGGCGGTGCCGCTGTCGGCGCTGGAGGGCGACAACCTGATCCAGCGCTCGCCGGCCACGCCGTGGTACGACGGCCCGAGCGTGCTCGAACATCTGGAAACCGTCGACACCGCGCGCACCGAAGCCGAACTCGGCCTGCGCCTGCCGGTGCAGTGGGTCAACCGCCCGCACCAGGATTTCCGCGGCTTCGCCGGCACCATCGCCGCCGGCGAGGTGCGTCCGGGCGATGAGATCGTGGCCCTGCCGTCGGGCCGCCGCTCGCGGGTGCAGCGCATCGTCACCGCCGACGGCGACCTGTACTACGCCCGCGCCGGCCAGGCGGTCACCCTGACCCTGGAAGACGAACTCGACATCAGCCGCGGCGACGTCATCGCCGCCGGCGACCGGCCGGCGGAAGTGGCCGACCAGTTCGCCGCGCACCTGCTGTGGATGGACGGCAACGCCTTGCTGCCCGGTCGTTCCTATTGGCTGAAGATCGGCGCGCGCACGGTCGGCGCCAGCGTCACCGAGATCAAGCACAAGATCGACGTCAACAGCCAGGCCCAGCTCGCCGCCAAGCACCTGGAGCTCAACGAGGTCGCGGCGGTCAACCTGGGCCTGGACCAGCCGATCGCGTTCGAGGCCTACCGCGACAACCGCGAGCTCGGCAGCTTCATCCTGATCGATCGCCAGAGCAACGCCACCGTCGCCGCCGGCACCCTGGATTTCGCCCTGCGCCGCGCCGGCAACCTGCACTGGCACCCGGTCGACGTCGACAAGGCCGCGCGCGCCCGCAGCAAGCACCAGAAACCGCGCTGCGTCTGGTTCACCGGCCTGTCCGGCTCGGGCAAATCGACCATCGCCAACCTGGTCGACAAGCAACTGCACGCGCTCGGCCATCACACCTTCGTGCTCGACGGCGACAACGTCCGCCACGGCCTCAACAAGGACCTGGGCTTCACCGACGAGGACCGGGTCGAGAACATCCGCCGCGTCGCCGAAGTCGCCAAGCTGATGACCGACGCCGGCCTGATCGTGCTGGTCAGCTTCATCTCGCCGTTCCGCGCCGAGCGCCGGCTGGCGCGCGACCTGTTCGAGGACGGCGAATTCGTCGAGGTGTTCGTCGACACCCCGCTGCAGGAAGCCGAGCGCCGCGACGTCAAGGGCCTGTACGCCAAGGCCCGCGCCGGCCGCATTCCCAACTTCACCGGCATCGATTCGCCCTACGAGATCCCCGAAGCCCCCGAACTGCGCCTGCCGACCCTGGAGCAGGACGCGCAGGCGCTGGCGCAGCGTGTGATCGACTATCTGCGGTGAGGCAGGGAGCCGGGAGCCGGGAATGGGGAATCGGGAATAGGGAATAGGGAATCGTAAGAGCAGCGGCGCGACGACCGGATCGGATTTCGCTTCGGTGAAACTCAGCGACAACTAAAAAGAACGGGCCCGCGAGGGCCCGTTCTTTTTTGGGTTCGGCAAACAGATAAATCCTCCCGCCCGAGGCTTTGACGATTCCCTATTCCCTATTCCCGATTCCCCATTCCCGGCCTTACTTGGACGAAGCCTTGGCCCGAATGATCTCGTACAGGAACAACAGCACGATCGCGCAGATCACCGACACGATCAGGCCGATCAGCCCGCCGCCGGCGTAGAGCAGGCTGCCGATATAGGCGCCGGCGATGCCGAGCAGGATGGTCAGGATCCAGCCCATCGGATCGGCGCCGGGTTTGAAGAAGCGTGCGAGCACGCCGATGACCGCGCCGATGATGATGGTGTACACGATGCCGCCGAGCATGGCTTGCCTCCTTCGGATGGGTGGCTGACGCGGCTGGATCATGTGGCGGCGGCTGTCGCCGGCGCGTGATGCCGGGGGGGCGGGAATGGGGAATGGGGAATGGGGAATCGGGAATCGGGAATCGGGAATCGGGAATCGGGAGTCGGGAGTCGGGAATCGGGAATCGGGAATCGTTAGAGTTTCGGGCTGGGAGATTCACCTGCTTGCTGGGTCCAAGGGCAAAAAAAAAGCGGGCCCAAGAGGGCCCGCTTTTTACTCGCAGGAAGGGTCATCGAAACAAAGCTGCGGGCGATCCGATCGCCGCGCTCCCGCTTCTACGATTCCCGATTCCCCATTCCCGATTCCCGCCCCTCAGCAACAACCGTGATCGCCATGCCGATCGCCGCTGTCGGCGACCGCGGCCACGCCGGTGGTTTCGCCGCGCTGGCCGGCCAGGTGGTGCTCGGCGACCACGCGCGCGACGCAGGCGGTGACCCGCTTGCCCATCGGGATGTGCAGGAACTCGTTCGGGCCGTGCGCGTTGGAGTGCGGGCCGAGCACGCCGGTGATCATGAACTGCGCGCCCGGGAACTTCTCGCCGAGCATGCCCATGAACGGGATCGAGCCGCCTTCGCCCATGTACATCGCCGGCTGGCCGAAGAACTCGCGGCTGGAGGCGTCGATGGCCTGCGACAGCCACGACGACATCGCCGGCGCGTTCCAGCCGCTGGACGACTTTTCCAGTTCCAGCGAGACCTGGGCGCCGTTCGGCGGATCGCGCAGCAGCACTTCCTTGAGCAGTTCGCCGGCGCGCTTGCCGTCCAGGGTCGGCGGCAGGCGCAGCGACAGCTTGACCGAGGTGTGCGGGCGCAGCACGTTGCCGGCCGAGGCCAGCGGCGGCATGCCGTCGACGCCGGTCACCGACAGCGCCGGGCGCCAGGTGCGGTTGAGCACCAGCTCGGTCAGATCCTCGGCCATCGGCTTCATGCCGGGCAGGAACGGGAACTTGTCGTAGACCGCCGTGCCCAGCACCTTGGCCGCCTGGCGCGCCTGTGCGACGCGTTCTTCCGGCACGTCCACGTACAGGCCTTCGACCAGGATCTTGCCGTTGGTCTCGTCTTCCAGCCGCGACAGCAGCAGGCGCAGCAGGCGGAAGCTCGACGGCACCACGCCGGAGGCGTCGCCGGAGTGCACGCCTTCGCTGAGCACCTTGACCGTGAAGTTGCCGCCGGCCAGGCCGCGCAGCGAGGTGGTGCACCACAGCTGGTCGTAGTTGCCGCAGCCCGAATCCAGGCAGACCACCAGCGAGGGCTTGCCGATCCGGTCGGCCAGGTGGTCGACGTAGGCCGGCAGGTCGTAGCTGCCGGACTCCTCGCAGGCCTCGATCAGGATCACGCAGCGCGCATGCGGGACTTTCTGGTCCTGTAGGGCCAGGATCGCCGCCAGCGAGCCGAAGATCGCGTAGCCGTCGTCGGCGCCGCCGCGGCCGAACAGCTTGTCGCCCTTCAGCACCGGGGTCCACGGGCCCAGGCCGTCGTCCCAGCCGGTCATTTCCGGCTGCTTGTCCAGGTGCCCGTACAGCAGCACGCAATCGGAGTCGCTGCCGCCGTGGGCGGCCGGGATGTCGATGAAGATCAGCGGGGTACGGCCTTCCAGGCGGACCACCTCGACCTGCATGCCCGGGATCGGCTGCGCCTTGGCCCAGGTCTCCATCAGCCGGACGGCATCGTCCATATACCCGTGCTGGACCCAATCGGCGTCGAACATCGGCGACTTGTTGGGAATGCGGATGTATTCGACCAGTTGCGGGACGATCTCGTCGTCCCACTTCTGGCCGACGTAGCGGTCGACCTGGCTGGCGTCCATCGAGGAGCCTCTTGAGCGGGGAAGGGGGGCAGTTTACGCCTCCCGGGCCGTGTAGGACTTTTCCTACCCTGCGCTGCGGCTCCGCCCGACTTCATGGGGGCCGGGCCGGCGATAACCTGTGCGGGTCGAGACATGGAGACTGTCTCCACCGGCGGAACACAAGGACTCAAGGACGTACGGCCGCCGGCCCGGAATGGAATCCAATCTCAGGAGCACAACCATGAAGTCGTTTGCCCTCATTGCCCAGTCGCTGGTCCTGTCGCTGCTGCTTGCCGGCAGTGCCATCGCCTCGGAGAAGGTCAACATCAACAGCGCCGACGCGGCCACGCTGGATCGCGTGTTGCTCAACGTCGGCGCGTCCAAGGCCGAAGCCATCGTCGCCTACCGCAAGGCCAATGGGGCCTTCCGCAGCGCCGAGCAGTTGGCCTTGGTGAAGGGGATCGGTCTGAAGACGGTCGAAAAGAACCGGGACCGGATCGTGGTCGGCGGCGCCACCCAGGGCCGCCCGATCAACACTGCGGGCGCGATCGCCGCCCCGCGTGCCGCCAGCAAGCGTTGAATGAGTCTGCCGGCGCCGTAAGGACGCGGTACCGGCAGCTGATCGGGCAAGGATGCTCGAAGGATTCGGGGGGAGGTCCCTGGACACGGAAGTACGCTGCCCCGCCGCGGACGGATCCGCGGTGGGGCACACCCTTTTTCGGGAATCGGGAATCGGGAATCGGGATTCGGGATTGGGGAATCGGGAACCGGGAATGGCGGGGGCCGTGGCCCGGCGCGCTCTTGTAGGAGCGGCGTAAGCCGCGACAAGGGACGCGCAGAACGCCCCGACCGCATCGTCATCCATCGAAGCCCCGTTGCTCAGGGGTAGGAGCGACGCCCCACAGGGATTTCCTTCGGTCACAAGCCGCGACCCCGGGACGCGTAGAAAACCCAACCCCCCGCGCCCCCAACGAAGCACCGCCTCGCCCGCACCGCACCTCTTGGCGTTTCGCGGTTGCCCAGCGCTTTCGCCCCGCCCGCCGCCGCACCGCTGCCTACCCCGATCGCACCGTCCGCTCGCCTCGCGCTTGGGCCGCCCCGCCGCAGCGCCTAAACTGCGCCATCGCCCTCCGCCTGCGCGCCCATGTCCGACAGCCTGTCCTGGTCCATCCCCGCCAACGAGTACCGGCGCGAACGCTGGCGCAACCAGTTCGGCTGGACCCGCGAGATCGTGCGCATGCGCCGCGATGCCGCCGGGCTGGACCGCCCTTGCGAGGACGAAGGCGAAGACTGGGACTGGCGCCTGTCGATCGCGGAGATCGAGCGCGATGCGCCGTTCTCCGCGTTTCCCGGCATCGACCGCGAACTGGTCCTGCTCAGCGGCAACGGCCTGCGCCTGCGCTTCGACGACGGCGAGAGCCACGAACTGCTGCCGCCGCACGATAAGCTGCGTTTCGCCGGCGAACGCACGGTGCAGGGCGAACTGCTCGACGGCCCGACCCACGACTTCAACCTGATGTGGCGCCGCGACCGGGTCCGCGCCGAGCTCTGGCACCGGCCGCTGGTCGGGCCGATGGTGTTGTTCGCCGAGCCGGGCCAGACCTGGGCCGTGCACCTGCTCGCCGGCCAAGCGCGCTTCGCCGACGACTCGTCGCTGCCGCCGCTGCAAATGGGCGACACCGCCTTCCTCGCCGCCGGCAGCGAACGCCTGCGCGGCGTGCTCGACGGCGGCGGCGAAGTGCTGCTGGTGCGGGTGGCCGCGCTCGACTGAGCGCGTGCGGCGGCTCAGTACACGTCGCGCCGATAGCGGCCCTGCGCCGCCAGGTCTTCCAGCGCCTCGACGCCGATCGCTTCGTGCAGCGCCGCTTCGACCGCCGGCGCCATGCCTTCCAGGCTGCCGCAGACGTAGATCGCCGCGCCGGCGGCGACCCATTCGCGCAGCCGCGGCAATTGCTCGCGCAAACGGTCCTGGACATAGACCCGGGCTTCGCCATCGCGCGAGAACGCGTAGTCGGCGCGCTCGATCGCGCCGGCCGCCAGCCAGGCCTCGAGCTCGTCGCGGTAGTGCAGGTCGCAGGCGGCGTTGCGTTCGCCGAACAGCAGCCAGTTGCGGCGATGGCCGGCTGCGATGCGGGTCTTGAGCAGGGCGCGCAGCCCGGCCAGGCCGGTGCCGTTGCCGATCAGCAGCATCGGCCGCGCATCGTCGGGCGCGTGGAAGGAGGGATTGCTGCGGATGCGCAGGTCGATCTCGCCGCCGGGCAAGGCATGCTCGGTCAGCCAACCGCTGCCGAGGCCGAGCCGGCCGTCGTCGCGGCGCATCTGCCGCACCAGCAATTGCAGCGAACCGTCCGCCGGCAGCGAGGCGATCGAGTACTCGCGATGCGGCAGCGGCTGCAGGGCGTCGGCGACCGCCTGTGCGCCCTGGCCGACGCAGCCGGCCGGATCGGGCAGGCGCGAGCCGGCCAGGGCCTCGGCCAGCGGCTGCGAAGCCTCGCCGCGCCGCACCGCCTGGGCGCCGTCCAGCCCGGCCTGGGCCAGCCAGTGGGCGACCTCGGCATCGGCGTTGCGCGGGCCGATTTCGGCGATATCGCCGGCGCGCCAGTCGGCGGCGCTGCCGTCGGCCGGGGTCAGGGCGATATGGAAGGCCGGCGCGCCGGCGCTGCCGGGATTGGATTGGCGGCGTTGCTGCAGGCGCCAGGCGGTGTAGGTCGGCGCGCTCCAGTCGGGCAGGTCGGTGCGGCCGGCGAGCAGGCCCAGATGGTGCTGCCAATGGCGCAGGGCGCCGGCCTCGCCGTTGTCGACCTCGACCAGGTCGAACAGCGGCTGGGCGCCGGCATGGCGCAGCCAGTGATCGAGGCGATGGCCGAAGGCGCAGTACTCGCGGTACTCGCGGTCGCCGAGGGCGAGCACGCCGTAGCCCAGCTGCGGCAGCGCCGCGGCCGCGCCCATGACCCGGCGCACGTACGCGGCGGCGCTGTCGGGCGCGTCGCCTTCGCCGGTGGTGCTGACCACGAACAGGGCGCGCCGGTAACGCGCCAGACGCTCGGCGTCGAGGCTGCCGAGCACGGCCAGATCGGCGCGCAGTCCGGCCTCGCTCAGCGCCGCATGGCTGCGCCGCGCCAGTTGTTCGGCGAAACCGGTCTGGCTGGCGAAGGCGATCAGCCAGTCGCCGGGCGCATCGGGCGAGGCCGCCGGCAAGGCGTCGCGCCGCGCGCGTCGCGCCCGCGACACCGCGACCGTCGCGACGAAGCCGGCATAGGCGGCGAGCAGGGCGGCGGCCAGCCACCAGCGGCCGCGCCCGGGCGAAATCCACTGCCAGGGTTCGGCCTGCCACTGCGCCAGCCCGTAGGCCAATGCGATCAGCGCGAGCAGGACCAGGGCGTTGCCGATCGTCCCCAACTCGAGACGGCGGCGCGGTGCGACGACGCTCATGCGGCGCGCTGCCGGGCGAGGAAGGCGGGCGTGCTGCGGGCGACGAAGCGTTCGCCTTCGCGCACTACGAACAACGCGGCCAGGCCGCGGCGATTGGCGTAAGCCAGGCCCGCGCGCGCGCCGAGCACGCCGAGCGCGGTGGCCAGGCCGTCGGCGTGCATGCACTGCGCATGCAGCACGGTGACCGAAGCCAACTCGCTATCGATCGGCGCACCGCTGCGCGGGTCCAGGGTGTGCGCGTAGCGGCGGCCGTCGGCGTCGAAGTAGCGCCGGTAGTCGCCCGAGGTGGCGATCGCATCGCCGTCGAGCGCGATCACCGCGGCGGCGTCGCCGGCGCTGCCGCCGGGCTGTTCGATCGCCACCCGCCAGGCGCCGCCGTCGGGGCGGCGGCCGTGACCGCGCAGTTCGCCGCCGACTTCGACCAGGCAATGCTCGACGCCCTGCGCCAGCAGCCAGTCGGCGACGCGGTCGACGCCGTAGCCCTTGGCGATCGAGGACAAATCCAGATAAGCGCCGCCGGGTTGGCTCAGCTCGCGCGCGGCGGCGTCGTAGCCGAGCCGGCGCCAGTCGACCCGTGCGCGCGCGGCGGCCAGCGCATCGGCGGCGGGCGCCTGCGCGCGCGCGCCGGCGGGACCGAAGCCCCACAGGTCGACCAGCGGGCCGACCGTGGGGTCGTACGCGCCGTCGCTGTCCGCGGCCAGGGCCAAGGCGGCCCGCAGCACCTCGCCGAACTCGGCCGGCAATACGTGGCGGCTGCCGGCCTCGGCGCGGTTGTAGCGGCTGATGTCCGAGCCGCTTTCCCAGGTGCTCATCTGCGCGACCACCTGGTCGAGCCGGGCCTGGACGCCGCGTTCCAGCGCCGGCAGCGCCGATGCCGCGGCGACCAGCTTGACCGACCAGGTCGTGCCCATGGTCGCGCCGCTCAGGGTATGCAACGCCGCGGCCGGGGCCGCGGCGAAACGCAGCTTCGCCGTCGCCGGCGCGCCGGCAGGAGCGTGCGCGATGCCGGCGACGGCACCCGACCAGCTCCAGCGCGGCGTCGACGAGGTCATCGGCGCTTACTGCGGCAGCACTTCGAACACGGCGACGTAGCTCAGCCGGCGCTGCTTGGCTTCGACGAGCGTGGTCTTGGCGTCTTCGCTGGCGGTTTCCAGCCAGTACATGCCGGCCGCCGGCCACTTCACTTCGAACTTGCCGTCGGCGCCGGTGGTGAGGTGGATCTCGTTCTGCTGATCGCGGTAGCGGGTCGCGCCCGGCACGATCTCGACCTTCAGGCCCGCGGCCGGCTTGCCGTCGACCAGCAACTGGAAGCTCGCGCTTTCGCCGGCGAACAGGTCGTTGGGATGGGTCACCGGCACCAGCTCGATGCCCTTGCCGGTGGTCTTGAACGCGCCGGTGCTCGGCTGGCCGACGGTGGCGAAGGTCTCGACCCGGCCCAGGCTTTCCGAGGCGCTGACTTCGGTCGCGCCGGCCGGGATGCCGGCCTTGAACTCGCTGGCCTTGCCGCGCCAGCGCTTGGCTTCGCCGCCGAGCTTGTAGCTGGCGAACATGCCTTCGTTGTTCATCGCGATCTTATAGGTGCCTTCCTGGCTCAGCTCGACGTCGAACACGCTGCGCAGCTTGCCGGTCGCGGGGTTCTGCGGCTGCACGGCGCTGCCGTCCGGAGCGGTGATCTGCAGCCGCTCCAGCGGCAGCGGCACGTGGTTGAAATAGAACAGGTCGTTGGACACCGCCGCGTCGACGGTGAGCCAGGCGCCCTTGGTCGAGAACACGGTCTGCGACGGCTGCAGCCAGGCCTTGTGCGCCTGCGCGGCGCCGGCGAAAGCGAACGTAGCGACGGCGGCTGCGGCGAGGAGTTTGAGTTTCATGGCTTTGGGTCCGGGAATGGAGGATGGGGAATGGGGAATCGTTAAAGCAGGAGCGGCGGGACGGGCGGAGACGGGGGCGGAATGGCTCGAACCATTCCCCATTCCCTATTCCCCATTCCCGGCTCTCAAGGCTTCACCGCCACCTTCACCTTGCCCAGTTCGGTCTTGCCCTGCGCGGACAGGTTCTGCGCCTTGCCGGGCCACTGGAAGGGAATGCTGACCATCTCGCGGCCGCCGACTTCGCGCGCGGCTTCGACCACCAGGATGTAGTTGCCCGGCGCGAGGGCGGCGAGCTGCTTGCCGTTGCCCTTGAACGAGAGCGCGTGCTGGCCGACCGGGCGGGTCGCGCCGCTGACGCCGTCGACCGGCATGCTCAGGCTGCGGCCGCTGCGCCGCCACCACTGGCGCATGTCCTTCAGCCACTTGGTGCCTTCGCCGTTCTTCATGTCGACGTCGTACCAGACCGCCAGGTTGCTGGCGACGGTGTTGTCGGCCTTTTCGATCCAGGCCGCGACGTAGGGGCGGTGGTACTCGGCGGCGTTGATGCGCGGGATCTCGATGTTGAGTTCCAGATCGGCCGCGAACGCCGGCATCGGCAGCGCCAGCGCCGGAATCAGGACTTTGAACGACGACAGCTTCATGGATCGGCTCCTAGCGGTAATACGGATTCGGATGTCAGTGCATGAACAGGACGACGATCAGCAGCGGCACGGCCAGGCCCAGCGCGACCAGCGGCCAGGTCTTGCCGCGCTGGCGCGCGTGCAACTGCAGCAGCCACAGCCCGGTCAGGGCGAACAGCAGGCAGGCCACCGCGAACAGGTCGATGAACCAGCGCCAGGCGGTGCCGGTGTTGCGGCCTTTGTGCAGATCGTTGAGCCAGGCGATCCAGCCGCGGTCGGTGCGTTCGTATTCGATCGCGCCGCTCTCGCGGTCGATGCTGAGCCAGGCGTCGCCGCCCGGACGCGGCAGCGACACGTAGACGTCGGCATCGGACCACTCGCCCTTGCGTCCTTCGGTGCGCACGTCCAACGCATCGGCGAGCCAGTCGTTGACCGCGCCCGGCAACGGCGCGTCTTCGGCGCGCTCGGCTTTCAGGCTGCGCAGCAGGCTGGCCGGCAGGGTTTCCTTGAGATTGACCACCACCGGTTCGGATTCGATCTGCGCGGCGTGGTTGAGAGTGATGCCGGTGGCGGCGAACAGCAGCAACGCGATCAGGCTGACCGCGGCGCTGATCCAGTGCCAGCGGTGCAGGGTCTTGAGCCAATAGGCGCGACGGTTGGGATCGATCGTGCCCGAAGTGGCCTTGATTGGGCCGGCTTTGATCGAGCCGGTCCTGATCGCGCGGTCGTCGCTGCTGGCCGCACTCACGTCTGGCTCCAGCGTCGCAGCAGGTTGTGGTAGACGCCGGTCAGCTGGACCAGGGCCGGATGCTCGGGCACGTCGGCGCTCAGGCGCCGGATCGAGACGTCGAGTTCGAACATCAGCCGCCGCTGCGCGTCTTCCGGCAACAGGCTCTGGATCCAGAAGAACGAAGCCACCCGCGCGCCGCGGGTGACCGGGGTGACCTTATGCAGGCTGGTGCCGGGGTAGAGCACCAGGTCGCCGGCCGCCAGCTTGATGCTGTGGCTGCCGTAGGTGTCTTCGATCACCAGTTCGCCGCCGTCGTATTCCTCCGGCGCGCTCAGGAACAAGGTCGCCGACAGGTCGGTGCGCACCGCGTCCATGCCGCCGCGGCTGCGGTCGTAGCGGATCGCGTTGTCGACGTGGAAGCCGAACGACTGGCCGCCGGCATAGCGGTTGAACAGCGGCGGATACACCCGCTGCGGCAGCGCGGCGGAGAAGAAGGTCGGGTTCTTCGACAGCGCGTCGAGGATCAGCGCGCCGAGTTCGCGCGCGGCCGGATCGGTTTCGGGCAGCTGCGCGTTGTCCTTGGCCTTGGCCGACTGATGGCCGGCGGTGATGCGGCCGTCGGCCCAGCCGGCCTGGTCCAGGCGCGCCCGGCAATGGGCGACCTGTTCGGCGGTGAGCACCTTGGGAACGTGCAGCAGCATGGTTTTCCTCAATGCGCGCGCCCGGGAGGTCCCGGGCGGCGCGCTGGACCGTGGAGGTCCGATTAGAGCGTGAACCCGGCGGCGGGCGCCAGCCGGGCCGCCTCGCTACCGGCGCGAGCCGGTAGCGGGCCCTAAGCTCAGAACGAGAAGTTCGCGCTCAGCACCACCTGGCGGCCGTCGCCCGGGGTCGCCCAACCGTTGTTGCGGATACGGGTGAAGTATTCCTCGTCGGTCAGGTTGTTGACGTTGAGCTGCAGCGAGGCCTGGCGGTTGATCTTGTAGTTGACCATCGCACGGTGGGTCCAGTAGCTGCCGTAGGTGGTCAGCGGGCCGTTGACGTTGGTCGCGCTGTGCTGAGTCAGCCAGATCTTGCCCTGGTAGGTCGCGCCGTAGCCGACCTGCCAGCGCGGGCTGATGTCGTAGGTGGTCCACAGGCTGAAGGCGTGCTCCGGCACCTGGGTCAGGCGGTCGCCGCGGGTGTAGTCCAGGCCCAGGTTGGCCTGGCGGTCGGACACGCCCTGCAGCACTTCGCTGTCGAGGAAGGCGTAGTTGGCGTACACCGCCCACTGGTCGGTCAGCAGGCCGGACAGGCCGAGCATCACGCCGTCGACGCGGGCGCGGCCGTCGAGCTGCTGCAGGCCGGTCAGGTTGGCCGGGTTGTCCAGGTCGGCGACCTTATAGTTCTTGCGGTCGTTGCGGAACACCGAGCCGGTCAGCGCCAGGCGGCCGTCGAGGAAGTCCCACTTGGTGCCGATTTCGTAATTGACCGCGGTTTCCGGATCGACCGAGCAGGTCTGCGCGGTGCACGAGCCGTTGACCGAGGCCTTGGACGGGGTCTTGGAGTTGCCGTAGGCGACGTAGATGCTGCCGTTCTCGACCGGCTTGTAGACCAGGCCGGCGCGGTAGGAGAACAGGTCGTCGTTGCTCTTGAACGGCACGCCGTAGCCGGTGACGGTGCCGATCGGCAGCGCCGGCAGCGGCTGGTTGGCCGCGGTCGGGGCCTGCACCACCACCGCGTTGGTGGTCTTGCCTTCGTTGCGCTCGTAGCGCGCGCCCAGGCTCAGCTGCCACTGTTCGTTGAACTTCAGCGTGTCGAACACGTAGATCGCGCGGTTGTCGAGCTCGCCTTCGGTGCGGCCGGTCAGGGTGCGGTTGAGCGGGCCGCGGTAGATGTGGTCCGGACGGGCGATGTCCATCTGCGGCAGGCCGGCGAGGAACGGGTTGGTGCCGTTGGGGTTGCGGAAGTCGCTGGTGACGTCGAGGTCGAATTCTTCGTGCAGCACCGAGAAGCCGGCCACCAGGTCGTGCTCGATCGCGCCGGTGTTGAACTGCACGGTCAGGTCGGTCTGGTTGTACAGCGAGGTGTTGCGGGTGTCGCGGCCGTAGCCGCGCGGGCCGCTCGGGCTGTAGTTGCCGGGACGGGTGCTGCCGCAGGCGGCACCGAGCGGAGTGCGGTTGTTGGCCAGGCACCAGGTGCCCTGCACGGCGTCGACCAGGGAGAACTGGTCGACCTGCTGCCAGCGGGTCAGGTTGCGGATCTTGAACGCGTCGCTGAAGTTGTGCTCGACGATCGAGGTCAGCGAGTCGAGATCGATGTCCTGCTTGTCGATGTTGCTGTAGCCGTAGTAGTTGCCGCGATCGATGCCGGGCAGCACGTCGCCGTTGAAGAACGGCAGGCCGTATTGCGGGGTGTTCTGGTCTTCCTGATGGATGTAGTTCAGGGTCCAGGTGGTGTCGCTGCCGAGGCCGAAGGCCAGCGAGGCGGCCACGCCCCAGCGCTCGTTCTGCTCGACGTCGCGGCCCGGCACGTCGTTCTGGTGCGCCATCGCGTTCAGGCGCAGCGCGCTGCCTTCGCCGAGGACGAAGTTGCTGTCGGTGGTGACGCGCCCGTAGCTGTCGGTGCCGGCGGCGATCGAGGCTTTGTGGAACTCGTTGAGGCTGGCGCTCTTGGTCACCAGGTTGACCGTGCCGCCGACCGAGCCGGCGCCGGAGTAGACCGAGTTGGCGCCGTTGACGACTTCGACCGCTTCCAGGTTGAACGGATCGGTGCGGCTGTAGAGACCGCTGTCGCGCACGCCGTCGACGGTGATGTCGTTGCTGGCGTCGAAGCCGCGCAGGTTGATCTTGTCGCCGAAGCCGCCGCCGCCTTCGCCGGCGCCGAAGGTGATGCCCGGCAGGGTGCTGAGGATGTCGGTCAGCGACAGCAGGTTCTGGCCGTCGATGGTGTTGCGGTCGATCACCGTGATCGTCTGCGGGGTGTCGCGCAGGTTCGCCGTGTACTTGCCGCTGCTGGCCTTCTCCACGCGATGGCCGTGGACGGCGACGCCGTCGAGGTCCTTGGCCTGCGGTTCGGGCGCGGGGGCGGCCACGGCCGGCAGGGTGAAAGCGAGGGCGAGCGCAGCCGCGAGCGGCGACACGACGAACTTCGAAGTCATGGGAATCTCTGGGATTGCGGGTTGACGGCGCGGGGGCCGCGTCAGGGCGCGATCTTAATGAGATGAATTCTCATTTGCAACGAATTGTGAACAATTCGAGGGTCCTGTAACCGTTTCCGGTGTACGCCCGTGCGCAACCGGGCGGTTCGGAGGGGGCTCGGATGGGGCAGGGACGCTCGCGACGGGCCGGCCTTCGGGGTAGGAGCGGCGCCAGCCGCGACCGCGCGGCCGCGGCCAAAGGAGTCGTGGGTGCCGGCGTCGCGAGCGCGATCGGCAGCCCCCTTTGACAAAGGGGGCGAGCGCCCGGCGCGAGTGCGAAGTCCGACGAGCGTGGCGGCGCGGGGGATTTGCTTGGGCTTTGGCTTTGCGCAACGGCAACAGCAAATCCCCCCTGGCCCCCCTTTTTCAAAGGGGGGAACAGCAAAAGGGGGCGTGGGTGCTGAGGGCGCGAGCGCGATCGATGGCCCCCTTTGAAAAAGGGGGCGAGCGCCCGGCGTTAGTGTGAAGTCCGACGAATGTGGCGGCGCGGGGGATTTGCTTTGGCTTTGCGCAACGGCAAAACAAATCCCCCCAGCCCCCTTTTTCAAAGGGGGGAACAGCCAAGGCGGAGTGTCGGCTGCTGGAACTACCCGCGCGATCTGTGGCGCGGTTGCGAGAGGCGGCCGGAGGGCCGCGTCGGGGCGCTCAGTCGCGGTCGTCGCGAGTCCAGACCCCGCCGTCTTCGACCTTGACCGGGAACTTGGCTACCGGTTCGTAGGCCGGCGCACACAGGGGGCGGCCGTCGCGGACGTCGAAGCGGGCGCCGTGCAGCACGCATTCGATGCTGGCTTGCTCGCCGTCGAAGGTGCCCGAAGACAGCTCGAAGTCCTCGTGCGAGCAGCGGTCTTCCAGCGCGTAGTAGTCGCCGTCGTAGTTGCAGACGAAGATCGGAGTGTCCCCGTCCCAGGCGACGGTGGATTCGCCGGGCAGCAGTTGCGAGGTGGCGCAGACGAATACCCAGTCGCCCATGGCGTTGTTTCCTTTGGAACGGGATTTTGGATTTGGGATTCGGGATTGGTCGGAGCAAGACCGTATCGCTCCTCGATCCCGATCCTTTGTGCCGAAGCCGGGGTCGGGAGCCGCGATTCGTCGGCCAAGCGCAGCACCTGCTGTTGCTTGCCCCATCCCGAATCCCAACCCCCCAATCCCCGCTCCTCAGAACGTCTTCTCGAGCACTTCGAAGCTGAGGTCGTCGCGCTTGGGCAGGCCGAAACGCGCGTCGCCGTAGGGGAAGGGCTTGATCGTGCCGGTGCGCACGTAACCGCGGCGCAGGTAGAACTGGATCAGTTCCTCGCGCACGTTGATCACGGTCATGCGGATCGACGGCAGCCGCCAGTCCTCGCGCGCGATGCGTTCGGATTCTTCGATCATGCGCTTGCCGATGCCGCCGCCCTGCAGGGTCGGCTTGACCGAGAACATGCCGAAATAGCCGGCGCCGTCCTCGATCGCGACATGGGCGCAGGCCAGCAGCTCGACCTGGCCGTCGGCGGCGCCGCGCTCGCCGAGCAGGATCACGCTGTCGGGCTTGGCCAGGAAGGCGTGGATTTCGTCCGGACCGGTGCGGCGGCCGTCGAGGAAGTCGGCCTCGGTGGTCCAGCCGACCCGGCTGGAATCGCCGCGGTAGGCCGATTCGACCAGGGCGACGATGGCGTCGGTGTCGGCCACGGTGGCGTGGCGGAAGCGCAGGGAGTCGGGGGCGGTCATGCGAGCAGCTTGCGGACTTTGTGGAGGGCGGCGACGAAGGCGTCGATCTCGTCGTGGGTGTTGTAGTAGGCGAGCGAGGCGCGGCAGGTCGCCGGCACGCCGAAGTGCTGCATCAGCGGATGCGCGCAGTGGTGGCCGGAGCGGATCGCCACGCCCTCCAGGTCGAGCAGGGTGGCCAGGTCGTGGGCGTGCGCGCCTTCGATCAGGAAGCTCACCACCGCCGCCTTCTCCTGCGCCCGGCCGAACACGCGCAGCCCCGGTACTTCGGCCAGGGCGGCGTTGAAGTGGGCCAGCAGCTCCTGTTCGCGCGCGTCGACCTGGGCCATGCCCAGCGCCGAGAGGTAATCCACCGCCGCGCCCAGGCCGACGAAGCCGGCGATGTTGGGCGTGCCGGCCTCGAACTTGCGCGGACCCTCGGCGAACACGGTGCCTTCGAATCGCACTTCCTTGATCATCTCGCCGCCGCCGACGAACGGCGGCATCGCGTCGAGATGTTCGCGCCGCGCCCACAGCGCGCCGGTGCCGGTCGGGCCGCTCATCTTGTGGCCGGTGACGGCGTAGAAATCGCAGCCGATCGCGCTCACGTCGAGGGCGCGGTGCGGCGCCGCCTGCGAGCCGTCCACCAGCGTGACGATGCCGCGCTTGCGCGCCTCGCGGCAGATCTCGCGCACCGGGTTGACTGTGCCGAGCACGTTGGAGACATGGGTCAGGGCCAGCAGCTTCACCTCGGGGGTGAGCAGGCCGTAGAGCTGGGCCAGGTCGAGCTGGCCCAACTCGTCGAGTTCGGCGACCTTGATCGTCGCGCCGGTGCGCTGGGCGACCAACTGCCAGGGCACGATGTTGGCGTGGTGCTCCATCCGGGTCAGCACGATCGCGTCGCCCGGCTGCAGCCGCGGCAGGGCCCAGGAGTAGGCGACCAGGTTGATCGCGAAGGTGGTGCCGCTGCACAGCACCAACTCGTCGGCGCGCACGTTGAGGAAGCGCGCCAGCTTGGCCCGCACGCCTTCGTAGGCCTCGGTGGCCTCGGTGCCGAGCGCATGCACGGCGCGGCTGACGTTGGCGTTGTGGCGGCGATAGAAATCGTCCACCGCCTCGATCACCGCGGCCGGCTTCTGGCCGGTGTTGGCCGAGTCGAAATAGATCAGCGGCTTGCCGTGGACCTGGCGGGTCAGCACCGGGAAGTCGGCGCGGACGGCGGTCCAGTCGGGAGCGGCAGGGAGGGCGGCGGTCATTCGTTGTATTCCGGTGGGGCCAGAAACGAGCGGAGAGGAACGGGTCTGGAGAAAAGAACGCTGGCGCCGAGGACTGCCCGTTACTCCTGCCTCTGCACTCGTTCCGCGGTTCAAACGATCTGCAAGCGTTCCAGCGCCAGGTTCAGCCGCACTTCCAGCATCGCGCGCACGTCCTGGTCTTCGATCACCGCCAGGGTCTCGCGACAGAACGCGGCGGTCAGCAGGGCGCGGGCCTGTTCGGCCGGCACGCCGCGCGAACGCAGATAGAACAGGGAGTTGGCATCGATCTGGCCGACCGTGGCGCCGTGCGCGGCCTGGACTTCGTCGGCGTGGATCTCCAGCACCGGCTGGGTGTCGATCTCGGCGCCTTCGCTGAGCAGCAGGTTCTTGTTCGACAACGCGGCGTTGCTGCCGTCGGCGCCCTCGCGGATCAGGATTCCGCCGTGGAAGGCGGCGCGCGAGCGGCCGGCTCCGAGGCCGCGCCAGGTCAGCTCGCAGCGGCTGTCGCGGCCGGCGTGGTCGATCCCCAGGCGGGTGTCGAGGTGGCGGCGGCCGCTGGCGAGCAGCACGCCGTTGGCCAGCACCTGCGCGCCCTCGCCGTGCAGGGCGGCGTTGAGCTCGTGGCGCGACAGCGCCGCGCCGAGCTCGAGGTCGATCCGTCGGTACTGCGCCGAGCGCGCCAGCACCGCGTCGGTGCGGGCGATCGCGGTCGCGCCGAGCGATTCGTCCTGGACCCGCGCGTGCACCAGGTTGGCCTCGGGGGCCAGGTGGACGTGGATCAGGGCGTTGGAGAAATGGCTGTGGCTGTCGACGGCGAGCTGGTGCTCGACCAGGGTCAGCGCCGCGCCCTCGCGCAGTTCGACCAGGTGGCGCAGGTGCCAGGCCAGGTCCGGCCCGCCCTTGGCGTCGGAATCGTGGTTCTCGCTCGGGCTGGCGACGCAGACCAGGTGCACCGAGCCCTGCGCCTGCACGCCGGCCTCCACCCGCAGCACCGCGCCGTCGTCGGCGAGGGCGGCGTTGAGGCGGGCGAACACTTCGTCGGCGCGCTCGTAGCGGCGGGCGAGGAAGTTGGCCTCGCGCACGTCGCCGCCGGCCAGCACCTGCGACAGCGGCTGCAGCGACACGCCGGCGGGCAGGCCGGCCAGGTCGGAGCGGGCGGCGTCGTAGCGGCCGTTGTGGAACACCGCGCGCGGCGCCGGGATGCCGGCGATGGCGGCGTCGAGCGCGGCGCCGTCGGCGGCCGGGGCGACGCTGGCGGCGGGCACGAAGCTGCGCCGCTCCAGCGCGCGCAACGGGGTGTACTTCCAGGCCTCGGTGCGCGGGCCCGGCAGGCCGTCGCGCAGCGCCGCGTCGAGGGCGGCGCGGCGGGTCGCGCCCAGCCCGGCGGCGTCGCGCGCGGGCAGGGCGTCGAAGGCCGACGCGAAGGCGTCGAGCAGCGCGCTCACGCCGCGCTCTCCGGCGCCACGCGGTCCTTCAGCCAGGCGTAGCCGTGGGCTTCCAGTTCCAGCGCCAGCTCGGCGCCGCCGGTCTCGACGATGCGGCCGTCGGCCAGCACATGGACCACGTCGGGCTTGATGTAGTCGAGCAGGCGCTGGTAGTGGGTGATGACCAGGAACGCGCGCTCCGGCGAGCGCAGCGCGTTGACGCCGTCGGCGACCGCCTTGAGCGCGTCGATGTCCAGGCCGGAGTCGGTCTCGTCCAGGATCGCCAGCTTGGGCTCGAGCAGGGCCAGCTGGAAGATCTCGTTGCGCTTCTTCTCGCCGCCGCTGAAACCCTCGTTGACGCCGCGGTGCAGCAGCTCGTCCTTCAGGTGCAGCACGGCCAGCTTCTCGCGCACCAGCTTGAGGAACTGCATCGAGTCCAGCTCGGCCTCGCCGCGCGCCTTGCGCTGGGCGTTGAGCGCGGCGCGCAGGAAGTAGGTGTTGTTGACCCCGGGGATTTCGACCGGGTACTGGAAGGCCAGGAACACGCCGGCGGCGGCGCGCTCCTCCGGTTCCAGCGTCAGCAGGTCGCGGCCTTCGAATTCGACCGTGCCGGACACGACCTCGTAGCCTTCGCGGCCGGCGAGCACGTTGCCCAGAGTCGACTTGCCGGCGCCGTTCGGGCCCATGATGGCGTGGACCTTGCCCGGCTGCAGCTCCAGGCTCAGGCCCTTGAGGATGTCCTTGCCGGCGACTTGGACGTGGAGGTCTTGGATCTTCAACATGAGAGGTTCCGGGAATCGGGGTGGCGCCTGCGGCGCCGGTATGGGGCGGTGACGGGCGGGGCCGCGCTCAGGTGCAGACGCCTTCGTAGGCCAGCTTGCGCTTGCCGCCGCCGGCGTCGACGTACTCGTAGCACTGCAGGTAGTCGGAATCTGCGAAGGCCTTCAAGGTCGGGCAATCGAGCAGGCGCGGTTCGGCCGCGACGGCGTCCTGCGCCGCGGCAAGGGTACCGGCCGGGTCGGTCCACAGCACCTGTTCGGCGCCGTTGCCGTCGAGCACGCGCAGGCGCAGGCGCTCGCCGTCGATCGCGGCCACGTCGGCCTCGAACGGCTTGCTCCAGCGGCGCAGTTCCTTGCCGCCGTCGCCGAACTCGATCACGTCGTCGGCGAGCAGCAATCCGTCGTTCAGCGGCATCGCGCGCACCCGCGCGTACGGGGTCGCGCCGCAGGGATGCTCGCTCCATTGCAGTACGCGCGGATCGCGGACGTTTTCGTGCTTGGGATCGATGGTGAACGGCAGCAGGTACTCGCCCGCGGCCAGGACATGCTTGATCGAGCCCGGCGGCGCGATCGGCGCCTCGGCGGGCGCGGCGGCCGCTCGCTCGTCGGCCGACGGCGCGGCCGGTTGCGCCGGCTTCGGCGGGGCCGAGGGCTGGGCCGGCTCCGGCTTCGCCGCGGGAGCGGCGGCTTCCGGCGCCGGGGCGCAGGCCGCGAGCGCCGCGGTCAGCAGGGCCGCCAGCGCGGACGGGGCGGCGCGGCTCATCCGACCGACCCTTCCAGCGACACTTCCAGCAGCTTCTTGGCCTCGACCGCGAACTCCATCGGCAACTCGCGGAACACGCTCTTGCAGAAGCCGTCGACGATCATCGACACCGCGTCTTCCTCGCCGATGCCGCGCGAGCGGCAGTAGAACAGCTGGTCCTCGCTGATCTTGGAGGTGGTGGCCTCGTGCTCGACGGTGGCGTCGGGGTGCTTGACCTCGATGTAGGGGAAGGTGTGCGCGCCGCACTTCTTGCCGATCAGCAGGCTGTCGCACTGGGTGTGGTTGCGCGCGCCGGCGGCGTGCTTCTCCACTCTCACCAGGCCGCGGTAGGTGTTCTGGCCGCGCCCGGCGCTGATGCCCTTGCTGATGATCTTCGACTTGGTGCGCTTGCCGATGTGGATCATCTTGGTGCCGGTATCGGCCTGCTGGCGGTGGTGGGTCAGCGCCACCGAGTAGAACTCGCCCACCGAGTCGTCGCCGAGCAGCACGCAGCTGGGGTACTTCCAGGTGATCGCCGAACCGGTCTCGACCTGGGTCCAGCTGATCTTGCTGCGCGCGCCGCGGCATTCGCCGCGCTTGGTGACGAAGTTGTAGATGCCGCCGCGGCCTTCCTCGTCGCCCGGGTACCAGTTCTGCACCGTCGAGTACTTGATCTCGGCGTCTTCCAGCGCGACCAGCTCGACCACCGCCGCGTGCAGCTGGTTCTCGTCGCGCATCGGCGCGGTGCAGCCTTCCAGGTAGGACACGTAGGCCTGGTCCTCGCACACGATCAGGGTGCGCTCGAACTGGCCGGTGTGGCCGGCGTTGATGCGGAAATAGGTGCTCAACTCCATCGGGCAGCGCACGCCCTTGGGGATGAACACGAAGCTGCCGTCGGAGAACACCGCCGAATTGAGCGCGGCGAAATAGTTGTCGCCGACCGGCACGACGCTGCCGAGGTACTTCTGCACCAGCTCGGGGTGCTCGCGGATGGCCTCGGACATCGAGCAGAAGACGATGCCTTTCTCGGCCAGCTCCTTGCGGAAGGTGGTGCCGACCGAGACCGAGTCGAACACCGCGTCCACGGCGACGCCGGCCAGGCGCGCGCGTTCGTGCAGCGGCACGCCGAGCTTGTCGTAGGTCTCGAGCAGTTCTTCGGGCACCTCGTCCAGCGACTTGTACTTGGCCTTGGGCGCGCTGTAGTAGCTCAGCGCCTGGAAGTCGATCGGGGCGATGTTGAGCTTGGCCCAATGCGGCATCGGCATGGTCAGCCAGTGCCGGTAGGCGGCCAGGCGCCACTGGGTCATCCACTCCGGCTCGTTCTTCTTCGCCGACAGGGCGCGGATGGTGTCCTCGTCCAGGCCCGGCGGCAGGCTGTCGGACTCGATGTCGGTGACGAAGCCGGCCTCGTAGCGACGGCCGAGCTGCTCGTGGATCGCTTCGTTCTGAAGCGGACGATTGGCGATGTCGCCCGCCGGAGCGGACGTGGAACGGATGTCGGTGGCCATGCGGCTGCCTACTGTCTATGCGCTGGCCAGGCGCAGGTCGATGCGCCGGCCGGGGGTTGCGGATGAAAACGAAGCGTCCGGGGCCAGCATCTGGGCCAGGGTCACGTTGCGCAGCGCCTCGACGACCACGTCGTTGATGCGCCGCCAGTTGGCGCGCACGCCGCACTGCCGCTCCAGGCCGCAGTTGCCTTCGTGCACGCTGCACTCGGTCATGCCGAGCGGTCCTTCCATGGCTTCGACTATTTCGATCAGGCCGATCTCGTCGGCCGCGCGGGCCAGGCGATACCCGCCGTTGGCGCCGCGGAAGCCCTCGACCAGGCCGGCCTGGGCCAGCGGCTTGAGCAGCTTGCTGACCGTCGGCGCCTCCAGCCCCGAGCGCTCGGCCAGCTCGGCCGCGCTCAGCACGCGCTCCGGCCCGGTCTGGGACTGGGCCGCGAGCACGGTCAGGACGACCGTGGCGTAATCGGTGAGCTTGGTGACGCGGAGCATCGGTCTGGGCGCGGGGAGGGTAATTCGTACCGAAATTGTACGTTTTTATCCCGGCCGGGCCAAGCGGGCGGTTTTGCGCGATTCATGCCGTTGGCCGACGGGCCCGGCCCGCTGGGCCGGCGCGGTGGGGCGGCCCGCCGATGCGGCCTCTGGCGCGCAAGCCTGGTCGGCGGCGATGGCGGCCGCCCGGCGAGCTGGGTCAGAATGGCCGTTCGTCATTCTGGGATTCGCTATGCCGCGCAAGATCGCCGCCCGTCGTTCCGCCATCCACGGCAACGGCGTATTCGCCGTCGCCCCGATCGCCAAGGGCGAACGCGTCATCGAGTACAAGGGCCGCCGCCGCACCCACGAGGAAGCCGACGCCGGCGACACGGGCGATGCCGATTCCGGCCATACCTTCCTGTTCACGCTCAACGACGAGTACGTGATCGACGCCAACTACGAGGGCAATACGGCGCGCTGGATCAACCACAGCTGTTCGCCCAATTGCGAGGCGGTGCTGGAAGAGGACGACGGCGACGACCGCCGCCAGGACAAGGTGTTCATCGAGGCGGTCCGCGACATCGCCCCGGGCGAGGAACTGGCCTACAACTACGGCATTACCCTGGCCGAAAAGCACACCAAGGAACTGAAGAAGATCTGGGAGTGCCGCTGCGGTTCGCCGGACTGCACCGGCACGATGCTGCAGCCGAAGAAGGACAAGAAAAAGAAGAAAGACAAGGACAAGAAGAAGGACAAGAAAAAGAAGAAGGACAAGAAGGGCAAGAAGAAGGATTGAGAAGAAGGATTGAGGCTTTCCCGGCGCGGTGCCGCACCGGGCTTCGCTCATCGAGGCCCGAACCGTCGCGGGGTAGGAGCGACGCCCCGCAGGGATGTCCTTCGGTCACAAGCCGCGCCGCCATCGCGCCCGTTCGCCGCGTCTTTGTCCTAAGCCCCTGTAGGAGCGGCGTAAGCCGCGACCGCGCTACTGCGGTCTCGCGGCGCCTGTATTCGAAGGCCTCAAAAGCAAAGCTTCCGTCCGCAAGCGGCCGGGTCACTTTCTTTGTCCAAGGCGACAAAGAAAGTAACCAAAGAAAACGCCATGGCTGTTTCGAATCAAAAGCCACTATGGGACGAGGCTCGCGCCGGGCTGCTCCGCACAGGCCATCCCTGGCCTGGCTGCGCACGGCCCGCATCCCTGCGGGCCGCCCTCCGGGGCTTCAGGGCGTTCTCGCGAGTTCGGTCCCGCGCCAAGCTCTTCACGGCAAAGGCACTGGCAAAGGCAACGGCCGCGGCTGGGGTGGGTTGAATGTCGGCGTTCCCGGCAGATCCGACAGACCCGGCAAAGCCGGGGCGGGTACGAAGGTCCGATGGTCACCGTGGCGCGTCGACGGAACACTGCGCTGCATAGGCCGCAACGCCGCGATCACTTGCGGCGGCGACAATGGCCCGGTTGCGCCGGCGCTGCGCCGACCTCTCCCTTCCGTCTCGACCAGGAGTCCCCATGAGCTCGATCCAAGGCAAAGTCGCCGTCGTCACCGGAGCCGCCAGCGGCATCGGCAAGGAAATCGCCTTCGAACTGGCGCGCGGCGGCGCAGCGGTCGCGATCGCCGACCTCAATCAGGCCGGCGCCCAGGCGACCGCCGACGAGATCGTCGCCCAGGGCGGGCGGGCGATCGGCGTGGCCATGAACGTCACCGACGAGGCCGCGGTCAACGCCGGCATCGCGCGCGTGGCCGCCGAACTCGGCGGCATCGACATCCTGGTCTCCAACGCCGGCATCCAGATCGTCAACCCGATCGAGAACTACGCCTTCGGCGACTGGAAGAAGATGCTGGCGATCCACCTCGACGGCGCCTTCCTGACCACCAAGGCGGCGCTGCCGCACATGTACAAAGACAACGGTTCGGGCCAGAGCCGCGGCGGCACCGTGATCTACATGGGCTCGGTGCACTCGCACGAGGCCTCGCCGCTGAAGTCGGCCTACGTCACCGCCAAGCACGGCCTGCTCGGCCTGTCGCGGGTGCTGGCCAAGGAAGGCGCCAAGCACGGCGTGCGCAGCCACGTGGTCTGCCCGGGCTTCGTGCGCACGCCGCTGGTCGACAAGCAGATCCCCGAACAGGCCAAGGAGCTGGGGATCAGCGAGGACGAGGTGATCAAGAAGGTCATGCTCGGCAACACCGTCGACGGCGTATTCACCACCGTCGAGGACGTGGCCAAGACGGTGCGCTTCCTGGCCGAATTCCCCAGCGCGGCGCTGACCGGGCAGAGCATCGTGGTCAGCCACGGCTGGTACATGCAGTAAACCGCCACCCGCAGTAAGCCGCCACCGGCGCCCCCTCCAAGTACCGTGCAGTTCCCCCCTTTGAAAAAAGGGGGGCAGGGGGGATTTGCCCTAGCCCCAATGCGAGTCTTCACGGCGCCGCCGCGAGCGCACCGCAAGATAGGCGCCAACCGCAACGACGCTGCCAAGAGACACCCGCAATGCCCAGCAAGCGCTCCACCGGCCGCCCCGTCTCCCGCGCTACGCGCGCCTCTGCGGGCGAGCCGCCCCAGCGCGACCCCGCGGCGCCGGCCGCGCGCCCACGGCGCGAACCCAAGCCCTCGCTGCCGGAAAACATCGCCCTGGTGCTGCAGGGCGGCGGCGCCCTCGGCGCTTACCAGGCCGGGGTCTACCAGGGCCTGCACGAGGCCGGCATCGCCCCGAACTGGATCGCCGGCATCTCCATCGGCGCCTTCAACACCGCGATCATCGCCGGCAATCCGCCCGAGAAGCGCCTGCAGGCCCTGCGCGAGTTCTGGGACACGATCTCGCAGCCCAACCTGTTCCCGGCCACCACCCTGGGCCAGGAGGCGCGCTTCGCCGACCTCGACGCCGATACCCGCGCCTGGCTCGACACCTGGGAAGCCTGGCGCGCCCTGGTCGAGGGACAGCGCGGTTTCTATCGGCCGCGCGCCTGGCTCGGCGAAGACCCGACCGGCCTGTTCGGCGCCGCCTCCGGGGCCGGCCAGCCGAGCTGGTACGACACCTCGCCGATGATCGCCACCCTCGAGCGGCTGGTCGATTTCGACCGCCTCAACCACGACGGCATCCGGGTCTCGGTCGGCGCGGTCAACGTGCGCACCGGCAACCTGGAGTACTTCGACAGCAGCCGGACCCGCATCGACGCCCGCCACATCCTCGCCTCCGGCGCGCTGCCGCCGGCGTTTCCGGCGGTCGAGATCGACGGCGAGTTCTACTGGGACGGCGGCCTGGTCTCGAACACGCCGCTGTCGCACGTGCTGGCCTCGTCGCCGCGGCGCCACACCCTGGTGTTCCAGGTCGACCTGTGGAACGCGCGCGGCGAGCTGCCGCAGAACCTGCTCGACGTGGCCGAGCGGCAGAAGGAAATCCAGTACTCCAGCCGCACCCGCCTGATCACCGACACCCAGCGCGTGTTCCAGCATTACCGCCGGCTGCTGCGCGAGCTGCTGGAGGAGATCCCCGAGGACGTGCGCGCGAGCAATCCCTGGGCGCAGCACGCCGCCGAACTGGCCTGCGACCGCCGCTACAGCGTGATCCACCTGATCTACCGCGACCGCGCCCGGATCGGCCACTTCAAGGACTACCAGTTTGGCCGGGTGGCGATGCGCGAGCACTGGCTGTCGGGGCAGGGCGACATCGCCCGCGCCCTGGCCCATCCGGACTGGATGGAACTGCCGGCGGGCGAGGCGGCCTTCGTCACCCACGACGCCACCGCACCCTGATCCGGGCGCCGCTGCAGGCACAGATGCAGCGGTGCGGGCAAAGGTTGCCATGACTTACGCCATGCGGCGCAAAGGCGCGGCACGGCTAGTCTGCGCGGCATCGCGACGGACCCCGTCGCGGTCCGCCATCGCCGGCGCCGGCAAAAAGCGCGCAGCGAGGCGGTCAGTCCGCTTTCCGGTGCCGTCCCATGCGTATTCCTCTGTTGCCCTGCCTGCTTGCGACCGCTGCGGCGTTCGCTGCGCCCGCCGCCTGCGCCGTCGAAGTCGACGGCCGCATCGATCCGGAGGAATGGCGCGGCGCCCAGCGCATCGACGACTTCCGCCTGACCCAGCCGTTGTCGCGCCAGCCGGCCTCGCAGGCCACCGAAGCCTGGCTGCTGGCCACCCCCGAAGGCCTGGCGATCGGTTTTCGCAACCACCAGCCGGCCGGCGTGCCGCGCCTGCGCCAGCGCACCCAGCGCGACGGCAACGGCACCGTCGACCGGGTCAACCTGTACGTGGACTTCGACGGCGACGGCCGCGCCGGCTACAACTTCACCGTGAGCCTGGCCAACAGCATCGTCGACGCCACCATCACCAGCGAAAACCAGTTCAACGACGACTGGGACGGCGACTGGCGCCACGCCACCAGCGAGGACGCCGACGGCTGGTCGGCGGAGATGCTGATTCCCTGGCATATCGCGCCGATGCGCGAGGCCGGCGACGGCACCCGCAACCTCGGCATCCAGCTCGACCGGGTCATCGCCTCGACCGGCGAGCGCGCTTCCTGGCCGGCGGTGCACTACAACGAGGCGCGCTTCCTGTCCACGTTCAACCGGGTCGAGGTGCCGGCGTACAAGCAATCGCTGCTGGCGATCACGCCCTACGTGGTCGGGGTCGGCGATTTCGTCGGCCGCGACAGCGATTTCGACGCCGGCGCCGACCTGTTCTGGAAGCCGAGCGGCAAGTTCCAGCTCAGCGCCACCCTGAACCCGGATTTCGGCCAGGTCGAAAGCGACGAGCTGACGGTCAACTTCAGCGCCACCGAGACCTTCTTCAGCGACAAGCGGCCGTTCTTCACCGAGAACCAGAGCTTCTTCGACGTCCAATTCGGCTCCTACAACTCCAATAGCCGGCTGATCTACACCCGCCGGGTCGGCGCGCGCGCCGACGACGGCAACGGCTCGGGCGACGTGACCGCGGCGATCAAGCTCAACGGCAGCGCCGGCGGCTTCAACTACGGCCTGTTCGCGGCCAGCGAGGGCGACGAGGTCGGGCGCGACTTCTACGCCCTGCGCGCGACCCGCGACTTCGAGCGCTTCGGCTTCGGCGCGATGGCGACCCGGGTGGTGCGGCCGTTCCAGGACCGCAGCGCCAACGTCTACGAGTTCGACCAGCGCTGGAGCCCGAATTCGCGATGGGCGATCCGCAGCGCGGTGGTCGCTTCCGACGTCGAGCACAACGGCCGCAACGCGCGCGACAGCGGCGGCCAGATCCGCATCGACTACGACATGGGCGGCGGCTGGCGCCAGCAGCTGTACGGCCTGCACCTGGGCAAGCGCCTGCAGCTCAACGACTTCGGCTATCTGGAGCGCAACAACTTCAACTACCTGCGCTACGACCTCGGCCGGCGGGTGACCGACTTGCCGGCGACTTCGTCCTATGCCTCGCACGACTGGCACTACGCCGCCTCGCGCCGCTACAGCGACGACGGCGTGCACATCGCCGACGCGGTCGCGGTCAACCGCCGCAGCGAACTGCGCGATGGCGGCAACGAGTTCGTCGAGCTGGGGCTGTGGAGCTCCGGTTACGACGATCTGATCACCCGCGGCAACGGCGTGCTGCGCCTGCCCGAGCGGTTGTACTTCAGCTACGAGCGCCTGCGTCCGCGCCGCGGCGACAGCCCCTGGTCGCTGAGCGCCGAGCTGAACTACAGCGCCGAGAGCCTGGGCGGCATCGACGAGGGCCAGACCCGGATCTACCTGGAACCGAACTACCAGGTCAGCGACCGGCTGCTGCTGTTCGCCGGCATGGAGTACAGCCACAACCCCGACTGGCTGCTGTGGCGCGGCGGCAACCGGCTCGGCGCGTTCCGCTCCGATGCGCTCAATCTCAATGCCGGCCTGCAGTGGTTCATCGACGACAAGCAGGAGCTGCGCGTGCGCCTGGAAGCGATCGGCATGGACGCCAGGCTCAAGCAAGCCTACCGGGTCGATCCGCGCGGGCGGCCGCTGGCGGTAGACGAGGAGATTCCGGATTTCAGCCTGAGCAATCTGGGCTTCCAGATCCGCTATCGCTACGAGCTGGCGCCGCTGTCCTACCTGTACCTGGCTTACGTGCGCGGCGGCGAGCTGTTCGAGGAAGGCCCGCGTTCGACCCGGGTCGGACGCGAGTTCTCCGATGCGTTCGAGCTGCGCGACGACGAACAGTTCCTGGTCAAACTGTCGTACCGGTTCGAGATCTGACCGCGGCCGTCGCCCGGTCGCGCCGGGCGGCGGAGGCGATGGCCGGGCGTTTACGAGGCCAGCGGCGGTTCGCCGTCGTCCAGGTCGTCGAAGGCTTCCAGCTCGTGCTTGCGGCGCAGCCTGGCGCGCAGCGCCGCATAGGGCTGACCGCGGTGTTCGGTCCACATCAGTTCGGCGCCGTCGCGCAGTTCGTCGTACACCGGCAACAGGCGCGACAGGCCCTCGAACACCCAGCGGCCGCGGCGGCCGTCTTCGGCGTCGGCGAACTCGTTGCCCTTGCCGCGGCCGTAGGCCAGGGCCTTGGCGTAGGCGTCCTCGCGGTCGCCGGCGCGGATCAGCAAGGTGTTCTCCCAGACCAGGCAACGGGTGTCGTCGACCGGCGCCGGTTCGTCGTCCCAGGCCGCGCGTTCGAGGTAGGTGGCGACCCACCAGCCGTGCGGCGAACGGTTGCGTTGCGGAATCTCGGCGTTCATGGCGGCATCCATCGCCCGGAATGCCCCGATCATCGGCGCCGGCCGGCGCGGCCGCAACGACGGCGGTCTTGGTTCGGGCGCGGCCGCAGTCGCAGATACGACAATCCAGCGCCATGTTTCGTCCTCGCTTCGCCCCGCCTCCTGTAGGAGCGGCGTGAGCCGCGACCACGGGACGCGCAGAAGACCCAAGGCCATAGATCGAAGCCGAAGGCCATCGCCTGTAGGAGCGGCGCAAGCCGCGACCACGGGACGCGCAGAAGATCCAAGGCCGACGCCATCGATCGAAGAGCCCGAAACCATCGCAAAGGGTAGGAGCGGCGCAAGCCGCGACCGCGTTCTTACGGTCTCGCGCCGTCTGTCGTTCGATGGCTTCTAAAGCTTCAAAAGCTCTAAAGCAAAGCTTCCGTCCGCAAGCGGCCGGGTCACTTTCTTTGTCCAAGGCGACAAAGAAAGTAACCAAAGAAAACGCCATGGCTGTTTCGAATCAAAAGCCACTATGGGACGAGGTTTGCGCGGGGCTGCTCCGCACAGGCCATCCCTGGCCTGGCTGCGCACGGGCCGCATCCATGCGGCCCGCCCTTCGGGGCTTCAGGGTGTTCTCGCGAGATCGAAACTGCGCCAAGCTCTTCACAGCAACAGCAACAGCAACAGCAACAGCAACAGCAACAGCAACAGCAACGGCAGCAGGCATCGTGTCGCTGCTGTTGGTGCGGCGTCCCACGGGGACTTCCTCCAGCCACAAGCTGCGATTGCCGAAGCGATGCATGCGAGCGCTGCGACCGAAGCCAGCCAATCACGCGCGGTCGGGCGTCAGGCACCGGCGTGGTGTTCCACCGCTTCGACGGTCGCGGCTTATGACCGAAGGAAATCCCAGTGGGACGCCGCTCCTACCAGAGCGGGCGCAAACTGCTTTTGCGATTCCCCATTCCCCATTCCCCATTCCCCATTCCCGACTCCCGACTCCCGACTCCCGACCCTCAATCCCGCCACTCCACCCCCACATACACCGCCCGGCCATCGCCCGGCAGGAAATTGCGCCCGTCCTGGCCGCGGGCGTCGGCGATCACGTTGCTGCTGGCGATCCAGCGGCGGTCGCCGAGGTTGCGTGCGTCGGCGAACCAGGACCAGTGCGGCGCCGCCCGTCCGCCGAGGCGCAGGCCGACGATGCGATAGCCCGGGGCGCGATAGCTGTTGGCGTGATCGATCCAGGTGTCCTGCGGGGTCCATTCCAGGTTCGGCGCGATGTACAAGCGCGGGTCCGGCGACCAGCGCAGTTCGGCGCGCAGCAGTTGCGGGGCGACGCCGGCAAGGTCGTTGTCGCCGTAGACGCGGTCGCCGTGGAAGCGGAAGTCGTTGTAGAGATAGTTCGCCGACACGGTCCAGGCCTCGCCGATGCGCCAGCCCAGGCCGAGCTCGACGCCCTGGTGCAGGGTGCGCCCGGCGTTGATCGTGCCCAGCGGGTTGCCCTGGCCGTCGCTGAGCGACAGCAGTTCGCCGCGCAGGCGGGCCCGGTACAGGGCCAGGTCCAGCGACAGCGCGGCGCGGTCGAGGCGCAGGCCCAGTTCGGCGCTGTCGGCGCGTTGCTTGCCGACCGGGCTGATCCCGGGGCCGCCGCTGAGTTCGCCGAAGCTGGGCGGTTCCAGGCTGCGGCTGAGGTTGGCGTAGAGCTGGGCGCGGTCGTCGATGAGGTAGCGCAGGCCGAGCTTGGGGCTGATGCCGGAGTAATCGGCAGCGAAGCTTTCGTCGCGGCCGCCGACGATCAGCCGGTCGCGCGAACGGCGTTTCGCGTCCAGCGCCTGCGCGCCCAGCGACACGACCCAGGCCGGCGTCAGCCAGGTCTGGTTTTCGAGGTACAGCTTGCGGTTGACCGCGCGCTGGTCGAAGCGGTTGCTCGGCGCACCGGCTTGGCCGGCGAGGTTGAAGTAGCGCCGGTCGTCGATCTCGCCCTGCGCCCAGGCCAGCCCGGCGACGAGCAGGTTGCGACGGCCGAACCAGCGGCCCTCGCCGCGCCAGCGCAGGTCGAGGCCGAGATCGCGGCTGTCCTGGCGCAGCACCTGGAAGATCGGATGATCGAGCGATTTGTCGGCGTAGTAGGCCGACAGATTCAACGTGCCGGTGGCGGACGGCGTCCAGCTCAGGCGCGCGGCGAGACGGTCGAGGCGGTAGTCGCGACGCTGGTTCTGGCTCAGCGCGGCCGGCGCGGCCAGGGCCGGATCGCGCCGCGCCTCGGCCAGGGTCAGGCTGCCGGGCAGGGCCGAGCGGGTGTCGACATGGGTCAGGTAGACGCGGCCGTCGAGGCGCTCGCCGAAGCGATAGCCGGCGTTGCCGAACCAGCGGTAGTTCTCTTGCGCGGCGTGATCGCGGAAACCGTCCTGGCGCGAACCGCCCAGGCTCAGATAAGCGTCGGCGCGGCCGGACACGCCGGCCAGGGCGAGCTGGCCGCGGCGATGGCCGAACGCGCCGGCTTCCGCGCGCAGGGTCAGCGGCGCGGTGTCGTAGCCGGTCGGCGAAACGAAGTCGATCGCGCCGCCGAGCGTAGCGGCGCCGTACTCCAGCGCGTTAGCGCCGCGATAGACCTCGATGTAGCGCGCCGCCAGCGGATCCACCGATTGGAAATCGAAGCCGCCGTCGGCGAGGTTGAGCGGGCTGCCGTCCTGCAGCAGTTCCAGGCCGCGGCCGTGGAAGGTGCGTTGAAGGCCGGAGCCGCGGATCGACAGGCGCGCTTCTTCGGCGCCGAAGCGCGGCTGCACGAACACGCCGGGCGCATAACCCAGCGCATCGGCGAGCGTGCCGACGCGGCGGTCGCGGTAGGACTCGCCGTCGACCAGCGCGGTGGCGCCGGCGCGTTGGTCCAGGCGCGCGCGCGCGGCTTCGAGGCTGTCGACGGTGCGCGGCCGATCCGGGCCGCGTACGCGCACCGTCTCCAGCGTAGCGGGCTCGCCGCCGGGCGCATCCTGGGTTTGCGCGGCCGCGTCGAATGCGAACGCGATCGCGATGGCGAGCAGGGGCGAACGCAACGAACGCTGGCGCATGAGCGCATTCCGACAGACGCGGGGCGGCCAGCTTAGGCAGCGCCCGCCGCGGCTCGGCTGCGGCATAACGCCGCAGGAATGCCGCGCTTGAGCGTATCTCCGGCGCCGGTCGCGCTCAGTTCGCGACGGCGGTCTGAGTCGCGGCGACCGGCTTGATCCGCAACGCCCAGACCACGCCGGCGATCAGCAGGGCGATGCCGAACAGGGTCAGCGGCGGCGGCCATTGCTGGCGCAGCGCGAAGGCATAGCTCAGCGCGGCCAGGGTCTCGAACACGATCAACTGGCCGGCGAGCGCGGTCGGCAGGCGTTGGCTGGCTTCGTTCCAGCACAGGGTGCCGACCCAGGACGCGAGCAGACCGATCGCCGCCATCAGGCCGACGAAGAACAGCGGCCGCGGCCCGAACGGCATGGCGAAATCGTCGCCGCGCGCGCTCATCCACAGCCATAGCGCGGCGTAGCCGCACAACGCCAGCGGCAGGGTCGCCACGCCCTGGGCGGTGGCCCAACTGCGCGGGCTGCGATCGGGATGCGCGCGCAACCAGTCGGCGTTGCGCAGCGGGTACCAGGTCCAGCACACCACCGCGCCCACCGCGAGCAGGCCGCCCAAGGCATAGCGGTGCAGGTCGGCCTGCGGATCGGCGCGCAAGGCCTGCAGCTCGGCGCGGTTGACGCAGGCGATGCCGAGCGCGATCAGCGACAGCGAGGGCAGCAGGCGCAGCCAGGGCAGGCGGCCGTCGCGGCGCGCGTTGCGCAGGTTGGCGCAGACCGCGATCACCACCGGCAAGGTGCCGATGATCATGGTCGGCAAGGGGCCGCCGGCGCGCTGGATCGCGCTGGCCAGGAACAGGTAATAGAGCAGGTTGCCGATCGCGACCAGCTTGAGCGCCTCGAGCCAGTCTTGGCGGCGCAACTGGCGCAGCGCGCCGCGGTCCATCCAGGCCAGCGGCAGGGCGATCAGGCCGAAGGCGAGGTAGCGGCCGAAGGACTGCAGCGCCGGCGAATACTCCGGCAGCAACAGCGGTCCGACGAAGACCAGGCCCCAGATCAGGCCAGCGGCGAGCGCGTAGAGGGTTCCGAGCAACATGCGCCCAGCCTGGCCGAGGCGGCCGGCGCCGGTCTTGTCTCAGATTGCGCCCGCCCCGGTGCGGCTCAGCCGGGGCGGCGGCCGGCGAGGATCTGGCGCTGGTAGCGCGCCGGGGTGATGCCGTAGCGGCGCGAGAAGGCGCGGGTCAGGTGGGCCTGGTCGGCCAGGCCGCTGTCGAGCGCGACCTGGGCCGGCGCCGCGCCCGCGGCGAGCAGGCGCTTGGCCCGGTACAGGCGCAAGGCCATCAGCATCTGCTGCGGGGTGACGTGGTACTGGCGGCGGAACTGGCGCAGGAAATGGAACGGGCTCAGCCCGGCGACCGCGGCCAGCTGTTCCAGGCCGATGCGCTCGGCCAGATGCGCGTGCAGATACTCGATCACCGGCGCGAAGCGCACCGGCGCCTGTTCGCGCAGCGGCCGGACGACGCGGGCGTGGTCGCGGAACTCGGCCAGCAGGGCGAACAACTGGCTGTCGAAATCCAGCTCGTCGCGCGTCAGCCACAGCGCGTCCAGGCGCGCGGTGATGCGTTGCGCGCGCGCCGGATCGTGGCGCACCGCCTGCTCGAACCACCAGCCGCGTTCGCCGGTGATCTCCTCGGCGACCTCCGGGTCGACATAGACCATGCGGTAACGCCAGCCGCCTTCGGTCTCGGCGCGGCCGGTGTGCAGCACGTCGGGATTCATCAGCACCAGCGAATCCGGCGGCGCCAGGTGGTCGCTGCCGCGGTAGCGGAAGCGTTCGACTCCGGATTCGATCGCGCCCAGGCCGTAGGCTTCGTGGGTGTGCGGCTCGAACGCGTGGCGGACGATGTGGGCGCGATACAGCTCGATTCCGGCACGGTGCGCCGGCTGGCGGAATTCGGCCGCGTCCTGGGCGTCGACGAAGTGGGCGGGCACGCCTTGCATGGGCCGAGTATGGCACGGGCCGCGAGGGCAGCCGACGCGAGCTTCAGGGCGCGGCGGCGCGCAGCGCCTGCAGGGCGACCCAGGCGCGCGGAGTCAGGATCTCGAACAGGCCGGCGCGGGCGGTGCGCCGGCCCAGCACCAACAGGGCGTGGTCGCGGCTGAGCAGCCAGCGCGCCTGCGCGGCCTGGGCCAGTTCGAGGAACTTCTGGTCGTCGGGATCGGCGCAGCGCGGCAGCGCGACCGCGGGTGTCGCGGCATCGGCCGTGTACGGCTCGAACAAGGCGTCGTAATCGCGCCGGCAGGCCTCGCGCACGGCGGCGTCGAGACCGAGCTTGGGGTACTCGATCACCCGCAGCCATTCGTCGCGGCAGGCCGGGTCGGCGACCGCCTGGATCGTGCCCTCGCGCAGCGCCTGCAACAGCGGCGCGACGGCCGGGTCCTTGAACGCGAACAGGTCCAGGCAGACGTTGCTGTCGAGGACGATGCGCGGCGCGGTACCGCTCATGCGCGCAGGCCGCGGCGGCGGATCACAGATCGTCTTCGCCGGGGAAGGACACGCCGATTTCGCTCACGCGCAGCAGCTCGCCCTGGCGCGGGTACTTGGGATCGTCGCTGGCGTATTCGCTGTCGCCGGTCGGTACCGCGCCGACGCCGTCGTCGCGGCCAGGCTGCGGTTGCACATCCAGACGCGCGTGGCGCATCACCGCATCGCCTTCGCCCGAGCCGAGCTTGCCGCCGTTCCAGTCGGTGACGGTGCCGCCGTAGTCCCAGTCCAGGCCGCTGAAGCGGATCGGCTTGCCGTTGCGGCGCACCAGTTCGGCCAGCGACTGGCCGATGGCGACGCCGTTGTCCAGGCGCCAGCGGGTGGTCGGCTCGCGCACTTCGACCACGGCCAGGCCGCGCAACTTCTTTTCGTCCTGGTAATGCAGCACTGCGCGCCGGGTCGGATCGCCGTCGAACAGGACCACTCCGCGGAAGGATTCGTCTTCCGGCCCGGGCAGCGTGTCGTCGATCTTGACGTTGGCGGCGCCGAACAACCGGCGCAGCTGTTCGGGGCCGACGTCGGGCGCCAGCGCGCCGGGCAGGACGTAGTCGATTCCGGCCGGCTCGGCCGAGGCGGTCGGCGGCGAGGCGGTCGGCGGCGCGGCGATCGGCGCCGGCACGGTCGCCGTCGTGGCCGGCGCGGCGTTCGGCGGATCGTTGCGGCCGCAGGCGACCAGCAGCAGGACGATCGCCGCCAGCGCGAAGGCCGCCACCACCGACGGCACCAGCCAACGCCGCATCACGGGCGCACCTCGCGGATGTCGGCGCTGCCGATGCGCCAGGCGCGCTGTTCGTCGCTGGCGCCGTCGACCACGGTCCGGCGCAGGACGTAGGCGCCGACGTACTTGCGCTGGCTGCCGTCGCGCTGGGTCGCGGTGATCGCTACCGGCACCTCGATATGGCGCTGGCCGGCGCCGGCGTCGACCGGGCCGGGCGCCAGCAGTTCCACCGATACGCCGGTGGTGTCGGCGAAGCCGGCAGCGAACTGCTGCGCGCTCTGGCCGCTGGCGCGGCCGCCGTCGGACCACAAGGCATAGGCCTGGTCGAACTGGCCCTGGTTGATCGCGGCGTAGTAGTCGCGCACCACCGCGAGCGCGTCTTCGGGGCCCGGTTCGGCCGCGACCGCGCTGCCGCCGGGCGGCAGCGGCAGGGTGCCGTCGACGCCTTCGGCCGGCGCCTCGATGCCGGGCAGGGGATTGCCGTTCTCGTCGTACAGCGGCGTCGCCGCGGCGTCGGCCGGCGGCCCGACCTGGCCCGGGCCCGGCGTGGCCGGCATGCCGGTCACGCCGCCGCGTCCGGCGCCTTCCGGTGCCGGCAATGCCTCCGCCGAGCCGTCCGCGCTGCCGCTGCCGTCGGCGGCGGTCTTGTCGCCGCAGGCGCTGGTCAGGACGGCGCCGGCCAGGGCCAGGCCGAGGGCGAGAGCGGAAACGCGGGAACGATGACGGCGCATGACGGGGTCCAGGAGGCGGAGCGACGGCCATTGCCGTGCCGTCGCGAGGGCCACCAGTGTATAAGCCCGCCTGCGTGCACGGGCTGTGCCGAAAGCCGCGGCGCTGCGCCCGCCGCGCGGCGCCGAACCCGGGCCGATCAGCGCAAGGCCAGGCTCAGCGAGGTCGCTGTGAGTTTCCAGCTGCGGTCGACCGGATCGCGCCGCATCCGGTACCAGCCGGTGTAGCGGCGGTTCTCGCCGCCGGGCAGGCTGACCCGCAGCTCGACCGGAATCTGCAGCGATTCGGGGACGATTTCCTCGTCCAGCGGCTCGGGCGTTTCGTTCTGGATCCGCATCGCGCTGAACTGCTCGATCTGGCGCAGCCCGGCCTCCTCGTTGCCGCGCGGCTGGCGTTCGTAAGCCCAGTGCTTTTCGGCCAGCTCGCGCTTGCCGCTGCTGAGCTGCTGCAGGTACAGGTGCAAGGTGTTGACCGCCTCGGTCATGGCGTCGACGCGTTGCTGGTTCTGCGCCTGCGCGCGCCGCGCCGCTTCGGCGGCCGCGCGCGCCGCAGCGTCGTCGCGCGGCTGGGCCGGCGCGGTCGCGGTCGCGGCGGCGCGGTCGTCGGCCTGGCGTTGGCAGGAGCAGCCGACGAAGCACAGCGCGAGCAGGACGGGGACGAGCGAACGTTTCGGCAAACCCATCGGCAAACCCATCGGCAAACGCATCGGCGAGACTCCACGGCAGCGAACCGCCCGGCCGGCGGCGCAGCGATGCTAGCGGCTGCGCGGCCGGGCCGGGCGCGAACGCCGACCGGCGGCGCGATCGGCGGTATGGACGCGGCGATGTCGCGCCAGGATGTGACCCGGGTCAAACGAGCCCGGGCCGGAATGACCCCGTGCCGGTAACGCCAAGCCTGCGAGCCGGCGCCGCCCCGCCTCAGCCCTGCGCGTCGCGCAACTGCTGTTCCAGCCGCGCCTTCAGCGCATCGTCGATCTTGAGCTGGCGCGCGAGTTCGTCGAGATAGGCGCGTTCCATGAAGCTCTGCTCATCGGCGGCGAGCAGGCTGGCCAGGTACATTTCCGCGGCGACTTCCGGCCCGTTCGCGGCGCGCGCGACTTCGGCCGGGTCGAGCGGCTTTTCCAGTTCCTCGTGCAGCCAGCGGCGCAGTTCCGGATCGCCGTCGATGCGCACGAACTCGCCTTCGATGACTTCGCGTTCGCGCGCATCGATATGGCCGTCGGCCTTGGACGCGGCGACCAGCGCCTTGAGGATGGCCTGGCTGTGCTGTTCGGCCAGCGGCGGCGGCAGGCGGTCGACGGTCTGCGGCTCGACCCCGGTCTCGCCCTGTTGGCGCTTGTAGTCGCCGTAGGCCTTGTAGGCCAGCACGCCGAGCGCGGCGACGCCGCCGTACAGGGCGATCTTGCCGGCGTGCTTGCGCAGCTTCTTGTGTCCCAGCAGCAGGCCGAGCGCGCCGCCGGTCAGGGCGCCCTTGCCGAAATCGGTGTTGAGCAGGCCGCGCTTGTCTTCGCGGGCTTCGCTGCGTTGTTCGTAGCGCGCCGGCGGCTTGCCGCCGCCGAGCAGGCCGTCGAGGCCGCCGGCGCCGCCGAGGCTGTTCTGCGCGGTCTTGAGCAACTGATCGAGAAAGCCCTGGGTTTTCATGCGCGGCGCTCCGTGACTGAGGTCGTGACTACTCGACCTATGGGCGCGAAGGCGCGCTTCAAGCCGGACGCGTCCGGCGTACAGGCGCGGTTGCGCGGCGCCGGCGCCGCGCGGCGGCTCAGCCGCGCTGCTGCGCGGCCAGGCGCAGGCCGAGCAGGATGAACACGCTGCCGGTCAGGCGCTCCTTCCAACGCCCGCCGCGGCCGGCGAAACGGCGGCCGAAGCGGCCGACGGCGAAGCTGAGGAACAGGCTGTTGAGCAGGCCGATCATCGACAGCAGCGCGCCCAGGATCAGGAACTGCAGCCAGACCATGCCGCGCTCGGGATGCACGAACTGGGGCAGGAAGGCGAGGAAGAACAGCGCCACCTTCGGGTTCAGCACTCCGGTCAGGACCGAGCGCAGATACACCCCGCGCGCCGACACCGGCGCCGCGGCGGCGGCCGGCTCGGCGGCGCTCGCCGCGCCGCTGCGCCAGGCCTTGATGCCGAGCCAGATCAGGTAGGTGGCGCCGGCGTACTTGAGCACCTCGAAGGCCAGCGCCGAGGTCGCCAGCACGGCCGACAGGCCCAGGCCGGCGGCCAGGGCATGGATCAGGGTCGCCGTCTCCAGGCCGAATGCGGCCTGCACCCCGCGCGCGGTGCCGCCGGCGGCGCTCTGGGCGACGATCCAGGCCGTGCCCGGCCCCGGGATCAACACCAGCACGGCGGCGGCGACCAGATAGGCGGCGAGGGTGGCGGCGTCGAACATGGCGGCGGCGGGGTTGCGAGCGGAGGGCCAGTCTGCGCCCGGCCGCGCGCCGCCGCCAAGCGCCGCGGCGCGATGGACTGTTGCGGCGGCCGCGTTCAGGCCGCGCTGGGCGCGGGCAGGCGCAGTTTCTCGATCGCGGCGACGAAGGCCTCGGTGCCGGGCCATTGGCCGATACGGCCGAGTTTCTTGCCGCCGCGGAACACGAAGAAGGCCGGGATGCCGTGCAGGCCGAAGCGCGTGGCCATGCCCGGGTCTTCGTAGACGTTGTCGTGCAGCCACTCCACGTCGGGCCAGCTGAAGCGGTCCTGGGCCAGCAGCATCTGGCCCTTGGCGATGTCGCAGTTCGGGCAGTCCTTGCCCCACAGGAACAGGATCCGCAGCCGGCCGTCGTCGGGCAGGAACTCGGCCAGCCGCGCCTCGCGCACCAGCCGCATCGGGAATTGCCAGAAAAAGCGCGGGTGGGCGGTCTCGGTCACGCCGCCATCCTAGCGCCGCGGACGCGCCGCGGCGCGCCGTTCGTCGCCGTCACTGCGCGACCAGTTGCACCCCGTTGCGGCGGAACCCGGCCAGCATCGCGTCGTAGACGTCCGAGGCGACGTTGTGCTGGCCGTTCTCGGGATCGTTGATCCAGAAATGGCCGTCGAGCTGGATGCCCTTGTCGTTGATCGCGGTGATGTACATATGCGGCGGCGGCTGTTCCAGCACCCGTTCCTGGGCCCGCATCGCCTCGACGAACAGGTTGCGGGCCAGGCCGATGTCGGTATCGCCCTTGACCAGCACGCCGCAGACCAGGCGCAGATTGCGGTCGGACCAGGACTGGTTGACGATCACGTTGCCGGTCAGGCTGTCGTTGGGCACGATCGCCTCGACTCCGTCGCGGGTGCGGATCATGGTGTAGCGCACGGTCATCCGGGTGACCCGGCCGACGACGCCGTTGCTGGCGATGTTGTCGCCGACCCGCACCGACTGCTCGAACAGCACGATCAGGCCGCTGATGTAGCTGGCGGCCAGCTTCTGCAGGCCCAGGCCCAGGCCGATGCCGAGCGCGCCGCTGAACGCCGCCAGCGCGGTCAGGTTGATGCCGCTGGCGCTGAAGATCACCGCGGTGGCGACGACCCAGATCGCGACGCTGAAGATCCGCGACAGCGCCAGGACGAAATTCGGCTGCAGGGTGCGGCTGCGGCGCAGCAGCGCGGCCACGGTCTTGTCGCCCCACAGGGCGACGATCGCCACCACCACGCCGACCACCAGGCCGCTGAGGACGCCCTGGCTGGACAGCGAGATGCCGCCGAACTTGACGTTGGCGCCGTAGATCTTGGCGATGGTGGCGCTGCGGTCGGCGAACAGGGCGAACACCGCCGCCAGCCATGAGACCACGGTGATCAGGCGCAGCATCAGCCGCAGCGGCAGGGTCGGGCGGAACAGCAGTTCCAGCAACGCGGCCAGCGCGCGGATCGCCAGGAACAGCACCAGCAAGGTCGCGCTGAGGCCGATCAAGGGGTTGTCGATGCCCTGCAGCGCCGCCAGCGCCAGGGTGGCCAGCAGCGGCGTGCACAGATAGTCGGTCAGGGTCGACGCCACCCGGCGATGGTGGCCGAGCCGGCGATGCAGCCAGCGCGTGGCCAGCACTCCGGCGGTCAGCGCGGCGGCGACCGCGATCAGCGCCACGATCAGGTCGGTCGGGCTCGACACCGCGGTCATGGCGTCGGAGACGATCTCGTGCAGCTCCGGGTCGGTGGGCGGGGCGGCGGACATCATTCGCCGCGCAACTCTTGCAGCGGCTCGGTCAGGGCCGGATCGCGCCGGCACTGCTCGAGCTTGAGCCCGCGCGCGGACACGATGCGCTGCACGTCCTTGGTCCGGTCGTCGGCGATCACCCGCATGCAGGCGCAGCCATAACCGTAATGGCGGTTGGTTTCGACCCACTGGTCCTGCGCGATCGCCGGCCAGTCGCCTTCGGCCTGGTGGCCGCCCTGCAGGCCGATGGTCCACTCGGCGTCGCGGTCGTACAGCCAGGCGTTGCCCGGGGTCGGATTGATGAACCAGCCGCAGCGGTTCTGCACCGCCGGCTTGGACGCCGCCGGCTTGCGCGCATCGGCCGGGTGCGGCGGCGCCAAGGCGAGCGCGGCCAGCACGGCCGCGACCGACAGCGATGGGATGCGAAACGAAGGCATCGGCGACTCCTGGGCGATCCGGCCCGGCAGATGGAACAACGCATGCTTGCGCTCGGTGTGAACCGATCGGCCATCATAATCCGGGCCGCACGCCGACGCGCTCGACCGCATCGCCCGACGGCAGGCGAATGCGCCGATGCGGGCCGGTTTGGCGGACCTGCGCAGCGCACCGCCGGCGCAGCGCGCGCCGGCGGTGCCGTGGACCGCAGCCGAACGGACCGGCGCGGCTCAGTCTTCTTCGTGCCGCGGCTTGTAGGCCTCGACCAGCTTCTGCTGCACGTTGCCGGGCACCGGCTCGTAGTGGCTGAAGTCCAGCGAATAACGGCCGCGGCCGGCGGTCACCGACTTGAGTTCGGCGGCGTAGCCTTCCAGCTCCGACAGCGGCACCTGGGCACGGACCACGATCTCGCCGCCGCGCACGCTGTCGGTGCCGTTGATCCGCGCGCGCTTGCTGGCCAGGCCGCCGCTGATGTCGCCCATGTGCTGCTCGGGCGCGGCGACCTCCAGGTCGACGATCGGCTCCAGCACCTGCGGCCGGGCCTTGCCGATCGCATCCAGGAAGGCTTTCTTGCCGGCGGCGATGAAGGCGACTTCCTTGCTGTCGACGCTGTGGTACTTGCCGTCGTAGACGATCACCCGCACGTCCTGGATCGGGTAGCCGGCGAGCGCGCCGTCGTGCAGCACCTGGCGCACGCCTTTCTCCACCGCCGGCAGGAACTGGCCGGGAATGGTGCCGCCCTTGACCTCGTCGACGAACTCGAAGCCGCCGCCGCGCGGCAACGGTTCGATGCGCAGGAACACCTCGCCGAACTGGCCGGCGCCGCCGGTCTGCTTCTTGTGCCGGTGGTGGCCTTCGGCCTTGGCCGCGACGGTCTCGCGGTAGGCGATGCGCGGCGGCCGCGAGTTGACTTCGACCCCGTAACGGTCCTTGAGCCGGTCCAGGTTGATCCGCAGGTGCAGATCCGACAGGCCGCGGATCACGGTCTCGTTGGTTTCGGTCTCGCGTTCGACCTGGAAGCAGGGATCCTCCTCGGCCAGCTTGTGCAGGGCGGTGGCGAGCTTCTGCTCCTGGCCCTTGCTGGCCGCGTCGACCGCCAGGCCGAACATCGGCCGGGGGAAATTCAGCGGCGCCAGGTGGATCTGGTCTTCGTCGTGGCTGTCGTGCAGCACCGCGTCGAAATGCAGCTCGTCGACCTTGGCCACCGCGGCGATGTCGCCGGGAATGGCCTGCTCGACCTCGACGTGGTCCTTGCCCTTGAGCTTGAACAGATGGCCGACCTTGAACGGCTTCTTGCCGTCGTCGACGAACAACTGGGTGTCCTTGCGCACCGTGCCCTGGTAGACCCGGAACACGCCGAGCTTGCCGACGAAGGGGTCGTTGACGATCTTGAACACGTCGGCGATCACGTGCGCCTTGGGATCGGGCTGGGCCTCGATGGCCAGGGCGTCCTCGCCGGCGCCTTTGACGAACGGCGGCGGGTTGGCCTCGCCCGGATGCGGGAACAGGCGCTCGGCGACGTCGAGCAGTTCCTTGATCCCGACCCCGCTGCGCGCCGAGCAGAACAGCACCGGCACCAGGTGGCCCTCGCGCAGGCATTGCTCGAAGGCGTCGTGCAGCTCGGCGCCGGACAGGCCGCCCTCGCCGAGGTCGAGGTAATGCTCCATCACCGTTTCGTTGACCTCGACAACCTGGTCGATGATCTTCTGGTGCCAGTCGGCGACCGCGCCGAGGTCGCTGTCGCCCTCGGCGCTGCCGAAGCAGTCGACCACCCGGCTGCCGCCGTCGGCCGGCAGGTTCAGCGGCAGGCATTCGGGGCCGAAGCTGTCGCGGATGTCGTCGAGCACGCGCGCGGCGCTGGCGTTCTCGTGGTCGATCTTGTTGACCACGATCGCCCGGCACAGGCGCCGGGTCTTGGCGTGCTCCATCATCCGCCGGGTGCCGTACTCGACCCCGCGGTCGGCGTCGACGATCACCACCGCGGTTTCGACCGCGGCCAGCGCCGACAGGGTGGGGCCGCGGAAATCGGGATAGCCGGGGGTGTCGATCAGGTTGACGTGGACAAGCCGTCCGGAAGCGTCCGAATGGTCGATGCCGGCGATCGCCGCGTCGATGGAATGGCCGCGTTGTTTTTCGATCGGGTCGAAATCGGACACCGTGCTGCCGCGTTCGATGCTGCCTGCCGTCTGGACTGCGCCGCCGGCCTGCAGCAGGGCTTCGAACAGGGTGGTTTTGCCGGCGCCGGGGTGGCCTGCCAAGGCCACGTTGCGGATCGATTCTGTGCTGTAGGACATGAGCGGACTTCTCCCTGAGGCAAGGGTGGGAAGGCCGTCATGGCTGTCCGCGCTGCGCGCCCGAGCGTGGGCGCTCGGCGGGCGGTCATGGCGGGTGCCGGCGCGCGCGCCGGGATCACAGACTCCCGCAGGTGGCAGGGCGGGTCAAGCCCGGAACGGCGCCCGGAGTCGCGATTGGGCGTGCTGCATCGCGGCAAGGCTAGGAACGAGCGGAGAGGAACGAGCGAGGAGAAGCGAGGGGCGAGCGCTGCAAGCGGCGCTGCTCACTCCTCACTTCTCTCCACTCTTTGCTCGCTTGTAACGTTCCACCCGCTACCCTGTCCGCCCCTCAACGAAGGAGCGGCACCATGGGCATTTCGCGTCACGCCACCGCGCACTGGGAAGGCGACCTCAAGAGCGGCCAGGGTCGGTTGAGCACGCCGCAGAGCGGAGTGCTGAGCGATACCCGCTACGCCTTCAACAGCCGCTTCGGCGAGGAGAAGGGCACCAACCCGGAGGAGCTGATCGCCGCCGCCCACGCCGGCTGCTTCACCATGGCCCTGTCGGCCAAGCTGACCGAGGCCGGGCATCCGCCGGCGCGGCTGGACACCCGCGCCGAAGTCGACCTGTCGATGGAAGGCGGGCCGAGCCTGTCGCAGATCCGGCTCAAGGTCAGCGCCGACGTGCCGGGCATCGACGCGGCCAAGTTCCAGGCCATCGCCGAGGACGCCAAGGCCAACTGCCCGGTGTCCAAGGCGCTGAGCGCGGTGCCGATCAGCCTGGAAGCGCAGCTGAGCTGAGCCGTTGGGCCGAGCCGCAACAGGCGGCGACAATGGCGCCATGCCGCCGACCGTTCCGCACTCGCCGCCACGCCACGTCCCGCTGACCCACGTCCTGCTGATCCATGGCGCGGGCGGCGGCGGCTGGGAATGGAACCTGTGGGCGCCGGTCCTCCAGGCGCGCGGCTTCGCCGTCGCCGCGCCGGACCTGCAGCCGGCGCCGGCCGGGCTGGAGGGCACCGGATGGGCCGACTACCTGGGCCAGGTGCGCGCGGCCCTGGACGCCTTGCCGCGGCCGCGCGCGGTGGTCGGCGCCAGCCTCGGCGGCCTGCTGGCCTGGGCCGCGGCCGAGCGCGCCGATGCCGCGGTGCTGGTGAACCCGCTGCCGCCGGCGCCGTGGGCGCGGCGGTTGCCGGCGCGCGACTGGCCGGAGCGGGTGGCCTGGCATGGCCAGGCGCGGCTGTCCTCGACCCGGCGCGCGCTGGGCGAAGCCGACGAAGCCGCGGCGCTGTATGCCTTCCGCCATTGGCGCGACGAATCCGGCGCGGTGCTGCGCGCCGCCCACGCCGGCATCGAGGCGCCGGCGCCGGCCTGCCCGGTGCTGTGCCTGAGTTCGAGCGCCGACGAGGATCTGCCGCCGGCGCTGTCGGCCGAGTTCGCCGCTGCGGTCGGGGCACTGCATCGGACCGTGGCCTCGGCCGAGCACGTCGGCCCCTTGCTCGGCCGCGGCGCCGCCGCGATCGCGACCGAAGTCGCAGACTGGCTAACGGCGAGGTAAATATCGCCGTCGCCAGGCTCCGGCGGGCGCTCGCATTCAGCCGGTGTTGACCGCCCGGGCCCGACGATCCACAGCGCGCCCTGTCGGCGCCTGGGAGTCCACATGAACCGCTCGCTCGTCACCGTCCTGGGCCTGGCCTTGGCCGCCGCCACCGGCGTCGCCTCGGCGCAGTCGTACGGCTATTCCGACAACAACAACGGCTACAACGCCGGCTACGCTTCGCAGGTCGATTACGCGCGGGTGATCCGGGTCGATCCGGTGTTCGACAACTACCGCTCGCAGCCGGCCAGCGGCACGCGTTGCTACGAGCGCCCGACCTATGTCGAGGGCGATTCCTACTACGGCGACGACTACACCCGCCGCGACGAGTACTACGACCCCTACGGCAACCAGCGCCGCAGCGCCGGCACCGAGGGCGGACGCACCGCCGCGACCGTGGTCGGCGGCATCGTCGGCGCGGTGCTCGGCAGCAAGGTCGGCGGCGGCAGCGCGCGCTACGCGACGTCGGCGATCGGCTCGATGGTCGGCGGCATGGCCGGCCGCAGCATCTACGAGCAGAGCAAGCGCACCCAGGCGCCGCGCACCGGCTCGGTGCGGGTCTGCGATCCGGAGCCGGCCGGCGGCAATTACTACTCCGGCGGCGAGCGTTCGGTCAGCGCCTACGACGTGACCTACGAATACGCCGGCAAGACCTACCACACCCGCACCAACCATCACCCCGGCGACCGCATGCGGGTGCGGGTGGACGTGCGTCCGGACTGAACCTGCGGACCGGGGCGGCGCGCGGAACGGGGGCGCCGCCCACCCCGGCAGCGATGCCGGGCCGGTGGAACGCCGGGACCGCGAGGTTCCGGCGTTTCTATTCGTAGCGTTCTATTCGTAGCGTCTCTATTCGTAGCGTTTCTATTTGTAACTTTGGCGCGCGCCGCGGGCCTGGCGTCGAGGCCCGCGCGCCGCTCAGCGCCAGTCGATGTGGCCGCGCACCACGTTGCTGACCCGGCCGCCGGACCAGACTTCGCCGTCGCCGTCCACGCGCAATTGCAGGCGCGCGTCGAAGCCGACTTCGCGGCCCTGGCTGACCGTGTAGCGGCCGTCGCGGCCGGGCAGGGCGCCGTTGTGGTTGAGCCAGGCGGCGAGGGTGGCGTTGGCGGCACCGGAGGCGGCGTCCTCGAACTGCGCCGGGGCGCCGACGAAGGCGCGCACCACCAGGTCGTAGTCGCGGCCGGCGTCGGCGCGGGCGAAGGCGCACAGGCCCATGCTCTCGGTGGCTTCGGCCAGGCGGCCGATCGCGGTCCAGTCCGGGGTCGCGGCGCGCAGCGCGGCCTCGTCGCGCAGTTCGGCCAGCCACCAGCGGCGGCCGCCGTCCATCAGCGCCGGCGGCAGCGCGCCCAGCGGCAGCTCGCGCAAGGTGTCGGCCAGGCGCGGATCGGCCGCGTCGGCGACTTCGACCACCCGCGCGCGCGGCGTGCGCACCGCGATCGTGCGGGCGTCGCCGTCGCCGTTCACCGCCAGCGGCAGCAGGCCGGCCACGCCTTCCTGGACCAGGCGGCCGTCGACCGGCGCGGCCAGTCCGGCCTCCAGCACCACGCAGGCGGTGCCGACGCTGGGATGGCCGGCGAACGGCACTTCGCGGCGCGGGCTGAACATGCGGATGCGGTAGCTGGCGCCCGGCTGGGTCGGCGGGAACACGAAGGTGGTCTCGGGCAGGCGGGTCCAGCGGGCGATGGCCTGCATGTCGCGGTCGTCCAGGCCCTCGGCGTCGAGGACCACGGCCAGCGGGTTGCCGGCGCCGGGCCGGTCGGCGAACACGTCCAGTTGCAGATAGCGGCGTTGCGTCATTTCGAAAGGGGATCCGTAGGGCCCGTGCAGGTGGCGGTACACAGGGGGTGTGCGAAAGGCGGGGCCTGGGGAAAAAACAGCGTCGGTGAGGGCGGGGCGGCGCTCGGGAGCGGGCAGGTTTGGACTAGAATCGTCGCTTCGTGCCCGGGCCCCCGGGCGAGCGCGTGATTCTAAGGGCGCTCGCCGACGGGTGCACGCCCGGCGCGCACGAGCGGCAAGTGTGCAATCCCGTCGCGGCCATCGATGGCCCGCGGCGGGCGGATCGACCTGCCCCGGCGCGTGCCGGGCCCGAATCAGTGGAACGACAACCGAGGAAACAGTGGTGGCGCAACAGACAGGCTGGGTGGTGCTCAAGTTCGGCGGTACTTCGGTATCTCGCCGCAACCGTTGGGACACGATCGGACGCCTGGCCTCGAAACGCTTGCACGAGGACGGCCGCCGGGTCTTGGTGGTGGTCTCGGCGCTGTCGGGCGTCACCAACGAGCTGCAGGCGATCGCCTACGCTCCGGTCGGCAGCGACGAGGGCCTGGCGGCGCGTTTCGCCGGCCTGGTCGAGCGCCATCGCAGCTTCTGCGCCGAACTCGACCTGGATCCGGACGCGGTGCTCGGCGAGCGCCTGACGAAACTGGTTGCGCTGGAAACCGATCCGCGCGCGGCCGGCCGCGCGCTGGACTGGCAGGCCGAAGTGCTGGGACAGGGCGAGCTGCTGTCGTCGACCCTGGGCGCGGCCTACCTGCGCTCGCAGGGCCACGATTTCGGCTGGAGCGACGCGCGCGACTGGCTGGATGCGGTGTCGCTGCCGAACGCCAGCGAGTGGGCGCAGCGGTTGTCGGTGAACTGCCGGCACCAGGCCGAGCCCGGTTTCGTCGAGCGCTTCAGCGCCCAGCCGACCGCGATGCTGATCACCCAGGGCTTCATCGCCCGCCACGGCGACGGCGGCACCGCGATCCTCGGCCGCGGCGGTTCGGACACGTCGGCGGCGTATTTCGGCGCCCTGCTCAAGGCGCAGCGGGTCGAGATCTGGACCGACGTGCCGGGCATGTTCAGCGCCAACCCGCGCGAAGTGCCGGAAGCGCGCCTGCTGGCGCGCCTGGACTACGCCGAAGCGCAGGAAATCGCCACCACCGGCGCCAAGGTGCTGCACCCGCGTTCGATCGCGCCGTGCCGCGACGCCGGCGTGCCGATGGCGATCCTCGACACCGAACGCTTCGACCTGCCGGGCACCCGCATCGACGCCAGCGCGGCGACGGTGCCGGGGGTCAAGGCGATCAGCCGCCGCAACGGCATCGTCCTGGTGTCGATGGAAAGCATCGGCATGTGGCAGCAGGTCGGCTTCCTCGCCGACGTGTTCGAGCGCTTCAAGCGCCACGGCCTGTCGATCGACCTGATCGGCTCGTCGGAAACCAACGTCACCGTCTCGCTCGACCCGAGCGAGAACCTGGTCAACAGCAACGTGCTCGAAGCGCTGTCGGCCGACCTGGCCGAGGTCTGCCGGGTCAAGGTGATCGCGCCCTGCGCGGCGATCACCCTGGTCGGCCGCGGCATGCGTTCGCTGCTGCACCGGCTGTCCGACATCTGGGCCGCGTTCGGCCGCGAGCGCGTGCACCTGATCTCGCAGTCGTCGAACGACCTCAATCTGACCTTCGTCATCGACGAAGCCGACGCCGACGGCCTGCTGCCGCATCTGCACCACGAACTGATCCGCGGCGGCGCCATGCCGGTGCGCGACGACAGCGTGTTCGGGCCGAGCTGGGGCGAGATCGCGCACGGCAAGCCGCAGCGCGCGCCGGCCTGGTGGCAGGGCAAGCGCGAGCGGCTGCTGGCGCTGGCCCAGGCCGGCACGCCGCGCTACGTCTACGACCTGGCCACGGTGCGCGAACGCGCGCGTTCGCTGATCGGCACCGAGTCGATCGACCGCTGCTTCTACGCGATGAAGGCCAATTCGCATCCGGCGGTGCTCAAGGCCATCGTCGGCGAGGGCTTCGGCCTGGAGTGCGTGTCGCTGGCCGAGATCGAGCGCGTGTTCGAGGCGTTGCCGCACATGGCGCCCGAGCGGGTGCTGTTCACCCCCAGCTTCGCGCCGCGGCGCGAGTACGAAGAGGCCTTGCGGCGAGGGGTGATCGTCACCCTGGACAACATCGAGGCCCTGCAGCGCTGGCCGGAGACCTTCCGCGGCCGCACCCTGTGGCTGCGCCTGGACCTGGGCCACGGCGAGGGCCATCACGAGAAGGTCCGCACCGGCGGCGTCGCGGCCAAGTTCGGCCTGCCGCTGGCGCGCTTCGACGCCTTCGTCGAGGAGGCGCGCAAGCTCGGCGTGCGGATCAGCGGCCTGCACGCGCACCTGGGCAGCGGCATCGACGACCCGCAGCACTGGCGCGGCGTCTACGCCAGCCTGGCCGGGCTGGCCGACAGCGTCGGCACCGTCGAGACCATCGACATCGGCGGCGGCCTGCCGGTCGCCTACACCCCGGAAGCGCCGCAGTTCGACCTCGGCCAGTGGCGCGCCGGTCTGGCCGAGATCAAGGCCGCGTACCCGCGCTACGGCCTGATCGTCGAGCCGGGCCGCTACCTGGTCGCCGAAAGCGGCGTGCTGCTGCTGCACGCGACCCAGGTGGTGGAGAAGGACGGCGTGCGCCGGGTCGGCTGCGACGCCGGCATGAACGCGCTGATGCGGCCGGCGATGTACGAGGCCTACCACGGCATCCACAACCTCAGCCGCTACGACGACGCCGACACCGCGACCTTCGACGTGGTCGGCCCGGTGTGCGAGAGCAGCGACGTGCTCGGCCGCGCCCGGTTGTTGCCGGCGGCGACCGCCGAGGGCGACACGATCCTGGTCGCCGACGCCGGCGCCTACGGCATGGCGATGGCCAACACCTACAACCTGCGCGCGCTGCCGGTCGAGGAGGTCGTCGAATGACCTCCAGGCCGAAGAAAAAACCGCAGCGCGCGTCCGATACGATTCGAGAGTGAACCCGTGAGCGATCAATTCCAACGCGACGCCGTGCGCGCCTTCCGTTTCGTCCGCTGCGGCCTGGACGCGGCCACCGGCGTGGCCGAACTGGTCTACGCCTTCGACGACGGCGCGGAGCTGGTCGAAACCATCACCGTCCCCGGCGCGCCCTTCGTCCTCGACGATGCGCGCCGCACGGCGGTGGAGCGCATGCTGCGCCTGCTGCACCTGATCGCCGGCGTGAGCTACTACAAGGCGGCGGTGCCGCCGGAGATCCGCATCGACGGCTACGCCATCGACTCGGACACCGCGCAATTGCTGGAGCTGATCTACGTCAACGGCTTGGGCGAGTTCGCCTACCGCAACGGCCTGGACCTGCACGGCAAGATCCGCTTCCCGGTCGGCGCCGACGCGCAGCCGCAGGCGCCGGCGCTGGGCCTGCGCGAGCACGCCCTGGTCGCGATCGGCGGCGGCAAGGATTCGCTGGTCAGCATCGAAGCCCTGCGCCGGCTCGGCGTCGAGCAGACCGTGACCTGGGTCGGCGGCTCGCAGCTGATCGCCGCCTGCGCCCAGCGCACCGAACTGCCGACCCTCAATCTCGGCCGCGCGCTGGCGCCGCAGCTGTTCGAACTCAACCGCCAGGGCGCCTACAACGGCCATATCCCGGTCACCGTGGTGAACTCGGCGATCATGGCCCTGGCCGCGCTGCTGCACGGCGCCGACCAGGTGGTGTTCTCCAACGAGCGCTCGGCCAGCTACGGCAGCCTGATCGAGGGCACCGGCGAAGTGAACCACCAGTGGTCCAAGGGCTGGGCCTGCGAGCAGGCCTTCGGCGACTACCTGCAGCGCCACGTCGCCGCGGACCTGCGCTATTACTCGCTGCTGCGCCCGCTCAGCGAACTCGCGGTGGCGCGCCAGTTCGCCCGCAGCGACCGCTACGACGCCCATTTCAGCAGCTGCAACCGCAACTTCCACATCCTCGGCGAGCGTCCGGCCAGCCGCTGGTGCGGCGTGTGCCCGAAATGCCACTTCGTGTTCCTGGCGCTGGCGCCGTTCATGACCAAGCCGCGCCTGGTCGGCATCTTCGGCCGCAATCTGCTCGACGACCCGGCCCAGACCGGCGGCTACGACGCGCTGCTCGAGTACCGCGACCACAAGCCGTTCGAATGCGTCGGCGAAGGCCGCGAGTCGCGCGCGGCGATGGCCGCGCTGAGCGAGCAGGCGCAGTGGCGCGAGGACGCCCTGGTCGAGCGCTTCGCGCGCGAGATCCGGCCGCAGTTGCAGGACGAGGATCTGAGCATCGAGTCGCTGCTGGCGCTCGACGTCCAGCACCGCATCCCGGCCGCGCTGTGGGAACGCCTGCGTGCGCATTTCGCAGCTTGACGGCCGCCGGGTCGCGCTGTGGGGCTGGGGGCGCGAAGGCCGTGCCGCCTACCAGGCGATCCGCTCGCGTCTGCCGCGGCTGGCGCTGACCCTGTTCTGCAGCGTCGAGGAAGCCGCCGAAGCGCGCGGCCTCGGCGACCCGCTGCTGGCGATCGAGACCGCCGCCAGCGCCGAGCGCCTGGCGGCGTTCGAGTACGTGATCAAGTCGCCGGGGATCAGCCCGTATCGCGCCGAGGCCCAGGCCGCGGCCGAACAGGGCACGCGCTTTCTCGGCGGCACCGCGCTGTGGTTCGGCGAGCATCCGGACCTGCGCACGGTCTGCGTGACCGGCACCAAGGGCAAGAGCACCACCACCTCGCTGCTGGCGCACCTGCTGCGCGCCGGCGGCCACCGAACCGCGCTGGCCGGCAACATCGGTCTGCCGCTGCTGGAGGCGCTGGACCCGCAGCCGATGCCCGAGTTCTGGGCGATCGAGCTGTCCAGCTACCAGACCGGCGACGTCGGCGTCAGCGGCGCCCGGCCGGAGGTCGCGGTGGCCTTGAACCTGTACCCCGAACACCTGGACTGGCACGGTTCGCAGGCGCGCTACGTCGAGGACAAGCTGCGCCTGCTGACCGAAGGCAAGCCGCGCATCGCCGTGCTCAACGCCAACGACGCGGTGCTGGCCGGGTTGCATCTGCCCGACAGCGAAGTGCGCTGGTTCGGCGATGAGCGCGGCTGGCACCTGCGCGGCGACGCGCTGTGGCGCGGCGAGCGCGAAATCATGGACACCGCCGGCCTGCCGCTGCCGGGCCGGCACAACCGCGGCAACCTGTGCGCGGTGCTGACCGCGATCGAGGCGCTGGGCCTGGACGCCGCGCCGTTGGCGCCGGCGGCGGCGAGCTTCCGTCCGCTGCCGAACCGGCTGCAGCCGATCGGGCGCAAGGACGGCATCGATTACGTCAACGATTCGATCAGCACCACCCCGCACGCCACCCTGGCCGCGCTCGACGTCTATGCCGGCCGCCGCATCGCGGTGCTGGTCGGCGGCCACGACCGCGGCCTGGACTGGCAGGCTTTCGCCGACGCGATGCGCCGGCAGGCGCCGGTGGCGATCGTGACCATGGGCCAGAACGGCCCGCGCATCCACCAACTGCTGGCGCCGATCGCGGCCCAGTCCGACGTTCGCCTGTCGGCGGCGCGCGACCTGGGCGAGGCGATGCAGCAAGCCCGCGCCGCGCTCGGTGTCGAGGGCGGGGTGATCCTGCTGTCGCCGGGCGCGCCCAGCTACGGCCCGTACAAGGACTACGTCGCACGCGGCCGCCACTTCGCCGAACTGGCCGGGTTCGACCCGGAAGCGATCAGCGCGATCGCGGGGCTGGGAATCGCCTGAACCAAGCAACGGGCAGGAAGCTGCCCGGCTCTGGCCCGCGTCCCGGCCCGTGCGCCCGATCCGCGGAGCAGTGGCGAGTCATGCATCGGTCCGAGAGCGAACACGGCGACGGACGACCGCGCCAGTCCGCCGCGCCGGCGGCCCTTGTTTCCATGGCTCGTTCCCGCTCCAAAACCATCACAGCGTCCGTCCGCCAAACGCGATAGTCTCGCGATCCCAACCGCCGGAGCTCCGCCATGCGCCGTCTCGCCGCTGCTGTGTCGCTACTGCTGTGCGCCTCGCCCGCGTTCGCGGCGATCAAGACCCAGCCGGTGGAATGGAGCGTCGGCGAGGAGCGCTTTCGCGGGACGCTGGTCTACGACGACGTCAACGCGATCAAGCGGCCCGGCCTGGTAATGGTGCCGAACTGGATGGGCGTGACCGACCATGCCACCCGCCTGGCCGGCGAGATCGCCGGCGACGACTACGTGGTCCTGATCGCCGACGTGTACGGCCAGGACGTACGGCCCAAGGACAAGACCGAGGCCAAGGCGGCGGTCGGCAAGGTCTATAGCGACGGCGGCACCACCCTGCGCAAGCGCGTCGCCGCGGCGGTCGCGGCCCTGGAAGGCCAGGCCAAGACCGCGCCGCTGGACGCGCAGCGGATCGGCGCGCTGGGCTTCTGCTTCGGCGGCTCGGCGGTGCTGGAACTGGCGCGCACCGGCGCCAACCTGGCCGGCGCGGTCAGCTTCCATGGAGGCTTGAAATCGCATCTGCCCGGCAACGGAGTCAAGGTGAACACCCCGGTGCTGGTGCTCAACGGCGCTGCCGACAAGTCGGTGCCGCAGGCCGACATCGTCGCCTTCGAGCAGGAAATGAACGAGGCCGGCGCCGACTGGCAGTTGGTCAACTACGGCGGCGCGGTGCACTGCTTCTCGCAGATCGAAGACGCGGCCAACCCGGCCGGCGACAACTGCCGCTACGACGAACGCGCCGCCAAGCGTTCCTTCGCCGCCATGCGCGCCTTCTTCGGCGAGCGTTTCGGCAAGCGCTGAGCCGCTCGGCGCCGCTCCGTCCCCAAAGGGTAGGAGCGGCGCGAGCCGCGACCGCGAAGCCACACCCTCGCGGCGCAGCCGCCTGCAACGCCTGTGGGAGCGGCGCGAGCCGCGACCGCGAAGCCTCACCCTCGCGGCGCAGCCGCCTGCAACGCCTGTAGGAGCGGCGTAAGCCGCGACAACCGCAGCGGTGCAATACCACGCCGGTTTCCGAAGCCGATCTCACGTTCGGCGATCTGCGCGACGAACGGGTATCCGGGTTTTTGTGCGCCCGCTTGCGTGCACCGCTTCTGTGGTCGCGGCTTACGCCGCTCCTACAAGGGCGGCGCATCGATTCCTGTAGGAGCGGCGTGAGCCGCGACAGCCGCAGCGGTGCAATACCACGCCGGTTTCCGAAGCCGATCTCACGCTCGGTGATCTGCACGACGAACGGGTATTCGGGCTTTTTGTCAGTCCGCTTGCGTGCACCGCTTCTGTGGTCGCGGCTTACGCCGCTCCTACAGGAATCGATGCGCCGCCCTTGTAGGAGCGGCGTAAGCCGCGACCACAGAAGCGGTGCACGCAAGCGGACTGACAAAAAGCCCGAATACCCGTTCGCGGTGCAGAGCGCCGAGCGCGAACTCGGCTTCGGAAACCGGCGTGGTATCGCACCGCTGCGGTTGTCGCGGCTTACGCCGCTCCTACAAGAAGCGATGCGCCGCCCTTGTAGGAGCGGCGTGAGCCGCGACCACAGAAGCGGTGCACGCAAGCGGGCGCACAAAAACCCGGATACCCGTTCGTCGCGCAGATCGCCGAACGTGAGATCGGCTTCGGAAACCGGCGTGGTATCGCACCGCTGCGGCTGTCTCGGCTCATGACCGCAGGAAATCCCCGTGGGACGCCGCTCCTACAGGAATCGATGCGCAGCAGTCTGCGCCGATCAGTGATCCCGGCTCACCGCGTACCGCGCCAGGCCGCGCAGCGCCGCGGTGTAGTCGTTGTCCTCGATCGCGTCCAGCGCCGCCTCGGCGGCATCGGCGTAATCGCGGGCGCGCTTGCGGCTGTAGTCCAGGCCGCCGGTGGCGTGGATCGCGGCCAGCACCTCGGGCATGGCGTCGGTGTCGCCGTGCTCGACCGCGGCGCGCAGGCGCGCGCGGGTGGCGTCGTCGCTGTGGGCGATGGCGTGGATCAGCGGCAGGGTGGCCTTGCCCTCGGCCAGGTCGTCGCCGAGGTTCTTGCCCAGGGTCTGCGCGTCCGAGGCGTAGTCGAGCACGTCGTCGGCGATCTGGAAGGCATAGCCCAGGGCCAGGCCGTAGTCGTGCAGGCGCTGCTGGACGCTCGGCGGGGCGCCGGCCAGGACCGCGCCCAGGCGGGTCGCGGCGGCGAACAGCACCGCGGTCTTGCGCTCGATCACCCGCAGGTAGGCGGTCTCGTCGGTGTCCGGGTTGCGCACGTGCAGCAGCTGCAGCACCTCGCCCTCGGCGATCTGGTTGGTGGTGTCGGCGAGGATCTTCATCACCTCCAGCCGGTCCAGTTCGACCATCAGCTGGAAACTGCGCGAATACAGGAAGTCGCCGACCAGCACGCTGGCGGCGTTGCCCCATACGGCGTTGGCGGTCTTGCGCCCGCGGCGCAGGTCGGACTCGTCGACCACGTCGTCGTGGAGCAGGGTCGCGGTATGGATGAATTCGACCACCGCGGCCAGCTGGTGGGCGTCGGGGCCGCGGTGGTTCAGCGCGCCGGCCGCCAGCAGCAACAGCATCGGCCGCAGGCGCTTGCCGCCGGCGCCGACGATGTACTCGGCGACCTGGTTGATCAGCACCACATCGGAAGCCAGGCGGCGCCGGATCAGCGCATCGACCGCGGCCATGTCGTCGCGGGCCAGGGATTGGATGCTCGCCAGGTCGGCGGCGGACAAGGTCGTGGCGCTGGAGGGCATGGGCAGGTCGGCTCGTAGGAAACGAAATTATAAGGGTTGCGTCACGTTTGACAGGCCGGTTGCGGCAAAGTGCGGCAGCGGTCCGTTCGCAGGGCCGGGCCGGTCCCGCCCTGGTCTGCCGATCGGGGTCCGGGCGGGCCTCCGTTGGGGGCCGGGCGGGTGCCGTGCCGGTCCCGGACGCTGGCCGGGCCCCCGCGGCAAGCCCCGACGGCGGTTTCGGACCTGTCCTACCCCCGGGCGCGGCGGCCGCCGGTGGACTGGGCCGCGGCTATAATCCATCGTCTAGCCGTACCCACGGCACCTAGAAGGACACGCAATCCATGGCACGCGGCATCAACAAGGTCATCCTGGTCGGCAACCTCGGCAACGATCCTGAGACCAAATACACCCAGGGCGGCATGGCCGTGACCACGATCAGCCTGGCGACGACCAGCGTCCGCAAGGATCGCGACGGCAACAACCAGGAACGCACCGAATGGCACCGGGTCAAGCTGTTCGGCAAGCTCGGCGAGATCGCCGGCGAGTATCTGCGCAAGGGCCGCCAGGTCTACATCGAAGGCTCGATCCGCTACGACAAGTTCACCGGCCAGGACGGAGTCGAGAAGTACTTCACCGACATCATCGCCGATGAGATGCAGATGCTCGGCGGCGGCGAAGGCGGTGGCGGCGGTGGCGGCCGTTCCGAAGGCGGCGGTCGCGGCGAGTTCCGCGGCGGCGGCGGTGGTGGCGGTGGCGGCGGCGACCGCCCGGCGCGCCAGTACGGCGGCGGTGGTGGTGGTGGTGGTGGTGGCGGCTACGGCGGCGGCCGTCAGGAATCCGCTCCGCGCCGCGAAGCGCCCCCGGCCAAGTCGAACGACTTCGGCGACGATTTCGCCGACGACGATATTCCGTTCTAAAGCCCGGCCAGCCGGGTCTTCGGAACAAAACAAAGCCCTCCGCATGGAGGGCTTTTTGTTGGCCGCCATCGGCCGCGCCGGCGGCGTGGCCCGGGCCTCAGGCCGGATCGGCGGACCGGTTTTCCGCGCCCAGATAGCGCCACAACCCGCCGGCCAGAACCGCGCCCAGCGAGGGCGCGAGCCAGAACAGCCACAGCTGCGACAGGGCCCAGCCGCCGACCAGCAAGGCCGGGCCGGTGCTGCGGGCCGGATTGACCGAGGTGTTGGTGACCGGAATGCTGACCAGGTGGATCAGGGTCAGGGCCAGGCCGATCGCGATCGGGGCGAAGCCGGCCGGCGCGCGCGCCGAGGTGGCGCCGAGGATGATCAGCAGGAACATCGCCGTCATCGCCGTCTCGCACACCAGCGCCGCGAGCATCGAATAGCCGCCCGGCGAACGTTCCGCATAACCGTTCGACGCCAGTCCGTTGGCCAGCTCGAAGCCGACCTTGCCGCTGGCGATCAGGTACAGCAGCGCCGCGCCGGCGACGGCGCCGAGCAGCTGCGCCAGTACGTACAGCGGCGCCTGTCTGGCCGGGAAGCGTCCGGCGACCGTCAGGCCGACGGTGACCGCCGGGTTGAAGTGGGCGCCGGAGATCGGGCCCAGCGCGTAGGCGGCGGTGAGCACGCTCAAGCCGAACGCCAGCGACACGCCGAGCAGGCCGATGCCCACGTCGGGAAAGCCCAGCGCCAGCACCGCGCTGCCGCAGCCGCCGAGCACCAGCCACATCGTGCCCACGCCTTCCGCCAACAGTTTCCTCAACATGCGCCTGGAGTCCTTTGTGCTTGCGCCGGCGAACCGTTCGCCGCGTCCGTCGGCCGCGCCTGCGGCGACGGCCGGTTCGATCATGCCAGCATCGCCGGCGGCCTCGCGAGCCCGGCGGCGCCGGGCCCGCGAGCGTTCACGGCAGCGCCGCGACCCGCGCGGCCTTGACCAGCGTCGCCAGTTGCACGCGGCAGTCGGCGGTGGAGACCGAGCGGATCTTCGCCAACTCGCCGATCGCCTTGAGCAGGGCGTCCACCGCGCTGTCGCGCCGTCCGGCCTGCAAGTCGCTCCCTGCCTGGCTCAGGTACGACTTCACCCGGTTGCGCGCATTGCGGTCCGGCGGGCTGGTCAGCGGCAGGGCATCCAGATCGCGCTGCAGCAGCGCGACCAGGTCGGCCGGGCGCGCGACCACGATGCCGAGCCGGTTGCTGGCCAGCGCCTGCTGGCCGCCGGCGGTGCGCAGCAGCGAATCGAGCGTATAGCTGCCCGAGGCCGCAGGCAGGCGCAGGCTGACGCGGAACTCGCGGGTCTGCGCCAGCGCCAGCGGGAAGCGCCACAGCGCCAGCGCGGACGACAGGGTCTGCGGTTGCGGCGTTCCATCTTCGACCCGCAACGGCGCCAGCGCCTGGTTGAGCAATTCCAGCTCGACCGGCTTGGCCAGGTTGCGCACCTGGGTGCGCACCGACAGATAGCCGCCGGCCAGGCCGTAAGCCGGCGTCTGCGGCATCACATGGGCCAGCGTGCGCCGCAGCAGTTCGCGCGCCTGGGCGGCGGAATCGGCGTCGATCAGGGCCTGCACGAAGTCGAAGCCGGCCAGGGCGGAGCGGCCGGTGCCGTAGGCGTTGACGAAGAACGCCGGGGTGCCGGTGGCGCTGTCGTAGCGCCCCTTCACCTGCGCGCCGATGGCGACGTAGCGCAAGGCGTCGCCGCCGGCGTCGAAGCGGCCGACGTCGAATTCGCCGCTCATCACCGCCGCATGCCGGTTGCCCGACAGCTGGCCCTGGAACTTCACTCCCAGGGCGTCGTTGACGATCTGGTTGCGCGAGTCGTGGCTGCCTTCGACGAACAGGCCGTCGCCCTGCTGCACCGCTTCGCGCAGTTCCTGGGCGAAGCGGTTGGCCAGCTTCTCGGCGCCGCCGCTGATCCAGTAGGTGTCGTAGCGGCCGGTGGCGTATTCGCGGGCGAAGGCCGTGCCCTCGGTGACCACCTTGTGCTCGATGCCCATCTGGGTGAGCAGGGCGTCGATGAAGGCGGCGCGGTCGCGCGCGCACTGGTCGTGGCCGCCGCCATGGCCGCCGCCGCTGGCGACGATCGCGGTCGACTCCGGCGCCGGCGACTGCAGGGCCGGTTGCGCCTCGCCTGCGTGGTCCAGAGCGTGATCGTGATAGGCGTCGTAGCCGTGGCAGCCGCCGCTGTCCTTGCAGCTGACCAGCACCAGCACCCGGCCGGTGGCGACGATCGCCTGGCTCATCTCAGCCTTGACCGGCAGCTCGATCACCCGCACCGGCGCGTGCGCCAGAGTGACCAAGCGGTCGCCGACGCGCGCCTGCAACACCGCCTGGTACTGGCCCGGCGCGACGCCGGCCGTATTCCAGGGCTGCGCATAGGACAACTGGGCGCCGACCGCCAGCTCGCGGTGCTCGGTCCAGCTCGCCAACACGTTCTCGCTTTGCGGGTCGATCACGCTGACGATCACCGGCAGACCGGAGAAGTCGGCATTGCCCTGATTGCGCAGGCCCACGGTGAGGCTGCTGGTCGAGCCGGCTTCGACTTCCTCCGGTATCGCCGCGATCGTGCCCGACAAGCCGGCGCCGCCGACCGAGCTGGAGCGCACCTGGAAGCCGGCGGTACGGGTGTCGAGCACCGTGCCGTCGGCGGCCGAGACCACCTGGGTCACGGTGTAGGCGCCGGCCGGGGCCGCTACCAGGTTGAACTGGAAGTGGGCCGGCAGGGTGGTGCTGGGATTGAGCGTCTCGATCGCCAGCGAGCCGGTCCACAACGTGGTTCCGGCCGGCGTGGTCACGGTCTCGCTGACGGTCAGCTGCTCATAGCGGCTGTTGAGAGTCAGGTTGCGGACCTTGCCGAGCACCTGCACGACCTCGAACGGATCGTAGACCGGCTTGTCGGTGGCCACGGCCGAGCTCAGCTGCGGCCCGGTCGAGGTGGTCTGGATCGAGAACGGCTGCACCGCCTCGCCCAGCGTCTGTCCGTCCGGGCTCAGCAGCAGCACCCGCGCGCGGTAGTCGCCGGCGCGCGAAACTCCGGTGTTCCAAGGCTGGGGCAGGGTGCGCTGGTCGCCGATCGCCAGATCGGTGAAGCCCACCACCGGCAGTTCCGCGACCGGCGCGCCTTCGGCGGTTTCGATGAAGTAGCGCAGGCTGCCGCTGGTGTGGCTGGAGCCGCCGTTGCGCACCGTGGGCTGCACCAGCACGTCCTCGTTGGCGCGGAACAGCGCCGCGTTGAGGGCCAGGCTGAGCTGGTACTTGCTGGCGGCGTGCACGCTCGGGATCGCGATCGGCGCTTCCACGGTCTCGCCGTTGAAGCTGTTGACGAAGCGCAGGAACGCACGCTGGGCGATGCGCCGCCATTCGTCGATGCGCATCGCCACCAGTTCCAGGCTGAACACGAAGCGCGCGCCGGACGAGTCGATCCGGCCCAGAGTGAAGCCGTAAGCCGAGGAACCGTCGGGATGGACGGTGCTGCTGTCCGGGGTCACCGACGAGCCGAGCAGGCGCACGTCGGGTCCGAATTCCAGGCCCAGGCCGACGTCGATGCCGCCCAGCCGCGCGACCGCCTTGGGCAGGTAGGCCATGACGTAGCTGGTCGCGCCCAGGTGGGTGGAGAAGTACTGGCCGTACCAGGAGCCGTCGGGGTTCTGCTTGGTCAGCAGGTACTGGACGGTCTTGCGCAGCACCGGATCGGTCGGCAGCGGGTTGTTGTAATCCAGCGCGGTGCCGACGATCGCGGTGACCAGCGGATCGCTGGGTTGGCCGGCGCCGGCGTAGCGGCTCCAGCCGCCGTCGGCGCGCTGTGCGCTGCGCAACTCCTGCACCAGCTCGGCCACGCGCGCGTCGACTTTCCCGGCCAGCGCCGCGTCGGCGATGTAGGGGCGCGCCTCGGCCAGGATCATCAACCGGAACGCCTGCGAGGACACGCCGTTGTTGGCGTAGGTCTCGAAGTACTTGGCCGATTGTTCGACCGCCTCGCGCATCTGCGCCAGCCGCGGCGCGATCTGAGTAAACACCGGCTCGTGCTCGTAGATCGTCCAGTTGCCGGTGCTGCTCAGGCCGTAGACCTTGCCCGCGGCGACCGCCATGCGGTATCGGCCGCCGGCGACGGCATGGCTTTCCATCAGGCCGTCGGCGCTGATTTCGGTGATCGCGTAAGCGCCGCCGGCGTAGGCGCGGCCGTCGCCGGCGTAGGCCAGGTCGCGCAGTGCCGCCATGCTGCCTTCGTAAGCGCGGCTCTGAGTGCCGTCGCGCGCGACCCGCACTGCGCCGAACGCGCTGTCGCTGGTCACCATCAAGGCGCCGTCGGCCGCGGCGGTCACGTTCGAGGGCGAAACGATCAGCCCGCCGATCGAGATGCGCTGCTGGGTGCCTGCGGCGAGATCGGCCAGGTACAGCGATCGTTCGCCGTAGTTCAGCGCGGCGATCTTTCCGTCCGGGGTGAAGTCGATCGCATCGGCAGGCACCGGCAGGGTCGCCACCGTCGCGCTGGAGGCGGCGTCGGGGCTGATCCTCTCGATCACCGGCGCCTTGCCGGCTTGCGGGCGCGAGGACACGTAGACCGCGCCGTCGCCGCCGACCGCGATGCCGGTATACACGGCGCCCACGGCGGTGCGGAAGAACGGAACGACCGTATTGGCGGCCGGATCGTAGACCAGCACCGCACCGCTGCGCTGCAGGGCGAACACGCGGCCGTCCGGCGCGCCGGCCAGATCGACGAACTCCGACGGGCCGTTGTGCTGCACCGGGCGGTACTCGCGCATCTGGGCGATGCCGAAGCGCTCGGCGTCGCTCAACACGCTGACCATGCCTTCGACCACGGTCGCGCTCGCGGCCGGGCCCTCCACCAGCCAGCCGGTGTCGTGGTCGCGATTCCAGTACGCGCCATTGGCCACGCGGACGGTGCGGTCGAGCAGATAGTCGGCGACGCGGTAGCGCGCGTTGAACGTGGCGCGGCGGTCCGGCCATGCGGCCATGCTCCACAGGCCGAGCATCGAGGAGGTATTGCGGAAACCCGGGTGGGCGTTGTGGATCGAGCGATCGCTCTGCACGGTCGCGCTCTGCGAGTTCTGCAGATACAAAGCCGCGGCCTTGTCGACGTCGGCCTTGTCGATCGAGCTGCCCAGGCCGTACAGGCTCTGGGTCTGGATATGGCAGCCCAGGCACTGGTTGCTGCGTTGCCAGTTCAAAGCGTTGACCGAGGTGTAGCCGCCGCCGCGCTGGACCGCCGCGCGCACCAGGGCGAACAGCGGGTCGCTGCCCTGGCCGGTGCGGTTGTCGACGCCCTTGACCGTCAGCACCGCTTCCACGCGCTGATTGCCGTCGCCGGTTTGGGTCGGGGTGACCTGGAACTCGGCGGTGGCGGCGTCGCCGACGAAGAACTCGCCGAGTGCCGCGCCGCCGACCCGGGGATCGGTGGAGACCACGCGCAAGTCGTACTCGGCGCCCGTGGCCGGCGGCTGCCAACGGCCGAAGCCGAGTTCGGCGATGGCGTTGGGCAGCAACTCCGGCAGGGCCACGGTGGCGCTGTGGGCGAGCGTGCCGTCGCTGCGCCGGGTCACGGTCAGGCGCGCTTCGCCGGCTTCGATCAAGGCGTTGCCCTTGTTCTGCAGGGTCGCGCTGAAGTCCACGCCGGACGGCGAATTGGGGATCATCACCGGCGGCGACGGCGTTACCGAACCCTGCAGGCCGAGCAGGGCGGCGATCTCGATCTCGCGGCTGTCCATGCCGTAGATCAGCCCCAGCGGGGTGGTTTCGATGACGCTGCCCGGCGCGACCACGTGCAGGGCCAGGGTGTAGCGTCCGGCCGGCAGGTTGGTGGCGGTCCAGTCGAGCACGAAGGACTTGGTCTGGCGCGGGTCGAAGGCGTACTCGCATTGCGGCGGCAGGCCGGGGCTTTCGGCGCCGCACAACTGCGCGACCTTGGCGCCGGCGCTGTCGAGCAAGCGCACCAGCACCAGGGCCGGCTTGGCTTCGTCGTTGAGGTTGGCGATGTCGGCGCTGATCCGCATCGTTTCGCCCGGCTTCAATGCGGCCGGCGCGGCGCGCAGGTTCAGCACCTGGAAGCTGCCTTCGCGCAGGTCGTCGAGCTGGGCGTCGATGCGGTAGACGCCCGGATTCTCCAGGCGCGTGGTGGCCGTGCGCGATTGGTACCCGACCGCGTCGAAACGCAGTTCGACCTGGGCGCTGCCGGTGTCCTCGATCCGGTACTGGCCGGCGGCGTCGGTCTGGCCCGCGGCGGCGCCGTTGAGGGTCAGCGAGACGCCGGCCAGCGGCGCGCCGGTGGCGCTGGAGGTCACCGTGCCGATCAGGCTGCGGCGGGTTTGCGCCGCGGCCAGCGGAATGCGTCCGAGGTCGTTGCTGCCGTTGACCAGCACGCCGCTGAAACTGACGCTGTCGTAGCCGCCGGCCTGGGCGCTGCCGGTGAATGCGCCGGCGGCGAGCGGTTCGATCGAGAAGCGGCCGTCGGCGCCGGTCAGCGCGCTCTGGCCGGCCAGCTCGACCCGCGCCCCGGCGATCGGCGTGCCGTCGTCGGCCTTGACCACGATGCCGCGGGCCAGGGCGGTGGTCGGCGGCGTATCGCCGTCGGGCGTCAGCGCGGGCGAGAACGATACCGCGGTGCGCGCGGGCAACTGCGCGCTCTGGCTCAGCGACTGATAGCCGCTGCGGCCGACCTGGATGGTGTATTGGCCGGCGGGCAGGCCGATCAGTTCGTAGCGGCCCTGGGCGTCGGTCTGGGTCTGGGTGTCGAGCGGGCCGCTGAGCTGCACGCTGGCGCCGGCCAGCGGCTGCGCGCTGCGCGAATCGCTGACGGTGCCGCGCAAGGCGGCGGTCTGGTCGGCCAGGCGCAGCAGGATGCGGCCGAGCTGCGAGGTGCTGCCGCCTTCCACCACCACCTGGCCGACGTGATCGGCGTAGCCGACGTGGGCGACGGTAACGGTGTAGGTGCCCGCGGCGACGTTCTCGAGCACGAAACCGCCGTCGGCGCCGCTGACGCCGGCGTTCGCGGCGCCGGCCAGGGCGATCTGCGCCTGCGCCACCGGCAGGCCGGAGTCGGCGTCGAACACAGCGCCGGCGATCTGCCCGGCCTGCATCGACGGCGCGTCGCTGGCGACCAGCAGGGCGCGCAGCGCCAACGCGGTGACATAGGGGTCGCCGGCCCAACTGCCGTCGCCGCCCTGCGCGGCGCGCAGCGCGGCCACCGCCGCCGCGGTGTCGATCAGCGGCCCGGACTGGGCCAGCGCGATCGTCGCCACCGCGTTGGACACGCTGTCGCCGTAGGCGCCGTCGCTCTGCTGCGCGACCAGGGCCGCGCGGGTGCGCGCGATCGCCGGGTTCAGGCTGTAGTCGTTGCGATAGCGCACGAAGGCCTGCAGGGCGTAGGCGGTGGTATAGGTCGCGTGGGCGAGGTGGTAGCTGCCGTCGGCGTTGGCGTTGGCCACCAGATAACCGAGCGCCGCCTCGACCCGCGCGCTGCGGGTCATGCCGCCCGAGCGCATCGCCAACAGCGCCAGCGAGGTGTCCAGGGCGTTGCTGGGCTGCGCGCTGGCACCGCCGAAGCCGCCGTCGCGGTTGGCCCGGCCGACCAGGCTGTTGAGCGTCTCGGCGGCGTCCTGCACCCGGCCGACCGCGCCCAGCCCCATCACCCGCCGCGCCAGCAGTTCGGTCGACAGATCGCTCAGTTCGCTCGGCGAAAGATCCGGCAGGGCGCTGGTGCGTCCGGCCTGGGCCAGGGTGTGCGCGGCTTCGGTGCGGACCTGCTCGACCACGGCCACCGAATCGCGCTCGGAAGACAGGCTGCCGTTGGACTGCACCTGACCCTGCAGCCAATCCAGGCCACGGTCTAGCTGCGCATCCTCGGCCAGGCCATCGCGCATGCCGCTGAGCAGCGCCAGCAGCGCCAGGCCGATCGCGATGTAAGCCTTGATTCCTTTCATGTCCTTCCCCTGACCGTCGGCATGCGGATGCATGCGAAGTTCCGTTCCCGGTGTGCCGCGACCGCTCCTGCGATTCCCGCCTGGCGGGTACTGCTTTCCTTCTTCGTCCGTCCCGATCCGGAGGCGGTCAAGCGCCGCCGAATTCCGAAGGCGCCGTTCTGCGCTCGTCCTGGGCGTCGAATACCACTTCGAAATCGTCGCTGATGACGTAATCGGCCTTCGGCAGCTGTTGGCGCATGAAGGCATCCAGAATGTCGCCGGCCTGTTTGACGTTCTTGACCCGGAACGAAGCGTCGAAGACCGCCGGACCGAAAGAGCGGCCGTCCTGCTTTCCTTGAGCGGCCTCGCGGATGCAGGTTTCGATCCGGTCGAGCACCGTGTTGGCCGCGCGCTCGTCGTACCCGGCCTGGGTGCCCAGCATGATCCACAGCTCGCCGCGCTTGGCCGGCAGCGCGCCCAGATGACGGATCCGTCCGTCGGCCTCCGCAGTCAAGGCGAGGGACGCAGGCGCCGCGTCGTCGTCCTCGAACTCGTCGGCGAAACTCTCGCCGAATTCAGCGAGCCGCTCCCCGGACCAGGCGCCGATCGCCGATTGCAGGGCCGAACGCAGCTCCTGCTGCGACTGGCGCTCCAATCCCGCGTCCATGACCGCCGCGACTTTCATCAAGATCCACAGCGCGCCGTCGGGATCGCCCATTGCCGCCAAGCCGCCGGCGTCCAGCGAAAGGCCGAGCGACCACTGGCCGTTCTTCTTGTCGAAACGCGAATCCTTGTCCAGTGCAGCGTCGCGATCGATCAGCCAGCAGTTGACGCATATCTGCCGAAGCTGGGGCCAGTGCGCCGCGGCCACCGCGCTCAATTCGTCGGCCAGGGCATCGGCTGCGCCGTCGACGATGTTTTCCAGTCGGGGCGAATGGGTCGGCCGTCCATCGAACAAGGTCCGGTCGGTATGCAGCGGAATGAAGATTCGTAGGGTCATGTCAGTGGTTGCCTTTGTTGCCAGGCAGTTTACAGCCGCACTTTCGCGCATTCTTGATGCGGCGTTCCTCTTCGTCCCTGACCGCACCCTTGGTCTTGGCGCGATAGACGATCTCGCAGCGGTACTTCCGGCCTTTCTCTGCGGTCAACTTGTTGGCCTGACGCTGGCATCGCTTGGACATGCCTTGATCGTTATAGCCGGCGCAGCTCTCGCCGATCTTGTAGATGTAGCCGCCCGGCCCCAGCACCATGTAGACATGGCAGTCGCCCTTGAAGTCGCGGCAATTGCCGTGCGGGGGCGGGGTCTTGGCCTTTCCTCCACGCTTGAGGCCGTCGGGGTCGATGTCGTTGAGCGGGTCGGAACCGACGTAACCGTAGGTGTTCACTCCGTCGTCCAGGCCCAGCGGGTCGCTCTCCAGGTAGCGGCCGATCTGCGGGTCGTAGCTGCGGAAGTAGTTGTAATGCTTGCCTGTGGCCGCATCGAACTGCTGGCCCGGCAATCGCAGCCTATAGGCGAAAGCGCCCTTGCCGGAGGGATCCTGGTCGGCCTCGGCATCGCCGAAGGGCGCGCTGTCCCAGCGCCATAGCGGCGCGCCGGCGGCGTTGACCACCAGGCGCGGCGTGTTCTGTTGGTCCGGCCGCACGAAGTAGACGGCGATATCGCCCCCTGCGGGCAGGCCGCCGAACTGCGCCGCAGTGGCGGCCGGCTTGAGCACCGCGATGGGCGTGTCGCCCAGCCATACATGCTCGGCAAGCAGGTTGCCGTTGCCGTCGTACTCGCCGATCAGGCGTCCGTCCAGATCGTAGACGAACTGTTGGTAGCCGCTGCCCGCCGAGCCGGCGGTGGGACAAGCGCCGGCCGCAGGCGCGGAGCACACGCGTTCGCCCTTGGCGTTATAGGCATATCGAGCCAGCACCGCCGTGCCCTGCCGCGCCTCGACCGGCCGGCCGCGGGCCGAGTAGACGAAGGTCTGGCCATCGGCGAGCGTGGTATTGCCCGCTGCATCGTGGACACGGCTCTGTCCGGCCAGTCCGGTCAGGCGGTTGCTCGCCGGATCGATCGTATAAGCGACGGTCGCGGGATTGTTGCCGCTGCGCTGCTGCGACGTCCGGTTGCCGTTGGCGTCGAACGTCCAGGCCAATCCCAGGTTCGCCAGCGGACCGCTGCCGTCGAGGTTGGTCGCATCCTGCAGTCGGTCCAGCTCGTCGTAGCCGAAGCGCCACGCCGGCCGTCCAGGCGAAATGTCCGTCTGTTCGGCGATGCGCCCGGCGTCGTCGTAGCGCAGCCGGGTCTCGCCGGCTCCGATGGTGTACCTGTCGATGCGGCCATCGGCGTCGAAACTCCGCTCATAGCGGCCGGCCGCGTCGCTCCAGGCCTTGGGTTCGCCGTAGGGGAAATGCTCGATCTGTCCCGCCACGGTCTGGCCGTTGACGCTGATCTCGGCGACGCGTCCGTCGGCGCCGTAGACGTAGCGCAAGCGTGCGCCGGAGGGCAGCTTGGTTTCGCTGACCCGGCCGAGCTGATAGCTGTATTCGAGGACTTTGCGCGCCGCGGAGTTGCTGTCGGCGCCGAGCTGTTGGCTCTTCTGCAGCAAGCGCCCCATCGCATCGTAGACATAGCGCACCCGGCCGCTGCCGTCGCCCAGGCTGGTCAGGCGGCCTTTGCCGCCGGCGCCTCCGCCGGCTTCGTCGTAGCCGTACGACACCGTCTCGTCCGGATAAGTCATCGACAGCAGACGATTGGCCGCGTCGTAGCGATAGGTCGTCTCGGCGTTTCGCGCGTCCAGCTTGCGCGCCAGGTTGCCAGCGCTGTCGTACCCGAAGCTCGTGGTTCCGGTGTCAGGGCTGACCTGCTTGGACAACTCGTTGAAGCCGTTGTAATCGTAGACCGTAGCCAGTCCGCGCGGATCGACGACTTTGCGCAGATTGTCCTGGGTATCGTAGTCGTAGTCGGACTTCCCGCCCTTCGGGTCGATCGTCGCTCTCAGCCGGTCCAGGGCGTCGTAGCGCTGTTCCTGTGGGTTCTGACGCAACGGTTCCAAGGTCGTGCGCAGATTGCCATTGCCGTCGTAGCCGAAGGTGGTGGCTTGGTTGGGATTGGTGCCGTAGGCCTTGGACAGGCGGCCCAGCGCATCGAAAACCTGGTTCGAAGCGCGCACCAGGCGATCGCTCGGATCGTAGACGCTCTCTTGCTCCAGGTCTCCGGCCGGATTGAGGGTGTAAACGATCTTGTTGCCCAGGGAGTCGAGTACCCCGGCTTGGCGTTGGGCGGCGTCGTAGGCGTATTCGATCCAGCTTCCGTCCGGGAGCGTCAGGCGTTCCAGAGCGCCGAACTTGGTGTAGGCATAGACGGTCACCTCGGGCGCCGCGCCGCCGGGAGCGGTCAATTTGGATTCGATCAGGCGATCGCGTCCGTCGTATCGGTAATCGGACACGAGGCCATTGGCGTCGATCATCCTCAACACGCGGCCGTGTTCGTCGTACAGCGGATAGCGGGTGACCCAACCGTTGGCGTCGCGCACCAGGCTGCGGTTTCCCGTCGCCGTGTCGTATTCGTACACCGTGACATCGGCCACGTCGCTGCGCGGACCGTCCTCGCTTTCGATCTGGCCGGCGGCGTTGTAGACGTAGTTCCAGACCCGGCTCTGGCCGTCGACGGTGACCGTGCGCTTGCGCGGATTGCCGCGGCTGTCGTACTCCAGCAGGGTCTGCTTGGCGGTGCCGGTGGCGCCGGTTTCGCTGATCAGCTCGGGCAGGCGCCAGGTCGCGTGCCAGCGCACGTTGACGGTCTGCGCTTCCGGCTTGCCGAGCGCGCGCGTCCATTGCTCCGGCAGGCCGCGGGCGTTGATCCGGACCTGGGTCTGGTTGCCGTTCTGGTCGGTCAGCAGCGAGGGGTAGCCGGCGCCGTCGTAGCCGATCTTGGCCGCGCTGCCGGTGCCGCAACTGGCGCAGGGTTCGGTCACCTCGGTCATGCGCAAGGTGTCGAAGACGCGGGTGAAGGTGTAGGTGCGGCGGGTGTTGCGCGCGTCGACCACGGTGGTCTGCTTGTCGCCGTAGGACAAGGTGACGCGGTCGGCGCCGCCGGCGTGGCTGGCTTCGACCACGCGGTTCTCGTCGTCGTATTTCCAACTGGCGTAGCGCACGCCGCGGCCGTCGGTGATGCCGGTCAGCAGGGTCGGCCAGCCCGGGGTTTCGTAGTGGTACTGGCGGCGGGTCCGGTCGGGGTAGTCGACCGTGACCAGAGTGCCGGCGTCGTAGCCGTAGACCGTGCGGCGCTGGGCCGGGTCGATCAGGGCGACGACCTGACGGGTGGTGGGGTCGTATTCGAACTGCAGGCTGCGGCCGTAGGGGTCGCTGACCCGCTCGAGCAGGCCTTCGCCGTTGTAAGTCAGGACCTGGCGCAAGCCGCTGCGGTCGGTCAGCTCGATCAGGCGGCCTTCGGCGGTGTAGGTCTCGACCGTGTCGTCGCCGGTGTGCAGGCGCCACTGGGTGGTCCGGCCCAGGCCGTCGGTGATGCGCTCCATCCGTTCGGGCATGTCGGCGTTGGCGACATAGCTGCCGGCGCGCAGCACGTACTGCTGCCAGCCGCCGTCGCTGCGCTGGGCCAGCACCGCCTCGGGCGCTTCCATCGCGGTCGCGCCGTCGGGCAGGCGCAGGCTCTGGTGGTAGTTGCTGCTCCACTTGTGGCCGATCGGCGAGCCGTTGGGCAGATAGCTGGAATAGGTGCGGACGAACGACAGCGGGAACGGGCCTTCGCCCTGGTAATCGACTTCGACCTCGGTCTTGACGCCGGTGGCGACGCTGACCGGATTGCCGACCAGCGGGCCGCCCGGGCCGGCATCGCCCAGGTCCGGTCCGCCGAAGCCGGAATTGCCCAACTGCCCCATCGGATTGTTGAAGCAGTTCGGCAGGTAATTGCAGGCGTATTCGTTGACCGCGCGGATGCCGGCTTCGGCCATCTCCTCCGGGGCCAGCGAAATCGTGCCGTTCATCACCTCGCGCACCCAGGTCAGCACCTCGTAGGTGACCTGGATGATGGTGACCGCCAGCAACACCGCCGACACCACCGGCAGGATGATCGCCAGCGGCGGCGCCACCGCGGCCATCACCGCGGCCAGGCCGATGCGCACCGCGAAACGCGCCGCCAGTTGCGCCAGCCGGGCGGCCATCAGCCGGGCGAACTTGCTTTCGCAGATCGCCTTCAACAACACCGCCTTGGCGATGCAGCCGACGTTGAGCGCGCCGTTGAGGCCGCCGTCGACGCGGTAGATGCCGTCGCCGCGATCGGAGTCGATCATCACGTAGCCGGCGGCCTGGATCCGCCCTTGGGCGAATTCCTTCTGCGGCACCACGACCTGCAGGCCGGCCAGGGCGGCGTTGCGGATCTCGTCCTTGACGTCGGCGGTGGTCTGCAGCTTGGGCAGGATCTGCTCGACGTTGTCGGCGGTGACGGTGTAGATCGGCACGCCGACGCGATTGGCCCAGGCGATGATGCTGGAGGCCGACAACGAATTGCCGGCGCGGTTGTTGAGCAGCAGGTCCCAGGTGGTGCTTTCCGACAGCGAACCGTTGCTGCCGACCTGGTAGGCCATCTTCACCGCCTTGGCCGGGTCGCGGTGGTACAGGGCGACGCGATCGCCCTTGATGTCGGTGGCGAAGCCCGCGTACGAGCCGCTGCGCGGGATGCCGAAGAAGTAGCGCACCTGCAGCGGCGCGGCGAACACGCCGACCGAGGGCATGCGCAGGAAGCGGCCGCCCCAGCCGCGCGCGTACAGCGAGGCGCGGCTGTCGTTGAGGTACCAGTACTGCACGCCGGCCAGGTGCAGCGCCTCGGCGATCGGCCGCCGCGACGAGTCGGGCAGGCCGTTGAAATGGGCGCCGAGCAGTTCCTCGCTGACGCTGCCCAGGTCGGAAGTGAAACTGATGTGCGAGCCGGCCGCGAACTGGTACGGCTCGAAGGTTCCGGACATGTGCCGTTGCAGGTCGACCACCCCGGCCACCCAGAACTGCTGGGTGCCCATCGCGACCACGTTGCCTTCGGCCAGCACTTCCTCGCCGAGCTTCAGCCGCGGAATCACCCGGAACGAACCCAGCGGCAGCGAGGCGGCATTGCTGGTTTCGTAGGACTTCAGCGCGAACGCGTCCTCGGCGGTGGCCGGCGCGTAGTCGACGAACACCGAGCGCCCGCCCAGGCGCACGGTCGCCACCCGCAGGCTCAATTCCGGATTCTCGTAGGCGATGTCGCGCTGGTTGGCGAACAGCTGGATGTCGAGGTAGTACTTCAGGCTGTCCGGCATCGCGGCGAAGCGCGAGGTCGCGGCGCTGACCGCGAACGGCAGGGTGCCGGAGAGCACCGGTAACTGGCTGGCGAGGATCGCGTACCCGCCCATCCACACCTGCGGATCGCGGATCTCGCCCTGGCCGGGGGCCTGCATGACCTGGCCGATCGCGCTGTCGACCTGGCCCTGGTAGGCATAGGTGTTGAGCTTGGTGATCGAACCGTCGCTGCCGATCTGCGCGTCGCGCAACATGGCCTCGGCCGCGTTGGTCGGGTTCCAGCCGCCGATGCCGAGCACGTCGATGGTCGGCGTGCGGGTGTATTGCTTGAAGCTCGCGTCCATCGGAACCCACGCGTCGGGTTCGCGATTGATCGCGCCGCGCGAGGGCGTGAAGTCGACATGCGCCTCGACCCACAGGTGCTGGATCCGAACCGCCACGGCGCGGCCGTTGCTGGTCAGCAGGGTCGAGGGAATGCCGCCGAACTGCAGCATCCCGATCGCGCCGTCGGCGTCGTCGGCCTTGAGCCAGTTCACCGCCTGCTCGATCGGCACGTTGACCGTGCCGTAGACGAAACGCGCCGGAATGTCGGAAGCGCGCAGCAAGGCGACCAGCAGCGAACTGGTATCGCCGGCGTTGCCGCGGCGGTTGACCAGGGTCAGGTCGGCGCCCTGGATGGCGCCGTGGGTGGGCACGTAATCGATGTTGTTGCGCACCCAGTTGAAGATCGCGACCGGGTTGCGGCCCAGTTGATCGGCCAGGCTGCGGATGCGCGGGGTGATCTGGGTCTCTTCGTTCTCGCTGAGCTCCGGCGCGGCCGCGACGGCGAGGTTGGTGCCGGCCAAGGCCGCGGCCGTCTTGGCGGACGCGGAACCCGATCGGGCCGGAGCGGCCAGGAAGGCCTGCAGTTGCGCGGCGGTAGCGGCCGGCTGCCGGGTCTCGCGTTCGATGCGCTGCGCCCGCAAGGTCGCCGGATCGAACCGCAGGCGCTGGGTGACGTCGGTCTTGGCCAGCAATGCGGCCAGGGCGTCCAGTGCGGCGTCGGCTTCGCCTTCGCTATGGGCCGCCACGGCCTGCTCGACCCGGGCGAGGGCGGCGCGCAACGGCGCGGCGTCCTGGCGGATGCGCGACTGGTCGGATTCGAAGCGTTGGCGCAACTGCGCCGGAACGCGCAAGCGTTGCAGGCCGGCGCGCTCTTCCTGCGCGCTTTGCCCCAGCACGGTATCCAGGCTGCGCAGGCCGTTGAGGTGCGGGCGCAGCCGCTGCGCCAAGGCCAGGGAACTGCCGGCGGATGCGGCGCCGCCGGCTTCGCTGCGACCGCGCAATTCGCGGGTCAGGCGTTCCAGGTGCTGGGCGGCGCCGTCGAGCCGACGCTCGCCCATGGTCGCGGGCGGGTCGCCGGTTTGCGGCGCCGCCGTAGCGATATCGTGAACGGAGGCCCCGGCATAAGCCGTCGGATACGGGGTCGCCAGACCGGCCAGAAAGGAAAACGCGGCCACCAGGCCGGCCAAGCCGGTACGTCGGAACAACTCCATGTTCTACCCCTGACGCGCTTACGCCATCGCTTCGACCGGGCAATGGCAGTCCGTTCCATCGCTTGCGGGCGCGTGGGGGACGTAGCGCCGGACGCCAGGGTAACGGCAGGAATGTGGCGGGTTCTACCTCGCGGCGTGGCCGGATCTTGCGTGTTTGATTCGCGTTTGGACCGCGCCGCTGGCGGATGCGACGGCGTGCCGTTCGTCTCGTTTTTTTGCGAGACGAACCCTGAGTTCGGAGCGTGCGACCCGGATGCGCCGCAACCGTGGAAGCGGCCCGATCGGATCGATCAGTCGGATCGGGTTGAGGTCGGGACGCGGCCGACGACAGGCGTCCTTCGGGGATCGGGATCGTCCGCTTGCCATCGTGATAGCGGCGCGCAACCCCGCCGCCGGGACGAGGCAGACGCGCGTTGCGCGCTGGCCGATGCGTGGCCGAGGCGTCGCCGACCGACGAGCCGGCGGCCGGGCGCGCAGTGGAGCAGGACGGACGCGCGGAAAATCTCGCGTAGCCGGTCTGGTTGTGGTCGCGTCGCCACGTTGTCCGCAGGCGGACGCCGCGAGGGATCGTTGCAGCCGCCGAGGCCGCGTCCGCAACGCAGCGGAGGCGGCGGGCGCAGTGGTGACTTGGAGAAGATCCCGCTAGATTAAGCGTTCTCTATCAAACGGACGTTGATACGATGCCTCTCGACGACGAACGATCGCTGGCCGAGCAGATCGCGGCCGCGTGGGGCGGGCCGCCGCGGTTGCTCAAGAACGCATTGGCCGCGCCCCTGTTCACTCCCGCCGAGTTCATCCAGGCCTTGTCGACCACCGCCCAGGCCATGGCCGAGGGGCGCAAGGAGCCTTTCGGCCGCGCCAATCTCGCCGGGCGTTCGCCGGCCATCCACGAACTGATGGCGTTCTTCCCCGCGCCGGACGTGCGCAGCTTCGAGCAGTACCAGGCGCAGGTCGGGCGCGCTTTTCCCGGCGCGGAGTTCTCGGTCATCCTGGACAAGGTCGACGTCGCCCTGCCGTCGATCAGGCGCAAGCTCACCCCGGCCCTGCATGGCCTGTTCGACCGGGTGGGCTATCCGGCCCGCGGGATCCACTCGTGCATCTACGCCGGCACTTACAGCAGCACGCCGTTCGGCATCCACATGGACGATTGCCATGTGCTGATGGCTACCGGCATCGGCAGCAAGCAGATGGCGTTCTGGCCGCGCGCGCATTTCGAGCATCGCGCCGAGCTGGTCCGTGCCGGCTCGCCGGCGCACGCGGGCGAGCCATTGGCGGCGCTGCTGGCCGAGGCGACGATCCTGGAGGTCGGACCGCACGACCTGCTGTACTGGCCGGCCGGCGAATGGCACGTGGCGGTCAACGACAGCGGGCAGTTTTGCGCGTCGCTGAGCATCGGCATCTACCACAAGGGCGATACGGTCGAGATTCTCAGGAAGGCGGTGGCCTTGCCGCCCGCGCCTGCGGCCAATTCGGATCACCGCGCGCTGGACGCGCTGGACCTGGATGGCTTGTCCGCCGCGTCGGCGGCCGGCGCCGGCACCGCCTCGCCAGAGCGTTTGCGACACATGTGGGACGAACTGCGCGAAGCGATGGAGGCGCCGCATGCCGCCGAGCTGGCGTTCGCCGCGCACGCACTGGGCATCAGGACTTCGGCGGGTTTCGGTCCGCTGCCGGACCCGGCCGGCGAGCCGGTCTGCGACGATGAAGACGGCCTCGTCGGCGCACCGCACCGGGCGCTGGACTGGACCGCGATCGGCGACAAGCTGCTGGCCTGCGCGCACGGCCGGGTGTTCGCGTTCCAGGCGCATGCGCAGCAGGCGTCGGCGTTGCTGGCGCGCGTGCAAGGCGGCGAGACGGTGCGGGTGGCGGAGTTCGCCGCCCTGGTGCCGGCGCAGGCGCAGCCCGCGCTGCGCGCCTTCCTCGCCCATTTGCGCAGCGACGCCGCCGTCGCGGCGTGACGCGCGCGGCGCAGGTAGGGTTCGATGCAGGGCGTCCAGCCAAAGGGAAGGGAATGCTCAACAGAATGCTGTATGCGTTGTTGCCGGGATGGCGCGCCGACACGGCCGCCTACGTCGAACGGCGGCGGATCGAATTGGCGCGACAGCTCGACCGCGAACTCGCCGCCACGGTCCGTTACGGGCCGTTCCGCGGCCTGCGGCTGGGGCCGGATACGGCCTGGAGCGTCGCCGACCGGGCGCCGATGCTGCTCGGCCTGTACGAGCAGGAAGTGCTGGAGTCGCTGGCCCGGGCCGGCGCGCGCCGGGCCTTCGTCAACCTCGGTGCGGGCGACGGCTATTACGGGGTCGGCGCGCTGGTCGCAGGGCTGTGCCAACGCTCGTATTGCTACGAAATGGGCGAGAAGGGGCGCCGGATCATCGGCGACACCGCGCGCCTGAACGGGGTGCGCGATCGGGTCGAGATCCGCGCCAAGGCCGAACCCGGTTTCTACCTCGAGCTTCCCGCGGAGGTGGTCGACGACTGCGTGCTGTTCGTCGACATCGAGGGCGCGGAATTCGAACTGCTCGACCAGGCGGCGTTCCAGGCTTTCGCCAAGGCGGTGATTTTCGTCGAGCTGCACGACTGGTTCTTCCAGGACGGCGCGCAGCGCATGCAGACTCTGCGGCGCAACGCGGCCGCGACCCACGCCGTCAGCGAGATGACCACGGCTGCGCGGGACCTGTCGCGGTTGGTCGAATTGCGCGAGTTCAGCGATAGCGATCGCTGGCTGCTGTGCTCGGAAGGCCGCGGTCGGCAGATGGATTGGATCCGGTTCGACCCGAAGCCTGCCGCAGCTGCGGCCGAGCGATGAGCGAGCCGTCCTTGCGAACCGCCGATGCGGCGCCGGCCGGCTTGCGCTCGCGCATCGCCGCGCTGGCCAGCGCCGGCGACTGCAGCTTGCCGGACCTGCTGGAAGCGCTGCGGCAGACCCTGGACGAGGCGTCCGAGCCCTCCGCGCGCCGGCTGCGGCTGTTCCTGCGCCATCTGCTGTTCCTGCTGGACAGCGGCGATGAGCTATACGCCGATTGCGTGCTGCGGACGGACCCGCGCGGCCGGCCGGTCCTGATCGCCCATCGCGTCGCGCGCGAGGCCGAGGAGGGGCTGATGAAGACCCTGGTGCGGTTGGCGCCCTGGCCGCTGGCGCAGGAATCGCCGGCGTTGGCGCAGGGGGCGTTCGCAGTGCATTCGCAGGAGGCCTGCATCGTCGTCCACCGCGGACCGGTCAGGATCGAGCGGGCGCTGCAGGAACTGGGCGCGCCGCTCGCCCCACATGCGCTGGAGCCGGGCGAACTCGACGCGTTCTACGCCTGGCGCCGGGCGCAGCAGCAGGCCGCGCGGCCGCAGCGCGACGGCGTCCGGCCGTCGTGGTTCGCCGCTGCGTGCGAGGACCGCGAACGCGTCGCCCAGGCCTGCGCCCAGGCTTTCGAATTCGAGCCGGAGGACGGCGAACGGATCCGTCGCGGCCGGCCGCTGCCGGATCTGGGCCGGGCGAGCCACCCGCTGCTGGGCGCGGCCCTGCACGTGCTGCCGCGCCTGCAGCGCCCGGCGGACTCGCGCTCGGTACTCGACGCGTTGACCGGGCAGTTGCAGCAGGTCGCGGCCGCCGGCTACGACGCGCTGCTGTTGGGCGTGGTCGATCGCCAGAGCGCCGATCTGTACTACGTCGAAGGCGACGACGGAGCACTGCAGCCCTATCTCAACAATCACGGTTACTGGAGCAGCGGCGAATGCGGGGTCGACCCGGCCCTGGGCGCGGTCGACGACTACATCGCCCTCAGTCGCGCCGCCGCCGCGGGCGGCATCGCCCTGATCCAGGACTCGGTGCTCGGTACGCTGGGCTACCCGCCGCAATTGCCGCGCCTGGCGGCCGCGGGCTCGCGATGCACGCCGCTGGCCCTGGCCCTGGCCGACGCGCCGGCGCCGCTGGACGGACCGGGCGTGTTTTTGAGCGGACTGGAGAGCTGCGACGCGATCCCGTCGCCCGATGGCCTGGCGCTGGCGCAGTACGTCGAGGCGGCGACGCGCACGCATTTGGGCGAGTACTACCAATTGCCGCGACCCAATCTGTTCGATCCGGAAGTGCGCGCGCAGGTCCTGGCGCGCGCGCGTTGGCAGATCCGCGCAGCCGGGGTGTCCGCGTTCCGGATCGACATGGCCAAGCATCTGGGCCTGGGGCCGCTGCGCGCATCCCTGGACGCGCTGCGCGAGGCGGCGCGCGACGCCGGCGCCGGGCCGTTCTTTGCGGTGCTGGAGTATTGGAGCCTGCACTACCGCGAGCTGCGCTTCGCCCTGTCCGCGGTCGGGCCTTCGGTTCAAGGGCTGTATTTGTACGACTTCCCGCTGGCGCAGGCGCTGCAACAGGCGCTGCTCGCCGACGGCGACTGGTCGCAGTCGCTGCCGGCGATCGCCGAGCAGCGCGACCGATGGCAGGTGCCGGCCTGCTGCCTGGTGCCGATCGTGATCGACCACGATCCCAGTTTCCGGCCGATCTACAACGGCAGCGCGCACACGCGCGACATCGTGGTGGCCGGGCTGGCGCTGGCCCTGGCGATGAGCGCCAACGGTCCCAGCGTCTACTGCGGCTACGACGACCGACGCGCGGCGCCGGCCGATCTGGATCGTTATTTCGACTACTCCGAGCAGCATGCGCGCAAGGCGATGGCCGGCCCCCTGTGCCGCGATCCCGACGGGCCCGGGCCGGTGTTCGCCGAGTTGCTGGCGGTGGTGAAGCGCCATCGGCTGTTGGCGGACTGGGATGGCGCGACGCTGGAGTTCGCGGGCGATCGGGATCGTCTGCGCATCCTGCGCCGACTGGACGACGGCACGCAGCCGCGCACGGCCTGCTTTTGCGTGGCTCGCGACGGCAGTGCGGCGCAGGCGGGCGGCGACGGCGAAACCCTGCTGTTCGCCTCGGGCCAGGGGCCCTCGGTGGCGGTGTTCTTGCGCTAAGGCTGCGCCGGCCTCAGCAAACCTCGGCGGCTGCGCGCTCGGTCTTCGTCGCGCCCAGCGCGCGCTCGTAGACGCGCCGCAACGCGGACGCGGAACGGATCCAGTCCAGTTCCGCCGCTTCGCCCGCGGCCGCCACGGCGCGCGCGCGCGCTTGCGCCGGATCGGCGAGCAGGCCGATGGCCGCGTCCGCCATCGCGTGGATATCGTCCGGGTCGACGCAGATCGCGCTCGGCACCCGTTCGACCAGGCCGCAGTGCCGCGACAGCACCACCGGCACGCCGGCCTCGATCGCCTCCAGGGCGACCAATCCGAACGGCTCCGACAGCGAGGGCATGATCAGCACCCGGCTGCGCGCGAGCAGGCGGGCCACGTCTTCGCGGCCGACGAAGCCCGGAAACGAGAACGCATCGGCCAGGCCCAGCGCGCGCACCAGCGAGCGCATCAGCGGCAGCAGGTTGCCGTCGCCGGCCATCACGAAGCGCGCGTCGGCGACGCGTTCGCGGATCCGCGCGGCGGCTTCGACGAAGGCTTCCGGCCCTTTCTGTTCGGTGATCCGGCCGATGAAGCTGATGCAGCCGTCCGCGGGCGCGGGCGCGGGTGCGGGCAGCGGCGCAGGCGGGAAATCGGCCGGACGCGGGCGGCCGGCGTTGTAAACCACCTCGATCCGATCGGCGGACTGGCCGTAGTGGCGCGCCAGGCCCTGAGCGGTGTAGCGGCTGACCGCGACGATGCGATCGGCTGCGTGCAGGCCGAGGCGTTCGAGTTCGGCGATGGCCGGATTGACGCACAAGTCGCCGGCGCGATCGTGCTCGGTCGAATGCACGTGCACGATCAGCGGTTTGCCGCTGGCCCGCTTGATCGCCAGAGCGGCCTCGAAGCTGAGCCAGTCGTGGGCATGGATCAGGTCGAAGTCGTTCAGGCCGGGCAGGGCGCGCAGGGCGGCGGCGGCGTAGCGGCTGGCTTTCTCGCGATAGGCGATATAGGCGCCCTGGGAGCGGGCGGGGGCGCTCGGCTCTTCGCATCCGTCCAGTTCGACGATCCGCACCGCCGCCGGATAATCCCTGCCCAGGCCCGGTGCCGCGGGCAGCAGGAAATCGACCCCGATGCCGCCGAGCGCGCCGATGCCGCGCAACAGGCCTTCGCAGGCCACGCCCAGGCCGCCGGTGATCGCCGGCGGCAGTTCCCAGCCCAGCATCAGCACGTTCAACGCACGCCGATCCGGCCGCGGCAAGGCATCCATCGCGGTCAGGCTCCGACCGGGCTCAGCGCGGCAGGCTCGGCCTGGAGCGCGCGCGCCGGCGCCGGCGGCGGAAACGCCAGCGCGATCTGCGCTATCGGGGTATTGCCGCTGTCGGCGAAGGCGCGCAGCACGTCGACGAATCCGCCGGCCACGGTGTGTTCGATGGTGCGCGGCGAGAACCGCGCCTTGCGGTACTCGCAGTCGATATAGAGTCCGTCCAGATGCTGGACCACGGTCAGGTTGAACTCCATCGAAGCGAACCCGCCGTCCTGGTGGCGGGGCGCGAACGGCGGCAGCGGCTTGTCGCTTTCGGCGCTGATGTAGTTCAGGCACAGGGTGCCGAGCGCTTCCAGCGAGACGTCCGCGGCGCTGAGCGCGGCCGGCAGCAGGCAGACCTTATGCTCGCTCGCCGCCGGCATCTGCGCCGCGATCTGGGCGATGGCCTCGTCGACGCCGGTGCCGGCGTCGTACTCGAGCGCGTACAGGGCGTCGTTGACGAAGCTGCCGCCCGAATCCTGCCAGGCGCCGAACGGCCGGGTTTCGGTGAGCACCGACACCAGGGTCGCGTCCAGCCCGGTCAGACGCTGGAGCAATACGTTGGCCGCGGCGATGGCCAGCGCGCTGAGCGGCAGCTTGGCCCGCATCGCCCGCGCCGCCAGGGCGTGGAAGATCTCCGGCCCGACATAGGTGCTGAAGCGGGCCATCGGTACCGGTTCGTGGAACAGGTTGCCGACGTAGCGATGGGCGTGGGCGGCCAGATGCGGGTCCATGCCCGCCGGCAGGCCCGACAGGGCGTGCGCGATGTACTGCCGGTGGGACGCGAACCAAGGCTGCGGATAGTCGGCGAATCGGTCGGTGTAGCGCTCGGCGCCGATGCGGCGGATCAGGTCGGTCCAATAGCCGATATGGCGGCGGCCGCTCTCGCCGGCCATCTCGGTGCGCTCCCATTGCGCGTACTGCCGGTAGCTGCCGGTCGGCGCGGGGATCTCGAGCCGCCGGCCTTGCGCGCGGGCGGCGTAGTCGTCGGCGACTTCGGCGACGAAACGGCCGAGGAAAGCCTGGTCCATGCACACGTGGTCGAAGGTGAAGATCACCGTGTCGCGCCCGGGCAGACGCGCCAGATCGACGGTGAACAACGGCAGCCGGGCGAAATCGAAGGTGCGCGCGCGCACCCGCGCGGCCAGCGCATCCAGCGCGGCCGGCGTATCGGCTTCGCCGCGCAGGTCCGCCGGCACGATCGGGTCCAACGCGCAGGCATCGTGGACGCGCTGGACCAGGCGGTCGTCGACCACGTGCAGGGTGGTGCGCAAGGCCTCATGGCGAGCGACGGCGGCCTCGAAAGCCTGGCGCAGCAACTCGGGATCGACCGCGTCGACGTCGACCCGTTGTTGCACGCACAGCGAGGGGCGACCCTGGGCGAGGGTGACCTGGTTGAAAACCCAGTCGCAGCATTGTTTTTGCGAAGCCGGCGAGTCGATCCATCCCGGCCCCGCCTCGGCGGCGTCGCTGGATTGCGCTTGCGGACGCGCGCTGCGGCGGACGCTGGCGGCGAAGTCGGCCAGGGTCGACTGCACGAACAGGCTGTGCATGTCCGCTTCCAGGCCGATCCGGCGCATGCGTTCGATCAGCTGCATCGCGTGCAGCGAATGCCCGCCGAGTTCGAAGAAGTTGTCGTCGCGGCCGACCCGGTCGACGCGCAGCAACTGCGTCCACAACAGCGCCACCGCGGATTCGATTTCGCCCTGCGCCGGCAGGAACGGTCGGCCGGCGATGTCGGCCGAAGCCGGCGGACGCAGCGCGCCGCGGTCGAGCTTGCCGTTGGCGCCGATCGGGAACGACGCCACCGCCGCATAGGCATAGGGCAGCATGTACTCCGGCAGGCGTTGGGCGAGGAAGGCGCGCAGCTCGCTCGGCGCCGGCGTCGCCTGGGCCGGAATCAGATAGGCCGCAAGGCGGACATCGCCGTCTTCCGAGCGCAGCGGCACGACCGCCGCATCGCGCACCTGCGGATGCTCGGCGAGGACCGCGGCGATTTCGCCCGGCTCGATCCGGTAGCCGCGGATCTTGACCTGATCGTCGTTGCGGCCGAGGTATTCCAGGGTGCCGTCGGCGTGACGGCGCACCAGGTCGCCGCTGCGGTACAGGCGGCCGTCGCCGAACGGATTGTCGATGAAGCGTTCGGCGTTCAGCTCGGGCCGGCGCAGATAGCCGCGCGCCACGCCGTGGCCGCCCAGCCACAGTTCGCCGACCACGCCCGGCGCGGCCAGGCGGCCGTCGGCTTCGACCACATAGGCCTGCACGCCCGGCAGCGGTTCGCCCAGGTGCGGGCCGCGCTCGGCGCCGACCCGCGCCAGCGTGCTGTTGACCGTGCACTCGCTCGGACCGTAGGCGTTGTAGCAGGCCACCGGCGCGGCGGCCGCGCGCTTCCAGGCCGCGGCCGGAAAGGCTTCGCCGCCGACCAGGATCGCGCGCAGCTGCGGCAGCGGCGTTTCGAACAGGCCGCCTTGAATCAGCAGGTCCAACTGCGCCGGAGTGCAGTCGAACACCGCCACAGCTTCGGCCTGGAGGAATTGCAGCATGCGCCCGGCGTCGGCGCGCACCGCCGCCGGCACCACGCACAGGGCGTGGCCCGAGGCCAGCTGCACCAGCGCCTGCAGCGAGGCGTCGAAGGACACGCTGGCATTGAGCGCCACCCGCAGTGCGCAGGGCAGCGCGTCGAACACGCGCTCGCGCATGCCTTGCCACAGGTGCAGCAGTTGCCGGTGCTCGACCATCACGCCCTTGGGGCGGCCGGTCGAGCCGGAGGTGTAGATCACATAGGCCAGGTGCTCGGGCCGCAGCGCGACTTCGGGCGCGTGCGTCTGCTCGCTGTCGGCGGTGGCTTCGACTTCGAGCACCCGGTAACCGTCGATGCCCAGCCTGGCGGCCGAGCCTCCGGCGCTGACCACCGCCACCGGCGTGGCGTCGTCGAGCATGTGCAGCACGCGTTCGCGCGGGTAGCCCGGGTCCAGCGGCACGTAGGCGCCGCCGGCCTTGAGGATGCCGAGCAGGCCGACGATCAGTTCCAGGCCGCGTTCGGCGCACAAGCCGACGCAGGCGTCCGGCGCGACGCCCAAGCCGATCAGCGCATGCGCGACCCGGTTCGACGCCGCTTCCAGTTGCGCATAGCTCAGCTGCGCCTCGCCGCTGCGCAGCGCGACCGCCTCCGGCGTGCGCGCCGCCTGCGCCTGCAATGCCTCGACGAACGAGGTCGGCGGCGACGCCCGGTCCGGGACGGAAGCGGAGGAAAGACGGGTCATGCCACGAATCCTTGCAGCGACGGGGTCCTGTTGCATTGCGGAAAAATTCCGGGCAATGCGGCGCATAACCTTACGACGAGTCCATGTCAGGTTGCTACTGCGAATTTGGAATCGCCGTCGTATGCGCGCGTTCGTCCGACAGGTTGTGCGCGATGACGGCTTCAATATACTGCGGTGGCATCAGCAAGAACGGACTTGGCCGGATCGTGCGCCGGATGAATGGGGCGATCGGCGCGCCGCTTGCGTGCATGGAGTACCTCGGGGCGTTGGGGACGCGTCGAGTGTCGTCGTTTCGGTAGGCAGGGAGTCGGCGTAGTGTCAGAAATGACAGTTCGGCAATGGATTGCAGTAGACGACGAACCGTCGATACTAGGTCTGGCGAGCCAGCGGCCGTCGCTCACGCAGACGGTCGATCGAAATCGCCGCGACCGCCGCCCGGCGGCCGGTTTCGACCCAGCCGCACGCGGCGAAGTTCGGCCCGCGCTGCGGCGGCGCCCGCAAAGCGCGTACCTGTCCCCGCATCCCAGCGGATGATCGGGCCGGTCGCTGCGCCGCTTGCATGCATCGAACCGCCGTGGCGCGTCGGGGGCGCGCCGGGCGGGGTTTTCCCAGCGAACATGGAGTCTGGTTGATGTCGGGAATGACAGTTCGACAATGGATTGCGGCGGGTCTGGAACTGTCGATTCTGCGTTTGGCGAGCGTGCTGCCGTTGCGGCTGCTGGCGCCGATCTCCAACGTTGCCGGCGCGGTCTACTGGTGGGGCTCGGCCGATTCGCGCCGGATCGTGCTCGACAACCTGGCGCTGTGTTTTCCCGAACTGAGCGAACGCGAACGGGCCGGCATCGGCCGCAGCAGCCTGGCCCAGGCGGTGCTGGGCTATCTGGAGAAGGGGCGTTGGTGGTTCGGCGACGCGTCCTCGCAGCCCTGCGTGGTCGAGGGGCTCGAGCATCTGCAGGAGCTGGCGTCGCGGGGCCGCGGCGTGCTGCTGTTGGGCTTCCACTTCAGCGACATGGAAAACGCGGTGTTGCTGTTGAACGAACGCATTCCGCTGTGCGCGATGTACCTGCGCCGTCCGAATCCGCTGGTCGACGCGGTGTCGCGCAAGTCGCGCGGCCGGCGGCAGATCACCATGATCGAGCGCAGCGACGTGCGCGGCGTGCTGTCCATGCTGCGCGAGGGCGCGGTGCTGTGGTTCGCGCCGGACCAGGAGTATCGCGACCGTAACCAGGTGCCGGCGCCTTTCTTCGGCATGCTGCTGCATACGCTGTCGTCCGCCACTCGCCTGGTCAAGCTGAGCGGGGCGGCGGTGGTCGCCTTCACCCACCACCGCGAGCGCGGCGGCAGCCGCATCGCGCTGTCGCCGCCGCTGGAAGGCTTCGGCGAAGACGCGGCCGCCGACGCGGCGCGGGTCAATCGCATCCTAGAGGACGCGATCCGGCGCAGCCCTTCGGCTTATTTCTGGATCAACCGGCGCCTTCGCAGCCACGCCGTCGTGCCGCAAGCCTAGTACAGGATATCGCTGCCGTGCGGATGCGGCAGCGCGAGGAATACCGGTTTTCTTTGCCCGTGGTCCAGAATGGAGTCAGCCGTGGTCGTGTCTTCGACGTGTTTTTCGCTCGCGCAGGTGCTGTCCCGCCGCGCCGGGGATACGCAACAGCGCGGGCGCGTCGCGTTCCGCTTCCTGGAGGACGGCGAGGGCGACGGTGCCGCTTTGGACTACGCCGGCCTGGAGCGCGAAGTCGCGCGCATGGCGGACGCGCTGGAAGACCTGGCCGCGAGCGGCGAGCGCGTGCTGCTGCTGTTGCCGCCGTCGCTGGACTACATCGTCGCTTTCCTGGCCTGTCTGCGCGCCGGGTTGATAGCGGTGCCGGCGTATCCGCCGGGTAGCCGGCGCGCCCTGCCACGCTTGCGCGCGATCTTCGAGGATTGCCGTCCGGCGGTCTGCATCGCCCTGGACGGGGTGCGCGAACGCTGCACGCGCGAGTTCGGCGCGATCGCCGCGGGCGCGACCTGGTTCGATCCGCGCCAGCAAGCGCCAGCAAGCGCCGACCGGACCGGGCGCGAAGCGCGCGCGGTGGCGGATTCCACGCCTGCGGTGCTGCAGTACACCTCTGGCTCGACTTCCGCCCCCAAGGGCGTGATCGTCACCCACGGCAATCTGGTCGCCAACTGCGCCGCTGCCGTGGCCCGGTACGGCATGGGCCAGGACGACGTCGTGGTGTCGTGGTTGCCGCCGTTCCACGACATGGGCCTGGTCGGCGCGATCGCCTATCCGCTGTTCGCCGGCGCCAGTTGCGTGCAGTTCTCGCCGGCGGCGTTCATGCGCCGGCCGCAGCGTTGGCTGCAGGCGCTGTCGCGCTATCGCGCGACCCTGACGGTGGCGCCGAATTTCGCCTACGCCTTGCTGGCCGAACGCGCGGACGATCCGCAGTTGCGGGGGCTGGCGCTGGACAGCGTGCGGGTAGCGGTGAACGGCGCCGAGCGGATCCGCCCGGACACCTTGCGCCGCTTCGCCCAGGCCTATGCCGACCGCGGGTTCGCGGCAGGTGCGCTGACACCGGCCTACGGTCTGGCCGAAGCCACCTTGCTGGTCGCCGCGCATGTGCGCGGCGCCGGCGAACCGCTGCGTACGATGCTGCTGGACCGCGCCGCGTTGGCGCAGGGATGGGCGGTCGCCGCGACGGGCCACGACGGCATCGAACTGGCCAGCGTCGGCGCCCCGGCCGGCGTACGCGTGTCGATCGCCGATCCGGTCGGCGACGGCCCGGCCCAGCACGGAGCGATCGGCGAAATCCTGGTCAGCGGCGCTTCGGTGACGACCGGTTATTGGCGGCAGCCGGAACGCACGCGAGAGAGCCTGGTCGAACGCGACGGCGAGACCTGGCTGCGCACCGGCGATCTGGGTTTCCTGCACGCCGGCGAGCTCTATATCGCCGGCCGTTCGAAAGAACTGCTGATCCTGGGCGGACGCAACCTGTATCCGCAGGACATCGAGCAAACCGTGGCCACGGCGGATCCGGCCTTCAGCGCCGACGGCTGCGCGGTGTTCGCGCTCGACGACGAGGATTCCGGCGCCTTGGCCGTCGTCCAGGAAGTATCCGGCGCGGCGCCGTCGGACACCGCCGGGCTGGCGGCCAGGATCCGTGCTGCGCTGGCCGAAACCCACGATATCTATGAGGTCTCCGCCATCGTGCTGGTGCGCGCCGGGCATCTGCCGCGCACTTCCAGCGGCAAGGTGCAGCGCGGCCGTTGCCGCGAGCTTTTGCGCGCCGGCGAGTTCGCCGCGTTGTGGCAATGGTCGGTCGAGCAAGCCGGCGCCGACGCGGCGGCACCGCCGCAGCCGGACGATGGCGTCGCCGAGCGGTTGGCGCGGATCGTCGGCGAGGCGATCGGCGCGGTGCCGCAGGACCCGCACCAGGATCTGTTCGCATTGGGCCTGGATTCGTTGCGGGCCAGCATGCTGATCGCGCGCCTGCGCGAAAGCTTCGCGGTGGAGTTGGCGCCGGCGGACCTGTTCGCGTCGCCGACGCTCGCCGGCCTGGCCCACAGCCTGCGCTCGGCGCGGCGCAGCGATGTCGAGATCTTGCCCGCCGCCGACCGCCGCCGGCCGCTGCCGCTGTCGTGGTCGCAGCAGCGGCTGTGGTTCCTGGACCGACTGGACGCGGCGGCCGGTGCGGCCTACCACATCGCCGCCGGCGTGCGCCTGCGCGGTGCGCTGGACGAGTCGGCCCTGGCGCGGGCCTTGCAGCGGATCGGCGAGCGGCACGAATCGCTGCGCACGGTGTTCGAGCACGGCGCGGACGGTCCGGTGCAGGTGGTGCGGGACGAGGCCGGCTGGACGCTGCAACGCGAGGATCTGGAAGCGCTGCCGGCAGAGGAGCGCGAGGCGGCGCTGCAGCAGGCTTGCAGCGGCTGGGCCGCGGCGCCGTTCGACCTGGCGGCGCAACCGCCGGTGCGCGCGCGGCTGCTGCGCCTACAGGCCGATGAGCACGTGCTGGTGCTGGTCCAGCACCACATCGTCTCCGACGGCTGGTCGCAGGGCGTGCTGGTGCGCGAGTTGGGCGCGCTGTACGCGGCCTACGCGCAAGGTCGGCCCGATCCGCTGCCGCCGTTGCCGTTGCAGTACGCCGACTATGCGGCCTGGCAACGCGCGCGGCTGTCGCAGGCGGACCAGGCCGACCAGGTGGAGGCCTGGTGCGCGCAATTGCGCGGTGCGCCCGAGTTGCTGGCGCTGCCGAGCGACCGGCCGCGCCCGCCGGTGCAGAGCTACCGCGGCGGGCGCCTGGCGGTGCGTCTGGATGCGCCGCTGACCCGGCGCTTGCGCGAGCTGGCGCAGGCGCAGGGCACGACCCTGTACACGGTGCTGCTGGCCGGCTGGAGCGCGCTGTTGTCGCGGCTGAGCGGACAGGACGACGTGGTGATCGGTTCGCCGGCGGCGAACCGGCCGCGGGTGGAGCTGGAAGGGCTGATCGGTTTCTTCGTCAACACCCTGGCGCTGCGGATGCGGGTGGAAGAGGGCGCCACGACGGCGGCGTTGCTGGCCCAGGCCAGGGCGAGGGTGCTGGAGGGCCAGGGTCGGCAGGAGGTGCCGTTCGAGCGGGTGGTGGAGGCGTTGCATCCGCAGCGCAGCCTGAGCCACAGCCCGGTGTTCCAGACCTTGCTGAGCCTGGACAACACGCCGCAGCGGAGCTTGGCGCTGCCGGGCCTGGAAGTGGAGGGCTATGCGGTGGCGCACGGCGCGACCCAGTTCGACCTTAGCCTGACTCTGCGCGAGGAAGGAGCGGAACTGAGCGGCGCGATCGAGTACGCCAGCGACCTGTTCGACGCGTCGACGGTGGCGCGCTGGTCGCACTGGCTGGAACGCCTGCTGGGGGCGATGGCGGATTCGCCGGAGGCGGCGGTGGCCTCGCTGCCGTTGCTGGACGAACAAGAGCGCAGGCAACTGCTGCAGGCCAGCGCCGGCGCATCGGCGGAGGCGTCGGATCGGACCCTGGTGGAGCTGTTCGAAGCGCAGGTCGCGCGCACGCCGGAGGCGGTCGCGCTGCGCAGCGGCGAGGCGCAGCTGAGCTATGCGCAACTGGAAGCGGCATCGAACCGGGTCGCGCATGCGCTGATCGGTTTGGGCGTGGTGCCGGACGCCTGCGTCGGCTTGTGCGCCGACCGCGGCGTGGAACTGATCGTCGGCCTGCTCGGGATCCTGAAAGCCGGCGGCGCCTACGTGCCGCTGGACCCGGGCTACCCGCGCGAACGGGTGCTGCAGATGCTCGACGACGCCGCGCCGGTCGCGGTGGTCAGCGCCGGCGGCGCGGCGGCCAGGCTGGGCATCGACGGCTATCGGGTGCTGGAAGTCGAAGCCACCGCCGATAGTCCGCAGACGCATGCGCCCGAAGTCGCGTTGCGGCCTGAGCACCTGGCCTACGTGATCTACACCTCCGGTTCGACCGGCCGGCCCAAGGGCGTGGCGATCGAGCACCGCAATACCGCCAACCTGCTGGCTTGGGCGCAGGGCGCGTTCCAACCTCAGGACCTGGCGCGGACCGTGTGCTCGACCTCGGTCAATTTCGACCTGGCGGTGTTCGAGTTGTTCGTGCCGCTCACTCAGGGCGGCAGCGTGGTGCTGGTGCAGGACCTGCTGCGCGCCGGTGCCGAGCTGGAGGGCGCGACCCTGGTCAACACGGTGCCGTCGGTGCTCAAGGCGGTGTTGGACGCCGGCGGCTTGCCGGCCAGCGTGCGCGGAATCAACCTGGCCGGCGAACCGCTCAAGCGCGAGCTGGTCGAGCAGGCGTTCGCGCAGACCCAGACGGCCTGGGTGGCGAACCTGTACGGCCCGACCGAGACCACGACCTACTCGACCTGGGTGTCGATGCCGCGCGACGCCGGGTTCGTCTCCGGGATCGGCGTGCCGGTGGCGAACACCCGCGCCTATGTGGTGGACGAGCGCGGCGAATTGGTGCCGCCGGGCGTGGTCGGCGAGTTGTGGCTGGGCGGCGCCGGCGTAGCGCGCGGCTATCTGCATCGCCCCGAACTGACGGCCGAACGCTTCATCGACGATCCGTTCGCCGAGGGCGGCCGGATCTACCGTACCGGCGACCTGGTCCGGCGCCGCCGCGACGGCGGCCTGGATTACCTGGGGCGCAACGATTTCCAGGTGAAGCTGCGCGGCTACCGGATCGAGCTGGGCGAGATCGAATCGGCGCTGCAGGCCTGTGCGGGGGTGCGCGAGGCGGTAGTGGTGGCGCACGGCGACGCCGGCGGCGAACGCCGCCTGGTGGCGTACTGGCTGGGCGAGGCGGTGGAGGCGGCGTCGCTGCGCAGCCAACTGCAGTCGCGGCTGCCGGAGTACATGCTGCCGTCGACCTATGTGCACATGGAGCGCTGGCCGCTGACTCCGAACGGCAAGCTGGACCGTGCGGCGCTGCCGGCGCCGGAAGGCGAGGCGCATGCGCGCCAGGCCTACGAAGCGCCGCAGGGCGAAGTGGAGCAGGCGCTGGCGCAGTTGTGGACGCAGTTGCTGGGGGTGGAGCGGATCGGCCGCCACGACCATTTCTTCGCCCTCGGCGGGCATTCGCTGCTAGCGGTGCGGCTGCAGGCGCGGGTGCAGGAACGCCTGGGGGTGGAACTGCCGTTGCGCGAGGTGTTCGCCGAGCCGACCCTGGCCGGCCAGGCGCGACGCGTGCAGGCGGCCGGCAGCGCCGGATTGCCGGCGATCGTGCCGGCACTGCGCGGGCAGCGGCTGCCGCTGTCGTGGTCGCAGCAGCGGCTGTGGTTCCTGGATCGCCTGGATGCGGCGGCCGGCGCGGCCTACCACGTCGCCGCGGGCCTGCGCCTGCACGGCGCCTTGGACGAGGCCGCGCTGGAACGCGCCCTGGCGCGGATCGTGGAACGCCACGAAGCCCTGCGTACCCGTTTCGAGGATGTGGACGGCGAACCGGAGCAGAGGATCGAGCCGGCCGCGGGCTTCGCGCTGCGGCGCGTGGACCTGTCGATGCTGGCGCCGGCCGCGCGCGATGCGGCGCTGCAGGCGCAGCTGCACGAGGAAGCGCAGGCGCGCTTCGACCTGGCGCGCGGCCCGCTGATCCGCGGCCGGTTGCTGAAGCTGGCCGCGGATGAGAACGCGCTGCTGGTGACCCAGCACCACATCGTCTCCGACGGCTGGTCGCTGGGCGTACTGGTGGAGGAATTGCGCGCGCTGTACGGCGCCTATGCGCAGGGCCTGGACGATCCGCTGCCGCCGTTGCCGGTGCAGTATGCGGACTATGCGTTGTGGCAGCGCGGCTGGTTGAGCGGAGCGCGCTGGGAAACGCAGTCGGATTATTGGCGCGAGCAGTTGCGCGGCGCCCCGGAGCTGCTGGCCTTGCCGAGCGATCGGCCGCGGCCGCCGGTGCAGAGCTATGCGGGGCGGATGCACGCGCTGCGTCTGGATGCGGGGCTGACTCAACGCCTGCGCGAGTTGGCGCAGGCCCACGGCGCGACCCTGTACATGGTGTTGTTGGCGGGCTGGAGCGCGTTGCTGTCGCGGCTGAGCGGGCAGGGCGAGGTGGTGGTGGGGACGGCGGTCGCCAACCGTCGCGACAACCGGCTGGAGGGCTTGATCGGCTTCTTCGTCAACACCCTGGCATTGCGGCTGGAACTGCCGCGCGAAGCCAGCACGACGCAATGGCTGGATTCGGTGAAGCGGGTCGCGTTGGACGCCTTCGTGCACCAGGACGTGCCATTCGCGCAGGTGGTCGAATCGGTGGCGCCGCAGCGCAATCTGGGCCACAACCCGTTGGTGCAGGCGATGTTCGTGCTGCAGAACGCGCCGCGCGGAGGCGATCCGTCGCTGCGCGGGCTGGGCGTGGAGCAGATCGCGATGCCGCACACCACCACCCAGTTCGACCTGTCGCTGTCGCTCAGCGAAACCGGCGACGGGCTCAGCGGCACGATCGAGTACGCCAGCGACCTGTTCGATGCCTCGACCGTGGCGCGTTGGGCTTGCTGGCTGGAACGCCTGCTGCAGGGCATGGCGCAGACGCCGCAGGCGCCGGTGGCGTCGTTGGAGCTGCTGGACGCGCAGGAGCGTACGCAACTGCTGCACCGCAGCGCCGGCGCATCGGCGGCGCCGGCGGATCGGACCTGGGTCGAACGGTTCCAGGCGCAGGCGGCGCGCACGCCGGAGGCGATCGCGCTGCGCAGCGGCGAGGCGCAGCTGAGCTATGCGCAACTGGAAGCGGCGTCGAACCGGGTCGCGCATGCGCTGATCGGCTTGGGCGTGGTGCCGGACGCCTGCGTCGGCTTGTGCGCCGAACGCGGCCTGGAACTGATCGTCGGCCTGCTCGGCATCCTCAAGGCCGGCGGCGCCTACGTGCCGCTGGACCCGGGCTACCCGCGCGAACGCGTGCTGCACATGCTCGACGACGCCACGCCGGTGGCGGTGGTCAGCGCCGGAGGCTCGGCCGCCAGGCTGGGCATCGACGGTTACCGGGTGCTCGAAGTCGAAGCCACCGCCGACAGCGAGCAGACGCACGCGCCCGAAGTCGCGCTGCGGCCCGAGCACCTGGCCTATGTGATCTACACCTCCGGCTCGACCGGCCGCCCCAAGGGCGTGATGGTCGAGCACCGGCAACTGCTGCACCTGTGGCAAGGCATGCGCGAGCGCGTGTTCGACGCGCTGCCCTGCGCACTGCGGGTGGCGCTCAATGCCAGCGTGTCCTTCGACGCCTCGCTGCAGGCGCTGGTGCAGCTGGCCTCGGGCCACGCCCTGTGCGTGGTGCCGGCGGCGGTGCGCGCCGACGCCGGGCGCATGCTGCAATTCCTCCAGGCCGAAGCTGTGGCGGTGTTCGACTGCACTCCGGCGCAGTTGGACCTGCTGATTCAAGGCGGCCTGTTCGAAACGCCGCTGCCGCAGCTGCGCGCGATCCTGGTCGGCGGCGAAGCCTTTCCGGCCGCGGCCTGGAAGCGCGCGGCCGCCGCGCCGGTGGCCTGCTACAACGCCTACGGTCCGAGCGAGTGCACGGTCAACAGCACGCTGGCGCGGGTCGGCGCCGAGCGCGGCCCGCACCTGGGCGAACCGCTGCCGGGCGTGCAGGCCTATGTGGTCGAAGCCGACGGCCGCCTGGCCGCGCCGGGCGTGGTCGGCGAACTGTGGCTGGGCGGCCACGGCGTGGCGCGCGGCTATCTGCGCCGGCCCGAGCTGAACGCCGAACGCTTCATCGACAATCCGTTCGGCGACGGCCGCCTGTACCGCAGCGGCGACCTGGTGCGCCGCCACGCCGACGGCACCCTGGAATACCTCGGCCGCAACGACGATCAGGTCAAGATCCGCGGCTACCGGATCGAGCTCGGCGAGATCCAGGCCCGCCTGCGCGCGAGCGAGGGCGTGCGCGACGCATTGGTGACCCTGGTCCGCGATCGCGACGGCGAACCGCGCATCGCCGCTTACATCGTCCCCGATCCGGCGGCCGCGGACGCTTCCGCGGCGGACGCGCAGGTGGAGCAGTGGTCGGGCGTGTTCGACGAGCAGGCCGACGAGGACGGCGGCGACGGTTCGGATCGCTTCGACACGATCGGCTGGAACAGCAGCTACACCCGCGAGGCGATCCCGGCCGAGAGCATGCGCGAATGGCTCGACGCGACCTTGGACCGGATCCGCTCGCTGAGTCCGCGCAAGGTGCTGGAAGTCGGCTGCGGTACCGGCCTGTTGCTGCAGAACCTGGCCGCGGGCAGCCGTCGCTACGTCGGCACCGATCTGTCGGCGCGCACCGTAGCCAAGCTGGCGCGGCGCATCGCCCGCGATCCGGCGATCGCCGCGGTCGCCCAGGTGGCCGCAGCGCCGGCGCACGACCTGGCCGCGGTCGAGGGACGGTTCGACACCGCCATCCTCAATTCGGTCGCGCAGTATTTCCCCGATGCCGACTACCTGGAACGCACCCTCGCCGCGATGCTCGCGCGGCTGGAGCCGGGCGGCTGCCTGTTCGTCGGCGACATCCGTCACTGGGGGCTGGGCGAAGCCTTCCATCTGTCGGTGGCCTTGCACCAGGCCACGGCCGGCGCCGGCGACGCGCAATTGCTCGAACAGGCCCGGCGGCGCGCGTTGGCCGACCGCGAGCTGCTGGTCGACCCGAGCTGGTTCCTGGCCCTGCGCGATCGCTATCCGCAGATCTGCGACATCCGCATTCTGCCCAAGCTCGGCGAACTGCATACCGAGATGACGGCGTTCCGCTACGACGTCGTCGTGCGCACTCGCGGCGAGACGGCCGAACCGGCGCCGGTGCCGCGTCCCGACTGGCGCGACTGGCGCGACGCCGCCGCACTCGAGGCCGCGCTCGACGCGGCCGCGGCCGATCCCTCCTCGATCGTCGGCCTGCGCGGCATCGCCCATCCCTGGGTGGCGCCGTTCGCGCGCATGCTGGAACAGCGTTGCGTAGCGCCCAAGTCCCTGCCGTACCGGCCGCAGGCCGAAACCGACGGGCCCAGCCTGGGCGTCACCCCGGCCGAACTGGCGGCGATGTGCGCGCGGCGCGGCTTGTCCTTACGCCTGAGCTGGGCCGACAGCGGCGGCGACGGACGCTACGATGCGGCGATCGGCGCCGAAGCGCAGCTGCAGGCGCTGACCGGCGCGTCGTTTCCGAGCGCGCCGCCGCCGTCGTCGTTGCACAGTTGGCCGTTGTTGGCCGCCGCTTGCGCCGATCTGCCGATGCGCCTGCGCGCCGCATTGGCGCGCGAACTGCCCGATTACATGCTGCCTTCGGCGTTCGTGCCGATGGCGCGCTGGCCGCTGACCGCGGGCGGCAAGCTCGACCGCGCGGCGCTGCCGCCGCCGGACGAAGGCGCGCTGGCGCGGCGCGCATTCGTCGCGCCCGCCGACGGCGCCGAAGCCGCGTTGGCCGGGCTATGGCGCGACCTGCTCGGGATCGAGCGGGTCGGCCGACACGACCATTTCTTCGAGCTCGGCGGGCATTCGTTGATGGCGGTGCGGCTGGTGGCGCGCATCGAGGAAGCCCTGGGCGTGCAGTTGCCGCTGCGCGAGGTGTTCGAGCATCCCACCCTGGAGGCGATGGCCGCGCAGGCCGGCCGCGCCCGGGCCGGGCGACTGCCGCCGGTGGCGGCGACCGCGCGCGATCGCGACTTGCCGCTGTCGTGGGCCCAGCAGCGCTTGTGGTTCCTCGACCGGATGGACCCAGAAGGCGCAGCGGCATATCGCATGCCCGGTTGGTTCCGGCTCGAGGGCGAGCTGGACGCGGCCGCGCTGCGCCGCGCCCTGGATGCCGTGGTGGCCCGGCACGAAACCTTGCGCACCCGTTTTCCCGAGCTGGACGGAACCGCGCGCCAAGAGGTGTTGCCGGCCGAATCGGGCTTCGCCCTGGAACAGATCGACCTGTCGCACCTGGCCGAAGACGCGGCCTGGGCCGCGGCGCGCGCAGCCTGCCTGGAGCAACTGCAGGCAGGCTTCGACCTGGCCTTGGATACGCCGATCCGCGGCCTGTTGGCGCGGATCGGTCCGCGCTGCCACGCCCTGCTGGTGCTGCAGCATCACATCGCTTCGGACGGCTGGTCGGTCGCGATCCTGGCCCAGGAAGTGTCGGCGCTGTACGCCGCCTTCGCCGCCGGCCGGGCCGATCCGTTGCCGCCGTTGGCGGTGCAGTACGCCGATTACGCGGCCTGGCAGCGCGAAAGCCTGCCGGCGCCGTTGCTGGACCAGCACCTGGCGTTCTGGCGCGCGCATCTGCGCGGCGCGCCCGACCGGCTCGAGTTGCCGACCGACTTCCCGCGGCCGGCTGCGCCGAGCACCCGCGGCGGCGAGCTGATCCGCCATCTGGATGCGCCGTTGTGCGACGCCCTGCGTGCGTTCGGCGCGGGCCGCGGCATGACGCTGTTCATGACCGCGTTGACCGCATGGACCGCGCTGATGGCGCGGCTGAGCGGCCAGGACGACATCGTCGTCGGCGCGCCGGTGGCCAACCGGGTCCGCGCCGAACTGGAGCCGCTGATCGGCTTCTTCATCAACAGTCTGCCGCTGCGGCTGCGCCTGGACGCGGCGGAGACGTTCGAAGGCTTGGCGCGGCAGGCCAAGGCGGTGGCGCTGGACGCCTACCGGCACCAGGACCTGCCGTTCGAGCGGATCGTCGAAGCGGTGCGGCCCGAACACGGCCGGGCCAGCCACGCGCCGCTGTTCCAGACCATGCTGCTGTGCCAGAACATGCCGCGCAGCGAACTGGACTTGCCGGGCATCGAGGCGACCGCGCTGGAGCCGCTGCAGATCGGCGCCAAGTGCGACCTGACCCTGTACCTCAGCGAGGAACGGGGCCGGATCGAGCTGCGCTACGAATACGCGGCCGACCTGTTCGACCGCGCCAGCATCGAACGCTGCGCAAACCATTTCGAGGCCCTGCTGCGGACCATGACCCAGGCGCCCGCGACGGCGATCGTGGCGGCGCCGCTGGCCGGCGTCGCCGCCGCCACCACTAGCGTCGCTGCCGCGGACGGCGACTGCTTCGCCTTGTCGCCGCACCAGGAGCGACTGTGGTTCATCGAGACCTTCGAAGCCGGCAGCCTGTACCCGTCCAGCCCGACCTACCACAACCTGCCCTTGCTGATGCGCCTGAGCGGCGCGGTCGACGCCGACCGCCTGCGCGCCGCGCTGACCCGGGTCGTCGCCGCGCAGCCGGCGCTGCGCACGCGCATCGTCGCCGGCGAGGGACGTCTGGGGCAGCGTTTCGCCGATGAAGCCGAGGTTCCCTGGTCCGAGCTCGAAGCCGAAGCCGATCCGGTGCCGGCGGCGCTGGCCTGGATCGCCGAGCCCATGCCCTTGGCCGAGGGCGCGCTGTTGCGTGCGCGCCTGTACCGCAGCGCAGCGGACAGCGGGCTGCTCGCGCTCGCCGTGCACCATATCGTCGCCGACCGCGCCGCACTGGCGCAGATCGCCGAGGCGATCGCGCAGGCCTACGACGGCGTCGAGCCCGCCGCGACCGAACCCGGCGAGTACCTGTCGCGGCTGCACCGCGGCCAGGACGCGCGACTGACGTTCCAGCCCGATGCGCTGTACTGGCGCCGCCAGCTGCGAGCGCCGCTGCAGGCGGTCGAACTGCCGCTCAATCGCGCCCGACCGACCATCCACACCTACACCGCCGCGCGGCTGGCGTTCCGCATCGACGCCGCGGTCGCGGCGTCGGTGCGGGCGACCGCCGCGCGCATCGGCGCCGATCAAGCGGCCGTTGCCGGCGCGGCTTTCGCGGCCCTGATCCGCCGCTACGCCGGGCACGAGGACATCGTGTTCGGCACCAGCGCCGCCGCCTCCACGACCGGCGTCGTCGGCGCGTTCGCCAATCTGCAGACGATCCGCCAGCGCATCGGCGCCGACACCCGGCTCGACGCGCTGCTCGCCGACAGCGCGCGCCTGCGCGCGGAGGCCGCGGCGCATGCGCAGGTTCCGTTCGATCGGCTGGTGCAGTGGCTGGCGCCGGAAAAGGACATGAGCCGGACCGCGCTGTTCGACCTGCTGTTCCAGTTCGAGCCCGCGGCGAGCCTGCGCCAGAGCGCGGACTTGGGCTGGCGCATCGTCGAGACCAATCTGGGCTACGGCAAGAACGACCTGCACCTGCTGGTCGCCGAGGACGACGACGGCTACGCCTGCCACCTGGTCTACAACGCCGACTTCTTCGACCCGTGGCTGGCCGGGCAGATCGCCGGCCACTACGCCGCGCTGCTTGCTGCGGCCGCCGGCGACGGCGCGCAAACCGTCGATCGGCTGCCCTTGCTGTCCGCGACCGAGATCGATCGCCAGCGCAAACTGGCGCACGGCGCGCAGGCCGACTATCCGCGCGCGCAGACCCTGCACGGCCTGATCGGCCTGCAAGCCGAACGGGCGCCGCAGCGGATCGCCATCCTCGACCAGGACGCGAGCCTGGACTACGCGACGCTGGACGCGCGCTCCAACCGCCTGGCGCGGTTGCTGCTGGCGCGCGGCGCGGCGCCTGGCGACCGGATCGGTCTGCTTGCCGCCCGCTCGGTCGAAGCGGGGGTGGCGATCCTGGCCATCCTCAAGGCCGGCTGCGCCTACGTGCCGCTGGATCCCGACGCGCCCGGCGAACGCATCGCCTTCGCCCTGGCCGATGCCGGCGTGCGGCTGGCGGCAGTCGCCGGCGGTGCGGCGCTGCCGCCCCTGCCTGCAGGCTGCCAGGCGCTGAGCAGCGACGACCCGGCCGCGGCGCGGCTGTCGGACGCGGCGATCGGCATCGACGTGCAAGCCGATGCCGACGCTTACGTGATCTACACCTCCGGTTCGACCGGACAGCCCAAGGGCGTTCCGATCAGCCACCGCAACGTGGTCCGCCTGCTGGTCAACGAGGCCCTGCCGTTCGACTTCGACGGCGACGATGTCTGGTCGGTGTTCCACTCGTTCGCGTTCGACTTCTCGGTCTGGGAACTGTTCGGGGCCTGGGTCCACGGCGCCAGCGCCGCGATCGTGCCGGCGGCGCTGCGGCTCGATCCGCGCGGATTCGCCGATTGGCTGGCGCAGCAGCGGGTCAGCGTACTGAGCCAGACCCCGTCGGCGTTCCAGGCGCTGGCGCGAATGCTGCCGGAGGCGGCCGATCTGTCGGCCCTGCGCTATGTGGTGTTCGGCGGCGAATCGCTCAACCCCGCCAAGCTGGCGCCGTTCCAGCAGCGCCATCCGCAGGTGGCGCTGGTGAACATGTACGGCATCACCGAAACCTGCGTGCACGTGACCTTCAAGCGCTTGGGCGCGGCCGAGCTGGCCAGCGCCGACAACAACGTCGGCCGACCGATTCCGACCACCTCGGTCTACATCCTGGGCCCGGACCGGCAACTGCTGCCGTACGGCGCGGTCGGGGAGATCTACGTCGGCGGGCTGGGCCTCGCCCGCGGCTACCTCAACCGCGAGGCCTTGACCGCCGAGCGCTTCGTCGCCGATCCGTTCCAGCCGGGCGGGGTCCTGTACCGCTCCGGCGACCTCGGCCGTTTGCTCGAGAACGGCGACATCCAGCACCTGGGCCGGATCGACCAGCAGGTCCAGTTGCGCGGTTTCCGGATCGAGCCGGGCGAGATCGAAGCGGCCCTGCTGCGCCTGCCGGCGATCGAAGAAGCGGCGGTGACGGCGCGCGCCGACCTTAGCGGCGACCTGCGCCTGGTCGCCTACCTGGTGCCGGCGCGCGGGGCGCAGCTGGACGTGGCAGGGCTGCGCGCCGCGCTGTCGGCGACGCTGGCCGATTACATGATTCCGTCCGCGTTCGTGCCGATGGCGGCGCTGCCGCTGACCCGCAACGGCAAGCTCGACAGCGAACGCCTGCCGGCTCCGGATCGCGACGCGGTCGGCGCGCTCGCCTACCAGCCGCCGCAGGGCCGGACCGAAGCGTTGATCGCCGAGACATGGGCGCAGCTGTTCGATCTGCCCCGGGTCGGCCGTCACGATCATTTCTTCCACCTCGGCGGTCATTCGCTGATGGTGGTGGCGCTGATCGAGCGGCTCGCCCGCCGTGGCCTGCGCCTGGACGTGCGCAGCGTGTTTTCCGCGCCGGTGCTGTGCGATCTGGCCGCCCTTGCGGCCGATGCGGAGCCGCCGTCGGCGCCGGCCGGTCCGGCGCGCCTGCCGCAACTGGAGCTGGCCGGGGTAGGCGCGGCTCTGGCCGCGGCGCGCGGGCGTATCGACGATCTGGAGGACGCTTACCCGTTGTCGCCCTTGCAGCAGGGCATGCTGTTCCATCACTTGCGCGACGAAGGCCCGGACGCCTATCTGATCCGGACCCTGCTCCAGTTCGACCGGCGCGAAGATCTGCAGGCCTTCGCCGACGGACTGCAGGCGATGATCGACCGTCACGGCATCCTGCGCACTTCGGTGCATTGGCAAGGGCTGGAAGAGCCGCTGCAACTGGTGCATCGCAGCGCCCGGTTGCGGGTCGAACCGGTGGCGCCGGCGCCGGGCGCGACGGCGACGCAGGCGCTGCTGGAGGCCAGCGATCCGGCGCGGCTGCGCCTGGACCTGACCCGGCCGCCGCTGCTGCGCGCGTGGAGTGCGTACGACGAGGGATCCGGCGCCTGGCTGCTGGCGTTGCTCAATCACCATATCGTCAGCGATCACGTCAGCCTCGAGCTGATCCTGGCCCAGGTCGCCGCGCGCGTGCGCGGCGAGCCCGACGCGAATCACGAGGCGGCGCCTTACCGCGAGTTCATCGAGTCGGTGGCCGCGACGCCGGATGCGGCTCACGCGGAATATTTTTCCCGTCTGTTGGCCACGGTCGACGAGATCACCGCGCCGTTCGGCGTGGCGACGGTGGCCGACGGCGTCACCGGCGCGAGCAACGCGGTGCGCCGGGTCGAGGCCGAGCTGGCGCTGCGCCTGCGCGAATGCGCGCGCGAAGCCGGCGTCAGCGCCGCGGCGGTGTTCCACCTGGCCTGGGCCCTGGCGCTGGGCGCCAGCAGCGGACGCAGCGACGTGGTGTTCGGCACGGTGCTGAGCGGGCGCCTGCAGAATCCGGCCTTGGCCGCCACGCCGGGCGTGTTCATCAATACCTTGCCGATGCGGGTCGATCTGGACGCGGAGTCGTCGCGCGCCGCTTTGCGCGCCGTGCACGCGCAGATGGGCGCCTTGCTCGAACACGAGCACGCCTCGCTCTCGCTCGCCCAGCGTTGTTCCGGCCTGGGCGCGGGTCTGGCGCCGTTCGCGGCCCTGATCAACTACCGTCACAGCGCGGGCTTGCTGGCGGGCATCGAAGACGCGGGCGGGACCGGCGCGGCGGATCAAGCCTTCGGCATGCGCCTGTTGGCGAGCGACGAGCACACCCACTATCCGCTGGCGTTGTCGGTCGACGACTACGGCGCGGGATTCGCGTTGAAGGCGCACTGCGCCAAGGGCATCGAGCCGGATGCGGCGCTGGACCGGGTCGAGCATGCCTTGCGGAGCTTGATCGGAGCGCTGGAGGACGAAGTTCGCGGCGGACCGGTCGCTATGCCGTCCGCTCTGCCCTGCGTGTCGGCCGCCGAACGCGCTCGCCTGACCCTGGACTGGAACGCGACTGCCCGCGACTACCCGCAGGAGGTGATGCACGCCGGTTTCGAACGCCAGGTGCGGTTGCAACCGCAGGCACCGGCAGTGCTGTGCGGCGAGGAGCGCTGGAGCTACCAGACGCTCAACCGGCACGCGAACCGGATCGCCCACGGCCTGTTGGCCGAAGGCGTGCGCGCCGGCGACCGGGTCGGGATCCTGCTCGAACGCGGGCCGTGGATGCTGGCGGCGGTGCTGGCGGTGGTCAAGGCGGGCGCGGCCTACGTGCCGCTGGACCCGGCGCATCCGCCGCAGCGCTTGCGCGAGACCCTGCAGGACTGCACGCCGGCGCGGGTGCTGTCGCAGCGTTCGCTGGCCCGGCACGAAGGCGTGTCGGCGGTGCCGGTGCTGTGCGTGGACGAGGCCGAGCGCTGGGACGGCCAGGCGCAGACGAATCCGTCGGCGAGCGGGATCGGCACCGATCCGCAGGCCTTGGCCTACGTGATCTACACCTCCGGCTCGACCGGCCGGCCGAAGGGGGTGATGGTCCGGCACGCGGCGGCGGCGAACCTGTTCGCGTGGGTGGAAGCCAGCTTCGGCATGGGCCCGTCGGACCGGGTGCTGTTCACCACCTCGCTGAGCTTCGACCTGTCGGTGTACGACCTGTTCGGAATGCTGTGGAGCGGAGGCAGCGTGCAGGTGGCGCGCTCGGAGGAGGTGCGCGACCCGGCGCGGCTGGTGGAGCTGCTGCGCAGCGGGATCACCTTCTGGGACTCGGCGCCGGCGGTGTTCGCCGGGCTGCTGGGTTCGCTGCAGGGCGAGGTATCGTCGGACCTGCGCCTGGCGTTCTTCAGCGGCGACTGGATCGGCCTGGACCTGCCCGACGCGTTGCGGCGGGCGTTCCCGCGCTGCGAAGTGGTGGCGCTGGGCGGCGCGACCGAGGCGACGGTGTGGTCGAACTATCACCGGGTGGGGCAGGTGGATCCGGGTTGGAAGAGCATTCCGTACGGGCGTCCGATCTGGAACGCGCGCTACTACGTGCTCGACGGTCGCGGCGAGCCGAGCCCGGTGGGGGTGCCGGGCGATCTGTACATCGCCGGCGCGTGCCTGGCCGCGGGTTACTGGAACCGGCCGGAGCTGACCGCGGAGCGTTTCGTCGCCGACCCGTTCGTGGCCGGTGAGCGGATGTACCGTACCGGCGACCGTGCGCGCTACTGGGCGGACGGAACGCTGGAATTCCTGGGCCGCAGCGATTTCCAGGTGAAAGTGCGCGGCTACCGGATCGAGCTGGGCGAAATCGAATCGGCGCTGCAGGCCTGCGCCGGGGTGCGCGAGGCGGTGGTGGCGGCGCACGGCGAAGTTGGAGGCGAACGCCGCCTGGTGGCGTACTGGCTGGGCGAGGCGGTGGAGGCGGCGTCGCTGCGCAGCCAACTGCAGTCGCGGCTGCCGGAGTACATGCTGCCGTCGGCCTATGTGCACATGGAGCGCTGGCCGCTGACCCCGAACGGCAAGCTGGACCGTGCGACGCTGCCGGCGCCGGAAGGCGAGGCGCATGCGCGCCAGGCCTACGAAGCGCCGCAGGGCGAAGTGGAGCAGGCGCTGGCGCAGTTGTGGACGCAGCTGCTGGGGGTGGAGCGGATCGGCCGCCACGACCATTTCTTCGCCCTCGGCGGGCATTCGCTGCTGGCGGTGCGGCTGCAGGCGCGGGTGCAGGAACGCCTGGGGGTGGAATTGCCGTTGCGCGAGGTGTTCGCCGAACCGACCCTGGCCGGCCAGGCGCGACGCGTGCAGGCGGCCGGCAGCGCCGGATTGCCGGCGATCGTGCCGGTGCCGCGCGGACAGCGGCTGCCGCTGTCGTGGTCGCAGCAGCGGCTGTGGTTCCTGGATCGCCTGGATGCGGCGGCCGGTGCGGCCTACCACGTCGCCGCGGGCCTGCGCCTGCACGGCGCCTTGGACGAGGCCGCGCTGGAACGCGCCCTGGCGCGGATCGTGGAACGCCACGAAGCCCTGCGTACCCGTTTCGAGGACGTGGACGGCGAACCGGAGCAGAGGATCGAGCCGGCCGCGGGCTTCGCGCTGCGGCGCGTGGACCTGTCGATGCTGGCGCCGGCCGCGCGTGATGCGGCGCTGCAGGTGCAGCTGCACGAGGAAGCGCAGGCGCGCTTCGACCTGGCGCGCGGCCCGCTGATCCGCGGCCGATTGTTGAAGCTGGCCACGGATGAGCACGCGCTGCTGGTGACCCAGCACCACATCGTCTCCGACGGCTGGTCGCTGGGCGTACTGGTGGAGGAATTGCGCGCGCTGTACGGCGCCTATGCGCAGGGTCTGGACGATCCGCTGCCGCCGTTGCCGGTGCAGTATGCGGACTATGCGCTGTGGCAGCGCGGCTGGTTGAGCGGAGCGCGCTGGGAAACGCAGTCGGATTATTGGCGCGAGCAGTTGCGCGGCGCCCCGGAGCTGCTGGCCTTGCCGAGCGACCGGCTGCGGCCGCCGGTGCAGAGCTATGCGGGGCGGATGCACGCGTTGCGTCTGGACGCGGGGCTGACTCAACGCCTGCGCGAGTTGGCGCAGGCCAACGGCGCGACCCTGTACATGGTGCTGCTGGCGGGTTGGAGCGCGTTGCTGTCGCGGCTGAGCGGGCAGGGCGAGGTGGTGGTGGGTTCGCCGATGGCGAACCGGCCGCGAGTGGAACTGGAAGGCCTGATCGGCTTCTTCGTCAACACCTTGGCGTTGCGGACGCGGGTCGAGGACTCGGCCAGCGTGGCGGCGTTGCTGGCGTCGGTCCGCGAGACCACCCTGGCCGCCTACGAGCATCAGGACCTGCCGTTCGACCGCGTGGTCGACGCCGTGCAGCCCTCGCGCACCCTGGGCCATGCGCCGATCTTCCAGAGCCTGCTGGTGCTGGACAACGCCGCGGGCGGGCCTGCGGCGACGCTGGCCGGCCTGCGGGTCGAGGCCTTGTCGATTCCGCATGCGACCACCCAGTTCGATATCTCGTTGTCGCTCAGCGAAACCGAGGACGGCCTGAGCGGCGCGATCGAGTACGCCAGCGACCTGTTCGACGCGTCGACGGTGGCGCGCTGGTCGCGCTGGCTGGAACGCCTGCTGGAAGCGATGGCGGATTCGCCGGAGGCGGCGGTGGCCTCGTTGCCGTTGCTGGACGAACAAGAGCGCAGGCAGCTGCTGCAGGCCAGCGCCGGCGTGTCGGTGGAGGCGTCGGATCGGACCCTGGTGGAGCTGTTCGAAGCGCAGGTCGCGCGCACGCCGGAGGCGGTCGCGCTGCGCAGCGGCGAGGCGCAGCTGAGCTATGCGCAGTTGGAGGCGGCATCGAACCGGGTCGCGCATGCGCTGATCGGCTTGGGCGTGGCGCCGGACGCCTGCGTCGGCTTGTGCGCCGACCGCGGCGTGGAACTGATCGTCGGCCTGCTCGGGATCCTGAAAGCCGGCGGCGCCTACGTGCCGCTGGACCCGGGCTACCCGCGCGAACGGGTGCTGCAGATGCTCGACGACGCCGCGCCGGTCGCGGTGGTCAGCGCCGGCGGCGCGGCGGCCAGACTGGGCATCGACGGTTACCGGGTGCTGGAAGTCGAAGCCACCGTCGATAGTCCGCAGACGCATGCGCCCGAAGTCGCGCTGCGGCCTGAGCACCTGGCCTATGTGATCTACACCTCCGGTTCGACCGGCCGGCCCAAGGGCGTGGCGATCGAGCACCGCAATACCGCCAACCTGCTGGCTTGGGCGCAGGGCGCGTTCCAACCTCAGGACCTGGCGCGGACCGTGTGCTCGACCTCGGTCAATTTCGACCTGGCGGTGTTCGAGTTGTTCGTGCCGCTCACTCAAGGCGGCAGCGTGGTGCTGGTGCAGGACCTGCTGCGCGCCGGTGCCGAGCTGGAGGGCGCGACCCTGGTCAACACGGTGCCGTCGGTGCTCAAGGCGGTGTTGGACGCCGGCGGCTTGCCGGCCAGCGTGCGCGGAATCAACCTGGCCGGCGAACCGCTCAAGCGCGAGCTGGTCGAGCAGGCGTTCGCGCAGACCCAGGCGGCCTGGGTGGCGAACCTGTACGGCCCGACCGAGACCACGACCTACTCGACCTGGGTGTCGATGCCGCGCGACGCCGGGTTCGTCTCCGGGATCGGCGTGCCGGTGGCGAACACCCGCGCCTATGTGGTGGACGAGCGCGGCGAATTGGTGCCGCCGGGCGTGGTCGGCGAGTTGTGGCTGGGCGGCGCCGGCGTGGCGCGCGGCTATCTGCATCGCCCCGGACTGACGGCCGAACGCTTCATCGAGGATCCGTTCGCCGACGGCGGCCGGATCTACCGTACCGGCGACCTGGTCCGGCGCCGCCGCGACGGCGGCCTGGATTACCTGGGGCGCAACGATTTCCAGGTGAAGCTGCGCGGCTACCGGATCGAGCTGGGCGAGATCGAATCGGCGCTGCAGGCCTGCGTTGGGGTGCGCGAGGCGGTGGTGGCGGCGCACGGCGACGCCGGCGGCGAACGCCGCCTGGTGGCGTACTGGCTGGGCGAGGCGGCGGACGCGGCGTCGCTGCGCAGCCAACTGCAGTCGCGGCTGCCGGAGTACATGCTGCCGTCGGCCTATGTGCACATGGAGCGCTGGCCGCTGACTCCGAACGGCAAGCTGGACCGTGCGGCGCTGCCGGCGCCGGAAGGCGAGGCGCATGCGCGCCAGGCCTACGAAGCGCCGCAGGGCGAAGTGGAGCAGGCGCTGGCGCAGCTGTGGACGCAGCTGCTGGGGGTGGAGCGGATCGGCCGCCACGACCATTTCTTCGCCCTCGGCGGGCACTCGCTGCTGCTGGTGCGGCTGCAGGCCATGATCGAACGCCGCCTGCAGCGTCGCCTGAGCATGGTGGAGTTGTTCACCCATACCAGCGTCGCCCAACTGGCGGCGTTCGTCCGCGACGGCGAACGCGATGCGGGGCGGCTGGCCGACAGCGACCGGCGCGGCGAACAGCGGCGCGATGCCTTGCGCCGCCGCCGCGGCCGACGCGCGGCGGCCGAGGATGCGGCGGCCGAGCACGAAATCGAACTGGAAGACTGACTACGCACCGGCGACCGCCTGCGGTCGCTGCGGCAATCCACTGGAGAGGGGCGGATGGACGAGAACCAAGCAGTAGCGGGCGGCGACGGCAAGCCGCAGGCGCAGCCGAAGGGGCTGTGGCGCACGGTGGTCGGGCTGGCGGCGATCGCGGCGGTGATCGCTGCGGTCTGGTCGCTGTCGTCGCCGCCGCCGCTGCGCTCGGGCGAAGGCGATGCGCGCGCGTTCTCGGTCGAGCGGGCGATGGCGCACGTGCGCCAGGTCGCGCAGACGCCGCATCCCACCGGATCGCAGGCCAATGCGCGAGTGCGCGACTACCTGCTGGCGCAGTTGCGCGCCAGCGGCCTGCAGGTGCAGGTGCAGCGCGAACTTTCGCCCGGCCAGGGCGGCTACGCCTGGGTCGAGAACATCGTCGGCGTCCTGCCGGCGCAGGACGCCGCCCAAGTGGGAAAGCCGGGCAACGGGCTGCTGTTGATGTCGCATTACGACTCCATCCCATGGGCGCCGGGCGCGGCGGATGCCGGCGCCGGCGTTGCCACCGTTCTCGAGGCCGCGCGCGTCGCGGCGGCGTCGCAGCCCGGCGCGCGCAAGCGCGATCTCATCGTCCTGCTCAGCGACGGCGAGGAAATGGGCATGTACGGCGCGCGCGCCTTCTTCGACCGTCATCCGCTGGCGACGCGGGTCGGTACGGTGCTGAACTTCGAAGCGCGCGGCAGCAGCGGGCCGGTGCTGATGTTCCAGTCCGGTCCCGGCAGCGCGCCGTTGCTGCGCGCGCTGCACGGCGCCGCGCCGGTGGCGGGCTCGTACACCGAAGAAATCTACAAGCGGATGCCCAACCATACCGACTTCAGCGTGGCGCTGGAGCGCGGCCTGCCGGGACTGAACTTCGCCTTCATCGGCGGCTATTCCGACTACCATTCGCCGACCGACACGCCTGCCAACCTGGCGCCGGCGACGCTGCAGCACATGGGCGACCAGGCGCTGGCGTCGATGCGCGCGGCGTTGTCGGCCGCTTCGCTGGCGCCTGCCGCGGGCGCCGAGCCGGCGTACACCAACTTCACCGGCAAGCTGTTCCTGCAGTATCCGCGCTGGTTGGATCCGGCGGCGCTGGTCCTGGCCACGCTGCTGTTCGGCTTCGCCGCATGGCGCGGCCGTAGCGAAGCGGTCGGCGTCCTGGCCGCGGCGCGCGCTGCCCTGGCCGTGCTGGCGGCGGTCGCCACGGCGGCGTCGGTGGTGCTGGCGGTATCGGCCGGTCTGCGCCAGGACTTCTGGCCGGGGGCGATGCAGCGCGCGGTCGCCGCGCTGCAGGGCGAATGGTTCCTGGCCTGGGCCGTGCTGGCGGTCGGCGTGCTGGTGGCGATGCTCGGCGCCGCGCGCGGCGGTCTGCGCTGGTGGTGGGCCTTGGCGCTGGCCTTGCTGGCGGGCCTGCCGATGCTGCGGGCGGGATCGGTGTTCGTGCCCGGCCTGATCGCGGCCGCGCTGGCCGGCGCGCTGTTGTTCAAGCCGTTGAGCGAGGCGGCGCTGGCGCGCGGCGGCGAGGTCTTGCTGCTCGCGCTGGCCTGGCTGTTGGTGCTGGCCCTGCCCGGCGCGGCCAATATCCTGGTCTGGCCGCTGCTCGCCGTCGCCATCGGGCGTGTTTTCGCGGTGCTGCGCGCGTCGCCGGGGTCGGCTGGGTCCTCGTGGCCGCCGATGGTGCCGGCGCTGCTGGTCGGCGGGGTCGTCCTGGGGCAACTGGCGCTGGGCCTGGACCAGGCCCTGGGCGTCGGCGTGCCGGTGATCGGCGTCGTGCCGGTGCTGTTGCTGTGCGTGCTGTGCCTGCCGGCCTGGATAGGCGCCGGTGCGGCACGCGCAGGCGCGGCGCTGACCCTGGCCGGCCTGGCGGCGACGGTCGCGCTGGTGTTCGTCCATCCCTTCGATGGCCGTCATCCGCAGCCGAGCAGCGTGTTCGCGCTCGACGATCGGGTGCAGGGCCTGCGTTGCCTGGCGACCATTGACGCCAACGACGATGCCTGGAAGCGCGGCCTGCTGGGCGATGCGGCGCGTGCCCTGCCGCAAAACCTGTATGCGCCGGAGGTCTGGCGCGAAACCCGTTGCCGGCCGCTCGGCGATCGCGCCGCGGCGACCGCCGCGCCCGCGCGGATCCGCGTGCTCGGCGTCGAGCGTGCGGGCGAACTGCGCCGGATGCGCCTGGCGCTGAGCCTGGACCAGGGCCACGACGTGCTCGACCTGTATCTGCCCAAGGGCGCCGATGTGCGCAGCGCAAGCGTGCAGGGCCGCTCGATCCAGGCTCCGGCGGCCGAGGGCTTCGAGCAGTGGCCGGCGCGCATCCGCGGTTTCGCCGTGCCGGCCGGCGAGCTCGAGATCGCGCTCGACCTGGGCCCGGGCCCGCTGCCGCAGGCGCTGCTGGCGGTGACGATCGATCACCGCCTGCCGGCTGGGCTGGCCTTGCCGCCGCGCCCGGCGGGATTGATGCGGCAGACCCATCCTTACTCCGATGCCAGCGTCGCCGTGGCGCGCATCGGCCTGACCGCGGCGGCAGGCCGGGCGACGCCGTGATCGGCGAAACCGTCCGCCGTCACCGGGTTGCGCTGGCCACCGCCAGCGCGTTGGCCGCCGGCAGCGCGCTGGCTTCGATCGCGCTGATCACCCAGATCGGTGCGATCGCCGGCGGCGCTGTCGCCGGCACGGTGCAGGCCGCGTTGTGGCCGGCCGCGGCCGCGCTGGTCGCGATGCTCGCCCTGTCGGGGGCGGCGCAGACTTTCCAGGCCCACTTCGGCGCCGCGGTCATCTCCGAGTTGCGTTCGCAGCTGTGCGCGCGGTTCATGGCGCTGGACTACGCGCGCCTGATGAGCAATCGCGAACGCATCGCCGGTGCGCTGGTGGTCGACGTGACCCGCATCGCGCAGATGCTGCTGGTGCTGCCGCAGGCGTTCTTCAACGCCCTGGTGGCGGTGTTCTGCCTGTCCTATCTGGCCTGGCTGTCCTGGCCCTTGCTGCTGGTGCTGGCGGGATTCGTCCTGGCCAGCATCGCTTGCGCCCTGGCGATCCTGCGCCGCACCGAGGATTTCTTCGCCCGCATCCGCGACGAAGAAGACCAGTTGTTCCGCCACTTCCGCGCGATCGCCGAAGCGAAGAAAGAGCTGACCATGAACGCCGCGCGCGCCGCGCACTTTTCCGATCGTGTGCTGGGGCGGGCGATCCGCGACAACGAGGCCTCGCTGCGCGCGGCGAACCGCTGGCTGGGCTACACCGAAGTGTGGAACATGGCGATCGTCTACGCGGCGATCCTGTCGGTGGCGTATATCGGCCGCGCCCACCTGGGCCAGGACGCGGCGCTGGTGGCCAGGTTCGTGATCGCCTCGCTGTTCCTGATCGGTCCGGTCAGCGGCCTCATCGCCGCGATCCGCCAACTGGTGGCGGGGATGGCCAGCGTCCGCCATCTGCGCGCGCTCGGCCCGACGTTCTCCGGCGCGACCGCGATCGCGGCGGTCGATCCCGCGCGCTTCGACGGCTGGTCGCGCATTTCGTTCCGCCAGGTCGAGTACCGCTATCCGGGCGACGCCGGCGAATTCCGCTTCGGGCCGATGGATCTGGAGCTGCAGCGCGGCGAAATGGTGTTCGTGACCGGCGGCAACGGCAGCGGCAAGTCGACGCTGTCCCTGCTGCTGACCGGCATGCTGGCGCCGAGCGGCGGCGAGGTGCGGGTGGACGGGCGCGCGCTGGCGAGCGAGGAACTCGGCGATTTCCGCCAGTTGTTCACCGCGGTGTTCGCCGACTACTGGCTGTTCGACGATCTGCTCGACCGCCGCGGCCACAGCCCGCCGCAGGCGCAGGTCGACGCCTTGCTGCGCAAGCTGGGGCTGGACCGCAAAGTCAGCGCCAGCGGCGGCCGGCTGAGCACGCTGGAGCTGTCGCAGGGGCAACGCAAGCGCCTGGCCCTGACCCAGGGGTATGTGGAAGACAGCGACGTCTATCTGTTCGACGAGTGGGCTGCGGACCAGGACGTGGAGTTCCGCCGCTGCTTCTACCAGGAGCTGCTGCCCGAACTGAAGGCCGCCGGCAAGACGTTGGTGGTGATCACTCACGACGACCGCTACTTCGGCGTGGCCGATCGGGTGGTCCGGCTGGAATACGGCCAGGTCGCCGCCGACGCGGCCGCGGGCTGAGCGCGCCGCGACCCGGCGCATCGCAAGGACTATGCAATGAGCGAACAGCAAGGCAACCGCAAACCGTCTCCGGCGTCCGACGCCCACGAGGCGGCGATCGCCATCGTCGGCATGGCCGGCCGGTTTCCCGGCGCCGCCGATCTGGAGGCGTTCTGGGCGAACCTGATCGGCGGGATCGAGTCGGTGCGCGATTTCGACGAGGCCAGCCTGCGCGAAGCCGGGGTGCCGACATCGGACCTGGACGACCCGCGCTACGTCCGCCGCGGCGCGGCGCTGGACGGAATCGAAGCTTTCGACGCCGGCTTTTTCGCCATGACCGCGCTCGAGGCGCGCAGCACCGACCCGCAGCAGCGCCTGTTCCTGCAGACCGCCTGGGCCGCGCTGGAGCACGCCGGTTACGCCCCGGGCTGCGCGGCGCCGGCGGGCACGGTGGGCGTCTACGCCAGCGCTTCGTCGAACGCCTATTTCCTCGAGCGACTGTCGCGGCAGCCGGAACTGATGGAGGCCGTCGGGCCGATGGCGTTGGCGATCGGCAACGAGAAGGACTACCTGGCGACGCGCACCGCCTACAAGCTCGGGCTGCAGGGGCCGGCGGTGACGGTGCAGACCGCGTGTTCGAGTTCGCTGGTCGCCGTGCACCTGGCCTGCCAGGCTTTGTTGGCGGGCGAATGCGACATGGCCCTGGCCGGCGGCGTGTCGGTGCGGAGCCTGGAGCCGCGCGGCTATCGCCATGTCGATGGCGGCATCCTGTCGGCGGACGGTCGTTGCCGGCCGTTCGACGCCGACGCCAGCGGCACCGTGTCCGGCGACGGCGTCGCCGCGGTGGTGTTGAAGCCGCTGGCGCAGGCGCTGGCCGACGGCGACTGCGTCCACGCCGTGATCATCGGCAGCGCGGTCAACAACGACGGCCACGACAAGACCGGGTTCACCGCGCCCAGCGTGGAAGGGCAGGCCGCGGTGGTGCGCGAGGCCCTGGCGGTGGCCGGCGTCGAGGCGGAGACGATCGGCTACGTCGAGGCCCACGGCACCGGCACCGCGCTCGGCGATCCGATCGAGTTCGCTGCGCTGAGGTCGGCGTTCGGCGATGCGGACGCCGCTTACTGCGCGTTAGGCGCGTTGAAGGCGAATATCGGCCATCTCGACGCAGCGGCCGGCATCGCCGGCCTGGTCAAGGCGGCGCTGGCGGTGTCGCGCGGCGAACTGCCGCCGAATCCGCATCTGCGCCGACTCAATCCGCACATCGACGCGGCCGGCAGCCCGTTCCGTTTTCCGCTGGCGCGCGAGCCCTGGCCGCTGCGCCAGGGCGTGCGCCGGGCCGGGGTCAGTTCGTTCGGCATCGGCGGCACCAACGCCCACGTGGTGCTGGAGTCGCCGCCGGCGCCGGCGCCGGCCGTCGCGCCGCAATGGGCGCAGCCGCTGCTGCTGTCCGCGCGCACGCCGACCGCGCTCGCGTCGCTGAGCCAGGCGATGCGCCGCCGCCTGGCCGATGCCGGCGCGGCCTATGCCGCGATCGCCCACACCACCCGCGCCGGCCGCAAGGCGTTCCGCTACCGCAGCGCGCTGGCCGCCGTCGATGCCCTCGGCGCTAGCGCGCAACTGGACGGCGCCGCGGTCCACGATGCCGAGAACGCGCCGGCGCTGGCGTTCCTGTTTCCCGGTCAGGGCAGCCAGGCGCCGGCGATGGCGGCGGCGCTGTACGCGGCCTACCCGGGTTTCCGCGAAGACGTGGACGCCTGCGCGCGCACGCTCGAGCCGCAGCTCGGCTTCGACCTGCGTCCGTTGTTGCTGGAGCCGGCGCAGGCCGCGCGACTGGACGCCACCGAACTGGCTCAGCCGGCGCTGTTCGTAGCCGGCTACGCGCTGGCGCGTTTGCTGGAGTCGTTCGGCCTGCGCCCGCGGGCGATGCTCGGCCACAGCCTGGGCGAGTACGTCGCGGCCTGCCTGGCCGGAGTGATCGCGCGCGACGACGCGTTGCGCCTGGTGGCGCTGCGCGGCCGGCTGGTCGCGCAGTTGCCGGCCGGGGCCATGCTCGCGGCGATGGCGGACGAGGCCGGCCTGCGCGAGCGCTTGCTGCCGCAGGTCGAGATCGCCGCCGTCAACGGCGCGCGGCAATGCACTTTGGCCGGTCCGCCCGAAGCGGTGGCGGCGCAGGCGGCCGCGCTGGAGGCAGCCGGCATCGCCTGTCGCCGCCTGCCGGTGTCGCACGCGTTCCACAGCGCCATGCTCGAACCGATCCTGCAGCGCTTCGCCGAGGGCGTCGCGAACACGCCGTTGTCGGCGCCGCAGCGTCCTTACATTTCCAATCTCGACGGCGGCTGGATCGGCGCCGAGCAGGCGACCAGCGTCGATTACTGGGTCGCGCACATGCGCCAGGCCGTGCGCTTCGATGCGGGCCTGCGCACCCTGGCCACGCTGGGCGAACTGGTGACGGTCGAAGTCGGCCCCGGCGCGGCGCTGGGCGCGTTCGCCCAGGCCGCCGGGGTCGCACTGCAGAGTTTTCGCACCCTGGCCGCGCCCGGCGACGGCGACCCGCTGGCGCCGCTGCGCGCGACCCTGGCCGCGTTGTGGGCGCGCGGCCATCGCATCGACTGGCGCCGCGCAGTGCCCGAGGCGCCGCGACAGCGCGCGCCGGCGCCCGGCCATCCCTTCGCCGAGGAGCGGCACTGGATCGAGGTCGCGCCGCAGGCGGCGGCCGCTTCGCCCCGCGCGGCCGACGCGCTCGCGCCGATCGAAACCGCGGCGGCGAAGGCCCGGGTTCCCGGTTGGCGCCGGCTGCCGCGGCCGCCTCGCGAATGGCCGGCCGCGCCGAGGCAGGAACTGCTGTGGTTCGCCGATCCCGGCGGCGCGGATACGGCGACGCTGGCCGAGGTGCGCGCGCGCGGTTGGCCGGTACGCGTGGTCTCGGCGGTCGCCGGCATCGCGCAGCCGACGGCGCGGGCGGACGGGTTCGCGCTCGATCCGGCGCAGCCGCAGGCGCTGGCCGAGTTGATCGCCGAACTCGCGCAGGCCGGCGATGTGCCGTCGCGGATCGTTTATGCCTGGCCGATGTCGGCGCGCGATGGCGACGGCGAAGACGCGCAGCGGCTATGCCTGGATCTGCCGATCGCGTTGTTGCGTGCGTTGGAGACCGGCCCCGCCCGGCATGTCGCCATCGACGTGCTGACCGTGGCGGCGCAATCGGTCGACGGGCGCGAGCACGACGATCCGGTCCAGGCCCTGGTCGCCGGCGTATGCCGGGTCGCCCCGTTGGAGCATTCGCGCATCGCCTGTCGCTGGCTCGATGCCGAAGGCGGCGCGCAGGACCCGCGCGCGCCGGCCGATCCGGCGCTGCTGGCCAGCGCGCTGACCGGCGCGGACTCGGGGCCGGCGGTCGTCGCCTTGCGCGGCGCCTACGCCTGGGTGCCGGAGTTGGACGATGTGGATCAGGCCGGCGCGATGGATCAGGCCTCGCTGCGCGACGGCGGCCACTACCTGATACTAGGCGGCAACGGCGGCATCGGTCTGGCGTTCGCCGAATACCTGGCCGCACGGGTGGCGAACCCGCGCCTGACTTTGGTGGCGCGGTCGGCGCGGGAGCAACCGCGCGAGGATATTGCCGAACGGTTGGCCGGTTTGCGCGAATGCGGCGCGTCGGTGCGCCTGATCGGCGCCGACATCGCCGATGCGGACGCCCTGCGCGCCGCCGTCGCCGAGGCGGTCGCCGCGCACGGCGCCGTCGAGTTGGCCTTGCATGCCGCCGGGGCGGCCGGCGAGGGCCTGATCCGCCAGACCGACCGCATGCGCCTGGCGCCGGTGCTGAGCCCCAAGACGGCGGGCTTGCGCGCCCTGGACGAGGCGCTCGGCGCCGCGCCAGCGCGCATCGTGTTGTGCTCTTCGATCAATGCCTTGCGTCCGGCGCCCGGACAGGTCGGCTATTGCGCGGCCGCGGCCTATCTGGACGCGTACGCGCAGAAGCGTTCGCGCCCCGGGCGGCGCATCGTCTCGATCAATTGGGGGCCGTGGCCGGGCATCGGCATGGCCGCGCAGCAGACCCAAGCCAGGCCGGATGCGCGCGCGATCGCCGACGCCTTCGATGCGGCGCTGGGATTCGGCGGCCGGCAAATGCTGCTGACCCCGGGGGCTGCCCGGACCGTTGCCGAGCCCTGCGTCGTCGACGCCGTGCCCGCGCAGTCGGCAGGCAGCGAGTTCGAAGTCGTCGTCGCGCGCATGCGGGTCGTCTGGCAAGCGCTGTTCGGGCGCGAGGTCGGCGACGATGCCGATTTCTTCGCCCTCGGCGGCCATTCGCTGATGGCGCTGCAGCTGATCGCGCGGGTACAGCGCGACTTCGGCGTCGAACCTGCGCTGCAGGCGCTGTTGGCCGCGCCGACCTTGGCGGGCATGGCGCGGGCGGTTCTGAGCGCGATGCAGGGCTCGGGAGCGGACGCGTTGCCCGCCGCCGACCGCCGCCGGCCGCTGCCGCTGTCGTGGTCGCAGCAGCGGCTGTGGTTCCTGGACCGACTGGACGCGGCGGCCGGTGCGGCCTACCACATCGCCGCCGGCGTGCGCCTGCGCGGTGCGCTGGACGAGTCGGCCCTGGCGCGGGCCTTGCAGCGGATCGCCGAGCGGCACGAATCGCTGCGCACGGTGTTCGAGCACGGCGTGGACGGTCCGGTGCAGGTGGTGCGGGACGAGGCTGGCTGGACGCTGCAACGCGAGGATCTGGAAGCGCTGCCGGCAGAGGAGCGCGAGGCGGCGCTGCAGCAGGCTTGCAGCGGCTGGGCCGCGGCGCCGTTCGACCTGGCGGCGCAACCGCCGGTGCGCGCGCGGCTGCTGCGCCTACAGGCCGATGAGCACGTGCTGGTGCTGGTCCAGCACCACATCGTCTCCGACGGCTGGTCGCAGGGCGTGCTGGTGCGCGAGTTGGGCGCGCTGTACGCGGCCTACGCGCAAGGTCGGCCCGATCCGCTGCCGCCGTTGCCGTTGCAGTACGCCGACTATGCGGCCTGGCAACGCGCGCGGCTGTCGCAGGCGGACCAGGCCGACCAGGTGGAGGCCTGGTGCGCGCAATTGCGCGGTGCGCCCGAGTTGCTGGCGCTGCCGAGCGACCGGCCGCGCCCGCCGGTGCAGAGCTACCGCGGCGGGCGCCTGGCGGTGCGTCTGGATGCGCCGCTGACCCGGCGCTTGCGCGAGCTGGCGCAGGCGCAGGGCACGACCCTGTACACGGTGCTGCTGGCCGGCTGGAGCGCGCTGTTGTCGCGGCTGAGCGGACAGGACGACGTGGTGATCGGTTCGCCGGCGGCGAACCGGCCGCGGGTGGAGCTGGAAGGGCTGATCGGTTTCTTCGTCAACACCCTGGCGCTGCGGATGCGGGTGGAAGAGGGCGCCACGACGGCGGCGTTGCTGGCCCAGGCCAGGGCGAGGGTGCTGGAGGGCCAGGGTCGGCAGGAGGTGCCGTTCGAGCGGGTGGTGGAGGCGTTGCATCCGCAGCGCAGCCTGAGCCACAGCCCGGTGTTCCAGACCTTGCTGAGCCTGGACAACACGCCGCAGCGGAGCTTGGCGCTGCCGGGCCTGGAAGTGGAGGGCTATGCGGTGGCGCACGGCGCGACCCAGTTCGACCTTAGCCTGACTCTGCGCGAGGAAGGAGCGGAACTGAGCGGCGCGATCGAGTACGCCAGCGACCTGTTCGACGCGTCGACGGTGGCGCGCTGGTCGCACTGGCTGGAACGCCTGCTGGGGGCGATGGCGGATTCGCCGGAGGCGGCGGTGGCCTCGCTGCCGTTGCTGGACGAACAAGAGCGCAGGCAACTGCTGCAGGCCAGCGCCGGCGCATCGGCGGAGGCGTCGGATCGGACCCTGGTGGAGCTGTTCGAAGCGCAGGTCGCGCGCACGCCGGAGGCGGTCGCGCTGCGCAGCGGCGAGGCGCAGCTGAGCTATGCGCAACTGGAAGCGGCATCGAACCGGGTCGCGCATGCGCTGATCGGTTTGGGCGTGGTGCCGGACGCCTGCGTCGGCTTGTGCGCCGACCGCGGCGTGGAACTGATCGTCGGCCTGCTCGGGATCCTGAAAGCCGGCGGCGCCTACGTGCCGCTGGACCCGGGCTACCCGCGCGAACGGGTGCTGCAGATGCTCGACGACGCCGCGCCGGTCGCGGTGGTCAGCGCCGGCGGCGCGGCGGCCAGGCTGGGCATCGACGGTTACCGGGTGCTGGAAGTCGAAGCCACCGCCGATAGTCCGCAGACGCATGCGCCCGACGTCGCGTTGCGGCCTGAGCATCTCGCCTACGTGATCTACACCTCCGGCTCGACCGGCCGGCCCAAGGGCGTGATGGTCGAACATCGCCAGGTCGCGGCTCTGTTCGCCGCGACGCAGGCCGCGTTCGACTTCGGCCCCGGCGACGTCTGGAGCGTGTTCCACTCCTTCGCCTTCGATTTCTCGGTGTGGGAGGTATGGGGCGCGTTGCTGTACGGCGGTTGCGCGGTCGTCGTGCCCTGGGAGTGCACGCGTTCGCCGGAGGACTTCCTGGCCCTGCTGGCGCGCGAGCGGGTCAGCATGCTCAGCCAGACCCCGAGCGCGTTCCGGCAACTGATCGCCGCCGGCGCCGCTGCCGCGCCGCTGCCGGCGCTGCGCGCTGTCGTGTTCGGCGGCGAAGCGCTGGATCCGCGCATGCTGCGGTCCTGGATTGAAGGCCATCCGCCGGAACGGGTGGCGCTGGTCAATATGTACGGCATCACCGAGATCACCGTGCACGCGAGCTATCTGCGCCTGCAGCGCGAGGCCATCGAGCGCGGCCACGGCAGTCCGATCGGCGAGGCCCTGCCGCACCTGAGTCTGTACGTGCTCGACGCCGCCGGCGAACCGGCGCCGGTCGGCGTGCCGGGCGAACTGCATGTCGGTGGCGCCGGCGTGGCGCGCGGCTACCTGCATCGGCCCGAACTCACCGCGCAGCGCTTCTTCGCCAATCCCTTCGTCGCTGGCGATCGTCTGTATCGCACCGGCGATCTGGCCCGCAGGCGCGCCGACGGCGGCCTGGACTATCTGGGCCGCAACGACTTCCAGGTGAAGATCCGCGGCCACCGCATCGAATTGGGCGAGGTCGAGGCCGCGCTGCGCGGCATCGACGAAGTCCGCGGCGCCGTGGTCGAAGCGCGCGAGGACGCGACGGGAGAGCGCCGGTTGGTGGCTTACTACGAGGCCGCCCAGGCCGGAACCACGCCACAGTCGCTGCGCGCCGCGCTGGCGGCGGCGCTGCCGTCCTACCTGGTGCCGGCCGCGTTCGTGCGGGTCGAGCGCTGGCCGCTGACGCCGAGCGGCAAGCTCGACCGTGCCGCGCTGCCGGCGCCCGATGCCGACGCCGCCGTTCACCGGCCCTATCGCGCGCCGGCCGACGCCTTGCGCCAGGTGCTGGCCGAGGTCTGGGCCGAGGCCTTGCGGGTACCGGTCGAAGGCATCGGCGTCGACGACAACTTCTTCGAGCTCGGCGGCGACTCGATCCGCAGCATCGCGGTGGTGGCCGAAGGCCGGCGCCGCGGCCTGAACTTCGCCGTAGCCGACCTGTTCCGGCACCCGACCGTCGACGCGCTCGCGCAGGCGATCGCCGCCGCGCCGGCGAGCGCCGGCGCCGCCGGGTCGGACGAGCCGGACGGGCGCTGGTTGAGCGCCGAGTCCGCGGAGGACTTGCCGGAGGGCGTGGAGGATGCCTGGGACGCCACCTTGCTGCAGCAGGGGATGATCTTCCATGGCGAGTACGGCGGCGCACGCGGCGTGTACCACGACGTGTTCTCCTACCGCATCGACCTGCCGCGCTGGGACGAGGCGGCGATGCGGACCGCGCTCGACACGATCGCGTCGCGGCACCCGGTCCTGCGCAGCGGTTTCGAGCTGCGCGGCGACGGCACGGTCAGGCAGTGCGTGCATTCGGCGGCGCGGATCGGCCTGCGATGCCGCGACCTGCGCAGCCTGGACGCGCAGCAGCAGCGCGCGGCGGTGCTCGAGTTCCTCGCCGAGCGGCGCGCACAGCCCTGGCCCCTGGGGCAGGCGCCGCTGCTGGCGTTCTTCGTCGACTGGTGCGCGGCGAACCGGATCCAGCTGACGATCGCCTTCCATCACGCGATCCTCGACGGTTGGAGCGTGGCGCTGATGCAGACCGAGCTGTTCGGCGAGTATTTCCGCGCGCTCGGCATCGACGTGCCGGCGCCGCCGGCGCCGATGGTGCCGGCGAAGGCCGGCGTCTGGCTCGAACGCCAGGCGCTCGGCGACGTCCGCCACGCCGAATTCTGGTCGGGTTATCTGGCCGACGCCGAGCCGACCGTCCTGGCCGATCTGCCAGGGGAATGGCCGCAAGGCGACGTGCGCAATCCCACCGTCGAAGTGCCGGCGCCGGTGGCGGCGCGCCTGGCGGCGCTCGCGGCGGGGCTCGGCGTGCCGCTGCGCTCGGTGCTGCTGGCCGCGCACCTGCAGGTGATCGGCGTGTTCGCCGGCACGCAGAGGCCGATGACCGGGGTGGTTTGCAATACCCGCCCCGAAACCGCCGGCGGCGAGCGCAGTCTCGGCCTGTTCCTCAACACCTTGCCGCTGCGCGCGACGGCCGCGCCGGGCAGCTGGAAGCAGCGGATCCTGGCGGTGTTCGACGAGGAGAACCGGTTGGCCGAGCACCGCCGTTATCCGTATTTCCGCATCGTTTCCGAGCACGGCCATCGCGCCCGCCTGGACGCGGTGTTCAACTACGTGCACTTCCACGCCCATCAGGGCATCCACGACGCGGTGCGCGGGGGCTTGGCGCGGATGGAGGCGGGCGAGGTCGATACGATCGAGTCCACCGGCTTCGGCCTGACCACGACCTTCTCCGGCGCGGGCGACCGTCTGGCCCTGGCCTTCGATGCCGATCGCAGCCGTTTCGGCCGCGCCCAGCTGATGCGCATGGCCGATGCCTACCTGCGCGTGCTCGAAGCGATCGCCGCCGACGCCGAGGCGCCGTGGCAGGACACGACGGTGCTGTCGGCCGCCGAACGCGCTCGCCTGACCCTGGACTGGAACGCGACCGCCCGCGACTACCCGCAGGAGGTGATGCACGCCGGTTTCGAACGCCAGGTGCGGTTGCAACCGCAGGCACCGGCAGTGCTGTGCGGCGAGGAGCGCTGGAGCTACCAGACGCTCAACCGGCACGCGAACCGGATCGCCCACGGCCTGTTGGCCGAAGGCGTGCGCGCCGGCGACCGGGTCGGGATCCTGCTCGAACGCGGGCCGTGGATGCTGGCGGCGGTGCTGGCGGTGGTCAAGGCGGGCGCGGCCTACGTGCCGCTGGACCCGGCGCACCCGCCGCAGCGGCTGCGCGAGACCCTGCAGGACTGCACGCCGGCGCGGGTGCTGTCGCAGCGTTCGCTGGCCCGGCACGAAGGCGTGTCGGCGGTGCCGGTGCTGTGCGTGGACGAGGCCGAGCGCTGGGACGGCCAGGCGCAGACGAATCCGTCGGCGAGCGGGATCGGCACCGATCCGCAGGCCTTGGCCTACGTGATCTACACCTCCGGCTCGACCGGCCGGCCGAAGGGGGTGATGGTCCGGCACGCGGCGGCGGCGAACCTGTTCGCGTGGGTGGAAGCCAGCTTCGGCATGGGCCCGTCGGACCGGGTGCTGTTCACCACCTCGCTGAGCTTCGACCTGTCGGTGTACGACCTGTTCGGAATGCTGTGGAGCGGAGGCAGCGTGCAGGTGGCGCGCTCGGAGGAGGTGCGCGACCCGGCGCGGCTGGTGGAGCTGCTGCGCAGCGGGATCACCTTCTGGGACTCGGCGCCGGCGGTGTTCGCCGGGCTGCTGGGTTCGCTGCAGGGCGAGGTATCGTCGGACCTGCGCCTGGCGTTCTTCAGCGGCGACTGGATCGGCCTGGACCTGCCCGACGCGTTGCGGCGGGCGTTCCCGCGCTGCGAAGTGGTGGCGCTGGGCGGCGCGACCGAGGCGACGGTGTGGTCGAACTATCACCGGGTGGGGCAGGTGGATCCGGGTTGGAAGAGCATTCCGTACGGGCGTCCGATCTGGAACGCGCGCTACTACGTGCTCGACGGTCGCGGCGAGCCGAGCCCGGTGGGGGTGCCGGGCGATCTGTACATCGCCGGCGCGTGCCTGGCCGCGGGTTACTGGAACCGGCCGGAGCTGACCGCGGAGCGTTTCGTCGCCGACCCGTTCGTGGCCGGTGAGCGGATGTACCGCACCGGCGACCGTGCGCGCTACTGGGCGGACGGAACGCTGGAATTCCTGGGCCGCAGCGATTTCCAGGTGAAAGTGCGCGGCTACCGGATCGAGCTGGGCGAGATCGAATCGGCGCTGCAAGCCTGCGCCGGGGTGCGCGAGGCGGTGGTGGCGGCGCACGGCGACGCCGGCGGCGAACGCCGCCTGGTGGCGTACTGGCTGGGCGAGGCGGTGGAGGCGGCGTCGCTGCGCAGCCAACTGCAGTCGCGGCTGCCGGAGTACATGCTGCCGTCGGCCTATGTGCACATGGAGCGCTGGCCGCTGACTCCGAACGGCAAGCTGGACCGTGCGGCGCTGCCGGCGCCGGAAGGCGAGGCGCATGCGCGCCAGGCCTACGAAGCGCCGCAGGGCGAGGTGGAGCAGGCGCTGGCGCAGCTGTGGACGCAGTTGCTGGGGGTGGAGCGGATCGGCCGCCACGACCATTTCTTCGCCCTCGGTGGGCATTCGCTGCTGCTGGTGCAGTTGTCGTCGCGGATGCGCGAGACCTTCGCGGTCGAGTTGAGCATCGACCTGCTGATCCGCAACCCGGCGCTCGGCGCGATGGCCGCGGCGGTGGTCGAAGCGCAGTTCCAGACCTATCTGGGCAGCGATGCGCAGGCCCTGGCCGAGCAGCTGGACGGATTGTCGCGCGAGGAACTGCTGGCCTTGCTGGACGAGGAGGACGGGGTGACCTGATCCGAACGCTTGCCGACCGAAGAACACGCGTACCGACGCCACTTCCTATCGAGGACGACAACATGAAGCACGCAGTCAACAGCGAGATCCGCGCCATCGATGGCGCTGCCGATGGCGCAGGCCACGATCCGGCGCAGACCGCCGCAGCGGCTGGGCGACGGCGCCTGCTGGGCGGGCTGGCGGGAATCGCGGCTTTCGCCCTGCTGGCGTTTTCGGCCGCCGTACCGGCGCGCCAGGCGGCGCCGGTCGCCGGGGTCGACTACCAGGTGTTGCCCAAGCCGGTGCGCGCTGCGCAAGGGGCCGGCATCGAAGTGGTGCAGGTATTCAGCTACGCCTGCGGCGCCTGCGCGAAGTTCGACCCGGCGATGAGCGCCTGGCGCGCCAAGCTGCCGCGCGATGTGCGCTTCCAGTACGTGCCCGCGGCCTTCGGCGGCGCATTCGACGCGGCGGCCAAGGCGTACTACGCGGCCACGGAATTGGGCGTCGCCGACAAGACCCATGCGGGCATCTATCGCGCCGTTCACGTCGAGCAGACCCTGACCGGCGACAGTCCCGAGCAGGTCGGCGAGGCCTATGCGCGGCTCGGCGTGGACCGGGCGCGATTCGACCGGGCTTACCGGAGCGACAAGACCGCCGAGCGCCTGCGCTGGGCGCGGTCCTACGCGATCGCCGCAGGCGTGGAGAGCACGCCGACGGTCCTCGTCGCCGGCAAGTACCGGGTGGCGCCGAAGCAGGGCGCGCCGGCCGAAGCCCTGCTGGCCACGGTCGACTACCTGATTGGGATCGAACGCCGCGCGCACGCCAAGCGCTGAGCCCGATCGGCATGGACGCATGAAGGAGACCGCTTTGTTATACGACTCGATCCTGGATACCGTCGGGCGCACCCCGATCGTCAAGATCAACCGGCTGGCGCCGGCGGGGGTGGACATCTACGTCAAGGTGGAAGCGCGCAATCCCAGCGGCTCGATCAAGGACCGCATCGCCGCCTCGATCCTCGACGACGCGATCGGGCGCGGCGCGCTGCGCCCCGGCCAGACCGTGGTCGAGGCTACCTCCGGCAACGCCGGCGTCGCGCTGGCGATGGCCTGCGCGGTGCGCGGCTACCGCTTCGTCGCCTTCATCAGCGACAACTACTCGGTCGAGCGTCGGCGCCTGATGCGCGCCTACGGCGCGGAGGTGGTGCTGACCCCGGCGGCCGAGGGCGCGCTCGGCCGCAGCCGTGCGGCGCGCGAATACGCCGAACGCAACGGCGCGTACTTCGCCGATCAGTACGCCAACCCGGCCAACCCGGCCTGCCATCGCGACAGCACCGCGCGCGAGATCCTCGACGCCTTCGCCGGGCGGCGGCTGGACTGGTTCGTGTCCGGCTGGGGCAGCGGCGGCACCTTGAGCGGGGTGGGGGCGGCGCTGAAGGCGGCGCGCAGCGATGTGCGCGTGGCGGCGGCCGAGCCGGCGCGCGCCCGGGTGCTCGCCGGCCAGCCGTGGGCGGCGCACGAGATCGCCGGCTGGTCGCCCAACTTCATGCCCGCGGTGCTGACCCCGCAGGTGGCCGACCGCACCGTGGCGGTGGACGAAGCCGAAGCGCGCCAGGCTGCGCGCGAACTGGCGCGCCGGGAGGGCTTGTGCTGCGGCATTTCTTCGGGCGCTGCGTTCGCCGCGGCGAGCGCCATCGCCCGGCAGATGCCGGCCGGCAGCGCCGTGCTGACCATCTTGCCCGACACCGGCGAACGCTACCTGTCGACTTCTCTGTTCGACGCGGCCGGCGCCTGAGCCGGCCGCGCACCGCACCACGCGACGCCCCATCCGATATCGCCAAGCCCCATGACCGACGACCACGCCAGCCTGGAACAACTCAAGCGCAAGATCCTGCAGCGGAAGCTGGACCAGCGCATGCGCGAAGCCGCTCCGGCCGCGCCGCCGATCGCGATCGTCGACCGCGACGGCGGCCTGCCGCTGTCGTTCTCGCAGCAGAGGCTGTGGTTCCTGGATCGGCTGGAGCCGGCCAGCGCCACCGCCTACCTGCTGCCGGCGGCCTTGCGTCTGGGCGGTCGCCTGGATCGGGCGGCCTTGCGCGCCGCGCTGGACCGCATCGTCGCCCGCCACGAAGCGCTGCGCTGCGCCTTCGTCGAACGCGATGGCGCCGGCCGCGCGGAGCCGGCCGCCGCCGACATCGGCATGCCGATCCGCGAGGACGACCTCAGCGACCTGTCGGCCGAGGCCCAGCTGGCGCGGATCCAGGCCATCGTCGCGCAAGAATGCGCCACCGCCTTCGATCTCGCGCGTCCGCCGCTGGTGCGCTGCAGGCTGCTGCGGCTGGGCGAGTGCGAGCATGTGGCGATCCTGGTCCAGCACCACATCGTCTCCGACGGCTGGTCGCTGGGCGTGCTGGTGCGCGAGTTGGGCGCGTTGTACGCGGCCTACGCGCAAGGCCGGTCCGATCCGCTGCCGCCGCTGCCGGTGCAGTACGGCGACTACGCCGCATGGCAGCGCGAGCGGGTCGAAGGCGATGCGGCGCAGGCGCGTCTGGACGCGTGGCGCGCGCGCATCGGCGATGCGCCCGGGTTGCTGGCCCTGCCCAGCGACCGGCCGCGACCGCCGCAGCAGAGCTTCGCCGGCGCCGCGATCGAACTGGCGCTGCCCGCCGCGCTGACCGCACGGGTGCGCGAGTTCGCGCTGCGCTGGGACGCCACTGCTTTCAACGTGCTGCTGGCGGCGTGGGCGGTGCTGTTGTCGCGGCTGAGCGGCCAGCGCGACCTGCTGATCGGCGCCTCGGCGGCCAATCGCGGCCAGGCCGGCGTGGAGGGCTTGATCGGCTTTTTCGTCAACACCCTGGCGCTGCGCGTGGACCTGCGCGACGCGCCCGATGTGGCGGCGCTGATGCAGCGCACCCGCGAGACCCTGGCGTTCGCCTACTCGGCGCAGGACGTGCCGTTCGAGCGGGTGGTCGACGCCGTGCGCCCGGCGCGCAGCCTGGCGCACGCGCCGCTGTTCCAGGCGATGCTGAATTACGACAACACGCCGGCCGGGGCCCTGGACCTGGCCGGACTGCGGGTGGAGCCGTTGCGCCTGGAGCAGGCGACGACCCACTTCGACTTGACCCTGGCGTTGAGCGACGACGGCGAACGGATCCAGGGCCGGCTGGAGTATGCGACGGACCTGTTCGACGCGGCCACCGCGCAGCGCTGGGCCGGCCATTTGCTCAGCCTCCTCGAATCGTTGACCCAGGCCGCGCCGTCCACCGCCGTGGACGCGTTGGACGTGCTCGGGCAGAGCGAACGCACCCGCCTGCTGCAGCGGTTCAACGACACCGACACCGTGTTCGCCGAACCGATGCTGATCCACCGGCTGATCGAGGCGCAGGTGCGGCGGACGCCGGATGCGGTGGCGGTCGAGTTCGAAGACGCGCAACTGACCTATGCCGAACTGGACGCACGCGCCAACCGCCTGGCGCGCTATCTGCGCGCGCGCGGTTGCGGACCGGACGTGCTGGTCGCGATCGGCATGGAGCGTTCGCTGGAGATGGTCGTGGCCCAGCTCGGCACGCTCAAGGCCGGCGCCGCGTTCCTGCCGCTGGATCCGTCCTACCCGATCGAGCGCCTGCGCTACATGCTCGACGACGCCCGCCCGCCGATCCTGCTGACCCAGGCGCGGCTGCGGTCGATGTGGCCGGCGGACGAAACCCGCCGGGATCTGGCTCTGGATGCCGGCTGGGACGAGGTCGAAGCGTATCCGGCGACGGCGCCGACGCCGGACGAGGCGCCGGCGGAGCCGAGCCCCGAGCACCTGGCCTATGTGATCTATACCTCCGGCTCGAGCGGACGGCCGAAAGGCGTGATGGTGCAGCACCGCGGCATCGCCAACCACATGTGCTGGCTGCGCGCGCAGTACCCGATGGACGGCCGCGACATCCTGATCCAGAAGACGCCCTTCAGCTTCGACGCCTCGATCTGGGATTTCTTCAGCGCGCTGATCTGCGGCGCTCGCCTGCTGATCGCCGCGCCGGGACGCCATTTCGACGCCGAGTATCTGATCGACCTGATCCTGCGCGGCGGAGCGACCCGGCTCAAGCTGGTGCCGACCCTGCTGCGGGCCATGCTCGATCATCCGCGCTTCGGCCAGTGCACTTGCCTGCGCCAGGTGTTCTCCGGCGGCGAAGCGCTGCCCTACGAGCTCGCGCAGCGCTTCTTCCGGGCGTTGCCGGGCACCGAGCTGTTCAACCACTACGGCCCGACCGAAACCTCGGTCAACGTCTGCTATGCGCCGTGCCGGCCCGGCGATCCGGGCGGGCGCGCGCCGATCGGCTGGCCGATCGCCAACACCCGTTTCTACATCGTCGACGAGGCGATGCGGCCGCTGCCGGTGGGCGCGCCGGGCGAACTGCTGATCGGCGGGGTGCAGGTCGCGCGCGGCTACCTCAACCGGCCCGAACTGACCGACGAACGTTTCCTGCCCGATCCGCTGGACCCGGCCGGCGGACGCGTCTACCGCACCGGCGACCTGTGCCGTTGGCTGGACGACGGCAGCGTCGAATATCTCGGCCGCAACGACCAGCAGGTCAAGATCCGCGGTTTCCGCATCGAGCTGGGCGAGATCGAGGCGCAGTTGCTGGCCGAGCCGGGCGTGCGCGAGGCGGTGGTGGTCGCGCGCGAGGACGAGCCGGGCGATCCCAGGCTGGCGGCGTACGTGGTCGCGCACGACGGCGCCGATCCGGCGCCGGCGCGGTTGCGCGCCGCCTTGGCCGCGGTCCTGCCCGAATACATGGTGCCCGCCGCGATCGTCCGGCTCGCCGCGCTGCCGTTGACGCCGAACGGCAAGCTGGACCGCAACGCGCTGCCGGCGCCGGAGCGCGGGGCGATGGCCGCGCGCGATTTCCTGCCGCCGTCGACCCCGACCGAACGCCGGGTCGCGGCGCTGTGGCGCGAGTTGCTGGGGCTGGAGCAGGTGGGGCGCGACGACGGCTTCTTCGAACTGGGCGGACATTCGATGCTGGCGATCCGCATCGTGGCCCGGTTGCGCGAGCACGGCGATACGGTCGACGTGCGCATGCTGTTCGCCGCACCGGTGCTGCGCGCGTTCTGCGCCCAGCTCGACGCCGGCGGCGTCCGCCCGGCCGCGCCGGTCGCCGCCGGGGTGCCGGAGCATGCCACCGCATTGCGGCCGGACCTGGTGCCGCTGGCGGGCCTGTCGCAGGCCGAGCTGGACCTCCTGGCCGCGCGCATCCCCGGCGGCGCGGCCAACGTGCAGGACGTTTATCCGCTGGCGCCGCTGCAGGAAGGCATCTTGTTCCATCACCTGGCCGAAGAGACGGGGGACCCCTACCTGTCCACCTTCGTGCTCGGTTTCGCCGACCGCAGCGGGCTGGATCGCTTCGTCGAGGCGCTGCGCACGGTGGTGGCGCGCCACGACATCCTGCGCAGCTCGGTGCACTGGCAGGGACTGGCGCGGCCGGTGCAGGTCGTACACCGCCGGGTCGAGCTGCCGTTGCAGGAGGCGGCGGTGCCGGCGGGCGCGGACCCGACCGCCTGGCTGTCGCGGATCGCCGATCCGGCCACGACCCGCATCGCCCTGGACCGGGCGCCGCTGATCGCGCTGCACGCCGCCGCCGATGCCGACGGCGCGCAGTGGCGCCTGGCCCTGGTCAATCACCACCTGATCAGCGACCACGTCACCCTGGAGCTGATCCTGAGCGAGGTCGCGGTACTGCTCGACGGCCGCGCGGAACAGTTGCCGACGCCGGTGCCGTTCGGCCGCCACCTGGCCGCGATCGCGGCGCAGCCGGCTCAGGCGCACGAGGCGTATTTCAGCGGGTTGCTCGGCGACGTCGACGCGCCGACCGTCGCGTTCGGAGTCGACGCCTTGCATGGCGGCGCAGCCGGCGTGCACGAAGCGCGGCGCGCCTTGCCCGCGCCGCTCGCGGCGGCGATCCGCGCCTGCGCGCGGGCGCTTGGGGTCGCGCCGGCGGCCCTGTTCCATGTCGCCTGGGCGCAGGTCGTGGCGCGCTGTAGCGGGCGCGACGACGTGGTGTTCGGCACCGTGCTGTCCGGGCGGATGGGCGGCGACGACGCCGAACGGATGATGGGGGTGTTCATCAACACCCTGCCGTTCCGCTTGCAGGTCGACCGGCGCAGCGCCGCGACCGCGGTGGAGGCGGCCGCCGCGCAACTGGCGGCGCTGCTGCAGCACGAGCACGCGCCGCTGGCGCTGGCGCAACGCTGCAGCGCGGTGCCGGCGCCGCAGCCGTTGTTCACCACGCTGCTCAATTACCGCCACAGCGTCGCGCTGGCCGAACCGGGCCCCGGCGGCGCCGATTGGGACCGCATCCGGGTGTTGTTCATGGAAGAACGCACCAACTACCCGCTGTCGATGTCGGTCAACGACGAGGGCGAGGGCTATACCCTGGTCGTGCATTGCGCGCGATCGATCGATCCGATGCGCTGCATCGGCTTGCTCGAGCGCGCGCTGGCCGGCCTGGCCGAGGCGCTGGAGCGCGACGCCGCGACCGGCGTCTGCGAACTGGAGGTGCTGCCCGAGCCGCAGCGCCGGCTGATGCTGGAGCAGTTCAACGACACTGCGGTCGCCTATCCGCGCGGCACGACCGTGCACGGCTTGTTCGAGGCCCAGGCCGCGCGTACCCCGGATGCGATCGCAGTCGAGTACGAAGGCGCGGCGCTGAGCTACGCCGAACTGGACGCGGCGGCCAACCGGGTCGCCAGCCGGCTGCGCGCGTGCGGGGTCGGTCCCGAGGCGCGGGTGGCGATCTGCACCCGGCGTTCGCTGCAGTTGCCGGTGGGACTGCTCGGCGTCCTCAAGTCCGGCGCCGCCTACGTGCCGTTGGATCCCGATTATCCGCACGAGCGCTTGGCTTTCATGCTCGAGGATTCCGGCGCCTGCGTGCTGCTGGTCCAGTCCGAGCTGCTGCGGACCCTGCCCGGACTGGCCTCGGCTTGCGACCGGGTCTGGCGCCTGGACGCGGCGGAGGAATGGTCCGGTTACCCGAGCGCAGCCGCGCCGGTGCCGGAGCTCAGCGAGTCGAGCCTGGCCTATCTGATCTACACCTCGGGATCGACCGGCCGGCCGAAGGGGGCGATGAATCAGCACGATGGGGTGGTCAATCGCCTGCTGTGGGCGCGCGACCGGTTCGGCGTGGATGCGCGCGACGTGGTGCTGCAGAAGACCTCGTTCGGTTTCGACGTGTCGGTCTGGGAGCTGTTCCTGCCTCTGCTGAGCGGCGCGCGCCTGGTGCTGGCGCGACCGGGCGGGCAGGCGGACCCGGGCTATCTGTCGCGCACGATCCAGGAGCGCGGAGTGACCATGGTGCATTTCGTGCCGTCGATGCTGCAGGCCTTCCTGGACGGCGCCGAAGCCGCGCAGTGCCTGGGATTGCGGCATGTGCTGTGCAGCGGCGAGGCCTTGCCGCCGCGCTTGCAGGCGCGCTTCCGGCAATGGTCGCCGACGGTGCGCCTGCACAATCTGTACGGACCGACCGAAGCGGCGGTGGATGTGACCTGGTGGGCCTGCGAGGAGGCCGCGCCCGAGACGGTGCCGATCGGCCGGCCCATCGCCAACACCCGCATGTACGTGCTCGATCCGGCGCAGCGGCCGGTGCCCCTGGGCGCGATAGGCGAGCTGTACATCGGCGGCGTGCAGGTCGGCCGCGGCTACTGGAATCGTCCGGAACTGACCGGGCAGCGGTTCCTGCCCGATCCCTACGCGCCCTCAGGGCGGATGTACCGCACCGGCGACCTCGGCCGCTGGCGCGAGGACGGCGCGCTCGAATACCTGGGGCGCAGCGACTTCCAGCTGAAGATCCGCGGCTATCGGGTCGAGCCGGGCGAAATCGAGGCCTGCCTGGCCGCGCACCCGGGACTGGACGACGTGCGGGTAATCGCGCGCGACTTCGGCGACGGCGACGGCGATCGCCGGCTGCTGGCCTACGCGGTGCCGTCGGCGCGCCGCGCCGCGGTGCCGCGCGCGCTGGCGGCGTTGGCGGCGGAAGCGGGCGCCGATACGCTGGAACTCGACGGCCTCGGCGAGGTGTTCCACCTCAACACCAGCGAGACCCGGTTCCTGCACGAGGAGATCTTCGCCGGCGACGCCTACCGTCGCCACGGCATCCGCCTCGACGACGGCTGTTGCGTGTTCGACGTCGGCGCCAACATCGGCATGTTCGCGCTCTACGTCGGCGAACGCTGCCGCGACGCGCGGATCTTCGCGTTCGAGCCGATCCCGCAAGTCCATCGCATCGCGCGCCTGAACGCCGAACTGCGCGGTCTGGACGCCACGGTCTACGATTGCGGTCTGGCGGCCGCGCCCGGCGAGGCCGAGTTCGTGTTCTATCCGCACAACAGCATCGTTTCCAGCAGCGTGCTGGATGCCGCCGCCTCGCGCGGCGTGGTCGAGTCTTATCTGAGTTCGTCTTCGGCCGCAGCGCCGGCCGGCGAGGGGCTGCGCGAGCTGCTGGACGAGCGCATGCGCGAGGAACGGGTGCGGCGGCCGTTGCGGACCGTGTCGCAGATCGTCGCCGAGCACGCGCTGGACCGCATCGACCTGCTCAAGGTGGATGTGGAGGGCGCCGAGCTGGAAGTATTGCTCGGCATCGACGATGCGCATTGGCCGCGTCTGCGTCAGGTGGTGGTGGAGGTGCACGACCTGGACGGACGTTTGGCGCGGGTACGCGGCCTGCTGGAGAGGCATGGCTTCGCGGTCGCCAGCGAGCAGGAGGCGGCGCTGGCCGGCACCGCCCTGCACAACGTTTATGCGACGCGTCGCTCCCCATCGCCCGAGCCGGCGACGGTCGCGGCGGATGCGGGCACGCAGGAGGCTATGGTCTGGAGCGGCCGCGGCGTGCTCGAACGCGCCCTGCGCGACCAGGTCGCGACCTTGCCCGACTACCTGCGTCCGGCGCATTACGTGTTCCTCGGCCGGATTCCGACCACCGCCAACGGCAAGCTGGACTCGGCCGCGCTGCCGGCGCCGGGACGGATCGCCGGCGACGGGCGCCGCGAGCCGCCGGCCGACCGGACCGAGCGCGACCTCGCCGGGCTTTGGCGCGAACTGCTCGGCGTCGCCGAGGTCTGTCGCGGCGACGACTTCTTCCTGCTCGGCGGACACTCGCTGTCGGCGCTGCAACTGGCGCAGCGGGTGCGCGAGCGGCTCGGGATCGGCTTGGCGATACGCGACATCTTCGCCCATCCCACCTTGGCGGCGATGGCGGCCGCGGCGACCGAGAAAGGATTGGCCGGGTTCGACGCCCAGGCGGTAGCGCAGGCCAGCGCGGGACTGGACGAGCTCAGCGAAGACGAACTGCTGGCGCTGCTGGACGAGTAGGCGCCGGCGGCTGTGGCGGTGCAGGCAATGGACGTGGAACCGACGACGTAATGGAATCGAGGCGATGACGCAGAATCGAAGCGACGCAAGCGGCAAGGGACAGCAGGGGCAGGGCGCGGATCGCCTGCCCGCGAACGAGGCCGAAGAGCGGCTGCAAGCCTTGCGCCGCGCGGTCGCGCTCAAGCGCCTGCGCGCCGGCGAAGCGCCGACGCAAGCGGGCGATGCCGCCATCGTGCGGATCGATCGCGACGGCGCGCTGCCGTTGTCCTGGGGCCAGCGCCGGCTGTGGTTCCTGCACCGTCTCGACGGCGGTGCCGGCGATGCCTACCGGATCTGCGCCGCGCTGCGTCTGCTCGGGCCGCTGCGCAGCGAGGCCCTGCAGGCGGCGCTGAGCGGAGTGATGGCACGGCACGAGATCCTGCGCAGCCGCATCCGCGACCGCGACGGCGAGCCGGAGCTGACGATCGCCGCCCCGGCCGATTTCGCGCTGGCCCGGTCCGACCTGGCGGACGCCGCGGACGCCGAGCGCGAATCGCGGCTGCAGGCCCTGTGCGGCGAAGAAGCGGGCCTGCCGTTCGATCTGCAGCGCGAGCCGCCGGTGCGCGCGCGCCTGATCCGGTTGGGCGAGGAAGACCATGTGCTGGTGCTGACCCAGCATCACATCGTCAGCGATGGCTGGTCGGTCGGCATCCTGGTGCGCGAAGTCGCGGCCTTGTACGCGGCGCAGTTGGAGGGGCGTCCGGATCCGTTGCCGCCGCTGGCGCTGCAATACCCGGATTTCGCCGCCTGGGAGCGCGGCCGGCAACAGGGAGCGGCCTTCGAGACCGCGTTGTCGGCATGGAAGCAGGCGCTGGACGGCGCGCCGCTGCTGTCGACCCTGGCCGGCGACTTCGCCCGGCCGGCGGTGGCGCGGCATCGCGGCGCGCGGGTCGAGGTGCGCTGGCCGCAGGCGGTGAGCGCGGCGGTGCGCGGGTTGGCCGCGCGCTGCGGCACGACGCCTTTCGCGGCGATCCTGGCGGCCTGGAACCTGATGCTGGCGCGGATGAGCGGCCAACGCGACCTGGTCGTCGGCATGCCGGTCGCGCACCGGCCGCGCACCGAGCTGGAGCAACTGATCGGCTTCTTCGTCGATACCTTGCCGGTGCGGACGCGATTGGACGAAGGCATGACCGCCGAGGCCCTGGTTCGCGCCGTGCACCAGGAACTGCTGGCCTGCTTCGAGCGCCAGGAGGTGCCGTTCGACCGCATCGTCGATGCGGTGCGGCCGCAGCGCGCGCTCGGCCACGGCCCCTTGTTCCAGACCCTGGTGTCGCTGAACAACACGCCATCGACGGCGTTGCGCCTGGGCGAGTTGCGCATCGAGGAATTCCCGCTGCAGCAGCACACCGCCAGTCACGACCTGGTGTTGAATCTGAGCGAGACCGCCGACGGCTACGCCGGCGGCCTGAGCTACGACGCCGACCTGTATCGGCGTTCCAGCATCGAGCGCTGGCTCGGCGGCCTGGAACGCCTGCTGCTGGAGATGGCGTGCGACCCCGCGCGGCCGGTAGAGACGCTGGAGCTGTTGCCGCCGGCGGAGCGTTCGCTGTTGCTGGACACGTTCAA